>NZ_WIOK01000058.1 GCF_009467825.1 Cyclobacterium xiamenense | reverse complement strand
TCTTACAGAAATAGCATCCAAAATCCTCAAACTTGAGAAAAAGAAAGACAAAATGTCTTTAAATCAACAGATTAAGTGCTTAGCTTGACGGCTATGGCCTACTGGCAGGGGCCATTCCACCCGATCTCCTTCTTTGTATCCGATCAGGGCAACGCCGAGCGGAGAAAACAGGGACAGTCTATTGGCCTCCAGGTCAGCTGCTTTGGGCAATACCAGTGTCATGGCGATGAGCTGCTCGTTTTTCTCAAATTTGGCCTCAAAGTAGCTGTTCAGTTGGATGACTTTGCGCGGCATGCTGGCATCCGTCACTTTTTTCGCATGCTGAATTTCACTTACCAATTGCCGTACTTCTTTGGTTTTCTCCTCGGGAGTCAGTTCGTTAATGGTAGAAAAGATGGCGTCTGCATCGCTTGTTTTAATCAGTGGAATCATGGTATTGTATCATTAACTATTGAAAAGCACACGGGGCGTGCGGATTAAACATGCCTGTGCTGGAAAAGTTTATACCGCTCCTTTGGTTTTTATGGGAGATACCGGGGAAACTAGCGGGCCGGGTACATCCGTTTCACAAAGCCGACGGTTTTCTTGGGCAGGTTTTGGGAATACGGAAAAAAGGTAATCCGGTGAAGGTACAAAAAAATACCATCGTATCCGTTTTTTTTCGTGTTTTTTTAGCAGAATAAAAAGGAACGCAGCAGCAAGGGGTGTTTTTGTCGGGGGGCATGCGGGGGCGTATTCGCGGCCGAATAGCGGGTCTAGGCGAATCCAAAAAGGGTCGGAAAGAGCAGGCTGACCAGAATGGCCCAGACCAGGTAAACGGGCAGGTAGGACTGCATCGTTTTTCGTACGGCCTCCAAATCTTCTTTGCCCCGAAGCACACCGATCAACTTCTTGCTTACCCATAACAGGTGTAGCAGAATCAAGGCATTCCCTCCCAGCACGGCCATGCGGTTAGGGGTGACACCCCATTCGGCCAAACGAAAGGCGATAGCTGACAGCGCGACTGCATTGACCAGTATACTCAGCAGGGAAAGTAGGGTCAATACCCCAATCTCCCAGCGATTTTTTCGCTGGTAGGAAAGGCCGGCGATGGAAAAGAAAACCAGGGCGAGCACCCCTACCAATAAGCCATTGAAGAGCAATAGAAACTCCCGGTCTGTGTAGGGATTTTTGCCCGAATAGAGAATAGCCCCCAGGTAACTAGTCACCATCAGCAGCACAAGCGGACTGAACAGGGAGGCAACCACCTGCGAGATTTTACCCACCACTTTTGGGTTGGTCTGGATCAGGTAGGCGCTGACCAGGGGCAGGGCCGCCAAGCCAAACACCAGGATGTATTCCGTATAAAAGGCTTCGATGGGTAGGCCAATCAGGGAAAAGAGCCCAATGGTAAGGCCGCTTAGCAGGCCACCAGCCATGGCCAGCGGGACGCCCATGACCAGCATATCGCCGTTGAATTTGAGGAAGGCGATCCATCTTTTTTCGCGTTGCTGTCCTCCCCCCGCATGGGAAAAACCAAACAGCCACCAAAGCACAAAGAGCAGGTGCAGGCAGGCGAGGATTAGGGTATCACTTTTGGGATTGGCAGGAAGTAGGTTGAGGTACAGTAGGCCGGACAAGCCTGCGGCGGCGATCAGGAGTACCTGTCGCGTTTCCAGTTGGTTTTTCCAGCAAAAAAAGGCAGATAGGGAGCCAAAGAGGATAAAGCCTAGGTTTCGGGGGTAGAAAAACTCCTCGTTGATGCCCAGGATGAGGGGTAGTTTGGCGGCGATACCGGCAAGTACGGCCAGGCCCAGGACGATGCCCCATTCCTTTTGTTTGCCCCAGTGGAGGCCTTCCGGTTCGTAGGTGAGTCGCTCCCACCAGAAAGCAGCCATTGGGGATGCACGCAGTTCCGGGTACAGGTCCAGAAATGCCTTTCGGAAAGCAGCCTTGTCCGAGCGGTAAAGGAATTCGAGTTGATCGGGTTCAGACAGGTGTTGGCGAATGGAGGCTTTCATGGGAGTCGTGTTGGTAACCGATTTGTTTTTTGGGAGTTAGCGTAAGGAGCGTGTCGGTATTTTTCCACCCGTTTTTACCGGTGCCTTTTTCCGTTTAAGTTTAGAAATACAGTAACGAAAAGTAGGTATTTTTAAGGATCTTATCTAGCACTTCGGGTGGTTTTTTTTTAGTTAAGAATTTGTTAGATCGGTTCTTGGCGTTTGCCAATTTTGGGTTCTTAACTTGCCCCTTACCATGTGGCGCAAACGTGGCCAAAAAAGCGTAAAAACATTCCTGCTTGATGATCGGCATTTGTTCCCGGGACTGTTTCGGAAAAGGCATTGGTTGAACCGGTTCTGTGCGGCTTAATTTGGTTGGTCGTGGACACCAAGCTGAAAAGGATCCGAATGGTAGGAATGAAACAGGCAGAGGAGTGCCGGTATGTTTTCGTTGACGTGCACCATAAGGTAGTGGGACCGTCAATCGGTGCTGTGATTGCCGTACTGCCAGGTATTTCCGTGAACCCTTGCCACGGACTGGCAAAATGGGTAATTCAGGTGATGGATCGGGCGGAACATTGCCGGAGTTGATGTAACCCTTTTACCTTCGGGCTTTTACATGATTCATTTTTGCGAGCGGCAGGATGCCAAAAAAAAAAGCAACGGATGACGGAATTGTTTCGTCAACCGTTGCTTTCATTGCATGGGGGGAATCCAGGCTGATTTGATGTGTTCAGGCTTTCGCCCGTAGTTCGCCTGATTAACTTTTTTTCACAATCGTTCAGAATATGTTAGCGGATGATAATGATGTCTTCTCCCTCAAAATCAGTTCCATCCAAAAGCTTACCCATTACCTTGACTTTTATCAGGTCGTCTCTGGAAACGTCACCCAGCGTTTGAATGATTTCCTGCGCATCAAATTTAAGTGTCAGATCCATAAATCCATCGCTCCCGAGCTCATTGCATGCCCCAGAATCAAGTGGCTTATCTGCGAGGGGAAGGTAGGGAGTTGCGACATCGCTGTAGGCATGCCGTACTGGTGAAACACCTTCCATTGTTAGGGTAGACAAGTCAATTTCGTTAACGTCAAAGTCTGCTGTTCCCAGGATTGCGGTAGGTATTACACCGTTTCTTCGCAATTGAATGGGATTTGGACAGCTACCAGGATGCACGTCAAAAGCAACGGGTACTACTGGTTCCGGAACGGTGATTGTAACCGAAGTCGTTCCATAGGTCGCGCCGTCGCCTACCAGACAAAGATCAAACGTATACACTCCAGGGGCGGTACCTTCCGGAACGGTAACCGTGACATCAAATAGTCTTTCAACAGGCTCATCCAGAACGATACCTGTATGGGAGCCGGGAGAAACGGCCGTGAGCCAGGGAGCATAGACCGGATCGCAGGTTTCAATACTTAAGTTGTCAATTTTATTGAGGTTTTCAGCGATAATGTTGGCAATAAATTCTGCGACATCCGGGCTGGAAGAATCAAAAGGAAACGCATCCCCGCCTGTAATCTGTGAAGCAGTTCGCCATAGATTGAATGCATCACCTGAGGTAGGGCCTGAAAATAACGTGATCAGGGTATACCCGTTGTCTTTTAATTCGTTGATGGTTTTAACGAATTCCAGGTCGTCTGCTGTACCCGCTGTGTTATCCCTCCCCGGGTCTGGGCCTCTGGATATCCCATTCAATCCAACAAGTCCATAGACATTACAATCATGGGGGATCGCATCCAGCCAATAAATGGCGATCTTTTTCGAGCCCGGTCTCCAGTTGATGGATTCGTCATTGTACAATTCCCAAAGGGCTCTCGTATAGCTTTCAGCAATATCCATTCCGTTTCCTAATACCATGGAATTTATGCCCGTAGCAGTACTTGACAGGTCGGAACTTAAGTTGGCGTTCAGTTGGTAGGGGAAATCAGTACTAGCTCCATAGGTAGAACTGTAACCACAGCCAGCAAAGGGGCCGCTGTAGTCCACCTGTGAAATTGCACCAAAATTTGTATCGGGTATTAAGCCTCTGACGGCATTCATGATATTGATGGAATTGGCTTTCGCCGTATTGAGAACGCGCCCCATGCTACCCGATACATCCAACATAAACATCACATCTCCGGTGGAGGGGGCACCGTTGATTTTACCGGTCAGGGTTTGGGTATGGCTTTCCTCCGGCATCAGTGTTGCTTCGATCGGAGACTCCAAACTCGATTCGGTGGAAGCGGTACTAAGTCTTAGCTGTTCCGAATACTTCTTCGAATAATCCTTTAGTGGGACCAAAGAAGTAGGTAGATCGCCCTCAAACTCATTGGTCGACAAATCGTCTGCAGTATTTTGGGTAAGCGTAACGGCTTCTTGCTGATTTTCTGTCAAATCCTGACAGGCAGCAAACGCCAGAAGGATTAGTAGACTGCACCCGGTTTTTACCAGGCCTTTTGTTGCGTTTCTCATGGAATAAATGGATTTGGGTTTAACAAAGAATAGGAATTAAAAGAATGAATACAGCATATAGCTGTTCCCTGGCATGGCAGGCCAACGGGCTATGGCATTGCGTCAAGCTAACTCCCGGCCATTCGACGGAAATTGCCAATCAAATAGGTTGGAGCAGGTTGAATGTACGTTTAATTCTCGGAGAAATGAACGGAGAATGTACCTGCCTGCCAGTAACCTATCCCAATCGCAGCTTTGGGTGTACAAATGATGTAATCAGTAAAAAAATGTATGTAAAATATCTTTATGTGGAAACAAAAATTTTGGAAAGGCAAGCAAAGGTGTTTTAAGATCACGAATGTATGTAAAATGCCTGGTGCAGTAGGGATAGGTTGCGGTGAATCTACGTCTAGTCCAGGTAGTACACGATACTTCGGCAATGCCCCTTGGTTTGCATCGGACTCCATTGAATGGCAAAGGTTCTGTTTGGTGCCTTGCAAATAGCATCCAACTAGGTTTCACTGATCGAAATGATCGGCTTCAAGTCTGTCACAAGTCGCGAATTCAACAACGATCAAACATTGACCTATTGATGACTTATTTATAAAAAAAGTTTATTTTAATTATAAAAATATATTATTTAAAGAATATATTTAATTGGTAGTTTTTTCGCGTAAAAAAGGTATAAAGTATTTTAAAAATGAATTTGTGTAAAATATTATTTTTATTAAATTTATAAAAACGAATTAATCACCTATGTGGATACTATGAAGAATACGGTTCGTATAGTTGGTGTAGCTAAGGAAATTGATGCCTTACGGCATAGCATTGAAAATGAAGTAAAAGGTGCGCGGCTTGTAAAGGGTTACCCGGAGGCCAATAGCTTTTTGGTTGATTGGGAAGCAGGGATGGACGATTTTGATTTACTTTTTCTTGATGTGGAGATGTTTCCGTTGATTGGAATGGAACTTATCAGGGAGAAGAAGAAAGTCAGTTCCCGGCTTGTTTTTGATATTGTGTTTTTGACAGCAAGCATGGATTTTGATGCTGCGTCCGTTCGTCAACATGGCATCGAATGCATCCAAAAACCACTGATTGTGGGTGAGCTTCATCGGTGTATTGAAAATTGGAAGCGGAGGAAATCAACAGTGGTCAGTCCTGCTTGTAGCGAATTTCCCAAACAAGTTTTAGTGCAAAACCAAAAAGTGTGCGATCACTTGGCGATACCGACCATTGAAGGCTATGAAATCATTGAAATTGGCCAAATAATCCGGTGTGAAGCCGATCGGAATTACAGCTATATATACGTACTCAGAGGCAGGCAGCCCTACCTCGTTTCAAAAAATTTAAAAGATTTGGAAAAAGCCCTTTGTTTAAACGGCTTTCTACGAATTCATCACTCACACTTAATCAATCCATTGTGTATCAAAAGGATACTCCGGGCAGATGGGGGAATGATCGAAATGATTGATGATACGAAAATAAGAATAACCAGAAATAAATCGAGCGTGGTAGAAAGGCTTTTTGTCAACATCACTAAAATTTGAATCTACACGTACGAACAAAACAATAGGCCCATGTCGACCTAAATGGGTAAGGGATATTTGGGGCACTGCCGTGATTTCTAGCAAAAATCAAAACAGCTACGCCGTACGGATAGACCTCAGCAAATTGCAGAAAGTCTAGCAGGGCCAGTGGCCGTTGAAGGGTTCATCCTGACTTTTGATTCGCACGCAGCGGTGCCTTCTCCAGAAAAGCATGCCCATTTTGTCTTCCGGAGACCGGGGAAAAATATTTGTCCCAAAGGGTAGCTCCCAGTTCAAGGCCCAGCCTTCGATCCAAAATAGCGTAGCGAAAACCCGCCGGTACGGTTTGTTCTGTCCTCTAAAAAGCTAAAATCAACACCCCAATTAATACCTCATTAAAAACAAAAAACCCCAACCACCCATTTAAAGTTGGTTAGGGTTTAGAAGGTGTGGAGCTGGCGGGAGTCGAACCCGCGTCCAGATAGGGAAACACCGTACCGTCTACATGCTTAGTCACCGATTGGATTGTCGGCCGAAAGCTGCTGGGTGACACACCTACTTCCGGCTTAGCCACTTGTCTTAGCCCTGCTTAGTAGCCTCACAGGGAGCAGCACCGTCAAGTCGACACCCCAACTCTACCCGGACAGTGCAACGGGTAGTGGGATGTGGCCGGGGAGCATCTATCGAAGCTCAACCCTTTAAGCAGTATCTATTCCCCGAAGGGTAAGATTAGGCAGCCATGGCGTAATTAGATTCGCCAAGTATGGTTCGTATGAATCGTTCAAGGCCGTACATACTCCAGCCTGCATGCGAGCCCAGTCCTTACACCTACTGTCAAAACCGGTCAGCCCCATTTGAATGAATTAGACAAAAGTACCACAAATTTGGTTCCAAAAAAGGAAAATTTACCCGAGGAGCCTATGCGAGGCGATCTTGCATGGTAAGCATCAAGACCATGCATTGACTTTCCTTATTCCCAAGCAATACACCGGTGGGATCCTGCTTAAAAAAAGGGAATCAGGCAGGGAGGAACTCGGTAGCCGCTCAAGGCTCCGTTTGTTAATACAGGGATGCATTTCATTAGCAAAATATACAAGCGGCGAAAACGCGTAGAAATTACGAGTATCTTTAATTTTATTCGTTGTCGCTTGATCTAAAATTAATTGATAGTATTGCTGTATGATTTTACCCAAGGTGTCAAAGCGCCCCCCGGATGAAACCTGTTTGGTCGTTGTTTTACCGGTAGAGTTTCGGCAAGATGGTTTTTTTTGGAGACTGGAAAGTCCGTTGGATTGGGACGCTCTATTGGGCGTATCCCCCGAAAAGGAGGAACGCGATGCAATTCGGCGAACGCTGGGAAAGGAGATGCAGCGTGCCTTCGTGAAGAAAAGGAAATCCAAGGGGTACGCTTCCGATGAGGGACTTCCGGTAGCCTGGGAAACATCTGTAAACATACAATTTGGAATGTATTGGCTCCGTTTCTGCGGTGAGGCCCAGTGGGACGAAAAGGGCTGTGTTTTTCGTGGCCAGGTACAGCATATCAGCGAGTTTAAGCAAAAAGAAGAGAAATTGAAAACGGCGCTGCAATTGCAGAAGCGGGAAAATGCCATCAAAACAAATTTTATCAATTACGCCGTACACGAGTTTAAGGCACCTCTGGCGACAATTTTCAGCTCATTGGAAATACTGAATCATTACGCAGACCGTTACGAGCGGGAAAAAGGTGAGGTACCGTATTTTAGCGAGCACTTCCGGAAAATTGGTAAGCACTTGGGGATCATGAATGCATTTTTGGAAGAACTGGTGCTCCTAAGCAATGTTCACAAGAATGGTCCTGCGAATTCCAGAGAGGCATTTTTTCTTGGAGCATTCATCCGTGATCTCGTGCGAGGTCTTGAACTGCCTGCGATGAAAAACCGAAACCTGGCTCTTTCGTTGCCAGATGAGGACCGTGAAGTCACCCTCGATAAGCTGCTGCTAGAGCATATTTTAAGAAACCTTTTGAGTAACGCGTTTAAGTACTCTCCGGGTAGGCAGGATCCAGAGCTAGCGCTTCACATCCAGGACGGATCTTTCACCCTAATTGTGCGCGATTATGGCGTGGGGATACCGGAAATGGAACAAAAAGAGCTATTCCGCATTCCCTATCGGGCGTCCAATGCGAAGGCCTTTGCCGGTACCGGAATGGGCCTACTGATCGTCGGGGATTTTGTGGAGCGGTTGGGAGGGAAAATCTCCTTTCGCTCGAAAGAAGGGAAGGGAACTTCCTTTGAATTGGAATTCCCCCTGGCGCAACCTCAATTCACGCGGGCATCAAAATGAATTTGAACAGGGAATTTTTTTACTAGAAAAAAATGTTTACATTGAAACCTACACTATGGCGTATAGGAATCAATGGTCTTTAGGAAGAAAGCGCAGATGATAGATAACGGGAGGATTTTGGAAGCGATTGGAAAATCTCACGTACTTCTGCAGCAATCGGCTAGTTTGAGTGAAGGCATACAGAAAACCTTAGCGGTGCTTGGAGAGGCCACCGGCGTGGACCGTATTTATATTTTCAAAAACCATTTTAACGAGTCGGGGGAATTTTGCATGTCCTACGCATTCGAATGGGTGGCCAAGGAGATCGACGCACAGATGGATTTCACCTTACTTCAAGCGCTTCCCTATTCGATTTTTCCGGAACTGGAATCCAAACTGCAGAAAAACCAGGTGATTTACGATCTGGTGAAAAACTCGAAAAACAAGGTGTTCTACGAGGCTATGCAGGAGCAGAACATCATTGCTTATCTATTTGTGCCGATTTTTTCAGACGCCAAGTTTTGGGGATACATCGGTTTTGACAACTGCAGCACGGAAGATTTATTTTCAAGAGAGCAGGTGGCCGCGCTGCATGCCCTTGCCGCCACCCTGGGGGCCCTGGTTCTGAACCGGAAACAGAAAAAGCGTTTGGTTCAGAGTCACAGAAAATACGTAAAGTTGATCAACAGCATCAACGATGTTATTTTTCGGCTGGATGCAAATCAGAGCATTGCCTATATCAACGAGCCCTGGACGAAAATCAGCGGGCACGAGAGAGCGGCTTCGGCCAATCGGGCATTCAGCGACTTTCTTGATGATGAATTCAAAGCGATATTCCAGCGTTCCTGGAAGAAATTAATGAAAAAGCCTGATTCGGTAGAGTTGGATTTAAAGTTTAGGATTAGGGGGGATGGTTCTTTTTGGGGCAAATTATCCATGCTATCCAACTTCTCCAAAAAAGGGACATTTTCGGGTGTGTCCGGCTCTCTGGTAGACATTACCAATGAAAAAGAGATGTTGGATGCCCTGACTGTCTCCGATCGACGCATCAAATCCATTCTGGACAATGTCACGGACGTGATGTATTCTTGGACCCCCGATAGCGTCACGGAGCCGGTATTTATTACGGAAAATGTAAAAAATCTGGGCTTGAAGCATAGTTCCTTTCTATCCGACGATCGGTACTGGTTGAAAATCGTTCATCCGGAAGACCGGCAAGGGGTATACGAGGCCAGTCAGGTTTTGTTTAAGGGGGAGCCCATGGATCTTACCTACCGTATCGTCAACGATCGGGGAAAGCAACTCTGGCTACGCAACCGAGCCTGGGTTAGCAAAAAAGATGCGGACGGCCGCGTAATTACTATCAGCGGTAAGTTTTCCGATATCACGGACTTGAAAACCAAGGAACTCCGGCTTCTGGAAAGCGAGAAAAAGATTAATCAGTACAACCAATTGCTGGAAGCGGTAAACGATACCCAGTTGAATTTTTACCAGCAGGATGATTTCCGAAAACCGTTACACGAACTGTTTGAAAAAATCCTGACCTTGATAGATAGTCAGTTTGGGTTTATGGCAGAGGTATTGTACGACGAACAGGGTGCTCCCTATCTCAAGTCCCACACCATTACAAATATTGCCTGGTCGGATGAAACAGAGGCCTTTTATCAGCAAAATTTTCAAACGGGGATTGAGTTT
This sequence comes from Cyclobacterium xiamenense, assembly GCF_009467825.1. Lineage (GTDB taxonomy): Bacteria > Bacteroidota > Bacteroidia > Cytophagales > Cyclobacteriaceae > Cyclobacterium > Cyclobacterium xiamenense. Next base: position 3,093 of record NZ_WIOK01000058.1, on the reverse strand, counting down.
CGCAACCTGGATACGCTATTTGGCTACTCGCTCAAAACAGGGAACACGGTTATTGCCAACGATGCGGCCAACGACCCCCGCAGTGGGGGAATTCCAAGGGGGCATCCGCCATTAAAACGGTACCTTGGCATCCCGGTTTACAAAGACAAGCAACTCGTGGGCTTGATGGGCTTTGCCAACAAGCCCACGGATTATTCTTCGAACGATATCGTACTCCTGCAACCCTTAATTTCCAGCTATGCCAATCTGATTAAGACCATTCGGATTAACAGGGAAAAAGAAAAAGCGGAGCAGGAAAGGGAGGAAGCAAATAAATTGTACCAATTGATCTCGGCGAATTCAAATGACATCATCGCGGTACACGAGTTGGATATGACTATCAGTTATATTTCGCCGTCGATTTATAAGCTACTTGGGTATCGCCCGGAAGAGGTGATTGGAGAAAATCCCCTTGCTTTTGCTGAAATTAAAAGTTCCAGTGGTGATGTACACGATTTGGAAAAAGAAATCAAACTGATCGTCGTTCACCTACATAAGTATACCGGAAAGCCGGTGTACCTGGAAACCTATCGCAAGCCACTTTGGAATGAGAATGGGGAAATGTACGCGATGTTGGCTACTTCCCGGGATGTGACCGAACGCGAGTTGATGTTAGAGCAGCTTATCGTGTCTTATGAAAAGGAAAAGGAACTCAATACGCTGAAATCCAGGTTTATCTCCATGACTTCCCACGAATTGCGCACACCCATGTCCACGATTTCCAGTAGTAACGAGTTGCTAGCGTTTTACTTGAATGAAATTCCCGATCCGGTGGTTCGAAAGAAAGGTTTACAGCACGTGACACGCATTGGAGCGCAGGTGTCCCGGCTTTCGGGAGTGATCGACGATGTCTTGCTCCTCGAAAAAAATGCGGAGGGAAAGATCAAAGTGGTACTAAAAGAAGTGGATTTAGGAATGTTTTTTGAGGATTTTGTTCAAAATTTTTCGTACGAACAATTTCCGGAGAGGCCCATTAAGCTGCTACTTCCAGATCGTGAAAAGACGGTAAAAACGGATGATCGGCTACTCTACCATATTGTATCCAATTTGGTAGACAATGCCTACAAATATTCCCAAAACGCCGAAAAAGGACCGGAGATTGAAGTAACTTTCGGGGAAGAAGACTATTGTTTTTGTGTGAAAGACTATGGAATCGGAATTCCCAAAAGCGATCAGCAGTACATCTTTGATTCTTTTTTTCGCTCCAAAAATGTGTCCACGATTCAAGGGACCGGGCTTGGTCTCAACATTGTCCGGGAGATGGTGCACAAATTGAATGGGACCGTCCGATTTACCAGCGAGGAAGGAAAAGGATCCACGTTTAACGTAACCTTGCCCTATGTCATCCGCTAAGCAGATTTTACTCGTAGAAGACGAAGCAGACCTGCGAACCAACCTGGTGGAGCTGCTGGAAATTAAAAAGTACGCAGTTATTGCAGCAGCGAACGGGCAGGAGGCCCTGAAACTGCTGGAAAAGTACCCGATCGATCTCATCGTTTCGGATATATTGATGCCTGGCATGGACGGATACGAATTGCTTCAAAAAGTTAGGGCGAATGTTAGTTATGCCAACCTCCCCTTTATTTTTCTGTCTGCGAAGGTGAGCAAGGAAGAGATTCGGGAAGGGATGGAAGGTGGCGCCGAAGATTACCTGACCAAACCCATTAAGGCAGTAGAATTATTCAAAGCGGTGGAAATCAGTTTGAATAAAAAGGAAAAGCGGGAAGCCTGGGCCAACCACCACCTGGAGACGGTTCTAAACGAAGAACGGAATGTTCGGTTCCACGAGCTGCGCACTCCGCTTTTTGGGGTATTGAGCATCCTGGAGTTGCTGCATGAGAATTTCCTCTCTGACGAACCCATGGCTCGCGAATTACAGGCGGACTGGATTGAAAAGGCCTTTTCGTCTGCAAAACGGCTTAACAATAGCTTGCAAAAGCTGATCTTATTTCAGGAACTCGGCAATCTTGGCCAACCACAGAAACAGGAGCTGTCGTTGTTTGACTCGTTAAAGGCGTTGCGGAAATCCGGTGAGGATATACCTGATTTTAGCGTTCATGGGAGTGACCGAATTCTCGATTTTGAACCCACCCAATGGGAATTTGTGATACGGGAGTTATTGGAAAACGGGTCTAAATTCGGTGATTCAGAGAAACCAATGGTTATTAACAGTGGGGAGAACGCAGTAGAGATTCGAAACAAGCAAGGGCAATTTGACCGGCCACAACTTTTTTTGGTTCGCCCGTTTTTTCAACTGAACCGGGCCTATTTGGAGCAACAAGGCCTGGGCTTGGGCCTTTACCTATCGCAGCGTTATTGTATCCAAAACGGATATACGCTACAAGCGCAGGTGGATTCCCAGTTGGATTTTGTCGTGACGATCACGTATTCGATTCCGGATTAGCTAGTTGAATCAGTGTCTCCGCTTTTTTAAGCAGTTGGTCGAGGGCTAGCGGCTTTTGGTAGATTTCGTTTGCTCCGGAAGAGTTGAATTTTTCGGAATCGATTTTGCCGGCTGTGATGACGATCACCGGGATGCCGCGTAAATCCGGATTTGCTTTGATTGCTTCGATCATTTCGTACCCATTCATACGAGGCATCATGATATCGGTGATGATCAGGTCCAGCTGACTTTCCCGAACCAGTAGTTGATACCCCTGTCTTCCATCCGCTGCTTCATAAACCTCGTGGCCCTTCAGTGTGAAAAACTGTTTCAAAACGGCTCGTAACACCAGGTCATCCTCTACGACTAATACCTTCATGCGTTATTTTTGCTTGGTTGAGCTAGAAAGGTAAAAAATATTTCCAGTAAAAAAACACGAAAGTCGAGAATTGAATAAAGGTATTCACGGGCACATGCAATTGGTTTACAAATCAATACAATTCAATCAAATCCTCTTCCGAATTATAAATATTTGAGGAGGTATCCGGTATAGCACGGGGTACCGGAGAAAGCTAGTGTTAAGTTAATTATGATATGACGTATTAATTTTGTACCTTTAAAAGAAACTATGAAGAGGTACACTATTAAATTATTGAAAGATGAGGTTGATG
>NZ_WIOK01000057.1 GCF_009467825.1 Cyclobacterium xiamenense | reverse complement strand
CTTGGCCATAGTTGCTTTTTTGTACAACTCCAAAATACCATTTTTGGAGAAAAAAAACAACTAAATTAGAGGCTGCCCGACTTTTCGGACAGCCTCTTTTTTTCTCTCTTCGAAGAATGAGAAGGTAAGGGTTCATTCGGCAGGAAAGATACCGATAGTAACCCGGAAGTAGTGGCTACTGCGCCCTTTCCATTGATCTCCGGAGTAGCTACACGAACCATAGTAGCGCCTAGCGGCAATTTTCTGGCAGCAGAAACTCTCCGAATGCGTATCATCCGACAAGTAAACCTGACACATTGGCACCTCCTCTAAATTGAGCATGCCTACGCGACGCAAATTCGCAAACCAATGCGGGATTAGTAATACCTCACTTCACAATTGGGAAGTTCTTCCTGAATCTTTTCGATATTTCTGCTACTTATTCGGGTATTATAGCAAACCAGCCTTTCGAGGTTGATCATATGGCTGATAGGGTTTAGACTTCGTACGCCGGTACTCGCTATGTCCAGGAAACGCAAGTCGTAGAGCATCTCCAAGCCTTTCAGATTTCGAATATTGGTCCCAGATAAGTTGAGCCGCTTGAGTCTGCCCAAATCGGAAAGTGGCTGCAAGTCTTCCACGGCGGTATTGGACAGGTCCAATTCCTCCAGGTAGCTGAGCGGTGCCAAAATGGATAGGTCGCGAAAAGGCGTCTCCACTAACTCCAACTGCTCCAGAAGCTCCAGCCGGGAGATTGCCGACGGATCCTGTAAAGGAACGCCTTTTACCCGAAGTTTTTTCAGGTTAAAAAATACAAGCAACGGCTCCAGATGAGAAATAGCTACATCTTCTATGGAAAAAGCAGCTGCAGCGGTCATGTGGTGCAATTCATTCGTAGGCGGGTCTGCCGTAAGTTCAAAATGAGCGGTGAGTAGTTCCCTCCATTCCTCATCGAGCCCCTCCCACCAACGATTTAAGGCCTCGGTCCGGAATACGATGGTCGCCTCCGGTAGCAACCTGGCCAGTTCCTGAATTTCCCAATCGGCCACTTCGGTATGGTCCAGATTAATGAATTCCAATGATTGCAACGGCTTAAGGGGCTCAATGGAACCAACCTGTGTGGACTCAAAAGAAATTTTCCGAAGCCCACGCAATTCCTGCAGCGCCCGTAGATTTTTTACGTCGCTGTAACTTCCTTGAATATGCAGAAGGCTTTTCATTTCCGCTAGTGGCGACAAGTCTTCCACCTGGGTATTTTTGAAGGAAATGAAAACAGCATTTTTAAACTTCAGGGCCGGTCGTAAATTGACAATATTGCTATCGTCCAGAACTAGCGAATCGATATTCACCAATCCGGTCAGTTCCTCTATACTGGGCTTACCCCTTCCCAAATTGGGAAACTTTTGGATAAACACTTGATTCCAACCGTTTGGAAGTGTTTCCCACCAGGTTTGGAGGTTCTCCACATTATGAATCAACAAGATACCTCGATTGGCCCGACTAAACTCCTCGGCTGCACTTTCTGAAATGCTGGTACGATCCGCATAAATTCGCTTTACAGACCTGGACGCATGCAAGGGAGTCAGCTGGCTCACTTCGGTACCATTGATATTCACTCTCCAAAGTTCCGGTAGTGTGGATAGCGGGGACAGATCCAATATGTTTGTCTCCTCCAGATTGATTTCTTCCAGAGCCTTTAACTCGGATAAAAACCCGAAATTAATCAGGTAATTTCCTTTTAAGTTCAAGGTCTTCAGGCGTACCAGCGATTGGATATTTTCGATGTTGTTAAATCCACTTTCCTCCAGATTTAGGTGCCGCAAATCTGTAAAATTCTCCAAGACGCTAAACCCGGATAAGGGCGCCTGAGCTGCATTGAATACCTGAAGGTTTTTCAGACTACTCAATTCTTCAATGTTGTTAACCGCTGTCCCTGAAATATCCAGATGGGTCAATTTATCGGAATACTTGATAAATTGAATATCAGCGGTTGGCGTATGCGCGATATTCAGATAAGAAAGAAACGTAACGTTACTGATCGGGGCCAACTCTTCAATGCGGGTATGGCTGATATCTACGTATTTCAGGTCCCGAAATACCTGTATCGGGGAAAGGTCCACCAAGAGCCTGTTACCGGAAAGGTCCAGGGTATCCAAAGCGGAAATCTTGTAGAGTTCGTCGATTGTGACCGAATCACCCTGAACCCCAAATTTTTCCCGTAGCAGGGTTTCCCATTCCAGCGAAAGGGTGCTCCACCACTCGAGCAATTCCTCGTCCCGGGAAAGCTTGGTGGTATACATGCTGGCAATTTTCAGCTCATTCGAATCCCTGTCAAGGTTGATTTCAATGTAGCGTGCCTGGGTATTTTCGATTGCTTCGTCATTCAGGCCCAGTGCGGTCAGCGTCCGATCAAGGGATATTTCGAAAAACAATTCCTCCTGATCATTCAGTTTGGGGGTGATTTCTTTTACTTTGAACTCAAATGCCGCATCCTTAAAAAAAAACTCAATGTCTTTGAGGTATGAAACGATATTCTTATTCGTGATCACTTTTCTATCTGTCAGCAGGTCGTCTTCTACCTGTACCTGCTCGTCTCTAAAAATCTTTTTATAGCTTTCCCGGATGATCACGTCCTTGTCTCTGGCAGATGTTTCGCTGCTTCCTACCGTGTTGAGAAAGTATTGCAAAAACCGAACCTGGTCTTCAGCCTGCTGGCTAAAATCTTTGATTTCCTGTTTACTGTATTCCCCTAAGTCCTGCGTAAACGCGGCTTGAGAATAAAAAAAAAGCAGCAGGAGAGAGCTAATTGATCTAATTCCTGTCATAAATATAATCCAATATAATTTCCCTATCTCCATCCTCTAATTTCATCAAATTAGCTATCAACCAACCGGTGTTGAATCCCGGTCGATTGAATTGAGCGAGTTCGAAATACCATTTATCAATTTGAAAAAAATGAAACCTGGTATCTTTGACCGTCTCAAATTTCATCCGTTCGCTCTTTATTTCAAAAAGAAAGAGCGTTAGAAAATCCGGCTTGTATCCATCCGGTGTGTAGGATTCGGGCCTGGAGTCTTCGACGATGGCCTTTCGCAGGTTCATAAACCCTAGCTCATGGCTCAATGGATGGAGAAATTTCTTATCGTCCCCTGTGGGTTTGTCAAACGCATCGGCGAAGGGCTCGAAGTTTACATTCTCAATGACCCATTCGTACCCCAATCCCTGTGGCTGCAACTTCAAAAACAGTACCACTTCTTGTCGTTGCCCGTTGTACGTAAAAACAGTGTTCACCTCAGCAAACCAATCTCCTCCGTGGAAATTGAGGTACTGCGGGTAGGTATCGGAGACGACAAAGCTGATAAATTCCCGCTTCAGATCGTTGCTGATACCGGATGTTTCGTTGTCAAAAAGAATATTTATAAAGGATTTTCTAAGGTCGACATTGCGGTACTTTTCATCTCCGGGACGGTATCGCTGGTCCCCTTCCTTGCTTTCTTCTGCATTGAATCTTCTGAAAAATTGATTGACCTGTTTGGTGGCGGCGGCAAATCTGCCGTCATCTACCACCCGCCCGGAGCTATTAAACGTTTGCCCCGGTGCGGTGTGTATAGATAGAAATATGGTAATTAACGTAATTAAGGGTATTATTCTCATGCTGATGTTTCCGTCACTCTCACGTCTCCCAGCAACACATCCCAAAACTCAATGGTCCTTCCGGAAATCTGGGTTTGTTTTTTCTCCACGTAAATGGTAATGTCTTTCTTCGTGGTATCCCTGTAATTGAGTCCAGCTTCTTGAGAAGTACCTTCAAAACGCTGGTAGATGGTAATAACCCCCACGTACCTGCCATCCGGCTGTCTTTCCAAATCACTGATGTAATGGATGTCGTACCAGCTGATATTCACGCGATCGTAATTCAAGGCCATGAGGCGTTCGAAATACCTTCTGATTTTGTAGTAGGCAATTTCATTGGTATTGATTGAGGAAACGCCCATTTCTGCATCGGGAGCAAATAGCTCTTCCGCACGATCCATCACACGGGTCGCCTCTGAAAACTGCGTTTCTTTGCTTCCGATGATGCTGATGTACTTGCTCAGGTCTTTAACTTTCTCCAAAGCAAGGGAATCGATGGCTTGCTTTCTTTGCGGACTAATGCTTTCATCCTGTGCAAATACCGAAATAGAGGTCGCCAGGAAAAAGATCAAAAGGGATGGAATATATTTTTTCATAATCACGTACTTTCTATATTTATTGTAAAATTATCTTCTTCTTAGTTCTAATTCGGTCACCTTTCCGGATCCATCCATTCTGATGTCACTGATAAAATTCAGATTCTTTTTGGTGTCTTTCAAGTAGTTCAGGTACCTTTCGATGGTAGTGGGCTCATCGTAATCCTTCACACCACTTTCTTCGTGAATGACGATCAAAACCGGCGTGTTGGAATTGGAGAACATGCCCAATGCTTCTCTGATCGTATTATTGGCGCTCTGCAGGCTATTGGCTGTGGCCACTGCGTTGAAATAATTTTCCAACTTACCGACAGCTACTTCTTCGGCAGAAGGTTGCTCGGGTTCGGGTGTTGGTTCAGGTGCGGGTTCTTCTACAGGCACCGGCTCTGGCTCCGGTTCGACTACCGCCTTTTTACTTTTGCAGGCTCCCATGGCTAACAGGACGAATAGCATGACAGTCAGAGAACGTGTCAAGGGAAATTTTAGACTTCTTTTTTTCATAAGAATTGAATGGTTTTTAAGTTTTAATGCAAATCCAGTGCATGCTTGTTGGTGCTACCTGCTATGCTGGCTTTTTACATCGGTGATTGGAGAATTTGTTTACGAGTTTGTTACTTTTTATTTCAATTACATAAATTTGACGATGGGTGACAAATTAAATAGTGCGAATTTTTCGATACGACCGCTTGGTAAACCGAGTTATTCTCACGAAAATGTACCCAATTATAGGGAATAATTTTTTGAAATACACATTCCTAGCATAATTGATCGCTATAAAAGCAATCTACTAACGTATTATTAGCTTTCCCCTGTAAGAAAAAGATTATGCAAACGGTTAGATCGTTGTTTAATCAAATAACTCTTGCAACTTTCTCTCAAGGGATCTCCCACGTAAATCTTTTGCCAGAATATTACCTTCCGGATCTATCATGTAGGTTGCCGGAATCGCATTTATCTGGTAAGTTGCCGCAGCTTCCGAATTAAAATACTTTAAATCCGAAACTTGCGTCCACTCCAGTCCATCTTCCTCAATGGCCCTGAGCCACATGTCTCTGGTGCGGTCGAGCGATACACCAAAAACCTCAAACCCCCGATCCTTGTATTGGTTGTAAAGCCGTACCACATTGGGGTTTTCATCCCGGCAGGGCTTACACCAGCCGGCCCAGAAATCCACCAACACATAATTCCCCCGCAAATCCGATAGGTTAACCATCTCCCCTTCCGGGTTCGGAAGGGAGATCTCCGGGGCTGGCTGTCCGATGGAGAGCGCCCTCAATTCGTCTAACTCCTGCTTCCAGGAAGCAATAAGTTTCATGTCAGGATACTGATCTCCCAGCGCCACAATGACACTGTCCAGGTAATTAAAATCTGTCCGGGGGTTCAACATCCCCAGGCCGGCAAGGGCAGCAAAGCTTCCGTCTGACTGGGCAATAACGCCCTTTATCTTTTCGGCGTGGTCCAATTCCAAATCCATCGCCTGCTCCTGAATCTGCTGAATCTTAGCTTGATCCTTGTCCGCCATGGCTTCGTAAAACTCGGAGTTTAATTCGTTCCCTGCTTCCTGATAGGCTGCCGTGAGTTCGTCAATGGATAGCATCAGCTCACTGTCTTTAGAGCCAGACACATCCAGCTCATCGGTCTTAAAATCATAGCTTACCAGAACATCCTCCTCGTATAGGGCCAGGCGAACAGTTTTCTCTCCGAATAAATCCAACTCGTAAAAGTTAGGGCTGTCCAATTCCAGCTCGTAGGAAAACTCCCCGTCATTGTCAACGGATAAGGTATCTACTGCCTGAATACGGTCGTTGTCATACCGGGACAAAACCACCTGCCCCTCGGGTTGGTTGGCTAGCTGGCCTTTGATGGATACCGCGCCATCAAACACCTCTTCCTTATTCCCACAGGAAACAAGAAGTGCACCTGTCAAACCCAGAACCAACGCCTGCTGCATTAATTTTCTCATAATCACTGTTCCAATAATTCGGTTAAAATTTTGCTGGCAACTTTGGGATCTGCCTTTCCTTTTGATTTTTTCATTACCTGCCCCATGAACATTCCCATCAGCCCTTTTTTTCCAGACCGGTATTCCTGCACCTTGCCTTCATTTTCGGCCAATACCGCTTCGATTACCGGCTTGATCGAACCCTCGTCACTGTCTTGAATCAGGTTCAACTCCTGGGCGATTTCCAGCGGGGACCGGTTCGGATTTAGCAACAGTTCCGGATAGATTTTCTGCGAAGCAACCGTATAGCTGACTTTTCCCTCATCGATCAGGGCGATCAGCATAGCTAGTTTATCCGCTCCTATGGGAAATTCATCGATTCCGAGGGTCAGTTCATTCAGGTAGGATTTTACAGGTCCCATCAGCCAGTTGGATGCGCTTTTGTAGTTCTCCGTGTGGCTGCATAGGGTTTCAAACCAGAGGGCGATATCTTTCTGGTCTGTCAAAACCCCCGCATCGTATTCCGGCAAGCCATAGGTATCGACAAATTTCGCAAAAAGTACCCCAGGCAAAACCGGCATTTCAGCCTTTACGGATTGCAGCCATTCCTCGGAAATGACAACAGGACTTAGATCAGGCTCTGGAAAATACCGGTAATCGTTTAGGTCTTCCTTTGTGCGCATACTTCCCGTAAGGCCGGTCGTGGCATCGAATGTTCTGGTCTCCGAAACAATATCTTTCCCCTCTTCAAGGAGCTGTACCTGTCTCTCAAACTCGTGTTCGATTGCTCGGGCCACATTCCGAAACGAGTTCATGTTTTTTACTTCTACCTTTTTTCCCAGGGCTTTCTCTCCCCGAATCCGGACGGATACATTGGCATCGCAGCGCAGCGAACCCTCTTCCATATTTCCATCACAGATTTCCAGGTATTTCACAAGTTTCTTTATCTCGACGAGCAGATTATAGGCTTCTTCGGAAGACCGCATGTCCGGCTCTGTCACAATTTCGATTAGCGGGACTCCGGCTCTGTTAAAATCAACCAGTGTGTCTACTTCCCCTGCCAAGTGCATGGATTTGCCAGCATCTTCTTCCATGTGTATACGCGTGAGGGCAATGTTTTTCTTCTCTCCACTGGAAAGTACGATTGGAACATGACCTCCCACGCAGATCGGGTTTTTATCCTGCGTCAGCTGGTATCCTTTGGGCAAATCCGGATAAAAATAATTCTTGCGCGCAAATACATTTTTTCGGGTGATGGACGAATGACAGGCCAGGCCCATCTTCATGGCATATTCCACCGCACGTTTATTTACTTTTGGCAATGTTCCCGGGTGTCCCAGGGTAATGACGGATATATTCGTATTGGGCATATTTCCAAAAGTGGTTGCATCCGCAGTATACATCTTACTTTTGGTGAGTAGTTGCGCGTGAACTTCCAAACCAATAACCAACTCATACTTTTCCCGGATGGCTGCAGCTAAGGAAACGGATTTCTCTTCGATCATCTTTAAATCATTACATTTATCGTTCCAAAAATGGCAGGGATTTCCCCCAAAACCAAATCTGGAATTAGCAAAATTATTTCAGGGAGGGCGTAAGGATGGCCTCGGCCTTGACAAGCACCTCGGGTAAACCTGTGGAGTCTTTGCCCCCTGCTGTGGCAAAAAAGGGCTGTCCCCCTCCTCCTCCTCTGATTTCTTTGGAAAGTTCTTTTACAAGCTTCCCGGCATGTAGACCTTTTTTTTCTACAATGTTCTCACTAATCACGATTGCCACCTGGGGTTTACCAGCTATATCCGCAGCCAAAACCGCTACCAGGTTTTCCATTTCGTTTTTCAACTCGAAGGAAAGCTTTTTCAATGCCTCTCCGTTAGGCAATTTAATCAAACCTAATACCAAATGATAACCGTTCAAGGATTTTGCTTGATTTTTCAGACTTTCTTTGATTTGGTCGGTGGCTTTTAGGTGCAATCCTTCTATTTCCTTGCGCAAATTGGCTCTTTCTTCGATCAAGGACTCGATGGCACCCAACAAATCCTTCGGGTTTTTTAATACCTCCTGAACCTCCTGGAGGACGTGAAATCGCCGATTCACGTAGGCTTCTGCTTCCCCTGCCGTAACGGCTTCCACCCGCCGAACACCGGCAGCGGTGGAGCTTTCCGAAACCAATTTGAAAAAACCGATTTCTCCGGTCGCCTGCACGTGTGTTCCACCGCACAATTCCACAGAAAATGTTGGATCAAAGGTGATGACCCGAACATGCTCCCCGTATTTCTCCCCAAATAGGGCCGTGGCTCCCATCGCTTTGGCTTCCGCAATCGGGACCTGCCGCTGCTCGTTTAGGACGATGTTTTCGCGGATGCGGGCGTTTACGATCGTTTCGGTACGTTCCAGTTCTTCGGGTGTCATTTTTGCAAAATGCGAAAAATCAAACCGCAGCATCTGTTCGTTTACCAGCGAGCCTTTTTGCTGCACATGGGGTCCCAGTACCTGCTTGAGGGCAGCCTGAAGCAAATGAGTCGCCGTATGGTTGTTTTTTATTTTCGCTCGCCTCAGGGCGTCAACCTGACAGGTAAATTCCTCTTCCGTACCCATTGGTAAGGCATCTACCCAATGGATGATCAGGTCATTTTCCTTGGTGGTGTCGAGTACATGCAAGGTTTCGATGAGCGTATGCAGGATGCCGGTATCTCCTACTTGCCCCCCACTCTCGGCGTAAAAGGGCGTTCTCGTCAATACCACCTGAAAACGTTCCTGCTTTTTGTCCGTTATTTTGCGGTATTTTAGGATCCGAGCCTTCGTGTGTAGGCTATCGTAACCAATAAAGCCTTCGCTTTCCTCTTCGTAGACAATGACCCAGTCTCCCGTTTCCAGCTGGGCAGCAGCGCGCGATCGTTCCTTTTGTGCCCGCATGGCTTCTTGAAATCCCTTTTCATCCACGATAAGCCCTTTCTCCCGAGCGATCAGGGAGGTCAGATCCAGCGGAAATCCATAGGTGTCGTACAGTTCGAATGCCACCGCTCCAGGGATGACGTGTTCGTTGCTTGCTTCCAGCGATTCCTGGATGCTTTCCAGGTTTTTTAACCCTTTATCCAGGGTACGCAGGAAAGCCAATTCTTCCTCCTGGATGACCTTTGCGATAAATTCCTGCTGGGATTTTACTTCCGGAAAAAACGCACCAAACTTTTCTGCCAAAACCGGCACCAGTAGGTGGAGAAAAGGTACTTTTAGATCCAAAAAGGTATAGCCGTACCGTACCGCCCTTCGTAAAATACGCCGAATCACGTATCCAGCTTTATTATTTGACGGCAACTGTCCATCGGCAATTGTGAAGGAAATGGCCCGAATGTGGTCCACGATTACCCGAAATGCGATGTCTATTTTTTCAGACTGCCCGTATTGGTATCCCGATACTTGCTCGACCTTTTCGATAAAAGGAGCAAACAAATCGGTATCGTAGTTGGATGTTTTGTTCTGAATTACCCGGACCAATCGCTCCAAACCCATCCCTGTATCCACGTGGCTGGAGGGGAGTTCATTTAGCCGCCCGTCTGAAAACCGATTAAACTGAATAAATACCAGGTTCCAAATTTCGATCACCTGCGGGTGGTCTGCATTGACCAGGTCCTTGCCCGGAACCTGCGCGATTTCTTCTGGGCTTCGCATATCGATATGGATCTCCGAACAAGGCCCGCAGGGTCCTGTCTCACCCATTTCCCAAAAATTATCTTTTTTCGAACCGAAAAGTATCCGCTCCCGAGGAACCCAATCCTCCCAATAAGAAAAGGCCTCTTTGTCAGCTTCCAGGCCGTCTTCGCTGTCTCCCCCAAAAACCGTCACGTACATGCGATCCACGGGTAATTTATATACCTCGGTGAGCAACTCCCAGGCCCAGGCAATGGCCTCCTTTTTAAAATAGTCCCCGAAAGACCAGTTGCCAAGCATTTCAAACATCGTATGGTGATAGGTATCCACCCCCACCTCTTCCAAATCATTGTGCTTTCCAGAAACCCTCAGGCACTTTTGGCTGTTGGTAATTCGAGGATGGTCCGAAACCTCGTTTCCAAGGAAAAAGTCCTTGAACTGATTCATTCCTGCGTTCGTAAACATCAGGCTGGGATCATTCTTCACCACGATAGGCGCGGAAGAAACAAATTGATGCTTCTTAGATTGGAAAAATTCAATGAATTGGCTTCTAATTTGTTTTGAATTCATGTTTACTTAGCTTAGAATGAAATACTTGGATATTAAGAAGATTTTGGCGTATCTTTGTGCCCAAACACCCAAGTAAATTATTTTCTGATAGCAGTTTTCGTCACCCGGTTTTTTTCGGATTACAAAATTAGCAGTTTTAACGTACTATTTGTTAAATGAGTAGAATAAAATATTATTACGATCCCAAAACCTGCAAATACGAACGGTATGTCCGGAGCAAGTGGGATGTAACCCTAAACTTACTTGGTTTTCTGTCCTTGTCTTCCATGCTGGCAGTTGGAATCCTGTTGGTATTTCACTATTATTTTGATAGTCCGAAAGAGTTGATGCTGAAAAAGGAAAACAGGGAATTAAAGCTGTACTACGAGCTTCTGGAACAAGAAGTCGGCCAGTTAAACACCATGATGGCCGATTTGCAAGAAAGAGACGACAACCTTTATCGGGTGATCTTTGAGTCGGAGCCCATTCCCTCTTCCATCAGGAAGGCAGGGTTTGGCGGATCGGACCGATTTCGGGAGATCAAAGAAAAAGGGTTGAATCAGGAGAAAATGATTATTTCCGTTTCCAACAAAGTGGAAACCCTCAAACGCCAACTCTTCGTTCAATGGCAATCCTACGACGAGCTATCGGAAACCGCCATGAATAAAGAGGAATACTGGGCATCCATCCCAGCCATTCAGCCGATACATAACGAAGAATTGAATCGCCTTGCTTCTGGATATGGGGTGCGGTTGCATCCCATCTTGAAAGTACGAAAAATGCATACCGGCGTGGATTTTTCCGCTCCCAAAGGGACCCCTATTTACTCGACCGGTGACGGCGTAGTGCAGCAGGTGCGGACAGAATTCGGCGGATACGGAAAGTCCATTGTCATTGACCACGGTTTCGGTTTTAAGACCCGCTACGCACACATGAATGATTTCGATGTCCGCGTGGGAGACAAAGTAAAACGAGGAGACAAAATTGGAACGGTAGGCAACACAGGATCATCCACTGCCCCTCACGTCCACTACGAGGTAATGAAAGACGATAAATACGTGAATCCGGTAAATTACTTCTTTAAAGATCTGGAACCCACCGAATTTGACAAAATATTGGAACTGGCATCCAGAGAGAACCAGTCACTTTCCTAATCTGGAGACGTACAGTCCCAAAGAGCCTCACTGCGATTTCGTGGTGAGGCTTTTGCTTGTAGGTGCTCCAAAGCTGTTTAGGTAAATTGTTGAGGCAGCTTCTATGTTATTTATGGAATATATTGTATATTTTTGCTGAAAAAATACCTGCAAATTGCCTTACAGAGAAAAAGAAATAGAGAAGAAATACTACTCCATAGGAGAGGTTGCCGATCGCTTTAAGGTGGCCACTTCGCTTATTCGGTATTGGGAAGGCGAGTTTGACATCATCCGGCCCAAGAAGGATAAAAAAGGGAATCGGCGGTTTACCAAAGACGATATTGAAAAAATACAACTCATTTACCACCTGGTAAAGGAAAAGGGATACACGCTCACAGGTGCTCAGGAAATCATCAAAAAAGACCTGCATAAAATTCAGGACACGGCTGCGATGATTCACGAGCTTCACGAAATCCGACGCTTTTTGATAGAAATCAGGAATAATCTGGATGAACAGCCATCTGAGCAATGAAGCATTGCATAACGTGGCCCTGGGTTTTATCCCGAAGTTAGGGCCTACCATTTTTAAAACCATCGTCAGTTATTGTGGTTCAGCCGAAGGCTTTTTTACCCTTCCTCAGGGAAAATTGGCAAAAATTCCCGGCATCGGACCAAAACTATTGGCTCATAGAAAGTCGAAGGAAACCTATTTGAAAGAGGCCGAATCCTTGTTGGAAGCGGCCTATAAAAAAAACATTCAGGTTCATTGCTACCCAGATGCCTCTTTTCCCAGCCGGCTAAAAGCCCTGCCCGATGCGCCTCCCATTCTGTTTTCTAAGGGCAAGATCAACCTAAATCCAAAACGATCGGTGGGAATCGTTGGTACCCGTAATGCCAGTAATTACGGAAGAACGATAACCCAAAAAATCACCGAAGAGCTTGCCCGGTTTCAGCCAACCATTGTCAGCGGTTTGGCGTATGGCATTGACGTAGAAGCTCATCGTGCGGCACTTAGCTTGCAAATGCCCACGATCGGTGTGATGGGGTCAGACCTGGCCACCATTTACCCGGCCGCACATAAACACACGGCAGAACAGATGATGGAAAATGGAGGATTGCTTTCCGAATTTAAACTCGGCACCCCCATGAATCCGACGAACTTCCCACAGCGCAATCGAATCATAGCAGGACTTTCGGATGCCCTCATCGTGGTAGAAGCTGCCAAAAAAGGCGGGGCGCTGATCACCGCAGAAATTGCGTACAGCTACAATCGGGAGGTTTTTGCCGTACCTGGGAACCTGCAATCCAAATACAGCGAAGGCTGCAACAACCTGATTCGAAGTCTGAAAGCCGGGATCTATTTGGGGGTAAGGGAACTTGAAGAATCGTTATCCTGGGATAGAGAATCGGATGTCCGCGCCCATGCACAACTACCGGACACCTCTGAATTAGATGCTACCGAGGTAAAAATTTTGGAGCGTCTTTTAGAAAAGCAGGAAGCGGGAATCGACTGGCTTAGCCGGGATTTGGGAGTTCCTATCTCCGAACTCGCGATCAAGCTATTAAACCTGGAATTCCTGGGTTTTGTAAAGGCAATCCCCGGAAAAAAATACCAATGGATGAATAAAAAATAAGATCCTTTTCCCTAACCCCGGCTAAATGGCTTAAAATGATTACCTTAGTATCAATCACCACAAACTCGAAATTCATGAAAAAATACGCACTTTTCCTCTACACCCTACTTCTGTTTGTTGTTTCCTGCTCGCCGAAGGAGGAAAGCATACCCGTAAAGATAGCCAAAGCCTATGGATTTGACAGGCTGGATGAAGTTGCCACAATCCGCTACACCTGGAATGTCCGCCGGGATAGTGCAACCGTGCTTGTCCGGGACTGGACCTGGAATTTGGAAAAAGGAGAAGTTCACTACAAGGGTCCGGATACCACGGCTAGGTATGAACTTGCAAACAAATCGCCCCAAATTGAAGCAGTGGATCAGAAATTCATCAACGATAAGTATTGGTTGCTATTCCCATTTCAATTGGCCTGGGACAAAGGCTACGAAGCCGAGATTGTGGAAAACGCATCGTCTCCAATCCATGGAGAGAACACCACCAAGGTGATCATTCGCTACAACGATACCGATGGCTACACACCCGGAGACGCGTACGATCTCTACGTGGATGCAGATTACCTGATCAAAGAATGGGTATTCCGTAGGGGCGATGGACCGGAGGGTAGGGCATTTACCTGGGAAAATGTGCGGGATTTTGACGGTATAAAAATCGCCCAGGACCACAAATTGGAAAACGGAGAAACAATCATTTGGTTTACAGACGTTGCCGTAGAACGCAAATAATTGACGCGCTGAACACCAAGAGGCACGTGCTTAAATCAGCGGCTATGTAATAAAAAATGTGGCGGTTATTTCCATTTCTGTTAGCAAAAAACAGGTTATTTGACATGCTTTCGGCTTTTGACCCGGGTACTCCTCTGAGCCGTTTCAAGGCCAGCGTACCGGCGGTAAATATCAATGAAAATGATAAAAATTACCTGCTTGAGCTGGCCGTTCCCGGCTTGAAAAAAGAAGATTCCAACATCTCTTATGAAAACGAGCACTTGGTGATCGCCTCAGAGAAGAAAACCGAAGCGCAAGAAGAAAAAGATCAGGTAACCAGACGGGAATTCCACTACGCG
>NZ_WIOK01000056.1 GCF_009467825.1 Cyclobacterium xiamenense | reverse complement strand
TTTGCGGCTAAACATACCAGTTAGTTTTCAGCATACCGGGACCGAACAACAGAAAAAAAGGGAGCCCTGCCTGTAACAATGGCTTGCGTGCATTGGGCATCAAGAGAATAAAATAAAATTTAGTACATTGACTAAAGTTTGGGAAAGCCGGGATAAAAGCGCTCCGAAAGCGCCCACCGCACGCAAGCCCGGACGTTGGCGTGCATTTAAAGAGCATAGTTCAGCAATAGACGATCAGAGACCATTTCAGACTCTAAAGTTTGACCTTCCATTTGAAATCTTCTTAACATAGAGCGACCAACAGACACGAATAATTCTTCCTCAAACAGACCTTCGGGAATTGGCAAATCACATAAATAGTTGCCTGACTTTTTATTACCGTCTATACTCAAGGCGACACGAACACCTTTAGACTTAGCATAATCAATCGACTCTAATAGTTCTTCAAGCTTGAAAGCTTGCGCACCGTATAAGATACTCTGACTATGACTGTAAGGTGGGTCACAATAAATCAAATCACCGGGCTGAGCCATTTCAAATATTTCTTTGTAATCCACATTTAAGAAATCGACATTTTTCATTCTAATAGACCAATCGAAAACTCTCTTTCGAAATGTTTCAACAGGAATTGGAGTATGCGCACCACAAGGCGTACTCATATATCCGTCCGCTTTTCTAAACCTGACAATTCCACCATAACAAGAACGAGTTAAGTACAAAAAATCTGCCCCATTGTGTTGAGCATTAAAGGAAGCTAAAACACTCTCATAGACTTCTTTTTTATCCTCTGTTTCTAATCTATTTCTTCTTTCAGCATACCACTCGACCAACTCATTAGGATTATCTTTCAGTTTTTGCCAAATCTCAACCAGTGGTTTGAAAATATCTGAACCTACACCTGAATTAGGTGCAACAGTAGCCATTACAGCACCACTACCTAAAAAGGGCTCGTAGAATGTTCCAAAATCAACAGGAAAACACTTGGAAATTTCCCCAGCAAACTTTTGCTTGTTACCGACCCATTTTAATAATTGGCTTTTTGGCGGTGTGTAAGTGGCGAATTTTGAATCGAGAGATAACTGCATAGCTATAAAATTTTGACAAACCTAACTATAATTGTGCTAATATCCTAATTTGGGTTATCCTATTTTAGGATTTAATTTGGTCGCGTGAAAAAAAGTATACACAGCAAAGAATATCGGGTATTACTTGAAACCCTTTACAGCTTAAGAGTTGGCAACAACCTCTTACAATCACAATTAGCCGAAAAGCTTGGTGTACCTCAATCTTTCATTAGCAAAATTGAAAGTGGCGAGAGACGTGTTGACATTGTGGAACTTAAAGAGATTGTTGAATCAATGAATACCACTTTGCTTGACTTTATTAAAGAATATTTAAACAGATTAGATGCTACCAAATGACAAATACAAGAAACTCGATTTAGAGTTTTGGGCAAATATTAAGCTTTTAAACCAGCGACTTGGTTATGCTGAAAGAAAAACAAAAAAGAATCCAAATCCAGGATTTGTAATTCCAACAGTTGACCAAATCAAAAAGGTTTTCAAAGATGAAGACTTAAATAGCGAAAGATTAATTCAGAATAACCAACTGACTGAATTCGGCAAACTCGTTCAGGAGTATATGGAATATCGTGGTGGCGTTTTGACTAACAAAATAGAGCCTAACCTTATGAATAAGGATCAGGCTAAAACACTTTTTGAACAAAAAAGAGCAGAACTAAATCCGACTTGTCCCCTTCCCATGAATAAGCAAAAAGGAGAAAAAAGAGATTTTTCGTTCTTAACAGGTTTGGTCAATATGCTCGTGGAAGCAAATAAAGGAAATTTTGACTGTGATTATGACCCAAGAGAACTTACAGCATTAACAATTGAAAACTTTCCTGTAAGAACATTATCAAGACGTGTTGACGGTGCTTTCCCAAGTATAAAAGACCCTAAAGCAATTTGGGAAATAAAGGAATACTACTACACAACAACGTTTGGTAGCCGAGTTGCTGATGGTGTTTATGAAACCCAATTAGACGGTTGGGAACTTTGGGAAGCAAAGACTAATCTAAACAGGGTAGTCAAACACTATTTATTTGTTGACGACTATTTTACTTGGTGGACTTGTGGTCGCTCATACTTGTGTCGACTAATTGACTCTATGCATATGGGGTTAGTGACAGAAGTGATTTTCGGAAGAGAATTAGTTGAAAGAATCCCTGCTCTAGTTAAGGAATGGAAGGAATACGGAAATGGTCAAACTGAATTACCATTAGCTGCTGAACCAGAAAAATAAAGAAAAACGACACGCCAACATTGGCTATAGCTAATGCGGGCTAAAGTGCAGATATGAAAGCTATTACATTAAACAAACTAACTGCTAAGCGGAAAGTGAAGTATCTTGAAAACCCGCACTAGCCATAGCCGAGACCGTTGTATGCCATGCGAAAAAGAGCCACCGCACAAACAGCACATTTGGTTTTTGCCGACACAAAAGCCAACGCTGAAAAAACCAAAAGAGCCGTTTTTTGCCAACACTCGACTGAAAGAGAAACGAAAAAATAAAATGAATAAAGAAGTAAATGCTGAATAAAGAAAAGTTAGAAAACCTGACCAATGAAATTTGGAAAGGCGCCATTAAACTGAGAGGAAAGTTTAAGGCAAAAGATTACCCAACGGTGATTTTGCCTATGGTGATGATTCGTAGAATCGAATGTGTACTCATAAAAAAGCGAGAGGAAATTGCGGAAGAAATAAAAAAGCAAACACCAAACATTGATGAGGCGACACTTCAGAAAAGAGTAAAGATTCAAGAATCAACGCTTACCTTCTATAATAAAAGCAACTGGACTTTAAAAAGCATTCTGAAAGAAAGTGCTTCCCAAGTGGAAGCCAATTTTCGTGATTATCTCAATAGCTTTTCTGACAACATTGATGAAATCATTGACAAGTTTGAGTACCGCCAGACGGTAACCAAAATGGTCAAAGAAAAACGTCTTTCCAGCATTATTCAGTTTGCAGCCGAAGAGGATTTCAGCCCTGAACGCCTCTCGAATATCGAAATGGGTTATGTCTATGAAGAGCTTCTTCAACGCTTTTCACAAGATGACGCAAAAGATACCGGAGAGCATTTCACCCCAAGAGAGATCATCCGAATTATGGTGGACTTAATGGAAATTGACTTTGACCCCAAAACGGCCAAACAAGCCATTTCTATTTATGATCCTGCTTGCGGAACAGGCGGTATGCTTTCTGTGGCTAAAGAACACATTTTGGATAAAGCGGAGAATGAGGATCAAGCCAAAAACGTAGAAGATCTGATCTTGCTCAACGGGCAAGAGTTGTTGGCTCAAAACTATGCAGTGTGTAAAGCAGATATGATCCTTAAAGGTGAAGCCCATATCAACATCACCCATGGAAATTCATTGATTCCACACATTGAAAGTGTGGAAGATGATGGCGACCAACATGCTGGTGAGCATTTTGACTATATGTTATCCAATCCTCCTTTCGGAGTGGATTGGAGTCCTTACAAATCAGATGTAGAGCGTTTTAAAACTTCTCGCTTCCGCTGGGGAATGTCGCCAAGCAATGATGGTTCGCTACTTTTTTTGCTGACCATGATTGAAAAGATGAAACCTGTGGAGCAAGGCGGTTCTAAAATTGCCATCCTTTTCAACGGTTCGCCACTGAGTAATGGAGATGCAACCCAAGGGGAAAGCGAAATACGCAGACACATCATTGAAAGTGATTTGCTCGATACTATTGTGATGCTGCCCGATCAGATGTTTTACAACACAGGCATTTATACCTACATCTGGCTACTCAACAATAACAAACCAACTCACAAGAGAAACAAGGTACTCATCATCAATGCCCGTGAACAGTTTGAGAAAGAACCCAAATCGTTTGGTAACAAGAGAAACAGAATCACTGACGCTCATCGTCAATGGATTGATGAACGATTCAATGATTGGGCAGCAACCGAATACACCAAGGTATTTGATAATACTGATTTTGCTTTCCATAAGGTAGAAGTGATCTTTTGGCAGGAAGATGAAAACGGTGAACAGATGTGGATTACCGAACCTTTTGATGTACAGCTCAACAATGGCAATGCCAACAAACGTTTGGCGCTCTATGGTGATATGACCTTCTTCCTAGAAATTGCTTCACCCTTTGTAGAAGGAGAATCCATAAAACTGGAAGTGCCTTTTGATGGAAGTAAAGCCTTCGAAACTTTGGTGGCTGAAAAGTTGAAAAAACAAGTGCCACATCTAAAAGACAAAGCAGCCAAAGAAATCAAAGCCTGGTTTAAGGCCCAGGAAACAAATGCTACTTTTTACCACCGCCACTACATTGTGGACAACGAATACATACCTTTTGATAAAACTGCAACAGACAAAGATGCTTACATCAATGCTTGGTTGGCTAAAGAAATAGATTATGAAATTATCCGCTGGCAGGAATACGAACAATTGGGATATGAAATACTGCCCAATAAATATTTCTACAAATACCAGGAGCCTGAAAGTAGCGATGCACTGATAGAACAGTTCTGGAAACTGGAAGAAGAAGCGGAAACCTTGTTGAATGAAATCAAAGCATTGTAACGTGAGAAGTGAACTTCAAAACATAGGAAAGCAATGGGTTTCTAATCTCCCAAAACATTGGCAAGCAGATAGAATTAAAGACGTCTGTGAAAATGTTGTTGGAGGCGGTACTCCAAAGAGCAGTATTTCAGAATACTGGGATGAAGGCGAGATAGTTTGGATGTCACCAACAGATTTCTCTAAACAAAAAGGAGAACGATTAATCACAGATTCTGAGAAAAAAATCACTCAACTCGGTATGGAGAAATCATCAGCAACTTTGATTCCCGAGGGCACAATCGTAATGTCAAGTAGAGCATCAATTGGCGAACCAAAAATTGCTGGGAAGGAAATAACAACTAATCAAGGATTTATCTCATTTATCACAGGTCATAAAGTTGATAATCTATTTCTGTTCTATTGTATTGAAGGGCACCTTGGAGAATACTTTTCCAAAATAGCTTCTGGAACCACTTTTATGGAGATCAGCAGAAGAATGGCAAAGCAAGAACCAATCCCTCTCCCACCACTCCCCGAGCAAAAAGCCATAGCCGAATACCTGGACAAAGCCTGTGCCCGCATCGACCGCATTATTGCCATTAAAGAAGAGCAGTTGGGGAGGATTGAGGGGTACTTAAATAATAAAATCAGTCAATTTGTAACTCTAGGTTTAGACATGAATGATCCTGCTGTTGAAACCAATTGCTTGTGGATTCCAAAGATTAAAAAGGGGTGGGAAATTTTGCCTCTAAAAAGGTTATTAGCTGAAAAACTAAAATATGGAGCTAATGAATCTGCAGAAGATGAGAATAGTGAAGATCCAAGGTATATAAGAATTACCGACTTTGGGAATGATGGTAAATTAAAGGATGACACATTTAAATCACTACCACCGGAAATCGCAGAACCTTACTTATTGAATGATGGAGATGTTTTGTTTGCAAGAAGTGGTGCAACAGTGGGTAAAACATTCATTTTTAAAAACTACGCAGGTGCTGCATGTTTTGCTGGATACTTGATAAAAGCTAATACCCAACGATATAAACTGCTGCCAGAATTTCTGTATTATTTCACGAAATCAAAAGCCTACGAAGAGTGGAAAAATCTAATCTTCACGCAGGCTACAATTCAAAATATTGGTGCCGACAAATACCAATATTTACGAATGACCGCTCCTAAAATTGATGAGCAAGAACGAATCGTTAAAGCAATTGAATTCTTAAAAGAGAAAGTTGACTCTCTATCAGAAAAAATATTTGACCAAATCGACACACTGAAAGACTACCGAAAAAGCCTGATTCATGAATGTGTAACGGGCAAGAAGCAGGTTTATACAGGTAAAATAAAGAAAGAAAAAGAAGTACATGCCTAAATCAGTTTCCATATTGCTGGGAGCTGGCTTCTCTGCTCCTATGGGTTATCCAGTCGGTAACACGCTCAATCAACTATTGCTTGAATGTGATGATTCAAAATTTGGGTTTCATACCAGTGGCTCGCTAGTAGTTTCAACAGATGGTACCAAACCAGACTTTGGCTACAAAACCAGTTACGATTTTCAGTTTGACTTCTGCCGTGACCTGATCCAGCATTTCAATAAAGTCAGAGGCTACTTTGATTACGAGGAGTTCTATGATTTTTTCAACTATGAAGCGAAAGAAGATCCTGCAGTAGAAGCTTTGTTCAATTCAAAAAGCTACGGCTCTGAAACAGATGTAAGCCAAATGCTCTACGGTATCAAAAATATCTACACGCAATTGGTTAGTCAATTTTTAAAGGATAGAGAAGGTAATTCTTGGTATGATAATGCAGCGCACATGTGTGGTCCTATTTGGCCTGGCTATACAGGAATTCTTAACTGCCTACAAAACTGGGGCAAGGAAAACATTGTAAATGTCCATACTTTAAATCATGATTTATTCTTTGAACGCTTAAATATTTCTGATTGGCTTCAAGGTGAGCTCTGCGATGGTTTTGAAGAATTGGGTTCGCCCTATTTCGGAGATTTATCGGTAAAAAGTCGACATTACAAATGCAGACTGCAACAGTACACAGGGAATTACGACAAGAAATTTCGCCTTTATAAACTGCACGGAAGCAAAGACTATGGAGTTTATTATGCTCCACAAGGAGCAACATTAATTCCTGAAAAATATATCAAGACACGCTGGGGCGTTGGCTTTTCAGAACTATACAAGGAAGTTGAAAACGATCAGGGTGAATTATCTTATGTTAGATGCTGGATTAATTACCATGCAGATTTTCTAACCGGCACCACTTCTAAAATTGAGAGATATTCCGAACCCTTGCTTTTCAAGGAGTTATTTCAGCGATTTAGAGAGAACCTAAAAGAAGCTGATAAACTGGTTATTATTGGCTATGGCGGACGAGATTCAGAGGTCAACAAAATGATTTTGGAGAATTTTGATTTCAAGAATAAACCCAGTTTCATCATTGATCCATACCCAGGAGATGCTGTAAAATACTTGCAAAAGCAGTTAGGTGCAAAATTGTTGGAGGTGCAATTAGAAGATGTTTCACCAAAAGAATTCGAGACAACATGAAGCAGTCTTTATACAATAGCGAAAGACACACTGGTGAACAACCAATACGGGTTCTAAGAAACAATCTTGATAAGTGGTTTCAAGAAACCTATCCTAACTTCAAGGAAGATGTTTTAGATGAAGCAATAAACAAAATGGGGCTGCATAATGAGATTAATGTAGTCGACCGGCTTGAAAAAGTTCAGGTGCCAGCAGGAGTTGGGACATTCAAAATCATAACAGTTCAAGAAACCTACCTTTCTTACTTATGGGGTTTATGTTACTCCTTAATTTTCATCTATGACAAACAGATTCATCAACCTAAAATTGATGCGACTTACGTGATTACATCCGAATTATCCGATCAGATAAAGAAGGCTCATGACCTTTTTAACTACTCCCTTTCATTAATTGAAAAATATAATTCTTGGGACAAGGATGATTTACCCAATCCGGAGTTTTGCGCACCATCAGATGAATACATTTTCAAGGCAAATGGTGTTTACCTGCATGCAATAAACTATGTTTTATTACATGAATTGGGGCATGTTGCTTTAGGACATATTGATAAAGATATTGAAAATGAAGAAAAAGGCATTAAAACTAGTCCAGAAGACATTTTAAAAGGTGAATATGAGGCCGATGAATATTCAATTCACAAATCACTTCAAGGCGGTACTCACTTGACAAATGATCGGACCATTGCCGCAGGAATTGTTGCCGGTATATGTTCATTTATTTTTTTTGATTCTTCTATGAAGGGTGGAGATCATCCAGATCCAGATGAGCGTTTACAAAAAGCATTCGACTCCTTAAATCTTGAACCTGAGGACAATCTTTATGGAATAGCTTGTCTTGCACTTAAGTTATGGTCGTTGCAGTTCAAAATTGATTTAAAATGGCCGGAAATTGTCGATACATACAAAGAACTTTTCGATATAACTATGGAGAGACTTTCAGAACATAAAACAGAAAATGCCGAGCAATAAGGAAATATTATTTCAGGATCACATTTGTGCTTTTTTAGAAAATGAGCATGAATACAAGGCATTGTCAAAAGATGACTTTGATGATAAAGAGTATCACATCATTGAAAAAGATCTGATCGCATTTGTTACTTCAACTCAAGCTGATAAATACGCAGAGATTGAGGAGAACTATAAAACAGATACCAACAAGGAAATACTCAAAGCCCTGAAGGATGAATTGGCTAAGAAAAAACTATGGCTGATCATGCGCGATGGTTTGCTTGTAAAAGGAACCCAACTTGAATTATATAAGCCCAAGCCAAGATCTAACACCACCAAATCACAGGAAGAGAATTTCAAGAGAAATATTTTCGCATTCAAGAAAGAGTACCGTTACCACACGCTAACCGAAGAACGGATTGATTTGGTAATCTGGCTGAATGGTTTACCCATTATTGTCATCGAATTAAAGCATGAAGATGAAGGACAAAATTGTGAAGATGCCATTTACGAAAGCTTTTTACCTCGGGATTTATCCAACAATTTATTCAAGCTTCCATTCTTGTATGTCGCAAGTAGTAATACTGAAGTGAAAGTAGCCACCGACCCCAATTCGGAGAAGAATTTCAGGTGGTTTAATTCCCAACTTGTAAATAAGGCAGAAACCGAAGGTGAATATCCTGTTGAGCATTTATATCGACACGCCCTCTCTAAAGAGAGCATTGCCAAATATTTAGAACACTTTTTGGTTTTTGTGCCAGCAGAGGAAAAGATTACAGAAGATGGTGAAGTCATAAGCATACCTTCTTTTACCATTTTTCCCAGGTATCATCAATTAAGGGCAAGCAAGGGGGTTGCACAAGACGTTCAGCAATATGCAAACGAACACAAAACACTTGGCAAAAAGTATCTGATCAATCATTCTGCTGGCGCGGGTAAAACCTTAACCATTGCTTGGATGGCGGACATGTTGGATAGTCTCTACACAGAGGACAATCAAAAGGTTTTTGACAACATCATAATTCTAACTGATAGAATAAGCCTAGATAAAAACGTGAAAGATGATCTTGAACTATTCTCACATCTGGGCAAAAAGATAAACTTCAGCAAGCGTGCAGGAGACTTGGCTACGTTTTTAGATAAGGACAGAGATATTATTGTTTCAACGATTCATAAGTTCAGTCATATACAAGATAAGATTCAGGGAAGCGAAGAACTGAAAAACAGAAAAGTAGCTTTTCTCATCGATGAAGCCCATCGTTCGCAAGAAGGCAAAATGGCATTGACGCTGAGAAAGTTTTTCACTAAAGATGGTGAGGAATCTGAACAAGAAGAAGACGAACAGTCCGGTACTGATGAAATTACAGACAAACTCAAAAAACTGGATACATCAAATCAGGTTTTTGTAGCCTTTACCGCAACCACTACTCCTAAAACATTAGCCTTTTTTGGTGAACCGTTTGATGTCTATACCGAAGAAGAAGCCATCCAAGAAGGATATATCCTTGATGTTGCACAAAACATCATATCGTATGAAACACTCTACAATCTGAAGGTAAAGGAAACACTTCCTGAAAAGGATTTCCCAATTGGAATTGTAAGTAAGCTGCTAAAAAATATCGCCTACAATGATGACGGTATTATTCAGTATAAAAGCGAAGTGATTGTCAATCTATTTGAAGAAAAGGTAGCTAACACAATCAATGGGAGAGGAAAAGCTATGGTCGTTGCATCCTCACGCCCTGCAGGTCTAAAGTACTTTCAAAATCTAAAGACAATAATTGAAGAAAGGGAACTTCCATACAAAGTGCTTTTTGCTTTTAGTGACTATAACGACCCAATTACCAACGAAACCATTGAAGAAGTCAAGATAAATGCACTAGATACACAGCATTCGGGAAAGGTGATTGAAGAAGTATTTGACACAGAAGATTATCGAATCTTAGTCGTAGCAAATAAGTTTCAAACTGGTTTCGATCAACCTCTCCTATCTGCTATGTTTTTAGACAAGGTAGTAAACGGGGTTAATGCAATCCAGACCGTTTCAAGATTAAACAGAAAGCACCCTGAAAAGGAACAAGCAGATATACTGGTTGTAGACTTTACAAACAATTCCACAAACATATTCGAAGCGTTCAATAAGCATAGGAAAGGAACTCCATATAAGGAATCTGAACCAAAGAAGGAACTGCTTCAGCAGGTTTATGACTCAATTGATGAGCTTGAAGTGTTTAGTGAAGACGAAATCGAGACCTATACAAAAGCATACATAGAAGCCGAAACCGAAGCGAAAAAGAGTCAATCCACTGCTGATGCTTTGCTGAGCAATATCAATCAAGAGTTTAGGGAAATTTTTAAAAAGGCGCTTCCGAACATTGAAGATCAAAAAAACTACATCGGGTTACTGAGACGATATACAAAGCTTTATTACTTCATCGCTCAGTTTTATGCATTGGATTATCACTTACATGAGTTTATTGTATTTGCTGAGGCCATGGCAAACACACTGATTAAAAGAGGTAAGACCTCTGAGTTAACTCAACTTCTCAAAAATGTAGAGCTTAGTAAGGGTGCAGTTAAATATCATGGTCATAAAACCAACATGACCGTTGTAAAAGACCCTAAAAAGACAGGATTAAATCAAGGTAATGGAGGCAACACTCCGCCTAGAACGACTATTGAACAAGCACTAAAAGACATCGAGCAGAAATATCATATTCCAAAAGAGGAGGCAATTGTAATTAGGGAAATCTGCGAAGAAGTTTCTAATCATTATGAGATAAAGCAAAGGATTATTGACAATCGGGAAAATGATAGCTATCTGAAGACAACAGCTGAACCTAAAGTAAAAGGAGAAGTGAAGAACGGATACATAAAGCGAAATATGTGGGAGAAACTGGAAGATCCCATTTACATTGAAAGAGGCGGTATCATCAGCTTAATGGGGAAAGCAATTATTAGAAACGTATTAACGGGTACAGCATGATTCAAAAGTTTTATTAATGAAAAAAGAAGTCAAGCACCTCTATAGCAAAGCAGTAGATTCTTTGGTGTTGAGCATTGAATTGTTCAATAGACCGAATGATACTGCTCGTGTTCATGGTGTCTTGATTATGATGGATCATTCCTTTGAAATGTTGTTGAAAGCCTCCATTCTTCATAAGGGCGGTAAGATCAAAGAAAGAAGAGCCACGCAGACAATCGGTTTTGAATCTTGTGTTCGTAAAGCGTTTAGTGATGGTGAAATAAAATTTTTAACCGAAGATGAAGTATTGACATTGCAATCACTTAACGGTTTGAGAGATGCAGCACAGCATTACACGCTAGAAATTTCAGAACAGCATCTATACTTTCAAGCTCAATCAGGCTTGACATTATTTCGCGATATTGTAAAACGAGTATTTGATATTGACTTAAAAGAGGGATTACCTGTTCGCGTCCTGCCTTTAAGCACTACTCCACCCACTGATATTCAGGCATTCTTTTCTAATGAGATTGTAGAAATAAAAAAGCTGCTTGGCCCAAACAAAAGGAAAAATATTGAGGCCATCGAAAAGCTCAGAGCCTTGGCAATAATGGAAAACGCTGTTCAAGGAAATGACACCCAACCATCTGATGGAGAATTAAAGAAAATCCTTAAAACACTTGAGAAGGGAGGGAATTTTGGTCAGTTGTTTCCTGGGGTATCTACACTGAACTTCACAGCAAATGGATATGGCCCATCATTGGATTTGAGGATTTCAAGAAAAGAAGGTGTCCCTGTTCAAGTTGTGCCGGAAGGAACACCGGGTGCGCATGTTGTCGCACTCAAAAGAGTTAATGAGCTTGACTACTATAATCTTGGACGTGACCAACTAGCAAAAAAAGTCGGACTAACAGGACCAAAAACAAGTGCAGTCATTCATCATTTGAATTTAAAAGCAGACCCAGAAAGCTTTAAAAGGATTTCGGTTGGTAATGTACATCATGAAAGATATTCACAGAAAGCAATTGGGCAAATCAAAGCTGGAATAGCAGCAACTCCATTGGCTGAAATTTGGGAAAACTATAAAAACAGATAAATGAATTCAGCCGCACGCATCCATACACATTGGCAAGTCGCTCAAAGCAGCCGCACAAGCCAAAACTTGCCAAAGAGTATGGCTGCCCCAACGCTGACAGAAAAGAAAATGAAAAAGCACGGGCATACAACAATGGCTATACGTAATGCGGGCGAAAGTGCTGATATGAAAGCATTTACAATAAACAAACTTTTCGGTAGGCGGACAGTGAAGTGCCTTGAAATCCCGCACTACGCATAGCCGAGACCGTTGTGCGGCATACAAAGAAAGCCCACGCGCAAACAGGCACATTTGGTTTTTGCCGACCCGCAAAGCCAACGTTGAAAAACCAAAAGAGCCTGTTTTGTTGCCAACGCTCAGTCGGAAAAGATGAAATTTGAAACTGATAAAAAGAACTTAAAATAAATGGCAAAAAAGAACGGAAACGGAACAGAAGAACCGTTGGAAAAACAACTCTGGAAATCGGCTGACAAGCTGAGAAAAAACATTGATGCTGCGGAATACAAACACGTAGTACTCGGACTAATATTCCTAAAATACATCTCAGATGCGTTTGAAGAACTCTACGATAAACTAAAAGCAGGAGAGGGTGAATATGCAGGAGCAGACCCAGAAGACAAGGACGAATACAAAGCCGAGAATGTGTTCTTCGTGCCAGAGAAAGCCCGTTGGTCTTACCTACTCTCACAAGCCAAGCAACCCACAATTGGCAAATCTGTGGATGAAGCCATGGACTTCATTGAAAAGGAAAACGTTTCGCTTAAAGGTGTTTTACCTAAGGTGTACGCAAGACAAAATCTTGACCCTACAAGTTTGGGTGAACTCATAGACATGATTGGTAACATTGCCTTAGGTGATGCCAAAGCACGAAGTGCCGATGTACTTGGGCATGTGTTTGAATATTTCTTGGGTGAATTTGCCTTGGCAGAAGGTAAAAAGGGCGGACAGTTCTACACGCCAAGAAGCGTAGTTGAACTACTGGTAGAAATGCTCGAACCCTACAAAGGGAGGGTATTTGACCCTTGCTGTGGTTCTGGTGGAATGTTTGTACAGTCGGAGGAATTTGTCACAGAACACCAAGGGAAAATCAATGATATTTCCATTTACGGACAGGAAAGCAACCAAACCACTTGGCGACTGGCAAAAATGAATTTGGCCATTAGAGGCATTGACAGCTCACAGGTGAAATGGAACAACGAAGGCTCGTTTTTGAATGATGCCCACAAAGACCTGAAAGCGGACTACATCATTGCCAATCCACCGTTTAATGTAAGCGACTGGAGCGGTGATTTACTGCGTACCGATGGCCGTTGGAAGTACGGCACACCACCCACAGGCAATGCCAACTACGCTTGGATTCAACATTTCATGTACCATTTGGCACCGAGTGGGCAAGCGGGTTTTGTATTGGCTAAAGGCGCCTTGACTTCTAAAAGTGGCGGTGAAGGCGACATCAGAAAAGAACTGGTGGAAGCTGATTTGATTGACTGCATTGTAAACCTGCCTGCCAAGTTGTTTTTGAATACCCAAATTCCTGCTTCGCTGTGGTTTATGAGCCGTAACCGTAGCAATGGTAAATTCAGAAACCGAACTGGCGAAATTCTCTTTATTGATGCCCGCAACTTAGGGCATTTGATAAACCGAAGGACCAAAGTGCTTTCTCAGGAAGACATTGACCAAATTACCAGCACCTACCACAATTGGCGAAACACCGATGGTAACTATGAAGATATAAAAGGCTTCTGTGCTTCTACCACCAAAGAACGAGTAGCCGAACTGGACTATGTACTCACCCCAGGCCGCTATGTGGGCTTGGCAGAGGAAGAAGATGACTTTGACTTTGCCGAACGCTTTACCAGCCTGAAAGCCGAGTTTGAGGCCCAACTCAAAGAAGAAGCCGTACTCAACGAACGCATTGCCGCTAACCTTCAAAAAGTAAAAATTGATGAGTGAGTGGAAGGAACTAAAGTTGGGTGACCTGGGAACAGTGGTTACAGGTAAAACACCTTCTAAAAATAATCCTGAAGATTGGGGGAATGATACTCTGTTCATCACACCTTCTGACTATGGAAACTATCGGAAATGGGCAAATGATAGCATACGTAAATTATCTGCTGATGGCGCTGAAAGATTATCGAATAAAGTCTTACCAGTCGGTTCAATCTTAGTAACCTGCATAGGTTCAGATATGGGTAAGGTTGTAATGAATAGAAAAGATGCAATTACAAATCAACAAATCAATTCTATCATTCCTAACCCTGATGTTGTAAACTCTGATTTTGCATATTACCTACTTGTTGACTTATACGAAACCTTGAGAATTTACGGTGGTGACGGAACCGCAGTTCCAATAGTTAATAAAGGTGATTTTGAGAAGATAGACGCTCTAATTCCAGAAAAAGACGAACAAAATGCCATCGCCTCCGTCCTTTCCAGCTTAGACGACAAAATAGACCTGCTGCACCGCCAAAACCAAACCTTAGAGCAAATGGCGGAGACGCTGTTTCGGCAGTGGTTTGTGGAGGAAGCAAATGATGATTGGGAAGTAGTACAATTACAGGATATTGCAGAAGTGAAAAATGGTTTTGCTTTTAGTAGCAAGTCATATGTTGATTTTTCACCCGAGCATTTAGAAGTCTTAAAAATGGGGCATATCGAAAGAGGTGGTGGCTTGCGGACAGACCCCAAAAGAGATTATGCACCAAGAGAAGAACGACTTGAAAGATATATTCTAGACAAAGGAGACATTGTAATGGCAATGACTGACATGAAAGATAATGTTGTCATTTTAGGTGTTCCAGCTATGATTGATGAAAGTGACAGATATGTGCTTAATCAACGTGTAGCAAGAATCTACTTAAAAAATAGAGACAGCTTAATTAATGAGTATCTGCTTTATGTGCAACTTAAAGACCCAGATTTTATTGCTGAATTACAGAGCCAATGCTATTAAGTTAAGAAAAAAATGGCCTCTTGAGACAAAATAAGCCGATTTTCCTTATGAAAACCGGCCTACTTTAGGTAAATTATGTTGTCTTA
>NZ_WIOK01000055.1 GCF_009467825.1 Cyclobacterium xiamenense | reverse complement strand
CTTCGACATAGTAGAAAAAGGATTGGGAGGAAAAGTCAAAATTTCCATTGAAGTTTGAAAACCAAATACGCGCTATAACATCACCTTGAATCCAGCGGGGTTTCCGGTAAAGATTTTAGTAAGCACTCTTAAAAATACTCGGTCAGGACAGGAAGAAAAGGGCTCCGTAAGTGCCCACCGCCCACAAGCCCCGGACGTTATGCACAAGGCTAAAGGACAAACCCGGAACATAAACTGACTGAATTAACGCATAAAAATCGTATTTTAGAGAACGATAAGACAACTAGTAAGTGAAACAAAGAATTTACATAGACACATCAGTTTTCGGAGGACACTTTGACGAAGAATTCAAAGAGCATACTATTCCATTATTTGACAGAATTAAATCAGGAGAATTCATAATTCTCTACTCGACAGTTACCCAAGACGAACTTGAAAACGCACCCGAAAAGGTCAAAGAACTAATAAAAAGCCTTAGAGCCGACCTGACAGAATTTATTGAAACAACAGACGAAGCGCTTGACTTGGCTACTGAATACATTACTGAAAAAGTTGTAGGACAAACAAGTTATGCTGACTGCTTACATATAGCGTTGGCAACCATAAACCGTGCTGACTTTTTGGTGAGCTGGAACTTCAAACATATTGTAAATAAACATTGAAAAAATAAGGGGTTACAACTCTATCAACATTAAAAGCGGTTACAAACAATTAGAAATTCGTTCACCAAGAGAATTTGAAAGATATGAAGACGACTGAAAAAACATTTGACGCTGTTACATATATGCGTCAACAGAGAGACATATTAAGCAAGAAGTTATCTAAAATGACAAAACAGGAGATTTTGGAATACTTTAAAAAACGGAAAACTCAGAGCACATTAAAGCCCAGTGCATAACAGCACCTAAGAAAACATGGGGCGGATATTCCCCTCCAGATTCCGCTGACGGGGAGCGCCGCACACGCCACCAAGCGTACGGGTCTTCCCGATGAATCGGGACAGGCTGTACCTGCCCTGCATCCCGGCTCTTCGCTAAAATCATTTACAAAAGATTTCTTAACGCTCAGTCCTTCTTTGGACCCCTTCTGGTATGTCGGGACAAATGCATGCCCCAGCAGTTCAAAGTTAGCGGGTCTTCGGATGCCAGCACTACGTGCGCCCCCTTCGCACTCCCATGCTCGGGCGTCTCCCTGTTGATGGGCAACCTGAGTTTATCCCTCAAAAAGAGGTAAATCTCGTTACCCACCTTCTTGGCCTCCTTCTTTGACTTGGTGTAGATGCTGAAATCATCCGCATAACGGACGTATCTCAGGTTTCTCCTTTCCAGTTCCTTATCGAGAACATCCAGAAGGATGTTGCGTAGCAATGGGCTGAGCGGAGAGCCCTGAGGAATGCCTTTTATTCACGTGGAGTTTGTTTTTATTGGTGTTCATGAAATCCGCTTTGCTCCATTTCTACGCCTGTGCAACTTTCCGTTGATCTGGATGGGTGCACGCAGCCATTTCCGCCTTCCTGCCGCAGGCAGTGATAAGCCGGAGAGTAGTTGGGCATTTTACTCCCTGGTAGATGAATTGGAGAAGTGTGCAGTGGCCTACTTCATCGAAGAACCCGTTGAGGTCAATATCCACTATGTCCTGATAGCCATGCTTCCCGCAGGCGGGCTTCCCGATACGTTGCACTATCGGGACAGTCTCTTCGCTAAAAATGTTTCTAGATAAGCGGTTACAATCGGCCTGCCCTGTGCGACAAAGAGTCACAAATGTCATTTTCAACTTAATCGAATGATTACCATGAAAAACTTCAAACGTATCAAACAGAACATCTCAACCCAGCCATTTCTGGATCAAATAGATTCCATAGAAAATGCCTGGGCCGGATCCACTGGTCGACAAGACAAAATTATGGTTCAACGTGAGGCTCTTGCTATTCCTTTACGAGGTCTAAGAAAATCGGCTATCGGGGATAGAAAGCGTCGAGACGTACACGAAAGCCGATGGACAAGCGCTAGCAAACACTATCCATTATTTGTGGAGTTTCTAAAGGACTTTGCGAAGGAGAGAAATGAAATTCTGGGAAGGGCAAAGATCGTTTGTTTGCCCGCTGGTAAACAGGTGTACCCTCACATCGATCGAGGTGAATACTATCGGGTTCGAAATCGCTATCATTTGGTCCTACGATCAAGCCTCGGGTCATGGATGAAAACTGGGGATGAAGAGGTACGAATGCAAGAGGGTGAACTTTGGTGGTTTGATAACAATGAGATGCACGAAGCCCGCAATGATGGCGATCAGGATCGCATTCACGTGATTTTTGACATGCTTCCTGCCGAACTTGAGGATGAAGTTTTTAGGTATCCGTCCGATAAACCCCATCTTCCAGGATTGTCCATTCGTGACTAAACTTCCGCTATGAAAAGACAGAGCGAACAAGAAATGAAAAAAGGTGTATCAGGAATGGTTGGAATCGGGCAAAAGCAAGTCTGGATTTGCCGATTCAGTAGGCCTGGTTCGTACCACCTTTTAGTATTGGACCAATAAATTCAGTGCCGGGGAAGAAGTCTCGTCGTCCGGTAACGGTTTTCAATGACTGAACACTGGATCCCTCATCGGACGAGGACCCATATTGGCCCATATCCATTACCCCTCGGGCTTGAATCGGTGCGCTACAGAAAGTGATATGACCCCTTAAAAAGGAGGCAAAAAAGGTGGGTTTTTATGAAAAAGAGCAGCGTAAAACGATCATAAACCCACTTTTTCTGCCTATTTTTATTTCATGAAAAACACGTCAACCGAGTACAGATAAAGGTAGGGACAGTTCCGGTCCCGCTGGAATGGGCCAAGTGCCTATGCTCTCCATGGGCAAATGGAAATTGATAATAATTTGGTTGAAAATTCGGTGAGGTCCCTGGCCATTGGACGCAAGGCCTATTTGTTCGCTGGATCGCACAGGCCGGTCAGAAAAGACGGCTGCCATGTATTCCTTTATGGCGAGCTGCAAAAGAAATACTATCAATGAATTTGAATGGTTAAAGGATATTTTTGAGAGAATACAGTCCCACCTGGTAACTAGATACAAATAGGTGAGGTACAGAAATGCCATATCAGAAGTAATGGCACCATTGGATTTGAACCAACGGATCCCGATACGGGAGAGGAAGTAAAGGTTTGAAAACCAAAGAATTCGAGTCAAAAAAAACCATTGATAGGTGACCTATTGAACACCGTACAATTAGGAGACTCACGAATTCGCGCGACACTGGAGGTTTGGGGATTTCTCCTTCCGGAAGACTTGAAACAAGGAACGATTCATACACCAAGAAAATGGAAACGAACCAACCTATCAACATCCTGTTTCCCTTTTGGATCGACATTGATCCGATGGAAAAACTACTTTTAGTGAATTTTGAGAACGACCCGGATACTACCTATGTAGCCTTTGAACCACAGGTGTTTAACGACCCCACCAACGGCGTTGGACACCTACTAATCGGGTGGAGAACCGACAAAAAGGTGGATGTTTATCACCAGCGATCCCTCAATCCGGATCCATCCAAATACACCATAGCCGG
The DNA here is from genome assembly GCF_009467825.1 of Cyclobacterium xiamenense. GTDB lineage: Bacteria > Bacteroidota > Bacteroidia > Cytophagales > Cyclobacteriaceae > Cyclobacterium > Cyclobacterium xiamenense. The sequence goes on along the minus strand of NZ_WIOK01000055.1, from coordinate 12,820 downwards.
TGCCGGACTAAACCAGATGATTCCTGTTGATATGGATCATGCATTTTTTGACGTAAACGATCGTGGTGTACAGGCCCATTACCGATTCGCCGATGTATCGGGACGAACTGTTGAGATTTCCATCAAGGAAAGAAATGCAAAAAAAAGAAAGCCATTTGGGCTACTGGCACCCATGGGTGATGCAGCCTCCAACCCAAGATCGCTGCCCCTGGTTCTGCTTCAGGACTTCTATTTCGTTAGAAAAAACCATACAGCACTTTCCGTTTCCATAAACAATCGCTCCCATACCCTGGACCGCCTTCCGGTGCCGTTGGATTGGCAACAAATGATCTTTGCCCGATACAGCCCCAAACCTCTAATTGCCACGCTCAATCCAGCATATAGTGGGATCTTGGAAGGATTTGATGCAGCGATCGGTCAAAAAACTGCTGAAAAAGGCAACCGTTTTTATGCGATAAATTGGATCGATCGCCATGCGCACATTAAATCAATAGGGATCAAGAATGCCATTCACCCGCTGACCATGAGTTTTTCTCCATCGTTCCCCTCTCTGAATAGTCTCCCGGAAAACACGCAATTGAAGGGAGGTTTTAGGATTTCAGGTCATGCATCGGTAGGTAGCATTGCCGGAGACTATCTCATTCGCTCCGAGAAGGAGACCATTGGTATTACCCTGGTTCCCAGTAAAGGCTGGAAGCCAAAAACAACCAAATTTTCCACATGGTTTTTATTCACAGTGGTCAGGGTATTTAAAAAATGGCCTAGCACCTACCGATGGGAAGCGGCATTGCAAAAGCGCCCTGACGGTTCCTGGCACATGCAGTCGAAATGGATTCGTACCGGAAAAATTTTGAAAGACTAAGACACATTCAAAAATAAAAAAGAGACCAATAGCATGGCCAAACAAATTGACAGCGAGATGTTGGACCATTTAGTAAATGAAATGTCTGACAAAAAAAGTATATTCCGTGTAGCTATGAAAGTCGACAATAGCGCGGGCAGTGTCAGCGGCAAAGCCGCGGCTGGCGAGATGCAGGTAGACAGCAAAGTAAACCAGAACAAGAAAATTCACCTGCGCCGAATCCGAACAGGGGGAAGTACGATTGGTGTTTTCGCTGCATATAACCGATACCATTCCACCGGACAAGGGAGCTATCAACGTAAGTATTTGGTTGCCCGGTAGCTCGAAACGGACCATCGTGGGCAAAAAAAGAGGAAATCTATAGGAATTTAGTATGGAAAACAGTAGATTTTGTCAATAAATGTCTTAAAATCAGGTGTGTATGGAAATAGCTGCTATTTCAGTTAATTATTTCGCAATTGCTGCCGGCGGGATCTTATCGATGATCCTCGGTGCACTATGGTACGGCCCGCTCTTTGGTAAAAAGTGGTTGCAAATCATCGGTGCCGACGCCTTGAGCCCGGATGAAAGAAAACAAATGCAACGAAATGCGGGTCCCTTATACCTGGTCCAATTCGTACTCACGCTGTTTCAAGTCCTTGTGCTAGCGCATTTGATCGCAGACACCTCCCGCGCGACCGGCATAGAAAGGGCGCTATGGATATGGGCGGCATTCGTAATTCCGACGCTGGCGGGTGCCGTCATGTGGACGAACGAAAACAACAAAATGAAATGGGCTCGCTTTCTTATCCAGGGCGGGTACCAACTGACCCTATTTTTGATCTTTGGGATGCTTCTTCAGTTTTGGAAGTAGGCCGATCCGGTTCATTTTCAGGGATTGGTCACCGGAAAGCGCAGGAAACTAAAACAGAAAATGGACATGCTGCGTGAAAAGGCAAGTAGCTCCCAAGCCTGTTGCAAGGAAAGTTGGCGAATTGCCCGCCACTCGAACATCCGGTACCGTATCGGTGCCTGCCCTTACAGCTTACCGGTATAGGCAAAGAAACCCACATGCGATGACACAAGAACTGTATCAAAAAGCAATAAAATTTGCCGCAGAAAAACACAAAAATCAAAAAGTACCCGGGACAAATGCAAACTACCTGTTGCACATTTCGAATGTAGCAATGGAGATATTGCTCGCTTTTACCGTGGAAGCTAATTTCGATTTAAACCATGCCTTGCAATTGGCGTTACTGCACGATACCCTGGAAGATACCGACACCAACATTGCGGAATTACGTGAAATTTTTGGGGAAAGGGTGGCTTTGGGTGTTCAGGCACTTACAAAAAATGAGCGCCTTGGATCGAAAATCGACCAAATGACGGACAGTTTGCATCGAATCAAGGAGCTGGAGAAAGAAGTCGGAATGGTAAAGCTAGCTGATCGCATAACCAATCTTCAAGAACCACCAAAATACTGGAAAAAAGATAAGATTAACCATTACCTGAAGGAAGCAGCCCTGATTGATGAGCTATTGGTTGACACACATGCCTACCTGAACAACCGCTTACGGACTAAAATGGCTGCGTACCAAAAATACGCTGAATAAAGACAACTACCCCACCAGCGTAGCCTCGCAAGTACCGAGTGGTTGACCCCATGCGAGGTCACAGATACATCAAGTTTGTACCGAAACCAGGCGCTTTAAGCCCCTTGGCGGTTTGGCGCCAATGAAGTTTTTTTTCGTGTTTACCTTCCGGGTTTTGGAGAATTGCCTTCTTTTTCGATTTCCTTAAACTCTTTTAACCCCAAAACCCGCCCCAAACGATACATTTCCTGCACTTTTTCTTCCGAGTTTCGATGGTAATTGGAATTGGACCAAGCCATGAACCATACCCAATAGGGCTGATCTTCGAATACTTCCGCACTGGGAAAAGCCCCCACCTCTCCCATGGCAATGGGTTTGCCCTTGCCCAGTTTCAATAGCTGGTCGTGATCCAACTTTTTGTAATTGCCCCCGTAAATATCCGTAGCCAATACATCGACGTAGTCATTGCCCGGGTAATACAGATCGTAAGCCATGTTCTCTCGGGGTAAGGTAGCATTGGCATTCCAGACCCATATCAAGTTGGTAAGTTGGTGGTAATCGGTAAGTCGATGGTACAGGTTTTTCCAGAGTTGCCGGTAGCCCTTTTCTCCGGGCTTTTGCCCCCACCAAAACCAGTCTCCGTTCATTTCATGATACGGACGCCAAAGCACCGGAATGCCGGCCAGTTCCAGTTGCTTCAAGTAGACGGCGATTTCATCTACCTGATTGGCCCAATTCTGGTAGGTGCGGGTACCCGGCCGGACAAGGTCGTTCCATTCGTCTTCGGAAAGATCGTTCTGTACACTGCCTTTCCAGGTACAGGGTTCTTCATCGGTAGGGCGACAGGCGTGCCACATCAGGGTGATGATATTGCCTGCTTCGAAGCGCTTTTTTACTTCCGCTACAAGGGCATGCCGGTGGTAGACGGCATCCTTGGCGTTGGTGGAGTCAGCAAAGCCAAAATCACTACCCCATACGACCGGGTATACGCCGGTAATTGCCTCCGTCTCTTCGCTATGCTTCGATGCATCGCCGATGTAGTTGTGCTGTCCGGAAAGCAGGTAGCTTCCAGAGTAATCGTACAGTAGTTTCAGCAGCTCTTGGGCTTCAGTCGAGGCGTTCGGATTGACCGGCACCTGGTAAACGCCTATTTTTTGCGCCAGCAAGGTGCAGGACTGCAGAAAAAGGACGCCTGTAAGCAAACACAGGAAGCGAATTGGAAGCATAGTCTTGGGAATTTTGGGGTTTATTCTTTTGACTAACCGTGGCACTTATGAGAAAGCAATAGTAGTAAAAAATATCCTGGTGTCAAACAAACCCAATCCGTGGAATACCTGGCGCTGTGTGTGTGTGTGTGTACAAAGCAATAACTTCCTCCAACCGAAACAAGCTCCCCTGAATGCGAAATTATCTGCAAACCGTCGACCACCCTGATAGCAAAAAAAGGAAAGCCAGCCGATAGCGCCCATCAAAACGGCCAAATGCACAAGGCTGTCCATCTCCTTTTTTTTTACAAAACCCTGAGCCCGGGATGGGCGAAGCCATTCCACCCAACTTCTGAAACCAAGAAACCCTGACGAAACAATAAAAAATGTGTTTCCACATTTTTTACCGAGGTGCCGAACTCTGATTTTTTTTTTGGAGGTACCAGCGATGCAATCTACCTTTGTGTAACTGACTACCGAGCGTCTAACAGCCCGCATGTAAGGCCGAACAGCGATGCTTGCTTTTCCAATACCCCCTGTAAAATGGATCAAATCAGAGCCTACTTCGATAATTTTTTACGGCTTACCGATGAGGAATGGGCAGACTTCGCTGCCTGCTTAAAAAAAGAAAGCCACGAAAAAAAGACCTTTCTCTTGCGACAAGGGGAAGTCTGTGACTACATCGCCTTTATTGGCACAGGAATCTACCGCTTTTTCTATGTTCGGGAGGGGGAAGAAAAGATCACGGCATTTTTTTCCCGGGCGACTTTGTGACCAATTACCGCAGTTTCCTCACAGGCAAGCCTTCTGATCATTTTATTGAATCCTTGAAACCGACCCTCGTCTACAAGGTAAACAAAGCAGACCTGCTTGCGCTCTACGACAAGCACAAAAACATGGAACGCCTTGGGAGATTGATCGCCGAAAACCTTTACCTGACCGTTACAAGGCGGCTTGACTCCTTTTTGCACGACAATCCGGAAAACCGGTACCAGGAACTGGTACACCGAAACTCCAAGCTATTACAAGAAGTACCGCAGTACATGCTTGCCTCCTACCTGGGGGTAAAGCCCGAAACACTCAGTCGAATCCGCACAAGAAAATAACAACGCCCCTCCACGTTATTGACTTTGGTCAATGCTTTTATTTTTCCCAGCCCCGAATTTAGTGCCATCATTTACAAACTAAATCGAGGTACAATGAAAAAAGCAATGACACTAGGGGCGTTTTTGATAGCCCTATCCTTCCAACTGCATGCCCAGGTGGATGCCGTTCCATCAAAAAAATGGGGTGTGGAAGTAAACGTACTTTGGCCAGTTTTTCCAGGAAACATGTACAAAGGACAGGTAACGTACGAAACCTGGCGAAAAAAAGACCTGGCCGGAGATGTATTCGTCGGGTATCACATCCGACCGTTTGAATTCAGGGAAAAAGAAGGAGATTTTGCGAATTATGCCCTGACCTTTGGATACAGGCAATATGTCTGGAAGGGTCTGCATCTGGAATTTTACAATGCATTTGGTCCGGGCTTTAACCGAAACAATGCCGTGAACGGAAACGATTATACCAGTTGGGATTATGAGGTTGGACTGTTGACGGGGTATCGATGGGACTTGATGAAACCGGAAAAACGAGCAAACGCTAGATTCCATCCATACCTGAGCGTCCAGCATGGTTTTTACTACGTCGCAGCAAAGAGTAACCCGCACCCGATAGCTGACGCCAACGGGGAACGGGCGGTCTACGTAGGAATTCTAAACTTTGGCCTTCGTTTTTAAATCCGCAAATGGACACCATGTGCCGTACCAATACGAGCCACAAGAATGCGTTTAGGGAAAAGGACGCTTACGCTGAAAAAAGCCGCTGTGGAATGCAATCGGGGTTTTCCTTGCTCGTGGCCGGCCTGTATCGGCGGACGCGTCAAGGCTGCCCGGTACCATTGCTACAGGGATTTCCCAGGCGGTACCGATTTTGCTCCTCATGCCGGCGATTGATTGCTCGGGGATTAAAAATTAATCGGACGAAAGCTTCCGTATCAAATTTTTGAATAAATTTGATACGGAAGCTGCCTGGTTTTCTGGCAAAAAAACCGACCCCTAAGAGAAAGTGGGGTCAAACCAGCACCTGGCAAACCACTAACCACCAAACCCTTCCCACGCATGCGCAAACTTGCCCTGTTGCCCGGCAAATTCAGCAATACCGGACACATTCTCGCCTCCGTCGGTGCCGCCGTGGGCATCGCCAACCTGGTACTCTTCCCGGCACGGGTATTCCACTACGGAGGGCTGGCCTTTATTTTGGTATTTGTTCTGTTTACGTTTATTCTAGGCGTACCCCTCATGATTGGCGAAACCGCGCTAGGCAAACACAGCCAACGCGATGCCGTAGCGGCATATGGTGGCATCGGGGGGAGAAAGTGGGGTTTTGCCGGCCTGTTTGGCCTGATTACTTGCTGCTTTATCTTGTCCTTTTACATCGTGGTGGCGGGATGGTCCCTGTACTACCTGTACCTGTACCTCTTTCAGTACCAGGAAATCACCGCTGCGGTGGCGGCAGCCCTCGCAACAGATGCTCCCTCCGTAGCGGGAGTAGGTGGCCTATTCGGGAAGTTTGTGAGTTCGCACTACGAAGTACTGCTCTTTTCGGGAATCTTCATGGGGGCGACCGTGGCGATTGTCGCCAACACTATCAAACAGGGAATCGAATGGGTCAGTACCCGCTTCATCCCACTCCTGGTGCTGATGATGCTGGGCTTGATCCTCTCCGTGCCCTTTGTCGCCGGAGAGCGGGTGAATTACGCCAATTTTTACTTCGACTTCCCGGCCCTATTTGCCATGGATAGCAGCGGTAGGATTGGCATCATCGAGGCACTGGGACAGTCCTTTTTTAGCCTGTCTCTGGGTGCCTGTTCCATGGTCACGTATGGGACCCATATCGACAAAAACACCCATGTGGTTTCCAATGCCCATTACATCGTACACAGCGATACCCTCGTGGCGCTTTTGGCTGGGCTGTTGATTATTCCGCTTTTTGCTGCCTCCGGGCAGGTTGGCCTCAACCCCAGCCTGGTATTTATCAACCTGGTCGATACCTTTTATAGCTTTGGCGAACCTTGGGGAAGGCTTATCGGAATTGGTTTCTTCGCCTTGTTTAACCTGGCCATCGTTACTTCCACCATTTCCATGCTGGAACCGGCGGTAAATTACTTTTCCAAGGGAAACGACGGCCGGCGGAAAACCTACTCCCTGCTAATCGGAACAGGTATCTTCCTTTTCAGTGTACCAGCCATCCTATCCTTTAACCCGGAATCCCCTGCCTTTTTCACCGATTTTCTGGGGTACGGTGACAAAGAAAACGGTACCATTACCATGGGCTATTTTAACTTTATCCTGGATTTCTTCGGCACTTTCTGCCTGCTAGCCGGAGCCTTTCTTTTGTCCGCTTTTATTCGGGGTACCTGGACCCTGGAAAAACTGTTCGAGGAGATCACCGTCAGCGGATATTCCCCCGGCAGGTCAATTAAAACACTACTAAAGGTGACGTTTTTGTGGATGATTCCCCTATTGATGCTGCTACTCCTTGGAGCGGAATCCCTGAAGGTCTTGTTTAAATTGGGGCTAATCGACTGACGATTTATTACTTCCTTTTTGCCAAAGCAAGGAGAATGGGTTCGTTTCGCTTGCCTGCAAAGTGAAAACAACCCAGAATGCTGGTCTTTACCTGTTAGTAGGGTGAAAAAAAACGCCGACTCGCTTCTTTTGTATCCGATACGGCCCGCTTAAAAGGAAGGATTATTTAAGTGGCCAAGGTGCTCCGGGCGGGTTTCTGGCTGAAAGCCCTACCCTTAGCCACTTTTCTGCACCAAAACAGAAAAGAAAAAACACCCGGATGCAAAAGTAACGAACAAAAGCCTCCCATTCTTTGTGTACCCTTGAAAAATCTTCAACCGCACCATCTGCAATTTAAAGGATCATTTTTTTGGACGAAGCGAGCCGCTACGGGAGTTGAACCATGGCGCCAGTACCCTAACGAACGTCGAGGCGTCGTCCAAAACCAGCATACCCTATCAAATACATTATGTATAGCTTCTTTATAAAAATTATTTTATTATTTTAGCCCTCTCAATGAAAGCTTTTTTATCAAAGGATTATTTAACGGAATCAATGCCGGAATATAGTTTAATTTATTGTTTGAAAAACCAAAATGGATGGCGCCACCAACTAATCTGATTCCGGATTACCTTATCAACTCGGGCCTGTTCTCAGTGGTTGTAACCGATCTGGAAGGGAATTACACCTTTGTGAATCAACTCTTTTGTGAGCGGTTTTCTTTTATCGACGGGGATTTTATTGGAAAACCTTTCTCGGCAACAGTTCACGAAGCGGATGTTTCGAAGGCCAATGAGGCCGCAAAGTATTGCCTTGCCAATCCCGGGCAGGAAGTAGCGGTTCAACTTCGGAAACCCCAAAAACAGGGAGACGATTTTATTTGGACAAATTGGGGGTTTTCATTGGTATCAGGGGAGGGAGGGGAACCCCAGGGCATTTTGTGCATTGGGTACGACCTGACCGAGGTCAAAAAATCTGCCAAAGAACGGGTGCAGGCAGACCTCCGGTTTTATGAGGTTTTTAATAGCAGCACGGATGCTTACATCCTGGTCGATGCTTCCTTTCGGGTGGTATTGTTTAACGAAGCTTCGCGTACCACCTACGGTCGATTGTTCCGGTCTCCCATCTGCGTGGGCGCCGATATAAGCGATTTACTAGCCATCAAAACCCTGGATGGGAATAACTGGATCGGGGAAATTCTCGGAAAAAGCCAAACCTCATCCAAAGAAGTTGCCATTGATGGCCTGTGGTACCAGTTCGATTTTTGCCCGGTGGATGGTGAGCAAATGGATACGGTCATACATATTCGGGACATTCACACAAGGAAAGAGTCTGAAGTGTACCGGAAAGGTTTACTAGCGAGCATACCCGATCTGCTCTTCGTTCTGGATAAAGACGGAGTAATTCTGGATTACAAAGCTGATGCGAAGGATCTGTACACAAGCCCCGCTCGTTTTCTAAACAAGCATTATTCCACATCACTCCCGCCCGATGTATCGCAAAAATTAGCAGCTGCTTTGGATCAGCTTCGTCACGAGGGAGAAGTGTCGGAAGTTCTGTATTCCCTGGAAATTGAGGGGATACAAAAACATTACCAGGGACGCCTAAATAACCTGGGAGACGACCGGTACATTGTTTTGGTGAGAAACGTAACCGGACGGGTCGACGCTGAACGGAAAATCGTGGAGCAAGATAAATTACTGCGGGCGATTTACGAAAGTACCAGCGAAGGGATCAGCTACGTAGATAAGGGATTTGCATTCCGATTTATTAACCAGGCCGGTAAGGATCAATATACGCAGATTTTCGGTAGCGAGCCTAGGATTGGGGCATCTTCGATGGATTATCCCTATTTGACAGATGGGCAAAGCTACGCCCGGCAGCTTCAGCAAGCCATGGATGGAAACACCAATGTATTGGAGGGATGGACGGCAGGTAGATTTTGGCAGCTGACAATGAATCCCGTCCGGAACCAACAACGGGAGGTAATTGGCGCTTCGCTCGTCTCAAAAGATCTAACAGAAACCAGGCAGGGACAAATAAAGCTGCAGGAAAGTGAGCGAAAATACCGGCTAATGGTCGATTTGCTATCGGAAGGCATTGTGTTGCACGGCATGAATGGAACAAACCCTGTGATCGATTGTAACGAAGCGGCGGCGCGGATTTTGGGACTTACCAAGTCACAGCTTCTGGGTAAAGATTCCTTTGACAAATCCTGGAATGCCTGTGACGAAAAGGGCAATCCCATCTCGCCCGAACAGCATCCCGCGGTAGTCACACTACGCAGCGGGGAACCTGTCCGAAACTACATCATGGGCGTCCAAAAAAAAGCAGCCGATTTTGCATGGATTCTTGTGAATAGTGAACCCGTTTTCGATACCGAATCCGGACAGTTAAAAAACGTGTTGGTCGCTTTTTCAGACATCACTGAGATAAGAAATTCACAATTGATGATCGAAAGCAACGAACATCGCCTTCAAAAAATAATCGAATCGATCCCGCACCCCTTGCTTATCGTAAACGATCAAGACTTAATAGAATTCGTAAACGAAGATTTCACAACAGTCTTTGGCTACGATTCCTCCGAAATCACCGGCAAAGGTATTGAGTTATTGATCCCGGATCGATTCCAAACCGACCACCGGAAACTCGTCCAAAAATACCGTCAGAGGGTAGGCAAGCTTTCTCAAATGGGACGGTACATCCCGGCCCGAACCAAATCCGGAAAAGAGTTGTATTTCAACGGCAGCCTGAATTCGTTTCGAGATGGGGAAAGAAACCTTACGATCGTTATCCTTCAAAACGTGACGGAGTTCAAAAAAAACCAAGAGACAATTTTGGAACAAAATAAAAACCTTAAATCCATTGCGTGGATTCAATCGCACGAACTCCGAAGGCCTTTGGCAAATATTTTGGGATTTTGTTCCCTTTTAGACGCAACGATTACCCTGGAAAGATCGGAAATTAAAGAAATTGCGAAAGCCGTAAGTAAGTCTGCAAAAGAAATGGATCAATTGATTCACGAAATTGTCAAGAAAACGGAACAGATCAAGTAACCCCTTATCGCCGTCAGCTCCCAGTTGCTCGGAAAAGAAACCGTACCACAACCCGGCGATGGGCATTTTGCGGTTTTTTTTATCAATTACAACCGATGACTTTTCCGCACAGCTGGATGGCCTTCTTTCCATCACCGCGCGGAAAACAGGTATAGGTGATTTTTTGTTCTCTAGTGAAAATAACCGAAGCGAACTCGGTAAATTGAAAGCTTTTCCCAACAAACGATGCAATCGATAGACAGCCTAATAGATAAACTCGACTTGAGACCACACCCGGAGGGTGGATATTTTCGGGAAACCTACCGAAGTACCGGAGAAATCCCCGAAGCCGCACTGGGTTCTGCCTACATTGGCAAGCGAAACCATGCCACCTGTATCTATTTTCTACTTACTTCCGCGGACTTTTCGGCGTTCCATCGGATTACGCAGGATGAAATCTGGCATTTTTACGAAGGTTCTCCCCTACGCCTCCACTTGTTATCCGAGACGGGAGAGCATTCGATTCACCGGATTGGACGCGACCTGGAAAAAGACGAGGTTCCTCAGTTTGTTGTTCCGGGAGGCCATTGGTTTGCCGCAGAAGTGATCCAGCCGCACAGCTATTCCCTGGTTGGCTGCACGGTAGCACCCGGATTTAGTTTTGCTGACTTTGAACTTGCTTCCGAAAATGCACTCAAAGCTCGTTTTCCGGACAAAGCGGAACTTATCCAGAAACTGACCCGCCAATGAGGGATAAAATTCCCTGCATGCGGTGATTGGATCTCTTTGGACCGAAACGGGCCCAGAAACCCGGCACCATCTCATCGGTTCTGCAAAAAGAGCCCGAAGCGGGCACTATTGACCCGGGAAGTGGATGCGAATACAATTTATTTTTCCTAGCTTATCGGGTCAAATAAACAGAACAAAAACCCCATCCCCCGGATACCGGGCGCAGCGCATGAATACGAAGGTACTTCCACTACTCGCATTGATAATCCCGATGACATGGGTCGGATGTATTGAAAAAAAAATCGTTACTGCTGATAGCAACCAAGGGCTGGAACAGTGGTTAGCAAAGCCAATTTCCGAACGGGAACCACTGGAAAACATGGATTTCGCAGCGGCACCTCTATCGAAAGAGCAGGCAGAACGTTTTACCGATAGGCTCTTTCGCGACCATCAGCAACAGGTACTTCGTACCTATCAGCAGCAATGGGATTCCCGGGAATTGCAGCTTGACGGGTTGAACATGCCGTTTTATTACCAGGTAGTTGGGGATGCCCCTGCCGATGGCAGGAGCCTATACCTATCCCTGCACGGAGGAGGCAATACGCGCCCCGAAGCAAACGACCGGCAATACGACAACCAAAAGCACTTGTACGATCAAACCCTACAAGGAATGGAGGGGGTTTATCTGGCCCCACGTGCCCCTACCAATACCTGGAACCTCTGGCACGAAGCACACATCGACGATTTCTTTACCACGCTGATTCAACTGGCGGTGGCACTGGAAAACGTAAACCCCAATAAGGTATACCTGCTGGGCTATTCGGCCGGCGGCGATGGCGTGTATCAGTTGGCCCCACGCATGGCCGACCGCTGGGCCGCCGCCGCCATGATGGCCGGGCATCCCAATGAAACCTCCCCCCTGGGGTTAAAAAACGTCCCTTTTGCGCTACACATGGGGGCCTTGGATGCCGCCTACGACCGAAATAGCAAAGCGCGGGAGTGGAAGCTGCTGCTGGATAGCCTGGAAAACCAGGCACCCGGAACCTACCGACACCAGGTGGTCCTGCACGAGGGATTGGGCCACTGGATGAAATTGCAGGATGCGGTAGCCTTGCCCTGGATGGCAACTCACCGACGCAATCCCATTCCGGAAAAAATCGTTTGGAAACAGGACGACCGGCATCACCGCTATTTTTATTGGTTGGGCGTGCCGGAGGAACAGATTGAAACCGCCGGGGAAATCCACGTGGAATACAATCACAAAAATAACGAAATTAATATTTTGTCGAATTACAGCAGCAAACTGGAACTCTTATTAAATGACCGGATGCTGGATTTGGATGCCCCAATTACCGTCAAGTACCAAGGCAAAACCCTGGCTGAAAAAAGGGTTAAACGCACCCTACTTCCCATCTACCAAAACCTTTCGCACCGGGGAGATCCTTACCTGGCCTTTCCCTGCGTACTGACCGTGATCGATAATGAACGGGTGATGGAATAAGGAAAAATGAGGAATGCAAATGCCGGCAACGGTGCTATCCTACCGTACAAACGCAGGAAATGCAAGGCAGAAGCTTATGCCCAGCACCAGGAGCCTCGCGTAATAGCAGTGGAACAGACTCTTACGAAGGGGCGGAAGCGCCCAATGGCCTATCCAGCGATCATTTACACAACCCATATCCTCGATCCATTGTGCCCGCTAATGGCTAGATCATATTCCTCAAAACAGCAATGTAGTTGCTATGAATCGGGCTTTATTGGACTTTGAACGGGCAACCCTTTTTATATTTTTCATCTCACTTTAAATAAA
>NZ_WIOK01000054.1 GCF_009467825.1 Cyclobacterium xiamenense | reverse complement strand
AGCTTAATAAAGAGCCAAGAAAGGGAAGCTAAAAATCAAAATTATTCAATTTTGAAACCAGAAAAATAAACCAAAAAGCTTAACTTAATAGCATTGCTTGCGAACCCAGGATAGATTTTGACGAAGGCCAATGGGGAGACACTGCCTTTATCACCAATGTAAATATATTTACCTTGCAAGCAGATGAGCATGAGCTTCAGGAATTTTATGAGAATGGTGAGTTGACACCAGCGCGCAGAAGACTCATTATTTCAACCGGAAATGCGGTGATTGAAGATGAAAATTTCACTGCTACGGTTACCGTACCCGCATCTGCGGACCTTACCAGGGCTGGTATCATCATTAATCACCAAAGCATGCGGGTAGAACCGGTTGGGTTTTCTCCGGTTGCTGGCATTATTACCGATTTATCCGATCGAGAATTTATTTACAAGCTTGTTTCAGCCGATGGAACGACACACGATTGGGTAATCAGGATTGTAGAAGAAGAATAAGTACTGAAATTTAAAATTAGTTTTCAAATAAAAAGCAATTCAAGCAGTCAAGTGTATCTTGGCTGCTTGATTTTTGCTTACCATTCAAGTAATTGCCTAAAAGAAAAGTATACAACTTCACAAAATCACCCATTTAATTGCCCTAAACATAACCTATGAACTCCCTTAAATTAGTGCTGTTTTTTTTAATGCTTCCCTGCTGGCTTGCCGCCCAGGAAACCGTTGACCTGTTTATCTGGGCCGGACAATCCAATGCGCAGGGATATATAGGTGATGCAAGGGAATACCCAAATGATGAAGAAGCATTGGATAATGGCATTTTATTAAACTACACTGTGTCTGCCAAAGAGAGCTCGAATGGGGATTGGATACCCATGCAAGCCCAAAAAGGAAGGTTTCCTGCTGGCCACTTTGGCCCGGAGGTGAGCTTCGCCCGGGAATTGAAAAAAGCCGGTTACCATCCTGCCATTTTCAAATATACCCGGGGTGGAACCGGACTGAAAAAGGATTGGAAATCACCTGGAGATGGGGGCATCTATGATGCCATGGTCGCAGATTTAAAAAAAGCCGTCGAAAACCTGGAGCAGCGTGGGCAGTTGGTTAACATCAGGGGCTTTATTTGGATACAGGGCGAAACGGATGCCGGAGAGGATGAAGCAGCCAAAAATTATGAAAAAAATTTAAGCCAACTGATCGCCCATTTGCGGTCCGAAGTAGTGAAAAACGAGGCCCTAAAGGTGATTTTGGGGGTAGATGAGCAACACTATTTTGTTGTGGAGCGGCCAATTGTTCTGGAAGCACAAAAGTCAATCGCCCGGGGAGACAAAAACATTGTTTTCACTTCCATGCTTGATCTTGAAAAGGCAGATGTAACCCATTTGACTTCGGCTGGATTGGTCCTTCATGGGAAACGTATTTTTAAAGGATTCAAGCAGGTAGAACCGAATCTAGATAACAATAAAACGTGGTAAAATGAGCAAGAAAAACTTTATGTGTTTGCTATTCCTGTTGTTGATTTCAACAAATGCAATCAACGCCCAAGACATTGAAACCTTTTTCAATAGTATGGAATTTAAATTCACCGAGGTGTCAGGAATAGGCTATGAAAAAGGAGTTACCCGCAGGGATCCCAGCGATGTCATCAAAGTCGGAGAAACCTATTACGTGTATTACACTAAAATCCCCGATGCCCAACCAAAATATTGGGGCGCAGGGTATTGGGGCGCCAGCGTTTGGTGTGCCAAATCGGAAGACGAGGGCTATTCCTGGACCGAAGTAGGGCAAATGCTGGATGTAGGGGAAGCGGATCAATGGGATTCCCAGGCAGTGTTTACCCCAAATATCCTATTTGCTAACGGCAAGTACTACCTGTACTACACCGGAGTAAAGCCCACGCCGGGAAATGCCAACGGAGAATTCGAAAACAACAACATCAGTGATATTACCGCAATCGGTGTCGCGGTTGCTGATTCCCCCGAAGGACCCTTCAAAAGGATGGACCAGACTCCCATTTTAAAAGTAAGCGTAGAACCGGAGAAGTTTGACAGTTACCGGGTAGACGACGCATCCCTCCTCTACCGAAACGGCTTGTACTGGCTGTATTACAAGGGCCGATCCTTACTTGGCGGGCAAGGCGGACCAGCACATACGGCAATGGGTGTGGCGTATGCGAAAGACCCGGAAGGACCCTACACCAAATATGGAAAAGAAATCCTCGAAAGAAGCCATGAGGTGCTGATATGGCCCCAGGGCACCGGGGTGGGTGCCTTTGCTTCCTTATCGGAAACATTTGAATTTGCCCCTGATGGAATTGATTTTATGTCAAACAAACTTAATGCAAAGGTAAAGGAACGTGCGGTTGCCCCGGGAGGGTTTCGACCGGATATTACCAATCCTGTGGTGGTTGGCGAAGGATTAAAATGGGGCATATCCATGATCCACAACAAACACGAATGTTACCTGGTCCGTTTCGAATTGGTCTCCAAATGAAAAATAGCCCATTAATTATTCATCTTTAAACCCCCAAATACCACTGCGCAGGATAGTAGATTTGAATTAAATTAAAAATAAGACATAGTGACATCGAGCATTAAGGAACCCTCTCGCAGCATTTTAAATTTAGCCTTTTCAGAAAGAAAATGGCATTTCGATTTCACGCAGCGGTCGCGGCGAATCCGCAGCGTTCGCCGCGTGAAAAATTTATCCTTTAACATTGGTAGGGATGAGTGTCATCCTTTCAAGATTCCAGCCCTACCTTGGGTAAGGGACAAGTTTAACCATTGAAAAGCAAAACAATATCATATGCAATTGAAAATACTCTTAGTAGCGTGCTTCTTAGTCCATGGATTAAAAAGTTGGGGACAAACAGAAGTCCCCATTCCGACGCAAGCCCAATTAGAATGGCAACATGCAGAATTGGCTGCCGTCTTCCATTACGATTTGCATGTTTTTGATGGAAAAGCCTATAACCAGGCAAAAAACAGGATTACCCCCATCCCCGACTACAACATCTTTAATCCAACGAAACTGGATACGGATCAATGGGTCAAAGCCGCCAAAGATGCTGGCTTTAAGATTGCCATCTTAACGGCAACACATGAGACCGGTTTTGCCCTCTATCAGAGCAAGGTCAATCCTTATTCATTGAAAGCGGTAGAATGGCGGGAAGGAGAAGGGGATATTGTCCAGGACTTTGTAAATTCATGTCGCAAATACGGTATTGCTCCTGGTATTTACATTGGGATCCGTTGGAATTCCTTTTTTGGCGTGCATGATTTTAAAGTGAATGGGGATAATGAATTTGCAAAAAACAGACAGGCCTATTACAATAACATGTGTGAGGGAATGGTCGAAGAGTTGACTTCCCAGTATGGTGAACTGGCCATCATTTGGTTTGATGGAGGAGCACATGGCCCCGAAAAAGGAGGACCGGACGTGCTATCCATTTTTGAAAAGAACCAACCCAACGGCATTTTCTACCACAATACCCAACGCGCAGATATCCGCTGGGGAGGAAGTGAAAGTGGAACGGTCCCCTACCCGAGTTGGGGTACATTTCCCTTTCCTTTCTCGCATGCTGCCAATCAGGAAGTCGTTCTTAAAAATAATTTTCAACTACTTAAGGAAGGGGACCCAGACGGGAAGCATTACATGCCTGCAATGAGCGATGCACCATTGCGTGGGTACAATGGAGGCCACGAGTGGTTTTGGGAGCCGGATGATGAGCAACATATCTATCCACTGGAAAACCTTATGGACATGTACTACAAAAGTGTCGGGCACAATACCACCCTGATTATGGGGCTGACGCCTAATGCAGATGGCTTGCTGCCCCAGGCCGATGTGGAGCGTTTGAAGGAATGGGGAGCCGAAATAAAACGACGGTTTAGCAATCCCTTGGCAGAAGCTTCTGGAAAAGGCAAAAAGCACAGGCTTAAATTAAAAAAATGGACCCCCATCAACCACATCGTTTTGCAGGAAGCGATCGCCCAGGGCGAAAGGGTAAGGGAGTTTAAATTAGAAGTCAAAACGTCAACCGGCTGGCAACCTATTTTTGAGGGTTCCGTTATCGGACATAAATTTATCCATAAATTTGACGAAATGGAGGTGGATGCGGTAAGGCTTACAATCGCTGAATCAAAAGGAGAACCACTGATACACCGTTTTAGCGTATTTCACATCAAAGAGTAGACCTATGAATCGGATAGAAACCTACTTCCCCACCATTATTCTTTGCTCCCTCCTTTTACTCCTACTATTTGCTTTCAGAGACGTTACCAAGGAAAAAATAAAAGTAGCCAGTATCGGGGATAGCATTACCTACGGTGCACGCCTGGATAACCCCGACAGCGATTCCTATCCCGCCCACTTGCAAAAGCTCCTGGGGGATGATTATGCCGTGGAAAATTTTGGTGTGGGAGGTTGCACCCTAATTAGAAAAGGCATTCCCACCGTTTGGAATGAGTTGCCCAAAATAAAGGCGGCAAACCCGGATATCATCGTCATCAGCCTTGGCACCAACGATACCTGCGGCTATGGTACTTGTGGAGACCGTAAGTGCTGGGAGTACAAGGATGAATTCGAAAAGGATTACCGGGACCTCATCGATGAACTTTCCCAACTCCCATCTGATCCCCAAATCTTCCTATGCGCACCCTCGCCCATGGTGTTGGAAACCCCTGGCCTGGATGCTGAACGGATAGCCGGTCTGAAAGTCCGAAAACCCAGACTTCAAGAACTTATTAGTATGACAAAAAAGGTGGCAATGGAGAAGAATGTATCCTTCATTGACCTCAATGAACCATTGGACCATCGACCGGAACTGTTTACGCTAAGCGATGGCGTTCACCCGAATAAGGAGGGTTACGAGGCCATTGCAAAATTAGTAGCAATGAAACTCACAGGCCATAAGTAAATAGAATGATGCCATTTAATTTTAGAAAACCGATGTTAAAAACGATGCTATTTTCCCTGGGCTTATTTCTTGCCCTTTATTTGAATACAACTGCGCAGCAGCAGGTTCCCATCCCTACACCCGCCCAACTACAGTGGCAGCAGGCCGAACTGGCAGCATTGGTTTGCTGGGACATGCATGTATTTGATGGTGAATTTTATGTGCAGCCCAAAGCAAGAATTACCCCGGTAGAAGATTACAACGCATTTAATCCACTAAAGTACGATATGGATCAGTGGATCCGGTCCTTAAAAGATGCCGGATTCAACATTGCCATTTTTACCGTCAGCCACGAGACCGGCTTCTTTTTTCACCAAAGTAACGCTACCCCCTACTCCATGAAGGCCTTAAAATGGCAGGATGGACAAGGAGACATCCTTCGGGATTTCAAAGCAGCTTGTGAAAAATACGATATACTCCCAGCCGTCTATATCGGTACACGCTGGAATGCATTTTATGGCGTGTACGACTTTAAGGTGCAGGGAGACAATGAATTTGCCCGCAACCGACAAGAGCACTACAACCGAATGATCGAAAAAATCGTGGAAGAAATCTTCACCAATTATGGCGACTGGGCAATGGTTTGGTTTGACGGGGGCGCACATGGTCCTAAACAAGGAGGGCCGGATGTACTCTCCGTTTTTGAGAAACACCAGCCAAACAGTATTTTTTACCACAACCTCCAACGGGCGGATATCCGCTGGGGTGGCAGCGAAACGGGTACCGTACCCTATCCCAGTTGGGGAACGTTCCCCTATCCGGCAATTGGCGCCGGGGAAAGCGCCCGAAAAGAAATCGGCGCCAATAATTTTCAACTTTTAAAAACCGGAGATCCGAACGGTGCCTATTACATGCCTGCCATGAGCGATGCCCCCTTGCGAGGACATGGCGGCCACGATTGGTTTTGGGAACCCAATCGTGAACATATTATTTATCCGCTTGAAAACCTGGTGAAAATGTATTATAATTCATTGGGTCACAATTCTACATTGATCCTGGGCGTGACGCCCAATGCGGATGGCTTGATGCCGGAGCCTGATGTAAAACGGCTAAAAGAATTTGGAGAGGAAATCGATCGGAGATTTTCCACTCCCCTGGCCCGGATTTCGGGAAGGGGAAACAATATTTCCCTTAGCCTGGAAAAGGCGCAAACGATTGACCATATTATATTGCAGGAAGACATATCGAAAGGGGAACTGGTACGCGAATTTATATTGGAGGCCGAAATAATTGGGAAGTGGACTGAGGTTTATAGGGGCTCTTCCATTGGCCATAAGCACATCGTAACCATAGATCCGGTACATACGGATAAAATTCGGTTTGTGGCCAGGTCATCCAAAGGCGAGCCCCGGCTAAAATCCTTGGCAGTCTACAAAATTGATCCTCCACAGTAATATGATTGCACAGTTACTCCGATTCACCTTTCTATTGGTACTGTTCCCATCTGTAGGCCACTCACAGGCTGCACCTGCAGGAGATGAGCCACCAAACATCCTTTTTATCCTGGTAGATGATTTAGGATATCATGATTTGGGATATACCGGAAGCCGCTTTTATGAAACCCCCCATATCGATAAGCTAGCGGCAGAAGGCATGAGCTTTACCAATGCCTATGCCACCAGCCCCATTTGCTCCCCCTCCAGAGCAGCCATTCTGACGGGAAAATACCCGGCTCGGTTAAACCTGACCGACTACATTCCTGGCAACCGCCACTACGGTCCCCATCCCGACCAAAAACTGGCTTCCCATCCCTTTAAACTATTTCTTGATCCCGAAGAGACTACCCTAGCGGAAGCCTTTAAATCAAATGGATATGCCACCTTTTTTGCGGGAAAATGGCATTTGGGAGAAAAGGACATGCACTATCCGGAACAGCATGGTTTTGAGGTAAATGTGGGTGGCAATGCTACGGGTCACCCTGCCGGAGGGTATTTTTCACCCTATGCAAACCCGCAATTGCCCGATGGGCCGGAAGGAGAGTACCTTACGGATCGCCTTACGGAAGAAACCATCCGGTTTATTACCAAAAAAAGAGAAAAGCCTTTTTTTGCCCTCCTCTCCTATTATACCGTTCATCTGCCTTTGCAAGGGAAGGAAGAAAAAGTAAAAAAGTATCAAAATAAACGCCAGCAAATGTCATTTGAAGGAGCGGCATTTGACCAGCAAAATCAAACCTATCAAAAAAATCATCAGGACCATCCTACCTATGCGGCCATGGTAGAAAGCCTGGATGAGAACGTGGGCCGTCTCCTGCAAGCCCTTTCCGAAGCCGGGCTCGACAGCAATACCCTGGTTATTTTCACCTCGGATAACGGCGGGATGGCTACCAGCAACCTGGCCGAACAAATCCCCACGTCCAATGCCCCCCTGCGAACCGGAAAAGGTTATTTGTACGAAGGAGGCATCCGGGTTCCACTTATTTTCCGCTGGCCAGGAACCATAAAAGAAGGAAGTACGCATGAGTTTCCGGTAACCGGTACCGACCTTTTTCCCACCTTTCTGGAAATGGCGGGTTTAAATCCATTGCCGCATCAGCACCAGGACGGACTAAGCCTAAAGCCCCTGCTGAGGGGTAAAAGTATGGAAGAGCGGCCCATATTTTGGTATTATCCCCACTATAGTGGAGGTCTTGGAGGTCGACCTTCGGCTGCCATCCGAGAGGGGCAGTACAAACTGGTCCACTTTTTTGAAAGCGACCAATCGGAATTATACCATCTGGAAACCGATCGAGCCGAAGAATCTGACCTAAGTAATTCGTCCCCTAAAAGAAGAAAACAATTAAATAAAAAATTACAACAGTGGGTGAAGGAAATGGCAGTACAATTACCTTATCCAAACCCATCTTATCAACCTGAAAACTAATGGAATTCAAAAAAATACTTGGTTTTGCATGTACCCTCTTTTGTGTGCTTTCGATGGGCGGCTGTCAGGAAAAGCAAGCCGATCAAGGCACACCCTTTTATATGGAACGCAGCTTCCCGGACCTGGCAAAGACCTGGGACGAAGGCATACCCCTTGGCAACGCCATGCTGGGCGCACTGGTCTGGCAAAAGGACGGAAAACTGCGGTTTTCCCTGGATCGGGCAGATCTTTGGGATCTGAGAAACATGGAAAACCTGGACTTTGAAAACAATGATTTCAACTGGGTGAAAAATCAATGGGAAGACAAGCAATATGGGGCAGTACAGAGACAATATGACCTTCCGTATGACACCCTTGCCGGACCTTCAAAAATCCCGGGAGCGGCACTTGAATTTGATATTTCCGAATGGGGCGAAATAGCATCCGTCAAACTGGATCTTCAAAAAGGAAGCAGTGAAATCCAATGGAAAAACGGCACCCTATTAAGGACCTTTGTCCATGCCACCGAACCGGTTGGTTGGTACCGTTTTGAAAATCTCAAAGTTGACCTGTTGCCAGAAATGGTGCCCCCTCCTTACGTAGGAGCCGGACCATCAGAAGCCCTGGACCCGGTCAGTGGACAAGACCTGCGAAGGTTGGGATATCCGGCCGGCGAACTTTCCCAGGAAGGAAATACCCTGACTTATGAGCAGGAAGGATGGGACGGATTCCGGTTTCGGGTGAATACCCGATGGGAGAAAACAGCAGATCAACTTGAGGGATTCTGGAGCATCAGTTCAAGTAAGAAAGACCAGGAAACCGCCGATACCGCCTCGGAGATCACTGAAAAAGCTTTTGCCAAAAATCAGGATGAATACCATCAGGAGCACCTTACCTGGTGGGATGACTACTGGAAGGCATCCTCCATTACCCTTCCCGACACCCTTTTGCAGCAGCAATATTACATGGATATGTACAAACTGGGTGCTGCTGCCAGACAGGGAGCACCACCCATTTCCCTGCAAAGCGTCTGGACGGCGGACAATGGTAAATTACCGCCCTGGAAAGGGGATTTCCACCACGACCTCAATACCCAATTAAGCTACTGGCCTACCTATGCAGGCAACCACCTGGAGCTGGAGCAAGGCTTTATCGACTGGCTCAATCAACATCAACCCACCTTTGAAAAATACACCCGGGAATATTTTGGAACGAATGGATTGAATGTACCCGGAGTGACCACGCTGGAGGGAGACCCTATGGGCGGCTGGATACAATATGCATTCGGACCCACCGTAAGTGCCTGGCTGGGACACCACTATTACCTGCATTGGCGGTATACGATGGATAGACAGTTTCTGGAAGCCGAAGCCTATCCCTGGATCCGGGAAGTTGCCGTTTATTTGAAGGAGCTTTCCATTGTGGATGAAGGTGGAAAAAGAAAACTTCCCTTGTCTTCCAGCCCCGAAATCCATAACAACGATGCCCGGGCATGGTTTGACCAAATGACCAATTATGACCTGGCCCTGGTGCGTTGGACCTATACCACTGCCGCCGAACTGGCCCTGGAACTGGGCTATACTGATGAAGCAGCAGATTGGAATACCATGCTGGCCGAATGGCCCGATTATGCCACGGATGAAACAGGGCTAATGGTAGCACCTGACAATCCGTTAGAAGAGTCCCACCGGCATTTTTCCCATATCATGGCCATTCATCCCCTAAGCTTGATAGATCCCTCCAATGGAGAAAAGGATCGGGAAATCATAGAAAATACCATTGCCCATTTAGATAAGCTGGGATCATCCAACTGGACCGGCTATTCCTTTGCCTGGCTGGGAAACCTTAAGGCAAGGGCGGGAGATGGAGAGGGAGCCGCCATGGCCTTACGGGATTTTGCTTCCTCCTTTGTATTGCCCAACAGTTTCCATGTCAATGGAGACCAATCGGGAACCGGAAAGTCGAATTTTACCTACCGTCCCTTTACCTTGGAAGGAAATTTTGCCTTTGCTGCGGGGATTCAAGAAATGCTGATACAAAGTCACACTGGCGTGGTAAAGCTGTTTCCAGCCATTCCTGCAGACTGGCAAGATGTTTCTTTTAAAACCCTGCGCACCCAAGGTGCATTCCTTGTTTCTGCAACTAGAGAGAATGGAAAAGTGGACAAAGTGGAGATTATCTCTGAAAAGGGGGGAGAAATAATTTTTGAAAATCCGTTTGGTAAAGATCAATTTTCATCTGATAAAGAATATATAAAGGATGGTCTGAATATAAAACTTACTTTAGCTGAAGGAGAGAAAGTAGTTTTTAACCGTTAAAAAGAGAGGCATTAGCATGAAGTGTTTCAGCGCAATCACCGGTATTTTCCTGCATCTTCTGGTTTTGCTACCGATCGATGCACCTGCACAGCAGGCCCTGGATCTTTTTATCTGGGCGGGCCAATCCAATGCCCAGGGATGGATGGGAGATGCTGCTAATTACCCGGAAGAAGGGAAGAAGCTGGATGAATCGATTTTTTTAAACTGGACTTTTGTGGACAACCAAAGTTCCGGTGGTAACTGGGTTACGATGCAACCTCAGCAGGGAAGGTTTCCCCAAGGCCATTTCGGGCCGGAGGTAAGCTTTGGTCGTGAACTCAAAAAACTGGGCTACAACCCTGCCATTTTCAAGTACACCAAGGGCGCGACCGGCCTTGCGCGTGACTGGAAATCTCCTGGTGAAGGCGGTATCTACGATCGCATGACCCTGAGTCTCGATTCGGCCATCCGGCAACTCGAAGAAACGGGATTTGAGGTAACGGTACGTGGGTTTATCTGGATTCAGGGCGAAAGCGACGCCGGGGAGGAAGGTACAGCCCAGGCCTATTCTTCCAACCTGAAGCAGCTGATCGGCCACTTGCGTCAGAACGTCGTCCATGCACCCGATCTGAAAATCATACTGGGCGTGGACGAACAGCATCCCTTCGTAAAAGAACGGCCGCTGGTGGTAGAAGCCCAAAAACGATTAGCTGCAGATGATGCAACGATTGCCTTTACCAGCATGCTGGGCCTTCCAAAAGCAGATGCCACGCACCTTACTCCCGAAGGATTGGTGGGACATGGAAAACGAATTGTTGACGCGTATCTATCGCTCCTTTCCGAAAACGAAAAATCACAACTCACAACCTTTCCGGGAGAAAAAAAGGTATGGAACGATTTTGTGCGGTATACCTTTCGATTCGAAGGCAGAGATGCCCATGTCACCTTACCGGAAAAGCCGCTTCCGGGCAATCCCTGGGTTTGGCGGGCACGCTTTCCGGGTTGGCACACGGAGATGGACCAATTACTGCTTTCCGAAGGCTTTCATCTGGCCTATGTCAACACGGACGATATGTATGGCAGTCCCACTGCGGTGGCGGTTTGGGACCGTTTCTACCAGTTTCTGACCACCGAATGGAAGCTCCATCCGAAGGTTTCGCTGGAAGGGGTGAGTCGTGGAGGCTTATTCATTTACAACTGGGCAAAGCGCAATCCCGAAAAAGTAAACTGCCTGTATGCGGAAGCGCCGGTCTGCGATTTTAAAAGCTGGCCGGGAGGTTTTGGCGCGGGCCAGGGAAGCCAGGCGGATTGGGAAAAACTAAAAATGGCCTATGGTTTTGCTTCAGACGAAGAGGCCCTGGCTTACGAAAATAATCCGATCGATAACCTCGAAACCCTGGCAGCGGCGAAGATACCCATCCTGCATATGATTGGATTGGACGATCAGGTGGTTCCTCCGGAGGAAAACACCTTTGTCCTGCTAGATCGCTACATTAAACTCGGTGGTCCGGCATCGGTTATTCCCTGTACCGAAGGAAAGCAGGCGTTGTTCGGGCACCATTTTCCGATTGAAACGCCCCGACTGGGTGCGGATTTTATTAGGTATCATACTGAATTACCCCAACCGCTCCTCCCTTCCGAAAACTACCACAGGCATCGACAGGGCATTCGAAACAGTCTTATCAGGTTTCAGCGGAATAAAACGGGCCGGGTTGCTTTCCTCGGCGGATCCATTACCTACAATACTGGCTGGCGTGACAGCATTTCCAACTACCTCCAAACACGCTTCCCGGATACCGAATTCCAATTTATCAATGCGGGCATTCCTTCCATGGGGTCCACTCCGGCGGCCTTCCGGCTGCAACGCGATGTACTGGCTGCTGGTACGGTCGACCTACTGTTTGTGGAAGCTGCGGTAAACGACGCATCGAACGGCAGAAGCGCTCAGGAACAGGTTCGGGCAATGGAAGGAATAATCCGGCAGGTCCGCCGGAAGGATGCCTCCACCGATATCGTCCTCATGCATTTTGTGGATCCGCCAAAGATGGAACGCTACCGTCGGGGACAAGTGCCGGAAGTGATTGAACATCACGAAAAAGTAGCCGATCACTACGGTATTCCGAGCATTCACTTAGCGCGGGAAGTGACCGAACGCATCGATGCGGGAGAATTTTCCTGGGAAGACGATTTTAAAGATCTTCATCCTTCACCTTTTGGGCAGGGGGTGTATTTTCGTTCCATGAAAACGTTTCTTGAAAAGGCCTGGGACGAAACAGGCGCAGAAGACGACAGCCGTGAACGCTACGTTTTGCCCCAACCGCTCGATCCGGCAAATTACAATAATGGAGTACTGATTGAGCCCGGCAGGGCCCGTATAGGCCACGGCTGGAAGTTCCTTCCTTCCTGGACCCCAGCCGATAATGCCGGCACACGGGCCAATTATACGGAGGTTCCCATGCTTGTTGCCCAGGAGGAGGGTGCTGTACTGGAATTTGGCTTTAGCGGAAATGCGGTTGGCATCGCTGTCGCAGCTGGACCTGATGCGGGGGTTATTGAATACCGAATTGACAATATGGAATGGCAAAAGCAGGATCTATATACGCGATGGAGCGGGAACTTGCATCTTCCCTGGTTTTATACGCTTGGTGCAGGATTAGAAGCGGGCACGCATGTCCTGCGTATTCGGATAGCAAAAGAAAGAAACCCACAGAGTACCGGAAATGCCTGCCGGATACGGTATTTCTTTATAAACAAATAAATTCAACCATAAGATAAAATGATACCAATGGGAAAATGACTGGATAGGAATTTAATTCGGATCCCCCTACATTTAAAGAAGAATTTATAAAATGTTGATATGATGCAATCTATCGCCTGTCCTATAGGAATGGCTGTCTCCTTATTTTTTTGTTTCGGGTGCCAGTCTTCGGAAACATCCAAACAAGACGGGATTCCTCGAATTGCCATATCGGAAGAGCACATCCTTCCATTTGATCAGGTGGCAACTGAGGTACGTTTTATTTCCCTCCGACCTCCAGAAAATCCATCGCAAAACCTGGCAAGCATGATTTACCACCTTTTTATCTCAGACAAGATTTACTACGCTACCAATTGGTATGAACGAACTGCGGTTCACATCTTTGATCTGGATGGTAACCACATAAATAGCCTCGAGAAAAAAGGAGATGGTCCGGCCGAATATCAACTTATTCAAGGTATTTACATAGATGATGAGGTACTTTCCATCAGTAGCGGACAGGGTGTAATCAAACAATACTCGCTTTCGGATTTGACATATATTAAGGAGTTCACCTTAGGAAAATCTTTCTTGCTTTCAAATTTTTATCCATTAGATGCATCCTCTTGGCTTATTTCAGTTGAATTTACCGGAGAATTGGATGAGAATGGAACATTTCCGGTTTTCATGAAGGTGAATAGTGAGAATGGGGCGTTGTCACCTCTTCCAATCAAAGCTTCCTCAGTAAACGCCAAATTGGGTGAGGGGAGCATAGCTCCATTTGACAACCAATTCTTATTAAATTATGGACTTTCGGATACATTATTCACCTATGACGGAGATCACGTACATGCCCATTTAGTTTTGGATTTTGGGAATAAACATCCAGATCAAAAGTACCTCTCAGCAAATCCTGAAAAGTTCGACCAGATCGTTCTTGACCAATCCAGTGCAATTAATCTTGGACACATCAACTATACAGCGCATACTATTCAATTAAAAACATTTGGGCCAAAAGAAAGTCGGATGTTGGATGTGAAAGACCTGAGGACATTTCCATTTCATACTGTTTTTATTGGTCCAGATCAGCAAGTGGTTGGATTTTTATCCTTTTCTGGAGCGGAAGGCAAAGGGTTTGCAAAAGACGGGTATTTCTATGAAGTACTACAGACTGAGGATTGGATGTATGCGATGGAAAATAACCTTTTTGGCGACTATGGTGCAGCATTAGAAGCATACCTGGAGACCATACCGGATCCTGAAGACCCCATTATCATGGAATTCAAAGTCGCCTTCTAATCTCAACCCATAGAGTTTCTTATTAGGAGAAGAAAACAAGCAGTCCATCACCCTGACGGAAAGTAGCGAAACCAGTACGAGAAGAAAAAACTCAATACAGGTAAGCCGTGTTATGAAAATGGGAAATAGGTACAGTCTTTCTATTCTTTACCCGAAGCAAGCAAAATATCATTGAAGAAAACTCACCATTACCAATTTGAGCTTGGAAACCTAAAGAGTCAAATTTTCCGTGGTAATCCCTGAGTTTGTTTACTTTTGTAAAGATCGGGGGTTAATTTGCCGGAGATTCCGCGAAATAGTTAAGATGACAAAAAAGAGCAAAATAAACACCAAGCAGCGAATCATGGATACTGCTGTAGAACTATTCAATAGAGATGGCGTTCAAAGTGTTACCAGCCGGCATATTGCCAAAGAAATGGGCATCAGCAACGGTAATCTGGACTATCATTTTAGGAATAAAGAAGCCTTGCTTCTGGCCATATACGAACAGATGCGTGCAGAAATGTCTGATTCTTACAGGGCTACCGATACCGTTGGAGAGAGTTTTGAGCAAATTCACCGGCTACTACTGCACCTGGAATCCTTTCAATACAAGTTTCGGTTTTTTAACCTCGACGTTCTGGTAATTTCGCGGACGTACCCGCAAATCAACCGTCTATTAAAGCATACCATACAGATCCGAAAAGAACAGATGGCCGATATGCTCCAGCAGGCCATCGCCGATGGGTTTTTCATTCAAGAGACCGAAGAAAACATCAGGCAACTTCTATTGTCGATCCGGATTATCATCACGTTTTGGCTGTCTCATGAAGAACTGGCTTCCGATTCCAGCTCGAAAAAACGGAACACGGGCATGTCCAAACATATTTGGCAGCTGCTTATTCCTTACATGACAGAAAAAGGAAAAGTGATGTACAACAACCTTGTCGAAAATGCAGATTTAATTAAAAAATAAATCGTGCGCCTGCATGCCGCAAGCATCGGAATGAATCCAACCGGGTTTGCGCCTAAGGCATCTCATATGGTGGCCTTGGGAAATGAGGAAAGGACTTCCCGGGTAAGGTTAGGTTGTGTATTGCCGAATGTCGAGGCCAGCGTTGCTAGAAAACAGTTCGTAGGCCCCACTAAACCCGCTGACCCAAACGCCTGCAGAAATCCATTTAATTGGTAAATTAGGGTATGACTTACTGATTTTAATATTCCAAACTACTGAAATCTTCCCATTATTTTCCTGTGCACTTCACCATAGATGCACCCGGACCAACCGCATTGGAGGAGCTCTTCCGGATAAAGGGAAATGGGATCGTCCACCGCCAGACGTTGTTGGCAGGCGACTATCTTTTTGACGGGGATCTGCAGGTGCAGAGGAAAACCATCCCTGATTTCTGCAAATCCATAAAAGATGGTCGATTGTTCCATCAGTGCGAAAACCAAGCCACAATTCCGTACCTGCCTGTCCCATGCTGGAAGGAAAAAACTACCGACATCCTGGGGGGCATGTTGCAACGTTTCACACAAGCTACCAAAGAAGGTTTATTCCTGTCCCCTACGTTCAAACAAAAGGGGCAGCCCTTGCTCGAACAAAGAATTCACCTTCCGGCAGATTTCCCTGGAGTAGGAGTTAATCGAGCTGAAAGGCTGTTGATAAATTTCGTCGATCTTCGTACGGAGTGCAAGGCTGGAGCGGAGTAAACCAGCAGGTGCCCGGGTTAGGGGAACGTACCATCGGGCGGTCAATTAAATTTTTAAAGAATTAGGTAGTAGAACGAAAGGCGCTACACAAGTTCCGATCAGAAAGTATTCCGAACCCTGTTTGTTCAAGGCTTTCTGGAAGGAGCTAACATCCGTCAGGTAGTATATCGTTTCTCCATGAAATGATGTGAGCTGTAGCCGACAGCGAGCAAGTAAATGACAGAACCTGGAAGTAGCTGGTAACGTGCTCATCAAGCGCAGAATTGACTGCCTGGTCAACAAGCGTTTTCCTATCCTTCGCCTCATTAATGTTGCAAAACCGATTGATTAGCAAATCAACTAATCGAATCATGAGACCATTAGCAAATTGAACCATCCCCTATCCCATTTTCTACGCGGAAATTACTGCGCGGAACAGTTTTTGCATGAATCTAATAAAAAATAAAGAAAAATGGATACTAGGGAAAAATTAGAAAAAATGGATCGGGCTATAAGGATGCTGGAAGACCTTAAAAATAGCCAGGTTGCCATGGTAGAAAAGTCTTCAAAACTACAAATGGACGCGATGGAGTTCAATTTCTCGGAAATGGAAAAAAACATGGGGAATCTATTCTCCACCTTCAATGAGTCCTTGGACATAATAAATACAGAATTGGAGCGCTTTGAGATCAAACGGAATAAATTCGAAATGAAACACGGATTGGATAAAGAAGAAGGCTTAGACTAGGCAGCGAAAGCCTCCCTTCCCATGGCTTTTCCTGTTTTTATTACGGTGACTTTCGTTAGACACAGGGTAGAACCCATTCCTGAAACTTGAAAAGTCCAGGGGAAAAGGTATTGTACTACGTCTTCAGCCGGTATTCCGTGTCTCCTCCCCTTGTTACTAAAAAAGCTTTTGTAAGAAGTTGGGTTGCTGGAAAAAAGATAGCGCATCAATGGTATAGCGGATCAGCCCAATCCAGCCCGGAGCCTGTTGTATTCCGGGCTGCAAACACCAGAGCGTAGGAGTCAATTCCACAATGCTATTAAGTTAAGAAAAAAACAGCTCTAGAGGCCAAAATAAGCCGGTTTTCCTTATGAAAACCGGCTTGCTTTAAGTAACTTAAAGCTTCTAAA
>NZ_WIOK01000053.1:12093-21281 GCF_009467825.1 Cyclobacterium xiamenense | reverse complement strand
GGGTGCCACCCGTAGCTTTGTGGAAGACATCCTCTGCGAGGACGGACTGCCCATTACCCTTTCGCCCCTGTACCAGGGCGACGAGACCATCGAGGACGTATTTGTGAACCGGGATCCCCGCCTGCGGCAAACCGTGCTGCATCCGGATGATACCGAGAAATACAAGTACCACAATGCCGATGGCAGGGACTATCCCCGGATTCAGGGACAGCCGGGAGGCAGAACTTCCGCCACCGGTTACCACGTGATCAAGCACTACAATGCCGACGACATGATCGGCAAAGCTTTCAATACCGCCGAGTCACCAGCCATCATTCTGCGCTTTGCAGAAGTGTTGTTGATCTATGCCGAGGCAAAAGCCGAATTGGGTGAAGCCACCCAGGCAGACCTGGATCGGAGCATCAACCTGCTGCGCGATCGCGTGGGCATGCCGCACCTGGATATCAACCCGCCCATGGACCCCCGCTATGCCAACGACGGTATCTCCCCCTTGTTGGTGGAAATCCGCCGCGAGCGACGCGTGGAGTTGTTCCAGGAAGGCTTCCGCTACGACGACATCCGTCGCTGGAAGCAGGGCAAGAAACTGGAGAAGCCCGATATGGGCATTCGCTGGACACCTGAGGCCCAAGCGCGTTATGCCGGTGCCATCATTCAGACCAGCGTGGATCCGGACAATGGCCATACCTACATCGATGTGTACAAGAATACCGACTGGGCGGATCCGGTTTTTGACGAGTCCAAAAACTACTTCTGGCCCATTCCGCTGAATGTCATCTCTCAAAACCCGAACATTACCCAAAACCCGGGGTATGACGGCTAATTCGTTTGAAATAAACAAGCAATGAATTGGAATAATCAAAAAAACCTGCCGATCCTTTGGCAGGTTTTTTTGATTTTTTGACCGGCGGAAAGCGAAAAACCTGCCCTTTTCCCTATCTTGAGTAAAGAATTCCGGTGCTGGATCAAGCGGGGAAATGGCCCCTCTTGCCCGACAGTACACCCGGGACCAGGCAGAAATGGTCCATTTTCGTCGGAAACCAAGAAATAGACCGTCCTTTTCCGGAACCGGATAGTACCAAACAAAAAAACGCATACATACACTTATGAAAAACCCAAAATTTCTTTTAACACTAGGCCTCTGTGCCGGACTGCTGACAGGATCCCTGCAGCAGGTCCGGGCAGAAACTGCCCCTGTCAACCAGCGCCAACAGGATCCCCCCAAACTGGAAAATCCGATCACGGTCAGCTACCTCAAACGCAACCTGCGGAAATCCAGCCCCAAACTGGCCCTGACGCCTGCCTGGGAGCGAAACCTGAAACAAAAAATCCGCACCGACCCCATGGTGGGCAATTACTATGCGGCCGTCAAAGCCAATGCAGACGCCCTGCTAGACGAACCGGCACTGCGCCGGGAAATGGTCGGACGCCGCCTGCTCGGTACCTCCCGGGACATGCTGCACCGCATGAACGTCCTGGGCATTGCCTACCGCATCGAGGGTGAGCAGCACTACCTGGATAAAATCAACGAGGAATTGCTGGCGGTGTCCAACTTTTCCGATTGGAATCCCTCCCATTTTCTGGACGTGGCCGAAATGGCCACCGCCGTAGCCCTGGCCGTCGACTGGGTAGGGAAGGACCTGCCAAAAGCCACTGTCAGCCAGGCAAAGCAAGCCCTGATCGAAAAGGGCATTCAGCCCAGTTGGGAAGGAAACCACGGCTGGATCAACGGAACGAATAACTGGAACCAGGTCTGCAACGGGGGCATGATCGCTGCCTCCATTGTGATCGCCGATCAGGATCCCGAACTGGCAGCGAAGACCATTTCCCGCTCCCTGGATGGCATGCCCCATGCCTTGGCCGAATACGGTCCGGATGGTGTGTACCCCGAAGGTTCTACGTATTGGGGCTACGGAACGGCTTTTTCCGTGCTGACCGCCTCCATGTTGCAATCGGCCTTTGGCACTGACTTTGGTCTGGCGGAGTACCCGGCCTTTAAAGCCAGTGCCGACTTTCGCAAGCTAAGCATTGCCCCCTCCGGTTGGTACTATAACTACGCCGATTGCGGCGACCGACACAGCCAGGCCGGAGACATCATCCTGGCCTGGTTTGGTACCGAAACGGGCAATCCCCTGTACCTGGAAAAAGACAAATTCCTACAGCCGGTCGCCGATATGGGCAAATTGCACCGCATTGCCGGTGCCGGCTTGGTCTGGCTGGCGCAGTTTGAAGCCAGCGAATCCGAAGGGCTACCCACGGCCTGGAAGGGAGACGGAGCCAATCCCCTGGTCCTTTTCCGGGACGATTCGGAGGCTCCGGATGCCTACTACTTTGGCGGCAAGGGGGGCAAAGCCACCATCAGCCACGGCAACATGGACGCCGGCTCCTTTATCTGGGAAATCGACGGGGTGCGCTGGGTAATCGACCCGGGAAACCAGCCCTACAACGAACTTGAAATAACTGGCTTTGATCTCTGGGGCAGGTGCCAGGACTGCGAACGCTGGACCCTCCTTACCAAAAACAACTACGGGCACAGCACCCTGACGGTGAACGGGGAACTGCACGTCAACGAGGGATTTGCCAGCCTGGAACAGTTTAGCGAGGGTCCCCAGCCGGAGGCAGTGTTTGACCTGACGCCGGTATTTGGGGATAACCTGGAGCTGGCGCATCGCACGTTTTCCCGGCCGGACGAAAACTCCCTGATGATCCAGGACCGGCTGGTAACCAACGAAAATACCAAGATGATTACCTGGCAGCTGATGACGCAGGCGGATGTGGAACTTGTACCCGGTGGTGCCATTTTGCGGCAGGAGGGGAAGCAGGTGCGGTTGGAAAACCTTTCCCATCCCGAGTTGATGGTGTCGGTGGTGTCCCTGGACCCCGCCCCCCTGGCCCTGGACCGGCAGATTGCCGGATTGAAGCGCCTGGAAATTCGCATTCCCGCCTGGGTCTTGGACAAAGAGACCCGGCTACAGGTAAAGTTGCAAGCCTTTTAATCGTTCGCTATAACCTTTGGGGTCTCCCAGACCCCGAAGGTTTTCACCTCCATTAACCTTTGCCGTCTTCCAGACCTCGAAGGTTTTTACCTCCATTAACCTTTGAGGTCTTCGAGACCTCGAAGGTTTTTTTGTTGGAACCATATAAGAACATATAAGATCATATAAGGTGGTATTTCGCGCTTTCAGCGCTTGGGGTATCGGTCTGCCTATCGATCACAGGGCTTCACCCTGTGCTGAGGTCTTGCGCGCTTTCAGCGCTAAGATTTCAACCCGCTTATATTTCCTTATATGCCTTCTATGGTTCAAAAAAATGGATGGAACCATAGAAGGGCATATAAGTTGTTTTTTGATGAGGGGCGGTTCTTTTTTACCAGAAGCCCGTGCGTCTCGGAAAACCAGGCACCATCACTAGTCGATTCAACCCCTTCCGGGGTTGGAGGTAGTATATGGTCACCGAGCCGTGGGTTGCACCCACGGTTATTTTTGTTCAGGCCCTTCAGGCCTGCTTTTACAGAGCGCATGATCAATAGTCTGATTTTGTTCAGGCCCTTCAGGCCTGCTTTTACGGAGCGCATGATCAATAGCCTCAAACAGCATATATGGAAATAAACGTTGTTTTAGCCCAATCCGCTGAAGTCAACTCCGTTACCACTTCCCCAAAAAAAGCTACAAGTCGACTCCGAAGCCTTCAGCGCAAAGAATTCACCCCGCTTATAATTCCTTATATGCCTTCTATGGTTCAAAAAAAATGGATGGAATCCTATAAGAACATATAAGAACATATAAGGTGGTATTTCGCGCTTTCAGCGCTTGGGGTATCGGTCTGCCTATCGATCACAGGGCTTCACCCTGTGCTGTAGTTTGGCGCGCCTTCAGCGCTATTAATGCAGAAACCTTATATTTCCTTATATGCCTTCTATGGTTCAAAAAAAGTTGGAACCCCGGAGGTTTTTTACGTACACGCTCCGGCTTAGACCTATTACCCCCAAAGGTCTCCATTTGCTACCTCCTGAAAAAATAAGTACATTTTTCCTTTGAAATTTCGTACATACCTCCCAAACCAAAAGTTTAAAATATATTTTTTCCTCCCCCATGCGAAAAAATACAACAACCGTTTTTTTGCTGCCGTCCTTTTAAATATATTTGGCCTCGAAAGCATCGATTTTCCTTAGTACCCTAGAATGAAAGCCCTACAAATCCCATTTTTTGCCAGCCTGCTTCTGCTCCTGGCAGCTTCTTGTGTGTCCAATAAACGCATCATCTACCTGCAGGAAACCGACGAGGAAATCCCGCTCTACACCGAAAGCGAGCTGGTACCCAACTTTACCGAAGACTATTTCCTGCAGTACAACGACGTGGTGGACATCAACGTCAAAACCACCTCCGAAGAACTGAACGAGATTTTTGGTATCGCCGCGGGTGACCAACGCCTCCAAATGAACATGGCACAGGGAGCCCAAAACGGAGGCGATATCTTCTTTATCAACGGCTATACCCTGGACGAAAACGGCATGGTGGAAATTCCCCTGCTGGGAGAAATCGAACTGCTGGGACTGACTACCAAACAAGCCCAGACCAAAATCGAAGAAAAACTCAAAGCCTACGTCAACGAGGAAGACTTCTTTGTCCGCGTCCGCCTGGGTGGGGTACGCTTTTCCGCCCTGGGGGAATTTAACCGGAACGGCAACTTTACCATCCTGCAAAACCGCATCAGCATCTTTCAGGCCATTGCCCATGCCGGCGACATGACCACCACCGCCAAACGCAACGAGGTGGTGCTGATTCGGCAATACCCCGAAGGAACCAAGTCTTTTCGCGTCAACCTAAACGACCAACGGATCGTGGAATCCGAATTCTACTTTATCCGACCCAACGACATGCTCTACGCCGAACCCATGAAAATACGGGAACTCGGTACCGGTGTGAACTTTATGCAGACCTTTCAACTGGCCGTCACCACCCTCTCAGCCGTGCTGTTGGTGTTGAATGCCGTTCGCTAACCAATAGACCCAAAAAATTGAAAAAGGGGTTGCCAATCCCGTTTTCAATCCATTGTTTTGCACAACGTCTTTCCCCCTCCCGGTGGGTTCCTAATGGGACTCAGGAGGCGAAGCTGTGTCCAGGAGAGTTGGTGCTGAGCAGGCAGGATAGTAGAGAAGGGGTGTTTTGCTGTCGACCCGGTTGGTAGTCGAAACGTGGTGGTTAATGTGGTTCGAAACGGTATGAGTGGTTGAGATGAATTGTTTTGCAGTTGAGCTTGGTAGAAGTGGAGACGTGGTTGTTAAGGGTTAATAGGATTCGAAACGGGCTGAGGAGTAGAAAAGGGTTGTTTAGCTATTGTTCTTATGTACCGTCGAACCGTGGTTGTTAAGGGTTAATAGTATTCGAAACGGTATGAGTGGTTGAGATGAATTGTTTTGCAGTTGAGTTTGATAGAAGTGGAGACGTGGTTGTTAAGGGTTAATAGGATTCGAAACAGGCTGAGGAGTAGAAAAGGGTTGTTTAGCTACTGTCCTTATGTACCGTCGAACCGTGGTTGTTAAGGGTTAAACAATGGTATCTCCAAAAATCCTTTGGATTTTTGCACAACCCCTTAACCGGTAACAAATCCAGGGAACTGCTTTACAATCCCCCAGCCGGGCAACAACCCGCTATCACAACAACAACCAGAAACAAGCCCCTTAACCCTTAACAAAGCCAGGAAGCTGCCCGACTACCACCCAGCCGGACAACACCCCTCTACCACAACAACCACCAAAAACAAGCCTCTTAACCCTTAATAACGCCAGGAAGCTGCCCAACTACCACTAAGGCCGGGCAACACCCCGCTACCACGACAACAACTAGAAACAAGCCCAATGTCGTCCATTGCTACCTTTGAAGACCTGCATGTTTGGCAAGAAGCAAGGGAGCTTTGTCAGCGCGTTCGGAAGTTGACGAAGGCGATTCCTTTTAAAAATGATTACAGATTTTGTTCCCAAATAAATGCTTCATCGGGATCGGTAATGGATAATATTGCCGAAGGATTTGAAAGAGATGGAAATCGCGAGTTTATTCAATTTCTCTATATTGCCAAAGGTTCAAATGGCGAAGTAAGGTCCCAAGCCTATCGGGCTTTTGATGCGGAATTTATTTCAGAAGAAGAACTGAAGTGGCTACTTGCGAAAACACATACACTAAAAACAAAACTAAACAATTTGATAGTAACGCTTAAAAACAGTGGAGAAAAGGGATATAAAAAGTGATAAACGGATTGATTAGGTTGTACAGGCTCTTTTGCTGTTGGACTTGTTCACAGCAGAACCGTGGTTGTTAAGGGTTACTATGGTTCGGAAGGGGCTGAGTGGTTGAGACGGGTTGTTTTGCAGTATAGCTGTATGGAAGTGGAATCGTGGTTGTTAAGGGTTAATAGTATTCGAAACGGGCTGAGGAGTAGAAAAGGGTTGTTTAGCTATTGTTCTTATGTACCGTCGAACCGTGGTTGTTAAGGGTTAAACAATGGTATCCTCAAAAATCCTTTGGATTTTTGCACAACCGCTGAACTGGTAACAAAGCTGGGGAGCTGCTTAGCAACCACTAAGGCCGAGCAACACCCCGCTACCACGACAAACACCAAAAACAAGGC
Organism: Cyclobacterium xiamenense; assembly: GCF_009467825.1. Lineage (GTDB taxonomy): Bacteria > Bacteroidota > Bacteroidia > Cytophagales > Cyclobacteriaceae > Cyclobacterium > Cyclobacterium xiamenense. The sequence continues at coordinate 14,660 of NZ_WIOK01000053.1, read as the reverse complement.
CCTTAACCCTTAACCCTTAACAACGCTAGGAAGCTGCCCAACTACCACTCAGCCGGACAACAACCCGCTATCACAACAACAACCAGAAACAAGCCCCTTAACCCTTAACCCTTAACATAGCTAGGAAGCTGCCCGACTACCACTCAGCCGGACAACACCCCGCTACCACGACAACCACCAAAAACAAGCCTCTTAACCCTTAACCCTTAACAAATCCAGGGATCTGCTTTACTACCACCCAGCCGGCTAACACCCCGCTACCACAACAACCGCCAGAAACAAGGCCCTTAACCCTTAACCCTCCCTACATATCTAGTACTTTTAAAATATATTTTTCATGCATACTCCATCACGATTTTATTTATGACAGCTTCCCTAACACCTCTCGCCGAGGTGAAAATCGCCATTATCGGACTGGGCTATGTGGGGCTTCCCCTGGCCGTGGAATTTGCCAAAAAATTTCCCGTTATCGGATTTGATATTTCCGAAAAACGCGTAGCCGAACTCAATGCCGGAAGAGACCTGACCCTGGAAGTAGCCGACGAAGACCTCAAACAGGTACTGGCCACCACCCCCCAAGCCGGGGAAAAGGGACTGTTTACTACCTGCGATGCCGCCCAACTGGCCGATTGCCAGGTTTATGTGGTCACCGTTCCCACCCCCACCGACAAGCACAACCGCCCCGTGCTCACCCCCATGCTCAAGGCTTCCGAAACCATCGGCAAGTACCTCAAAAAGGGCGACGTGGTCATCTACGAATCCACCGTGTACCCCGGCGTGACGGAAGAGGAGTGCGTACCCGTGCTGGAAACGGTCAGCGGCCTTCGCTATAACGAAGACTTTTACGCCGGCTATTCCCCCGAACGGATCAACCCCGGCGACAAGGAACATACCGTGGCCAAGATCCTGAAGGTCACCTCCGGTTCCACCCCTGAGGTGGCCGAGTACGTGGATCGCCTGTACCGGGAAGTGATCACCGCCGGCACCCACAAGGCCAGCAGCATCAAGGTGGCCGAAGCCGCCAAGGTGATCGAAAACTCCCAGCGGGACATCAACATCGCCTTTGTCAACGAATTGTCCAAAATCTTTAACCTGTTGCAGATCGATACCCAGGAGGTACTGGCGGCAGCAGGCACCAAATGGAATTTCCTGCCCTTCAAACCCGGACTGGTCGGTGGGCACTGCATCAGCGTGGACCCCTTTTACCTGGCACAAAAAGCCCAGGAAGTGGGCTACCATCCGGAAATCATCCTGGCCGGCCGCCGGCTCAACGATTCCATGGGCAAGCACGTGGCTACGGAAGTGATCAAGCACATGATGCGCAAGGACCTGAAAGTGATCGACTCCAAGGTGCTGATCCTGGGCTTTACTTTTAAGGAAGATTGCCCCGACGTGCGCAATACCCGGGTGATCGATATCTACCAGGAACTCCTGGCCTTTGACATGGACGTGGATGTCTACGATCCCTGGGCCAGCAAGGAAGAGGTGGCGCACGAATACGGCCTGGAAATCATCGATGGCGACACCTGCCCCGACATCGCCGATTACTCCGCCATCATCCTGGCCGTTGCCCACCAGAAATTCCGTGACCTCCCCATCCAAAAAAGCAACCACCTGGTCGTCTTCGACGTAAAAGCGGTGTTGGATAAGGAGAAGGTGGATGCGCGGTTGTAACGGGAATGTGATCGTTTTTGAAGAATGTAAGTAACAATCGAGGTTGGGTACGAATTTAACAACTATGTACGTAAATGGTTAATCGTTTAATCGGTTAATTGTTTAATTGTTGGTTTCTCGTTTTTGAAGTCTGATTTGACAAGTCGAGCTACTATTCGAATTAAAAAACAAGAACGAAAACGAACTATCTAACGGTTACCCATCAGTTAACCAATTAACCAGTTAAACAATTAAACCCTTTCAGGACCAGCTAACCCCCGAAAGACCAGTTAACCAAAAAAAAACCACTTCGACCGTCAATGAGCTATCATATCTATTCTTTCGAAAAGCTGGATGTTTATAAATTGGCCAGGCAGCTCAAAATGGACATTCGGAAAATTAGTGTGGATTTCCCAAAATCCGAACGATACGAGTTAACCAGTCAGTTGCGGAGAGCTGTAGACAGCATTTCAGCCAATATTGCGGAAGGTTCAGGAAGAGCTTCCAATTTTGATCAAGCCCACTTTACGAATATTTCTTATTCAAGTGCTTTAGAAACCATAGATCATTTAAATACAGCAATAGATATGAAGTACATTGATCAGGTGACCTATGAGAAAACAAGAATCCAGATCGATGAAATTTCCAACAAACTGAATTCGCTGTACAAATATCAGTTAGGGAATAAGGAAACACTGAAAACCAAACGTTGAGTGGTCATTTTTGAAAAACCCAAATGTGCACGTTTTAAAGAAAGTGAACTAAAATTGAGATTGTGCTCATAATTGAAAATCAGGTACGAATTTGTTTAATCGCTTAATTGTTTAATCGATTGGTGCTCGTTGTAGAGTATGTTTAACCATTCCCTGCGACTCTTCGTCCTTTTAAACCATGTTCGAAATTGGTATCACGAT
>NZ_WIOK01000053.1:0-11996 GCF_009467825.1 Cyclobacterium xiamenense | reverse complement strand
CTTAATTGTTTAATCGATTGGTGCTCGTTGTAGAGTATGTTTAACCATTCCCTGCGACTCTTCGTCCTTTTAAACCATGTTCGAAATTGGTATCACGATCGGTTTCCCATCAGTTAACCAAAAAGTGCTCATCTTTGAAGTAAGTGTCTGTAAAACAATATTATGCAAATAACTGGAAACCATGTACGAAAATGTTTAATCGGTTAAGTGCTTAATTGTTTAATCGATTGGTGCTCGTTGTAGAGTATGTTTAACCATTCCCTGCGACTCTTCGTCCTTTTAAACCATGTTCGAAATTGGTATCACGATCGATTTCCCATCAGTTAACCAATTAACCAGTTAAACAATTAAACCTTTTCAAAACAACACTAACGACATAAATTCACCCCCCGAATGAATCAACCCGACCCGCAACGGCCGCCGGTGGCTGTACCCGAGGAGGAGCTTATCGATGTGAAAGACCTGCTGCTGCAAGTCTGGCGCATCTGGCCCTATATCCTGCTTTCTCTGGGCATCACCCTGACCCTGGCCTACCTGCTGATCCGCTATACCGTACCGGTGTACCAGGTCTCTTCCAAGTTTTTTGTCAAAGAAAAAGAAAGCCCCCTCTCCGGTATTTTTGAAACCGCCGGCCTGGGTATGATGGGTCAGGACGAAATGGTGCTGGGCAACCAAATGATCATCCTCAAATCCCGCCCCATCGCCGCAGCCGCCCTGGACCGCCTGGCCTTCGACGTGGAGTACCTGCAGGAAGACGTATTCGTCCAAAAAGAACTGTACCGCAATACCCCCATCGCCGTGGAGGTGGACTGGATGCATCCCCAACTCAGCAACGGCCTGATCCGCATCCAATGGTCCGACCGGCAAACCTTTCGCTTGACATACGTGGACGCCGACTACACCCAGGCATTTCCGGATAACGAGTCCCGAAACATACTGGAAGACCCCGCTTCCCCTTCCCAGACCTTTCGCTTTGGGGACTGGGTGGAACTGCCCATGAACCGCTTTCGGGTGGCCCTGACCGGGGTAGAAGACGAAGGGGAACTGCTGATCCGCTTGCGCGACCGGCAGTCCCTGCTGGGCCACTATACCGGAGAAGACCTGAGCATTTCCCCCATGGACAAGCAGTCCACCATCCTGCAGCTAACCCTCAAAACCGAAACCCCGGCCAAGGGCAGGGATTACCTGAATACGCTGCAGGAGGTCTACCTGGAAAACGAGCTGCAGGAAAAAAACACCATGGCCACCAATACCATCGACTTTATCGATGCCCAGCTGGTGGTGCTGTCCGATTCTCTGCTCTACATCGAAAACCGCCTGGAAAATTTCCGCTCCAATAACGCCACCTACGATATCAGCTCGGAAGGTTCGGCCATTTTCGAGCAACTCAAGGAGCTGGAAACCGAACTGGCCCAGCAGCAATTCAAGCGCTCCTATTACCAGCAGCTGCAGCGCTACCTGCAGCGGGAGGATTACACCCAGATCGTGGTGCCCTCCGGTCTGGGCATCGAGGATCCCATCCTAAGCACCCTGATCGAAAACCTGCTGGAGCTGCAGGCCGAAAAGTCCATGCACGCCTCCGTGCTCACCGAGATTGCTCCCCCGGTACGAGAGGTAAACCTTAAGATCGCGGACATGAACCGCTCCATTCTGGAGCTGCTGGAAAACGTGGACCAAAACGCCCAACTGCTGATTCGCGACCTGGAAGAGCGCATCGCCCGGATCGAGTCCACCTTTGGCAGCCTGCCCCAGACGGAGCAAAACCTGCTGCGCATCCAGCGGGAGTTTGCGCTCAATGAGGAACTGTATACCTTTCTGTTGGAGCGCCGCGCTGAGGCCGCCATCACCCGGGCCTCCAATACCCCCAGCAACAAAATCATCGAAACCGCCCTGGTCAATCCCGATCCCATCAGCCCCAAAAAGGCCCTGACCTTTTTGATTGCCCTGATTTTGGGTGGGGTGATTCCCGTGGGCATCAGCATGGGGCGCAACTTCTTCAATACCAAAATCAAGGACGCGAAAGAGCTGGAAAAAAAATCCCAGCTTTCGCTGCTGACCAGCATCAACCAAAGCCAGGAAAAGGACAACCTGGTGGTGCTGCAGCACCCCCGTTCCGGGGTCACGGAGGCCTTTCGCTCCCTGCGGGCCAACCTGAACTTTATCCTGCCCAAGGAGCGGTCCTCCGTGATCATGATTACCTCCAGCATTTCCGGGGAGGGCAAGACCTTTAGCAGCATCAACTTGGCTTCGGTTTATGCGCTAAGTGGCAAAAGGACGCTGCTGATCGGCTGCGACCTGCGCAAGCCCAAGATTTTCGAAGATTTTGGACTCAAAAACAAGCAGGGCCTGTCTACCTACCTGAGTGGACAGGAATCCGATACCGAAGCCATTCTGCAGGCCACCGCCTACGAACACCTGGATATCATTGCCTCCGGGCCCATTCCGCCCAATCCGGCCGAGCTGCTGATTACCGACCGCTTTGCCCAGCTGCTGCAGCAAATGCGGGAGCGCTACGAGGTCATCATTCTGGATACTCCCCCCGTAGGCCTGGTCTCCGAATCCCTGGACCTGCTGCAGCTGGCCGATGCCTGCCTCTTTGTGGTGCGCTACAACTACAGCCAAAAAGTCTTTATCGAGCATATCAATGCCTTAAAAAAACAGCAACTCCTCAACAAAGCCTACCTGATCTTTAACGGAGTGGAGAAAAAAGCCTACCGGTATGGGTATGGGTACGGTTATGGCTACGGCTACGGGTATTATGCCGAAGATGCGGAAGAGAAAAAGTCCTGGAAAAAGTGGCTCGGGAGGGGCTGAGCTGAGATGATTTTTTAAGAAAATTTGTATCTTTAATGAAAACAACGAAAAAATGGGCTTAGCGTTGACCAATAAGACGATCGATAAATACTTTGGATTTCTCTCGAGATTAGACAATGGATCTAAAAAGAAACTAATTATTAAGCTGACTGAATCCATTGAAGAAAAAGGTAAATCAGACGTAAGCCTCAAGGATTTGTCTGGTGAATGGGAAGATTCCAGAGATTCTGATGAGATTATTAAAGAAATTAGAAATTCAAGAGTGAATAAACAAGATGATATTGAATTGCAATGAATTACCTTCTTGACACAAATATATGCATGCATTTTTTTCGTGGAAAGTTTGGAGTAACGAATAGACTTGAAGCAGTTAAAGCTGAAAATTGTGCTATTTCTGAAATCACATTAGCTGAACTTGTATTCGGAGCAGAGAATAGTAAAAACCCTGAAAAGAACCACCGCCTTATTGAACAGTTCATTGAGTTGGTAGCAGTTCTCCCAATTTATGATTCAATCATGACGTATGGAAAAGAAAAAGCCAGATTAAGAAAAACGGGAATAATGATTAGCGATTTGGACTTATTCATTGGGTGCACGGCAATTGAAAATGACTTGATCATGGTGACTGAAAACCAAAGCGAATTTGACAGGATTTTTGGGATAAAACTTGAAAATTGGGTGGACAGAACGAAATAACCTGAGTTCGATTCGATATAAGGTTTATGGTACTGAATATCAAAAAAAAACAAAAAATCTAAAATCATGTGCGCAATTGTTTAATCGTTGGTTTTCGATTTTAAAGACTGATTTAACAAGACGAGCTACTATTCGAATCAAGAAACTAGAACGAAAACAAACAATCGAACGATTCCACATCAATTAACCAAAAACAAAAAGTGCCCGTCTTTGAAGTAATTGCATTTAATTTAGAATGTGCTCATAATTGAAAACCAGGTACGAAATTGTTTAATCGCTTAATCGGTTAATTGTTTAATTGTTAGGTTTTCGATTTTAAAGACTGATTAAACAAGAGGAGATACTATTCGAATTAAGAAACTAGAACAAAAACAAACAATCGAACGATTCCACTTCAATTAACCAGTTAACCAATTAACCAGTTAACCTCTTAAAGACCAGTTAACCAATTAAACAAAAAGTGCTCGTCTTTGAAGTAATTGCATATAAATTAAGATTGTACTAATAATTGAAAACCAGGTACGAAATTGTTTAATCGCTTAATTGTTTAATTGTTGGTTTCTCGTTTTTGAAGTCTGATTTGACAAGTCGAGCTACTATTCGAATTAAGAAACTATAACGAAAACAAACAATCGAACGATTCCCCTTCAGTTAACCAGTTAACCAATTAACCAGTTAACCCCTTACAGACCAGTTAACCAATTAAACTTTTTCAAACCCAGTTAACCAATTAACCCTTTAAATTTACGATACCATTATCCTGGACACCCCTCCCAGCAGGCTTGGTTTCCGAATCCCTGGACCTGCTCCAACTGGCCGATGCCTGCCTCTTTGTGGTACGCTACAATTACAGCCAAAAGCTCTTTATCGAGCCTATCAATGCCTTAAAAAAACAGCAACTCCTCAACAAAGCCTACCTGATCTTTAACGGAGTGGAGAAAAAAGCCTACCGCTACGGCTATGGCTATGGCTACGGCTACTATGGCGAAGATCAGGAAGAGAAGAAGTCGTGGAAAAAGTGGACAGGGAGCTAGTGGGGGTACGTTCGTTTTTTAAGTCCAGAAATTTATACCGAGTCAATACAGGTACAAGCATTTGAAAACAAGTTAGGTAAAAACGTTATTTATTGAATTGGGTGCTTGATTGATAAGTTTTGAATTTATAATAATTTGAATGTTAAAAATCTTTTTGAATAAAAATATCCAGCAGCTTCGATATTTAGACACCTTTTTTCTTAAAACACAACCTATATTAAGCCGAAAAAATTAAGATTGAATTATTGATTAGGTACCTAATTCAATAATTTTAATTGAATTGAAAAGTAGTTTAATAAGCCTTTACGAAATGGATATCAATATTGTAAATTGTTTCATCTAGAGGGAAAAATTGGAGTTCTATTTTTGGGAAAGTATTCTTGAAATAAGACTCCATTTGAGGCCCTCTAGACTAATGCTTAGTTATTTACTAGTAGCCTAATTCGAAATTAGAAAAAGTTAGCTTTAATTATAGGTTGTGAGATTAAACTACATGTGCTTAAAGAAAGAATAAAACAACTTTTAAACAGAGATTCTGAGGGATTTATAAAAGGGGGGCTTTGGATTATTTTAAGTGCGGGCTTTTCCAAATTTGTTCTTCTGGTTTCCAGCATTATTTCGTCAAATTTACTTGGAAGTATTAAATTCGGTGAATTTTCTATTATACGGTCATCAATTAATTTATTTATTGTTGTGTCAACAATTGGGCTTGGTATAACTAGTACAAAGTTTATTTCTCAAAATAAAGAAAAACGAAAGAGATACACTGAAGGATCAATTGTCGCGATTAAATTATTTTCATATATCGTTACTGGTGTTTTAGTTTGTGTCTTAATCTTATTGTCCAACGATATTTCCGAAAATGCATTAAAGGCTCCGCATTTGACAAATGAACTTGTATTTGGGTCTATTATTTTATTTTTTGCTTCTGTTAATGGTGTTCAAAATGGTATATTGTTAGGATTTAAAGACTACAGAAATTTATCAATTAATCTAGTTTTATCCTCTCTGATTGAGCTGTTGTTTGTTACGATTGGTGTTTATTGGTTGGAAGTAAAAGGAGGAATTATTGGTGTAGGAATCGGCTTTTTAGTATTATATTTTTTAAACAAACGATCGATAAAAAAAAGATGTTTTGATTTTGGTTTAACTTTAAGTTATTCTCGTTTTAGGTTTAAAATGTTAAATAGAATTTTAAGTTTTGGAATTCCAGCTGCATTATCATCATTTCTTGTTGTTCCTGTTTTCTGGTATATAAAGACTATGCTTATAAAATATGATGGATATCAAAATTTAGCATTGTTTGAAATATCGGACCAATGGAGAAATTTAATATTGTTTATACCGCTCAATATAGGAAAACTTATTTTACCCAGCTTATCAAGCAATGAAATCCAACAGGATATATACAAGTTTAGACAAATATTTAATAAATCGATACAAATTAATCTAATTTTCACCAGTGTTTCTTTTATTTCGCTTTTTTATTCGGCTCCCTACATATTAAATCTTTATGGTAATGAATATTTAGACTCAACCCCTTTGGTAATTCTTGCACTTTCTACAGTCTTTAGTTCCATATCAAACATCTATGGACAAGTTATTGCTGCGAAATCTAAAATGTGGTTTGGGTTTCTCTTTAACTTGATTTGGGCTACAGTGTTGATTTTTGCAGTGAATTTTTTTTTACAAAATGAATATGGAGTTCTCGCTCTCAGTCTTGGAATCCTGATTTCATATTTTATTCACTTCGTTCTCCAATTTTTTTATTTTAAAAGGTTGTTAATTTAGGGAGGACGTGTTAGCCATATTAGTTAATATATTTAGTTTTGGACTAATTTCATATTTTATATATTTGGAATTTAGACGTAACAATGGGACGATAATATATTTTTTTCTATCGGTACAATTTTTTGTTATGATTCCTCTTCTTTATGATTCGTTTTACTTTTATTTGTACGGTAGGGAATACCTTTCTTTGCTAAATGATGTCAACTATAAACTGCTCTCAGACTATTACATACTTGATTTTGATTTAATTTTGGAATCAGGTTTGTTTATGATTTTGTCTGTATCAATATTATACGTTGCATATTTGTTTACACTAAAGAAATCTATTTCATTTTATAATATTTCGCCCAACTATTTTTTGTCGGATTTCTACTATGCGTTCTTCTCTATTTTCGCTATCGCTAGTTTTTTTTACCTCTATGGATTTCATCCGGAAAAAATTGGGTTCGGGTATCGGCACAATATTTCAACAAATAAATTTATTTTGTTTTTTCACAATTTATTCTTAATAGCTTCAATCTCGGGCATTTTGAAAAAACTTGTTGCTAGAAAATATTTTCAAATGTTTTTGTTATCTCTTCCAATAATAACAGTTGCTGTTTTTACTTTGTCTAGAGCACTTTTTATTTCTGTTCCATTTATTTTAATATATTTTTCGTTAAATAATCTTAGGAGTAATTTATTTAAAATATTTTTATACATAATTATCTTTTCTGTTGGTTTTATCTTTCTTTTTTCTTTTATCCGTTCGTCGGACCTGAGTTCTTATCCGTTAGCACGTGATATTAGTATTTTTGATTATTATTACTCGTTAAAGAATTATGATGAGCTTAATACCAATTTTTCAAATCTTTTTAGACTACTTCTTACTGGGTTGCCGTTCAATGACTATTTTACTGGGTTTGTTTACGATATAAATTATAAGTTAGCGGACTTCAGGATTCGGAATGGTTGGGGCTCATTGCATCCAACATTCTTTGGTTGGATATTTATTGATGGAGGTTGGTACGGACTAGTTTATTGTATATTTTTTGGGGTCATAATTGGCTTGTTCGACAGATTATCTAAATCATTGCCCCATAAGCTTAGTGTTTTGTTTCTTCCTTTTCAATTATCCTTTATTCCTGTTTTAGTTAGAGGATCTGTTCAATATGCTTATTCTAATATTATTTACATATTTATTGTTTTTGTTTTAGTTTACTTCATTCAAAAAAGACGTTTTATATTTGGTAAGATATGAAATATTTAATAATTATTAAAAACACTTTAGACCGATCTGTTCCTATTTTGAATGTTGGTTTGTCTTTGGCGAAAGAGAATAGTAATACGGTCTATATAGCTTGCTATGGAGTGAGTGTTGAACTATTTGGGTTTCTTGAAAAATTTAATAATTTAGTTGTTATTAATCTGTGTATTAATGAAAGAAAAGTTTATTATCCACATTTTAATATGTTTTATACTTTATACATATGGTTGCGTTTTCGTTTTAAGGTAAAAGAAGTTATTCGAAATTATGAATTTGATTTAATATATTTGGGTTCAGCTGATACAGCAATTTCATTACGTGGTTTATTTTATAAATTGAAATATATTATTCATTTGAGGGAGTATTATGCTGGTTTTGGTTTTTACATGAGTTTGTTGAGAAAACCGTTAAAGCTAGCCTATAAAGTTGTTGTTCCTGAAGAAAATAGAGCATTCTTATACTATAACCATTTTAAGTTAAAAGAGATACCGATAATTATACCAAACAAACCTTTCTTTCATCCTAGAAAAAAGCAAAATATTGATTTCCTTGAGGGTTCCTTAATTGAGGTATTGTGTGGGAAAAGATTTTTTATTTATCAAGGTCCTTTGAGGATGGAAAGGGACTTAAGTAGGCTTCTCGAAGTTTTTAAAAATATTCAGGAGTTTAATATTGTTTTACTTGGTAAGGATATGGGTATGCTTTCAAAGTATAAGGCAATTAATCCCGAATTAATACATATTGATTTTATTCCGCCACCATTTCATTTGGCAATTACTAGCTATGCTTATGGAGGTATTATAACATATGACTTTGAGAGCCTTAATACTATTTATTGTGCGCCTAACAAAATTTGGGAATATTCGGGTTTTTCAATTCCTATGCTCTGTAATCAAAATTTGGGATTAAAATTTTCAGTTGGTTTATTCAATGCCGCGGTGTTTGCGGATTTTAATGATGTAGATTCAATTTACGGTGGAGTTAAAAGTTTAATAGATAATTATTCGGCGCTTTCTGAAAATAGTACACGTTTTTTTGAATCGTTTGATTATGTAAAAGAGGTCCAAGGAAATATTAGATAAATTTTATTAATATGGTTATACGAAAATATTCAATTGATTTGTTCTGGTTTCTTTTTAAACGTCCGATCTTTATTTTTTCCTATCCGAAGTCCGGTTCGACATTGGTCAGGTTATTTATATTTAATTTATTTCGTATTAGGGATAATAAGGAGATTTCGTTTTCGCACGACGAATTAAATTATTTTATGCCTGAATTTGGGAAGGGTACCTTTTTCAGAGCCGATAGATACCGTTTTCTTAAATCTCATAGAATATTTTTTCCCACCCTATTTAAACATCTTATTGTTATTAGAAATCCCTTCGATTCGTTATGTTCATATTTTGAGTATAACAAAAGAATTGATTCAAATTTTTCGCTCGACATAAATTCATTTTTGTTGTCAAAAAAGGGTATTAATTTTTATTCTCAACATCTCAAGTTAGCGTCAAGGTCGAATGGATTAGTTATTGTTTACGAGGATTTCATTGAGAATAAGGTGGCTTTTATAAAAGGCTTATTTGAATTTTTATCTTTTAGTTATACAGAGGATGAAGTAGATAAATTAGTCAAAGGAATTGATAGAAATAAACAAATATTGATTGAGAGTAGATCCGGGCTTGGCGAGGTTAAGAACTTTAGTAAGGAAAAAAACTATGATAGATATAAGGAATTAATTTCTGGTGAAAATCTAAAAGTGATAGAATCTCTTGACATTCTGTTTTGTGAACTCCGGGATAGAAAAACTAATATTTAGATCATATTTATGAAGGTGTTATTTTTCGGTCCTTTGCCTCCTCCTGTAACTGGACAATCATCGTCTTTTCAATTGGTTTATGGCCTATTTTCTGTGAATGGATTTCTTTGTAATTCTACGAAATTTGGCCAGCGAAAGGTTCTTAATACCCTTTATTGTTTAATCAAACTTACCTATTTGTTTGTGTTTTGTAAGTTTAAAATAGTTTATTTTACATCTACTAGGAGTCATTCGGGGTTTTTAAAAGATTCGTATTTACTTTTTTTATCAAGGGTTTGGGGCAAGAAAGTAATTAATCATTTACACGGTGCGGATTTCCTATCTTTTTTCAATAGTTCAAAGTTTCTAAAGCCCATAATCCGATTTTTTTATTCCAGCATCTATCGTTCTATTGTTTTGCTTCCTTCTATGGTCAATGAGTTTAATGATTTTAATAACATGAAAGTGTCGACAATTGCAAACTGTTACCCAGTGAATTTTGATAGCTGGAAGTGTGAATTTCCAAAAAAGCCTCAACTTTTGTACTTTTCAAATTTAATGGAATCAAAGGGCATTTTGTTTTTCCTTGATTCGTTAAAAGATATTCTTTCTGCCTTTCCTAATGTGGATGTTAAAATTGCTGGTGCTTTTATGGGAGACCATTTGTCTGTTAAGAGACGAATACAAGATCAATTCTTCGAAAGACTCGATTACCTCGAGAAAATGTTTCCCGGTAAGGTGGACTACCTTGGTGAATTATTTGGCGAGGAAAAAATTAAGGTTCTTAGTGAAAGCTCCGTTTTTGTACTTCCGACTTTTTACCCGACAGAGGCTTTTCCGATTACTATAATAGAAGCGATGCGTATGGGAAATGCAGTTATAACCTGTGATCACAATTATCTCGCAGAGATTATTACAGAAAGAAACGGGTTTGTTATTCCCACTCATTGTTCGAAAAGTATTGCTGAAAAGGTATGTTTACTTTTTTCTGACGAGGATCTTTTATTAAAAATCCAAGAAAATAATATCCGTGAAGCCTCAGAAAAATACAGTCCTGGTATTTTTTTTAATAAATTGGAACGTGCTATTTTTTATTAGGTAAAGATGATTTCGGTTATTACGGTTTGTTTTAATAGTGAGAAAATTATCTTGGATTGCCTTAGCTCATCTTCTAATCAGCTGTTCCGAAATTTTGAGCACATAGTCATTGATGGTAAATCTTCAGACAGTACTGTTTCGCTTCTTGACAACGCATCTCTAATAAATTTGCGATGGATGAGTGAACCAGATAGTGGTCTGTACGATGCCATGAACAAAGGCATCCGCATGGCCACCTGCGATGTGGTGGGTATTTTAAATTCGGATGACGTGTTTTACGACGAGCAGGTGTTGGCTAAAGTGGCGCAGGCATTCGAGGAAGAGCCGGAGCTGGATGCGGTGATCGGGGACATTGTATTCGTAAAAGAAGACGATCTGAACCAGGTGGTACGTAAATATTCGGCTAAAAACTGGAAACCGTCTAAATTCGCCTGGGGCTACATGCCCCCCCATCCTTCTTTTTTTGTCCGCAGGGAATGGTTCGAGAAGCTGGGGTATTACAAGACGGATTACAAGATCGCGGCGGATTACGAGCTGTTAATCCGATTCTTGCTAAAAGGGGGGCTGCGCTGGAAATACCTGCCCCTTACCACCACCAAAATGCGCATGGGCGGCCTCAGCACCCGGGGCATCCAAAGCCTCCTGACCCTAAATAGGGAAATCTATCGTGCCTGCAAGGAAAACGATGTCTACACCAATTACGCCATGATCTATTCGAAGTACCTGTTTAAGCCTTTTGAGTTTATTTTTAAGTAGGTTTAGTATTCGTTTTTGGAATTTTTCCCATCGTATACAAAACGTTTTGGTATTCAAATTTTATTATCGTTACTGGTTAATTGCTTAATCGGTTATTTGTTTAATCGGAGGGAGCTCGTAAAAGAGAAAAGTTGTTTACCATCGGAAAAATATTCGAATCAGAAAACAGGTGTCAAAATGGAGTTCCGAACGGAAACCTGTCAATTAACCAATTAAACAGTTAATCAATTACCCCATCAGCATAGTAACAAATCACCACAGCTCCAAATCATATTATCGAATCATCCCACCATCAAATCATCATCACAGGCGCCTCCGGCTTTGTAGGTCAAAACCTACAACGCCACCTGAAGGATAAGCCCTGGAAAGCTCTCAGCAGAAATCCTTCCGGCACCGATTTGTCCTATGCCGAATTCTGGAAGCAAAATGACTTGTCCTTTCGCCATTACATCCACCTGGCAGGAAAAGCGCATGATCTGAAGAAGACTGCCGATGAACAAGAATACTGGGAGGCCAATTACGAGCTTACCCGCAAGCTGTACGATCGCTTTCTGAAAGATCCCGCTGCCGAAACCTTTGTTTTTATCAGCAGCGTCAAGGCCTGTGCCGATCGGGTGGACGGTTGGCTTACGGAAGAAACACCCTGTGCTCCGGAAACCGTCTACGGCAAGTCCAAGCGAAAAGCAGAGGAATACCTGTTGGCACATCCGGCCCCCGGCAAGCGGGTCTATATCCTGCGTCCCTGCATGATCCATGGTCCGGGAAA
>NZ_WIOK01000052.1 GCF_009467825.1 Cyclobacterium xiamenense | reverse complement strand
GTTGTTACGAATTTAGCCTAATTGGACTGTGAACGGGCAATCCTTATTGATTTTTCACCTCACTTTGAATAATTGGGGTAAAACTGTTTTTGTAGCAACCACAATGGCCTTATCTGCTTAATAGAGCACGTTTTTCGGAATTTGAGCTAGGAAGTGCCATCAGGGGTAGGTCTTACAACCGAACTGGGATCTGCCGGAAGTCGTCGAGACCCCGGTACGCGGTAATTCTGACTACTAAGCTAAAAATGGGCACTTAAGTGATTTCCGAGTGGACAACGGGCTTGGCCGCGTAGCTGCTAAGTTGAATGGTTCCTGCGGAAAGAAAACAAATAACAGCCAGCGCCAGAAAGACCGGCGTGCTGCTACCAGAGCTATCGATGATTTTACCCAGTATCGGTTCCCCCATCGCGGCAAAAAGGTAAGCGCTGGTATTCATGATTCCCACGCCCGTTCCAACGAATTTTTCACCCAATATCTCCGGACTTAGCGGCCAGAAGTTGGCTTGCGGCCCGTATACAAAAAATCCAGCCAGAAACATCCACACTGCACCCAGCTGCCAGTTTTCGGGTGGTGTCAAATAGATCGCCAGCATGGTACCGGCTGCCAGCAGCATCCCCATACCAATCGATCGGACCCGGTTGCCATAAAAAACCTTGTCCGACAAGATTCCGAAGGAAAAGGCACCCAAGGCCATACCGATGGGTAACAACAAACTTCCCCAAAGGCTTTCTTCCCCATCGGCGGAAACTGTACCAAGAAAATGTACCGGCACCCAAACCAGCAATCCATACCGAGCCATACTTTCGAAGCCCAGGGATAAGGAAGTAAGCAGAAAACGTTTGTTTTTCAGCACCACCCGGTACCGCTCCATCCAGGAAATGGTCGGCTGATTCGGTAAGTCCGGATACAAATCCGGGTAGCCTTTTTGGGAGGGCTTGCTGCGGGCCACCAGAAAAAACACGATGGCGGCAAATAAAAGGAACAGCACCGGTAGTCGAAACAGATAAGGCCAGGGGATCCCATTCTGAAGAATCAAAATCGATAGTAAAAACGTCACCACCGACGAACTTCCCGCAGCCATGGTGTAAAATCCAAAGGCTTTCCCCCGCTCCTCCCGCTCCCACCAGTTGGAAATCAGCCGACTCCCGGGTGCCCAGGCCATGGACTGAAAATAGCCGTTCAACGCCCATAACACGAGAATGTAGGTATAGGTCGTACCAAAACTGATGGCTACATTTGCCCCAACAGAGAGAAGTGCTCCCAAAACGATCATGTTCCGCGGGCTAAACCGGTCGGCGAGGTTGCCGTTGACAAACTGACCGAAGGCATAGCCAAAAAGCATGGCAGCGCTAATCCAGCCAATCATCGCATAGGAAATCCCCAGGTCTGTTGCCATTTCCGTTGCTGCCCAGCCAAAATTATGCCTTCCTGTATAAAAAAACAGGTAGCAGAACATGGTTGCGAGCAACATGGTCCATTGATCCCTTCGAAAATTCGTTACAGCTGCCACTTAGGTTGTTGGATGGATGCGGATGGCTACCCGCAGGGGTTTATGTGCCAGGGCATAGGCAAATGCCTCTTCAGCCTGCTCGAAATCAAATGTTTTTTCCACCACGGATACAAAGGGAAACCGCTGCCAGTTCCTGCGCATAAAATCCAGGCCATGGACAAAATCTTCGTAATTGTAATTGTGAAGGCCGCGAATGGTGATCAGTTTTCGGATCAGGTTTTCCGGGTTTACCTGCACGTTTCTGGTAGCAAAAACAGCCCCCACCCAAACGGCGACTCCCCCGATACCCAGGGCACCTAACCCTACTTCCATGGCCTCCGGTGCCCCGCTCATATCAAATACCCGATCCATCCCCTTTCCGGAACTGGCTTTCGCTAATTCGGCGAGCAAGGCGACGGAACTATTCCCGCTTTCAAAAATAGCATCCACACCAAATTTCAGGGCTCTGTTTAGCCGTTCCGAAGACACATCTACCATCCCCACCCATTTTGCACCCGCATCCCGGCACATGGCAGCACAGGTAATGCCCAGCATTCCTGCCCCAAAGATCAGGACCCGCTTGCCCTTCGGGTTGCCCGACAGGCGAACGGCGCCGGCCGCCGTCGAAACAGCGCAATTGACCGTCGCTGCCAATTCCAGGGGTAGTTCGTTCGGCAGTTTCAAAATTCCTGTTCCGGGCTTAAGGACGCAAAATTCGGACAGGCCTCCATGAAACTGCTCCTTTTCGGTAAGTTGGGCATGTCCATATTTAAACAAATCGGCGCCTTTTTGGGGAATTCCTTCCTTGGCCAGTTGGGATGAAGGATCGCTGGAAAAAATGGTCCAGGTGACCAAGTCGCCCGGCTCCAGCTTTTCGCCGGAATAGTCCCGACCGCTGTGTCGCGACCCAATTTCTACGATGGTACCCACAATCTCGTGCCCCAATACCACCGGGCAGGGTTCTTTTCGAACACCGGTAAAGGTATGCAGATCACTCCCACAGATCGTTGTAACCAGATTTTTTACCAGCACCGATGCCGGGTCCAGTTCTCCAAGCGTTTCGCTTCGGATTTCCAGGTTAGTTCCCGGTCCATTGAATGCTATCAGCCTGCCTTTTTTCATCGGTAGCGTTTTGCCTATACGTTTGTGTTACCTTTCAGCTAATCCAATTCGCAAGATATCTGATTTTTTTTCAATTTTCTGCCTGAGTATGTGATGAAACCGTTAAGAAAATTTCTCCCCTGTCGATCTTTCGCCGGCATTGTCCCAATTCGATCCATTTGAGCTACCTTGATACAGGCATTCCCGTATCCCATCCCGGTAAACTATTATAAGTGCCTTTATTTTTTTAAGTTTATACTTCTCTTTAACGAAACCCTATGAAAGCATCCGATTTATTTGTAAAAGCCCTGGAAAAAGAAGGGGTGGAATACATTTTTGGCGTACCGGGAGAGGAAAACCTGGACCTGCTTGAATCACTCAGCAAATCTTCCATTCGCCTGATCCTTACCCGGCACGAGCAGGGCGCGGGGTTTATGGCGGCCACCTACGGAAGACTGACCGGCAAGCCGGGCGTTTGCCTGGCTACCCTGGGTCCCGGAGCGACCAACCTGGTAACTCCTGCCGCCTATGCCCAACTTGGTGCCATGCCCATGCTGATGATCACCGGACAAAAACCCATCAAGAAAAGTAAACAGGCTCGATTCCAGATCATCGATGTGGTGGACATGATGCGTCCCATCACCAAATACACGAAACAAATTGTCAATGGTAGTGTCATAGCTTCCAATATTCGGGAGGCCTTTCGGCTGGCTACCGAGGAAAGACCCGGTGCCGTGCACCTGGAATTACCCGAAGACATTGCCCAGGAAGAAACGGAAGACACCGTATTCGAGGTGGTCGGGCATATCATTCCCAAGCCGGACGATGCGGCGATCGAAGCGGCCGTGGACCTGATCAAACAAGCCAAAATGCCCTTGTTGCTGATCGGCGCCGGGGCCAACCGGAAAGTAACCTGCGATGCCCTGGCTGATTTTGTAAACGAAAGTGGCATTTACTTCTTCACAACCCAAATGGGCAAAGGGGTCATCGACGAACGCCATCCCCAATACCTGGGCACTGCCGCTCTTTCCAGCAACGATTTCCTGCATGCCGCATTGGACGAATCGGACCTGATCATCAACGTCGGCCACGATGTGATCGAAAAGCCACCGTTTTTTATGAAGAAAGGTGGTAAAAAGGTTATCCACGTCAACTTTGCCCCGGCGGAAGTGGATCCGGTGTATTTCCCCCAACTTAATGTGGTGGGTGACATTACCACTGCCGTGCAAAAACTGACCGAAAAAATTACCAAAACCAGCAACTGGGATTTTTCCTTCTACCAAAAAGTAAAAGCAGAAGTAGCCGGCCATTTGAGCAAGTATTTTGAAGACGAGCGTTTTCCTACCCTACCCCAACGACTGGTAAACCTCCTGCGCAAAAAACTCGGTGACAAGGACGTTATCACCCTGGACAATGGGGTGTACAAAATCTGGTTTGCCCGTAACTACACCTGCTACCAGCCCAAGACCCTTTTGCTGGACAATGCGCTGGCCTCCATGGGTGCCGGATTGCCCTCGGCCATGACTGTAAACCTGCTTTACCCAGACAAGAAAGTGGTAGCCGTGTGTGGAGACGGTGGCTTTATGATGAATTCCCAGGAACTGGAGACTGCCGTTCGCCTGGGACTCAACCTGGTAGTGATCGTCCTGAATGATCAGTCCTACGGGATGATCAAATGGAAGCAGGAAGACATGGGATTCAAAGATTTTGGCCTGGATTTCAAGAATCCGGATTTTGTTCAGTATGCACAAAGTTACGGTGCCCATGGGTACCGTCCAGAGAGTGATCAGGAATTGCAGCAGGTACTGGATAAAACCCTGCACAGCCCAGGGGTGCACCTGATCGATTTGCAGGTTGATTATTCCCTGAATCACCCCATTTTAAATGTATTACTAAAAGAAAAAACAGCGAAATTATGAGTGACCAACTAAAGGTATATGCTCCCTACGACCGACAACTGATCGATACACTACCGCTAATCAACGAAAACGAACTGGAAAAAGCGCTGGAAAAAGCCTATGCCTTGTTTCTCGACCGAAAAGCCTGGATTCCCGCCCATCGGCGAATCGCCATCCTGGAGAAAACGCGTGAACTTATGGAAAGCCGTGTAGAAGAATTGACCCGGACGGCAGCTCGCGAGGGCGGTAAACCGTACGCGGATTCCAAAGTGGAAGTGCTTCGGGCGATCAATGGGGTCAAAATCGCCGCTGAGGAGATCTCTCAGATGAAGGGAACGCAAATCCCGATGGGAATTACCGAATCCTCGGTCAATCGGCTGGCCTTTACCATGCGAGAACCGATTGGTGTGGTGGCCTCCCTCTCTGCCTTTAATCATCCCCTGAATTTGATTGTTCACCAGACGGTTACGGCTTTTGCGGCTGGATGCCCAGTGATCGTCAAGCCAGCCAGCAATACCCCATTCAGCTGCCTGGCCCTGGTGGATATTCTGAAAGAAGCGGGCGTTCCGGAGGGCTGGGTGCAACCCATTCTTTGCTCCAATGAATTGGCCGAAAAACTGGCCACCGACAAGCGCATCAATTACCTGTCGTTTATTGGTTCTGCAAAAATCGGCTGGTACCTAAAGTCCAAACTGGCCCCTGGCACCCGCTGTGCCCTGGAGCACGGGGGAGCGGCTCCGGTGATCGTGGCATCCGATGCAGATTTGGAAGACATGTTGCCCTTACTGGTAAAGGGTGGATTTTACCACGCCGGTCAGGTCTGTGTTTCGGTGCAGAAAGTGTTTGCAGCAGCCGAAATTGCCGAAAAACTGGCGGAGGACATGGCCGAGGCGGCCAAAAAACTGAAGGTAGGCGACCCCTTGGAGGAGGCGACCGAGGTAGGCCCGCTGATCCGCACCGGAGAGGTGGACCGGGTGGAAGAATGGGTGCAAGAAGCGGTAGATGGAGGTGCCCGACTGCTTTGTGGCGGCAAGCGCATTGGCGATACCTGTTTTGAACCCACCGTCTTGTTTAATCCGCCAATTGACGCCCGTGTATCCCGGGAGGAAATTTTCGGTCCGGTGGTGTGTGTGTACAGCTATACCGACCGGGAAGCTGCCATCCAACAGGCAAATAGCCTGGACTATCATTTCCAGGCCGCTGTCTTTACCAAAAACATTGACCTGGCACTGGACACCGTACAACGGCTCAATGCGACCGCAGTGATGGTAAATGACCATACCGCCTTCCGGGTAGACTGGATGCCTTTTGGAGGCAGGGACGCCTCCGGAGAGGGAATGGGCGGTATCCCCTACTCCATGCACGAAATGAGCCGGGAGAAACTGATGGTTTTTCGAAGCAAACTATTGCCGTAAATTTTGAGCAAATTAACGGAAAAAAAGCCTTTGATCGATAGATGAGGGGCTTTTTTTTTGCCTACAGCTGAAGCAGTAGGCGATTGATGAAAGAATCCTGCTTCTAAATGATCATCCCTCAATAGGAATGCGGCTTCAACCCATTCCTATTATTGGAAGAGAGAAACCCCGGCTTTAGCCAAAATCGGTACCCCTCGCCACCTATCCCCTGGATTACCACCCAAATTATGGCTGATAGCTGGATTGGAAAGGGGGTATGCATAAACGATTTGGCTAAAGCCAATCAAAAAAATGTAGGTGTTTTTTTGGATGCAAAGGCTATTTCAGCGCAACCGGTAAAAAAGGTCTTTGAAAAAAGATTGATTTGACCCAATACCGGAACGATCCTTAGTTCTACGAATTTCCCCAACTATTTCCAGGGCATTAGCTAATACGATACCCCTTCCGACTTCGACAGCAAGGCATTCGGGTGTTAAACCTGTCCGTTCGTTTCTTTCCTGGCAGAATTGATAAATTCAGAAGGCGTTTTTCCGAATTGCTTGTGGAACGATTTGGTAAAGTAAGATGGATCCTGAAAGCCTACCAAAAACGCCACCTCTCCGATATTTCCGGCTCCCTTCCGGAGTAGTTCGGCCGCCTTTTTTAGCCGCATCAGGCGAATAAAATCTCCGGGAGGATAATGGGTCATGGCCTTTAGTTTTCGAAACAGCTGCGTCCGACTCATCCCTACTTCCCGGCAAAAAACTTCCACGCCAAACGAAGGATCCGTCATGTTTTCTTCAATGACCTGCATCGCACGTTGCAGGAATTTTTCATCGGCCGATGTGATTGCCACCGATGAAGGCTGTAAGACGATCTCTCTACTAAAATAGTCCTTCAGCTGTCTACGGCTCTCAATGAGGTTTTTTATCCGGACCAGGAGCTCTTCTGCGTCAAAGGGCTTGATCAGGTAGTCGTCTGCACCGGTCTCTAATCCCTCAATTTTGTCTCCGCCACTTGCCTTGGCTGTAAGCAGGATGAGCGGCACGTGGGCTGTTTTATCATTCTCCTTCAACTTTCGACAAAGCGTTACTCCATCCATTTTTGGCATCATCACGTCACTGAGAATCAGGTCCGGAATGGTTTCCTTTGCCAGCGCATATCCCTTTTTCCCATCACCCGCCTCCAGTACCTGGTAGGTAGCCTCC
This sequence comes from Cyclobacterium xiamenense, assembly GCF_009467825.1. GTDB lineage: Bacteria > Bacteroidota > Bacteroidia > Cytophagales > Cyclobacteriaceae > Cyclobacterium > Cyclobacterium xiamenense. The sequence continues at coordinate 14,282 of NZ_WIOK01000052.1, read as the reverse complement.
AGATGTTGACGGATAAAAAACCGCACATCGGTATTGTCTTCGATGATAAGAACCAAGGGGGCTTCGTTCTCCTCCACCTCCTTTTTTGGCTTTAGTGATGGAATCCGGACATCCGCTTCCTGGTCCGAACCGTTTTGAAGTCGTTTGCTCGAAGCCAAAAACGAGCCATATTGGGCCATTTCTCCAAAATCCGCCACCAACAGGGGTAACTTCACAGTGAAGCAACTACCCTTCCCCAACTGACTTGCCACTGATATTTCTCCCTGATGCATGGACACAAGTTCCTTGACCAGCGAAAGACCAATACCCGACCCCTCCTGTTCCCGGGTATGGCTGGTATCCAATTGATAAAAGCGATCAAAAATCATTTCCAATTGATCCTCTGGAATACCCTCACCGGAATCTTGAACCGCTATTTCCAGCCATTTGGCTTCTCTTCCTACGTCATTCGTTTCAGCTGTGGGAGCTTTTGCATGATTTACCAGCTGGGAAGTTACCGTTATTTCCCCCCGATCGGGCGTAAATTTGAAGGCATTGGACAACAAGTTCGAAACAATTTTTTCCAGTTTATCCGCATCCATGTAAACCACGGGATTTCCCGTAGGAAAGGTGAAATGATACCGTATCTGATTTCTTTCTGCAAGGGAAGTAAAGGGTAGAACCATCCGCTCCAGAAAAGCGACCAGGTCATGAGGGGTCGATTCCAGCTTCATACTGCCCGTTTCAATTTTGGATAAGTCCAGCAGCTGATTGATCAGGTGCAACAGCCGCTGGGCATTTCGCTGCATCATCTGAAATACCGTCTTATCGGGGTTTTGCGCGGAGGTTCGGGAAATAAATTTCTCCAGGGGACCCAAAATCAGGGTGAGCGGCGTACGGAACTCGTGGGAAATATTCGCAAAAAAGCGGGACTTAAGCTGGTCCACTTCGTACATTTTTTCGGTTTCCAGTTTTTGGATTTTAAGCGCATGCTTCATCCGTTCCCTGTTGACGGTGTACTGCCTTCCGCCAACTAGTAATCCAATTCCAAGCAACCCATATACGGCATAGGCCCACCAGGTAAGCCACCAGGGCGGCCGGATTTCAAAAAAATAAGCGAGCACCTCACTCCAGACCCCCTCACCGCTCAGCGCCTTCACGTTAAACGTGTACTGCCCATGGGGCAAGTTGCCATACGGCACCTCGCTTCGCCCTGTAAGCGCACTCCAGCTTTTGTCCACTCCCGCAAGTTGGTACCGATACCTGACTTTTTTAGGGGATTGTGTTGCGATCCCTACAAATTGAAAGGTGATAAAATTATTATCATAGGGTAGGCTTAGGTTCTCCGGAACACCGTACCACCTGCTCAAGTCGTCGAAATCCAAATCGTGTAGCCGTACACCGTTGCCCAATACCAGGCTGGTATCTTTCGCTTTCCAGGAGTGCTCCTTTTCCTCAAACTCCACCCTAAAGCCAGGTGTTTTTTCTTGCGGCGCTTTCTCCCAAACCGGATTTTCTTGTGCAGCAAAGGAGTGCCAATCGACTTGTTCGTTAAACAACCCCAAACCGGTAAGCTGGATGGTTGGGGCAGTCGTGTCTTTTGTCAACTCCTCGGGACGAAAAGCCACCAGACAGTTATCCCCTCCCAACCAAAGGGTTCCATCCGAAGCTTCAAAAATCGATTTGCCGTGGCTGAGTCCGAAACCAGCGTAACCGTCTTCGTACGTGTAGGTGGTAACTAGCGTACCCGTATCGTTCAACCGGTCAGCACCCCCCTGATCAAGCAGGGATAGGTGCCTGCTATCCAAAAGGTTTAATCCATTGCTGGTGCCCACCCACAGATCGCCCTTTCGCCCAACAAAAAGACTGGTGACGTTCGTATCGCTCAATCCCTCATTTATCGAAAATTGCGTGATCGTCGCGCTTTCTTCTGCGGCATTCTGGTCGAACTTGAGTAATCCATCCCCATGCGTACCCATCCAAATATCACCCATTTTATCTTCGGCCAGTATCCATAGGTGATCGTTCCCCATTCCCGGTACCTTTGGAATGTACGAAAAATTTTCACCGTCGAATCTATTCAATCCCCCTCGGGTACCCAACCAAATAATCCCTTTCTGATCTTCTATCAGGGTCAACACCGTATTATTGGACAAGCCCTGCTTATCGGTATACTGGGTAAAGTTCTCCCCGTCAAATCGATTTACCCCACCCTCGTGCGTACCGAGCCAAAGGTCACCCGCCCGATCTTCCAGTATGCTCAAAACAATCTCACTGTTCATTCCATCCCGCTTGGTGTAATTGGTAAATGTCTGCCCATCAAACTTACTGAGCCCTCCCAGGGTACCAAACCAGAGGTTTCCCGATTTGTCTTCCACCATGCAGCGTACGATGTCATGCACCAGCCCTTCTCTTGTGGTATAGTGCACGAATTGGCTCCCATCGTATTTGGTAACTCCTCCGCTAAAGGTTCCGAACCAAAGGTTGCCGCTCCGATCCTCCAGTATGCTGCTTACAAAATCATTCCCCAAGCCCATCTTAACGGTAAACTGCTCAAATCCTTTGGTATAGCGACTAACCCCTCCGCCCGAGGTACCAAACCAAAGATTGCCGTTTTTCTGTTCCAGCATGCAGGCAACGTAATTAATAGCCAGGCCTTCCTTCTCCGTAAAATGGGTAAATTTGTTTCCGTCAAACTTGTTTACCCCTCCACCACGGGTAGCAAACCACAGACTACCGTTTTGATCCTCCAGAATACCCGACATTTTGTCGCTGCTCAAGCCTTCTTTTTCCGTGTAATGGTAAAAATTTTCACCGTCAAACTTGTTAATTCCTTGTTCAGTGGCCAACCAAATAGTCCCGTGTCGATCTTCGTGCGCATTCAAAACCAACCGGGTACTTAGCCCTTCCGCTTCGGTGTAATTGCTAAAACTTGTACCATCAAATTTACTTATCCCCCCTTCGTAACTGCTAAACCAGAGATTTCCTGACTTGTCCTCCAGTATGCCGGTAATTATGTTAGAGACCAGGCCTTCCTTTTCGGTGTAAGTGGTTACATGCGTACCGTCAAATTTGCTTACGCCACCCCCGAGGGTTCCCATCCATAGATTTCCATTACTATCCTTTACGAGGGTATAGACATCGTCGTGGCTTAACCCTTCCTTGCTTGTAAATTGAAAGAAACGTTTCCCATCAAACCGCACTACACCCTCTCCCTGGGTCGCCATCAAGAGATTACCGGATGCATCCTCCAAAAGGGTGCGGATGGCACGGTTTGGCGCGTCTTTCTTAAAATAGTGAAAAAAATTCTTTCCGTCGTATTTACTGAATCCTCCATATTGCGTACCGAACCAAATGTTGCCGTTTTGATCCTCCAATAGGCCGGTGATTAGGTTGCTTTTTAATCCCTGTGGCTTCGAAAAACTGCTGAAATTATGGGAGTTTTCGTCTTTTTGATACGCTTCCCCGGCGCTTACGACCTCCGGAATTATCGCCTTTGCAGGAACAAACGCTGCGGGCATGGTTTTGGGAAGCGGTAAACCGTTTTTTCCGGGCTCCTTTTTCTCTGGAACCCCTGCTTTTACCTTTTTGGGAATCCCGGCAACACGAACATTGGAATACCTCGGTACTACCCGGGGTTTACCCGCCTTGATTACGGTAGGGGATCCGGCGGGAACAACCACTGCTGCATCCAATCGCTCCTTTGGCATCGCCTGAAACCGAACCTCGGATACGGTGGGCGCAGATGCATCCGGAAGGTCTTGCTTCACATGGGGGCTACAGGAAAGTAGCCATACGACGAGGACTGAAAAGAAAGCGAATGAACGATTCATAGCACGGAATGAATGGGTTTTCGGTAAAGTAATATACTATTATTTTGTAATTATACCGTCCTTCCAAAATTTAAAATGGGCGGTATGAAACCGTATTGTCCATAGAGGTAGCGCTGTTCGGTTATGGATTTACCCGTCAGCCTTTATGGTAAAGGGGATAGTGCAGCGCTGGGATTGACCCCTTGCCGTCACGCTGATGGCATAGTTCCCCGCTGGCAAATCCTTCGGAATGGTAACCCGGACCATTCCGGAATGTGGAGCGTGCGTCACCTTGGCAATGCGGCCGGTATGCGGTTCCAAGCCCCAGGGATCAAAGGTGACAAAATTCGCGGAAGGGAGCATTTCAAAGTTTTCTCCGTAAAGTATAACGTCGGTACCGCATTTCGCTGAATTTGGGTGTACCCCATACACGGCAAGGCTCGCTTCCCGCTCAGCAGCGTAGGGCATCGCAGCCGGTGTCGGTTCCAAACAAGCATTCAGCCAGCAGGCAAACAGTATCAAGAGTAATGGGTTTTGCGTTTTCATGGTGGTTCAATGGTTTCGGTTAAACAAAAATGAGCCATGGCGAACAGGGTAAAGCTAGCGAATGCGAAGGGGTAACAGCTAAGCCCTTCGTTCCAATTTCTGGTAAATTGGTTGCGTTTTAGCGCGGATAAACAAGAAATTGGTTCTAGCTGAGGCAGTAGGCGATTGATTGAAAGAATCCTGGTTCTAAATGATCATCCCTCAATAGGAATGCGGCTTTAGCCCATTCCTATTATTGAAATAAAAAAAACCCGGCTTTGGCCAAAATTCATACCCCAAGCAACAGGCAATTGATAATGCCGCGCCTTTACCCCATTCGCTTATAAAGTGCCTGAATCCGAATGCGGTGTACCCGCTGCAGCAAAATCGGGTAGCCGTTTGCCAGGATGTTTAATACGACGATGCCAATAAACACCCCGGTATACCCCTCCATCAATAAGCGAAACGAAATAAACAGCAACAGGAAAAAGGGCGCCAAATGCCCGAATTCGGATTGTCTGGTTTGGTAATCCAGGTTCGAAATGCCATTTTTGGTGCCGTCAAAATACTTCTTTCGCTGCTTCTCCCTTCCCCAAAAGGCGACTAGCAGCAACCTTCGGAAATAATCTACGCCCAACCAGCGGGAAATTCGGCTCAATCCCTCCGGATACCGGATGCGGTAATAGGCCGCTGGCAGGATCCGACTCGTTGGAAATACAAAACCCGGAAACGCAAAAATGCCGGTAACAAATAAGACCAATAAAAACGACACGAGCAGCGAAAGCACTGCCGACAGGTTCTTGTTTCCTGACACCACCAAGCTGTTCACCAACTCGTACGAGCGGAACGCAAGGAAAGCAGCCAGCAGGAGCATTCCGACTTTTTTAACCATACCCGATGTTAGTAATACGGGAAATAACGACTTTTTTGCGAAATTGCCTGCAACAACCTGCGCTTTTTAGCAAAAAAAGAAGGGAAGAGTCCTTACCTGGTCGGCAACCGTTTCAAAGCCACTACAAAACCCAGAAAGCGAAACGAAAAACGCGCCTTCTAAAGCAGGCCTTTCGAGCGAGAATGTACATGCCTGGTAACCGTAATTGGTTTACCAAACGCACAAAGGTATCGCTGATTCCCCCGTCGGAGGTAGCCTGCCTGCCGATACCCTGCTCCTTTAGCAGATAACCTAAACCTTTACGATCATTTTCCCCGTATTTTTGCCTTCAAATAAATCGAGAAATGCCTGTGGAATTCGATCAAAGCCTTCCACGATGGTTTCGGTAGCCGTTAGTTTTCCCTCCCCAAGCCAGGCGGCGAGTTGCTTGCTTGCAGACGGAAACTTTTCCGCAAAGTCGCTGACAATAAAGCCCCGCATGGTAGCGCTCCGGGTTAGGATAATGGGCTGCAGGCGAGGCCCCATCGGAACCTTCGTCTCGTTGTACAGCGAAATGGCCCCGCAAACTGCTATGCGTGCATATTTATTGAGTTGTGCCATGACGGCATCGGAAATTTCCCCGCCCACGTTGTCGAAGTAGCAATCTACCCCATCCGGGCAGGCCGTTTGGATCGCCTGCTTCAAATCGGCCGCGGTCTTGTAGTTAATCGCCTGATCGAAGGAAAAGGTATCCGTTAGCAAGGCCACTTTTTCGTCGCTTCCCGTGATTCCCACCACCCGGCAGCCCAGCAGTTTGCCTATCTGGCCCACCACGCTTCCAACAGCACCGGCTGCTCCGGAAACCACCAGGGTTTCCCCTTTCGTTGGCTTGCCGATTTCCATCAGCCCTAAATAGGCAGTCAGTCCCGTCAAGCCCAAAACCCCCAAATAACTGGATAGGGGTGCCACCGATGGATCTACTGGCTGCAGTCCTTTACCGGAAGACGTTTGGTATTCCTTCCATGCCAAGGTACCGGAAACAAAATCGCCCGTTTGGTAATTGGCATGCTTGCTTTCCACCACTTCGGCAATGATTCCTGAACGGATGGGTTCGTTCAATTGAAACGGGGGTACGTAGGACCGGGCATCGTTCATCCGGCCACGCAGGTAGGGGTCCACGGATACGTAAACCGTTTTCAGGAGCACCTCCCCCTCCTGTGGTGCAGGCACTTCCTCGGTGATCGTCTTAAAATCGGCAAGTGTTGGTTTTCCTTGCGGACGTTGGTTTAAAAGAATGGTCTTATTCATAGTTTACGTTGTTGGTTTGTAAGGTATAAAAAACAGCAGTCTGGTTTCGACTCCCGGGGGTGTCGTTGCTCTTAATTACAAAAGATGTATGACAACCCTGATGCGTTGCTACCACTCATTTTTACTTCCTTGTGGAGAACAACCCGGTCACAAGAAAAACAAAAATCCAGGTAATGTGTCAGCAATAGAAAATACAAAGATCGTTCCGAAAATTGCTGTAGCGGTTTCGCTGGCGGCACCCGACAAAAAACAATGGCGCGCGCCAAGAGGGTAGCAACGCGTCCACGACCAGGGGTTCTCCCCTTCTTAACCGTTTTTTTTGGTTTTGTAGGTATGGGTCCAGCTGTGATACAGCCGGTATTCGTTGGTAAATACCGGCAACATGCACTGGCTACTTCCTACCTGAGAATCCGCAACGGACAGCATGCCGGCCTCATCGATTCCATAGATTACCACCAGGTGCCAGCCCACAAAGTGCTTCATGCAGGCAACGATCGGTCGGGCCTGAGCCAACTCCATTCGAATTTCCTGCGGGCGCAACGCCCGATCCAATTTATCCCCAAGATTCCCCAATATGGCCAGGGATTTATCCGGTTCAAAAAACCGGTTGTAGCGCCTTCCCCACACGTTTTTTGCAAAAGCGATCTGCTCCGGCACGGCCGGTTGCTCGTAGTAGCGGGCGATCGCCACGGATACAGCGGCCCAACACAAGCGGGACTCGCGCTGTAGCTCCATGTCAAAATCCAGCCGGATAGCTGCCATGGCTACAAATAAATGGTAATCAAACGTTTTTCCTCCAGTCGCCGCAATACCGAAAAAAGTCGGTCTTCGCCGTTTCCTGCCACATGAAGTTGCCGCACGTCGGCGTACCGATGGACGTTTTCCAACACCCACTTTTCCAGGCCCGACAAGAGTTCGGGTGTTCTGTACCGCTTAAAATACACCCGGATCTGATCCTTTTGCCGATCCACCGAGGCAATGGCGGGGCAGATCGCTACCTTGGAGCTCATCAAAAAACGCATCTGCTCGCTCTCCGAAAAGGAATACTTCTTTTCTGCAAAAACCACTTTGCCCACACGATGCCGGATGCACGAAGCGATCAGCTCCTTGGCGTTTACCGGCAGCTCATTGCCAAACTGGGAATCGGTGTAAATCGACCGATAGCCAACCAAATCGGGCAACAGGCTGCACAAGACGCGGTAGCAAAGCGCCTGTAGGGAGCGGTAGTGCACTCCCTCGTAAACGCTTTGCCCGGCGTTTGACGAGGCCATCACCCCAATGCCTGCCGTACCGAGGGCGATGTCGGGAGGTTCTTCCGCCCGCTCAATCCTGCAAAAGGAAGGGTAGTTTTCCCCTTCCCAGGGTTCAATTCGTATATGCATTCTCTGAGCGCTGGCAAGCAAGGCCTGCTTTAGCTGTGCGGAAATGGCTTCAACGGAACCTCCCCTGTCGGATAATACCCGTGCCAGGACGGCCTGGGCGACACGGGGTGCCAGGGCTTCGGGAGCCTCGTTGCTCAACCAATGCAGGCAGGTTCGCAGCCAGAAAATAAAGGCTGTTTTGTGGTTTTCCTGTCTTTCCTCTAGCTGCGCGAAACACAAATTGGCATACAACAAATCGCTTTCCACCTTCAGGCTATTATTTACTTCAAAGGCTGTGAGGTAGTAGGTTCGGGCCAGGTCATAGGCCCCGGTTTTCTTGTACAGCCGTGCCAGGTTGATGGAATTGATGTAGCGAATGTGCCAATCTACGGCCTTTTGCTCCGCCAGCGTTGCTTCGATTTCCTTTTCAAAGGCAAAGGCCTGCTCCAACTCACCGGTCTTCAGTTTGTTCAAGGCAGAAATGTTCAACAGGTACAGGTAAACCCGTGGAAACCGCTCTTTGGAAAGGTAGCTTCTCGCCTTTTCGAAAAAGGGTTCGGCTTCCTGCGCGCGGTTGGTCATGACCAATCCCCAGGCCTTGCTTTGATACAGGGAGGCTTTGTAATCCTCCGGCAAATCTTCGTTGGGAGCGGCTTCTTCAGCAGCTGCAGAAAAGTACATCAGCGCGATTCGGATGTTTTGGATCTGGGATACAACTCCGGCCAATTTCAGCGCGTCCCGCATCTCCGCCCGAATGGATTCCAGGATTCGCAGGGCGATGCCGTAACCACCTTCGGAAAATCGGCGCGAAGCCTCCCATTGCAGAAAGGAAATGTCGCTAGCGCTAGTTAGCTGCTGAAGTTCAAAAACCACCCGCAAATGGGCGGCACCACCCTGCTCCCGAAGTGCATTGGCAAAAAAGGACGGATCGGTCCATTCCTTGCCCCTGGCGGAAGGCGGGATCAATAGCTGTCCTCCGGCTAGTCGCAAGCTGGAGGCCGGAATCCGGTCCTGTAATAGCGGCAGCAACCCCGCATCCAGCAGTCCTGCGACCGGAAACGAACCCGCGGATGGCAGGTAATCCCCCAATGGGTACGCATGGCTGACCTGCCAATCTCCCGGGACAACCGCGCCGGCAAAGGTCAACAAACCCAGCTGGCAGGAAGTGCCATGCAGGCCCTGGGAAAGCAGTCGGAGAAGGATCTCGTTTTCCGGCTCCCAGGAATGACCCAGCGCCGGAGGAACGATCAGCACCCAGGCGATTTCCTTTGCCTGGATTTCGGCTAAAATCCGTTTACAGCTTTCGTAGGCGATGAGAAAATTTTGATCCCCTATACTTTCATTATCGATCAGTCGATTGATCACGCTGGCATACTCCTCTCCTTCTTTTTCCATGCCAATCAGTGGCTGCACGTACGAATAGGCATCGATACCCAATTGCAGGCACAATTCGTGCAGGATCCAGTGTCCCTTCCAGGCGCCCATGGAAATATCCGAGAAGAGGCAACTTTCGTCCAGGCGGTCAACTCCTAGCTGCTGCTGCAAGCGATCCCAGCTTTCAAAATGAAACCCGCTGATCCGGACTGGTTCATCGCTTCGGGTGATGTTCGGCAGCACGCGTTCAATTTCCTTTGCAAATTCCATTCAAATAAACCGTTGCATGATTCAACCCATCGATTTTCAAAAAGCGATCCACGAGGCGATCGTGGTACCCGCCGATATTGATGACGCCCAGTTCCAGGGCAGTAGCAGCCAGATTGATGTTCTGCGCCACATGACCCGCTTCAAAAAGCGCAAAGCGGTAGCCTTTTTCCTTGTACTTAAAGGTAGACCGATTGAACGCCGCCGTAATAAACAAGATCAGGGAAGTATCGAATGCCAGATGGGTCTGAAAACTCACCAGTGTATTGGCAATTTCCTCATCGAAATTCCCTTCTCGGATACATTGAATGGCGTTTTCTACCGGAGAATAGTGGTACAAACCAGCCGCCAAGGAGGTAACCCGTTGGTTGGTATAGAAATACAATTCCAGCGGGTAAAGGGCTCCGCCCGAGGGAACGGTCCGAAAGGGACGGGTAATGTATTCGTTATCCGAATTGTCCCGGGTGACGCCATAGCCGCAATACAAAATGGTGCGCAGCTCCTCCATCGTTAGGGTGGTTGGCCGAATTTCCTTCGGCGTAACCCGATTCGTGATGGTTTCCATAAAGGAGCGGTTGATGGGGGCCAGGGTTTCAGGCAATGGAATGGTAGGAAACTGCTTGTACGGAAACACGTCGTACAAATTATCCATTTCGGCCACGACCTGATCGTTGGTCAGGGCCCCGTCGTAATGCCCGGTTTTGGAATTTTCATGAAATATTTCCCAAGAAGGGGTGGCCGATTCGCTGCTGAGTTCGGCTTCTTTCCACAATGAATGTAGCATAAATGCGTGTCTTTTTTTAGTAATTACCGACTAGGGAAAAGGGTGGGGAAAGGGGTAATCGTTACCTCCCGGTACCAACCCCTCAAAACCCAATTTCTGAGGAATCGTCCACAGGCGTTCGCTACCCAGGGGGCGCTTGTGGTAGCCCATAAAGAGCGGATGATAGCCGGGGATAATCGCCCGAATCACCGTCATACCCAAACTGCGGATATCCGACGAGGTGATGTCAGTCACCAGAACCTCGTACCCGGAGTTTTTTATCAGGGATACCAGCCTGTTCATTTCTTCTGCCGCGGTTTCCTGCGAATGATCCACCAAGTCCGCAAAATCCATTGTCTCCTCCGACCCGTACAGAAAAGCCGCATGCTCGCTTACGCCGGGGTTTACCCAAAAATTCACGTGATGTACCTGTCCGAGCACGTTGTCATACTCCGGATGCGGCGCTAGCCGGGGCAACTCATTTTTGATCTGATAGGCGTACCGCTCCGTATGTGCCAGCTCTTCCAGCGCCTTTTTAACCGCCTCTTCCGGAGAAAGGGCTACCGAGGCGGCCACTACCAGCGGTACAAAGTCGGTTTTCGTGTGGGTAGCTACCGCCAGTATTCCCGTGATCGTCGTTTCGTTGGAAATATCCATCAGGTGGATGTCGTACCCCACCTCCTCAAAACGCCGGATCAAGTCCCTGTTTTTAGCGCTCAGGCTCTGTTTCCGGATTTTTCGCCGGGAAAGTTTGGCTTGCCAGGTGATCATAAAATTGTCCCGTTCGATCACCTCACAAATACCGCCCACTACCGCCTCCTCAAAGGAACAATGACAGGACAATCCGGAGGAAATCGGCTGCACGATGGGGGTTTCGTCCCCATTTTCGTAGAAAAAATAGGGAACAAACACCATGGAAGCCGGAACCGCCTCCTGTGCTCCAGTTGCCAGATTTGCTGCCCGCACCCAACGCACCGGCGCGTCCTCGGTAAATTCGTCAAAATCAAATTCCGGGTGACTGTATTGATCGGCGCGGTACAGGGCAAATCTCCCCGGATGCATGCAGGCAAACGGCGCCTCCTTGTAGGAACACAAGGGAAACTGCTGCTTGTCGTAAATAGCTGCGCAATAGCGCTCCACACATTCTCCTACAGTTTTGGCCAGGGCCAATTCCCGGGTGGTAGCCGCTCCTCCCCCAATAGCGAAGTTGCGGTACTCGCCAAAGGCCTCCGTATTGGCTGCCGAACCGTTGAAACGGAAAAAACGAGGAGAATCCACCTCCAGGGGATGCTCGCTGACACCGGTAACGATACCGACTTTGGGGTCCAGAAGGAAAGGCAAGGTATCCGTTAGGCGGCGGATAGGGCTAAGCAACTCATTCATCGTAGCCCACGGTTTGTTCAATATCTTTCCAGGACTCCGCAGAGGTCAATTGCCGGTGAATGTTGATCAGCGGCATTTCGGTCATGGGGCTGCAGACCGCGCAGCGAGGCGCTTTTACCAGCTTTCGCTTGTTCATAGAACCGGCCAGAAGATCGACTTCACAGAGCGTGCCCAAATCCCACTGAATATTGGATTTGAATTTGACTAGATCAAATGCGCCCACTTCCGCCAGGACGGTAACCATGGAATGGTGGTAAGCCGCAACGGATTGCCCCTCAAAGGCAAATTTCTCCGTCAGGCGTTTCTCCGCAAAATCCGAACTGGCCGAGTTTTGCCGCAATTTCAGGCATTCCAGGCAAGGTCCCTCGTCCTTGATTACCAGAGGACCGGCATAGCCCACCATGTTTTGCAACAGGAGTGGATAAAAGGGAATGTCCTGCTTTACCGCAAAGGCGTTCCAGGATTCCAGCAAATAAAAACTTCCAAATTCGGAAGAGGCGATAAGGAAGCCCACTTCCTGACTGTTTTGCATAAACTGCGCTTCCGGCACCATGCGGATGCGCCCGTCCTGCCAAAAATCATCCACGATTCGCTGGCTGTCGTCAAAAAAGGTAACATTTCGAAGCGAAGGATCGTCTACGACCCAAACGTCATGCTTCCCGTCCCGAAAAAGGGAACGGAGTACCTGCTTGGTTAGCTGGTTGACACCCACAAAAGCCCAGGGCTTTTCATTCAATGCTGCCGCAACCTGAGATTGTTGGGCGTTGAAATGCCAATAGAAGACATCCTGCTGGCTTTCCGTTTCGGGGATCGGGTGGGGACCTTCCTCCTCAAGAGGTACAAGGAATTTTTTGGCAATGAGGTGTTGAATGAAGTTGGTTATCAGGTTGCGTAGCGAACCGGTAAACAAGCCCGCCAGTTCGTCCACCGTCAGCGGACGCTGAAGCAAGGCTTTTTGGATAACCTTGACGATGAGCAGTGCACTTTTGTCCGGGATCGCCATGGAGGACAGGCCGCGCTTCAGGACCACCCGATCGTCCAATTCAATCACCTGAAAAGGAAGCGCCTTTAATTTATTTTCCATAATACGTGAATTAATAGATCATACGAAAAGAAAGTGGGGAAACCTCCCCACTTTCAAGACAAAGAATTCGGTCAGGCTGCTTTGATCACTGCCGCCGCCGTGCAACAGCAGGCGGGGGTACAGGTACAGCAGCAGCTGGCACCCACCACCGGGGCCTTGGAACTTCCGAAAAGGCTATGGTTGGAAAATGCCTCCTCGATGGACTGCAGGTCCCGTACGCCCAACTTTTCGGTGCGGGGGGTGTGGTTTTTCCAGGCAAGGGCTACCAGGTCCCCTTCCAATAGATTTTTGGCTGCATCCGTTAAGATGCTTGCATCGTGACCCTCTAATAACTCCGCTATGGGGGTATTAAAGTCGTCGTAATTCTCTAGTAATTTGCTCATTGTTTTAGGTTTAAGTATGTAAAAATGATTGATGATCAGGAAACCCAACCGGGTTTCGCGCATGGAATAGGAAGTCACCCTGTGTCTGACTGGCAAGTTGGTTTACCTGCAAGGCGGTGCGCCGGCGAGGCTAAGGCCTGGTAGTTGGAAATACCGTGCCACCGGTGCCAAGCTTCATGTGGCTGTCGTTTGCTGGTTGGTTTAAAAATAGCCTGCTGCCCATGCGTTGCTGTCATGCATCGGCAGAACGGTGTTGCCTACCCGGGCAAGAAACACGGCGGTTTCTTACGGCTGTAGTTGTTATCGACTCTCGATTCCGAGTCGTTCCGGTTGTCGAACAATACAAACAATATAGGGATTATTTCACCAACACCTCCCTTTCAACCGAAAAAAAATCCATTTGATATAATTATTCTGTGTATTTATAACAAAACACAGAATTATGTCGATGGAAATACGGTTTGTTCCGTTTTTTGACAATAAAAATAAGGCCCCGGTACCAGGCATCATTTCTTTGCCTACAGCTAAAGCAGTAGGCGATTGATTGAAAGAATCCTGGTTCTAAATGACCATCCCTCAATAGGAATGGGGCTTCAACCCATTCCCTAAAATGGAAATGAAAAAACCCCGGCTTTAGCCAAAATCGGTACCCCTCGCCACCCATCCCCTGGAATACAACCATTTTAAGTCCCGAAAGGGATCTATTGCGTCCCAAAGGGTACTTCCGAAGTACCCCCACCCACTTCCCAGTTACTCCCCCCGGCTTCTAACCTGGGAGGGGGTACCTCAACCTGACACCGTTCGGGTTCGGAACGCGAACGTTGCGGTTCAAAACCCGAACGCCGCAGTTCGGAACCCGGCAATTGCATCCAAAATGCTCCATTTACTGCCTAAAAACCGGGGCGATTTGCTTCAATTTAAAAGTTTCCGACATTTTGGCCGAAATTTTCCGGTTCGGAAATCGACAAAGGGTACTTCCGAAGTGGGGGGGAGTACTTCCGAACCCGGCCTGTCAGGTTTTTAGATGCAAGCTTACAGTTCAGAACCGGGTGCTTGCGGCATTTTCGGAAAAACTATAATACTCCCCATATGTTGGACCAAAAGTATCAGTCGTTAAGTTAACTCATTTATTTGATATTACCTCCTTAGTTGTCTTATTTCCCAAGGGTACC
>NZ_WIOK01000051.1 GCF_009467825.1 Cyclobacterium xiamenense | reverse complement strand
TTAAGACAACATAATTTACCTAAAGTAGGCCGGTTTTCATAAGGAAAATCGGCTTATTTTGTCTCAAGAGGCCATTTTTTTCTTAACTTAATAGCATTGGAGAAACCCCAAAGGTCAATACGCATAACCTTTGAGGTCTTTGAGACCTCGAAGGTTTTCACCGCAGATTTGTACAATCATTCCAAAGCAAACTCCTCAGAGATATCAGATTCCCTATTAGTATGATGTGCAAGTTTAAACCCGTCCAACCCTCCAAACCACTCTAAAACCATTTCCCGATTTAGTTTGGAATGTTTTTTTGATAAATAACTTCGAAAAGAAGAATACTTCCAATCCAGAGGTTCCTTGGTCAGTTTATGTTTAATAGGATTGAGATGAATGTAAATAACAATTCTGCTTAAATAATCCTCGTTGTCGATTTTTTTGCGCTTAAATTTTCTTTGAAATAATGCACCGTTTCTTTTGAATACTTTGTTTATACTTTTGCTGTAAGAATTCAGGAAATCAGAAAAAGCTTTGACGATTTTATCGTTGGTTACACCCCTATTTATTTTTATCAGAAAGTGAAAATGATTTGGAATAAGACAAAAAGCCAAGGTTTGCACATTTTCACCTAAAAAATGATCGTATTTTTCCAGGAAGTAGCCATAATTGTCTTCATTTTGAAAAAGCCTTTCATTTCCAATGGCTCTACTGTATACATGGTACACACATTCAGCATCAAAAACATCCATCGTGAATATATCGTTTAGGCGAATTAAAATAATCATTCTCTATGAAACCCGGAAAGAAATATACGGGTTTTTCCAGCCCAACGGTCATAATCTATAACCTTTGAAGTCTTTGAGACCTCGAAGGTTTCAAACGTACACGTTCCAAGAAAGACCTTCGGGGTTGGAGAAACCCCAAAGGTCAATACGCATAACCTTTGAGGTCTTCGAGACCTCGAAGGTTTTTTTCGTAAACGCTCCGACTCAGACCTTCGGGGTTGGGAAAACCCCAAAGGTCAATATCTATAACCTTTGAGGGCTATTTTCTTTTTTAAACTACCGCATCACCTCGCTGACCGCTACCGTATCGCGATCGTAGTAGGGGACCTGAAGTTCCCAGGATTCTCTCCCGACCTGCACTTCCACCGTTACATAGGTATCGGTTTCGGACAAAACCCGCGCCCGATAGCTGGTGTCGTCGGAGGAAGAGGACCGCGGCAACAGCAACCACACCAGCGTTTGTGTCGCAGGAATTCGTAGCTCGAAACTGGTAAGCGTGTTGGGTTCGTACCGATTGTATTCCGGACTGTACCAGCCCTGGATCTCGGGAATTTCTTGTCCCCTGATCGATCGTAGGTCAACGTCGCTTGGTCGGGAAACCAGGGAGAGGGTAAGCGATCCACCCGGATGGCTGCCTGCTACCTCCAGTCCCTGCAGCTGCAAGGCTATATCGGGATGCCAGTGCCACAATGCCTGTACCGTTCGCGGCCGATCGCTGCTTATCCGATCGGCAATCAACCAAAATTTGCCGCGCAGGTACAGGAGGCTGCGGCTGTGGGAAACCTCCCCTTCCAACCCTTCGAACCGGTCGAAAGACTGGCTTCCAAAATCGTAGCGTTCGGTGATTTCGACAAAGCGCCGATCCAACGGAGAACTGGCGTGGGTGGGCCCACTGCCCTGTCCTTTTCCATCCAGTAGCAACACGTTATGCCCCTGACTTCCCCGGGCATAGGGGCGAAACTTCTCGGCCAATGCACCGGTATACGCAAACCTTCCTGCGTCAACCAGAAAGTCTTGCCCAAATGCACTTACCGAGAGGTGCAATTTGTCGTTGTGCTGATGGCCGCTTCCCCAGGGCCCCATGTCAAAAAAGGACCAATGGGCCAGGGAATCGAACCCACTTCGGCTAATGAGTTGCCCCGCCCAGGGAAAGAAATAGGAGGGTCCATCTGAAGGAAGGCTCCCGTTTTTTCCATTGCTGGCGATATAGGCCCAATCGGGCCTGTCAAATGCATCGGCCCCGCGTAAAATCAACTCCCGGTCACTGCCCCGGTCTCCGTCGTTGTTTAGGATCCGGTAGCCGTCCGGGCGCACCGCACGGGCGATGTAGCCATACATTCGTTGGATCGTTTCGGGAAAAAACGCTGGCAGCTCCCGCCCAGCCACTTCACAAATGGACTGAAAGAGTTCGAAGTTATGAAGGGAAACGTTGTGGTAATGAGAGGTTAGCTCGGTTTGTACGCCGTCGGGATACACCTGGTCACGCATGCTTTCGGTCATGGCCCCGATGGCGTAGTCCAGCCAGGCATCGGAATCCTTAAATTCTGGAAAGTAGGCGGCTACGGTAGCCAGCGCGGATATTTCCATGGTCAGCCAGTTATTCCCCCCGTGAAAATGCCGGTTGTAATGGGCATGGTCGGGCAGGCTACTCAGTAGGAGCAGCCGGGTAGCAGGACGTAGGTAGGTACTCCCGTTCATGGCATAAAACAGGCGGGTCCATGCTTTGGCCCTTGCGGCCACTTCCAGCCCGCGCCAGATGGACTCCGTTCCTTTTTCGGCCGGATAGGGCATACTTTTTAAAATAAAATCCCGCATAAACCGATCCAAGTACACCGCATAAACCGGATTTCCTGTTTCAAAATAGGCATCCATGACTTGCAGCAACTGACTGTGCCGGTTGGATAACCAGGCCCACTCCCGGTCATTATTTGGGCCCTTGTAATACCAATCCCGGTGGCCATCAGGAAGAATGGGCACCTTCCCTTTCACATTTTGTATGGTAAATACGTCCTGCAGGATGGTATCGGCTGCTGCTATCCTTCCGTTGCCCCGAGCCGGCAAGTCCCTTGCCAACGATTGCGCAACAGGACTGTGCGCGTAGTAAGCCAGCAATTTGTCGGCTGCCTCTACCCAATCGCCCTGATCCCGGGCTGCTTTTACGGCAGCCAGTTCCGGAAGATCCAGGTCCAGGTGTGAAAAAATACCGCGAAGGATTTCGGGATGTGCCTCGTAGAGATCGGCGGTGGTATGCAATTTTTCCCAGGATTGTTGCGCAGGGCTGATGCCTATGGCGCCAAGAAACAGGAGCAGGGAAAACAGGGCTGTACAGAAGGTTCGGATCATGGGTTTGGGTAATGGTTCGGTTCGGTTTGGGTTGAATTGGGATTACGGTAAGAGCGGCCGCTTCCGCGAAGGCGCTGCCCACCAAGGCTGAATCAGGGTTCGGTCAGCAACTCCTGCAGTTCCTTTAGGATGGTTTCGGCTTCTTGCTTCTTTAACAGAAAGCCCTCGTCTTCTTTCGGGGAATTGTTCAGAAAATGCTGCCGGTGCTTCTCGGCTTTCTTAAGCGTCCGGTGGCTAATTACAAACTCCTCGTAATCCAAATGTGCTTTTGCCAGGGCCGAGGATTTGAAATTACCAAATAGGTAAATGCGAAAGAGGTCCACAAATTTCTCACTCAGGTCAAACTCCTCCAGCAAGGAGACCAGGCCGCCGTTCTTCCCGGCATTGGCAGGTTTGTGAATCACCTCCAGCAGTACATCCAGGGATTCCTCCTTGCCCGTTTCCATCATCGCCAGGGTTTTGGTTGCCAAAAATGCCTGATCCAGGGTGCCCTCTTTGAGTACCCGGAGCAATTCGGCCTGTACCTGTGGCCCTCCGATGCCGGCCAGACGGGTTGCATGACGCAAGGGTTCTGCCTCCTGCTCGTCCAAAAGCCGGGCGATCCATTCACGTATTTTTTCTTCTTCAGTATCCATAACATATCGTTCTGCCTGCCGGAGCTTTCCGGACAGCCCATTCCAAGGGGATAGAAAGTTCCAAAAAATTACCGAACCAAACAACCCCTACGCCGGGGGGCCGCCAAAACAGCCTGCTTATTCCTTGGTTTTTTTATCGCCGGACGAGGTACGCCCCGGTAGCCGGCCTGCTTTCTTCAATGCCTCGTGTACGATCCATTCCAATTGTCCATTCGTACTTCTGAATTCGTCGGATGCCCATTTTTCCACGGCCTTCATCAGCCGCTCGTCTATTCGCAGGGCAAAGGGTTTTTTCTGCGCCATAATCTTAGTTTCCTACATTCCATGCTTCCCAGGCAGCCATAAATTCCTTTGTTCGGCGGGTACTGAGTACGAAGCTGCGGTCTTTGAGAAAAACCCGCACGGCATTTCCAGAACTAAACAGGTACCGCCATTCGCCGTTCCAGCCCCTGCGTATACCGAGGCTTCCTCCCAGGCGCAAGCCCGTTCCTCCAACCCAGTTGAAGGGGCCGGTGGAAAGGAGCTGCATGTCCGTTATCTCCTCCCACCGGTATTTTCGCCAGGAATTCACAAAGGGAGGACTTCTGAATTGCAATCCTGAAGGATCCATTCGGATCTCCAAACGCATGTGTAAAAACAACAGCAGCAAGCCCCCGCTCAGCAGCAAAACCAGCCCAAAACTAATCCAGGCTTGCACCGGCTGATCTGCGGAAAAGCCCTCCGAAACCGCCAATATTCCGATACCGAGTTGGAGTAGCAAAACTAGGGGAAATGCCCAGGTCTTTTTCAGTGGCTGAATTTCGTTGTATACCATGCTTAGGGGTTTAGCGTACCCACATTGACTACCGGACTGGCATTCTTGTCCGAGCAAAGCACCACCATGAGGTTGCTCACCATCGCTGCTTTTTTCTCGTCTTCAAAATCGATGATGCCTTTTATCTTCAGGTCCTCCAGCGCCATTTCTACCATACCCACGGCACCGTCCACGATCATCCTCCGTGCCGCGACAATGGCCGTGGCCTGCTGCCGCTGCAACATGGCCGAAGCAATTTCAGAGGAATAGGCCAAATGTGAAATGCGGGCCTCGATGACCTTGATTCCGGCATGCTGCAGCCGGTCGCTAATTTCATCCTCCAGCGATCGGTTGACATCTTCCACGCCCGAACGCAGGGTCACTTCCGCATGCTCGTCTTCAAAATTATCGTAGGGATAGGTGCCTGCCATTTTTCGTACCGCTGCATCGGCCTGCAGGTGCACAAAGTTTTCGTAATCGTCCACATCGAAGGAAGCCTTGAAGGTATCTTCTACTTGCCAGACCACAATGGTGCCCACCATCACCGGATTACCAATCTTGTCGTTCACCTTGAGGGGTTTGTTCTCAAAGTTTCGTACCCGCAACGAAATCTTTTTCTTGGTCATAAATGGATTCACCCAAAAAAAGCCATCGGCCTTTACGGTTCCCTTGTACGAGCCAAACAGCAACAGCACCATGGCCTTGTTGGGCTCGACAATAAAAAAACCAGGCAATAGCAGAAAAAAGGCCAACGAAAGCGGAAACGCCAGCAGGAGGGCTTTGCCGGTAAAGGCGAAAATGGCCAGGGCCAGGGTGAGCAGCACCACGAGCAACATCCGGTAGCCGGATTGAGGTTTACTTATTTTTTCCATAGCAGTGTGAATTAAAATGATATCATAATGATATACGATTGACAGGTTGCAAAGGTTCACGTCTGCCTTCGGATTTTTTCATTTTCGCAGGGTTTGCTACGGATCGGTCCCATATTTCAGGGCTCCCACCCCGCCTGGAGCCTCAGTGACAAGGCTGGCTAGCGGGTCTGCTGCGCTGGCGGCAGCCGGCCGTACGGCACCCCTAACTGCCTGAATGGTAGCTACCAAAGGAATTGCTGTTGGTACGCGTTTTCCGAAGAATACTACCTGAACATTTCAAATAATTGGTGATAATTCCAGAAAAAAGGCAAAAGGTAAAATCAATTTTTTTTATATTGTCCGGGTGATTTGTTTGATCACCCAAAACAACATTTAAAAAACTTCTAAACCCAAACTCAATGAACGAGAACATTAACAAAAGCGCACTCTTTAACGGGAGCTGCTTTGCGCTGATCACCACCGCTTTTACCTTCAGTATTCGGGCTGGGATCTTGCCACAGCTTGGAGAAGATTTTGGCCTTAGTGCCGCCCAACTTGGGTTTATCAACTCCATGTGGTTTCTGGGATTCCCCATCTCCATGATCATCGGAGGTATCGTGTACCATTCATTTGGTGCGAAAAACATTATGCGGGTAGCCTTTGTGGCGCACACGCTGGGTATCCTCCTGACCATTTATGCAGGCGGATATACCACCCTGCTGATCTCTACGCTTTTTATCGGTTTCGGTAACGGATGTACCGAAGCGGCCTGTAACCCCATGATTGCTGACATGTACTCCGGCGTGAAGATGAACAAGATGCTGAATCGGTTCCACATGTGGTTTCCGGGAGGCATCATGCTGGGAGCGATCATCTCCAACGTAATGAGTAGCATGAACCTGGGCTGGGAAGCCCAAATGTGGATCACCATGGTGCCCACGGTGATTTATGCGGTGTTGTTTTATGGCAAAGCCTTTCCAAAAGCCAAGGTGGAAGGAGCAACTTCTCTGGGCAACAACTTCAAGGCACTGTTTAGCCCGGTTTTTCTATTCCTTTTCGTCTGCATGGCCCTTACGGCTATCACCGAATTTGGCCCGCAGCAATGGGTGAATATCATCCTGGCAAACAGCGGTGCAAACGCAATGATAATCCTGGCCCTGACTACCGGGGTGATGGCAGTCGCCCGCTTCTTTGCCGGTCCCGTGGTTGAAAAACTGGGACAAACCGGGGTTCTCCTGGCTGGAGCAATTCTGGCAACCATCGGCATCTACCTTTTCAGCATGGTTACCGGAGGCATCGCCTACTTTGTAGCCATCATTTTTGCCCTGGGCGTAGCCTATTTCTGGCCCGTAATGGTGGGAGCCGTGGCCCAACGAGTTCCGTTGAGCGGTGCCCTCGGCATGTCCATCATTGGTGGCATCGGGATGTTTTCTACGGCTATCTGGCAACCCATCATCGGTGGATGGATCGATAGCTCCCGGGAAGAAATGCAGGCAGAGGGATTTTCCGGCGATCAACTGGAGTTGTTGGCAGGACAGGCTACGTTACAAAGTATGGCCTTGTTTCCTGCCATACTGATCGTATTGTTTGTCATTTTCTTTGTCTGGCAGAAAAATTCCAGAAAAACCGAAATGGTGAGCCCCGTTACGCACTAAAATGGTAACCTCCCGATTTCGGGAACACCCACAAAAAGAGCCGGCGAACGATTCGCCGGCTCTTTTTTTGTCCGACCTCCAATTAATCTACGCTTCAAAGCTATTTTTATGTTTTTCACGTACTGTATTTTGCTTTTTAATCAACCAATTGTTTTTTAAAATGAGTTTTTAGCATAGAAAAAAATTTTCCGCTACATTTAATACGAGAATAAACCGCTGCATATCCGGCTATTCAGAGAAAATTAACAGGCATAAATCGTGAAAAAGCACCTATCCTACACGTTGGTTTTTCTCCTTGCGGGAGTTATTCTTGTCGGTAATCCCCTTCTGGGAAAGACCATAAGCAGGGATAGCGTACGGGTGCTACTGGATCAATCCAATGAATTGGCCTATATACAGCCCGGTTTGTCCCAGGCGTATGCAAAAGCTGCCTACGAACTAACCCGGGGAATGCCGGACCCAGCGCTGAAAAGCGAGGCTGCACAGGTAGTGGGATACAGCTATTACGATCAGCGAAAGCTATCGCTGGCCCGGCACTATTTTTTGGAGGCGCTGCGCCTGAGCGAAGCGGCCGAACTGGGGGAATTGAACGAAAAAAACCACCATGCCCTCTATCAGCTGTATCGACGAATGGAGGATTTTGAAAATGCCCGCAAACACATCGAAAAGGCGCTGGCGCATGCAAAATCGCTGGGGATTCCCCGGCGTCTTGCGGTCAACCACAGAGGACTGGGCGAACTGTACCGTGAATTGGGCGTAGCGGATGAGGCCATTTCTAGCCTCCATCGTGCCATGAAGGTGCTCAACCAATCCGGAAACGTATTGGACTATCCCCTCTACATTGATTGTGAAACGAGTCTCGGATTGATATACAAAGACCTGGAGGATTTCGACCGGGCGAGGGAACACTTGCAAGCGGCTCTTTTGTTGGCCGAGCAGCAGGCACTGCCCGTTCAATCGCTCTACGCACACCTGAATCTGGGTCTGGTTGTCAAAAAGCTGGCCGATCGGCATCCAAGCCCCGATAGCCTGTACCAGCTAGCTTCCTTCCACAACAAAACTGCTTTGGACCTGGCCCAGAAGCAAAACCGGAAACCCGAGACCGCAATCGTTCTCACAAACATGGCATTTTTGGCCTTTGAACGGGGGAAATTGGACCTGGCCGACACCTTGCTTCAGCGAAGCCTTTCCCTCAAGGAAGAAATCGGGAACTTGCGAAGTCTGGGATATGCCTACTGGCTCAAGGGAAAACTGGCTGCCGCCACCCAGCGCTCACCGGAAGCGATTCAGCTCTACTTGCAGGCGATTTCCTACGCCCAACAAGGCAAGGACCTTCCCCTCCACCGCGATCTTGTCGACGATTTGTCAGAGGAATACTTCCGCACAAACGATCTGGTATCCTACCGCAAGAATCTGGAGCTAAAGGAAATGCTTAGCGATAGCCTGATTAATCTGAACAAAGCGAAAAACATCGCCCGTTCCGAAATTTTCTTTGAACAGGATCCGGATTTTACCCCGCTCCAAGCCCAACCCCAAGGCGGTGCTGCCTTTCTAGGCTGGGCGCAATGGCTGCTAAGCGGGCTGGCATTGGTATGTCTGCTGCTACTGGTTTATTTGTATTACCGACTTCGGATCAAAGAAAAATTAATTCGGGTGGTCGATTCTCAATTGAAGGAAAGTAGAAAGCGACAAGAGCGATTGAACCGACAACTGCTCGCCTATTCCCAACGGCTGGCCAATTCTGTAACTAAAAACAAGGAACTGCTCCATCAATTGAATCAATCTTCTGCGGCGAGCGCACGTCAGGAGGCGCTGGAAGCCCTATCCCGATTTCGAATCTCCAAAACGGAGGACCTGCGTACTTTTCGGTTGCTGTTCGAAAAAGCCTTTCCCGGCTATTAGGAAGGGTTACTGGAAGAAGTTCCCGACCTGACTGAAAACGAACGCATGATTGCTGCCTTGTTTAAACTGGGGTACACCACGCAGGAAATGGCAGATGTACTGGGGATTTCCTACGATGGCACGAAAAAGGCCCGGTATCGCCTGAAAAAAAAGGTGGCTGCCAGGGCTGGACAACCCGAGTTGGCGCCGCTCTCCGGCATGTGGAAGTAAGCTAGAAAAACCCCATTTCCCACGGATAAACCGCCATTAGGGATGCATTGTCTACTTTTTGTCCACCATTACCGGTAAGAAAAGTAAGAAATGATTGGCAACTTACCGGGTATATTTTGACAACCTAACTTTTAACCTTAAAACAAACGTAAGATGGCAGAAGGATTAGTAAACATGTCTGATCAGTTCAAAGGCCTGCCCATGCAGGATTTGATTGGAGGACCATTAAATGCTGCGGTTACGGCAAACGTGAAATTAGCCCAGGCGACAGCTGATTTTATCAACACGGTGGGATTCACCCAAGTGCCGGTGGACAAAAAACCGGGCGAGTTCACCACAGGGGCAGCCCGTATGCTGGATTTTGAATTTGAGCGGCCGGGCATATTTGTACCGGAGGTCACGGACAAAAACCCAACGCCCGTTCCACAGCGAACCATTGAGGAGGTAAAAATCCGGGTACCCATGCTGGCCGTGGTGCCCATTCCAAACCTACAGGTAGATACCGTAGACATTACCTTTGACATGGAGGTAAAAAGCAGCACCTCGGAAACCAGTTCGACGGACATGAACGCATCGGCCGATGTATCGGCGAAGATTGGCTGGGGTCCGGTCAGTGCCACCGTAAAAATCCACGGCTCGGTCGCCACACACAAAGAAAACACCCGGACTTCCGACAATTCGGCCAAATACCACGTACAGGTCACCGCTTCCAACCACGGCACACCGGAAGGACTGGCGCGGGTACTGGACATCATGGCGTCTGCGGCCTCTCCGAATGACGTGAAGGTAGCACCGCTTGCCGCCGGAAAAGACCGGGATCCGAAAACCGGAAAAATCAAGGACGCGAACTTAAAGCCGGTTAACCCCGATGGGTCTCACGAAGCACTGAGCTGATCGTCACGATGAAAACAAAATGATCAACAGTACGACCAAAACGTTGGAATTGGGCGATGTTACCTATGTCAAACGCGTGAGCATAGGTAACATCAACCCCAACAGTCCGTTGAACGAAGAGCAACAGGAGCGACAGATGGCACTGCTGAATAAATGCCTGAACGAATACCCCAAAGGCAAGATAATCGGTAAGGATATTTCCGTTGGGGTTTTTCAGATCGGTGATCACCAAATCACCCTTCAGCGCACGACCTATCATGTCGGATTTTTGAGAAAGCCAGTTTGGCTGGAAGATAATACCTAACCTTATGGCAAAAACAATCAAATTGGACAACCTGCTGCAGGCCATCCACCAGTCGGTACTGGAAGCACAACTACTTACCGAGCAGCAGCATTTGGAACAACTACACCGGTATTTTGAATGGCCGGAAGACGAAAATGAAAAAAACGCGGAGCAAGCGCCCCATATCCACCGAAACGGGGGTATAGCAAAAACCTGGGCGGTGGAGGTACCAAATCTCCATCCCGACGCAGCTCCTGGCAGCACGACGACCATACAGGTTCCCCTGATGAGCCTGATCCCC
Source organism: Cyclobacterium xiamenense (assembly GCF_009467825.1). Lineage (GTDB taxonomy): Bacteria > Bacteroidota > Bacteroidia > Cytophagales > Cyclobacteriaceae > Cyclobacterium > Cyclobacterium xiamenense. Next base: position 13,115 of record NZ_WIOK01000051.1, on the reverse strand, counting down.
CCGACGGCCATAAAAATAAAAAACATGGTCGTGGAATTTAAAGTCGCCCTGGGTGAGCTGGTGGACGAGCGAAAGGAAGGCAGAAACCTTTTTAAGAAAAACCAACCCGCTCCGGATGCCCCTTCCCTGGGAATCGATTTGGGGGGCGTTTCCGGAGGTGGATTTTTTGGCAAAAAGACACCATTGGCTCGTATCAAAATAGAGTTTGAGGCGGGAGAGCCTGCCGAATCCTTTTTACGAATCAACGATCACCTGATCAAATCCATCATTTAGCCACCGATCCCCCAAGAAACTACCTGTATCAAGGGATTCATGAAAAAAAGGGACATGTACAGACGGATACTATTTGTAATGCTCGTGGGATTTTTCCTGATGTTCAGCATGTTGCTTCTGGTGATCTTAAACCTCACTGGCCTGGTCGATTTTGGAAAAACCGTACACGAACACCACATCTATCTCGCAGATGGGCTCAAGGAAAAAAGCTATGTGCTGCCGGAAACGACCGCATCGGACTCATTGCCTGCCCTGCCCCTCTTCTATGCCGGACATTCTGCTCCCAATGGATCCGGAGAAATACAAGACCGCGGACAGCACTACGACAGCATGCTGCTGTTTTTTAATGCAAAAGACCGGGAATGGGGCCCCGGCCACCAGACCCATGGATATTATGGCATCGATGTTTCCCATTGGCAAAATGTGATCGATTGGCAGGCTGTAAAAAACGATTCCCTTCCCCATCCGGTCAGCTTTGTGTTGATCAAGGCCACGCAGGGGGCCAAAGCCACCGATCCGTATTTTCGCCGGAACTGGGCTGCCGCCGGAAGTCAGGGTTTGATCAAAGGAGCCTACCACTTCTATCAATACAAGGATCCACCGCTCGATCAGGCCAGGCACTTTATCAGTCAGGTAACGTTACAAACGGAAGATGTCTTACCGATCGTCGATGTAGAACTGGACTGTACCCACTGTACCCGACCGGAGATTTCCGACAACCTGCTCATAAAAAATCTAGGCATTTACCTGGAGGCCATCGAGAACCATTACCGGGTAAAACCGATCATCTACACCTACGAAGCCTTTTACCAGACACATTTGAAGGGGCATTTTGAGGAATACCCCTACTGGATGGCGCGGTTTTCCTCCAAACCTCCTGCCGAATTCCACCTTTTTCGGGACAGCATTTCGGTACCAGAGGTAGCCATGTGGCAGTTTACCGATTCTGGAAAAATTCCCGGTATACCGGGAAAAACAGACATGAGCTTTCTTCCTGCCTCCCTACGAGACCGGATCCTGATCCCAAAGTAATCCCCCCTGCCTGCGGCTAGCCCGCCCGGCTTTCGTTTGGGAAACTACCGATGAAGCCCCTCCAGGCATTGGAAGTACACCCTGTCGCCAGCATCCGGTGCCGAACCCATTTGCCAGAAAGCCGAAATAGTTGTAAATTCCGCTATGGAATGTCGTTGATCGGCAGAAACCTTTAACCACTAAAATTGCTCAATGCCATGCGTAACAAAATCCCTTTGCTATCCCTCTTTGTCCTACTTTGCGGGCCGGTCTTGGCCCAGGAAGCGAGCCAGGTGAAATTCGCCAAACTTCACGAACCGGGTGCACCGGGGCTTTCGGCCATTAAGGAAGCCTTTACGAAAAACAATCCCGGCTACGATTTAGCCTACCTGCATGATGTCCGGGAGGTGCCGGGGGAAGGAATTACGCGGGCTCTCTTTGTCCAGCAGGGAGGCGGTACGGCGAAGATCACGGACGATCAAGGGGCCAGCAAAAGCTCAAAAGTAGCTGTCGGGGACATTGTTTTACTGGACGCCGGCGAAAAGATGGAAGCAGACAGTCTGCTCGGTCTGCTCGTGTTCACTGTACCCGAAAAACCCTCCAATGCGATCCCGGCTTTTGTGCGTCCGGATTGGGACCCCAATATCACGGATACACCGGGCGGATGTGCTACCGAAACCAACGCTTACCGGCGCATCTTGCTAACCTGGCACGAGGATGTGGGAAGCTATCTTTATCATTCCATCACTGCCCATCGGGTTCGAATCATGGATTCCTTCAGCCATTATCATCCAAAAGACCAAGGTTTTGACGAGTTTTACCTGGTGCAAATGGTCCTGCCTGGTGCGAAACTTTTTACCAGCGAAAAAGTAGAACAACTTGCCAGTCCCGAAGATATCACAAAAGAACAGGTCGAGGGCCTTATCCAGGAGCATTCCCTGGAAGTGGGGGACCTTATCTACCTGCCCCGAGGCGTGATGCACCGGGGATTTGGAGGGGTATTGGCCCAGGTGATCACCGTGCCGGGATTTATTCCGGGTTCTCAATACGGTGTGGATCACTTTTTACGACAGATCAACGAAAACCTGGGACTTAAAGCCGGGGAAGCCCTGCCCTTTAATCGGCAGGCCTCTGCTTTTCAGGTCGTTCTATGAGACACCTCCGGTTCCCGCTATCACGGGGTGACACCGATTTCCCGCGCTCTCGCTACCAGCAGTGCCGGGAAGTAAACAGACCGGCAAGTTTACCCAAGATCAACGGCAGCCCCAAAAACCAGGAGATCGCTTCGAAAACCCCCTGAATCGGACAAAAACGCCGGTAAATTTCCTAAATTTGTCTGAATCTGAACATCGTCCGAAAGAAATCATAGCCGCTTCTGTCGGGCGGAATATTTTGTCCATCCGAATTACCAATCAAAATACAGCTCACCATGATACAGGAATACTTCAAACAGGAATTCTGGAATAACAGCGTACAGGACTACTTTTTTGCGCTGGGATTTATTCTGATCGGAATAGGAATTGTCAAGCTGTTTAAGCGCTCCATGCTTCAGCGGATAAAAAAACTTACCGAAAAGACCGATACAAATCTGGACGATTATTTATTTGAAATCGTCGAGCGATTTGTCCTGCCAGCGATTTACCTTTCCATCTTTTTTTGGGGAATACAGACGCTAAGGCTTTCCAATATGCTCGCCACCAGCGTATCGGTGGCTCATAAAGTCGTATTGACCTACTACGGCATCAAAGTCATTGCGAACCTACTAGCAATGGTTCTCCGCTCCTACGTGAGAAAACAAGAAAACGGAGAGGAAAAGGTCAAGCAAATTGGTGGTATCATTCTACTGGTCAACGTGCTGATCTGGGCTCTGGGCATTTTGTTTCTTTTTGATAACATGGGGTACAATGTCACCGCCATCATCACCGGATTGGGAATCGGAGGTATAGCCGTGGCCCTGGCGGCACAGAATATTCTCGGCGACCTGTTCAATTATTTTGTCATCTTTTTTGACCGGCCCATCGAGATCGGTGATTTTGTGGTAGTAGACGATAAAAACGGGATCGTCGAACGAATCGGCATCAAAACCACCCGCATCAAAACTTTGTCCGGAGAAGAATTGGTGGTGGCAAACAGCGACCTGACCAGCTCCCGTATACATAATTATAAAAAAATGCAGCGGCGCCGGATTCTATTTTCTGTAGGAGTCACCTACGAAACGTCTTCGGATACGCTAAAAACAATACCGGGAATGCTCCGGGAAATTGTGGAGCATCAGTCCCCCGTGACCTTTGACCGGGCCCATTTTAAGGCTTTTGGCGATTCCAGCCTTGATTTTGAAGTGGTCTATTTCATTGAAGTGGCCGACTACAACACCTACATGGATATACAGCAGCAGATCAATTTTGAGATTTTTGACCGGTTTACGGCAGCTGGAATATCCATCGCTTTCCCAACCCGCACGCTCTACCTCAGAAACGAAACCGACCAACACCTACAGGTGGCCCAGGTGGACGCGCAGAAATAAACACGATTACTCGGTTTCTCCTGAGGGAAGGGGAAGTGGCATGCCGGCGGGGACAGGTACCCCAAAAACTGGATTGCCGGATGCGTCCCAGGAAAAGGGTTGCAGGCGTATATCCCGGTCCCATCCCGGTTTGACGGATTTTTTGGAATGATACAGCAACCAGTGTTCGCTCCCATCGGGTGATGTGGCGAAGCTGCAGTGGCCCACCCCCAGTACCTGCTCGGTTCCTTCAAACACCGGCCCGCTCTTTACCCAATTATCCGAATCAAGCGGGTCCAGGCCCGGCTCTTTTAATTTCAACTGACCAAGTCGGTATTCGGTTAACCAGGATTCCCGCGTGGAATAAATGATAAAGGTCTCTCCGTCTTGCAAAAGTACCTGAGGACCTTCGTTTAAATCCAGCGGCCCGCCCGTTTCCCAGGGTTGATCCGGAGAAGACAGTTTGACCCGGTTGCTGCAAACGGTTTCGGGGTTACACATTTTGGCAATGTACAGGTGTTGCGGCGTTTTATCGGTAGGTTGATTATCTTCCCAGCCAGACCAGACGGCGTACAGTTGTCCCTGAATGGTTACCGGACTAAGATCAATCGCCCATTTGATGGATTGCGGGTCGGGATAGTGATCCCCGGTGTACAGCATGCCCAGATCCTCATAGGCGCCCAGGGGATCCGGACCGACCGACTTGAGCACTCCCGATCGCTGATGAATGAAGGGAGTACCCGGTTCTTTTCCTGCAGCATAATAGATGTACCAATGTCCGTCGAAAAAATGAATCTCCGGGGCCCAGATACTGGCCCGATTCCAACCCGTTTCCGGAGCTTTCCAAACCTGTACGGGTGTTCCCTGCTCGGTAAGTTTCGGAGAAACCGAGACAGCGATCCCGTTTCCCGTACTCATTGAATAGTAATAGGAGCCGTCTTTTTGGTATACCCAGGGATCTGCTCCATCCCGAATGGGATTGGTGAAGGTCTGTTCCTGTCCGCAGGCGGCCAGAAAAACCAACAGGAGCGAGGCAAAACAAGCCTGCGTGGAATGAAAAAAAACGCCGCTTTTTTGCCGACGCATTGTGTTTTTTTGTATCATGGCTGTTTCGTGTGAATAGGGGCCAATTTTCACAAAACCACGTACCATTTTAACAGGTAGTGGCCTTGGTTAGGTAGTGGTTCCTTTTCCCGCGGGAAAGATTGCCTCCGCCAAAAATGGCAAGGCGTTTCCCGCGAAATGCCAACGTGTACCTTGTTATGGATATAAAGCTAGATGGATTTGCTCAGAAAATCACAACCGCCATGCGGTTTTTATGGATATTGGGGTGGATTTCAACAGCCCTGCCCCTATCCGCTGCCAACTATTACCTTTCCTCCACAACCGGAGACGACGGGCATAGTCCCAGCCAGGCACAAGATCCGGGAACACCCTGGCAAAGCCTGGAACGATTGAACCAATTTATCCCGGAGCTGGCTCCGGGAGATTCCGTGTTGCTAAAAAGAGGCGATGTCTTCTACGGAACGCTGCAGCTCAGAAAATCCGGCAGCGCGGACAAGCCCATTTTCTTTGCTTCGTACGGGGAGGGAGCGCTTGCAGTGATCACCGGACTTTCGAGCCTGACCGGCTGGGAATCCCATGGTTCGGATATTTATTCCGCTGCATTACCCCCAGCCATCGGTCGGATTCAGGTAGTGACCCTCAACGGTGTGCCCCAGGCCATGGGTCGGTATCCCAATTCGGACGAACCCAACAAGGGCTACCTGACTCCGGAAGCTATTCCCGCAAAAAACCAGGTAAGTCATCCGGATTTTCAACCATCTGGGAATTGGGTAGGAGCAGAACTGGTGATGCGGAAAAACCACTGGATCATCGACCGGCAAAAAATCGTGTCGCAGGAAGGCGGCACGTTGACTTTTTTACCAGGTTCGGGTTACGAACCAAAGAAAGGCTACGGCTTTTTTATTCAAAACCACCGGAATACATTGGACCAACACGGAGAATGGTACCAGGACGAAACGAACAAGCGACTCTACCTATGCCTGAAAGAGGCGGATCCTGATTCCCTGAAAATTGAGGTTAGCGGTATCGAAAACCTCGTGACAACCCTGCCCAATACCCGGCATGTGGTCCTCCACGGTTTGCACTTAGAAGGGGCCAATGCCACGGCGCTACTGATACGGGGCGGAAGCCATTTCCGATTTTCGAGTGGAAAAATCGTACATGCGGGAGAAAATGGGATCCTCGCCCAAAACATGGATCACCTCGTGCTGGAGAATTCCGAGATTCGAAATGCCTATAACTCCGGCATCTACCTGCGTTCCGGTAATTTCCAGGCAACCATCCGGGACAACCGGATAGAAAATACATTCGTTTTCCCAGGAATGGGTCAAAACGGCGATAATAATGGCTTTGCTATTTATAGCGTGTCCGATGCGGATACCATTGCTCAAAATAGCATCGTACGCGCTGGCTACGTAGGTATTGGCTTTAGGGGCAGTCGTACCCTGGTAAAAAACAACCTGGTCGATGGCTTTTGCCTCACCAAGGGAGACGGCGGCGGCATCTATTCCTACACCGGCAGGTCAAATCCGGGCTATACCGAACGGGTAGTAACGGGAAACATCGTCCGCAATGGCGATGGCGCCAGGGAGGGGACTCCCCTGCAGGGAACAGACATCCCCGCCCCCGCCGAGGGAATTTACCTGGACGATAATGCCGAACAGGTGCTGGTCACGGACAATACCGTCTACGGAATAGCAAATAGAGGCATTTACCTGCACAACACCCAACACATAACGGTACGTAACAACCTCGTATTCGATGCCGGGTACCTGCTTTTTTTAGCAGACGACGAACTGGGGCAGCCGTTAAAACACCTGCAATTCTCCGAAAACATTCTGATAAAAAAAGAGGCTTCTCAGGTGGGGATGGGCGTTCGATCGGGATCGTTTGATTTTGACGCCATGGGGATTTCCGACAAAAACCACTACCTGGACCTATCGGGCACCGGGATTTCTTTTTTTACCCGAAATACGCAGCTAAAAAGCGACCGATTTTATACCCATGAGGCGTGGAAAAACGCAGCAAAATGGGAAGCAACTACCATGATTGCGCATTACCCGGCACAGGGATCCGATATTCCCGGAACGAGCATCGCCTCTTCTTCGGCTGTAGTTCCGATTTTGAAGGGAGGCGCTTCCTGTACCGGCGGCTGCCAGCTTAGCTGGGAACCGGAGGGACAAATTCGGATCGCAGGAACGGATGAAACCTCCGAAGTCAAAATACCGCTTTCGGGATATCGTCGGGGGATTGGCTATCAGGTATCGCTATCAGGTTCTTCTTCCGGGGAGGCAGTCATGGAACTTTACCTACGCCAAAACGGTGCCCCTTACCAAAAACTGAGCGCCAGCCGGGTGGTGGTTTTGGGCAATGACCAAAAGCAGGCTCAGGTAAATTTCAATCCATCCCCTTACGAGGGAGCAACAGCACTGATACTAAAGTTATTTCAGGGAAAGCAGCAAACGATTCTTAGAAATTTGAAGCTGGTACCCTTGTCTGAAAAAAGACAAAAACACCCTGCCGATTTTTTCGTGCTGGCAACCAACCCTGGCGGAACTACCAAACAACTACCCTTGAACGGTACCTACACCGATATTTCCGGGAGGGAATACAAACAAACGATCGCTCTTGCACCCTATCGAGGGATCTTTTTGCTCAAGGAAATCGAGTAGTCCTTTCGACGAGAATATCAGGCGTATCTACTTTTTTGATCAAGATCTCCACTCAGGGCTGGGTATAAGGGACCCCTTTTCCCTAACATTTCCAAAAAAATCAGTGTCTTCGGAGACTTTCGGAAACCTCCGTCTCCATAAGGATATCCTTTCCTTGGCGAGGAAACATGGATGAATAAGGGTCCGAGTAAAAAAAATCAATTTTTTTTCAATTTTTTTTTGCAGGTACTTTTTCAGCACTATCGGCAATAAAATTATTCCCAAATACAGAATTGAAATCACATAGGCGAATTATTCAATTCCAGCCTTCCTCCAACGAATATTTCAGAAATAACAAAATTTGGTTTTAAGTATTTTATATCATTAATTATTCAAATCAAAGATGTTTTTAGAATATCATTTTGCTATATATGAAACTCAAAAAATTTAATTTCAACAATCAAAATACTGTTTTGAGAATTTATACGCCAGAAAAGATAGGATAAAATGAATATTCCCTCAAAAAATATCAAGAAGAAAAACAACAGAATAATTGTCAAAAATATAATTTCTGAAATCATGAAAACACGTGTAGTACTAATCGCCATTTTTTCTTTCCTGGTGATCACAGCGGCTTCTGCCGCCGATTATCATTTTTCCAGCGAAAGAGGAGACGATTCCAGAAGTTTCGCTCAGGCGCAAAATCCTGACACTCCCTGGAAGTCCATTGAAAAACTGAACGCGGTCTTTCCTTCCTTACAACCGGGTGATAAGGTGCTTTTACGCCGGGGCGAAACATTTTTCGGAACCATCGTTATGAGCAGTTCGGGGACATCAAGCAGCCCGATTACCATTGGTGCCTACGGAAGCGGTGCAAATCCCGTCATCACGGGCATGGTAACCCTAAGCAATTGGAAATCCCTCGGAAATGGGATTTACGAAGCGGGTCATGCACAGTTGAAAAACAAACCCACCACCCTGGTAGCTTTTAATGATCGCGACCGGGAAATGGGCCGATATCCCAATACAGACAGCGGTAACAAAGGGTATCTTACCTACGAACGTACATCCTGGAATTCCATCACGGACAACGAGTTGAGTTCCTGGCCCAACTGGACAGGTGCGGAAGTAGTCATTCGAAAAATCTACTGGATCCTGGATCGGCACAAAATCACCTCTCATTCAGGAAACACAATCAATTACGCTACCAATAATGAGACTACTTACCAGCCTAAGGCTGAATTTGGTTACTTTATCCAAAACCACATCCGTACCCTGGACCAACTGGGTGAATGGTATTACGATGTAAGTGCCGCAAAACTTAAGATGTTTTTTGGTAACGAGTCGCCTGCTTCCCATTCCGTACAAATTGCCGCTCTCGACTTCCTGTTAACTCAGGTTAGGCGTGTAGATCATGTGGTAATCGAAAACCTCCATTTCCGGGGAGCCAATTCACATGCCATCGAGCTCAAAACAGGTAATAATGTGGCCATCAAAAATTCCAAAATCGAGATGGTCGGGGTAAACGGGATTTATGCGCATGGCAGCTATCGCCTGTTACTTGAGGGCAACGAGGTAGCCGACGTGCACAACTCTGCGATAGAGCTTAACTCCTGTGATGATGCCGTTATCCGGAACAATTACATCCGAAATATCCAGCTTTTTCCTGGCATGGGTAAATCGGGCGAAGGAAACGGGTTTGGCATTTTCTCTCCCAATGACAACAACCTGATTGAAGGGAACCGTATCATCAACTCGGGCTACATCGGCATCCGTTTTGGCGGAAACAATACAATGGTGAAAAATAACTTCATCAACCATTTCAATAAAACAAAAAATGACGGAGGGGGAATCTACGTATATACTGGTAATAACAACCAAACTTTTTACAATAGAAAGGTTATTGGAAACATTATCCTCAATGGGCAGGGCGTGGTCGAAGGAACGAATATTCGTTCTGCACTGGCAAAACCACAGTCGGAAGGGATCTACCTCGACGATAACACTACCGGAGTAGAGGTAGCTTACAATACCGTCGCCAATATTTCCAGCAAAGGAATCTACCTGCACAATGCCCGTAAGAACCACATTCATCACAATACAGTATACAATAGCACCTATCAGTTGTTTTTTAGAAACGACAACATGGGAGACGACATTCGGGAAAACGTGATCGAAAACAACATCTTTTTTACTCAAAACGGAGCACAGAACAACCTAAACGCAAGTTCGATTAAAAACGATATCGGTCAAATGGCTTCGTTCAACAACAACGTATACGCCAGCCCAATGACCGACAACTTCCGCATAATCACCAAACACAACATGGGTACCAGTAGCGAGGTGACGAAAGTATTGGATCTGGATGGCTGGAAAGCACTATACGGCAAAGACGCCGGATCCAAAATCCATCCGGTATCCATTCCCGCCTTCGAAGTAAACGGCACGGTCGGCAACAATAAATACGATAACGAAGGTTTTGATAGCCACGCAAATTACGTGACTGCAAAAAATGCAAGGACATCCTGGGTAAGTAACTCAAAATTAGATAAAGGAGCACTTCGGGTGACCGGCTCAGGCTCGTTTGAATTCAACCTCAGCGTGGGAAAAGTGGTTGAAGGAGCCAATTACCTGGTTCGATTCAGCGGTATCGCCAACAAATCCTTTGCCGGCAAGCTTTATTTTAGAGAGCGGTCTTCGCCCTGGAGAACCGTCAGTGCCGTGAATACCGTGGAATTTTCCACCGAAAGAACCGAATACGAAATCCTGCTCAATCCTGCCGTAAGTTCGGCGGAAACTGCACTTATGTTTAAGTTTGACAACGTAAGTTCTGCGGACTTTCAGCTGGATAATCTGAGTGTCTACGAAGCCGATTTGCAGCTAGCCGACCCGGAGGAAAAAATATTTTTTGCCTATAACGAGACGAATTCGGAAAAAACGGTGAGCCTTCCCGGTGAGTTTGTGGACATGGACAACAAGCCTTATTCTGGTAGCATCAAAATAGCGCCTTTCCGATCCGTGATTTTAATTAAAACCTCGTCAGAAAAAGTCAGTCAACCTGCCCCCATACAGCAGGCCCGGGTCATTATTCCCGAATACGGATCAGGCATGATCGAGGGAGACGATGTTCCCATCACCTTGCAAGTGGACGAAGGAAGGGAACTGGAAGTAGAAAAGGTCAATTACTACTACTGCGAAAAATTGATCGCCACAGAAACAGAGAGTCCGTTGGATTGCACCTGGGAAAACATTCCCTTCGGATCGCACTACCTTTATGCCGAGGCGGTGGATCTTTATGGAAGAACTGTTTTTTCAGATAGCGTAGCCATTCAAGTCAAAAAACAAAATATCCTCCCTATCATCACCCTTACCGAGCCGCTTGCGGCAACGGAAATCGGTGTCGGAGAAAACCTGGTGGTGTCCGGTTCGGCAATCGATCTGGACGGAGAGGTAATGAAAGTTGATTTGATGGTCAATGGAAACTCCGTCGCCAGCACTACGACTTCCCCGTTTGAATTTACCTGGAATTCCACACAAGAAGGCACCTTTGCCCTTGCATTGCAAGCAGAAGACAACGAAACGGGCAATGCCCTTTCCGACGAAGTACAAATCGTCGTTCGCGCCAAGGATGCCCCTGTCGATGTGACTCCGGTCGACAACACAGGGTCAACCGAAACTACCGAAGAGGAGGTACCGGCCTATAGCTTGTTTGTAAACCTCGGAACACAAAAACAAATTGTTTATGGAGGCATCGATTTTGAAGGAGAGCAGGCAGTAACCAATCTGATAAGCGGCAAAACCTACACCTTCTCCAATACCAAATTTCAGGAACCGTTGTTCCAAACCGAACGAAACGGATCAAATTTCACCCTGGCAATCCCGGTTCCAAACGGAACCTATACCGTCAAAACCTACCACAACGAGTTGTTCTTTGGACATTCCGGTCCATCTGCAACTGCTGGACGACGGGTTTTTGATATCCAATTGGAAGGCACTACCGTTAAGGATAACCTGGATTTGTTTAAAGCGAATAACAACCAGCCACTGGAGCTTACCTTTGAGTCCATCGAGGTAAGGGATGGAAAGTTGGATCTGGGATTGATTGCTTCCGTCAACCGTGGAACCATTAGCGGACTGGCTATTATCTCCGAAACCGGCACGGAAAGTATGGTTACTGAATTGGTGCCGGTAATGCGATTAAACGCCGGATCCAGCAGAGCAGTACAGTACGAGGCACAGGAGTTTGTTTCAGATGTCAACCTGGGGTATTTCGGCAGTTCGTCTACCTATACCAACACTTCAGCCAGTACCCAGCCGTTATTCCAGACGGAGCGAAATGCACAAGTACTCAACTACAGCATTCCTCTTCCAAACGGAAGCTACACCATCAAAACCTACCACAACGAACTTTGGTTTGGTAAAGGCGGCCCTTCTGCCAAAGCAGGAAACAGAGTCTTTGACTTTTTTCTGGAAAACACCTTGGTAAAAGACGGTTTCGACATCTTTGTCGAAAACAACAATCAACCTACCGTCCTTACATTTGAAAACATAGAGGTAAAAGACGGAGTACTAAGTCTGAGCATGGTGGCAAGTGAAAACCGTGCCTCACTATCCGGCCTGGCCATATTTACCGAGACAACCGTAGTCGAGGCGGGAACAGACCATGTGTTCTTCATGAATACCGGAGGAGGGTCGGATGAGCAACTGAATGGTGACCTCTACATCGCCGAGGAAAATAACGAGGTATATTACAACTCGCCGTCCTACCGGTTTGAAAATAGCAGGGCCTCTCAGGAACCGCTTTTCCAAAGTGAACGAAATGGAGAAAAGTTGGCGTACGCCATCCCTGTGCCAAACGGGACCTACACAGTACTTACCCTGCACAACGAACTTTGGTTTGGACATGCTGGACCATCCGCTGCTGCCGGTAGGAGGATCTTCGACCTGGCATTGGAAGGACAAGTAGTGAAAAAGGATTTTGATATCTTTGTGGAAGGTAACAATGCACCGACCCTGCTCTCCTTTGAAAACATAACCGTTACCGATGGGGTACTAAACCTGGACCTGAATGCAAAAGAAAACAGGGCAAGTATATCCGGTATCGCCATCATCGGAAACAACGCGAAGAATGCGATTGAGGGCGGAAACCTACGCGGATACCGTGAAATGTTTAGTAGGGGATACAAAGAGATGTTCGGCAGAGGATACAAGGAGATGGACGTTTACGCTCCGAATACCGAACAAAATAACGCGTCGATTTTCCCGAATCCAGCCAGAGACAAAGCTACCCTGGTGCTCGACCAGGAAATTGGCCAGGGAAGAGTGCTCATCCACAACATGAGCGGTCAGCTAGCTAGCCAGTACGAGTTGGATTGGATTCGGACATCCGGAAACCAGTTTACCATTCCATTGGACAACCTCGCACAGGGAATGTACCTGATCAGTGTCAGCAATGACCAAACGATCGTCAGCCAAAAACGACTGATAGTAAATCCTTAAGTCGAAAAAGCAATGAGGCTGTCCGAAAAGGGCAGCCTTTTTTATGCGGCTATTTTTCCCGAATATTCGGAAAAGTTTGAATCTCCACTATTTGGTGGCACTGATAAACTAAA
>NZ_WIOK01000050.1 GCF_009467825.1 Cyclobacterium xiamenense | reverse complement strand
AGTTTATCAGTGCCACCAAATAGTGGAGATTCAAACTTTTCCGAATATTCGGGAAAAATAGCCGCATAAAAAAGGCTGCCCTTTTCGGACAGCCTCTTTGCGTGTGTACATAGAAAAACCAGGAGTAGTGGTGTTGAATTGTTGCCATTGCAACGGGCTGAACAAATCCTAAGGTATTTAATCCTTACGTACCCAAATCCCTCCGCCGCGGCGGAGGGAATAGCTGAAATGCTGATGTAGAGCTGAACTGCCGCCATTAAAACGGGCTGAAGAAACTCTATGCTGATTCCGTGTCCGTAAATCCTAACGTATCCAAATCCCCCTTTCTCTTATGGTTAAGGGGATTTTTTCGGTAACATCTTAAATATCAATACGTTAATTATTACTTAATTTGAAATCTTTACCTTTTAAAAAACGCAGAAATCGGGATGATGATGCGTGTTTTTATTATGTTGATTTTCAGCTACTTAACAAACACGTCATCGGTAGCCCTGCGAAGCAATCTAAATCAGCGTATAGGTGAAAGTTCATCGAAAAAAGACAGTAAGATCGGAACTGCGCCCGGCCCACGTAGATGACAGGTGCCAATGCAGGGAAAAGAGAAAGGTATTTTATGGGTTGTAAATTTTCCCAGACCAGCAAAATGGCATTTTTGGCGATTTAATTCAATCTGGTAACCACTGTTCGTTGCATTATCCCCCAAATCTTCTCCACAAATAAAGCAATAAGGTCAGCAACAAACTAAGCAGAATGCTGGTCCCAAGGGGAAAGTAGAAGGTGAAATTCTCTTTTTTAAACACCATATCTCCCGGTATGCCTTTAAATCCAGGAAATTTGGGCAGCCACCAAAGCAGCAATCCGGTAATCAGTAGCAGCAGTCCGATAATAATAAGTAGTTTTGCAACCGAAGGCATTCCATTTTCCATACCCAAAATTAATGAAAGCGAACGGAATACTATACCTGGTGCCGAATGTATTGGCGCTCGAGACCGGCCCTGCCGTCATGGCCCCGGTCGTCAAAGACGTCATAGCGGCTACGTCCCACTTCCTGGTGGAGGATTTCCGAACGGCCCGCAGGTACATCAGCAGCCTGAAATTAGGGATCAACCTGGAGGAGGTGCACATGGAAAAGCTGGATAAAAATACCCCGGACGCGCAGGTACGAAAACTCCTGGAACCGGCACTGCAGGGGCAGGATCTGGGCGTCCTTTCCGATGCCGGTTGCCCGGGGATCGCCGATCCGGGAGCCAGGGCAGTGGCCTGGGCGCACCGGCTGGACATACGGGTGGTGCCTCTGCCGGGGCCTTCTTCCATGTTTCTGGCCCTGATGGGTTCCGGTTTTAACGGGCAGGCCTTCACATTTAGCGGGTACCTGCCTATCGAGCGAAAAGAGCGGATCAGGGCCATCAAAGAACTGGAAAACAAGGCACTAAAGGAAAACACCACCCAGCTGTTTATGGAAACGCCCTTTCGGAACAACCGCCTGATGGAGGATTTGCTGGAGCAGTTGGGTCCGCAGACCCTGCTTTGCATTGCCAGCGAACTTACCGGGGAAGGGGAGATGATCCGTACCCGGAAGGTGGCCGACTGGCGCAAGGAAAAGCCGGACCTGCACAAGATACCGGCGGTATTTTTGATTGGGGGAAGTTAACCCAAAAGGATAAGCAATGAGCCCTGCCAGGAGCTATCCTTTTTCCACAAGCTGGGATCCGGTAAAAATACAAAGGCGACCCAAATGATTATCGCTTTTGTTGACGGATAAGGATTGGCCATTGCAAATGGCCTTTTTGGCACGTATTTTCTATTTACAATTTCGAAAAAAGTTGAGCGAAGTTACAAACTTCGCCCAGCTTGGAAGTTGAACAACAGAGTATCTTCCCTGCACGGTCCCCTCATAAGCCTCCCAAGGGGTCGGGCGGGGAAGGTATTGCCGTTGGAAAGCCCAAAACTTTCAAATTTTTATTCAGACAAATATAGTCTGTAAATTGACTGACTGTCGGTTGAGGCCTTTACTATTATACAGGTCAATGTTGTGCTAATTCCTGCCATTTTTCAAGAATTTCCGAAGCCAGGCTTTTTGAGGACTCAAGTCGATAATGGTCTGGGGTACAATCCAACGAAAAAGGTAAATCGCCGCTATTGCCAATATTAAGCCCAACAACAATATTAAATTCACTCCTAAGCTTCAGAAGTGCAAATTGTTCCATGGGTGATAGCTGGTAGTTTTCATTATCTTGAATAAGGGCAAGAGTGGCCAAATAAAAGTTCGCATTATTCGCGCAAAATTTTAAGTTGTTTGTATCTGCCGAGTCATCCCCCGTTGGTTGAACATAGTAATTTGCCCAATTGTCGTCGTCATGCATTTTACATGCACAGTCAGCTATATCCACAGGCCCAGATGATTTTACAAGGTTTTCCCTTTTCCCGTCATCATCACTATTTAACCTAGCCCCATATCTTATTCCACAATACCAACCGTATCTAAAGTTCAAACCAAAAGCCATAGGTGCCACATAGCATTCTACTCCAGATGTAAGACAGGCAATCTGGCTTTTTGTAAAGATTTTTTCCAAAGTGGTTGAAGTGTAGTAATCATCATAATCCGTAACCTTTTTAAATTCTTTTAGGCATTTATTATAGTTGTCATGAGCTTCTAATACCTGCATATCATAACCACCTGGGCAGCTATAAATTTTCCCGAGGTCAGCAAATTTTTGATCGCCAGGAACTAATGCCTTCGGTTGGTTTGGGTCTTGAACTGCTTTGGCATTCGTTACGCCAATGCCTAAAAACCCACCTTTAGAGCACTTGTTAGCTGCATTAATATCGGGCAAAATATTCCAGGTGAATCCTGGAGGACACTTGTAGCATCCGCCGTTATTCGCCACGTTGTATCCAGAATTACAACCTTCTTTTCCCTCCAATTTAGCTTTCGTATAAATTTTTAATGGTATGTCAATTGTAAAGGTTCCTTCTCCGCTAGCGTTAGGGTAGAAAAGTAGTTTAGCTTCGTAATCGCCAAGCATCGTTTTTTTGACAAGCCAATCTCCTTGGAATTCGAAACTGTCTGGGTCTTCCACTGTAGAGGTTTGAGCTCTTATTGTGGAGGGTTGGATGATTAAGGCGAAAAATGCAAATGCGAGAGCATGCCAGGCATTTAACATGGAAAATTCTTTCATTGGTGTTTTCATTTGAGTAACTTATTAATAAATGTTAGGGAAAAACTTGTTGTCGCACTATTTTTGATTTCCACGTGTAAAGATATGTCAAAGCCTTCTTCCCCACCCGCACCTATCTTTCAATAAGCAGGAGTTATCTTACACCGGAGCCAGAAATACAAGCAATTATCTTACAGGCAGCACGCAAAACAAGAAATATTCAACCGACGTACCGCTATTTACGGAATTCGCTGGGCGAGATGCCGAATTCCCCATGGAAGGTCCTCGAAAAATAATTGGGATCGGAAAAGCCGACGTAGGCGATCTCGGAAATGGTCAGCTCGGTCGTTTGCAACAATTCCTTGCCTCTTTGCAGGCGGTCCCGTAACGGGAAAGTGGGTTACCTAAAACAAAAATTCCGAATACAAGCTTCGCTGTAACATCCCTGCAAATTTAAAAATTGCAGGGATAAATAACCTTCACAACGGTTTTCTAAGGGTCGGATCAAATCCTATTCACTACCCGGGCATGGCGTCTTTCAATGTCAGCGATTCAAAGGCTTTTCGAACTACCTCCCTGTACCGCTCAAAAAAGTCACAACTGGTAAATCTCGTCACAATTATCCGACCCTCTTTTTCAAAGAGAGTGTGCTTATTCGTGCTAAGGTACACTTCACCCTTGGGATCGACAAATCGGCGTTTGTAGGTAATGGTGTATCCCCTTATACCATTCGCCAGTTCCTCAATAGAGAGCTCGTCCAGTTGGTCGTTTGATCGATACTCCTCTGCACGTGAAGACAAATAGTCGTCAAAATCAAATGTTCCTTCTTTGGGAATTCCGACGGTAAGTTGCATCGAAGCGCCACAAACGGATGTATCAGCTGGGTTTTCTCTGACGAACGTTGCTCCGGTGAGGTACAAACCGTCTCGCTCCCGCACCGATTTCTTTTCTTCCGATGTCCAGCTCGGGGGATAATTCCATCCTGCCGGCGGCTCTATCTGGAAATAAGCATTCTCAGCGATGATTTTCTTGTCGAAATGAGGGATTGGATCTTGTTTTTTGCTGTTTTTCTCGTTCCCGGCGGACGACGCTTTCTTACTGTCGGTGATACCAGCTTCGTTTAAATCATACTCGAACAGCACATCCTCCTTAAAAAAAGAAATCCCATACAATTTTTTGAATTCCTCAGCGTACGTAAAGGTAGTGATGGGCTGGTCCAGCCTAAAGCGGTCCAATAGATTTCCCTCCCAATCCCAGACTTCCAGGTGGGGTCGGAAGGTTTGAAAATTTTCTTCCACTTCCTTTTTGGGCATTCCTATGTAGAGTACATAAATGCGTTCACTGCTGGCAAAGGGATCCGCCCGGTAAATCCACATTTCCTCATCGGATGTGCTATTGGAGGAGCTCTCCACCGCTATTTCCAGAAGCAGTTCCCCATCTGCGCTATACAGTTTGATCTGATTCTGGTACACGTAAAATGCGGCCATCCTTCCATCTTTGGGGTTGGCCACCGTACTTTTCATATAATCGCGCACCAGGTTTCCCTGATCTCTATTTTCCCCTGCGGCTGGTTCGGGATAGTCACCGAATCGGACCAATTCTTCATTTCGTCCCAAATGAACCAACCGATGCTCCGGAGCTCCCGGTTTTGCCTCCCCGATGTCGGCCACATATACGGAGTCATTGACCAGGTGCAGCCCGTTAATCGGCCCGCCGGTATCGGAAATCAATGCATGTTGCTCCTCCCGGCTTGCTTTTTCCGCATGCAGTTTTATTTTGATCAGCTGTGTACCCGAAAGCACCACGAGCTGCTCCCCATGGATTTTCAAGGAATTTCCATTCACAAACTGGAATTCATCGGGGCCCTCACCGATGTCGCCAAACGTGTATAAGAAGGAAAAATCAGGCAGGGCATAGACTTTGAATAGATTTTCTTTCCCCTGGTCTAAGACCACGGCTTTGTCAGCAGACGCGACGATTTTATACGGCATTAGGGCCGCATTGGCCAGGCTTACTTCGCTGGATTTCAGGGTTCCTGATTCCGGAATTTCACTAATTATTTTTTTGCCTTCCTCCTGGGACTGACAGGAATAAAGGGCAAGGATAAAAATTGAGGTAATGAGCCGGATATTCAACATGTGACAAGAATAAGCGGTGCGGGCTATAAAGTCAACTATATGGGACGGAATGGGCATTATCCGGGACGGAAACAGCATCGTTCGCATCGGTATTCGCAAGGAACCCCCATGTACCTCCGCGCGGCTTCTTCGCCGGCAGAAATTCGTAGCGGTTAGGGATGCCGGTTGACCAGGCGAATGGTGTCGGAAAGCGGGGAAGTACCGGGAATCCATTTTTTGGAGCGAATTCCCGCATCTGCCTTATTTTTAGGTAGCACTTCGCCTTTTTCCGTTACATAGACCGGCTCATTCGCATAAAACCATTTGATACCTCTCTCGGTATGTTCAACGATCACCCCGCGTACCGCCTTGTCCATCCCCATTTCCAAGGTCCGTTGGTACAGCTCGCTCCGGTAGCGGTTAAAGGGATCGGTATTTATCGGACTGCTACCAGACAGGATGATGGTGTTCCTGGCACCCAATAGCAAGGTCTGCCCGGGACTATCTACTGACAGCCCATTTGCCTCAATCACCTTTTTCCCGGTGTCGTAATAAAAGGGATAATCCATCTTCCGGTCGGAAAACCAATACTGCTTGAACCGCTCACTATCTTCTGTGTCCTGCACCAGAAAAATATAACCGATGGAATCCCTATCCATACTGCCCATTAAGGCCTTCCAAACCTCTAATTCCCGATCAATGGAGGATCCTTTTGGGTCCAATACCGTCACCAATTTTAGGGGTTTTACCAGGGGGTTGACTTCGGTGTTGCCACTAACCTTTTGTGCATTTCCTGGTAGGTGGAATTGTTTGGACTCGGTGGCTTCCTGGGCATACGCGAAATGGGATAGCCCAAAGACTACTACAAGGAAATAAAATCGTATCATTTATGGTTCATTTAATGGATAGGCGATTAAACCGGGTTCTTTCTCAAAAGAAGCAGCATACAGTACTTTGGCTTGATCATCTACTGCGATGGAGCGGACAGGCTGATCCAGCAGGTATCTTTTTACAGGCTTTCCTTCCCAATCCAACACAAATACCTCATGGGAAAGACCTGATTGGATGATGGTTTCCCGGGAACTTTCATCGATTGTTTTTCCACTGTACAGGAAGTAAATATGGTCTTCCGTCACGGCCACGGACATGTATTCAAAGGTAGAGCCTTCCTTATCCACGACCGCCATGCCTACTGGGCTATGTTGTACATCCAAGGGGGTATCTCCCCATGCATAGGTAGTCAGGTCAATCGTATCCGGTAAAACCCTGAGAATGCCAAATTCCGGGACCCTTGACATCCCGTATACGGCCAAATTCTTGGTGGGGTGGTTCATAAAAAACGACTGGTTGGCCATCGCCATGGAGGGCCCTCCCGGGTACTCACCCACTTCGATAAAGTCCCCGCTTTCAATATCGTAGGCACAAAATCGTTTGTGGTGCATGCTGCCTACGATGTATCCATCCACATGGACCGTACTTCCCATAAAGCGCTTTTCCTGTTGATCGATGGTAAACCTCGCTGCGGGCTCATCCAGGCCGCTTTTCAAGTCATCGATGTCGTGGATGTAATAGTGCACCTGGTCTGTCAGGTAGAGCCGATTTTCTTTCCGGTCCACCGAAAAATAAAAAGCATCGCTTAGCAATTGGTTGGGCCCCTCTCCCTTTTTTCCAAACGGCCTGACCGACATGTTACTCAAATCAATTAGTTTGTAGGTATACTCCCGATCCGGAAATTCATTGACCAGTATCAGGCTGTCAAAAAAAGTCATATTGAATAGGTAACTCAATGGCTTTTCTCCTTCGGTCAACGCTACCATTTCGCCCCTTAACGCTACTGCCTCTGTTTTCGAAAAGTACTCCCTGAAGTTTGTACCAAGTGGGGGTTCCGAGCATGCGGTAAACAGGGCGATGCCAAGAATAAGGGAGGGCAAACCTGCGTGGATTTTGCGAAGGGTCCAATTCGGAATTCGGCTAACTCGGAGCATGATTCAGGGGTAGGGTAAGCGGCAGTTGCTGAGCCAAATAGGTTCTTAGGCAATGTATAACTAAATTGTTATAAATCAAAATGCAATGGGTGGAAAGGGGCTTTTCTTGCCGTAGGATTTTGTTTCGTTCGTTGAGAACGAGCTGCTGCTACTGGGTGAAGTATGTCACTTCACTCTGCTATCATCGCTATCGTAAAAAGAAAAAAGCCGCCAAAAAGCCATTTGCAATGGCTAAACGTACATGTTTCCGGGAAAGATTTTTAAACGGTCTGTCCAACGGATCCGGCATTACAAATGCCTCGCTGGCGTTAAAAATATAATAAAAGGGATATAGTTACACCCAGCCCAGGAAACAAAGGCCCCTGCCAGGAGCTATCCTTTTTCCACATGCTACGATCCGGCAAAAATACAAAGGCGACGCATAAATGATTATCATTCTTGTTTCCGGATAAGGACTGGCCATTACAATTGGCCTTTTTGGTACGTATTTTCTGTTTACAATTTCGATACTAGCTGGGTGAAGATACCAACTTCGCCTGACCGGGGGGAAGCGGGTCGGCGCAACGATTTTTTGCGCTATCCCTGGTAATACACGTTTATAAACGTTTATACACGTGTAAAAACACGAAAACTATTTTTGTATTCCGTATTTTCGATAGACAAGGTGCTGAATCAACTGGGGGCTGCGATTCGTACCGTATCCGCCTTTTTTTGAAACGGGGATGAACCAAGCAATGGACGGTCGTGCATGTAGTTGCGTGTTTGCGGCCGCCGAATCGGTGCCCATCTTCGGGAGGAATCGGTAGGAGGCATACCCCGGAATGTACCTTCCGAGGTAAAGACCAAGACAGACGGTGGGAACAGGTACCCTGATAGGCGCCTGTTCGCGAATTCCACGTGTATTGTTCCGTATCGGCCGAATGGCTAGGACGCATGGCACTGAAAAAGCTAGTTGGGATTTCTCCAATTTTTCCTATATTTAAGGGAGTTAAATTCGCCGCCCAAAAGGAAAGTAACCGTAAGGGCTGCGGTTAGCTAGTAGTTCTCTGCAAGCTGAAGGAACTTCTCCAAACTCAAGATATCCTGCAAAAAGTGTTCTACTATCTGCAATTTGTTTATCAAAATGAGTAATTCTATACTGTGATTTGAAACATAATAAAAACATAAATTTTATGTCAGCAAATAGGTACTTACCATCCGTATTAATAACAGGCTGCTCATCAGGGCACGGAGAAGCTTTAGCCAAATTATTTGTGAAAAACGGGTACCCAACTTATGCCACTGCAAGAAGAATTGAATCCATAGAACATTTAAAAAAAATAGGTTGTGAAACGCTTCAAATTGATGTTACAAGTTATGATAGCATTGATAAAGCTGTAAAAACAATTGAAGAAAAACATAGTTCTGTTGGAATACTCATTAATAATGCCGCTATTGGTATTATGGGGGCTATGGAAACAATTCCTTTAGCAGAGGTAAAAAGACTATACGAAACCAATGTTTTTGGCTTATTAGCTATGACACAAGCTGTTTTACCAAAAATGCGAAAAGCAGGAAAAGGAAGAATTGTGAATATTGGCTCTAGTGGTGGTGAGTTTACAACGCCAGGCGGAGGCGTCTATCAAGCAACAAAATATGCCCTTACTTCAATGAATGATGCTATGCGAGCAGAATTAGAACCTTTTGGCATTTATGTTTCTATGGTTCAGCCAGGTGCTATTGCTTCAAAATTTGTCCTAAATGGAACTGTTTTGGGAATGGAAGAAAAAGGACCCTACCAAGAATTAATGGCAGGCATTTATAAAGTTGCAAGCGAAGCAGTTAAAGAAGGTGCCCCTGGAACTTGGACTCCCGAACAAGTAGCGAAAGTAACATATAAGGCTGCAACAAAGAAAAAACCAAGAGCTCGCTATAGACCTGGCTTTGTTGCAAAATCATTAATCTACACAAGACTAATACTTCCATATAGAATGTGGGACAGAATGTTTGTGAATAATTTAATAAAACAAGGAAAGAAAGTTTTAAAAAATAAATCGTAATGAACTTTTATCAGCATACGCAAAATTGGTATAACGGAGAAATATTTGAAGGGAAAATAGTTATTTTTTCAGGCATAATAATGATAATTGTTTCCTTACTGATTTGGAAATACGGTTCTACTCCTAATGCAAATTCTCTGTTTTTACCATTATTACTTGTCGGTCTATTATTTTCAATTGGCATAGGTGCCATGATGGCAAGTTACCCTAAGCGAATGACTGCGTCTGAACTTGCCTTTAAAGAAAACGCTAAAGAGTTTATTCTTGCAGAAAAAAAACGTGTGGAA
The DNA here is from genome assembly GCF_009467825.1 of Cyclobacterium xiamenense. GTDB lineage: Bacteria > Bacteroidota > Bacteroidia > Cytophagales > Cyclobacteriaceae > Cyclobacterium > Cyclobacterium xiamenense. Next base: position 15,487 of record NZ_WIOK01000050.1, on the reverse strand, counting down.
GATTTTCAAGTTTTATACAAATATTCTGTTGGATTTGCAGCGGTTAGTTTCTTTTTAACAATTATTGCATTTAGCTTTGTTGAAAACAGAATATTTCAATCTGTCTGTATTGCATTAATGCTATTATCAGTTTCTTTAATTATTATCGACTATTTTTCCAAGGAAAGAGCTGAAATTTATTATACTAAAATACAAAAACACATAGAAGAGTAAATGAGTAAGATTATTCAAATTAAAACGATTAGTGAAATACACCGTTTATTAAATGTAGAAAAACCTTTGCATCCATTAATTTCTGTTTGTGAGCATGTCCCAAGTATGAATTTGGAAATAACAAACACCAAAGTGTTTTTTGATTTTTACATTATTTCTTTAAAGTCGGACATAAAAGGAAGTTTCAATTATGGTAGAAACACCTATGACTTTGAAGAAGGTACTATGTTGTTCTCTGCCCCAGGGCAAGTATTTAATATTACAGATAAGCCAATAATTGACTTAAAAGGTTGGACATTATTTATTCATCCCGATTTATTATCAAAATCTTACCTGCATCAAGCCATACAGAAATACAATTTCTTTTCTTATGATATAAATGAAGCATTGCATATATCAGAAAAAGAAAAAATTGTTTTAACTGAATTTATAAATAATATTAAAATTGAGATATCACAAAACCTAGACCGACACAGTCAAGATTTAATAATTCATAATATAGCATCAATTTTGAAATATAGCGAACGATTTTATGACAGACAGTTTTTAACTCGCACCAATAAAAACAAAGATATAGTAAGTCAATTTGAGCAATATTTAAAAGATTATTTTGATTCGGAACTCTTAACTTCCAAGGGAACACCTACATTAGAACAATGCGGAAAAGCATTGAATTTATCAGGGTATTATTTAAGCGATTTATTGAGATTAGAAACAGGAAAATCAATTAAAGAACATATTCATATAAAGCTAATAGATAAAGCTAAATTTAAATTATTAAATTCTACCATTCCAATAAAGACATTAGCTTATGATTTGGGATTTGAATATCCTCAGTATTTCAGCAGACTATTTAAAAGTAAAACAGGAATAAGTCCAACGGAATATAGAAACCTGAATTAAAAGCCAGCAGAGAACAATGTGTAAAATGTTCATAGCTGCTAAACGCAGCTACGCCATTTACACTAACCGTTAGCGTTCATGCAAAAAGACCGAAGTACCAGAGAATAAACTGATGAAAACCCAACGCACAAATAGCACATTTGCAAGCTCCGACACACAGGCTGATTCTTCAGCTTGCAAAAAAGCTATTTTTTACCCTTACCCACAATCTGGTTACTATGGAAATTAAAGATATTCTAAATACCCAAATATCATATCAAGATCATTTTTGGACTCCTCTAAAAACAATAACAATAAGACAGGCCTTTACAGAAATTAAAGGAGATAAACATTTAAAGTATACTAAATTCCTTAGAAATTATTATTTGAAAGGAGATAAAGAAAACTATGCAATTAGTAAGAGAAAACTACCAGTTGTTACTTTTTGCGGAACATATGAAAAAGAAAGAACCAAGGAGAATCTTAAAGATTATAATTCTTTAGTTGTCCTTGATATAGATAAGCTTGGAAATGATGAACTTAAAAGAGTTAAAGGAATTTTATCTAATGATGTCTATGTACTTTCTTTTTGGGAATCTCCTTCTAAAGATGGAATTAAAGGTTTGGTTCACCTAAAATATAAATTTGAAATTCAAAAGTATGGTTTTGACACTTCGCATAAAATTGCCTTTAAACAGCTGGTTGATTACTTCAAAGAAAATTATCAAATTGAATTAGATATTAGCGGTAGTGACATTACAAGGCTTTGCTTTATTTCATGGGATGACAAAATAACTGTTAAAGACTGTTTTGATTCTTTTACAATAAAAGAAATAAGCAATGTAATCACATCAAAGAATAAAGTTAATCCTAAGGCGGTTAAAAACATCAAAGTTGCAAGTTCAAAGGACTTATTGAATAATCCTTTTGGTAAGAATAGTCAATACCATAGAAAAACAATTAAGAACATAACAAATTACCTGACTAAAAATTCATTGTCGATTACAAAGTCTTATGCAGATTGGCTCAGGGTTGCTTTCGCAATAGCAAACTCATTTACTTTTGAAGTTGGTAAAAAATATTTTCTCGCACTTTGTAAATTGGATCTGGAAAAATTTAATGAAGTAGAATGCAATAATTTACTTATAAACTGTTATGAGAATTCAAGAGGTGAAATAGGTTTTAATACTATAATACACCTTGCTACTTTGCAGGGTTATAAATATAAAATTAATAGTGTGGAGAGTACCTAAACGGCACAAATCAATTAATTGACTTGTGGTCGTCCATGTCACTTGTTGGGCGAGGAAAGTGTCCCTCAATAGTTTGAACAGACACAAGACTTTTGTCAGAAGTATGGTTAACATATCGGGGACTCTCCACCTTTTTTAAAATGCAAAAATTTGATAATTACATAACGAGAAGAAAGATAATTCTACAAATTTGTAGTATCAGGGCAAGATATGCTCAAAAAAGAAGCAAAGAACATTTAATTCATATTCTTACAACTAACAAGAGGCATAATTACCACCTCAATTCCAAGAATAAAAATAAAAAAGAACTAAGTGAGGATGAAAAAATCCTGCATAGTATATTACCAAGTAGAAGAAAGTGGAAAACTCTAAACAAAAAAAATAGATATAAGGAAAATGGTCAAAGAATAAATTCTATTGATTATAATAGAGACTCTTTAATGATTACCATAAAATATTTTGAGAAAAATTATCCAAACGAACCCTTTCTTTTGCGCTTAAATGATTTTGTTAAGGATATTCAGTTTTCAATAAATGATCCATCGTATAAAATTGCTGAACCAACAATAATTCCAAAAGCAAAGGGTAATATTAATGCAGATAGAAATAAATGTAGGCCAATTTCATTATTTACTTTAAAAGACAAGCTAATAATAAGTTTAACAAACAGATATCTTACAGATGTATTTGACCCATTTTTTTATAAAGAATCTTATGCATTCAGGGCTACGCAAATTATTGACAAAAGCAAAAAGATATTAAGTCACCACGATGCAATTAGTTCAATGCTAAGATATAAACAAAGCTATAAAGGGAAGAGACTATGGGTTTCTGAATGTGATATTAGAAATTTTTATGATACAGTGCACCACACGGTGGTAAAAAGAAAATTTAGAAGTTTAATTAATAAAGTAAAAAAAGAATTCCCTGAAATGCATGATGAAAGAGCAGAAAGGCTTTTTTATCGATATTTAGACTCCTACTCTTTTGTGAAAAATGTATTGCCATATAACGTAGAACCCCAAAAGAAAAAGGAATATTGGGAAGATAAATACAGTTATATTCCTGGGGGCTATTTTGGTTGGGTTAAAGATGAGTTCATAAAATTAGGTTATTTTAAAAATGAAAGAGGAATTAGCCATGCTAAAATTGGTGTTCCTCAAGGAGGAGCCCTTTCAGGATTAATTGCTAATATCCTTTTAGACTATGCAGATAAAAAAATTGTTGAGATTCAAGATAAAAGATTACTTTATTTGAGATTTTGTGATGATATGGTAATAATTCATCCCTCAAAAAAAGTTTGTGATAATGCATCAAGAATATACTACAGCGCAATGAAAGATTTGCATTTAGTTCCTCACAATTTTGAAAAGATACAAAATAAATCAATTGAATCAATGTCCAAGTTTTGGAGTCCAGATATTAAATCGAAAGAATCATATAAATGGTCAAATTTATGTAAAGAGTCATTTCAATGGTTTGGTTTTGTAGGTTATGAAATTCATTATTCGGGCTCACTACGCGTAAGGAAAAGCTCCTTAGTTAAAGAAAAGAAGAAGCAAAAGGAAACAATAAATAAAATTATAAAAGCTGTTGATGAAGGAAAAAGGAAGAATGATAATACTATTTATGAATCTGCAGTAAATAGACTAATTGGAATGTCTGTTGGTCGAATAAAAATATCCAACTTTGATAAAGTAGATAATGAAATGTGTTGGGTTAATGGATTTAAATTATTGGAGGGCAATAAGCATTTAAAGGCACAATTGAAAGACTTGGATCGTTATAGAGCAAAACAACTATCGACTTTATTGAAAACAATAGATGGTACAGAACTATCCAAAAGAATTAGATCAAAGCGTAAAATCAAAGAAAAGGAGTTTATAAAAATTAAGGGAATTTCGGTAGAGGAATCTATTAAAATCAGAGACCAATTAGTAACTAGTGGTATTTTAAATTCCAACTTCCAGATTAATGATGAGATTGATTTACAAACTGTTGAAATAGGCCTTGTAGCCAAGTTTTTAATTCACGAGAATGATATTAGAACAATTCTTAAATCATCAATTGACAAAAGAGATTATGTTTATTATGGTAAGCCATTTAGCTATTACTATCAGATAATTGAGAGGAGATAATCCATCACACAGAAGCCAAGCACATTGTCTGGTCGCACAAGCTGACATACATCCAAAACCAGTCAAAGAGCTTGTCTTCCCAACGCACGGATTGACAAAAATGAATAAAGCACGAAACGCTAACAATAAATATACGTAATGCGGTGCGATTTAGTGAATTTGATCTTTAGAGCATTTAATAAAAAACTTAGCGGTTTGATAGTTAAGTGCATTTTAATCCCGCACTACGCATAGCCAGAGCGTTGCGTATGCCATTAGGAAAAAGCCACCGCACAAATAGGCACACCTGCCCGTCCGGCAGGCGGATTTGGTTTTGCCGACCCACAAGCCAAACGCAAAAAACAAAAAGCCTGTCCCGAACTGGATTCGGGAAGCCTATTTTTTGCCCTCGCTCGGACAGACTAACAAGGAAACGAACGAAATGTATATTGAAAACCGAGATAAACGGAAAATTTGGGCTATTTTAGTGACTTAAATACATACGGACATGAACCGCATAAAAGAAGTGCTGGAAGAGAAAGGAATTAAACAAACTTGGTTGGCTGAGAAACTCGGAAAGAGTTACAACATGGTCAATGGCTATGTTCAAAATCGCCAACAACCAAGGCTGGAAGTTTTGAGTGAAATAGCTCAAATCTTAGATGTTGACATAAAAGAATTGATAATAAGTACAAAAGAAAATAAATGAACCAATCCGTACACAATAGATTAATAAGCTTCATCTGGTCAATCGCTGACGATTGCCTGAGAGACGTTTATGTAAGAGGGAAATACAGAGATGTTATTCTGCCAATGGTAGTTCTGCGTAGGTTAGACGCCTTACTCGAACCAACCAAAGAAGCAGTAATGGAAGAACTCGCTTTCCAACGGGATGAAGCAGGTTTTACAGAGTGGGATGAGACCGGATTGAAAGACGCCAGCGGATATGTATTCTACAACACCAGCGAGTGGACGTTACAACGACTTTTTGATACTGCCACAAACAGTCAGCAGATATTACAAGCCAACTTTGAAGATTATCTCAATGGCTTTAGCCCTAACGTAAAAGAAATCATTGATAAGTTCAAGCTGAAAAGCCAAATTCGACACATGGCAGCCAAAGATGTGTTGCTGGACGTGTTGGAAAAATTCACTTCACCACACATTAACCTAACGCCTTTTGAAAAGGAAGACCCGGACGGTAGAAAACTACCGCCTCTTTCCAACTTGGGAATGGGCTATGTGTTTGAGGAACTGATTCGCAAATTCAATGAAGAGAACAACGAAGAAGCGGGAGAGCACTTTACACCACGTGAAGTCATCGACTTAATGACGCATATTATTTTTGAACCCATCAAGGATAATTTGCCACCAGTAATGACCATCTACGATCCCGCTTGTGGTTCAGGTGGTATGCTCACCGAATCGCAAAATTTCATCAAAGATGAAGAAGGAGCCATTCGAGCAATGGGTGATGTGTATTTGTATGGTAAAGAAATCAATGACGAGACTTACGCCATTTGTAAGTCCGACATGATGATTAAGGGCAACAATCCTGAAAATATCCGTGTGGGTTCTACCCTTTCCACAGATGAATTTTCAGGACATACATTTGACTTCATGCTGTCCAACCCGCCATACGGGAAATCTTGGAGTACGGATTTAAAATACATCAAAGACGGAAAAGATATCATTGACCCCCGTTTTGTAATTACACTCAAAGACTATTGGGGCAATGCGGAAGAAGCAGATGCAACGCCACGTTCATCTGACGGACAGTTGCTCTTTTTGATGGAAATGGTGAACAAAATGAAGCCCTTGAGCCAAAGTCCGCAAGGTTCACGCATTGCTTCGGTGCACAATGGCTCTAGTTTGTTTACCGGGGATGCAGGTGGCGGAGAAAGCAACATCCGCAGACACATCATTGAAAATGACTGGCTCGATTGCATTGTGCAATTGCCCAACAATCTGTTTTACAATACAGGCATTACCACTTACATCTGGTTTCTAAACAACAACAAAGAAGCAAATCGCAAGGGAAAGGTGCTTTTGATTGATGCTTCGCAACGCTTTACCAAACTCCGCAAGAATCTTGGAGAGAAAAACTGCGAGCTCAGGCCGGAACATATCAAAGAAATTCAAGATGCCTACCTGGACTTTAAAGATGTAGAACGGCAAACCGAAGATGGTTTGGCAGCTAAGGTTTTTGACAATACCGATTTTGGCTATTACAAAGTTACCATTGACCGACCCGCAAGACTGAAAGCCCAATTCTCTGCCGAACGTATTGCAGATTTACGCTTTGACAAAACACTCAAAGAACCCATGCAATGGGCGTATGAAACTTATGGCGAGCAGGTGTATTCGGATTTAAAGTCCATCGAAAAAGAACTATTGGAATGGTGCGAGAAAAATGACCTGGACTTAAATGCAAAAAAACGCAAAGCACTTACATCTGCCGCTACATGGAAAAAACAAAAGGAAATTTTGGAGGCTGCACAAGAATTAATGGAAGCCATTGGCACAGATGAATACAGTGATTACAATGTCTTTTTGGATGAAGTGAACCAAGAATTAAAAGCTAAAAAAACGAAGCTTTCTGCTAGCGAAAAGAACCAACTATTGGCTGCCGTAAGTTGGTATGACGAAACAGCCGAAAAGGTCATCAAAAAAACGCAAAAGCTGAGTGGTGACAAGCTCCACCAACTCCTACATCATTTGGATTGCACCACAGAACAACTACCTGATTACGGCTACTACCCAAGCGGAAAACCTAATGAATACATCATTTACGAGAACCAAACCGACCTGCGCGATAGCGAAAGCGTGCCTTTGGCTGAAAGCATTCACGAGTATTTCTTACGAGAAGTAAAACCCCATGTGGAGGAAGCTTGGATTGATTTGGACAAAACCAAAATCGGTTACGAAATTAGTTTCAATAAGTATTTCTACCAGCACAAACCACTGAGACCCATTGAAGAAGTAAGTGCGGAAATACTCTCCTTAGAGCAGGAAAATGAAGGATTAATCATGGACATCTTAAACCTGAGCTAATGGAAATAACTGCAACAAAAGCAACTTTCCCAAAATACCCCGCTTACAAAGATTCGGGTGTAAAGTGGTTGGGGGAGATTCCTGAGGGATGGGAAGTTTTACCTGGATTAAGCTTTATCACTGAAGGAAAAGACAAGAACAAGGGAATGAAACGGAAAAGTGTTCTTTCCTTGAGCTATGGAAACATAAGAGAAAAGGCAGATGAAGAACTAACCGGACTTGTTCCTGAATCCTTCGAAACCTATCAATTGGTTAATAAAGGTGATTTGATTTTTCGTCCAACTGATTTGCAAAATGATAAGGTGAGTCTTAGAAGCTCAATTTCAAATTATGAAGGAATTATAACAAGTGCTTATTTGAATTTGAGAATAAAGCAGAAGGCTTCAGCTAAATTCTATCATTATTTTTTCCGAGCAATTGACAACAATAAAATTATTTATGGTCTTGGTTCTGGTCTAAGACAGAATATAAGTTATTTAGATTTTAGAAGGTTTCTTTTCCCATTCCCCCCAAAACAAGAACAAACCGCCATCGCCAATTTCCTAGACGACAAAACCGCCAAAATAGACCGTGCCATTGCCCAAAAAGAGCAGCTCATAGCCCTGCTCAAAGAACGCAAGCAAATAATTATTCAAGATGCGGTTACCAAAGGTTTAGACCCAAATGTAAAACTAAAAGACTCTGGTGTGGAATGGATTGGGGAGATACCGGAGGGGTGGGAGGTGAAGAAGTTGAAAAATTTGGGAAATATCATAAGTGGTTACGCGTTTCCCAGTGACGGTTTTAAATCAGAAGGGATAAGAGTTTTGAAGATTGCAAATATTCAAACTATGAATATTGATTGGTCAGATGAGTCATATGTGGATGAAAAATACTATGAAAAATTGCCTCAATTTCAAATAAAAGAAGGCGATTTGGTTTTTGCACTAACCCGTCCAATAATTTCAACGGGTATTAAGGCAACCATTGTACCGCCAAACTCGGAAAAGATTTTACTAAACCAAAGAAATTCAGTATTAAAACCAAAAAATCCTAAACACAAGCATTGGCTATACTTTGTAATCTTAGATTCAGGATTTCGCCAAGAATTCAATAACCAAATTGATTTTACTGGCCAGCAACCGAATATTTCTCCCATTGATATTGGAAACTTAAAAATTCCACTTCCTCCTGTCGCTGAATTAGAATTAATAGTTGAAAATGTGGAATTAGCAATGAGTAAAATAGACCAAGCCATTTCCCTACAACAAACCCAAATCGAAAAGCTCAAAGAATACAAAGCTACGTTGATAGACAGTGCGGTAACGGGGAAAATAAAAGTGAGTTAGATGAGGGAGCAACCGAGTATAATCAATATCCGCAGCTTAGTGCAAGACAATCGCTTGACCATTCCAGGCTATCAGCGTCCATACAAGTGGAGCATCAAGAATGTCAATCAATTAGTTGATGATGTGCTGTTGCATCGGGATAAATCTGCCTATCGCATTGGTACGGTGGTGGTACATCGCGAAGAAGATACTTACCAGTCAGAAAATCTGAATATTGTAGACGGGCAGCAGCGCAGCATCACCTTATTGCTTATTGCCATGGCTTTGAAAGATCATCTACCAGATGCCGTAAAAGAAGACTTGCGAAAGCACCATTACGAACTACCCCATACACAACTGCTTGAAAAATTAAAATTCAGCAATCCTATCTCTCAGCGAAACATCCATCAAAACTACCGCGAAATCAGAAGGCGCATCATAGATTTTAATTTTGCAAGTGTGCGTTTCTTTTTTGAAAAATGTGAGGTGGTAAAAGTTGAGCTAGATGATGTGTCTGAAGCTTTTCAGTTTTTTGATTCTCAAAATGCACGTGGAAGAGATTTAGAACCCCACGATTTACTCAAAGCATTTCATCTTAGGGAGCTCACGGAAAACATTACAGAACAAGAAAAAATAACCTTAATTGAACAATGGGAGCAATTAGCAGGAAAAGACGATAAATTAAAAAGCCTTTTTGCACAATTACTGTTCAGGGTTAGAAATTGGGCAAAAGGCGAATCAGCAAGGTTTTTTACCAAAGACGATGTGGGTGTATTCAAGGGTATCAGCCCTGAAAGTGAAACACCCTTTCCCTATGCAGAAATGTATAAAATCAGTCATTTTTTTGTAGAAGATTACAACAGCAATTATCATCGTAAAATTGATAAACAGAAAGTAGAATACCCATTTCAGCTCAATCAAGTAATCATCAATGGCAAACGCTTTTTTGAATTTGTCAACCATTACTGGAACGTAAAGGAAGAAATGTACAAGTGCTTGAAACAGGACGATAAAGCCAAAAATATCCTTGAAGTGATTGACGGCTACTCGCAACGCTTCCGTACTGGTGATAAATACATTAGAAATTTGTTTGACTGTGCATTGCTTTTTTACTGGGACAAATTTGGTAACAAAGAAATAGGCAGGGTATCCGAGAAAATATTTGTCTGGGCATATAAATTAAGACTTGTTCAACACAGTGTGCAATTGGCATCTATTGATAATTATGCGCTGGAATACCCCAATGTGTTTAATGTGATTCATCAAGCTCTGCAGCCCAAAGATGTATTGAACTTGCCAGTTGGCGTCATCAGTCAAAACCGTGTAATAAGAAAAGAGTTGGATGGTATAATTACGTTAGCCCAAAAATTAAACTACTATGAGTGATAAAAATATCAATACCATAACCATAGGCGATTTGTTTAATTCGGGTACTTATGTCATTCCTATTTACCAACGCAATTATGCCTGGGAAGAAGCCGAAGTAAAACAATTGATTCAAGATGTCAGTGATTTTGCTGAAGCTCATCCAGAAAAAAATTACTTTATCGGAACACTAGTGGTTTATGAAAGATATGAAGCCGGCAAAACTATTTATGAAACCATTGACGGTCAACAACGACTAACAACACTCAATATTTTATATGCTGTATTGCACCGAGATTTTGCCACCGAAATTACCTCTAAAATAGCGTATCAACTTAACCTAAAGTTCGATGCCCGTAAAATTTCAACGCATACCTTGGAGTATGTTTCGACCATAGATCACCCCGTTTCATTTGATACAGGAGAGGAGTACAACAGCAATATGCAAGACGCCTACGAGGTAGCCAAAAAGTTGTTGAACACCTTATTCAAAGGTAATAATGCTAAACTTCAAGACTTTTACAGCTACTTATCAAAAAAAGTAAACATCCTACGTGTTTCGGTTCCTAAAGACACTGACCTCAATCATTATTTTGAGATAATGAACACAAGAGGAGAGCAATTAGAAAAACATGAAATATTGAAGGCAAAGCTGATGCAGTTGTTAAGCAACGACAAAAAGGCATCTTTTGTCTTTAATAAGGTTTGGGAAGCCTGCTCGGATATGGAAAGATACTTGCAATATGGTTTCTCTACGGCTGAACGCGACAAGATTTTTACTGCAAAAAGTTGGAATGCCCTCACGGTAAATTCTTTTGATGAGCTTTCGGATAAATTTGAGTTTAAAAATGAATCAAATGAATCAACCATTTTAAACTTGTTGGAAATTGTTTCTCATCAGGGAAACTTTGAGCATAATACCGACCATAAAGAGGATGCTCCAGAACGATTTACGTCCATAATTAATTTTCCCAACTTCTTACTTCATATTTTAAGGATACAAACCAAGCAAGACATTAGCCTAGATGACAAAAGATTGTTGGAACCTTTTGATGAACAATTAAAGTCATTGCATAACGATCAAGACAAAGTGAATTTCGTGAAGCATTTTTCATTCAATTTATTGAAAGGAAAATTTTTATTTGACCGATTCATTATTAAGCGTGAATTTTTAAAGGAAAAAGATGGATGGAGTCTAAAAAGCCTTAAATGGTATGAAGGCAATAAAGTAAGCTATGTGAACTCTTTTAATGATGAGGAAATTAACCGAAGGATTCTGATGCTGCTTTCCATGTTTCACGTATCAGCACCAACGCTTATTTATAAACACTGGTTGAATGCATCTTTATTCTTCTTGTTAGATAATGAGCAAATAACCGCGGAAAAATATTTAGAGTGGTTAGAAAACTTAGCCCAAGCTTATTTGTATGATCGGTATTTACCAGTTGAAGATAAAGAAGAGGAATTCTATGATATCATTTATAAAAATAGCGCAATTGCTCAAAACAAATCCATTTTAGAAAACCAAAACTGGAAGAATTTAAACACCGGCACATCGGTTGAAAATTTTGTTTTTAATTATTTGGACTACATTTTGTGGCTTGAAAAATCAGAGGGCCACAACGAATTTGAGTTTTCATTCAGAAGTTCGGTAGAACATTATTACCCGCAGAACCCCATATCCAGTGCTGATAAGATAGACCAATCCACACTTGATAAATTTGGTAATTTATGTCTTATCAGCCGGAGCAAAAATTCCACATTGGGGAGATATATGCCACAAGCAAAAAAAGATCATTATGTGCGTGTCAAGCCAGATAGTTTAAAACAAAGATTAATGATGAAAGAGCCAGAATGGGAAAAAGAGCAGATAGAAAGTCATACTAAAAGTATGATTCAAAAAATAAAAGATTACAATTATGCCAAGTAAAACCAATGAAGCAGCTTTAGAGGCCGCCATGGAAAAAGCCCTAACAGGTTCTTGCATAGAAGAACTAAGCAGTGAAATAATTACAGCCGCTGCTGAGCCTGTTGAACGCTACCGTGGAGGTAATGGCTTCCACATTGGCGATGCAAATGATTTCAATTCGCAATATGCTTTGGACGAAACCCGCTTTTGGCATTTTTTAGAAAGTACGCAGAAAGATGAACTCGACAAATTAAAACGTACTACCGATTGGAAACGCAAGATTGTTGAACGCCTTGACCGTATGATAAAAAAGTACGGTCTGTTGCGTTTGCTTCGTAAAGGACTGGAAGTGGAAGATGCATACTTTACGCTATTGTATCAGGTTCCAATGGCAAGCAGCAGCCAAGTAGTGAAGGATAATTTTGAGAAGAATGAATTTAGTGTAACGCGGCAGGTTCGATACAATACCGAAAACCAACGCGAAGAAATGGACATGGTGGTTTTTGTAAATGGCTTACCCATTGCCACTTTGGAACTCAAAAATGCATGGACAGGGCAAACTGCAAAAGTGCATGGTATCAAGCAATACAAGTACGACCGGGACATAAAACAACCGTTATTAAATTTTGGTCGTTGCTTAGTGCACTTTGCCGTTGATACGGATGAAGTGTATATGTGTACCAAATTGGATGGTGCCAATTCTTTCTTTTTGCCATTCAATAAAGGAAACAACAACGGAAAAGGAAATCCACCCAATCCATTTGGTCATAAATCTTCTTATCTGTGGGAAGAAATATTTACCAGAGAAAGCTTAGCAAACATCATTCAGCACTTTTTCCGTTTTGATGGAAAAGCTACAGATGCTTTAAGTAAAAGGACGTTGTTTTTTCCACGTTATCATCAATTAGATGTCGTGCGTAAATTGCTCAGTCATGCTTCGCAACATGGCGTTGGTCATACGTATTTGATTCAACATTCAGCAGGTTCTGGCAAATCAAATTCCATCACTTGGGCCGCTTATCAGTTGATAGAAACCTATCCCGAGCGGGAAGGCTTGCCCGGAGCGAAAGGCATTCAAAATCCCTTGTTTGATTCGGTTATTGTGGTCACGGACAGAAGATTATTAGATAAACAGCTACGTGAGAACATCAAGGAATTTTCAGAAGTAAAAAACATTGTTGCCCCTGCCTTTTCATCCAAAGATTTGAAAGATAGTTTAGAGCAAGGCAAGAAAATCATCATTACCACCATTCAGAAATTCCCCTTTATTGTTGACGGCATTGCAGACCTAAGTGACAAACGGTTTGCCGTAGTGATTGATGAAGCACACAGTTCGCAGAGTGGAACAGCGGCAGGAAAAATGAACCAGGCCATGGGCATGGGCGAAAATGATGAGGAGGAAGAAGATGCACAAGACAAAATTTTGAAAGCAATGCAAGCCCGTAAAATGAAGGGCAATGCATCTTATTTGGCATTTACAGCAACACCCAAAAACGCCACACTCGAAAGATTTGGCACAAAGCAAGAAGATGGCACATTCAAGCCCTTTCACTTGTATTCTATGAAACAAGCCATTGAAGAAGGTTTTATTTTGGATGTACTTGCCAATTACACCACGTACAAAAGCTACTATGAAATAGAGAAGTCCATTCAAGACAATCCTTTATTCGATACCAAAAAAGCGCAGAAGAAATTGCGTGCTTATGTAGAACGCCACAAACAAACCATTGGCACCAAGGCGGAAATTATCATAGAGCATTTTATCAGCAAAGTGTACAACACTAAAAAATTAAAAGGGAAAGCCAAAGGCATGGTGGTGACTCAAAATATTGAATCAGCGATTCGCTATTATTTAGCCATCAACCGCATTTTATCAGCCAAAGGAAATCCGTTTAAAATTGCCGTAGCATTTTCTGGTAAGAAAACAGTTGATGGTGTAGAATACACCGAAGGCGAATTGAACGGATTTACAGAAAAAGACACCCGAGATTATTTCGATTCAGACGACTACCGCATTTTGGTAGTGGCCAACAAATACCTCACAGGCTTTGACCAACCCAAACTTTGCACCATGTATGTAGATAAGAAATTGCAAGGTGTTTTGGCGGTGCAAGTATTGAGCAGATTGAACCGTGCTGCCGATAAACTGGGTAAGAAAACAGAAGACTTATTCATTCTGGATTTCTTCAATCAAGTAGACGACATCAAAGCATCCTTTGACCCGTTCTACACTTCCACTTCACTAAGCGGAGCGACAGATATCAATGTATTGCATGAGTTAAAAGGCACTTTAGATGATGCAGCCGTTTACGAATGGTCAGAAGTAGAAAACTTTGTAGAGAAGTATTTTGAAGGTGTAGATGCGCAGCAATTGAGTCCAATTATAGATGTGGCTGCCAATCGTTTCAATCAGGCACTGGAATTGGAAGATGACGAAAAAGCAGACTTTAAAATTAAGGCAAAGCAGTTTGTGAAGATATACGGTCAAATGGCTTCCATTATGCCTTATGAGGTATTGGAATGGGAAAAACTGTTTTGGTTTTTGAAATTCCTCATTCCAAAATTGATTGTGAAAACCAAAGAAGATGAATTGATTGATGAACTTTTGGAGTCAGTTGATTTGTCCACCTACGGTTTAGAACGTACAAAATTGAATCACACTATTGGATTGGATGACTCTTCAACGGAATTAGACCCACAAAACCCAAACCCAAGAGGAGCACATGGTGGTGATGAAGAAAAAGATCCGCTGGATGAAATCATCAGAACATTTAATGAAAGATGGTTTCACGGCTGGGATGCCACACCTGAAGACCAGCGGGTGAAATTCATCTCCATCAGCAAGCACATTCAAGCACACCCCGACTATCAAACCAAGGTAGCGGACAACAAAGATTCACAAAACCGAGACTTAGCGTTTAAGAAGATTCTGGATGATGTGATGGGGCAGCAAAGAAAAAAGGAATTAGAATTGTATAAACTTTACGCAAAGGACGAATCCTTTTATCAAGCATTATTCGACACCATGAAAAGAATGATAGATAACCCAAGACTAGGCCAATAAGCAGAAAACAATGAATCCAACCCTTTGCATCCATCCAATTATTCGCATTGTCTTGTTTTTTCAAAGGTGCTCATGAATGCTTCGCATTTGGCAAGTCGCTCAAAGCAGCCGCACAAACCAAAGCTTGCCGGCAGCGTATGGCTGCCCAACCGCACGGACGAAAAGAACGCACGGGCATACGACATTGTATAAAAGCAATAGCGGGGAAAGCGGTAAATCTAAGATTATAATACTCCCCAAAATTGAGACCAGAGGTTAAGTTAAAAAAAACGATTAAATTTAACCTTATGAACAAGCAAACAAGGAGGAAGTTTTCCGCAGAA
>NZ_WIOK01000004.1 GCF_009467825.1 Cyclobacterium xiamenense | reverse complement strand
TAACTTGGCCATAGTTGCTTTTTTGTACAACTCCAAAATACCATTTTTGGAGAAAAAAAACAACTAAATTAGAGGCTGCCCGACTTTTCGGACAGCCTCCTCTCGTTAATGGTCCATCCCGAGGGATCTTGTCTTCTTAGTAGCCTGGGTTCTGTACCAGGTATCCTTCAGCAGCAGAAGCTCCGTCTATAGCTGACTGAGGAATCGGGAATACTCGCTTCTGCACGTCACTATCCGTTTTCTCGGTCCAGGTATCTTCGTATTTTCCGAAACGGATCATATCCGTACGGCGTTGATGCTCCCAGTAAAATTCAAAGCCACGCTCCCGGAAGAGGATATCAAGGTCCATCGACGCGAGGGGTGGAGGTGTTACCGCGGGTCTGGCGGTTCTGGAAGCCCGTACCAAGTTCACATCAGCTAGTGCGCCGGCGGTATCCCCCATGCGGAGCTTGGCTTCGGCACGCATTATATAGCAATCGGCAAGCCGAACGATCACAAGATCATGTTCTCCTTTATTTCTTCCTGAATCCGACTCCTTGCTCCACTGATATTTTTCCACCCGGTATCCCGTATTGTAATCACTGCCTTCGGCGGTAAAGTTGATCTCCTCAACAAAATCCACGAAAGCATTTTCTTCCGCACGCCGCCAGTCGCGTAGTGGTCCCAGTTTGTAGCGCCCATCCGTTGTTTGAATGAACGGAAGTCGCCTTCCCGTGTTCTGCAATCCGTACTGCAATCCTCTGTAAATACCACGGTTAACTTCAAAATCTTCTGCTGCAATGGCCGAGTCAGCAGGAATAATTAACCTCTCCCAGAAAAACCTTGCATCTGCCTCAGCCGGATCCGTATCACCGTAAGCCTGCACCCAGGACTGATACCAATCCGATGTAATACCCGGCCCGTCGGTACCGTTGGCTCTTGGAAACAACGGATTGCCGTAGAAATTGTCCGACATGGAGAAATAGGACATCCGGTTGTGCCCATTCAGATCAGGCCGCTGATCAACTGCAAATACCAGCTCTGGATTGGCATGATTGTTATTATCAAAATTGGCAAAAAACTCCGGAGACAGGCTATATTGACCATTGTTAATGACCATGTTACTGTATTCAATAACCTTGTTCATATCGGCGTCAGTAAAGTTGAAGCTAGCAGCATACGGATCGCGCCACACTGCCGCATTCAGGTGCAGACGGGCCAACAAGCCATACGCTCCACCCTTGGTCAACCTACCGGGGCCAACATCTGTTCTCAGGTCAGGTATAACCGCTTCAAATTCAGTCCGGATGTATTCTACCGCCTCGTTTCCACGGAGAATTTCAGAGAGCTCCCCCGCATCGTCTTTCTTGAATGCAATGCCCCAAAGATCGAGCACAATCATGTTGTAAAATGCCCGAAGGCCACGCACCTCAGCCAGAAATACTCTGGCTTCACTGTCCGCTTCCGCAAGCGGCGTCAATACATTGATCGCTGTCACAGTTCTGGAGACCATCACCGTCAGAAAGTCCCAACACTGTTGGATATTACTGTGCACAGGCCCCCAAGTATGCTGGTGCAACTCGATGTAGATGCCATTGTCGCCCCAGTCCCTACCACCTCGGTACGGCAAGATGGCCTCATCGGTAGATATTTCCTGAACGGCAAAATACCTTGTATGTCTGTAAAACTCTGGCAGCATGCCATATGCGGGTGCTACAACGCCCCGCACGAGATCACTTGCCTGCCCGCCACCACTAAGCGATTCATCCAGTATTTGCTCTTGTAGGTCCGTACAACTGCCCATTATTGCTGCAATTGCCAGTACGATTCCTTTTATAGTATTTTTCATGGTACTATTCACTTTTGGTTGATTAAAACGACACGTTGAGCGACATAACAAACGTCCTGGCTCTGGGATAACCGTTCAGATCGATCCCGGCCGATTGGATTCCGTCCGTTGAGCGGTCCTGGTTCACTTCAGGATCAAACCCCGTGTACTCGGTGATGAGGAACAGATTCTGTCCAGTCAGCGACAAGCGCAATTCCTTCGCCCAACTTGCAATACCGAGGGCATTCGTATTGAAGTTGTACCCCAAAGTCGTATTGTTCAGGCGAAAGAAGGCACCATTTTCCAGATAACGTGTAGAAACGGAGGAAGAATTGATGGTACTCTCTTCGGGAAACTCTACGGCTTTATCGGTCGTATTAAGGGAGTTGGCCAATTTTGCCTTGTAGAATTTATTCATGGCCGTGTTGTTGTAGATCATATTACCCGAAACACCATTGAAATTCATGCCGAGGTCAAAATTCTTGTAGTCGAAATTCAGGAAGAAATTGTACGTCATATCCGGCAGGGCGCTGCCCACGACCATACGTCCGCCGTCTTCAGACTGTTCAAATACCGACAAGCCGTCCGGGCCGATACCCATGAACCTTTGCATGTAAAATGTACCGATCGGATGACCATTGATCAAACCATTGATCGTGGCACCAGTAAGTCCCGATCCTTCCGCACTTCCTGTTGTGACAATGGTAAAGGGCGAGTCCTGCACCTCGTTGTTGATGAAAGTCGCATTGCCGCCGATGCTGTAAGAAAATCCTCCCTCAACACGTCGTTGGTAATTCAATGCAATTTCCAGACCCTTGTTGATTATCCGCATATCTTCCACGTTGGTCCAGTAGTCCGTTGCGGGCTGTATTGGGTCAGGCGGCTTTACTTCGAGTAAAATGTTGTTGGAAACTTTGTTGAAATAATCCACGGTTCCGGACAGGGCGCCCTCGAACAACTCAAAATCAACGCCCACATTCGTTTGCGTGGAAACCTCCCACTGCAGATCGGGATTGGCCAGTCGGACGAATGCTGTTCCGGCTGTGTACGGAGGCTCCTGCCCACCGAGCGGGTAGCTGTCCCTGTTGGATATCCGCGTGGTGTACGATGCCTGGGTGATCTTATTTGGAATTTCCTGATTACCCGTCTGACCCCAACCTGCCCGGAGTTTCAATTCGCTGAAAGGCGAGGACTGCAAAAACGCCTCTTCGGACAATCGCCAACCGGCTGCAAATGAAGGGAATGTACCGTACTTATTGTTTTCACCGAACTTGGAGGATCCATCTGCACGTATCGTTGCCGTTACCATATATTTGTCCCGAAAATCGTAATTAGCCCTTCCAAAGAATGACTGCAGTTCATTGATATTGGCCCATCCACCCGGAGGATTATCCACCAGGTTCAACCGCTGCCCAAGACCTGGATTATACCGTGGCTCTATCCCGTTGTTTGTGAAAAGGTCCACACTCCAGAGTCTCCACCTGCTGTATATTCTTTGGTAGGAGTGACCTGCCAGCATGGTAAAACCATGGTCGGTTCCGATGCCGAAATTGTACGTCAGGTAATTTTCAATCAATGTGTTTTCTCCGTCTGAGAAACTCTGCGCCAAACGCCCTTCTTCAAATGGGTCTGCGTTGGGCATGTTTTGATTATCAGATGCACTTGACCGGTTGTCATAGCCAAAATTCACTTTATATACCAGTCCGTCAATGATTTCGAAGGAAGGTGATATGCTTAAAAGCGAGCGCCTCGTTTCACTGAAGTTCGTATACAATTCTGCGGTATACAGCGGATTCATCAGGTCGGGATATCTGACCGGGTCGCCGTTGGCGTCACGTGCCGGATAAGTTGGATTGAATTCCAACATCTCAGAAACCAGGCGACTTTGCGGTGCATTTTCTCCTCTTTCAATGCTTGAACCAAGATTAAAATCAATACTCAACCGACCGTCCCACAGCTTTTGTGTCGCGCCGATCCTTGCGCTGTATCTTTTGAACCCAGTGTTGAGGACAATACCCTCCTGATCAAGATATCCAAGCGATCCCCGGTAATTGAAATTCTGGCTTCCTCCCTGGAAAACCATGTTGTGGTCGTTGGTAAGCGCAGTCCGTGTCAGTTCATCCTGCCAGTACGTATCACCACCCCGGTCTTCCAATATACCTTCCACGGCATTGACCTGCCGACGAAACTCATCTGCAGAAAAAACAGGAATGTCTCTTACCATGTTGGATACACCGAAATTGGAGTTTACAGAAACTTTGGAGACACCCGCCGAGCCTTTCTTCGTAGTAATAATGACGACGCCGTTGGCTCCCCTGGCACCGTAAATGGCTGTTGCAGAAGCATCCTTCAATACATCGATCGATTCGATGTCATCAGGGTTCAGAAAGTTCAGCGGACTGTCTGCAGAACCCGTGCCGGCAAGCCCCAGTGGAAAACCGTCAACCACAAACAAGGGACCGGTGCCCTGCCGGATGCTACCCTGCCCACGGATAATGATTCGCTGCCCGCTCCCGGGGGCTCCACTGGAAGAAGTAACATTGACACCCGATACCTTGCCCTGCAAAAGCTGTCCAGGGGAGTTGATAATACCTTTATTGAACTCATCACTTTTTACTGAGGCAACTGACCCTGTGATGTCTTTTTTCTGCTGGGTTCCGTAACCAACCACCACAATTTCCTCGAGCGCGGTGACATCCTGCGTTAAAATTACGTTTAGTATCCGTTGATCGCCAATTTCGATGCGCTTCGATTCGTATCCAATGAAAGAAACCACAACGGTAGCTCCCTCAGGAACATTTAATCGGTAATTTCCATCCAGGTCGGTAACTGTTCCCACTGATGTACCCGGAATGGAGATCGTGGCGCCGGGAATGGGCTCCCCATTCTGGTCAGTCACCGTTCCGGATATTTCTATATCCAGCCAGTTTCTGTTATCAACCCGCATTCGGAGTGTCTCCGTAGAAACCAGTCCAACCTCACTCTTCACCACGTAAATCTGTTCGTTGACGCGCTTGAAATCGTAATTGACTTGTTCGGTGATTCGTTTGAGAACGGTTTTTAAATCGGAGCTGAGTGCCAGCGTGATTCGGGTTCTGTCGTTGGCCACTTCCTGGTTGTAGGCAAAAACAAAATCGGTTTGCCGCTCCAGTTCCGCCAGAACCGTGACGAGTTTCTGGTTCCTGGCCTGCACATTTACCTGGTAATCCTCCATGCTCTGGCTGGATCCAGGGGCTGCGATAATTACCTGCATCACAAGTAATTGAAGCAAAAAGTACTTTAGGGTTTGTTTGGAATAAAGCACAATTAGCCTTAGTAAATTATTTTTCATAATTTTAAACGTTTATTGTTAAACATGGGTGGTTTGCCACCAAATCCGATCCGGGACTGTTGCAGCAGTTCCGGATTCTTTTTTTTAGCAATCGTGTGTTAGTTAATTGATTTCCATAGGCCCGTTTATTAGTCAATACATCGGTTGAAATACAGGGTTACTTTCCGCTCACCCGTTTTTTTGATATCAAAATCTACCAGGTTCTTCAAGCCGTGCAATACGGCATATAGGTTGCCATTGGTGTAGGTGGCTTTTATTTGGCAGCGATCCAACCCCTCTCCTTCTATCTCGATCGAATAGTTGTAAATCGCTGCTAGCCGGTGAATAACCTCGTCAAAGGTGGCCAGGTCAAAGGACACGGACTGCGCTTTCCAGGCCAAAAACCCTTCCGGATCTACCGCCTCTACCCGGATCTCCCTGCGGTCCGGAAATACCGTCGCCATTTGGTTGGGTTGCAGGTTCACCCGGGTTTCTTTTTCCATGCCCTGCTGGTACACGGCCACACTTCCGTGTTGGACGGCCACCTTAACCGCCGATTCCCGGTGTGCTTTCACGTTGAAACTAGTACCCAACACCTTCGTTCGCACCCCCTGACTTTGCACCTCAAATACTGCCGCTTTATCCGCTACCACCTCAAAAAAGGCTTCTCCATCCAATTCGACCAGCCTTTGGCCCGGTTCGAATTTCCGGGGAAACCGAAGACTGGTATTTGTATTCAAATAGGCCAGACTGCCATCAGGTAGGGTAATCGTTGCCTTTTGCCGCTCATTGGTGCTTCGCTCTTCCCATACCACCTCCGTCGGTGTTTGCAGCACCTGGTAAACCAGGAAAACCAGGCCAATAAGCAGAGCCACGGATGCTGCCAACTGCAGCGGGCGCAAAAAATAATTCCGCTTCGGGGAGGCCTGAATCCGCCGATCAATCCTATCTTTGATCCGTTGCTGAATCTCCGCCGCTTCCTCCGTGTCCAGGTCCCAGGACAACTCCCGGCGTTGAAGCCGATCCAAAACCTGAAGCAATAAGGATTTTTCCCGGGCAGATAAGCGCCCGGTATCCCTTTTTTGTAATAGCTGCAGAAACGCTCGTTTATTCATTTTTTGTTGGTATCTGATAGACAGTACCCAACCGGCCTATTACTACTTAGTCCAAACAATAAAAAATCGCAGAGAGATGGTACCAGCAAACAAAAACAGAGGCCATTTTTCCCGATTTGAAGACGATTTTTTTGGTATAATCGATTTAATCAGAACAAAAATGAAAATGACACGATGATGAATGAGGACAAACAAAAATAAATTTGGCCGAGATTTTTTTTGATCGATTTTAATGCCTTGTACAAATGGGCCTCCACCGTACGTACCGAAATGTTCATCTGACGGGCAATTTCTGAATTGGGTAAATCGGCTTCCCTGCTGAGTTGAAATACCTCTTTACACTTATTCGGCAAAGCCCCCACGCTTTGCCTTACGATCCGGTCTACCTCCTCAAATTCCAGTAAATGATCCGCTCCCAGCTGTTCGGGTAAATGAGCGAAAACGGCTTCCAAATCGCTGGTCTTTTTCAAGTCTCGAATCACGTTCAGCACCTGAAACTTCACCGCCCGAAATAAATACCCCTCCAGATGTTCGATCTTTTTATGCCTTCCACGCTCCCAAAGGTCCACAAAAACCTCCTGTACCAAATCCTCGCAAACCAACTGATCTTCGAAGATTTTAAAGGCATAGAGGTACAGCCGCCTCCAGTACCGTTCGTAAATGGTGTCGAACGCCTTCAAATCGTTGCGGCACAACGCCACACAGAGGGCTTTATCGGTTATATTGGTTTGGGTCATTGGTTACAAAGTCTACCAATTTAGAAGTTTTTTACCAATCAAAAAATGAACCCTCCAAAAAAAGCGTTTCTTCCAGCGATATCTAATACACCGGCTGAACCGGTTGCAGGCCAAAGTCAGCGGCTGTCTCCAGGGCGGCAGCAATATCATTCACCAGCGGAAAATCAATCCCCTGCGCAAATAGCACCCGAAATACGGCAGGATCGTCTGTCCCAAAATAATTAACCCGAATGCCTTTTTCATGTAATACCCGAGCGTAGTCCCGAAAATCCGGACGTACCGCTCCTCGTAGTTGGATAAAATCGGCGTCCATCGCTATCGTGGCTGCCACGTAATCGGCTCCTCCGGTTTGGCGCTCCATGTTGCAAACCAAGACCGATTCGGATTCGGTACGGGCACCGATGCGGGCCGCTTCCTGTACGGCCAGAAAAGCCTGATGCGCCCGCCCCTTCGCTTCAAGTAGTCGGGCAACACGTTTGCCTAACTCCTTTCCTCCTCTTAGGTGGATGTTCAACCAGATATTCCGGGGCATGACCTCCAGCGCTTCCTCTAATGTAGGAATCTGGGTTCCGGCAAAAGCAACGTCTTTCCAACTGCCGGCATCCAATTGCTTCAATTCCGCCAGCGTCAGGTCCGCCACGGCACCCGAACCATTTGTGGTACGGTCTACCCCGGCATCGTGCATCAACACCAGCGCCGAATCCTTGGTAAACTGAACGTCGAATTCTATCATGTGTGCCCCCACCCGAATGGCCTCCAAAAAAGCCGGGAGGGTATTTTCCGGGTGGGTAGCCATGGCCCCTCTATGGGCGCAAAAACCCCGCTGGGGTAATTCGATTACCTGGGCGGGCAGCCAACAAGTAGCCGACAACAACCAGGCAATAGCCAGAATCGTTTTTATTCCGGAAAGTAGTGGTATACAGGACATATATCTACGTAAACAACATATCCGCTGGATCATTCCCGGATGCACGCTTGCCCGACCATTTAAGGCAGGGATCGTTCCAAGGCCATTTCCAGACCTCTCAGCTCCGCCAATCCTTTCAACCTGCCAATACCTGAATAGCCGGGAATGGTGTTCTTTTGCAAATCGTCCAGCATTTGGTGGCCGTGATCGGGTCGAAAAGGAATGGCTGTACCTCTACCCCGGTTGATTGCCACGAGGAGCTTCACCACCTCGTACATGTCTACGTCACCGTCCAGGTGATCGGACTCGTGAAAATTACCCGTAGCATCTTTTCGCACGTTACGCAGGTGTACAAAATGAATTCGATCGGCTACCGCACGGATGATCTCCGGAACATTGTTTACTTTTCCAGCTCCCAGGGATCCGGTACACAGGCAGATTCCATTAAATGCTTCGGGCACCGATTCGCTGATGAAGGTTAGATCCTCCAGATTGGAAGCAATTCGGGGCAAGCCGAGAATAGCATAGGGCGGGTCATCCGGGTGGATCGTGAGGGTAATGCCGTGTTGCTGGCAGGTGGCCTGCACACTGCGCAGAAAGTAGACGAGATTTTCCCGGAGACCGGCTTTTCCCAGGGTTTGGTAGCGGGAAATACTTTCGGAAAGCGCTTCCAGGGTCATGCTTTTTTCGGTAGGCACCCCCATCAGTACGATATCGGATAGTTCCTGCTTTCTTTCGTCAGACATTTCGCTCCAGCGCAAACCCGCATTTTCGCTAATTTCAGCGGGATACTCCGCACTGGCACCCGGCCGCTTGAGCGAAAAGAGGTCAAATGCAGCCAGATCGGTCCAATCGAAACCAAGGGCTTTTGCCCCGGAAGGCAGGCTCATGGAGAGATTGGTGCGGGTCCAGTCAAGTACCGGCATGAAATTGTAGCAAACCAGGCCTATACCCGCCTGTGCGAGGTGAATTAGGGTTTTCCGGTAGTTTTCCAGGTAGTGTTCGCACGCAGCCGACCGGGTTTTAATGGCTTCGTGAACCGGGACAGACTCCACCACCAACCAACGTAGCCCGGCATCTTCAATGACTTTTTTTCGGGAAAGAATCTCCTCCAGGGGCCAGATTTCTCCGTGGGGGATGTGGTGCAAAGCGGATACAACCGCAGTGGCGCCAGCCTGGCGAATATCCTGCAGGGAAACGGGATCATTCGGGCCAAACCAGCGCCAGCTTTGAATCATCGACATACGCTATCGTAAAACGATCTGAAATAAGGTGAATTAAAGCACGTATTGGGTTCCGTACGGAAATCTGTTTGGACGGGAGAGCATGGCGTTGGCTTCGTCGTCGTTTTTGAAACGCTCTCTCATGGGATCCCAATAAAGTTTTCTTGGCAACTTCATGGCAATATGTGATAGCAGGCAGGCACTGCAAGAACGGTGCGCTACTTCCACCGGAGCGATGGTCTGCTCCCGGGAAACGATACAATCCAACCAGTTTTTGTGATGCTCTTCGCTTTCGTACAGGTGGATTTCGTCGGGACCGATCACCGAGGTAAGAATTTTTTGGTCGCTGGCTTTAAAGGCTTCGCTTGGCTTTCCGCCTGGAACCGGATCACTATCGGTCACGCCCACATTGCCTCGGGCCACAAAGATCCAGCCTTCGGTGCCCTCAAAGCGCACGCCGTTTGGATAATCTCCGCTTACTTCCATGATCACGTCGTTGTCGTATTTGGCCGTAACGTTGAAGTCTCCATGAACCGTCCACAAGCCTTCGGTGGGAAAGTCGGCTGTCGCTTCAAGCTCAATGGGTCCGGAATACTCTTTACCCATCGCCCAATGGGCAATATCGAGGTGGTGGGCTCCCCAGCCGGTGATCATTCCGGCTCCAAACTGCTCGCAGCGAAGCCAGCCTGGTCTGGATCGAAGGTCGCTTTGGGAATGGACACGATCCAATGTATAGGGTACCCAGGGAGTGGACCCCAGCCACATGTCGTAGTTCAGGTTAGTGGGAACAGGCATTTCCTGGGGATTTCCACCGGCAGGATCGCCCGGCAATCCGATCAAAATTCGCTCCACTTTCCCGATCCGACCATTTCGTACCAGTTCACAAGCTCGTTTGAATTGGGGCCATGGGTTTAGGGAACGCTGCTGACTTCCTATCTGGAAAATCGCCCCGGTTCGGTGAATGGTATCGCTCATCATGCGTCCTTCCTCAATGGTGAGCGAGGTAGGTTTTTGCAAGTAAATGTCCTTTCCGGCAAGCGCCGCCTCCATGGCAGGTTGTGCATGCCAGTGATCTGGAGTACTGATGATCACGGCATCCACGTCTTTGTGTCGGATCATCTCTTTGTAGTCTTCAAACACCTGCACGTCCACATAATTGCTTTGGCCGGTTTTATCGGCGTAGTATTTTTCTACCCAGGTCTTGCCCTGCGCCGCCCGGTCGCGGTCCACGTCTGCTACCGCCACCACCCGGGCAATGTCGTTTTTCATGGTTTCAGGCAAGTCGTGGGTCATGGCAATCCGACCAAAACCTACCTGTCCTATATTTATCTTATTGCTCGGTGCGTTTTTTCCTAAAACCGAAGCAGGTACGATGGTCGGAAAACCAGTAACTGCCAGAGAAGCTGCCAACGCTCCTTTGGTGCTCGATTTCATAAAATTCCTTCTCGAAAGACCGGATTTGTTTTCTTTTTTCATGGAAGCATGCGTTTAGGTTATTCTAATTGGTATGTGTATCGTGATTTATCTTTCTTCTATTTCAGGGGCAGTTGGTTGGTACGCCTACGCCGCCCGGAGAGGAGAGGAGTTTATTCCTTTTTGATCGTGATTTTAGGAGGCAACCCAAATTGTTTCCAGGCTGCTTCTGCCTCTTCCGGACTTATTTTCTTAGATGAAACCAAAAATCGGTAGTTTAACACGTAGCTTTTCCCGGGTTCCAGGTGCCAATCCCTATTTTTTGTGGGGGCAAAATTGGCGTACATGTCGCCCCTGCCGTACATGTCTTCGGGCCAGATCCGCAGGGGCTCCGGATGGTTGTAATTGGCGGGGGACGACATCATCACCACAGAAGCGTAGGCATCGTCGATTTCTCCCTGAACAATACACCACCGCGCCAGGCTTCCGTCGGCCGTTTTTCGATTCAGTCCTTCCGAGGTGATCACTTCACTGTTTTGGTTGTTCCATTTTTCGGTCGTCCTCCACCCCAGACTTCCGTAACGGTACTCTTTCAGGGTTACCGGCGTCGCTGCTGGGTTGAGAAGTATGCTGATATCTGCCAGGTAATAGGTTTCGCTATCATCCAGCGCAAAAATTCGCGCACCCTGTACTTCCGTCATGGCTACTTCCGGATTCGGTCGGTTTTGGAGCACCAGGTGCTCGTGCAATACCCGATACCCGGCAAAAACGGGACCCTCGGACCTGGTGACAAAATTGGCAAAGCGGACGGTACCCTGCTTCTCCGCAAGGTTCCAAAAATCGATTGTTTCTCCTTTGAATACAGCACGGGTCCAGGGATTCCATAGACCGTAATGATGGTAATGGTCTTCTGGCTGAATTCGGGTCAACGCCTTTCCGCCCGGAGACCACATGGGATGGACAAAACCACTACGGGCGTAGGCCGAATCAACTCCCTCCGGAGGGTATACCGTGGCAAAATTGTACTGCCAGAGGTCCTTTCCATTTTTCCGTACAATCAGCGCCTTGTCCGTCTGATCAAGCTGCAATGACCCAACGTCTTTTTTCGGTGTGGCCTGATGCAGTTCGTAGGTACGGACTAGTCCTTTATCTTGTGCCGGAGGGATCAGCCAATGGAGGGTCCGGTCATTCATTGGATCCACCTGGAAGGGAACCTCGGTAAGGGCTCCTCCGGTTACTTCTACCAATCGAAGCACCGAGTCAGGAAGCGCCGTGAGTCCAGTCAGGTTAACCGAAGTGGGCTGAGCAAAATTAGAGATAGCGGGCAATTCCACTGCCAGGGTTGCTATCTTTTGTGAAAACCCCCAAAATGGTAACGAAAACCCTAGGAAAAAACTAACGAGTGCTTTAACTTTCATCATTCGGCTGGTATACGTCGTCTTAAAATTTCCAACGACCGTAAACATATTAATATATTTATTTCAATACAACCGATTTCATATAAATTTATCCGGAATACAGCCATGGATTAACTAGCCAAAGTGGAGTGCAGATACTGGGAGCAGCACAGGCACCGAACAAACTTGAGGTTCACAGGTACTAGGTCCGGAATTGACCAGAATTTGATTCTAAAAATCGATAAATTATTTAATAAAATTCTAAAAAGTAAAAATAAATAAGGATAAGCTGAGTATTCCAAAATTTTTATTAGTCTGAAATCGGTTGCATCCATCTAAAATTTTATTTATTATTAGCCGTCAACCATTCGGGAAGTAACAAATAAATGAAAAAAGAAATCACCATTTACGACATTGCAGCAAATGTAGGCTTATCACCTACGACTGTAAGTAGAGCCCTGAGTAATCATCCAAGAGTACACGAAACTACCCGAAAGAAAATAATGGATGCAGCGAAATCCCTGGGATATCAATCCAATATTTTCGCATCCAGTCTGCGCAAAAGGAAATCCAAAAGTATCGGCGTGATTGTGCCGCGACTAAACAGCCCCTTCCAGTCATCTGTTCTCGCCGGAATGGAAAAAATTGCAACCCAATCCGGATACAACCTGATCATCAGCCAATCAATGGAGTCCCTGGATAAAGAAATTTCCAACACAGCCATTATGTACAACAGCCGCGTCGATGGGCTATTGGTCTCCAAGGCCGGAACAACCGACGACATAGACCATTTTCAACCGTTTTTTAAAAAAGAAATCCCCGTTTTGTTCTTTGATCGGGCACCGGATAACAATCATTGTACCGGGGTGGTGATCAACAATACCCAGGCGATTTACGATGCGACAGAACACCTCATCAAACAGGGCTGTAAACGTATCGTGCACGCTTTGGGTAATTTACAAATAAACGTCTATGCCGACCGCCTGAAAGGATACAAATATGCACTTATGGACCACGGGTTTGTGTTCAATTCGGAAAATGTAATCAGCATTGAACTGGACGAAGAGGCAGGGGAACGAATTGTAAAAAAGATTTTAAAAATGCATCCCCGACCCGACGGGTTATTGGTATCCAACGATACCAGCGCAGCAAGTTGCCTGATGGCACTTAAAAAAAGAGGTATTCGCGTTCCCCAGGATATTGCCATCGTAGGGTTTAATAACGACCTGATCTCCCGCATGGTGGAACCCCACCTGAGTACCGTCAATTATCCGAGTTACCATATGGGCGAAGTAGCGATGAAAAACCTGATCAACCACCTGGACGACGAACACGAGGAAATTCTTCAAAAGACAAATACCATCACCCTCCGATCGGAATTGATTATTCGGGACTCCTCAAAAAGACACCCTGACCCTACCTGAAGTGAGCATTCTTCCTTTTTGAACCAAAAACGAATTCCAAATACTGGAAAGACGAATTTCTGCCGGCAATACGCAGCGAAGGAATTCAGGCGCCACACCGCCTGTATTCGTATGAGCGAAGCCCCGGTGAAATCAACGAAATGAAAAGGAATATCCCAGTCCATTGCTGCTAAAAAATGCGGACGGCAACCGAATACTACCTCAAAATCGAAGGATTAAAAATATCGAGTGGAACTGTTGATTTCTGGTATTTGTACAAAAAAACAAAAAACCTGGGAAAAACATTGACAATTTACTAATTTAGATTCATCTTTATTTTGAAATCAACAATTAACCGATGTAAAAATGGATAAAATTTTAGATATTGACAATATAGACCTAAAGATCATTTCATTACTTAATGAGGATGCCAAAACCCCCTATACCGAAATTGCCAAAAAAGTGTTTGTTTCTTCGGGAACGGTGCACGTGCGCATGCGAAAGCTGGAGGACATGGGAATAGTGAAAAGCGCCACGCTCAATATTGACTTTTCCAAACTCGGATACGATATTTCTGCTTTTTTGGGCATTTATTTGGAAAAAAGCTCGCTGTACGACAATGTCATTGAACGCCTCAAAGAAATTGCCGAAGTAATCAATGCCTATTACACCACGGGAAACTACAGCATCTTTGCCAAGATTATTTGCAAAGACACCAACCACCTACGGGATGTGCTGAACAAAATACAAAAAGTAGAAGGTATCGACCGTACCGAAACATTGATCGTTTTGGAAGAAAGTATCAACCGTCCGATCCAATTATTGGAAGGGAAAAAATAATCATTAGTTAATTATTAAGATTAAATCTAAATAAATTTTTTATTTGGTTTTTCCAATAATGGGTATGGCTTTTTTAACAGAGATAAATCCAATTGAGAGGGAAATTAAAAATTTTAACTTACTCTTATTCAACTCTTTACCCTAAAAATATCGACTTTTTTTTCTTATTTTGGAGTCGGCTCGAACAATAAAAAATAGATTAATGTTGTATATTTGTGCATCAAAATATAATTAGTCTAAATAACTCTTTTTATGAGCAAGGACAATGAAATTTTAGAAGAATTCACCTCAAAGGAATACGAACACGGTTGGTCGGTTAACTACGAGGCAGACGAAGCCCCTATTGGATTGAATGAAGACATCATTCGCTGGATTTCTGCCAAGAAGGAAGAGCCGCAGTGGATGTTGGACTGGCGGCTGAAGGCGTATCGCCATTGGGAGACGATGGAAGAACCCACCTGGCCAAACGTTCGGTACCCAAAAATCGACTACCAGTCCCTGCGGTATTATTCTGCGCCAAAGCAAAAAAAGAAGCCATCCAATATCAACGAAGTAGACCCCGAGTTGCTCAAGATATACGATAGACTAGGCATTTCGCTAAACGAGCAGAAACGACTTCAGGGAATTGCCGTAGATGCCGTGCTTGACTCTGTGTCCGTGGGTACTATCTTTAAGGATACGCTGTCTAAACTTGGCGTTATTTTTTGTTCTTTTAGTGAGGCAGTAAAAGAGCATCCGGAATTGGTGAAAAAATACCTGGGTTCGGTCGTTCCGGCTACCGATAACTACTTTGCAGCGCTCAATTCGGCTGTTTTTTCCGATGGCTCCTTTTGTTACATTCCGAAGGGCGTACGTTGCCCCATGGAATTATCCACCTATTTCCGAATCAATGCAGCCAACACCGGTCAATTTGAGCGGACCTTGATCATCGCTGAGGACCAGTCTTACGTCTCTTATCTGGAAGGGTGTACAGCTCCGCAGCGGGATGAAAATCAGTTGCATGCTGCGGTAGTAGAGATTTATGCGGCAGAGAAAGCTGAAGTAAAATACTCGACGGTTCAAAATTGGTATCCGGGTGATAAAAACGGTAAGGGCGGAATTTACAATTTCGTGACCAAGCGAGGAATCTGTGCGGGCAATCATTCCAAGATCTCCTGGACGCAGGTAGAAACCGGTTCGGCAGTCACCTGGAAGTATCCTTCCTGCATACTTAAAGGCGATCATTCCATTGGGGAATTTTATTCGGTTGCTGTCACAAACAATTACCAGCAAGCGGATACCGGGACCAAAATGATCCACATTGGAAAAAATACCCGCTCTCGAATCGTGTCAAAAGGCATTTCAGCTGGCCATTCGCAAAACTCGTACCGAGGGCAGGTACAGGTGATGAAGCGCGCTACCAATTCGCGGAATTTCTCTCAATGTGATTCCCTACTTATGGGGGATAAATGTGGTGCCCACACCTTCCCCTATATTGACATCCACAATTCTACAGCAAAAGTAGAGCACGAGGCTACGACTTCAAAAATCGGAGAGGATCAAATATTCTATTGCAACCAACGGGGGATCGATTCGGAAGATGCCGTGGCATTGATCGTCAACGGGTACGCGAAGGAAGTTTTAAATCAATTACCAATGGAGTTTGCCGTGGAAGCGCAAAAACTCCTGGCGCTGACATTGGAAGGAAGCGTAGGATAATTAACAAAAAAACCATGCTATCAATAAAAAATTTACATGCCTCTATCGAGGGAACACCCATATTAAAGGGAATAAGTCTGGAAATAAAACCCGGAGAGGTTCATGCCATTATGGGACCAAATGGTTCCGGTAAATCCACCCTTGCCTCGGTATTGGCCGGTAGGGAGGAATACGAAGTTACCGAGGGAGAAGTTAGTTTCAAAGGCAAAGACCTGCTGGAACTCAGCCCTGAAGATCGGGCGAGGGAGGGAGTTTTCCTAGCATTTCAGTATCCAGTGGAAATCCCTGGGGTAAGTTCCACCAACTTCCTCCGAACCGCAGTCAATCAAGTGCGTGAATACCGGGGCCAGGAACCGCTGGACGCCGTGAAATTCCTGACACTGATGAAGGAAAAAATGAAATTGGTCGAAATTGATCAAAAACTGCTCAGCAGGGCGTTGAATGAAGGGTTTTCCGGAGGAGAAAAGAAGAAAAACGAAATTTTTCAAATGGCTGTATTAGAACCATCCCTCTCTATTCTGGACGAGACCGATTCCGGTCTGGATATAGATGCCCTCAAAGTGGTAGCAAACGGAGTGAATCAACTCAAAACCAAGGAGAATGCAACCATTGTGGTTACGCATTACCAACGGTTGCTCGACTACATCGTCCCCGATTTTGTCCACGTATTATACAACGGGCGAATCGTAAAATCAGGTGCCAAAGAATTGGCGCTTGAATTGGAAGAAAAAGGTTATGACTGGATCAAAGAAGAGGTCTCGGGAACAGCTGTTTAAGAAATTGCTAGACTTCATTTACTAATGACGGTA
Source organism: Cyclobacterium xiamenense (assembly GCF_009467825.1). Classification (GTDB taxonomy): domain Bacteria; phylum Bacteroidota; class Bacteroidia; order Cytophagales; family Cyclobacteriaceae; genus Cyclobacterium; species Cyclobacterium xiamenense. The sequence continues at coordinate 243,633 of NZ_WIOK01000004.1, read as the reverse complement.
TCAACAAAAAAAGATCATAAATTAACGGAAGCATTCCTACTCGAATCGGAACGCCTGCCTTCATCCCCCCTGTTTGCGGAGCTTAAGCGTCAGGCCGGGCAGGTGTTGAGCGACGCCGGGTTACCGACGATTAAAAACGAGGAATACAAGTACACAGGCATTAGCAAGCGTCTAACGGATCAACTGCCAAACCTTGGGCCATCCGCCCCCTTTGCTGACATCGAACAGGAGATGAAGGCGCAGGAAGCACTGGTTCGTGCGGTGGGAGGCTACACCCTGGTATGTACCAACGGAAGGTTCCAGCCCAACCTATCGACGGTGGATCAGCAGCAGTTCGTCGTGAGCAGTATGGCATCCCTTGACTCGGATTCCGCTGCTCAGATCGGCCAAATTGAAAAAAACGAAGCCGATTCATTTACTGCCTTGAATTCCATTTTTTTTGAAGACGGGGTGTACATTCGGGTGCCGGCTGGCAAAATCATAGACCGACCGATCTTATTGATCAATTTTGTCAAGGCAACCGAAAAGGGATCTTGCGTACATCCGCGGACGTACATTCAGGTCGGAAAAAATGCGGAAGTTACGTTTATCGAGCAGACCGTTTGGTTGGGGGAAGCCACCGTTTTTGTCAATGCTGTATCCGAATGGACGGTTGGTCAGAATGCACACGTCCGCCACTACACGCTTCAAAACGGAAGAAAAAACGACCTCGCGGTTACAAACACCCGATCGAGTATTCACCAGGATGCCAATTTTACCTCCATCGTGTTAAGTCTGGAAGGGGGAATGATTCGCAATAATCTGAGCCTGGATCTGCGGGCCAGCAATTGCGAAGGAAATATGTACGGGTTGTATTTACTAAATGGAAAAACCCATGTGGACAATCACACAAACGTGGACCACATGCAGGCCCATGCCGAGTCCAATGAATTGTACAAAGGAATCTTAACCGACCATTCCAGGGGTGTATTTAATGGTAAAATTTTTGTTCGACAGGATGCACAGAAGACCAACGCCTTTCAGCAAAACAACAACATACTTTTGTCGGAAGACGCCACGGTGAATACCAAGCCTCAGTTGGAGATATGGGCGGATGATGTCAAATGCTCCCATGGTTGTACTACGGGGCAGTTGGACGAAGAGGCACTGTTTTACCTTAGAGCTCGAGGTATAGCTAAAGATGCGGCTAAAGCATTGCTGTTGCACGCCTTTGCCGGCGAGGTATTGGATCAAATAAAGGAAGACGGTTTTAAAGAATATTGTGAAACGCTAGTACATGCACGACTTGGAGGAAATTATTGATCAAACTAGTAAGGGATTAAATGTGGCAGAGATTCGAAGTAAATTTCCCGTTTTAGACCAAGAGGTCAATGGGAAACCGCTTGCCTATTTTGACAATGCCGCCACGACGCAGAAGCCCCAAGAGGTACTTGATGCGCTAAACGAATACTACGAAAATCATAATTCCAACATACACCGCGGCGCGCACACCCTGGCTGCACGGGCAACGGATTTGTTTGAGAAAACCAGAAGTTCCGTTCGGGCATTTATTAACGCCCCCTCCGTGGAAGAAGTAATCTTCACCAAGGGAACTACAGACGGCATCAATCTGGTTGCTTCAACTTTTGGAAAAACCTATATCGGAGAGGGCGATGAAGTCATCATTTCCACCATGGAACACCATTCCAATATCGTTCCCTGGCAGATGCTGTGTGAAACAAATAAAGCCGTCCTGAAAATCATCCCCGTTTCGGATACTGGAGAATTGGACCTGCAGGCCTATGAAGAATTACTTTCGGAGAGGACCAAATTGGTGGCGGTGGTGCATGCATCCAACGCATTGGGTACCATTAATCCGATCAAAAAAATGATCCAATTGGCCCACGAACGCGGGGCCCGATTTTTGGTGGACGGAGCACAAAGCCTGGCCCATCTTGATGTGGATGTGCAAGACTTGGACTGCGACTTTCTCACCTTTTCAGCCCATAAGCTATATGGGCCCACAGGGGTGGGAGTACTTTACGGAAAACGCGAACTACTGGAAGCCATGCCTCCGTATCAGGGAGGGGGTGAAATGATCCGTGAGGTAACCTTTGCCAAGACCACTTACAACGATATTCCTTATAAATTCGAGGCGGGCACGCCCAATATTGCCGATGTGGTCGCATTTGACGCAGCGTTGGCATTCATTCGGTCGATTGGAAAAAAACGTATACAAGAGCAGGAAAACCAATTATTGGCGCATGCGGTTGAGCTTTGTTCACAAATCAATGGCTTCATACCGGTGGGCACCGCCAGGGAAAAGGTAAGTGTCATGAGTTTCACGATCAGAAACATGCATCCCTTTGACGTAGGAATGATGCTCGATGCAGCAGGTATCGCTGTGCGCACGGGACACCACTGTACCCAACCGCTGATGGACCGTTTCGGATTGGAGGGAACTGTCCGAGCTTCCTTTGCTGTTTACAATACCAACGAAGAAATTGACAGGCTTTATGAAAGTCTGGTACGCATAGCAAAACGAAAAAACTAATGCCAAGTATCGACGCCGTACAGGAGGAGATTATCAATGAATTTGAAATATTGGGAGAGGACAAAGAGTCAACCATATACTATATCATGGAACTCGGAGATCAGTTGCCCGAGTTTCCGGAACCGGAGCGGACGGATGAAAACATCATCAAAGGCTGTCAGTCAAAAGTTTGGCTGACTACAGACTTCCGAGACGGTCGGGTCTATTACCTCGCAGATTCCAACACCGACATTACCAAAGGTTTGATAAGCCTGCTCATTCGGGTGCTGTCTGGCAAGAAGGCCGGGGAAATTTTGAACACCGACCTGTATTTTATTGACAAAATTGGGATGGGTTCCATCATTGGTTCGCAACGTTCAAATGGCCTGGCAGCCATGATCAAACAAATGAAGCTTTTTGCCCTTGCTTACCAATCAAAAATTGACGCCTAAACAACATATGGAAAATTCAGATCAAAACATAGAAGTACAGGAGGACATCAAACGAAAGGTGGTAAATGCGATCAAGGATGTGTACGATCCGGAGATCCCGGTAGATGTGTACGAGTTGGGCCTGATCTATGAGATTACTGTCTATCCAGTGAATAACGTATACATCCTGATGACCTTAACGTCACCCAACTGTCCGGCGGCCGAGTCGATTCCTTCGGAGGTGAAAACACGTGTATCGGAAATTGAAGGGGTAAACAACGTAGAGGTGGAACTAACCTTTGATCCACCCTACTCACAGGACATGATGTCAGAGGTAGCAAAATTAGAATTGGGGTTTTTATAAATTTCACAATAACTAACGCAAGAACACTATGTATCCAGAGGAATTAATAGCTCCAATGAGAGCAGAGCTAACTGACGCAGGCTTTACGGAATTCAGATCGTCAGCGGACGTTGAATCACATTTAAAGGAACACAAGGGAACGACGTTTGTGGTGGTCAATTCGGTATGCGGATGTGCAGCGGGAGCAGCCCGTCCGGGAGTTCGGTATGCCTTGGAAAAAGCCGGGAAAAAACCTACCGTGCTGGCTACCGTTTTCGCCGGAAACGACGCCGATGCAGTCGCCAAATTCCGGGAGAAAGTTCTCCCCTACCCTCCTTCGTCGCCAGCCATGGCCTTATTCAAAGACGGAGAATTGGTACACTTTATCGAAAGACACCATATAGAAGGACGAAATGCCCAAATGATAGGTGATCATTTAGTCGAGGTATTCGAACATTTTTGCTGATAAAAAAGCCCTTTTGGGGCTTTTTTTCATCCCATTGATACCGCTCAACCTGGTTTTAGTAAAATTTGGCAGATACTAGTTTTCCCTGCCTTTTGAAAATCAACTCCAAATTATTTTATTCCTGTAAAAAAGCCGATGCGCCGTTTTACAAAATAAGATTTTACGTTTGGCAGTTGATTCGAGGGGCTTTCGAAAATTTAATAAGGGAAATATGCCCAATTTTTAGTACATTGGTACCAAATTTTATTTCGATTTGATTCAGTTTGGAATTTATAATACACTTAATTAGATAAATATGTCCGATATTGCTAAACTATCCTATAAAGGAAACGAATATGACTTGCCAGTCATAGAAGGTACAGAAAACGAACAGGCCATCGATATTGCCAAGCTCCGTGGACAATCCGGTCTGATCACCATAGATCCAGGGTACAAAAATACCGGGTCTACAAAAAGTGCCATTACCTTTTTGGATGGAGAGGAAGGAATTCTCAGGTACCGAGGATACAATATTGAGGAATTGGCCGAAAATTCTGATTTTTTGGAGGTGTCCTACCTGCTTATCAATGGGGAGTTGCCCACGGCCAGTCAGTACGATAACTTTTCAAATAGAATCACCAAGCACACACTTGTTCACGAAGATATAAAAAAGATTTTGGACGGATTCCCTTCCGTGGCGCATCCAATGGGTGTATTGTCTTCCCTGATCTGTTCGCTTACTGCATTTTACCCGAACTCACTGGATCCGAACAATACCGATGAAGAAATTCAACTTAGCATCGTGAGACTCCTAGCCAAAATGCCAACTTTTGCAGCTTGGGCTTACAAAAATAAAATGGGGCATCCGGTCAACTACCCCGACAATAACCTGGATTATTGCGGCAATTTCATGAAAATGATGTTTGCCCTGCCCTCAGAAAAATACGAAGTGGATCCGGTGATTTCAAAGGCCCTGGACAAACTGCTTATCCTGCATGCAGATCACGAGCAAAATTGCTCTACTTCTACCGTGCGTATTGTCGGTTCGTCACAGGCAAGCATCTATGCGTCCATTTCTGCCGGTATCAACGCCCTTTGGGGGCCGCTGCACGGAGGCGCCAATCAATCGGTGATCGAAATGCTCGAAGCAATCAAAAACGATGGTGGAGATTCTAAGAAATACCTTGAAAAAGCCAAAGATAAAAACGATCCTTTCCGGCTGATGGGCTTTGGACACCGCGTATACAAAAATTTCGATCCACGTGCTAAAATCATCAAAAAGGCAGCCGACGACGTCCTGGAGAAACTCGGGATAGACGATCCTGTTTTGGATATCGCCAAGGAATTGGAAACTGCCGCCCTGAATGATGCGTATTTCGTTGATCGAAAGTTATACCCAAATGTAGACTTTTATTCCGGCATCATTTACCGTGCACTAGGCATACCAACCGACATGTTTACGGTCATGTTTGCGTTAGGACGCCTTCCCGGCTGGATTGCGCAGTGGAAAGAGATGCGGGAAAACAACGAACCCATTGGCAGGCCGCGTCAGGTATACGTCGGCTCTACCGAAAGGTCGTATGTACCTATGGAAAAACGCTAATTGATCAGAAGCTAACCGAATAAAAAAGGGCATTTCCGCCCTTTTTTTGGTTTAAACCAGAATATAATTCAGTAAATTTTAGACTTCATAGTCAATTATTTTCTAATCTTAGATGCAATCGTTGGTAAATGAAAAAAAATTTACTTACCTTTGCAGCTTATTATGTAGTAAAATTTTTCTCCTACGCCGTGGGGTTCCTTATTGTTGATCGACACTGGGATATTTTGGAATACCGTGGCTCCGAGAAGTAAGGAACATTTCATGGAAAAAGAAGTAACATTTTCAGACCTTGGGGTTTCGGAAGAAATCCTAAGGGCAGTGGAAGACATGGGCTATACCCAACCTTCCCCCATCCAATCACAAACCATTCCTTTATTGTTGCAAGGCTCCGATGTCATCGGACAGGCGCAAACCGGAACCGGTAAAACCGCCGCCTTTGGTATTCCGTTCATCGATCGGATTGACAGCAGCACAAACAAGCCTCAGGCATTGATCCTCTGCCCTACGCGGGAATTGGCAGTGCAGGTAGAAGGGGAAATTGTAAAACTCACCAAATACAAAAAGCGAATTTCCTCCACCTGCATTTACGGCGGGGAGTCCATCGACCGGCAAATCAGAAGCTTAAAAAAAGGCGTACAGATTGTTGTTGGCACGCCCGGCAGAATAATGGACCACATGGATCGAAGGACCCTGGATTTGAGTGAGGTCAGCGTGATCGTTCTTGACGAGGCTGATGAGATGCTCGACATGGGGTTTCGCGAGGACATCGAGACCATTTTGAGTAGCATGCCTTCCGAACGGCAAACGGTATTCTTCTCGGCTACCATGCCAAAGCCGATTTTGGAACTCACGAGAAAATATCAGACCGATCCGGAAATCATTAAAGTCCTACGAAAAGAACTTACCGTAGAAAACATCACGCAGGTGTATTACGAGGTACGGTCCGGACTTAAAACCGACTTGATTAGCCGACTGATCAACTTACACCAATACAAACTCAGTGTGATTTTCTGTAATACCAAACGGGTGACAGATGAAGTCACCGAAGAACTTACAGCAAAAGGAGTACCTGCAGAAGCCTTACACGGAGACTTGTCGCAAGCCCAGCGTACCAAGGTAATGAACAAGTTCAGAAAAGGCCATTGCGCCGTTTTGGTTGCAACCGATGTAGCCGCAAGAGGCATTGATGTAGAAAATGTGGAAGCCGTCTTTAATTTTGACTTACCCCTGGACGAGGAAAACTACGTGCACCGGATCGGGCGTACCGGCCGGGCTGGAAAATTTGGAACGGCCATAAGCTTTGTTTCCGGCCGAAGGGATGCCGGAAAAATAAAAGATCTGGAAAGGTTTATCAAAACCTCCATTGATAAAGCAGCGCCTCCTTCGGTGGATCAGTTGATCCACATGAAAAAAGAACAGCTAATCAAAGACATTCACCGACAACTGGCCAAAACAGGAGATGATCAGGTGTTTGAGGAAGTCATCGGAAACCTGATGGCCGAAGGGCTATCGCTGGAACAAGTAACCATGGGACTGGTTAAATTGCACCTGGGCGAAGCCGTGGATAAGTTTAAGGAAATGAATTTTACACCCGAAAAAGAGCGTGCCTTCGGTAGAGACGATAAGCGCCCCAGAAGGGACCGATCGGACCGTGACCGGGGAAGCAAACCTCACCGAGGAAGTGAACGTGGCGGGAGAAAAGGGAAAAAAGAACGGGAGCCCAATATGGCCCGACTTTTCCTAAATCTTGGCAAGAAGGACCGCATCCGTCCCAATGACATCGTGGGTGCCATTGCCGGAGAAACCGGGGTATCGGGAGGTAGCATCGGGGAAATCGATATTTACGATAGTTTTTCCTTTGTCGATATCCCGAAAAAGGATGTTACCCACGTGATTAAAGTCATGAATACAAATACCATTAAAGGCAAACAGGTCAATTTTGAAATTTCAAAACCCTGATTTTTCCTGAATAAAGGAGCAAAAAACCGGAGCCATCCCTGCAAAATGGATGGCTCTATTTTTTTTCGGCGGGTGGGGATTTGCGGATAATTCGACCCCGTCCCGGACTGGCGTAGGTATCGGCCTCTTTCGCCACCTTGCCGTTTACCAAGACCCAATCAAAGCCGGACGCAAGTTGCGCCGCCGCCTCATAGGTAGCGTTGGCCTGCACCTGCAAAGGGTCAAAAAGTAAAAGATCTGCAAAATACCCCACTTCGATGCGGCCTCTGTCGGTAATTCCCAAATTGTTTGCCGAGAGAGCAGTCATTTTGTATATGGCTTCGGGAAGGCTCAACAGCGAATCCTTCACCACATATTCCTCAATGATCTTGGCAAAAGTGCCGTGGCCTCTGGGGTGGTTGGAGGTGGGGCTTCCGTCGGAACAAATATTTACAAAATCATCTTTTAAAAACGCCTTCATCACGGTTTCATCCATGACAAAATAGGCCGCACTTGCTCCGGAAGGACCGATATCCTCCACCAATATCCTTTCAAAGGGCTTCCCTCGTTCCAGGGCCACTTCCGCCAGGGTCTTGCCCTTGAAGGCGCCGGAACCAAGCAGCGTTGCCTCGGGGCCATTTCTGGCATTCACACGGTTTCTAAGGTGGTCTTCCAACTCGGACTTTCTTTCCCGGGCAACCGTCGGGTAGTCTGCCGGAGGCTTTGCCCATTCGGGAAACAAAAGTCCAATCCCCGTATAACTTGCCTCATAGGGATACAAGTCAGCAGTTACCTGCTTTCCTGACGCTCTTTCCCGCTCCATGATGGACAGAATTTCCCGGGCCCGATCGGCCCCTTTGGCGTACACGATTTTTATATGACTGACATGAACGGGGCAGTGTTCCCCTTGTTTCAAGAGTTCCTGCAGGGACGCTTCAATCTGATCGTCATCCTCATTCCGCATGTGACTCATGATCATGCCTCCCTTTTCCCCGACTACTCGTGCCAGCCGGTCCAACTCCTTTTCCCCCGCCAGGTAACCGGGATTGTATTCCAACCCCGTGGAAAGCCCGAAGCAACCACTTTCCAAGGCCTCAGCCAGCAAATTCTCCATCCTGGACAACCCTTCCTCAGAAGGTTCCCTATCGTAGGCAACGCCAGAAACCATCCGCAAGGTACCGTGGCCCACCGACATCCCGATGTTTACTCCGGGGTGAAGCCGATCCACACTGTCCATCCAATGCTCAATGGCAGGTGTATTCGGACTGGACCCATCCTGACCCAAAAAGATGGTGGTAACCCCCATGGCAAGAAAATTCCTGAACTCCGGTGTCTTCAGCGGATCTCCATGCGCATGACTGTCAATAAAACCCGGAGCGACTACCTGCCCCTTTGCATCGACCGTGTGAGTAGCCTGGAAAACCCTGGCGGTATCCGTTTCGATCTTTGCTATTTTTTCGCCGCTGATAAGCACCTGCCCGTAGTAGGGCGGAGCACCCGATCCGTCGTGAATCCAGCCGTTTCGAATAACCAGATCGTAAACAGTACTGTCCGCCTGCTCCTGGCAACCAAAACTGGCCATCAGACCTAATAAAACCATACATCCAAAATACCTTTGTAAAGCAATCATCTGTAGAACAAGTTAATCAGCTTTGAAATATAGCCTATAAAGCACGATTCTACACCCTTTTTGACTTTTTTGATGTAAAATCAATCAATTTTAAGCCAATCCCTCTCACTTTCACGACAGATGGCTCCAATCAACCGGTAGTTTTGCCATTTTTTTGGATGTTTTCGCAAATCAGCACTTCCATCGATTCGTACCTTTCCGGAGACAATCCCTTCTGCCTTGATTTTGCGATTACCTCATCGACCAACACCTCCTTTTCCCCTGCATCGCCCTGCGCAACGTCGCGTTGAAACGAGCTGCGGGAATCTGCGGGAAAACTCCGAACCACTGCCTGTGCCTCTCCAATAGCCGCAGGTGAAAGGGACACCCCCGACGCTTGCGCCAGTTGCAGCAACTCTCCCATCAATTCTTCCCACAGGGCCCAGTGTACCTGTGATTGCAGGAGCATTCCAAATGTCAGTCCATAGGCTGCCGTCACGGCACCCAAACTGGATATAAAAAGGAATTTTTTCCATAACTGCACGTCAATATCCGCACACTGGCTTACTTCCAGACCCGTTTTTTCCAGTAAAGAAAAAACCCAGGCGTACCGTTCGGTTGTTGGAAAACCAGCCGCAATTTTGCCGGGCCCGCCAAGGTGTCGCACCTGACCGGGTTTTTCTACATTGGAAACCAGGTAGATGCACGCATCGATTACCGCTGCACCGTTGACCAGTGGCCGTATCCTACTTGCCGCATCCACCATGTTCTGCAGGGGTATTACCAGTGTTTTTTCAGAAAAAATCGTCTGATTCTCCGCTACGGCCGCCTCCAATCCGTTGGATTTGGTGGCGAGGAGCACCAGATCTACCGCCTCCGTGGTGGTGCCGCTTTGGATTAGCCGATCGGGTCGGACGACCGTTTTCGTGCCCTCCGATTCGAAAATTAGTCCCGTTTTCTGAAGCGCCCTGTAGGTTTCTCCCCGGGCAACGAAGGCGATTTCCAAACCCGAATGCTGGCCTGCAGAAAGCAGGCGTGCCCCCAAAAATCCCCCTACGCCTCCCAGTCCCAAAATTGCTATCGTCTTCTTTTCTTTCTCTACGTTCATGCGCCTTGTTTTTGTTGATCAAAAATACGGTTCCCCGTGAGGGTTACACTGTTTTATCCTGGCAAAAGTAATCCGAATTTTTCACCTACAAACCCCTCAATGCCCCGAACAGGTTCGATTTGGTGGAATTGCTACCCTAGCCAGCCTCCTTTTGGCAAGGTGATTTCGTTTCCTACCAACGGGTGAAGAAGGCCTTCTGTAACAAACTGGATAAATTCGTTGGGAAAAAAATCTCTCCAAATCTACGATCGAACCTTCGTAGATGGAACTTTTTCAACCAGCCTGCCGTGTCCGTCCAAGCCATCCGAAAGGTTACCCACTTCTTAACGGCTTCGGTTTCGGGGAATTACTCAGTAGGCGGACCTGGCGCGACATCGGTACGAAGAGCCAGAAACAATTTATTGAATTTTGTCCCGTGGTACGTTATTTCCTTTGGGTATACCCTTGCAAACCAATTCGATTCCTTTTATTTTAGAAAGAAATTCAAAAAAAAGGATGAATTGGCTTTACGATGAATTTCAACAAACCGGAAAAGACTATGCCTCACAGGAGGAGGTCGACATTTACGATCCTTCGCACGATGACTTTAGAGACATAGGGCAGGAACTAGACGAAGCCGTGAACTGGATTCAACCTACCTTGCAAAGTCGCATCCTGGATATCGGCTGTGGGACGGGAAACTTTTCCATTCATTTTTCCGAGCGGTGTCAAAGGCTCTACGCACTGGATATTTCACCGCCCATGCTGGCGCTTGCCCAAAAGAAAGCAGCGGAAAAAAAAAGGGACAACATCGAGTTCATCCACGCCGGATACCTTACGTTTGATTTGCCGGAACGCTCAATCCATGGGGTGATAAGTTCCCTTTCCCTGCACCATTTGCCTGATTTCTGGAAAGCGGTAGCCCTAAAGCGACTATTTGCTGTCCTGGCACCTGGTGGTAAGCTTTACTTTCACGATGTGGTGATCCCCGACGATCATTCGGAAAAGGCGATTCAGGAATTTATCGACTTGCAAGGAGAAAGAGGTGGGGACTTCCTGCGGGAAGACACCCAGATTCATTTCAAGGAAGAGTACTCCACCTGCGACTGGGTCATGCAGGGCCTCTTGCGAACCGCTGGTTTTCGGATCCGGCAAGAGAAGACCCGAGACAGGGTTTTAAAGACCTACTACTGCGAGAAGCCACACGAATAATGACCGCACTTTTTTAAGGAGGCAGCTGGGTCAGACGGTGACCCGGCTATCCTGCAAATTTTTTACTAGAAAAAACGAATCGTTGCATTTAAAAGCACTAGTTCTATCCGGGGAGCTGCCGTAGGGGGGCAAAACTATCAGATATTTTGGGTACCTTTAGCGGATGGTCTGTAAACTTCCAGCGGTTTTTCTGTTGGTACCAGGTATCTTCCTGGCCTGCACAAGCTTAAAACCCGTTCAACAACTGTCCGAGGAGGCCAGAAGAGGGTTGGGGCATTTCCACAAGCTAGGTTATAACTACGCCGAAACGTGTACCATGGATTGTACGTTTCAGAAGGTACGTACGTTCACTGTTGATCGGCGTCTAAACTGCGAATGTGCCAGTTACCAGAAAGCAGACAGTGTGGTTTGGGGGCTTTTTCGGGCAATGGAGCAGTATTGGATGGGTTTATCTGAGTTGGCGTCCCCTGGATTGACAAGCTATGACTTGAGTGCTCCGGTACAAAGTCTACACGCTTCCGAGTTCGTCAGCCTGTCGGAGGGAGAGGTGTCCGCAATCCAAAAGATGGCCGAATTTGCCGTAAATACCAGCACCGGTCGTTTTCGTAGCCGCCGTATCCTTCACTACATGAAAGATGCTGACCCACACCTGCGCCTGTTGACTGAAAAGTTAGGTTTTGTTCTGGAGCAAAACCTTCTTGGCTTACTCGAAATACAGCAGGAAGAATGGTACACGCACTACAAAACCCAGACAATAAATTCGGAGCTCAATGCCATGGAAAAAGAATGGGCTACCGAAAAACACTACCAATTAGTGGAGGATGCGGAAAAAATACGTCTGAAAGTCGTATCGCTTGTTGCCATGTTGGATTTGATTGCCGAAAAACACCATTCGCTGGCGGTAACTGCGGAAAAAATCGGAAGCGAAAATTTCCGAAATATAACGGCAGCCCTATCGGATGAACTAAAAGATTTATATGTTGTATTTGAGCAAGTGAACGAATGAAAGAAAGAGTGGATAGCGTTTTTTTAAGCCAATTGGCAGATGATTTTTTGGAAATAGCCAAAAAATTCAACGATTACCGGTTTGAAAAAATTAGCCAGCAGGTAATCAGTCAGGTCACGTTTGTCGAGATGGGCAAAGAAGCAAATCGGCTAATGGACACTGCGAGAGAAATGAAACTGCTGTCTACCTTGATTGTAGAAGAAGAAGCAGCGGAGGCGCTCAATCAGCTCCAATCCATTAATCTGGAAATCAAGCAAACGATCGCCACTTTAAAAAACGTACAGACTGCTTTCGACCTGATCGGGACCTTAGGTGAATTGGCAATGGCTATGGTAGAAAAGAAGCCCTCGGCCATTGCCGAAAAAATCCGCGCATTGATGGACTTGCTATCGGAAAAAACAGATTGAATGGACACCAAGACTGATCGCAGAAAAAAGCATCCGCCCAAGCCCGCTTCCCCCAAAGCGCCGGCTTCTCCGGTTTGTTTTCAAAATGGCCCGGATATCCAAGAAGCCTATCGGTTACTGCCACCGCCAGCGGCCGCGAAAACGGACAATGAGCACTGAGTCGCTTCCGCTTCCGCGAGGCAATTGATTCTTGCACAAACGCTTGATTTAGCTTTTCCCGGGAAAATAGACCGGCACCCCGAAACCAATCGATTTTTTTTTCTTCCGGGAAATTAAACACTTGTTTACGGTTCCGAGCATCCGTTCATCCACAATTCCCGGTATGACCTGTATAAATGGAATAATTGTTCAAATCTTTCAGCAAAAATTTTTATTTTAGACCATTCGTATAACCAAAAAACATGTAATGAAAAAAAACAATATGCCCGATGAGGGTAATTCCAGAAGGAATTTCCTTAAAACATCCGCTACGGCGGTTGCCGGATTTTACATTGTCCCCCGCCATGTACTTGGCGGGCCGGGTTTTAAGGCTCCGAGTGACAAACTCCGGATAGCCGGCATTGGCGCAGGGGGGAAAGGATACAGCGATATCCGCAGTTTTTATGAAAGTGGCAATGCCGACATCGTGGCCCTCTGTGACGTGGATCCGGAACGCGCCGCCCGAAGCATCGAAGCATATCCGAAAGCCCGGTTTTACAAAGATTACCGGGAAATGCTTGAAAAAGAAGCCGATTCCATTGACGCGGTATCTGTTTCCACACCCGATCACAACCATGCCGTTCAGGCGCTTATGGCCATGAAAATGGGGAAACACGTATACGTACAAAAACCACTGACCCACACGATTCAGGAAGCGCGAATGTTGACGGAAGCCGCTGAAAAATACAAACTGGTAACCCAGATGGGAAATCAGGGAGCTTCAGGCGATGGGGTTCGGCAAATGCGCGAATGGTATGCAGCAGGCTTAATTGGGGAAGCAACCAAGGTGCAGTGTTGGACAAACCGACCTGTATGGCCACAGGGAGTACCCTGGCCCGGAGAATCCGGAAAAAAAGCCCCAAAAAATCTGGATTGGGACTTATGGCTCGGTACGGCTGAGGAAAAAGGATACGTAGAAAACTTACATCCGTTCAATTGGCGTGGATGGTGGGAGTTTGGAACGGGAGCTTTGGGCGATATGGCTTGCCACATCATGGAACCTGCCTTCCGCACTCTGGATTTGGGATATCCAACGGAAGCAGAGTGCAGCGTAGGCTCGGTCTATACCGGAGAATTTACACAGGGCTATTTCCCAAAAAGCTGCCCTCCTTCTTCGCATATCACGCTTCGGTTCAAAAGACCGACTGGCAAAGACCTGGAATTCCATTGGATGGATGGGGGCATCAAACCCAGCCGACCGGAAGAACTCGGCGCCAGTGAGCAAATGGGAGACGGTGGAAACGGCGTCATCATCGAAGGAACCCGCGGAAAAATGATGTGTTCGACCTACGGCATCGATCCCAAACTATTACCCACCTCGATCAACGAAAGTGTAAACGTGGCGCCTACCCTGCCGCGCGTAGAAGGCGCCATTGGTGGGCATTATGCCCAATGGGTAAATGCCTGTATTGCCGGATACGGAAGCAAGGAGTACAAGGAGCTGAGTTCACCGTTTTCCATCGCCGGTCCACTGACCGAATCCGTCCTGATGGGCAACCTGGCCATTCGTAGCTACGATTACCGCGAACCCAAGTCAGAGGGTAATGGATACAATTATCCAGGCAGGGATATCAAACTACTCTGGGATGGTAAAAACATGAAGGTGACCAATTTCGAACCCGCAAACCAATTTGTGAGCAAAACCTACCGGGCAGGTTTTGAACTCCCGCAGGTTTAACACCCATGGATAGGCATCGAAAACCCTGAAGTTCGCTTCAGGGTTTTTTTTATCAAAATGTGTACCGGAGGCTTGTTCGTTCTTCGCCGATGAACCCTGTGTAGATCGGCCTTGTTTTTCCCTAATTCTGGGAAGGTATGCTCGGGATAGTTGCTGAAACCCGCGGCAAGGTAAAGTAAAAGGTGCTTCCTTTACCGGGGGTCGATTCCAGGCCGATTTCACCACCCAGGTTATCGATTATTTTTTTTACGATAGCGAGCCCCATGCCGGTACCCCCGTATTCTGCTTTGTTGTGCAGCCGGTTGAAAATAATAAAGATTTTCTCGTGATACATCGGATCGATGCCTATTCCGTTATCCCGGACAGAAAACTTCCAAAACTCTTCGGCAACTTCCGCATAAATCTCAATCTTCGGAGAGGTACCAGGCGAACGGTACTTCAATGCATTTCCGATCAAATTTTGGAAAACTTGTAAAAGGGGTGCTCGAAAGGAAATGACCGAAGGCAGTGCTTCGTAATGGATCGCTGCGCCACTTTCACGAATCGCCCGCTTTTGCAGGAGACAGACTTCGTCAACGATTTCCTTGGTAGCAATTAGCTTCAGTTTGTCCTCGCTTTTCCCAATTCGCGAATACTCCAGCAAATCCAAAATAATTTGTTTCATCCGCTTCGCCCCATCCACGGCAAACTGAATGTATTGATGGGCTTTTTCATCTAGCTCTGGTCCGTATTTTCGCTCCAACAAGCCCATAAAACTACTAACCATACGCGATGGCTCTTGAAGGTCATGAGAGGCCACGTACGCAAACTGTTCCAGTTCCAGATTAGAGCGTTCCAACTCACGGGCATGTAACGCCATCTGCTGGTTCATGACTTCCAACGATTCCTCGTATTCCTTTCTGTAGGTGATGTCGGTCATCGCACCAACCACGCGGGTAACGCGCCCCTCCTGATTTCGAATAAAAATCGCTCTATCCATCACAAAGGCAAAAAAGCCGTCTTTCCGCAAAAACCGATACTCTTCAAACCAATTGGTTAGGGATTTGCTTTGCTTGAATTGGTGAATTTTATTGGCTACTCTTTCCCGATCGTCCGGATGCATTAATTCAACCAGGAGTTGCATGCTGGGAACGGTCGTTTCCAGGTCATACCCAAACAAGGTGTAAAACCCTTTCCCCCAAAAAAGAGTATCGTTGTCTACATCGTAATCCCAAATGGCATCGTTGGTTGCTTCGGCAATTTTCTCAAAACGTTCGTTGGAAAGGCGAACGTTTTGGAAGGCTACTTTCTCCCGTGTTACGTCTTTTATAAAGACGCTAAACCCTTCGCCGGAGGGATACGCATTCACTTCCAGCCATATGGCCAGCGCTCGGTAATATTCCTCAAAATGAATCGGTTTGTGCTTTTCCAGGGCTTCGGTGTATTTCGCCTGAAATTCCGGCTTGTTCACTTCTGGAAACACCTCATACAGTCTCTTACCAACAACTTTTGACCGACTTACACCGAGCAAATTTTCGGCGCGTTGGTTCCAGTACCTTATTTTCAGTTCCCGATCCAATGCAAAAAATGCTTCGCCAATACTCTCCAGAATGGTGTTTTTTTCTTCAAAAGATTCCTGAAGTGCCAATTGACTGTTTCTGCGTTGGATGGCCGATGCCAGATTAGAGCTAATGGTTTGGAGAAAAGACAACTCGTGTTCGGACCAGTGCCGCTGCCCCTTGCAATCATCTATCCCCAACACCCCATAAAATTCGCGATTGATGCGGATCGGAACCAGGACCGATGCGCCAATCCCCCGCGCTTCCATCCGGTCTTTTAGTTTGCCTGGAGGCAAATCGCAGGTGTTGGCAGAAAACAGTGTCCCCATTTGCAAGGGTTGCAGGAGCTCTGCGAAATCGTCTGCTGCCTCAACTTGAAATCCAGAAACTTCGCCCTGCGAAAACGCATCCTTTCTTACCCATTCGGTAAGCTGGTTGCTTGAGGTGTCGCCGCTTTTGCTAAATCCCTGGTGTCGAAAGAGGTACACCCGATCCACGCCGACGGCATTGCCGGTAAGTTCAAACACTTCTTCCAATACCTGCTGCCAATCGTCCACCAACAAGAATTTTCCGATTACCTCCGAGATCACCTCTAACAGGCGGTTGTTTTTTGCCAACTGAATCTCGTTCGATTTTTGCGGATGGATATCCTGAAAGGATCCAAACAACCGCAAGCACTTGCCTTCGGCAAATTCCGCCTGTCCAATACTCCTAATCCATCGTTCTTCACCCGTGTAGGTGACAATTGGCGCTTGAAAATCCCAGGATTTCCCCGTTTGAATGGTTTCGTTAAGGAGTTCTTTTACAAATTCCCGAAAATCTTCCCTATAAAACTCAAGAGCTTGCTCGAGGCTAGGGAAATAATCGTCAGGCAATTCGTAAATCTCCCGGGTGATTTTCGAGAGGAACAAATGTTCATCAATCAGATTCAGTTCCCAACTGCCCACGCGAGACAGCTGTGTCGCATTATCCAGCAGCGCTTGCAATTCCACCATTTCGGTGATATCGTGCCCGTAAGAAAAAACCAATCCTTCCTCTCCAAATGCATCGGAGGAGTTCCAGGAAATCCAGCGGACTTCTCCCGATTTGGTGCGGTAGCGATTGACGAAGTTCCGCGCCTTTCTGTCACCTGTAATGGTTTCAGCAAACTCGTTTTCCGTCGGATTCAGGTCCTCCGGATGAATAAATGTCGAAAAGGGTTGGGAAGTCAACTCTTCCGCAGTATAACCCAACAAGCGACAGAAGGCTGGATTCACTTTTGCAAAGTGACCGTCCGGTGCAGCAATAGCAAGAACTTCCGGCGCGCTTTCAAACAACAACAGCATCTCCTCCTCCTGCCGCTTTCGTTTGATTTCCCCGCCAAGAAAGGCTCCCAGGGGCTTAAAAATGGATTTGTCTGCAGAAAGCTCTTGCTTTTTTCGGTCACTAAAAAAAAGCAAGACACCAAGCAGCTGTTCTCCCTGAAGCAGCGGTATGCCGAGGGCTGCTGTTAGTTTTCCTTTTTTACGCAGCGCCCTCCGCTGTAGCTTCTCATCTACTTCCGAATCCGTAAAAGCACGGGCTTCTTTCTCCTTCCAAATTTCCCCCGGGAGGCCGGTTCCATACGTCAAACTTCCGCCTTTTCCTGCCAGCCGGGCCAACGCATCTTTTTTCCAAAACCCTTGTACCAGATTGATTCGTTTCCCATTGATCCCTACAAGCCATATTTCTGCGCCGGCATATCCGCCGTAGCGAGTAAGGTAAGCCAATACCCCCCGCAGCGTCTCTTGCAAACTTACCTCCTTTTTGAAAAAGCTGGCTACTTCGTGCTCCAGTTCGTTTTGTTGAGAAACCTTCTTGATCTCGGAGACGTCCCGCAAAACGCCGATCATTCGCTGCGGTTTACCGCTGTCGTCCCGAATCATGTAGCCAATTTCCTCAATCGTCCGAAAGCTTCCGTTCCGATGGAGAAAACGAAATTCTTTGTGCCATCGGTTTTGCCGCGGATTTCCTAAAAACTCTTTTCTATCTGCATGGTTTTCCTCGGCATCAATGGGATGGATAAAGCCGGCCCAATCCGCCATTTGGTTTATTTCCTCGCCTTTTTCAAACCCGAATATCCTGTAAAACCCTTCTCCCCATAGAAATTTATCCGCCTGCACGTCCCAATCATAGATGGCGTCGTTCGTCGCCATATTCAGATAGGTATACCGTTCGTTACTCTTTCTGAGTCCCTCCAAAAATTCGTATTTGGTGAGTAACAGGGAAATCAATCGCTGGCAACGATCCATCGCAAAGTAGCCCCACTCTCCCGGGTTCCCCCGTTTTCCAAAATAAAATAACAGGGAGGCCACCAGCTTTCCCTCCGAATTAACTATGGGTTGGGAGGCACAAGCTCTAATTCCATGTTTCTTGAAAAGAGGCGTGTAATCCACCCATTTTTCGTCGGACATCAAGTCCGGTACCACCACTTTCTTTTTGAGGTTGGCCAGGGTGTTCCAGGAATTACTCTTCGTAGCTAGTTCCAGCCCTTCCATCCTTTCCAGGTATTCATCCGGCAGGGAGGGCGAAGCAAAATTATACAGGCGATTTCCGGAAATCCAAAGCAAGGAAGCTTTCATCCCCGGAAATAAGTCTTCGACTTGCTTTAGGTAATTTGCTATCAGGGGTTTTGGTTCGGAAAACGCATCCATACTGGTCTCCATAATCCCAATATCAATGGTCTCCATGCTGCCGTAATAATGTTCCATGGTGATGTCCCTCATCGCCCCTACCGCCCGGTAAGGTTTACCGTCCACTCCACGAAGGACAATGGCCTTATCGTGAACATAGGCGTAGTTACCATCGGATTTTTTCAGGCGGTATCGGAAGTCCCAAGGCATATCCGACCCTTCGCGTAAAATTTTATGAATTTCACTAAGGTAGGCCTCCAGGTCATCCGGGTGAATTTGCCGGTTAATCATCGCATTGTTTTGGGAAAGTGAACCTACTTCGAACCCGAAATTTTTTCGGAAACCATCTCCCAAAAACAGCTCGCCAGTGGCTGGATTGTAATCCCAAATGCTTTCCGAACCGGTTTGCATAATCAACTCAAAGCGTTCATTACTTTTCTTAAGGGCATTTTCCATGGAAATACGGTACGAAATATCGACGCCTATCCACTGCATTTCTCCGGGTTGCCCCTTTGCATCCGGCAAACAGATCAATTCCCATAAGGTATGGAGCGTACCACCTCCCTTCTTGGGGTTTTCAATTTCCACTTTCTGCACCTCTTCTGGCAAGGCCATGCATCCAGCCATCGATTGCCCTACTTTCTCCCGGTCCTGTCCTAAAACAAATGACCTGTAGCTATTCTCTAACGGAGATTCCTCCGGATATAACCAGCCGTAATCTTCAATGAATTTTGGATTGGCATACGTGAGGTTGCCATCTAGATCCGTACGGATGACATAATTGGTCTGGGATTCATAAAAGCCCCTGTAGCGGGCTTCACTTCGTTCCAAGCGTTCCTGTACCTCAATCAAGTCCGTTATTTCGACGCTATTGACGACTATGCCCCGTACCGCCTCGTCGTCCAGTAAGTCCGTCGCCACGCTCTGCAGCCAACACCAGGATCCATCTTTTCGCTTGTACCGATACGGGTTGGATTTTATGCGTTTTTTTGCCGATAAATCAACAAAATCAGTAAATACCCGCTCCTTATCGTCGGGGTGAAAATAGTCTGCCGGCTCGTTTCCTAACAACTCCCCCTCTGCATAGCCCAGATAGTCGGGGTAGTTGGGACTGACATACACGTACCGACCATCATTGGAAAGAATTGCCGTCAAATCCGATCCTCCCTGAACCAGTGCCTTGAACCGTTTTTCA
The DNA here is from genome assembly GCF_009467825.1 of Cyclobacterium xiamenense. Taxonomy (GTDB): domain Bacteria; phylum Bacteroidota; class Bacteroidia; order Cytophagales; family Cyclobacteriaceae; genus Cyclobacterium; species Cyclobacterium xiamenense. The sequence goes on along the minus strand of NZ_WIOK01000004.1, from coordinate 223,780 downwards.
CTTTGCTCCAGTGCTTCTTCGACCGTTTTTCGTTCGGTGATATCTACCATTAAGCCTCGTAGTGACACCACCCTGTCCCCTTCCCGTTCGACCTGTACCATGTCCTGTATCCAGATCCAACGCCCGTCTTTGGCACGTAGGCGGTATTCGACGGTATAATCTTTTCCAGCTTCAATTTTCTCCGAGGTTTCGGACAAAACGCCCTCGCTATCTTCCGGATGGAGCAGACTCTCCCAAAACTCGGGGACTTGCAACCACTCCGATACGGTGTACCCCAGAATGGACGTTACCTGCGGACTCAGAAATAGCACGGTATTCGTTTGGGCATCTGCCTCCCAAAATATCCCATTTATGGTCTGAATGAGTGTATTGATCCGATCCTTTGAAGCACTTAATGCCGCCTCTCCCACGATTTGATCAATCGTAGAACCAAGGTGCGCGACAAGGGTATCCAGCATCCTAACTTCCTCCTGGAGAATGGGATATGATTTTTTGCCTTGAAAACTGTATGGATAACCAACGTTTAAGGTCAGATTTTTGCCTTGTACCGTTTCGTAAGTAGCGGTTAGGTTTGTGGAAAACCCGTCACAAGGGGAGCTGAAATGGTGTATATTGCCGTAACTCAAGGAAGCAATAGCGCTTTCCGGGTATTTCAGACCGGATGGGACAATAGCCACAGCTTGCTTGAGTAGGGAATCGAGGTCCCCCTTCGGATGCCTCAACTGGGTAATCCGGTACAGGCACTCCTGCTCTTTGACCCTCTCCCTGAGAGAGTCCAGGGTTTTTTCAAGCCGAAATTCCGCTTCCTTCCGCTGGGTGATGTCCAGTATCACCGCATCCCAAACCACACTGCCATCTTTAAGTTTCGTCGGGTTACCGGTGCCCTTGTGCCAGCGAAGTCTTCCGTCTGGGTGAAGGTAGCGCCATTCATGTATCCAAAAACTAAGATTATCTTCCGACCGGCGAATTGTTTCCAAATGCTTTTCGATATCCTCCGGATGGTATCTGTCCCATATCAACTGGTTATCCTTCATGGCCATTTCCGCGGAAATTCCCCACAACCGGGAGGCCCCGTTGCTCACCATTTCCAGCGCATCCCTGCCATCAACGTGCCTGCGGTAGCGGTACACCACTCCTGGAATGTTGTCCGATATGGACTGAAACTGAATTTCTCTCTTTTTTCGTTCCGAGATATCGGTATGGGTGCCCGACATCATCAAGGGCTTTCCATCTGCCGACCATTTGGTCACCTTGCCGCGATCATTAATCCAGATAAAATGCCCCTTCTTATGAACAAGCCTGCATTCTACGCTATAATAATCCCTTTTTTTGGCAAAGCACTCCTCAAGAATCTTATCCGAGATCGACCGGTCTTCGGGATGAATCAGTGCATACCAGGTATCCATGGTAAATGGGCTCAATTCCTCCAGGCTATATCCGGCCATCTCAGCATAGCGCGCATTGATGATCACCTTATCTGCAACCATGTCCCACTCCCAGGTCCCTACCTGCGTAGCCTCCAATATATTATTCAGCCGCCGGGTTTCTGTTTCCAGGTTTACTTTGACAATGCTGAGTTTTTGGTGGCTTTTTCTCAATTCTAAAATCCGGGTAACCTGCGTACCCAGGACCTTTAATGCGCTTAGCTTTTCCGACTCCGGCCGCCTCGGCTTCTGATCAATCACGCATAGTGCGCCCATGGGATAGCCTTCCGGTGTAAAAATCGGTACCCCTGCATAAAAAACGATATTGGGTTCCCCAGTAACCAACGGATTATCCTTGAAACGGGCGTCTTTTCGCGCATCTTCCACGAGCAAAATCTCTTCCGATGCATCCATTGCAATGCGGCAAAAAGAAATGTCAATGGGTATCTCTTTTCTCTCCAGTCCTATTCGGGACTTCAAAAACTGTTTCCTTTCCGATAATACCGTGATCAACGCGATTGGTGCACCGAATAATACACTGGCCACCTGAGAAATCGTATCGAATTCCTCTTCTGGGTCGCTGTTTAATACCCCATAGGTTGCCAAAATATCCTCAACCAGTTGCTGTTTTTTTGATTCCATAAAAAATTAAAAAAGAGTAATATCCTTTTCGGAACGTAGGCGAAAGCGATGATAAGCCTAGGTTAAACGCACCTTTTTGTTCTCCTGAGACGAACGATAGATCCCTAAAATCAGCGCCAATGACCTTCGGGCGTCTTCCCCACTTACCAAAGGAGACCGGTCGTTTCGAATCGCTTCCACCATATCGCTCACCTGGCCCTGATGAAGCTTGTAATCGATGGCCATGGGGTCCGATGCGCCACTTCCTCCAATTTCCGATTGGGGTACAGGAACCGACTCTTGCCCTTTGATTGCGTAAACCACAATTTTACCGCCTTCCAGGATAATCGTGCCATTTTCTCCATAAATTTCCAGTCGCTCCGGATTTCCCGGATACAAGGAGGTACCGCCGGTGATGGTACCCAATGCGCCATTTTTAAAATTAAGGATGGCCGTGGCAGTATCTTCTCCTTCTATCGCATGTACCATGGTGCGCACCTGCCCGTACACGGCCTCGGCATCTCCCATAATGTCCAACAACAGATCAATGGTATGTACCCCCTGGTTGATCAAGGCCGCGCCACCGTCTCCTTCTTTCGTTCCTTTCCAACTACTGCTGCTGTAATAGGTGGGATCTCTGTACCAATTGATGGCGGCTGTCCCCATTAATAGTTTTCCAATTTTTCCCGATCGCACGGCCTCTTTCAATTGTAAGTAGCCGGGCTTGAGGCGGTTTTGAAAAATAACGCCAAGCTTTACCCCGGAATCGGTGCACGCCTGAATCAGAGCATCGGCCCGCTCCAAACTAACCTCAATCGGCTTCTCCAGCAAAATATGCTTGCCCGCTCTTGCCGCTGCTATGGCAGGCTCCAGGTGGTTGCCACTATGGGTACAAATGCACACCACGTCAAGGCCCTCCCGGGATAAAAATGCCTGCCAGTCTGCATCGGCAGGCACCTTGAATTTTTCCGCCGCTTCTTTCGCTCGCTCCGGACTGGAACTGCATACCGCCAGTAGTTGACTATCCTCGCATGCATTTATTGCCGCTGCATGCATCCCTGCAATGGCACCGGTCCCAATAATTCCAAATCCTAGTGGTCTTTTTTGAGTCATGTTAATCTACCGCTTATTTACTATAATACTGTTTGGTCATTTCTTCCATTACCCAGTTGGTGCGGGCTGCCGTCGCTCCCGTGCTCGGACAGGTATTCCCCCTACCCAAGAGTTGACCGACGATGGATTCAATCAGAAAGTACTGAATATTTTCCGGCATATCAAATGTCAACTCCTTTGCTGCTTCCCCGTCCTTTTGCAGACGCACCGAAGTACCCCAAAAACAAGGGAACGATATTTCACCCGAACTCCCAATAATTTTTATTTCGTCTTTCTTAGAAGACTCTCCGGTGGAAAAACACCAGTTTCCGGTACCCAAAACTCCGTTTTGGAACTTGAACGTAGCAAAAACAATGTCTTCTGCAGGGTAGTGTCCCGCCTGATTTTCAGCGATTCCGTGTACCGTTTCTATCGGACCGAACAGGTAATCCAGGTAGTCTAATTGATGGGAACCCAGGTCGAAAAAGTATCCCCCTCCCGCTACCTCGGGGTTGATTCGCCAGTTCGCCGCCGAATCTTCCTTCAAATCGGGATGCCTGGATTGGTTGATGGTGATGCTCACGTAGCGGGGATCCCCTATCTGTCCTTCGGCTACCAGGCGTTTTACCGCCAGAAAATTCGGCAGTGTCCTTCGGTAATAGGCGACGAATAGTGGCACCCCCGCTTCCTCACAGACACGGATCATCTCTTGACATTCCGCATAATTTCTGGCCATGGGTTTCTCCACATAGACCGGCTTTCCGGCGGCCGCCGCTTTCTTTGTCAACTCCAGGTGGGCATCCGGTGGCGTAGCAATGTAAATCGCATTCACTTCCGGATCTCCAATCAAGGCATCCGCATCCCCGTACCACCTCGGGACACCGTGCCGTTCGGCGTAATCTTTTGCCTTCGCTTCGTTTCTACGCATAACGGCTACCAGGCGAGACCCGGGTACCTTTTGCATGGCCGGTGCACTCTTCTTTTCACACACGGCCCCCACACCAAGGACGCCCCACCGTACTTCTGTATCCTGAATTAACTTCATGGGGATAAACTTAGGAAAATTTTTTAAATGCGCGTACCGATCGACACGGTAGATTTCATTTTGCTGGTAAATCATTTCGTCCAACAGCTTTAAGGAATCATCACTTCCCAAAACCGGGTCTTCCTGTCCGTTTTTCCGACGCCCATTATTTCCAGGGTCACGTTGTAGTGCACGCCGGATTCCGGGTATTGGTAAAGTGGGTGTTGCTCCGTCGAAAAATCACCGTTGCCAAAATCCCAATGCCAGGATTCGATAGCGCCTACGGATTCGTCTCGAAAGGCAACCGTCCGTTCCCGGTTCTCGATCAGGGAAAAGGACCAGTCCGCCTTGAAGTCCGGTACCTGATCCCCTTCGAGGGGCATCAGCCGAAATGCACAGAGATAGGAGGCATCGGACACCATTCGGGTATCGTGGGATAAATTGTAATGCCCGTCCCGTTCGCCCCCGTCAAAATCCAATACCGACCAGGACAAGCCAATCAGTTTGTTTTCGACTAACTGGGATACTTTGGCCTGCTGGGGTCCTTCCACCGGTGCATAGTCAAAGGGCGTAATCCAAAACTCCAGTGTCAATTTACCAGCTTCTCCTTGCGTGAAATCGTACGAATAAGCCCGATGGGCATACGGAAAGGCGGCAATCCAGGGTTGAGAGCCCCAAATAAGCGTCCAGCTTCCGCGTGCGGGGGGCGTGAAAATGTGGTAATTTTGTGCATGGTATCCGCTAAACGCCAAATGGTTCTGGACATGCGCAGGGCTTGCCCCCCATTTCCTGGCCTCTGGTAGCAGGGGATTGTAAATAAACGGACCTCCCGACAGATCTCCATCCACCACCAGTTCAAATATATCGTTCAGGTATCCCTGGGGATTAAATCGCTCGAAATCCCAAAAATCATCGTAAGCCTGGTACAAAACATACAGCCGATTCAGGCCCTTCACCCATCCTACCGTAACGGTCACATCGATATCAGAGGTGTCAATATCTGTCCCATGCCCGTCTTCGGTGTCGTTAAGTTCGGTAGTCCCGTAGGTATAGGAGGACGGAACCCGGTCCCAATCCGAGGCAATTCCATCTATTTGGGGCATGGTTTCCGGGGTAAACTGGTAGATCTTAAACACACGCCCCGCTCGGGCTGTTGCCGGATGAAGTCCGGCTTCTTCTTGCGCCCAAACCGGCGAGTTGATCAACAGCAACAAACCCGCGAGGCAGCCAAACCTCAGGCAATTTTTTGAAACCATCATTCTTCGTACGATTTTTCTGTCACCGGAATCTTGTCCCCATGCCAGGGGAAGGCATAGCTGGGAGCATTTTGAAATCGGGTCATTTCCAGTTCCAATTTCACTACGGCTCCTGGCGCCAATTCTGCCTGAAAAAAGTGGTGGTTGACCGTGTCGAATTGGTAAGGATATACCTCAATTTGGTTTACTCGTTTGATATGATGCTCCCCAAACATGCCCCCCTGCACGATTACCTTTCTGCTTTCGGTAGGATGCAGGTTGACCAGTGTCAGGGAAACACCGGCTTCGGTAATCTGTTCTACCAGTGCTGCCATATCCGAAGGGATGCCGGACCGCTTGTTTTCCGGGTCAAAATATCGAACCGACGTATGCAACAGTCCCCCGTGGTAAATATGGTTGGGAGCTCCCAGCATGGTTTGCACCAGCCCCTCCAGGATTACCGGATTGAGGTTCAACCAGTGGTGTACGTCCTGCTGATCCGGGGTGGTCGTGTCCTTTCGGATGCGCTCCAACCGGTCCTGCATCTCCCGATACGTAGCATTCAAAATATCCACCGGATAAGTAGGTACCTCTCCTGCAAGATAGCCGATCCAGGTAGCGGTATTTCGTTCCTCGCCTTTGCCTTTCACGTAATTCAGTTCCCGCATTTCGTTTGGATCCACCAGTTCCATTACCCGATCCCAATCTTCTTTTTTTCGGGACATGTACCAAATATGGGTGGGGTACATGGCTTGTAACGGCCTGAAATCGTACCAGCCCCGCTGATCGTACCGATGGGGCAACAACTTCTTTCCGTTTTCGATCCTGCCTTCCTTGCTTATCGCTTCAATTACTGAATTTGGCAGGGCGAGGTACCGGTCATCCCCCGAAACCAGGTACGCATTAGACGCTCCGATCGTAGTCGCTTCCAATTTATTTCGCACACCATGCGGCCATTTCCAGCCGTAGTATCCTCCCCACCAATTGCCATTCATGTGCTCACCGATCTGTCCGGACAGGCCTACATTATCGGGGATGATGCCTCCATTTTCTTCCACCCGCCCCATCCAGGCGCTGACGTAGTCCAGCACCCAGGTTTTGTACCGTTCATCTCCCGTGTACATAAAGGCATTCAGCATCAAACTGGTAGCCGCCAAATTGAGAGGGACGTCTCCTTTCATCATCCGTTCGTTTAGCGCGTCCAGGATCAAGGCAAATTTTTCGTCGTCATTCCATGCTTTTCCGGAGCTGACAGTGGGTATATCGTCATATGGAAGCGGATAGTTGGATAGGATCGGTCGGTGCGTAACCCAATCCTCTGCCGTATTTACCATTCTGGGTCCCAGGCTGCCATTAAGTGGCGAACGAATAATCTTCAGCGAACTGTCGAAGTTGGAGCTATCTGTACCGTCATCAAAATACAAGGCAGCAAATTTCAAGGCGCGTTCCCGCATCTTTTTGTCGGTGGGATCTGCCAATCCGAAAAAATAAAAATTCGTGTACGCTTCTCCGTGATGCATCCAGTCGTATCCCGCGTCAAATTCGTCGACAATTTGCCCGTACTCGGTGAATTGCCGGGTTACTCCTTCCCATAGTTTTCTTGAAAGGGCGTCTATTTCCTCCGGCCCGCCTAGTGCGTAATACAAGGGAAAATTGTAAAAACTCTCGTAGCCATCATCCGATCCATCCATTCCCGGCCATTCCGTTCGCCACTTTAATCTGCCGTCCGGAAGGGTGTATTTATCTACAAATTCCATCGCCGCCGGGTACAGGGCATCCATTAAGTGCCGCTGCAACAGGGCCCATTCCGGAGGCGGGGCAGACGTGCCGTAGGGAACAGATTTTAGGGGTACCGAATCGGTCTGCGAAAAAACTTCGGTGGAAACCAGCAGTAACGAAAAAAACAAACCATCTCTAAGCAAGGAATTCATCGTCGTAGTATTTTGGGAAATGGAATATACTAAAATATACCAGTAAAATAAAAAATCAATGGGTCCGCTATTTTGTAAGGTAGCGGAATACCCTCATCCGCTTTATTTGTTGGCGCACAATGTAGAGAATCGACTGGCAAAAACCAGGTTTCTTCCCGCCAGCTTGACAAATGATCACTACCGGGGCAGCAAAGCAAGCAACCTAAGAAATAGTTGGAAATTAGTCCGGTTGTGGTTACCTTTTGCCTACTGAAAATCCGTATCTCACTACTGTAATTCATTTTCCTGAATCGCCATGAACCACATCGTTATGCAAACCCTGTCGCCGAAAAACACGCTCATTTTAGGTCTGATTCTCTGGTTATCGATTACGACCGTATATTCCCAAAAATACCCCGATCTTACCGATCAGTTTAGGCTGGACCGATTGCAAGCCCCGACCGGAAGGGTACAGGTGGTCATCGACACAGATACCTACAATGAAATCGACGATCAATTTGCGGTGGTATATGCCCTGCTATCGCCGGAGCACCTGGATGTTCGTGCCATTTATGCCGCCCCCTACCTGAATAATCGTTCGGAAAGTCCAAAGGACGGGATGGAAAAAAGTCTGGAAGAAATTGAGCGGTTGCTGGATAAATTGGATCGCACGCAAGACGGTTTTGTCTATAGCGGATCGGAAAACTTCCTGGCTAGCCTGGATAAACCCCTGGAAAGCCCTGCTGCAAGCGACCTGATACAGCGGGCCAGAAACTCGGATGGACCGCTGTACGTCCTTACCCTGGGTGCTCCCACGAACGTGGCATCAGCCATTCTGTTGGCGCCGGACATCCTCCACAAAATCGTGGTAGTGTGGCTGGGAGGCAAAGGGCTAAACTGGCGCACGGCAACTGAATTTAACCTGATGCAGGATCCGATCGCCTCACAGGTGCTTTTTGACTCGGGAGTACCGCTTATCCAATTACCAACCCAGCCGGTGACCTCGCACTTGCTAACTACGGTGGCCGAAATGGAAACCTATCTGCAGGGAAGAGGAGAAATCGGGGACTACCTGGTTGAAATTTTCAAGGACTACCATAAAGGAGATCCCTTTGGCTGGTCAAAGGTGATTTGGGATATTTCTGCCATCGCGTATGTGATTAATCCCGACTGGTTTACAACAGAAATCCGAAGCAGCCCCCTGCTTACCGACCAACTTACCTACAGCATCGATAATACCCGCCACCTGTACCGGGTAGCCACCTACCTGAATCGGGACAAAATATTTGGAGATCTTTTCAGAAAGATTCACCAAAATAGCGAAAACTGAGCGGAGCATTAGAAAGACGCTTTCGGAACGGGCCGGAAGTAGCAGCCGGTGAATGATACACGAAAAAATGAGTACCTATGGCCCAATAATTGAGGTAGGTTTGGTTGCATTTCGAAGTATAATGCTTGCTGGCCTTACCCGGCTTGCACCTAGTAGCGGATTTCATCACCAAAATTTCGAGACCAATGAACCTCCTAAAGACAGTAGTCGTATGTATTTTTGTTTTTTTGGCTCTATCGGCGTGGATATTTCTTACCAACCCTATTCTGGAAAAAATTGAAACCAACCTCTCGGTTTGGAGAATCAACTACGCTCCCGAAAAGGTTTACCTGCACCTGGATAAACCTTATTACATGGCAGGAGAGATCATTTGGCTCAAAGGGTACCTGGTACATGCCTCGGATTTAACGCCCGGTACCAAAAGTAACATCCTCTACGTCGACTTGCTCGACGAAAACAACGGGTTGGTAAAAAAACTCCGGTTGGATGCGGCAGCGGGGGGTACACCGGGAGATTTGTCGATTCCTGCCGACTTGCCGGAAGGCAAATACACCCTGGTTGCGTACACCAATTGGATGAAAAACTTTGGCGAGGAAAATTTTTTCAAAAAAGACCTGTACATCTGGTCGCCCGATGCATCGGCTGCCTCCCCTGATGCAGGAGACCCTGGTAGTCCGGATTTTCAGTTCTTTCCTGAGGGAGGAGAAATGGTTCACGGAATTTCCGGAAAAGTGGCCTTTAAAGCTACCGGAGGCAATGGGCTAGGGTTACCCGTAACGGGTGCGGTATACGATGATTCCGGATCAACATTAGGTGATATCCGGACAAGTCATGCCGGAATGGGGTATTTTACCTTGACTCCCGACAGTTCGAAAACCTATGTTGCCCACGTTGAATTTGAAAACGGCGTTTCACAGGAATACCTCCTTCCGGATGTTGCCGGACTGGGGTACGGAATGGGCATTCAATCCGAGGGAGAACTGATAACCATTACCACCTCCACCAATAAGCCCGGCGGTGAAAACGTCTTGCTTACCGGGATCGCCCGGGAACACCTGCACTACTCCCGGGAGTTTCACCTGTCCCCATACGAAAAAAAAATCCTGGAAATTCCCAAGTCGGCTTTTCCCACGGGCATCGTACGCCTTACGCTGGCAAAAGCTACCGGGGAACCGCTGGCTGAACGGCTGGTATTTGTCCACCATGAGGACCAACTAAATGTACGGATTCGTGCCAACCAAGAACAGTTTGAAAGCCGTGAGGAGGTGCTGCTTGAAATTGAGGCACGTGATCAGCAGGGCAATCCCGTCGAAGCCGAGTTTTCGCTAGCCGTCACCGACGACCAATTGGCCGGCAAGGATGCCCATGCCACAAACATCGAATCCTACCTGCTGCTCTCCTCCGACCTACGCGGGCAAATCGAATCCCCCGGGTACTATTTTGACGCCAGCAAGCAAAACCGTCGGGAAGCCCTGGACCTACTAATGATGACGCAGGGTTGGCGAAAGTTTACCTGGAAAGAGATCGTGGAAAATGATTTTCCTGCCATTTCCCACGCACCCGAGCTGGATATTCGAATTAGCGGAAATCTGGCAACCGACAACGGGAGCGCCATCGAAAACGGGGACGCTGTGCTATTCCTTAAGGATAAGTACCAGACTTTTTTAACCACCGAAACCGATGAAAAGGGGAATTTTGTGTTCGAAGGTTTCTATTTCAGGGATTCCATTGATGTATTGATACAGGGAAACGACGCACGCGGGAGAACCCGCAATGTAAACGTCACCATTGATCAGAAACCCTTTATTCCCCAGATTCGGTCCGATTACCTGGGCCCCTCCGCGGAACAACTAAACCGGCAAAAACGGGCACCAGGCACACCCCTCTTTCAGGGTATGGAAAACGAAATCGGCGGTCTTGAATTGGGTGAAGTTCTGCTGGAAGAGGTAGTTGTAGAAGGTCGGGCAGAGATTTCCAGGCCATTTACCCTACACCGCGATGCGGATGTGGTGCTTGAGTCCGGCCAATTGCCGGTTTCCCCATCCGGAAACATCCTGGAAGCTTTGCAGGGAAGGGTCGCAGGATTACAAGTGCTGCGTTCCGGCCCAAACCAATTCCGGGCCGTCATACGGGGACAAGGAACTCCCCTCTACCTATTGGACGGCGTGCCGGTGGATGAAAGCATGCTGCAGAGCATCAGTCAATTTGATATCAGCCGGGTAGAAATCCTGAAAAGTCCGGGCAACACTGCCATCTACGGTGGCAGAGGCGGCGGTGGAGTGATCGCTCTCTTCACCCATAGAGGACCAACAGAGATGCAAGAACCGGAAACCGGCGATCACATCATCGTTCAACGGGTCGGCGGTTTCAGCAAAACAAGACAGTTTTATTCTCCCAGGTATGGAGAGAATTCCCAGCCGACAGTTTCCGACCTGCGTAGCACCATCTACTGGAATCCAACGGTCAAAACCGACGAAAACGGTACCGCTACCCTCCGGTTCTATACAGCGGACAGAAGTAGTTTGTACCGGGTGGTAGCAGAAGGTATTTCCGGAAAAGGAAAAGTCGGTGAGGCAGAACTGCTGCTAGAGGTCTATTAGACAGCACGGTTCAAACGGGAGTAGCCGTTCTGGGTTTATTCTAGAGGTCAATTTGCGATACCCTAAAATCCAGCAAGGGAGGAGCAATCAATTCGGGAACAGGCAATCGATTGACTCCTATGAAGGGTTGATTTTTAGCATTTCTGATGCGAACTCCTTACTTTAGGTTGTTGAATTGACCTTAAACCCAATGTACGGATGAGAATAAAACGTGCTGCATTTTTATTTTTGTTGCTCTTGCCCACGCTTCCCTCGGTTTGCCAGACCGAAGCTACCGCACCACCTTTGGTTTTTCCCCGCCAATTTATCCATCCGGGCTTACTACAAAATCAGGAGGACTTAGACTACATGAAGGCCAAAATCGCCTCTGGCGATCCGGACTGGCAAGCCGCTTTTGAGCGCTTGAAACAGGAGGCTTCTTTGGATTTTCAGCCGCAACCTTTTACCCATGTCGTGAGGGGATCGTATGGAAGGCAGGGGAAGGGGCATCGGGAGTTGTCCGCCAGTGCGCTGGAAGCCTACCGGCATGCCTTGTTGTGGTTCGTTACCGAAAATCGGGCCCACGCAGAAAAGACCATTTCTATCCTGGCTGCCTGGTCCGAAAGATTGTGGGATTTCGATGACAACGATGCCAAACTACTTGTCGCCCTAACTGGACAACATTTCCTCAATGCTGCTGAACTCATTAAGCATACCTACGATGGCTGGAAAGACGAAGATCAGAAAGATTTCGAACGGATGATGCTCACCGTGTACTATCCATATATCCACGACTTTTTCACAGAGGCGAACGGCAACTGGGATGCCGCCATGATCAACACCATGCTTTGTATCGGCATTTTCACGGACCGACCAGCGCTTTTTCAACGCGCCGTCGAGCGGTTTTACTGGGGACCAAATAATGGAGGCATTACCAAATACATCTACCCCAACGGACAGGTGCAGGAATCGACACGGGATTGGCCTCACGTGCAATTGGGGCTTGGGGAATTGGCCAAGGCGGCACAGGTAGCCTGGACACAAGGGATGGATTTTTACCAGGTAGCGGAGCAGCGACTCGCACTTGGTTTCGAATACACCGCAAAATACATGCTGGGGGAAGAAGTGTCCATATACGGAACGATTTCTCCCAGAGGAAGGGGAGAATTCCGCGACATTTACGAATCTGTGTACCAACACTACACCGAACTAAAAAATTTGCAAATGCCCTATACCGAGCGGGCGATTCAGCACACCCGACCTGCTTCCTCCTGGTATTTTCTGGTAGCTCACCGAGCCCCAGCTCCGGCAGCACCTACCGATTGGGCTAGTCCCCCATTGGCAAACGCCCGACCGCAGACCGGAGCACAGGAAAACCCGGAATGGAATCCGAACGAGGGAGATCTGATCGTAAAGCCCGGCGAGTCTATCCAACGGGCACTTGAGCAAACTTCCGGTACAGGCAGGAAAGTTTGGTTGCAGGAAGGAATATACCAAGTGGAGGAAACCTTGCTGATTCCCGGCGGTGTACATTTGGAAGGCAAGGGAGCGGCCACTGTGTTGATGATGGAAGCAGGAAAAGCAGGATTGACGATCGGTAACAGCGATCCGGAGATACAAGACGTGGTCATCCGTCACCTGTTGATCGAGGGCGCGGAATCGGTAGATCCTGGCACGGATCCCAATCAAGGGCGGCGTCAACGTGCGCAACAGTCCGCCTTGCGAAGGGAAGGGTTGGTTTTTTCTGCCGATACCGAGGGTCAACTTCAAAACATCCGACTGGAGCAGGTTACCGTTCGAAACTTTACCAAACACGGTGTTTCCATCCGGGGTGCCGAAAATTTGGAAATCATCCGCTGTGACTTCAGCGATAATGGATCCAATGTAGTCCCCGGAAAGGGACTGCATCACAACCTCCACCTCTCGCGGATCAAGAACGCAACTATCAGCAAGGGTCGCTTTTCCAACGCTCCCTGGGGCAGTGGCATCCACCTGTCATATGGGGAAGCCATTGTGATGGAAGGCAACGAATCCTCCAGAAACAAACTGCATGGCATCCACCTTACCGAAAGCGGCAACCTGCTGGTCGAAAACAACCTGCTGGAAGGAAACGACCGACACGGATTGTTTTCAGACAATTGGCTGGAAGGCGTACGGAACCTAAAGGCAAAAAACAACATCTTTCGCAACAATGGCGAAAAGGGCAGCCAGGTTTCCGAGTGGAATCAGGGAACCATGGGATACAATTTGTCGGTGGACAATAAAGGCGACTTACGCCATGGAAAATCCACGAAGGCTTTTCACCGAAACTTTGAAAAGGTACGTACCCTGATGGATTTCGAATCAAGTCCCTGGGCAGGTGGCATACAGCAGGCCGGTAATCCACTTCTGGCCGCCCGCCGCATGGTGTACCATTTTCGGGAGAGAACCCAGGTAAACCATCCGCTTCGCCGTCAATTACGCACCGATCCTATAAACCTGGCAACGGAGAAAGAACTGGAAATAGCCCGGAATGCGCTGGAACACCGCATGGTAGGGCAGCCTGCCTATCCTCCCTTTTTCGTCGGGGAGGACATCGATTGGGCCAGCAGACCGGTTCCCGACAACGAATGGGTCTGGCAGTTGAACCGAATGACATTTTGGGATGCCATGGGTAAGGCCTATAGGCAAACTGGAGAGGAGAAATATGCCCGGGAATGGGCACGTCAACTGATGGACTGGATAGAAAAAAACCCGAGAGACGAAGATCATCGCTACGCCTGGAGATCCATAGAAACGGGGATACGAGGTCACCGTTGGACGCAGCTTTTTCACTATTTTATCGAGGCCCCCTCCTTTACACCGGAAGCACTGGTCAGTTTTTTGGCGGCCTTGCACGAACACGCCGATTTCCTCATGAGCAAATACAGCCAGGGAAGCAACTGGGCCTTGATGGAAGCGGAGGGATTGGCATTTATTGCAATGAACTTCCCCGAATTTAAAGAGGCGGACGAGTGGTTGACGGAGGCGATTCGCCGCCTCAATGCAGAAATTCATAACCAGGTATATGCAGACGGGCATCAGCGGGAACTCGCCTTTGGCTACCATATGGGCAGTATCGGGTGGTTTTTACGAACGTATGCTATGGCTGAAATGAATGGGAAAAGCCACTTGTTTACGGATGATTACCTGTCTATGATCGAGAAAATGGCCGAAGTGCCCGTGAAACTTGCCTTTCCGGACGGTACCACGCCACAGTTTGGCGACGCCTGGACAGGCAAACCGGGGCAATATTACCCACGATTGATCGAATGGGCGAAACTTTTTGACCGGCCTGACTTTTTGTATGTGGCCACCGGGGAAAAACAAGGAGAAAAACCTGATAGCCTGGCCTTTGCCTATCCGAACAGTGGACTATACTCCATGCGAAACAGTTGGGACCCAATGGCTACCTGCCTGGTCCTGAAATGCGGCCCCGACGGTGGAGGACACAGCCAACCCGATAATGGCACCTTCGAATTGTATGTAGGTGGAAGAAACCTGACACCAGACTCGGGGAGTTTTATCTACAGTGGCGACCCGGAGGGAAGGGCCTGGTTCCGCCAAAGCCGGGTACACCAAACCCTTACCCTCGACGGCGAAAACATTGCCTATGCTCCACGCTTGCTGCTGTGGCAACCCGGTACGAAACACGATGTACTGGTCGTAGAAAACCAAAATTACGAGGGCCTCGCTCATCGACGCGCTGTCATCTTTTTTGATCATTCCTTTTTTATCCTAATCGATGAGGCCATTGGAAAGGCGAGCGGTACACTGGACCTAAATTTTCAATTGGCCCCCGGACCGGCAAGGTTGGACAAGGAAAATCTGGCAGCGACCACACAATTTGACACCGGGTACAATTTACACGTACAGTCCCTGCAACAGCAAGCACTGAGCCTGGAAGAAGCGGAGGGTCAGGTATCGTTTGTTTACACCAAAAAAGAACCTCGAACGGCATTTTCCTTCCAAAAGGAACTGAAAAACCGGTCCAAAGGAACGCGCTTTCTCACATTGCTACTCCCCTTTCGGGAGGAACTTCCCGAAGTATCTGCCCATATTCAGGGAAATCCCGCAATCGGTTCCCGGAAAATACGCCTGACAGTCAATTATCAGGGCACTGAAGAAACCATTACGTATGAATTACCAAAATGAACGGCACTCCATGAATTCTGTATGTACCTTTGCTCCATTTCTGATACGCTTCTCTCTTCGTATCCTGCTGCTGGTGGGTAGTTTAGGGACCGCATTACCGGTGCTGGCTCAGCTCCCTCCGCACCTTCCCTTTCACCTTACCCAGGCCGGATGGCAGGAAAGCGGGGTAGCAAACGAGGACCTATTACGCGTGATTGAAGCTACGTGCAGGGTGATGGCGGCACAACAGGATGCCTCTGGTGCCATCATTGACCCCTACCTGAAGCGGGAGCACCAATATGCTACCCCTTATTTCGCATTTGCCGTCGGGGTTTTATTGGATGCCGGGGCTGGAAACGAGCTAAAGGAAGCCGGAATCCTGGCGATGGAGCACAGCACCCTGAATTTTTCGAACGGAACGAAATCCATACCGGATGAGCACGGGGAATTTTTTATTAGTCCGTTAACGCATGCGCTGGAACTTTATGAGGACCATGTGGACAACGCCCGGCACGACCGCTGGACGCAACGAATGAAAACGCCTCTTTCCGCAGTCATGCAGAATTTCGACGGGCGGATCAACAATTGGCGTACCTACGCCATGAAGGGCGAATGGAGCCGGGCAGGTAAAGGGCTGCGTGAAAAAGCAGGCGCTACCAAATTTATCGAAAAAGCATGGAAAGAGTACAGCCAACGGATCCGAATCGTAAACGACCGATACAATCTCTACCAGGACTGGAGCAGTGACCCCCAATCTCTTGCGGTAGAAGCGGTAGGCAGGGGCAACCTCCTTGCCTTGGCGATGGAGGGATACGACGGCCCTTCCTCCGGGGAAATCCTGTCTGCGGTGAAAAACGGGACGCACACAAGCCTGTTTTTGCAGGCCCCGGATGGGCAGGCTCCCCCCAATGGGCGGACAGATAACCACATTTTTAACGACGTATTGTACCAATTGGCATTTGATGTATTGGCAGAAGACGCCTGGAAACAGGGAAACCACTACCTGGCCGGTCAATACCGGCGGGCGGCCAATCTGGCTTTTCGGAGCATTCTGCGCTGGCAGCGCACAGCGGATCCCTGGGCCGGTTCTTTTTTCATTACCAAAAATTGGTTTGAGCCCGGAGATCGAATCGGATACCAGCCGGCCAGTCAATGGGGTAACTACAGCGGAGCCATCGTGCAGCACCTGGCAGAAGCCTACCTGAGCAGGAAATCAGCCATCCCGGAAAAGCCGGCACCTGCCGAACTGGGTGGGTATGCGTTTGAAATAGATGATCGGTTCGGAGCCTTTTTTGCCAACGCAGGGGGCTTCCAGGTGATGGTAAACCTCCGGGGTGCAAGCGTACCAAAGTACGGCCTGAGTTGGACTCCACTGGGTACCGTGCGCATGATCCGGGAAGGCTGGGACGGAAGGCTGGGCCCTGCCGATGGCGAGCATGAGCTGAAAAGAGGCAACACGGTTGACCTGGTTACTGGCAGTGGCGACCGGGTGGATCGGTACCGTCCGCAATCCGGAATCTCCTTTGGTCCGGAATGGATGGAAAACGAGCACTGGGTACGGATCGCTGACCTGCCCGCCAATTACCAGGGAGAAGCAGAAATTCACTTCGTCCACCCCTTGTTGGTGCGATTCACCATTCACTACAGCTACGTGACCGGAAGAGGGGGGCCGTTTTTTAGTCAGGAATTTATCCTGACTCCAGACATGCTGGTAACCCGGCTGAAAAGTGCCCAGGATATTCCCTTTGGCCTTACAGTCCCACTGCTTGAAAACGACGGACGTCCCCTCTCTACCCAAATTACCAACGAAATGGCCCATACCGGGTATACGGATCAGGGAGATCGGCAATACTTCATCGCCTTAAACGAGCAGGTACGCATCGATACCGGTGCTACAGCCATACAAAGCACCTATGGTTGGCTGCAACCGGTACGGTTTGAAACGAGCGAGCCATCTACCGACCTATTGGTGTACCCGAGAAAATCCGGGGAGCTGGAAGCTACTGCCCTGAGGAGGGGATTTCGATGGACGGGAGGCGGGTTTGAAACACCGCTGGCCAGTGTTGGAGCATCCCATTACATCGGAGAAAAGCTGGCCGGGGGAGAGGGGAAATCCCTGGACCTGGACGGGGATGGCGAATCCGAGGTAGTTTTCGACAAATCCTGCCTATTTGTCCTGCAAATGGAGAATGGCCTCGTTCAGGCCGTGGAAACGGACCGGGAGGTGGATCTGGAGTACCGGGGAAAGACCTACAAACTCTCCGCCTACCAGCCGCTTCAGATAAACCATCGTTTGCAAGAATAATTCCTCACTTCGTAGGTCTAAGTCAAACAATCCGGGTAAATTTGGGTTCCTGATCACGATCACCGTCAAATCACACCCATGAAAAACGGAACGCTGCCTGTCTTTTTTATCTTTTGCCTGCTATTACTCGGGGTTTCGTGTACCAGCAAGCTCGATACCGGTTCCATTGATATTTCTAACTGGAAAAAGGACCGCAACGGCTGCCTGGGCTTGCGCATCCAGGACCTGGAGGAGTTGCGGGAACTAAAGAACAGCTTTCTGGCCAGTTACAACCAGGAACTCATCAAGACATTTGGTCGGCCGGACCGGGTTGTGTTGGTAGACAAAAGCCAGAGTTTCTTCGTTTACTTTTTAGAACCGTCGGATGAGTGTGGGGTAAAACCAGAAAAAGAACCTTTGAAGGTCCTTTTTCGTCTCAATGCGGTAAGCAAGGTGAGTGAAGTAACGATTACCTATCTCAATCCATAAAGCAAAGAGCGGCTGCTCCAAGCGTTCCGGCATCGTTTTCGAGGGTAGCCCGCTGCATCTTAATATCAGAGAGGTAATACGGACTCAAATACTGGTGCACCGTTTTGTCCAGAGAAGGCATAATGTAAGGCAGGGCTGCAGAGATGCCACCTCCAAAATAAATCTCGTTTACATCCAGTATGCGAACCGTGGATACGATGGCTTCTCCAAGGATCTCCCCTACTTCAGCGAAGGTTTTCAGTGCGATCGAATTGCCCGCTGAGGCGGCTCCCACCAACACATGCATGCCCAATTCCTGTCCGGCTAGTTGGCCTACTTCCTCCGGGAATGTATCCATCATGCGTGCGGCAATTTTCAGTATCCCATTTCGTCCGATTAATGGTTCCAAACGACTATTTCCCCTGGAAAGCATGTGCCCCATTTCCATCGCATTTCCGCGAACGCCTTTAAATACTTCCCCATCCAAAATCAGTGCACTTCCAATTCCTGTTCCCAGGGTGATAAACAAGTAGTCCTGCGAGGTCTGTCCTGTTCCGAAATGCAGCTCTCCTACCGCTGCCGCACTGGCATCGTTTTCCAGGTGGAAGATGGTATTCGGATATTTTTCTAGTAGGGCGCTTTTGAGATCAAATCCGTTTAACTCGGAAATGGCCGGTATTTCAAGCGTTGTCGTGCGGTCCTTGCTTACCAATCCCGGCAGGCCGATTCCAACGTGTTGTACTTCGGGGAACTTAGCGAGGTATTTTCCCACCACCTCAACGAAAGCCAGGTTAAAACCCAATGGGTTCTCTCGAAGGGAAGCGGTAATTTCTTTTGCAAACTGAAGAATCTGGCCTTTCGTATCAACCAGCCCAATTTTTACATGCGTACCCCCTACGTCTATACCCAAAAAGTTTTCCGTTTTTTTATCCATAGTATCTGCGAATCAAGTATGTGTTAATTGTTAAGACCTGCAAGGGAACGTACAAGCTTCCACCTCCCAGCCAAAATGACCGCGCAAGTCGACGGGTAAAAATAATGGTTTTTCCGTGAAATTCTCGAAACAAGGCCAGGAATGGAAAAAATAAACCCGGTGTGGGTTTCAAACCGAATAAATCCCGTCTTCTTTGATTACTATCATTTTCTTTTTGTAAAGTTGGCCTATGCACTGTTTAAACTGCTTTTTACTCATACCCAATTCGTTTCGAATCTGCTCGGGATCGGACTTGTCCGACAAGGGCAAGAAACCATTTTCCTGTACCCTCCGAAGAATAAAATCTGCACCCTCTTCGTATTTCTGTCGCCCTACCGGTGTTAGTTGTACGTCGATCTTACCATCTTCCCGTAATTTCTTAATAAATGCCCGAACCGACTCTCCGATTTGGACCGGTGTAAAAACCTCGTTTTCGTAAATCAGCCCTTCGTAAAAGTCCTGTATTAAGACCTTGTAGCCGAGCGCCGTCCGATCAAAAACCAGTGCCTCCACTTCCTGTCCCACCTGAAACCCACTGGTATCGGATAGTAGAAAATCTTCGTATTTGGATACCCCCACGAGTCGATTGGTCCGGTGGTCCAGGCAAACCATGGCCAATACCCGATCCCCTTTCCCCACTTTCTCCCGCATTTCGGAAGTTGGGAGGAAAAGGTCCTTCTCCAGTCCCCAATCCAAAAAGGCACCAATCGCCGTCAAATCCTTGACTTCCATCACGGCAAACTGATCCAGTAGGGCCACTGGACGATCGGTTACGGCCACCGGACGGTCTTCGCTATCGGTATACACAAAGACCTCCACCGGGTCTCCTTCTTTTTCCTCCCCCTTGAGGTAACGCTTTGGCAGCAGTACTTCGCCGGAATCACTCAGCTGCAAATACGCGCCGTTTTCCGTAAACCGGTTGATGGGAAGGGTGCTGATTACTCCTAATTCTTTCATGCAATGTGTGGTTACAGGACGGACACGTTCCGTGCAATACGACACAAATGTAGTGATTTTACGGAATTCCGGCGGGCTGAAATCGGTGATTGAAGAGACCAGTGCTACCACCTCATTTCCAGATGGTGCCTAAAAACTGCAAAAAACGAATAAAACAGTAAAATCGGCATCCAAAATGCACACGCTGCAGAAAAAGGCACCCAATTTTTATAAAAGGTCGATAATTTTTGACGGCAAAACCAAATGTAAACTTATTTTGGTTTTCTTTGTGTTCCATACACCATTTGACCAAAGCCAACCTTTTCCATGGAATCGATTATTTACGCCATCAACGATATTATCTGGAGCAATGCCTTGATCGTCCTTTGTTTGGGTGCCGGGATCTATTTCTCCATTGTTACCAAATTTCTACAGGTCCGGTATTTTCGGGAAATGATCAAACTTCTGTTTGGAGGAGAGTCCTCCGACAAGGGGGTCAGCTCCTTCCAGGCCTTTGCCATTGCCATTTCCGGAAGAGTGGGAACGGGAAACATTGCGGGTGTAGCTACGGCAATTGCCATGGGAGGCCCTGGAGCCATTTTCTGGATGTGGATCATTGCCTTTCTGGGGAGTGCCTCTGCCTTTATCGAAGCCACGCTGGGACAGCTATTCAAGGAGATAAAGGGGGGACAATACCGTGGCGGGCCTGCTTTCTACATAGAAAAAGGATTGGGCATCCGGTGGTACGCCATGCTGTTTGCCTTCGCAACCATCCTCAGTACGGCCTTTTTCTTACCCGGTGTACAAAGCAACAGCATTGCGCTTAGCGTGGAAAATGCATTTCAGGTTCCCACCTGGATAACCGGACTGGTAATTTGTTTTTTTCTGGCGCTGATCATATTCGGTGGCGTGAAGCGAATCGGTAAGGTGGCGCAGATTGTGGTGCCTTTTATGGCTGCGGCCTACATTCTGATGGCGGTGATTATCATGGTACTTAACATCACGGAAATCCCGGGGGTCATCCGGTTAATCGTCAGTTCGGCTTTCAATATGGAATCCACCTTTGGCGGGATATTTGGGATGGCCATTTCCTGGGGGATCAAACGAGGCATCTACAGCAACGAAGCAGGGCAGGGAACCGCACCCCATGCTGCAGCAGCCGCCGAAGTAAGCCATCCGGTAAAACAGGGCCTGGTTCAGGCCTTTTCGGTCTATGTGGACACCTTGTTCATTTGTACCGCGACCGCTTTTATGATCCTGTTTACGGGGCAGTACAATGTGGTCGACCCGGAAGGAGGGTTCATTGTGGAAAATCTTCCGGGAGTCCCTATTGGACCCGAGTTTACCCAGTTTGCCATTAGCGAGCATTTTCCGAACCTGGGCCCGGGTTTTATTGCCGTTTCCCTGACATTTTTCGCCTTTACCACGATCATGGCTTATTATTATATTGCAGAAACCAATTTAAGTTTTCTTCAGCGGGACCAACACCGACAGTGGCCGTTTTTTTTGCTGCGTGCCCTGATTTTAATAGCCACCTTCTATGGGACGATCCGTACAGCCGCACTGGCCTGGACACTGGGAGATATTGGCGTGGGCATGATGGCCTGGCTAAACATCATTGCCATTTTCCTTTTACGAAAGCCTGCCATGGATGCCTTGAAGGACTACGTGGAGCAACGGAAAAAAGGCCTGGACCCCACCTTTAATTCCGACAGCCTGGACCTAAAAAATACGGAAGAATGGGACAAAATAGACTAAACAGACGAGCCTTGCTCCGGAAAGGCGCCCTACCTGCCCTGTAATTAGCGTTAAGTTTTGCCGGCAAGCCCGCAAAGGATGGAATAATTTTCTTATCTTTTTAATCGTTATCAGACAACAAACGATTCAGGCATGCAACAAACCTTAAACTTACCTACTCCCGGAGCTCTCGTACTCTTACCGGTGGTGTACATGGTGTGGTCCGAAACCCTGATTGATGGTCAGGAAAACAAACCTTTTTTAAAGTTTCTGTCCCAGGCAGACTGGCTTAGCGAAGAAGACAAATCCTTTCTCAAAGAGAAGCTTAACCCAGAATCCCCTCCCACACGGGAAGAAATGGAATTTTGGTGGGAGACCGTTCATGCGGCTACTGAAGAATCCAAAAACTACCCCAACCTTGTATCCCTGGGCATCGACCTGCTAAAAAAAGCGCGCCCGGAGGCCCTGTATTCTTTTCCCCTGCAACGGGCGGAAAAAGAATTGGCCCAACTTGAAAAGGACCTTGGAATCGTCGGGCAAGCTGCGGCGTTAAGTTTTAAATCTTCCCACAGCAATGTTTCTACCCAATACGAAACCCGGGAGGACTTTGCCGTTCAGGCACTCACGGAACTACTGGATGGTCCACGAAAACCCTTGATCGATTCACTCAAGCAGTACCTTGCTACGGAGGACTTTGCCTACATTCAACCGGATGACCTGGAAAAATACCGCAATCAAGTGCTTACCTGGTGTCGCCTGCTGGCGGAAAAAGGCTATGGGTCCATTGGCTATCCGACGGACTACGGGGGAAAGGACGACATGGAAGCCTATTTTACCGTGATGGAGACATTGAGCTATCGGGACCTGAGCCTGGTCATCAAGTTTGGGGTGCAATTTGGCCTTTGGGGAATGAGTGTGCTGTCCCTGGGTACCAAAAAACACCACGACAAGTACCTGAAAGCAATCGGCACCCTGGAACTTCCCGGTTGTTTCGCCATGACGGAAACCAATCATGGGTCAAACGTGAAAGGAATTGAAACCCGGGCAAGCTACGATCACGAAAGTAAAACCTTTACGATCCACACGCCACACCGGGATGCCCGAAAGGAATACATTGGCAACGCTGCGCTTCACGGCCGAATGGCTACGGTGTTTGCCAAACTCCTGATTGATGGGAAAGATTATGGCGTAAGTACCTTCCTGGTCCCACTACGGGACGAAGCAGGCACTACCCTGCCTGGCATTACCATCACCGACTGTGGTCGAAAAATGGGACTAAACGGTGTAGATAACGGCTTGATTTCGTTTGACAACGTGGTGATTCCTAAAGAAAACATGTTGGATCGTTTTTCTTCGGTAGATGCGCAAGGAAACTTCCAAAGTCCCATCGCCAGTGATAACAAGCGTTTTTTTACCATGTTGGGCACCCTCGTTGGGGGTAGAATTGGCATTCCCCGCTCGGCGCTGGCAGCAGCTAAATCCGGATTGACGATCGCCATTCGGTACGGGGATCGGAGAAAACAATTCGGCCCGGAGGGAGGCGAAGAAATCCCCATTCTCAATTACCGCATGCACCAGCGCCGGCTAATCCCCTTGCTGGCGAAAACCTATGCCTGCCATTTTGCGATGGAATACGTCACCAATCGGTTTCTTAAGCGACAGGAGGAGGAAATGCAGGAAATCGAGGCCCTGGCAGCCGGCATGAAAGCCTACGTGACCTGGCACACTACTGCTACGCTGCAGGAATGCCGGGAGGCGTGTGGGGGAAAAGGGTATTTGTCCGAAAACCGAATCGATGCCCTAAAGAACGATACCGATATTTATACCACTTTTGAAGGAGACAATACCGTACTCATGCAGTTGGTCGCGAAAAGCCGCCTAAGCGCCTATAAGGAGCAGTTTGAGAACATGAATTTGTTTACCATCATCAACTACGTGGCTTCCAAAACCAAAACGTCCATTACCGAAAAAAACCCGCTAATCATTCGGAATACGGATGAAAACCACCTGCTGGATCCCGATTTCCATTTGAGTGCTTTCGAATACCGGGAAAACAGCATTTTGGATGCCGCTGCCCGGCGATTGAAACGCCTTATGGACGAGGGCATGGACCCCTTCGATGCCGTAAACGTGTCCCAGCATCACCTGGTAAACGTGGGGCAGGCCTATATTGAGCGGGTGATCCTGGGAAAATTTATCCAAAAAGTCAAGCAGACCCCGGACTCGGCCATCCAAACGGTACTCAATAAGTTGTGTAATTTATTTGCCCTGTACCAGCTTGAGACCCATAAGGGTTGGTATCTGGAACAAGGCTATATGGAGGGGGTAAAGACCAAGGCGATCCGAAAGATGGTCAACCAACTCTGTTGGGAAATCCGGAAGGATGCTGTCCCCCTTGTCAATGCATTCGCCATACCAGACGCCTGCCTGGCTGCTCCGATCGCCTTGTAATGGACGAGCTCATTGTTTTCGCCGTACTGGGCATCTCCTTGATCTTGTTTATTTGGGGAAAAATCCGCTACGACCTGGTGGCTTTACTGGCGTTGCTAACCCTTGCCGTGACGGGCCTGGTACCCTTCGAAGACGCGTTTTCCGGATTTGCCCACCCCGCCGTGATTACAGTGGCTGCGGTGCTGATTGTAAGCAAGAGCCTGGAGAATTCCGGGATTGTTCAGGTAGTCGTACGGCTAATGGAAAAGGTAGGCAAAATCATCAGCCTGCAAATAGCCGTCATGGCAGGTGTAGTGGCTTTGGCCTCGGGCTTTATGAACAATATCGGCGCCCTGGCCTTGTTTATGCCGGTAGCCATTCAGATTTCCCGAAAAAACAACTTCTCCCCATCTCTGGTGCTGATGCCCCTTGCCTTTGCCTCCCTATTGGGTGGATTGACCACGCTTATTGGCACACCACCAAACATCATCATTGCGACCTTCCGCAGCCAGAACGGGGATGCACCGTTTGGCCTGTTTGATTTTGCACCGGTAGGCGCCGGCATCGCACTGGCGGGAGTGGTATTCATCGCACTGGTTGGCTGGAGACTAATTCCCCGAAGAAAATCCAGCGATCCGGATGAATCCTTGTTTAACATTGAAAACTACATTACGGAAGTACGCATAGCCCCAGAGTCCGATCTGAAGGGTGAAAATATTCGGCAACTGCTCAACGAAAACGAGCAGGACATGAAAGTCCTGGCAATTATCCGAAATAAGGAACGGATTCATGCCCCCGGACCTTTCCTCCTTTTAGAGGAAAACGACATTCTCATTCTTGAATCCAATACCGAAAACCTGGAGGAATTCCTGGGGACCCATGGCTTAAAACTGGTGGGTACCGAAGATTTTTCCGACGAAGTAACCGACGAGTCAGACATTACCATGGCCGAAGGAATTATCCAGGAAAACTCACCCCTACTGGGCCAAACGGCAGCAAATATCCACATGCGTTCCCGATACGATGTAAACCTGCTGGCCTTGTCCCGGGGTGACCGAACCCTAATCAAACGAATCGATCACGAAGTATTTCGTGCAGGGGACGTTTTGTTGCTGCAGCTTCGAAGCAGTCAGCTATCGGATATCTTTCAGGAGATGAAATGCCTGCCTTTGGCAAAAAGAAACCTGGACTTGGGCAAGCCCAACCGATCCCTGCCCGCACTGGGTATTTTTGTTGCGGCCATTATCTCCGTTGTCGCGGGACTATTACCGGTAGCGATCGCTTTTACCCTGGCGGCCATGCTGATGGTTTTTTCCAAAATACTTCCGCTAAAGGACTTTTATACCAGCATCGATTGGCCTGTCATCGTCTTGCTGGCAGCCATGATTCCGGTAGGAACGGCTTTTGAGACCAGCGGAGGGGCAGCGTCTGTTACCGAACTCATGCTGATCTATTCCGATAGCTTCCCTGCCTGGAGCATGCTCCCTGTCATCATGCTCACGACCATGCTGCTATCTGCCGTCATAAACAATGCGGCTACCGTTGTTTTGATGGCGCCAATTGGCCTTAAAATTGCCGAAAGCCTCGCCCTCTCTGCAGACCCCTTTTTGATGAGCATTGCAGTCGGAGCCTCCGCCTCGTTTCTTACCCCTATTGGCCACCAATCCAACACCCTGGTGATGGGTCCGGGTGGCTACCGCTTCGGAGATTACTGGAAACCCGGACTTCCCCTGACACTGCTGGTCATGGTGGTAGGTGTGCCCCTGATACTTTGGTTCTGGCCGCTTTAGTCGGTAGTGATGCTACCCCACCAGTCCGAATTGGGTTCCCAATCCTCCTTGAGAAAATCCAGGCGCTGTTTTTCCAGCCGGGGCAATAGCACCTGCTCCATTTCTTCCAACCGCTTGTTGTACAGCTCCCGATCGAATTCGGGGTCCGGAACGGGCAGAGACACCTGTTTTTTTTCCAGGTACCGGCTAAGCAGGGCGGTTAGCCTTGCGTGTTCGGCTGGATTTTCCTGAGATAATTCCTGCGTTTCGAAGGGATCATCGGGGATGTGGTACAATTCCTCGTGCCCGTCCTCAAAATAGCGAATTAGCTTCCAATCGCCTCTTCGGACCATGGCCGAAGGAACGCCGCCCTGGTTGCCATAATGGGGGTAGTGCCAGAAAATGGCGCGCGCTGAAGGAGTTTCCCCATCCAGCAGCGGGACCAAACTCATCCCCTCGATTTCCTGGACCGGATCCGTTTTCAATCCTGCCAAGTCTACCAATGTGGGAAAAAAATCAGCCCCCACCACCGGATAATTCAGCGTCTTACCGGCCGGTTTGCCGGGGACTTTGATCAAATAGGGCACCCGAATCCCCCCTTCCCAGTGCTGGCCCTTGCCACCCTTTACCAGAAGGTTAGTCGTTGCGAACGCGTCACCTGCCACCACTCCTCCATTGTCCGAAGTAAATACCACAATGGTACGCTCATCCAATCCCAGGCTCCGTAAGCGATCCAGAACGATCCCCACAGCATCGTCCACAGAAGCCACCAATCCGGCATAGTTGGGATTGTCCTGAACCGTCCGGAAAGGTAATTTTTCACCCATTTCAAATCCCTTTTCACGAATCCCCATGGATTCGGCCTTATCCCGGTATTTTTCCCAGCGATCCTTGCTGGTTTGCACGGGTGCATGGACGGCATAAAAGGACAGAAAAGCGAAAAAGGGTTCTTCTTTGCTGTTCGTAATGAAATCGGCAACCTCACGCCCCAGCCGAAGGGTTAGGTTCTCCCCATCCGGACCATCCGTGATTTTTGGATTGTTATAGGGCGAAAAAAAGCCACCGGCAGGTGAGCCCTTGTCCCAACCCGCCACGTTCGCATCAAAACCGTGGTCTTCCGGATAGCTCCCCTCCCCTCCCAAATGCCATTTTCCGGCAAAAAAGGTACGGTAACCGTTTTGTTTAAACGCCTCCGCAAGGGTGGTCCCATCGGCTGAGAGTTCGTGCTGGTAATCCGCCGGCAACATGGGATCATGTCGCTGATGGGTTCGCCAATCGGTTCCTGTCTTTGCCCCGATCCAGTCGGTAATGCCGTGACTAGCGGTAAACTGACCCGTCATGATGGTTGCCCGGGCCGGACTGCATACCCTGCTTCCCGAATAGCCATGAATAAACTGAACGCTTTCGCTGGCCAATTGATCCAGATGAGGTGTCTCATGAAAGGGAGACCCGGAAAAACCCAAATCCGCATAACCCAGGTCGTCTACTAAAATGAAAAGTACGTTGGGTGGTATTTGCGTTTCCTGCTTGCAAGCAAATAAAACCGATACCAGCAGCGCAATCGGAAGAACAACAGTTGCTTTTTTCATGGGGTAAATACTAAGGGGATTGATGACTAGTTTTCGATTTCTTGGGCATAAAGTTTGAATACCGGGTTGGGGCGGTGACTCCGCTCCATCAGGGCTTTTAGCTCCGCCACCCGTTCCGGATAG
This sequence comes from Cyclobacterium xiamenense, assembly GCF_009467825.1. Classification (GTDB taxonomy): domain Bacteria; phylum Bacteroidota; class Bacteroidia; order Cytophagales; family Cyclobacteriaceae; genus Cyclobacterium; species Cyclobacterium xiamenense. The sequence goes on along the minus strand of NZ_WIOK01000004.1, from coordinate 196,104 downwards.
CGATCAGCCAGGTCGGTTTGCTCACCGGGGTCCTCGGCCAGGTTGTACAACTCTATGGGTGGATTTGGATCGGTATTCAACCGAACACGGATCGCTTTCCAATTGCCCTGTCGGACGGCTTGTTTACCTCCCTGCTCGATAAACTCCCAATAGAGGTACGCGTGTTGGGCTTGCTCCTCCGATTGACCCAATAGTGTGGGTGCAAAGGAAATACCGTCGGTAGTGGCGGGTACTTCCGCTCCGGTAAGGTCCCCGATCGTAGCGAACATGTCCCAAAACGCAGAGGGATGATCGCTTTTACCCGGTGCTATTTTTCCTGGCCAATTGGCAATCATGGGAACCCGGATGCCTCCTTCGTACAAATCCCGCTTGTGTCCCCTGTACGGCCCGTTGCTGTCAAAGAATTCCGGATCCGCTCCCCCTTCGAGGTGCGGGCCATTGTCGGAAGTGAACACCACCAGGGTGTTTTCGCGCAAACCCAAGTCTTCCAGTTTATCGAGTATTTCTCCTACCTGCCGGTCCAAGAGTTCCACCATGGCCACAAAAGCTGCCCGGGGATTGTCCTGAGACATGTAGCCTCCGATTTTATAGGTCGGCCCTTCATCCACCCCTTTATACGGTGTTTCCTCAAACCGCCCCAGGTGCTTTGCCATCTCCTCCTCCGGAGCAATCAATTCCGCATGGGGAATGATACTGGGAACATAGAGAAAGAAGGGCCGGTCCTGGTAATCCTCGATAAACTTCAAGGTCTGCTCGTGAATCAAATCCGGTCCGTAAACACCGAGATTGGTTCCGGCGTTGTCTTCAAGCACCACCGAATCCTGGTTGTGCCAAAGGTGGTAGGGGTAATAATTGTGCCCCATGCGCTGGCAATTGTACCCGTAAAACACATCCACCCCTTGATTATTGGGATCTCCCTCGGAACCGGGATACCCCAGTCCCCACTTGCCAAAGGCCCCGGTGGTGTACCCGGCCGCTTTTAAGGATTCGAAAATGGTGAAAACCGAATCAGGCAAAGGGTATTGCCCTTCGGGTTGAATTTCATAATTGCCCCGGACCGGCGCGTGGCCGGTATGAAGTCCCGAAACGAGGGTACTTCGGGAAGGCGCGCAAACCGTAGATCCGGAATAATGGTCGGTGAAAAACATTCCTGTTTCGGCCAATTTATCGAGATTAGGCGTCTTGATGTATTCCTGTCCGGTAAATCCCAAATCCCCATAGCCCAGGTCATCGGCCAGGATGTATACGATGTTGGGTTTCGGACCCTCCGTCTGAACTGTTTGATCGGTATTACCTGAGGAACAGGCATAAAAAGCCAGGCCAAAAAGGCCGCAACTAATGGTACGATGCATGGATGGTTATTTTAGAAAATTGTACAGCGGTCAAATTACCAATAATTTCAACAAAAAGAAAAGGAAAACGTCCGGCGGCAATTGCATGCGGCCGCCTAAAAATACACAACAACGGTGGGAACCGTATCTCGTTGGCGGGCAATGGTGCATTTGGTAACCGATTAGCCCGCGTTGAAAAACCGACCTTACTTCGGGAAAGCCCGGTGGAGCATTGTTTCGCATTCGCTTTTTTACGACAGCCATGTGTCTCGATGTATGTTGATTGGTGTATGCATAAGCGCTGTACGCTTTTCTGTGAATCCACCCCTAATTTTGGAAAAAAACGGCCATGGAACCGCTCAAAAAAGAACACCGCTACCGCATAAAGTGGCTTTACCCCCCCAAAGCATAAAAAACGCCGTACCAGTCGAAGTATTTCCATAAAGCATGAGAAATAGTCCTAAAAAATGAAAGGTAGGCCAATTAATCCCTTACAAATTGGTAGTTACTGGACCCGGTTCAAACCCAGATTCCAATAGGCAACCGTTTGTTTTACCGAGCGGATCGGGAGAATAATCTGGCAATCAAGGGTAAAAAAAATCAAACCATAGGTGTCATTTTGTTCAATTATACACGCTGAATCCAATTACTGCCGTTCATCATTCGTTGCTCACCAATAGGGAAAAGGTAAAAAGAAAAACCGTGAACTATCTATTTAATTCGTTTAATCATTGATAAATTAGTTAATAAAATTTGCTTACAATCAAACGAAAGGGGACGAATCATCCCACAATCCTTTTGCTGAGATCTGCGATCAAATCCTCAGCTTCTTCCACGACTATTTGGTATTCCCTACCCGCTTTCGTGTGAACGCGAATACCGGGATACCCCCTTTTTCTCGCCTCCCTTTTTTCAACCCCGGAGATCGTTTTATAGTCAATATCCGTTTGCCCTTTTTGTATGTTCAGCGCGTGGGACTTGAAAATAAGTTTTTTGTTAGTTAAAAACAGTTTGCCTCCTACTCCTTCCATGCCTTTGAAAAGGGTGGCGGATGCTTCTCGCTGGATTTCTTCCCCCGGATCCAGTACCGGATGGATGCCCGCGTCAATTTTGCTAAACACCGCTCCCCCCAGCCGATTAAAGATATAGGGGAATACCAAACCAAAGGAAAGACCAAAAAACAGTCCCCGAACCAGTAAGCCCTCTGGCGAATACCGGGTTTCACCCGAAAAATAGTCCATTGCCCAAATTCCAAGGGTGTATAGCACGCCCATTTGAAAAGCAAGCATCAGGCGGTATTTCCAGTCTGTTCTCATTTTTATCTGTAATGCGGTGTTAAAATCATTTTCTAGCGGTCATCACCTGGGCCGACTCCGACTTGAAATGGCCTTGCACACATGCGCCGGTAGCAATTACCTCCATCGCTTTCTTCCAACTCCATTTGGCCTGCCATTTTTGTATTCTCAAGGAAGCGGAAAATCCTACCCGGGGCCATCCAACTTTCGGAATTAGTTATGCTTTTCCATGGGTTGTTCAAAGGATATTTCGATAAACTCAGCGGGTTGGCTCAGGGCTACCAAAACCCTTACCCGCAGGATACCGTTCCGAATGTCCTCTACCGTCATCGTTTCCCCCAGACCAATATGTACCGAGAAAGCATCCGCAGGACGCGCACCGGCCAGGGCGCCCGTTTTCCATTGCTGTGTCAGGAAGTTTTCCAGCATGGATTTGATAGTGATCCAGGTAGCAGCCTGATTGGGTTCAAAGGTATAGGCTTTGACCGCAAACAGCATCGATTGTTCGAGTACCATCGCGGTCCGTCGCACAGGAATGTATCGCCAGTCGGTACTGTTTCCATTCAACGTGCGCGCGCCCCAAACCAGCACCCCTGCTCCCACAAATGAGCGGATGGCATTGACCGCTTTTCCATCCAAGGGGGTATTTAGGTACTCCTGCTCTTCTGAGGAAATGGATACCGACGGGGCAATGACGGAATTAAGGGAGAGGTTGGCGGGGGCTTTCCAAACCCCGCTCGTGGAATCCACCAAGGTGTACAACCCGGCCATTGCTGGCGCCGGAGGTAGCTGATTGAGGTACTTTCGCAGCAATCCCATTAGTGAGCTATAGGAATGACTTACCGTCAAAAGCGTGCGGTGCAAGTCAGCGGGAGACAATTTACCGGAAGTATCGGGATTATCGTCCCAGCTATTCAAGGCAGCTGATGTATAATCGGGAAGTTGTTTTACCAGAGATAAAATCCGCTCCTTTCGTAGGGCTTCGCTTTTTGATTCATTTTCGGGGTGATCGACTAAGGAAAGTTCCCCACAGATCATTTCAACCAGCCGGCCCAGGCTATCGTCCGTCAGATTTTGAAAGGACAGATCCGATTCGTTTACGATCGTTGTTTCCAGCCAGGGATAATAGGCGGCGGCGTAGCTGAGTGATTCAGTGCCGATCTCTTCGCGGAACCATTCCACAACGGACTTCCCGCCCCAGGGATTTTGCAAAGCTTTGTAGCCCTGGTACACATCCAAAATGGCCATACGGTTCCCCATCTGCGCGCAATGGGCAATTACCTCGCGGCAAACGCCGTAAAATGCCTCGGCTGTATCCAGCGCTACGGCATCGGGAACCAGTACCAGGGTGGGTTCCATTTCCTTTTCCAACGCCTCCAGACCTTCAAGTAGGCTCGCTGCCTGAATCTTTTCTGTATCCTTGTAGTTTCCAACAGATACAACATGGCAGGTACCGCCACCATTTCCGAAAAACAAGCGCATGGCGGCGTAGAGCCGGTATTCCGGTCCTACCCTAGTCAGGCTATAGCCATGAATTTCGCCAATCGGTTCATCTACTACTTTTTTGTTGGTGCTTTCCTTAGCCGCCGTTCCCGGTTCCAATTGGCTCGATTCTTCTTTGTGCCCAAAAAGCCGAAACAGGCGGGAAGGTGGTCCACCAAAAAACTGTTCAAATTCGGCAAATGAGGTAATACGTCTGTGTTGGTTTGCTGGGCTTTTGGCCGTATACCCGATAAAAGCCGGAACCGCACTTGGTACTTCCACCACCGAAGAAGGGAAGGCATTTTTTTCTTCGATATATATTCCTGGTTTTTTGATTGTTCCCATAGTTGGATCTTCGGTTGCCTGAGGATTAAGGTAAGGAATATTAGGCGAAATCTGCTGGGAATGCCGCATTAAAATACCCTCTATGAGGCTACCGATACTTATTTTTTCCCTCCACGTTCGTTCGGTACCCAAAAATCATGCGTTCGATGCAGGAATAGCGACGGCTCCGGCAAAACTGATTACGTCTCCGGCAATAGTACCCTCAGTAATATACGGGTCTAAAACGCAGGCCGTTTTTTGTATTGAACTCCATAGCGGGCGCCGGAATCTTGATCATGTTCATGGCATGAAAAAGTCCTTTAAGAAATCCATGTCGGGTTTTGATCTTGCGCAAATCCATATCAAGGCTGATAAAGTACTGCCGATACCGGTATATGTGCTTAACCGACTCACCGTTGATAAAATCGGGATTTTCAAATTCCCCCAGCATTCCTTCCCCGCTGTACCCTATTGACAGGCATAGCCATGGCGGCCAGTTGTCCCAATCAAAGAAACTACCCGGGCTGAAAGAAAACCAATACGTTTGTGCATTGTAATCCTGCACAAGTTGGGCCCCAAGCGTCCTACCTAGTGTGCCGGGACGTAAAGACGCGTACGGTGAGGGGTAAAAAGAGAATTTGGGAAGCATGCGTTGCTCACCCCATGCCATTTCCTGGCCAATAAAAATTGCCGATCCTACCGTGTTGGCGGCCACATCAGACCAGGAAAATCCGTATCCTTCGTACATGCCGTCAAACAGTTCGATAGGTAGTTGCAGAACAAATCCCAATGAACCACCTATCCACAATGCTTTTGACCTGCTTACGCCCGCCCAGCGCAAGGCTTCGTATCCCCAATAACTCTGCTGATACGCCACATAGCTATGGGCAAACTTGTCCATCTGCAACCAACCGGTGTGGTCCCTGTAGAATTGAAAAGGGACGCGTTGGCTATCTGCATACCAAATCTCGGATAGATAAAGCAGGCCAGCAGTAAAGCCCAGGACCCCGGTACCGGCCACTACTGTGAGCCTTGCTTTGGGCGCACCTTCGTGGCTTGCGGAATCTGCCGTTTGAGCGGAACTGGAAAAACCCCCTACAAAGAAAAGTAGCCATACGGACGCCGCCATGCCAATACCTGCAGGGAATTTATTCGAACGTTGGGTTCCAAACCTCATGCCCTGCATACCTGGAAATTGCAGAAAGGAACGGAAGGCATCGGGTACCGGCAAAACTACGCTCATCAAACGTAAGGCTTGCCGGTACAGCGCCTGTGGAAAAAGGTTACCGACATTCATCGAAAATTCGTTTGAGATATATCAATTGCCCGGTATGGTAGGAGTGGTGATTGGCCATGAGGATAATTTCCCGGAGTATCGTGTAATCCGGAGCATGCGCAATGGGGGCAAACAGGTCAATTGAATCATCTTCTACCAGCTGGATCAGTTCTTTTCGGTCGGCAAAAAAACCTTCTGTAGATTGGTTCCAGGTATGCGGATCTGCTTCGGATGTTGGCCAATAGTCCTCCGGCCATTTCCTTTCCCGGTAGTTGGGGTTGTTTATAAATTCGATGATATCCCGCTGCGCCCTTCGCATGTGTTCTACCAGGAACCAGGGAGAATGGGGAATGCCCGAAACTTTTTTATTGATGGCCTCCAGCGGAAAGTCGGTCACGGCCCTATCGAAAGTCATGTGTGCTTTTTCGCCACTTAGCGATTCGATGAGGTGTGTGCGTAAAATCTGGCGTTCCGTTTGGTTTAAGGGCATCGTAGGAATGGGGTTGGTTCGACTTACCAGAAATATAGACGTACGTGCCGCCGCACTTAACAACTAAGCTTGGAAGCCTGTATTGACCAGGGTCAAGAGGCGATTTTTTCGAAACTGTACAGAAATGCAGTGTTTTATAGCTGATTAGATTACAGTTAAAACCGAAAAGTATTGATTGAGACGCAAATGGCTTGGAGGCAACGGTTTTGCTAAGAACGGTAGCATGGCATCATGATCCGGCTGTGAGGCTGGCCCCCGAAGGGAAGCCAGACAGCGTTGAGCTAACATTCCCTTATTTTAATAATCCATTAACTGAGAGATCTTCATCAAGGCCTTCCCAGTGAATTCCAATTCCTCCTCCAATTAACCTCCAATTATTTAAATGTTCTTTTGAAGCGTGCCGAAGTTTGGGAAACCATTCAATTGGAGTACCGATTTCTCTTCCATCTTCCAAAAGTACATAAAGCCTTTCTTCCGTAAACCAGACTTTTTTGGCTCTATTGATTTTTTTATCCGTTAAAGTACTCATGCCAGTTCTTTAGTATTAACTCTTTGTGTTCCTCTGTTAATTTACGTAATTTATTTAATTCAGGTGCACTAAAATTTGTTGAATTAGCTAATTCAACCGGTTCCAGCCAAAATTTCGCATAGCCTTCACCTGATTCAACATGAATATGGGGAGGTTCGTTTCCTTCATTGCTGAAGAAGAAAAACCGGAAAGGGCCTATTCGCAAAACTGTTGGCATATAATTGGAAGTTGGTTGTATGTAAAACAGTAAGTAACACCATATAACGCTATCTCCTGAAGGCAGCGGCGTTGCTTGTAAACGAATCCTTTGCCCCCCTCTTGATCCTCAATTTCCGGATTTAAATTAAGAACTTAGGATCATAAAACCATCGGAATCAGTAATTATCTTGTTCAGAACCTAAGAAAACACCCACTAAACAGTTGCTTCCCGCCTTTTCGGCAGCTATTTGATAGCCTGGTTTGCTTTTGCATAAGACGTTCCATTCTATGCCTGATCAGCCCTACATCCATTACCCGGGACTACTACCCCAGTTGGTGTATGCAGCTCCCTTAATTCGAAATACCCATGTACCCCCTTTCGGAAGATTGTAAATGTGCAGGTACTACTGATGTTGCCATTATTCATTGCGGAATAAGAAACCATAGCCGTGCACTACAAAGTAAATGGCACCGCCCTATTTCCTGCCTTCGTCTATTCTTGATGGTTCTGCCTGTTTAGTACCAATTCCCGGATAGGAACCCCATTAATCACCACCTCTTGTAAAACCGCTTCTCCTGATTTGATACGTACCACCGCATAGGCCGTCTGCGTGGTGTCCAGCTGGGATTCACGGTAAGCCAATTCGGCATCGTACGCTTTTGATTCTTCCATGTAGTACCGGTCGAATGGGTAGTCAAGCGTTAGCTTGTTTGTGCCGTTATCCGTCACGTAAGCCACCTTGGCTTTCAAAAAGTCTCGATTCATAGTGGGGGGTTCCTTTGAAACGCCCTGCGTTTTGGCAAATCCTTCGTTGTCCCTTGTCAGCAGCACAAAAATCGTTTCACCGGGCAGCCAATCCGCCTCGTTTTGAACCGCAATCACCGCTTCTTCGTAGTAAAGCGCTATAAATCTTCCTCTAAATGGGTCATTGGGGTCAATTGGCTGGGTCTTGAATCTATATTCCTTCCCGGTACTCAGAATGTCTTCCCTGTCAAGAATCATTCTGGCCGGCACATACAACTGCACCAGGGCGATACAAACAAATGCAAGCAATGCGATCTTTTTGCTACTCATTTGATTTTCTCTTTTTGAGCATCCAGAAATTGGCAACGATGAAGCCAATGCCAACCAAAACAAACAAGCCTCCTCTTAGGATAAAACTTAAATTCGTATCGAAGAACCGACAAACCACCAAAGCGACAATTATCAGCAAACCCAGGTTCAATGTCCCTAAGTTGTTTAACCTGCCGCCATCTCTGATGTTAAAAATACCGATTGCACAAACCAATAGATTAACGAACAGGACGGAAAGGGATGAGGATAGCCCACTAATGAAAATGGGAATAAATAAAATAAAAACAACCCCCATTGGCTTGGCTTCCTTCCATGATTTGTTTTTCAGGTGCAGGACAAGTAGGCTGGCCCCAAGTACGGTGAGTACGACCGCTGCCAGAAATTCCGGTGATGCAATGACCTCGTTCCAAGTGAAATCTTCGTTTCTCAAGTGCTCCCAGAACCAACCAAAACTTACCGTCAGCAGTAGCACCATTGTCCCCACGAATCCCAGAACCGTGTACCCGTTGTTTATCAGCTTCTGCCTGGCAAAAAAGTCCAGCTCCCCTATCCAATAACTAAGCCCAAAAAGGCTAAAATAAGCCGGAATCATTAGTTCATCTACGGTACCTGCAATCGTCCCCAGGGTAATGATCACTGAAAGCGGAAGGATCCAATTATGGAAAATCATGAAATTACTTTCTGGATTTTTCCTACCCAGCAGGTAATAATGAGGCATGATAGACAGCAATAGTAGCCAGTAATAATAGGCTTCGGTGCCTGGGTAGGTCCAGTAGCTTGTCTCGGCAGCATAGAAGGTAATTCCGATCAGGTAAAGTAGGGAAGTGATGGACGATTGCATCACATAGATCAATGGGAGGCAAAGCAGCATCCAGGTAAGCAGGAATACGCTCAATTCTCCCGGTAGGTGGTAAATCTGACTAAGGAGTGATAGGCTTGCTCCCACAGTGAAAAACAAAAAAGCTGCGCTACTTTCACGCCATGCCACACTCACCGGTTTTTTTAGCAGCACAAATCCACCTAGAATCTGTCCGACGAGCAGCGGAAGAAAGGCCCAATAGGTTTTTACCGTTCGCGAAAACGCATCCCAATTGTGCGCAAGTACCAAGATGATTCCAAGGCCAACCAATACCGCGCCAATTATCCCAAAGGCGACAAATAGCCGATTGCTTGACTGTCCGCCTTTTTCCCTGTAATACGCCCGTATACTGGCGGCTGTTTCGGGAGAAATCACACCGGCTTCTACAAGTTCGGTAATGCCGTTAGTCAGATTCATTATTTTGTTTATGGGCGTCAGGTTTCAGGTGCGCTGTATAAAGAATGAAAGCAATTCTCTTTTATTTGACACCGCTCTCACCATGGTCTGAATTTATTAAAGATGGTGTAATTATAAGGTACCAATAAACTTTTCCAGACTCTGAACTGCCACTCAGCTATCGATTGAGTATTTGCTTGAATTCCTCGTAGTTATTCTCAAACCTGGTTTGTACTAGATTGCTCTTGATTTCAAATAATTTTCCGGAGAAAATACCGCGATCTCCGAGTTCAAATAATCTTTTACATTGCGGGTAAGTATCGCTTCTATTCCCTCTATCGACAAAGCCGTGGAGTATTGAATTGAATCTTCAAAATCCTTAAAATTATTTTTCAATGCTTGAATAATTTCATTTCGGGTTGGTCCTGCTATTTGAATCATAGCCGTGAGTTCTTCAATTATTAGAATGGCTCTTTTATGGTCCAGGTATTTCCTTACGATAAACTAAATATTATTAATACTAACTGCCGAAATAAAAAGTTGCAACTGGCCTCGTTCATTTAAATCAAATATTTCACTTGCCGGATTCGCAAACGGTTCCCGATCTGTGAAAAAATCGATTACCACATCTGAATCTAAAAAAATCCTAGCGGCCATGCTGTTTGGATAATTCTTCGTTTAGTACTTCCTTGTAATTAAAATCACTGTCTACCTGAATGATCCCTCTTAACCTTTGGATCCTTGGAGACAATTGGTTGGGTTGAATCTTCTTTCGGCTAATGGCAATCAGCTTGAAGTAATTTTCAACCAGGTCGGAAAGGCTCTGCCCTTTTTCTTTTGCATAGTCTTTCGCTGTCTTAATGATCACCTTCTCAATGCTTAAAGTTAATTTCGTATGCATGTGCTTTTTACCAAAAATACGTATTCTATGGTAGATTTGCAATACGTGTAGTGGATTAGAAAAAAGGTCTAAATCGGACCAAAAAAACCTGGGAAACCGAAAACCTATTCTTAAAATCCCAATTATGTATTTTTAACCAGATAGTCGCACAGTTCATCAAGTGGTTATTCGCTCTGAGAAATGAGATCAGAAATTTGATTTTTTTTATATGCATTATAAAGAATAAACTCCTTTCCGGCCTGAAATAATTAACTAACCATTTATTGTTTGATGACCCAAACATCCGTTACGCGCGATTGCTGGCGCCAGTTCAGGTGCTCTTCGTCGGGCTTATCGAAGCTGATTTCCAATTTGCCATCCGAGATCAATTCCTTGGGAAGCGGAAATTCCTTGAATTCCTCGTATCCCTTCTCGTATATGGTAGGTGCAAGCCGTTGTCCATTGGCCCGTAGGAGGGCTTCCCCATAGCCCGAAACCCGAATGAGGTAATCGGAATTCGGGTCTAGCTCATCGTAGGACAAGGTGGGGGTAAACTGGAACAGTTGCGTGGAAAGGCGCTTGCGGTTGATCCCGTTGTTTTCCCACAAGAAGTCGATGGCATCATCGGTTTTGGACGTCACGTGTTTGGCATCGGCGCTGGAGACGTTGTCGTAAAAGCTTCCTTCTCCCGGGTACTCGTAGGTTCGGATAAAGTCCAACCGGGCGAGTTTTTCGGCCTCGGATCCCAGCGAACGTACCTTTTCAAACTCGTCTTCCAACCACCAGCGGTTGTTGAGCGGGTAATCGATAAAATCCAGAATAGCACCCCGCTCGGCACCACTGGCACCGTATTTTTCCACACTAGTCTGGGCCCCCACGCTCTTGAAAAGCATTTCTCCGTAAGCAAATACTTTTTCCTTAAGGTCCTGAGAAACCGGCTCGGTTTTCGCTTTTTGCAGGCGTTGCAAAGCTTTCTCCATCGCTTGTTCGGCCCCGATCGAGTCGGCTTTGGCCAGAATGGCGTAGGCCTCGGTTTCCAGCTTTTTTTCAAAAGCCAGGCGTTTTTTGATGTATCCATCGTAATGGGCCCGCATCAGCAATTGCTGCCAGCGCCAATTTCCGGCCAGTTCGGGGTTTTCTGCCTCCAATTTTTTCCAAAGGGCCAGCGTTTTCTCTATGTCTGGATTCTCCAAAATGGGTCCATCCCAATTGTCTTCCAGCGCGAAAATCCCCAGAGCGGCTTCTTCCGCCAGCTCCGCACCAAAGAAAAACCGGGTATATTCCCGCAAAATGGTTTCCGGATCTTTTCCGGGATCCCAACCCAATTGGCTCCAGACGGCTTTATTTACATCGTCATGCGTACCATCGGAATACGTAATAAACCCATCGGTATGGGGACTGTCCCGGTTAAACAAGCGTGTATACATTTGCGGCTGGGGGTTACAGGGTTCCCTGCCCAGGGTCAGCGCATAAGCCTGATCCCAGTTTTCTGCCGGATAATGGCAGCGTACGGTATGGGTAATATCGGGGTAAAACCGGTGGAGGTATTTTTCCGGTAGGAGTTCCCGTTCCAGCGCAACCGGCGGGCTACTGGGCCCGTTCACCACCCCGGCCAACCAATCCGGATTATTGGTCTGCAGGTAGTCAAAAAAATACCGCACTTTTTCTTCGTTGAATCCCTGCAGGGAAACCCAGATACCTGCATCTGGATGGTATTGCTGCAACACCGCCGACAGCTCCTCCAGATAGGGTATTAGCTCGGAAGGATGGTTATCCCCGGGATCGCCACCTGGAACAAATACTGCATTCAATCGGGGAACACGCGCATAAAAGTCTTCCTGTTTCTGAAGCCCCTCCCGAGGGGCTCCGGGCGCACTCAGGTCTCGGGGAGCCGGGGTCCAAACCCAATAATCGGCGTCGTATTTTTCACAGATTCGGCTGAGTTCCACCTCCATTTGCTGCGGATTCACCTTAAAGTGCGGGCTGGAACCCACTTCCTGGAAAGGAATGTTTTCAAAGGCATTGGCCCCAAAGAGCACCTGCTCCCGAAAATGCTGATCAAACTGCTCCACCGTCCAGGCATCCCAGGAATTGGCCGTATTTCGGTACCCAAACTGATGTCCCCGAAGGCCATACTGCGGGGATTCGGAAAAATCGATGTCCCTGCTGAGTGCAACCGTTCCCTCGCTCAGGTGGGCCGTTCGAAGCAGCTTGCCGATGCCATACAAAATGCCCCGGCTATCCGCACCGATCACCCAGAACGTATTCCCTGCCTCGCTGGATTCTTGAAAAATACGGTAACCCTCTTTCTCTTGTTCAGGCGCATCGAAGCCCTTGCGTGAAGGAACGGTCTTTCCATACAAGCTTTCATCCGAGGACAGCGCGAGGGCAATTTGGGTATCGGATTCCCAATCACTGCCCAATTCCAGCCGGATGCCGCTCCTGTTTTCGATTTCTTCAACCAAAATGGTTGACACCGTTTCCTGCATCGGGCCAGCAATCTGCGGTGAAACCAAAATCACGGCCTGTGAAAGGTCCAGGATTTGTTGCTCCTGCGTTGAGCAGGAAACCAGCCCCCAGATAAATACGGCAAGCAGCCAAATGGATGCAAATTTTTTCATGAACTGACGTTTTATGTTGGTCTTCTGTCAATTAACCGATTGCCGGCACAACGAAGGAGGTACCTGACAAAAATGGCGGCACAATCACTTGTCCCCCAAGGGTAATACACCGAAAAAGGTAAATCTTACCAGGGAATGGCCTACTTTTTTTCAAAAAAACATCTCACCAATCGGTTTTTTTAATTTTCAAAAAGAGATTTTCAAGCGAAAACCGAACGCTGTGCCTACCTCACTAGAACACCTGCCGCCTTACAACCCAATAAACCGGAAAGGTGGGGATTTCTTAAAATCACCGGAGGTTTCACCGGAATAGGTACGGTGGTTGGCTAAATCCAGCTTTCGAACCGCTGCTTTTTCGTTAAAATCGATTTTCTTCAAATCCACCCAAAAGGCATTGGGCGTCAGCGCTGTTTCAAAATAGTACACCAGGTTTTTCTGGTCGGCCACCATGCGCCAGCGGGTGGTAGACAAATTGGGGTAGCCTTCGATTTCGAAGCCATAAGGGACGGATACGTTTCGGATAACGCTAAACACGCTGGCTACCGCCACCCGGGTGTTGTCCGTCTGCGGAATGGAGTTGAGGAAAAAAGACGCCCGAACAAAACGGTCGGAGGAGGTGACCGATCCGGGCAAAAAAGTCTTGCCAGGAATGTTTTCCCAGTACTTGCCAATGGCGAGCTGCTGCTCGTAGGGCAGATCATTGGTCATGACCTGGTAGGAGGCATCGTGGTGGATCACTAGTTTTCCACCAATGTATTCAAAAATGGCACTGTCGCCGGTCGCATCGGAAAGGGAAAGGTGTACGGTAGTGAATTTATTCGTCCCGGGTATAAAATCCGAAACAATGGCAAAGGAAGCCTGCCGCATGGCTTCGACCGCCTCCTCCACGGAAGCAAAGTTGTCGAGCATGTATTGCGCCCAGAGAGAAATGGCCAGGCCCTCCTTGTTTCCTTCTTTATCGAAGGAAGGATAGGTGGATTCCACCAGCCAAAGCATGTTGGCTACCAAGCCCTTTTCGTTCATTCCGTCGGTGGTGGAAATATCCCAGGAGCTTACCGCCAGGCTACCGTATTTGGACACCCATTCAATGGAGTTTTTACCTACTTCCCCGCTGCGCTTTATTCCCCGGGGAAAAATCCACTGATTGGCAGGAATTTCTATAGAAAAATCCATGGTCCTGCCCGTGAGCACCGTATTATTGGGCCCTTTATACACCTCCCGGGTACAACTTTCAGATTCAGAAATAAAGCCAAAGGGGGTTAGCAAGGCCAGGAAGAGGGGAACAATTTTTTTTCGGAGTAACATATTTTGAACGTTTATTTTCAATTGATTTCTAGCAATGACACCTCAGCCCAATAATTTCATAGAATGATTTACTTATATCGGCAAAAGCGATGTTTTTGTAAACAAAACCTTTCCCAATTGAAATAAATTACCATATTTCGCTCGTTGCAGGGGATAATTTCAGGGCAGTTGTCAGTAATTTAAGTATTTACCAGGAATAATTTTATGGAAAAAGGAAAAACCAGTCCTTTACTATTCCTTTATTTAAATACATTTGCCTTGCCCATTATAACTTCCCGGAACTCAGATGAAAAATTGCTGCCGGGGGCATGCGCTTTCCACGACTATTAGGCAAATTCTCTTGCACTTAGTTACTGAAAACTAAGTTTTTGTTGATTTAATGTGCTTGTATTCTAATGACGGTCCAGGTTTTCCAGTCCTAAAGCAAGACCTTCTTTGAAACAGGGCCCCATTCCGGGACGAGGCGGAAAATTCGCTTGCGTTTGCTTTTCCGCCTGATAAAAATAGCCGGGATGTCAATTTCTAGCTTACCAGCTTCCACCCGCACCACCGCCACCAAAGCTGCCGCCACCGAAGCCACCGAAACCTCCTCCTCCCCCACCGAAGCTTCCCCGGCCGGAGGAAAAATCACCGAATTTTCCCCGGCCGCCGCCAAGCATGTTGGCGAGCAGCAGCGTAGTGAAGATGTCCACGACTCCACGTTTTCCGCCCATGTGATTGTTATTATCCCGTCGGTTTTTGATCAGCGTCAAAATCAGCAGGCCACCCATAAAAAGCAGTACCAGGGGAAACACAGGAGTTGGTCGGTCCGTTTCAGACAATTGCGCTGCATCGTATTCTCCCGACGCAAGTTGAATGATCGTATCCGTGGCCTGATCCAGGCCGGCAAAATAATTCCCTGATCGGAAATTGGGCACGATGAGCTGCTCGACAATCCGCTTGGCCAAGGCATCGGGAACGGCACCTTCCATGCCGTATCCCGTCGCGATAAACACCTTGCGGTCTTTCATCGCGGCGAGGATAAGGATGCCGTTGTCCTTGTCCTTTCTTCCAATCCCCCATTTGTCTCCCAGTTGAAAGGCATAATCGCTGATCGCATAGGGCCCAACGGAGTTGATCAAAACAACGCTGACCTGAGTGGAGGTGCTGTCGTCGTACGCAACCAGTTTGTTTTCGAGCTGTCTGATCTCCTGTGCAGAAAGGGTCTCAGAGAAATCATTTACCAGACGGGGTGGATTGGGTTTTTCCGGAAAATCTCCCTGCGCCCAGCCAGAAAATGAAAGGGATAAGGTAAGCAATAAGGAAAAAAACGGTATGTTGGTCATGGTAGCTTAGTCAAAGGAAATTTCGTTGGGTAATTCGTTAATATCCCCCTTTTGGTCAAATGGAAAATGTTGCTGTAACTGTTGCCCGGATAGTTCGATGCCTTTTCTAAGTCCTTCGGTGAATTCTCTCTTTTTAAAATGCACCACCATTTCATCCTTGATGGCTTCCCAGAAGTTCTCCGGTACCACTTGATTGATGCCTGCATCACCCAAGATAGCAAATTTGTGGTCTTCTGCTGCCAGGTAGAATAGCACCGCGTTGCGGTAGGTAGTCCGGTGCATTTTGAGTTTTTCAAATACTTCCGCAGCCCGGTCCAGCACTTCACCGCTACAGTGGCTTTCGATGTGAACCTGGATTTCGCCGGATGTTTTGGCTTCTGCGTTCCGGATGGCCTCGGTGATGATGGCCCGGTCTGCTGTACTAAATAGTTTCTCGGCCATATGTCCTATCGTTAAAATTCTACCGTAGGTGCATTTTCAGCGCCTGCAGCGGCTTCGAAATATCCCTTTCGTTCAAATCCATACCAGCCGGCAAAGATATTATTGGGGAAGGTCCGCAGGTTGGCGTTGTACCCTTGCACGGATTGGTTAAAGTTTCTTCTCGCCACGGCAATCCGGTTTTCCGTACCTTCGAGCTGGGCTTGCAGTTCGAGAAAGTTTTGGTTCGCTTTCAGGTCCGGATACCGTTCCACGGCCACCAACAACCGGCTAAGCGATCCGCTGAGTTGATCCTGCGCGTCCTGAAATCGGGCAATATTTTCCGGACTCAGGTCATCTGCCTGCAAGGTGATGGAAGTGGCCTTCGCACGGGCTTCGATGACACCCGTCAAGGTTTCCTGTTCAAAGTCGGCATAGCCCTTTACGGTGTTCACCAGGTTTGGAATCAGGTCTGCCCGGCGCTGGTACTGGGTTTCCACTTCGGCCCATTGACCGTTGACGGATTCTTCGGTTTGGACAAACGTATTGTAGACCCCTACGGCTTTGCTGTATACAAAGATGCCGATCAAAACAAGGATACCAATGGGAATGAGTACTTTTTTCATAATTAGTGTATGGCTGTTAAAAAACGGTGCAGCTATTGGACGTAAATATAGGCACAGGGGTTGTGAAAATCGCTTTTTTTCGCCGACTTTGCAGGTGACAAAACGGATAATTGGCTGTGCAATTCCCTGTCTATTACTAGCTTCAAAAAACATTGAGGTTAAAAAAACACATTCGTTGGCTTGCAGCACAGGTAGGTTACTATCGGTTATGGAATTTAAACGCTTGCCGGTTCGGTTTTTATGGGCCAGCCAATTGGTCAACGTACGACCGGATTACCGTTAAAGATCAATTGACCACCGAAGCCGTTTTGATCGGGTAGAATGACTCTAGGATTTCTTGATACGATTCCCACAAAAAATCGTTAGTTTTGATACAATTAGTCGTATATGCAATGAAAAACAGTGCTCTCATTGTCAGTTTTTTGATTTTTACTTTTTGTGGTTGCGAGCAAGAGCCTGCGCCCGACCCTTTTCCGGCAAGCGACCTTTACTTTCCACCGCTACTTTCCGAGAACTGGGAAACCACATCGATTCAGCTGGAGGAGGCGAAGGTACAAGAACTGGAAAAGATGCTGGTCGAGAACGGCAGCAGAGCCTTTATCCTGTTGAAAGATGGAAAAATCGCCCTGGAGTTCTATTCCGGAAACCGGCTGGCTTCCAACCTACCCTTTCAGCAAAGTTCCTTCTGGTACTGGGCCTCTGCGGGAAAAACACTAACGGCTACATTGGTCGGCATTGCCCAAGAGGAAGGATACCTTTCCTTAAACGCGTCCACCAGTGAAATCCTGGGTCCCGGATGGAGTAGCCTTCCTACCGAGAAAGAAACCCGTATTCAGGTGCACCACCACCTGAGCATGACCACGGGACTGGACGATGACGCAAGCAATCCGGATGATTACAGGCCCGAAAGCCTGCGGTACCTGACCGACCCCGGGAAACGCTGGGCCTATCACAACGCACCCTACACGTTGTTGGATTCCATCCTGACCCGTTCCACCGGTTCGAACTTTCCCGACTTTTTTCACCAAAAAATCGGGTCGAAGATAGGAATGAACGGTGTTTGGCAGAAAATAGGATTCAACCAGGTGTTTTTCAGTGATGCACGCTCCATGGCCCGGTTTGGGTTGATGATTCTCGCCGGAGGCCGATGGGAACAAGAGGAGATCATTCGCGACAAAAACTACTTCTCCGCGATGCTTTCGCCTTCTCAGGACTACAACGAAAGTTACGGCTACCTTTGGTGGCTGAATGGCAAGGAAAGCTTTATGCTTCCCGGTGTGCAAACCACTTTCCCGGGAAGTTTTATACCAGAAGGACCCTCGGACATGGTTTGCGCCATGGGCCGGGATGGGCAGTTCCTTTGCGTGGTTCCCTCGGAACGCCTGGTTTTGGTACGGCTGGGAGAAAACCCCGATCAGAGCCCGGTACCATTTCTGTTTATGAACCGCATCTGGGAGGTACTTGAGAAATAGGGCTAGTTATTCACGGCCACTGGCTTTACCTCTACATTAAGCGAGTCAATGACGTTAACTTCGTAGCCCAGATTGATATCGACTTTCCCTCCTGTAGCAATAAATTCTGCAACGGCTTCCTTACTGATACCCGTTTCCCATGCGTAGAGACGCCTCAAATTAGGCAATCCTGCCAGGTGTTCCAGCCCGGCATCACTGACCTCGGTCCCATAGAGATTCAAGGATTCCAGGTATTCCAGCCTAGCCAAATGCGCCAGCCCTGCGTCGGAAATGCGCGTTTTCTCTACCCGCAGGCGGGTAAGGTTTTTCATCTTTCCAACCGCAGCCAGGCCTGCATCGGTCAACGGCGTATCTTTTGCATCAAGCCAGGTGATTTGCTCGGGAAAATCTACAGCTAGTTTTTCCAATACCTGATCTACCGAATCTTTTTTATATAAGGTCACCTGCAACCAATTCGAATCATTGGAAAGCGCCTTCACGGAAATCCCCTTTTCGGCGTAAGCCCTTAGCTTTTCCTGATCGGGGGCTGTTGTTCCTTCCGCGAGCAATATCTCCACGGCAGACTTGTTTGCATTGGGATCGGCGAGGGTGAGCAATACCGACTGTACCTCCTGATCTGCCTTAAGTTCTGCGACCTTTTTATCAAAAGGCGCTCCTTCGTTGATCCACCATTCCAGGAGCAGGACCTGTTCGTCCGTCAATTGGGATTTTCCCTTGGGAGGCATGTGGTCATCGTGATTGGGATCCAGGTGAATTCGCTTGATCATCTCGCTTTCCGTGGCATTTCCCGCGAGGAAGATGGGACCGTTTTCCCCGCCTTTTAACAGGGCTTCCCGGGTATGCATCTGCAAATCTCCTTTTTTCTTACTGGCATTGTGACAGGAATTGCACCGAATCTCCATGATGGGATGGATGATATCGGTATACACCACGGCCTCGTCCAGGTTTTCAATTAATTTGGGACCTTTTTCTTCCACAGGCATCCCCGCCAGTTGCTTGATTCCATTGGGCAGGTATTGTGTAAGATAATTTGCCCCGTGGGTCAACGATCCACCATAATGACCGGCCACTGCCAAAAAAACCATCATTAACGAAAATGAACCCAGGTAGGCCCGGTTGATTTTCAGGCTAGCCTTTTTTTCTTTTTGCCCATATAGCCACCAGGTACCAAATGCAAAGAGCACCAGGAGGATACCGGACCACTGATGGATAAACAACAACTCTTCACCGTAATCTCCCGCCTGGGCCAACATCAGTCCAAGTATGGCTGTAAGCAACGCCGAAAGCGCTCCCAGTCCGAGTACAAAGCCAATGGCAGGCTTCAGGTACGAAAACTTCTCCCGGCGAGACATGAATTCCATAAGAAACCCCAAGGCTAAAAAGCCAATGGGTAGATGTAGAAACAAGGGGTGAAATCTCCCGAAAAAGATGATGATGTCTGATGATTGCTCCATGTAATTTATGCGAATAGTTTATGTACTACTTTTCCTGACACGTCGGTCAACCTAAAATCCCTTCCCTGGGCAAAATAGGTAAATTTTTCATGATCCATGCCCATCAAATGCAAAATACTTGCCTGCAAATCATGCACATGCACTTTATCCTTAATCCCGTAATAGCCGATTTCATCGGTTTCTCCCAGCGTAAACCCTCCTTTCACCCCTCCGCCGGCCATCCATATGGGAAAGGCCTCGGTGTGGTGATCCCTGCCTTTGTACGGCCATTCCCGGCCGCCCCGGTTTTCCTGCATGGGTGTCCGGCCAAATTCTCCTCCCCAAACCACCAGGGTTTCGTCCAGCAGGCCCCGCTGCTTTAGGTCCTTCACCAACGCAGTCATGGCCTGATCTACAGGCTTGCATTTGATCGTCAATCCTTTATCCAGCGATTCACGCTCCGCTACCCCGTGCATGTCCCAGCCCCAGTCAAACAACTGTACAAACCGAACCCCTTTTTCAATCAGTCGCCGGGCCAGCAGGCAATTGTTGGCAAAGGAGGTTTTACCGGGTTCGGTTCCATACATCTCGTGGATATAAGCCGGCTCATCTTTGATGTCCATCACCTCAGGGACGGACGTCTGCATGCGGTACGCCATTTCGTACTGGGAGATGCGTGTCAGGGTCTCCGGATCACCAAATTCCTGGTATTCCTTTTCATTGATTCGGTTAATGGCATCGATGGTTTGTTTGCGCAGGGAGCCGTCCATTCCGGAGGGGTTGGTCACGTAGAGGACCGGATCTCCTTCGGATCGGCACTGCACGCCCTGGTATACAGAAGGCAAAAAACCACTTCCCCATACCGATTTGCCAGCATCCGGGGTGTTTCCTCCCGATACCAATACCATAAATCCAGGCAAATCCTCGTTTTCGGAACCCAACCCGTAGGTAACCCAGCTCCCCATGCTGGGTCGCCCCAACCTGGGCGAACCGGTCTGCAGGAGCAACTGCGCAGGAGCGTGGTTAAATTCGTCCGTGTGCATGGTTTTGATCAGGGTCACGTCATCGACGATGGTCGAAAAATGGGGCAAATTATCGGATACCATCATACCAGATTCCCCCCTGGGCCGAAATACGGCCTGAGGCCCCAGCATCTTGGGAATGCCCTGAATAAAGGCAAATTTCTTTCCCTCCAGTAGGGATTGGGGACAATCCTTCCCGTCCAATTTGGCCAACTCGGGCTTGTAATCAAACAGCTCCAATTGGGAAGGAGCACCGGCCATGTGCAGGTATATGATGCGTTTGGCTTTGGGTGCAAAATGAGGTACCTGTCGGAGCAGGCTTTCCACCTTCTGGCCGGAGGCCTCCAAGCCCGGGGACCTCTGGCAGCCCATCATCCCTCCCAGGGCAAGGGCACCCAATCCGGTGGTGCACTGCTTCAGGAAATGCCTGCGGGTTTTGCTTTGCAGGTATCGGAACCGTTGTTCGTCGGCTAAACTTATGCGTTTACTCATGACTTCATTAGAAATTCATCCAGGTTCATTACCGCATTGGCTACCACGGTATAGACCGCCAATTCTTTGTCTTCTTCTCCCACTAATTGACACACGGCCTCCGGCTGTGTGTCAAAATATGCACGACTTTGCTCAAGCAAAACCTGCAAGTCCGAAAGCTTCTCCTCGCTGATCCCCCTTCCCGTGGCCTGGCTATATAGCAGCGCCAGCCGTTCATCGTTTGACGTTGCGTTTGCCAGCACATTTCTTCCCATCGCTTCCGCCGCTTCCAGGTATACCGGATCATTGAGCGTAACCAGGGCCTGAAGGGGCGTATTCGTAGCGATCCGTTTGGGCAGGCAGAACTCCCTGCTTGGCGCATCAAACGCTATAATGGAGGGGTACGGACTGGTTCTCCGCCAAAAGGTATACAGCGACCTGCGGTGCTTGTCTTCTCCTTTGCTTGTTCTCCACTGATCCCCGCTGTAAACCACCTGCCAGATTCCCTCCGGCTGTTCCGGCATCACACTTGGCCCGTACATTTTGTCACTCAACAATCCGGAAACAGCCAATGCCTGATCCCTCACCTGCTCTGCTGTCAACCGCAGCCGGGGCCCTCTGGACAGCCACTCATTCAGCGGATCCAAATCCTCTTGAGGATTTTTGAAATGAGAAGACTGGCGATAGGTGGCCGATAGCACGATTTCTTTCAGCAATCGCTTGATGTCCCAGTTCAGGTCCCGGGAAAAACGCAAGGCCAACCAGTCCAATAATTCCGGGTGTGTTGGAGCAAATCCCTGTGAACCAAAATCCTCCAGGGACGATACCAGGCCCCTGCCAAACAATTGCTCCCAAAGCCGATTGACCATTACCCGTGCCGTCAAGGGATTATCGGGACTGAAAAGCCACTCACTGAATCCCAGGCGGTCTTGGCTATAGCCCTCATCAAACGGGTTCCAAATCGCCGGAACGCCAGCGCTGACAGGTTCTCCCGGAACCATCCAGGCACCTTTTTCAAATATCCGTGTCTCGCGTCGGTATTGCTCCGGAAGGGAAACCATCACGGGCGTCGTCTCTTTTTCCTTTTCTGAATTAGACAATTCATAGAACGTCTGTTCCATTTCTTTATACCCTGCCCGATCTTTGCCAGGAAGGGAATGGTGCAGCATCACCCATTCGAAGATGCAGGTGCTCTCCTTACCATCTGGGCCCTCCCAAACCAGGTACAGATCGTGCGTTCCCTGCAGGGATTCAAGGGGTATGGATAGCACTTCGCTTACCGAATAGCTGACCTGCTTTTTCCTCGATTCATCAAAGCGGGTTTTCGTTTTGGCACGAACGTCCCAGGCGGCTACTTCCCTTCCCTGAAGGCTATCTAACCGAAAGCGAATCGCACCAGCCTCCCCCTCTACGCGCACCTTAAACATCATCCGGTCCTCCCCCGAAAAGGGGAGTTGCCGCGTAATCGAATGGATTTTGGGATCCACTTTAAAAGTAGCGGTCCCTCTCACGGGTATACCCCGGTCCATTTGCTCAAAGTAGTGCGGATGAAGCTTGGGTTCGCCCAGGCGGATAAGTTCGGTAAAATAATCCGCTGCTGAGGCCTGATTCCCTGCAGCCACGTCCGTTACCCAGGTTTGAATTTTTTGTAATTTTTGCTGATCTTCCTCGGATTTGAATTCGACGAGTACGGGGGCTTCGCTTGGAATATCTGCATCGGCAGTCTGATTAAAAAAGGCCAGACTACGGTAGTAATCCTCGTGCCGTATCGGGTCGTATGGGTGGCTGTGACACTGAACGCATTCCATGGTCGTTCCCTGTACCACGGTCCAAGTCGTGTTTACCCGGTCCAATACGGCCGCCACTCGAAACTCTTCGTTATCCGTTCCACCCTCGTCGTTGTTCATCGTATTGCGGTGGAAGGCAGTGGCAATGTAATTTTCATCCGTGGGATTGGGGAGCAGGTCCCCTGCCAGCTGTTCGGTAATGAAACGATCGTAAGGCATGTTATCATTGAAGGCGCGTATCAGCCAATCCCGGTATTTCCAGATCTTTCGGGGGCGATCTGCCTCGTATCCCTTGGAATCCGCATACCTGGCCAAATCCATCCACATTGCCGCCCAGCGTTCCCCATAGGCCGGGGAGGCGAGCAAGCGGTCCACCAGACGCTCGTACGCATCTGCGGATCCGTCTTCCGAGAAGGACTGTACGGCTTCCAAGGTTGGCGGCAAGCCAGTAAGGTCCAAACTCAACCGACGGATGAGGGAATACGTATCCGAAAGGGGGTTGGGTCGCAGGTTTTTTTCTTCCAGTTTTTGGACAACAAATCGATCGATATCGTTGATGGCCCATCCGGAACCTGCAGAAGGAACCTCTTGCGGAAGCGGTGCCTTATACGCCCAGTGGTCATCCCAGGTAGCCCCCTGATTGATCCATTTGGTAAATAGTTCGATTTCCTCTTCGGACAAAGGATCCGACTCCAGCGGCATGCGGTATTCCGGGTCCTCGTGTTTGATCCGTTTGATGAGTTCACTTTTCCAGACATTTCCCGGTACAATGGCTCGCTCACCGGACTCGTTGACAGCGAGTGCTTCGTCTTCGAATAAAAGACTGAATCCACCGGACTTTTTTACCCCTCCATGACAAGCAATGCACTTGTTATTGACAATGGGACGAATATCCCGGTTGTAATCGATTCGTTCGCCAAGAACAAATTCCGGAATGACCCGATGCTTGTTTTCAATAGGCATTACACGAAGCACCCAAACCAACAGACCGAGGAACAAGAAGAAGGAAAGGGGGTAACGAATATTTTTTACTAAAAGGCGCATACACATTTTTGCTGACTGCGTCAGTTTCCGAACCAAAGTAATTAAAAAAGCCTTGATTTCAAACATTTATACCAGCTCGGTGGCGATTTCCGGATAAACGGCGTTAATGACACCAATTGGGCAACCGCGAACCGGCTTCCTTCGGATAAAGTCCGTACTCTTTTTCCTACCCGTTCCAAAGCAAGCAATGGTTTACCTGATTGAAAACGAAAAGGCTGTGGTAAAAAACAGGAAGTATTGCGAAAATAAAAAAAGGTAAGCGTGTAACCACCTACCTTTTCTAAAAAGAAGGATTAAAAAATCACCAACTTACTCTTTTCTATGATACATCATCAAACGAAAGGATGAGCCATTCGCCGTCTGAATCAATTCTTTCCAGCTTTTTTGTTTTTCGGTGGTGGGTGCGTATGTTTTTTCTTCCGATTCGGGTGTCGAAGGCGCATTCGCAAGCACTGCATGCCCTTTTTCCCGCATCTGCTGAAGCTCATGCCGCTCACAGGTAAGGCATAGGACCAATACCAAAAGGACATCGGGGAAAAACAACCATTTACTTTTCATGGGTACGGCTTAATGTATCAAGTATTTCACAGTATAGCCAGTACGGATTCCAGGGATGAAGTGTCCTGAACGTATGATATTTTATTTACTTTTTCTTACTATCGCTATTTTGGGCCATTTAGGAGCTTCCATCCCTTCACCCAAATAAAAATCCGTATGCGGAGGTTGATTGTACCCCACGTTTTGCCAGGCAATGCCAAGACGGTACTGCGGGTTATGCATCAGCGTTGGAAACCGGTAGGACGTTGCCTCCCTACTGGTATAAATTCTCAACGATTGGTTGTTCTCCGTTCGAAACACGACCTCTTCCCGCCAGTCGCCAAACAAATCTGCAGACAATGCAGGCGTGGCCTTAGAGCCGTTATTGGCTGCACAATCCGTTGCAGTCAGTAAATTGCTCAGCCGTTCCGCTTCGTAATCCCACTTATCGATTCGGTTTTTATCCAGCAATTCCCGCAACAAATCCCCGTCCCACCAGAGGGCAAAATTAATGCTGCCTGGTTTCTTCCCAATTTCTTCACCCTTAAAATTATACAATCCACCGGATCCATTCCACCAAAATTCCGCGCCTTCGTGCCGGGGATCGATATCGGCAGCAAGGCCCCTTCCCACGTCCCTTCCCTCTTCGGCTCCCCAGAGAATGCCGCCGGTTCTGGCGTTGAACAAGGCTACACCAAAGCCTGATTCGTTGGTTTCGTTTTCATGAATTCCCCATACCACCTGATCCGGATAATCCGGGTGAAAGCGGCTCACATGCAGGGCATCTCCGTGCCGCAGTCCGGTACTGTAGCGACCGCTTCCGTCATCCTCTACCACCATCGCTCCGTATACCATTTCATCCCGTCCATCTCCATCCACATCGTTTACGCTCAAACTGTGGTTTCCTTGTCCGGAAAAGGGGTTTTCTCTACCCTCCGAATCAAAAACCCAACGGGAACGAAGGGTTTCCCCATCAAAATCCCAGGCAGCAATGACCGATCTACCATAATAGCCTCGTGCCATAAGTAAGGAGGGCTTTTTTCCATCCAGGTACCCAACCCCCGCCAGAAAGCGATCCACCCGGTTACCATTGCAGTCGTTTCCAGCATTTCCTCCTTCCCCACCCCATCCGCAAAGATCGCCTCTATCCGGAATGTAGGCTACGGTGGACAAGGCCTGTCCCGTATTCCCTGAAAAAACCGTCAAATACTCCGGACCGTCCAAAATCTTTCCCGCTTGGTTTCTCCAGTCCTTGCTGCCGTCTCCAATGACCGTACCCAAACCGTCCCTGCTTCCATCGGCCGTTTTGCAGGAAACCTCAGCCACACCGTCTCCATCCAGGTCGTACACAATGAATTGGGTATAATGGGCCCCTTCCCGGATATTGATGCCCAGGTTAATCTCCCATAATAAGGTTCCGTCCAGGGTATAGGCGTGAAGAATCGGCGGGTCAGTAAATCCATCTTGGGAATTATCGCGGGACTTGCCGGTCATGTGCACGACCAATTCATACCGACCATCTCCGGTCAGGTCGCCTGCCGAGGCATCATTGGGCCGATAGCCTTCCGGTGTCTGTAGGGATATTTCCAAAAAGGAATTTTCCCAAACCACTACAGACTTGCTTTGATCTTGGGTTCCTGTCCGGACGAAATACCTGGGATTCCGGCTCAAATCGACTTTGGGGTCAATAAACGTTGTACTTTGAATCAAGTGCGAGGTATTCATCTTTACTGCGGGCTCCTCTTCATAGATACGGTACAGGTCAAACCCAGTATCCGCGGGTTCGTCGCCCAGAAGGCGCCAGCTCAGAAAAACCCCACCCTTCTCGTCCGGCAGGGCGATCAGGCCGCGGTCCAGGTATTCCATTTGTCGTTGTCCAAAAAGGGAAAGTGTGACGAAATTTGCAACTAAACAGCTTGCCAGGTAAACTCGATTCAACCCCATTGTTTTCGTTAATTTTCGATTTTTCTCAAAACCCAACTACCGACTCGAAGATAGCGTAAAGTCCTCCAAAAAAACGTGAAACGATCCAATAAAAACGCTAGCATCATTAAAAAGGAGAAATGTCTACCGGGGCAGTACCCAGATAAACAACTTTCCCGAAATAACCTTCAAGGTACAGGCTGTACGTACCACCGCTTATGGAAAAAAATCGCAGGCGAAAATTAACGTATCCTACACATGGATCGGCAAGCAAAGGCGCGAAAACCCTACCAAAGGCGATTCGGAATCCATTTGGATTATTGACTGCCATAAACGTGATTGCTTTCTAGTGGATCGACACTGGCAATCTCCCTAAACGGATTGGCCGGAATACTATTTCAGCATGGGTTTTGCCCGCTTACAAAACTGAATGGCCAGGCCCCAGGGGTCCCGTAGCATCAACAACCGGGTTCCATCTGCCAGGGTATCGTCGCTCACCAACACGGCTCCTGCCGCAACAAGGCGCGATTTTTCCTGCTCCGGATCTTCGGATACAAAGGCCAGGTGTAGCATCAAAGGATCCAGTTTGGCAAATTCCAATACCGACGCCTTGGAATTTTGGTAGAGTTCGATCATCACTTTGCCGCTATCATCGGCCAGAAAGGTCATGTAGGGCGCCTCGTCCATTTTTTTTACGACCGTTAATCCCAAATTCTTTTCGTACCAGTCGGAGACTGCGTGGGGGTTTGTTACGTTGATTGCCAGGTGTTCGATTTTCATAGGGTAAAGAAAGATAGGGTGAAAGGATCATCAAATCCCAAAAGGCACTAAAAAACCCCTCCATTAGCCAAAAAAGGCCGTATGGAGGGGAAAAATTAAGTACTTAGGTCCGGTTGGGGCTTGGTTGTATGCTGGTAAGATCGGCGATCTTTACCGGTCCATTGCTTTCGATACTGTTTCTAGCAGCCACGCCGATCAAGACCGACATGATACCGTCCCGCAATCCTGCGGAATGTTTGTACGGATCGGCTGCCTCGGGGTTCTTGAAGATTTTATCGTGTAGCCGCTTGTCGCCTCCTCCGTGCCCCCCACGCTCGCTGACGACCTGAATGATTTGGGGTTTTTCCCAGTTCTTGTGGAGCACCAATGGTTCCCGATTCATGTCCTCGGATAGGTTTTGGTCCATTTCGGCCGCGTGAAGCGCCTCCTGATCCATTGTTTCGTTGCTCATAAAAGGAATATCCAGCCAGGCATCGATTCGTCCCTTCTGCCCATTAAACGCAATCTTCCACCCTTCGTAGGGGCTATAGGTGGTCAGGGAGTAATTGACCACGGCTTTGTTGGCGTATTTGATATTCGCAGACATCTTATCGTAAATATCGATTTCATGCCGGTATACGCAGCCATCTCTAAAATAGCCGTCGTGGTGCTCATTTTCCGCGTACAACTTCATGTCACGTGGGCTTTTGGTAATATCCCAATAGTACGTGCAATCATTTTTGTGTGCACAGCTGCGGCAATTTTTGCCACGGAACGGGCCGTTGCTGCCGTAATGCTCCAGGGCACCGTAGGCAAATACTTCTTCTGGGTCCGAATCCAGCCACCAATTGAGCAGGTCAAAATGGTGGGTCGCTTTGTGCACCCAAAGGGATCCTCCGTTTTCGGTAACCCCGTGCCACCTACGAAAATAGGAAGCCCCGTGGTGGGTGTTGAGGTACCAATGAAAATCTACCGATGTGACTTCTCCGATTTCCTTATTTTGGAGCAGTTCCTTTATCTTGGTGATATACGGGCTCCAGCGGTAGTTAAATCCGACGATCAGGTTTTTATTGGAGTTCTTTTCAGCGTCTAAAATTTGCTGACATTTGGCTTCGTCCGTAGTGAGGGGTTTTTCGGTAAGCACATCGGTTCCGGACTCCAGTCCTTTGATAATGAATTCGTGGTGGGTGGAATCCATGGTGGTCACGATCAATAAGTCGGGCTTGGTAGTTTCCATCATCTCGTCAAAATCCACGAAGGTGGGACAATTCACTTTCATGTATTCCAACGCATAATCCAACCTCCCAGGGTTGATGTCACTCAATCCCACAAACTCCAAAATATCCGAATACTGCTCGACCAGTCTTCTTCCCCAAAATGAGGTACCGCGCACCCCGGTACCCACCAGGGCTATGCGTAGCTTGCGCTTCATTCCAAATCCCATCAGGGGGGTACTCACAGCAGTTCCAGCCGCCAGCAAGCTCACGGCGTGAAGAAAAGACCTTCTTGAAAATTTATTTTCCATGGTATACGAATTGATTGATGATTGAATCGATCGCTCAGAAAATCAACGCCTGATTCCGTTGCGCAATCGATTGCATTTTACCTATTATTTAAGAATTTGCCAACTATTTTCCAGCAGTATAGAAATTATCGCTTCCAAGAACTCGCGGATCGATATAAAAATTTATTTTGATAAAAATATTTTCATGTTTAATATATACGTTTTTTTACTTTTTTACCTGATTAAACAAACGATACTATTGAGTTATGAAATCCATGCGGCTAGCGACTACTTACTTATTTATAATGATTATACATAGGGCCCCGGGCCTTAGGTTGGGTTTGGTTGCGAATACCCGTAACTTGTTGTTGCGAATTGTCACCTGCAACGAATGCTAGCTGCAGGTCTTGTTTTAACCAATATACCCATCTCTATGAAAAGAAAACTTAAATGGGGCGTCCTGGGCGCCGCAAAAATTGCCCGGGAAAAAGTGATCCCTGCCATGCAAAACAGCACCGATTACGAAATTTATGGCCTGGCTTCGAGAGAGCTGGAGCGGGCACGATCCGTGGCCAATGAGCTGGGAATCCCAAAGATTTACGGTTCCTACGAAGAATTGATCCAGGATCCGGAAATTGACGTGATCTACAACCCCCTTCCCAATGATTTACATGTACCCTATACCCTGCAGTGCATTGAGGCTGGAAAACACGTATTGTGTGAAAAGCCCCTAGCTCTGGACGCAGATGAAATCGATGCTTTGATCGCTGCCAGAGACAAAATGGGGGTAAAAGTAGGAGAAGCCTTTATGGTCGCATCCAATCCCCAATGGATCAAGGCTAGGGAATTGGTTCGAAATGGCTATCTGGGACGCATCAAAGCCGTACACGGGTTCTTCAGCTATTTTAACGTGCAGGGTGACAATATCCGCAATATCCAGGAAAAGGGGGGCGGAGGTATCTGGGATATCGGATGTTATCCTGTCTTCACCTCTCGGTTTGTCCTTGAAAAAGAACCGGGAAGAGTCGTGTCCATGCTGGAATTTGACCCCCAATTCAGAACCGACAAGTTGGGGTCTGTTCTTATAGATTACCATGAAATTCAAATGACATTCACGGTAAGTACACAACTTACGCCTTATCAGCGCATGTTGTTTTATGGAGAGGAAAAAATCCTGGAGGTACGGATTCCCTTCAATGCCCCATCGGATCAAGGTAACGAATTGTACATCCATGATGGCAACTTCCTTGAACCAAACCCGGAACGGATCGTTTTGCCGGTAAGCAATCAATACACGGCGCAGGCGGATGATTTTTCCCGGGCAATTCTGGAGGACACCGAGGTTCCGGTAAGCCTGGAAAACGCCCGGGCAAACACCCGAATTTTACAGGCTATTTTCGAATCCGACCGGAGTGAAAAATGGGTGGCTATTGACTGATTTCCTCGGATGCTTCCGAGTAAACCAGCCTACCCTCCACCAGCGTAAGGCTTACCCGAATATCCGCATCAAACAGTACGATATCGGCGTCCATTCCTCGGCGAATGGCGCCTTTTTTATGCCCAATTCCCATGATGCGCGCTGGGGTCTGCGTTATCATTTTCACTGCCTCCAACAGCGGTAAATCGGCCATGCCGATCATGGTTCGAACCAAGCGGTCTGCGGTGGCCACGCTGCCTGCAAACGAACTGCGATCGGGTAGTTTTGCCACCTGGTCTTCAATTATGACTTTGAGCCCATCGTCTTTGTGTCCAAGTATGCTCTCTCCTTCCGGCATACCGGCTCCACGCATGGCATCCGTAATCAGTGCGATTTTCTCCGGGCCCTTTACCTTGTAAATCAGTTTTAAAAGCGGAGCGGGTAGATGCACCCCATCTGCAATGATCTCCACGTCCAAGGCGTCCAAAAGCAGGCTGCTTTCGATTACGCCCGCAAAGCGGTAGGCGTTTTTTCGGGTCACACCGGACATACCCGAATACAAATGGGTTGACAGCGAATAACCGGCTTCAATCGCTTCCAAAACTTCCTCGTACACGGCATCTGTGTGAGCGATTGCAGCCAGGATACCTTTTTCACGCAAGCGCCTGCCAAAGTCCAGGGCACCTTTGCGCTCGGGAGCCGCACTCCAGCGCGCAATGAGATGGGAATATTCCAGGATTGCTTCGTATTCGGAGGGATCCGGATCCCGGATGTACCGGGGGTCCTGAGCACCCCGCTGATTCATGGCAAAATACGGCCCTTCCAGGTGCATCCCCAGAAAAGTGGCTCCCTTATCCGTGTAGCGGGAAGCCTCCTCGTAGATGCGGAGCAAGTGTAAAAGCTGCTCCCCAGTACTTGTCAATGAGGTAGGCACCATCGCCGTCGTTCCGTGTCGTGCATGCAGCTGCGCAATCTGCTGAAAACCCTCCACTTCTCCGTCCATAAAATCGTGTCCCCCTCCCCCATGCACGTGCAAGTCAATAAATCCGGGCGAAACAAAACGGCCAGCGGCATCGATGGTCAGCACATCCGGCAGCGCACGATTATCAGGGAAAATAGCGTCAACGCGCCCGTCCCGTATCAGGACGGACGCGTTGCGTACTATTTCAAAAGGCGTAATGACCTGCCCATTGATGATTTGTAAGGATCTCTTGCTCATACCATAGCGGGTATTTTCGGTTTATCGGTCCTTGACCGGAGGAACCAGCTGTTGTTTTTTACCCGTAAGGTGACTAATGAGTGCTACCAGCCCCAAAGATACAAAGAGCAAGAGGTCTAGCCTCAAGCCCGCATACATGTCGGGAATAAAGCCGGCCAGTGAACTCAAGAATACGAGCAATCCGCCGAGGGAAAAATAGATAATGGCCGGAGAAACCTTTCGGTCACTAAGAATCCCCAAAATGATCATGGGGCCCATGATTCCGGTACCGGCAAAACTGACCCTGGCCAGCAAAACCAATTGGTCAAACACGATGATCGAGAAAAAGAAAGCGATGATCGAAAAAACAAAAATGCCAATTTTTGTTTTTCGCATGATGCTGTTTTCATTGCCTCGCAAAAGACCCCGCAATTCGGATCCCAAAGCAAAGATTTGCGCATTGGTAGTCGAAAGCCCCGCCGCAATCAAGCCGATAATCGCCAAAGCGGCCACTGCATCCGGTTGATCGTACAGAAATGCGTTGGCGAAAAACTCGTCTCTGCCGTATTCCGAATACAGGTCCGCTCCGTACATGCCGATAAAAATGGTAGGAAGGATCACCAAAATTGCGAAAGCCCCCAGGGATACGGCCATGAGTTGCATGGTTTTCATACTTTTCATTACCACGATCCGGGTGGTAAATTGCGGCTGCGTGACCGGAATCATCAGAATCGCGATCAACGAAGCAATCAAAAACTGTGGCGTCAGCAGGCCCTGCGGACCGGGCGTAGACAAGAGGTCCTCTTGCATTGCACCGACCTTTTCGAACATAGGTCCGATACCTCCAAAATGACTCAGGCAAGCCCAGCCAATGATCCAAATGACGCCCAATAAGAGGAGTCCTTGAATGGCATCGCTGAAAATAATTGCCTTTAGCCCACCGATTTCACTATACACCAGCATAATAAGCACAATGCCTGCCGACCAGCCCCATGCCGGAAAAGACCCTGGGAAGGCCGCATCCATAAAGATAGCAATGCCTTGTATCTGAATTCCCACGTAGGGAATCAAAAACAAAAACGCGCTGAGAAAGAATACATACCCGGCAAGTTTGTTTTCGTAACACCTGCTGATCAATCCGGAAACACCCCGGAATTCCATTCCCTTGACCCGGTTACGAATATGGTAGCCAAACCATAGGAGTAAGAAGACCATGGCCCCGTCGGAAACCGCGAGGAAAATCCAGGCGCCTACCCCATTTATCCGGAAAAAATCCGGCATTCCCAAAAACGTAAAGGTGCTAAAAAGGGCCGCAGCAAAGGTCAATACCCCCAGCGTCAATCCAATATTGGACCCGGCCATCATGAATTCTTCTGAAGACCGATTCTTCTTGTACGACTTCAACGAAGCGAAAACCAATAGGCCTGCATAAATGAGGCCAAATACCCATACCCAGAATATCATAACTCCTCCTCATTTTGCATACCCGGGTGTACACGTGTACCGATGTAGGTAAGTACGACCAAAAGTACGGTAATAATAAAACTGGTCCACAAGCTATAGGGAACTCCCCCAAGTGCAGGCGTAGCTATTCCTTGTGGAATGACGAGAGGAGTAAATGTCAGGATGCAAAGACCGATCGCAGCGACGCAACAAATCCTCCAATAAAGTTTCTTTTTTTCCATTTGAGTTGGGTTTCGTTTGTTTGATTGACAATATACGTTTGTTGACTGGATTAGTCCAAAATTTTTAAAAAATGCGCCACTAACCGGATTTTCCTCCCGGTTGGTGGCGCATGCCATTATAATCTTGGGATGGTTAGTCCCCCATCTACCATGATCACCTGACCGGTAGAATAGGGAAAGTCTCCTTTGGCCAGGGAGGCGACGGCCAGCCCTACGTCTTCCGGCAGCCCCCATCTGGCCTGTACGCATAGGCCCTGACCAAGCAAGGCATCGTATTTTTCTTTGACGCCCGAGGTCATGTCGGTTGCAATGATGCCGGGACGCACCTCGTACACGGGGATAGCAAATTCGCCAAGCCGCACGGCAAAAAGCTGTGTGGCCATGCTCATACCCGCCTTCGCTACGCAATATTCTCCTCGATTGACAGAGGCTACCGTCGCAGAAATTGACGAGACATTAATGATCGCCCCTTTAAAATCTGCAGACTCCCTTTTCTGCGAAATCATTCGGTTTGCGGCCAGCTGAGAAAGGAAATAAGCGGAGTGAAGGTTCGTTTTTAACACGTAGTCAAAGCTTTCTTCCGACGCCTCCAGGATGTCCTTTCGTTCCTTGGGCGCTACCCCCGCATTGTTTACCAATACGTGAAGCCGACCAAAATGCGCATCAATGGCGTCCATTATTCCTTGCCGTTCTGCAGCACTTCCTACATCCCCCTGGCAATACACTACCTCCGCTCCCAGGGAGCGCAACTCGTCCAGGCTCGCTCGGGTATCTTCTTCCTTTCGCATGCCATTAATAGCCAAGTCAAATCCCTCCCGGGCCAGACACCTGGCGATTCCCAAACCGATGCCTCTTGAGCCACCAGTAACCAGCGCTACTCGTTTCATAGCCATATATTTTATAGTTCAGGAATGTCTACCCAGGCGCGCTTTGCCCAACTTTCCAAGCCTTTTTCTGCCAACTGTACCCCTTTGGCACCTGCTTTCATGTCCCAGGGAAAAGGCTCATCGGCAACCACATGCTTTAAAAACAGTTCCCATTGCACTTTAAATGCGTTATCCATGGGCTCTTGCTCCGGGACCTTGGACCATCCTTCGTAAAAATCGATCGGCTGCACGATATCGGGATTCCAAACGGGCTTTGGTGTATTGCCGTAATGCTGAATGTAACACTCCCGCAAACCAGCCACGGCCGAACCCTTTGTCCCATCCACCTGAACGGTCAACAAATCATCCCTTCGAACGCGTACGGTCCAGGATGAATTAAAATGGGCAATAATATCTCCCTCCAATTCAAAGGTGGCATACGCCGCATCGTCGGCTGTGCAGGTATATGGTTGCCCCTGCTCGTCTACCCGTTCTTTGATATGGGTGGCTCCAGTGCAGGAGACTGCCTTCACTGCGCCGAAAATATTGTCCAACACATACCGCCAATGGCAGAGCATATCAACGATAATGCCTCCATCGTCTTCCTTCCGGTAATTCCAGGATGGCCGCTGCGCGGGTACGGTATGTCCTTCAAAAACCCAATAGCCAAACTCCCCCCGTACGGAAAGGATTTCTCCAAAGAAATCATTTTCGATCAAGCGTTTTAACTTCCTGAGCCCAGGCAGCCACAATTTATCTTGAACAACGCCGTTTTTTACTCCTGCCTTGCTGCATATCTCGTGGAGTTCGAGTGCTGTGGCCGTATCCACCGCTACCGGCTTTTCACAATAGATGTGCTTACCCGCAGCGACGGCCTGCTTGACTGCATCTGCCCTGCGGCCGGTGGTCTGTGCATCGAAATAGATGCTATAGCGCTTGTCTTGCATCACGGAATCCAGATCGGTGGTATACGCCTGTACACCGGACCTCTTGCTTAATTCCTGCAATTTGGCTTCGTTTCTGCCTACCAATACGGGGTCCGGCATGATGCGATCGCCATTGGCCAGCTTGACGCCCCCCTGCTTGATAATTTCCACGATGCTGCGCATTAAATGCTGGTTGGTACCCATCCTTCCGGTGACACCGTTCATGATAATTCCTACTTTATGTTCCATGTATATTGGTGTTTACTAGCAATGATAATAACTCGATACAATTTTGTTTAAAAACTCGTTCTGATCCCCGGCCCAATGGCGGTCGGAAAAAATTTCCACCTCATGGAAACCGGAAAATCCTGCCTCCTCTGCCCAGCCTCGAATGGTCGGTATGTCGATGCATCCTTCTCCCATCAGGCCCCTGTCGTTCAGGAAATCTACCGTTGGGCTCATCCAATCACAAATATGAAAGGCGAAAAGGTTCCCGTTTCGCCCGCAGCGGAGCAATTCCTCCCGTAGGTCGGGGTCCCACCAAAGGTGGTAAACGTCAGCTGCCACTCCCACGTAATCGGAGCCAATCGCCTCTGCCATTTCGTTTGCCTGACGCAGGGTGTTGACGGCCGAACGGGTGTCGGCATACATGGGATGTAGGGGCTCAATGGCCAGTTTTACACCGTGCTCAATGGCTTGCGGCAATACTTTTTCAATGCCCTCCCTAATTTGCTTCCGAGAGGTCTCCAGGGACTGGCCTGGGTCGGCTCCACAAACCAACACGATCATGGGGGCCCCTAACGCGGCAGCTTCCTCCACTGCTTTGAGGTTGTCCTGGATGGCTAGTTCTCTGTTTCGCTCGGAAACGGCGGGGAAAAAACCGCCACGCACGAGGGAAACGATTTCCAGACCGTGACTGCGAATCCGCTCGCCTGCAGCGGCGATATCGCGGCCTCCCAAATACTGCCTCCAGACAGATATTCCTTTAACACCCGCCTTCTCGTAATTTTCCGCGGCTTCCTCCAGGCTCCAGGGCTTGGTGGTGATGGTGTGAATACACAGCTTGCTTAAGTCGTTGATGGGTTGTGCGCTCATGATAGACAATTAAAGAAGGTGTAATAGGGATCCTTGTCTACGATTCGTTGTACGTAAAGGGCTAGTTCCCTGGCGTGGTAATCCCCCCACATGCTGGACTCATTGCAGGCAATTTTTTGTCCCCTGGGCACATTGTCCCAACCATTTGGTTGGTGGTAGATGGAATGCAGCAAGATACCCTGGTGGTTTTTGTCGGTACTCAGGTAGGGTTCTTCCAACAGGGTTTTCAGTACGGTCAGTCCGGCCTGCCAGTACTTTTTTGCCTTTTCGGTCTGCCCCTTGCGTTGGAGGTAGTGCCCCAGACGCAGCAAGCCCTGAGCGCCAATGGCAGCGGCAGAGCTATCTACGGGTTCGTAGGCATTGTACGGATCGGCCGGCTTATCCAGGTAATCCCCCAATTTATGCAGGTTAGGCGCACCAGTATCCCAATACGGGACGCCGTCTACCGGAGTGTGATCGATGTAAAAATCACAACTTGCCGTTGCGGCTTTCAATAAAAACGCCTCAATTTCTACGGGTGAGCCATAGGCTTTTAAGGAATCATCGGATAAGTTGTCGATGTATTCCAATTCCTCAGCAAAGCCACACATGGCCCAGGCAAGGCCTCTGGTCCAGGTAGAGAAGCCCGTATATCCCTGCTGGGAATTGGGACAGCGGAAATTACCATCCCGGGTATTGAAAACGCTCTCGTGGGCCGTCCTGCCCCAGACATCGTACCGGTCCCTACCCTCCCCGTAAAACACGGAATAATCCGCCGTGGCTTTGGCGTGTTGCAGGCCTCTGACCAGCAAGTTTACCTTTTTGTCGTTTTCCTCCTGAAGCACATGACCCAGGCTGTAGCTCAGCATGAGTATACGTACGGTTCTTATGGTATCCACAAATAGGGAATGGGGACCGTTAAAGGAGTGGATGAATCCTCCGTCGGGTAGACCGGTCCACCTGCTGGCCTGTACGGCACCGGAAATTTTCAGGGCCAATTCGTAGAAATTCTTTTCCCATTCGTTGTAGGGTATTTTTTCCTCCACCATGAGACGAAGGAGATTTCCGTAGGTACTGACGTTGTTAAAACCGTGATCGTGTACACCCGTATGGCTGATGTGGGGCGCCATCAATTGCAAGGTTTTCATCTTTCCCTTATCCAGAAACTGTGACTCGCCGGTGGCGTCGAACTGCAAAATAGATGAACCAAACTGAAAGCCCTGAGTCCATTCGGTCCATCCCCGGGTCGTGTATTTTCCATCCTTGGTAAATACCGGTGAACCTTGGTTTTGTGGATACTCGTGCTCAATTGAATGGATCTTCTCCGCAGAAAGATCCCAGAAACGCTCCAGCCTTTTTTTCAAATCCTTGGGCTGAATTTCAAAATCTATTGCTATCATATTTTTAAATGGGTTTAAAATTATTCCGGATATCCGACAAATGTCCCGAAATTCAAAATTTAAATCGGAACCAATTTGTTAAATCTTGCACATTTTACTTCCAAGGATAAAGTTACCTTTAAAAACCACTCCTACAAAGGTGTTTTTCAAATTAAAGCTGGTACTTTTCGTTTTCTGACTTTCTAAAGTCCGACGGGGATTTTCCCGTTTTCCGTTTGAAAATTCTGCTGAAATAGGATGGATCCGGGTAGTTTAACTGGTAGGCAATTTCTTTGTTGGAAAGGTCTGTATAAATCAGGTACCGCTTTGCCTGCAGCATCAATCGGTCTAAAATAATCTCACCAGCTGTAAACCCGGTAATGTTTTTGACATGCTTGTTTAGCAGGGAGGGAGTCATGGCCATAAGGGAAGCATACTCCTGCACCTGATGAACCTGACGAAACCGCTGCTCAACCAGCGCATTGAATTGCTGTACCAGCGAAAAATGGGGGTCCAAGGTCTTGTTCGTATCCGCAAAATACCGCAGGTAATATTGCTTACACTTTAAAAGGAAAATTTGCAAATAATGGCGAAGGATGTCTGAGGAAAAGTTATTCCAATGGATGTATTCTTTACGAAGCGATAAAATTAAATTAAGAAGTTCGCTGAAATCCGCTTGGGTCAGGTTTAAAATCGGCACAAGCGTAGGGTTGTTAAAAAAGGGTAATTGAAATAGGACGTCCTCATTGCCCTGCTCCAGTCCGTAAAATTCCCTGGAAAAAACCATTAGGTAGCCATGGTAGTCGTTTTCGCGACTTATTAAATGAATTTGGCCTGGAGACAGAAAATGGACGCTATTTGAATGAATGGGATGTGCTTCAAAATCAATCTCGTGTTTCCCCGCCCCGGTAATAAACACGCAAATTTCGTAGTACGTATGCCGGTGGGGACGATCCGTTTCGTGGGGATAGGTGGTGTTCTGTATGGTTTTCCCCTGAACTTCATACAGTTGAAACGCCCGCTGATTGGTATTCGTCGGCATTTCGTAGATTTTTATCGGCTCTCCCATGGACCCTTTTACACTTTTTTTTCCAAGGTAAGGAAAATCCGAAAAAGACCCGTTTACAATTCGTCAATCGATCGGTCATTCCTTTTGTAAAAATTACATTGTTAAATAAAAAACGGGTAAATAATTAAAAATATCATATTTTTTTGAAATACTTATTCAATTATTTTTAATTTCTAACCGGTTATACTACCTTTGGAATATCAAATAAAGACAAATGGTCTTTTTACACTGTAGGATGATGAAATTGGCAGACATGCCCTCCTGTCTCGGGGGTGGGGTCACAGGACAAAGCAAGTAGCGAGCTCGTATTTTGCCTAACTGCCCCGTGGAGGTTCGAGTCCTTCTCCTACAGCAGGTTATTTTGGGTTTATTGTTAATTGACTAAAGCTATGAGACATTGTTTCATAGCTTTTTTGATTTATAGCGGCTCCTTACCATCCCCGGACTGGCCCATTGGTTTCCCTGAGTATTACTCCCAGTTGATGCGGGAAAAAAGACGGGTATCTCGGCACAGGGTTGCCAAAGTGCCTCTGTTTTCCAGCTGCCTTTTCATGCCATTACCTCGGCTACTTCCCTTTTATTGATCTAAGATCAGCGAGATGGAATCAGCCTTGGTTCGAACTTTCAACCAGGACTTAAGTCGGTCGGTTTCCGGTTTTCCAGGGGTATTGGAAAAGGTGGCAACCGCTACCAAAACAGTATCCTGCCGGTCTTCTAACAAATTGGCCACTACGGTTCGGTTTACCGAGAAAGCAATCAAATCTTTGTGGTTGACCCGGGCTTCCTGCGCCAGGTCTACGACCATCCCTGTCGACGCTGCATATTGCGCCACTTCGCGCTCCAAAAAGGCGATTTTCTGGTCCTTGTCGCGTACCATGGCTTCGTTTCGTTCGTACAGATCTTTCAATACATCGGAACGGAGCATATTCATATCCATTCCAGTATCTCCACTCTGCTTGACCAGTAGAAAGGTCCGGTTCAATTTAAAGGCCTCGGTTTTCTTTTGCATGCTGGCAATTTCCTCTTCTTTGATGCGCTGTCCCACCATCACTACTTCGATGGTACTGCTATCTGGGTTATAGTGGAAATTACTCGTAATTATTTGGGTGCTGGGAAAATCAAATTCCATTTGCACAAATTCCTTCGCTGATTTTTCCCAAAGGGTCCGCTTAACGATATTATACGCCAGGTAGATACTGGGTACAATCGTGATGACAATGAAAATGGAAATGTAATTTCGAACCCGTCTTTCTCGCTGACTGTCAATGAATTCTTTTTTTGGGAATCCCATGAACCGAACAATCAGGTAGGTGGAGAGGCTGATAAAAACCGAATTGATAAAAAACAGGTAAAAGGCCCCCATGAAATAATACAGGTTCCAGGTAGCCAGCCCGTACCCGGCAGTACAGAGAGGCGGCATCAAGGCGGTAGCAATGGCTACTCCAGGGATGGCATTGCTTTTTTCTTTCCTGGATCCTGCAATGATGCCAGCCAGCCCCCCAAAGAGGGCAATCAATACATCCCAAATGGTGGGTTCCGTTCTGGCGAGCAATTCGGATTGCGCATCCGCCAGCGGGGTAAATGAGAAATACAGCGTAGAGGTCATGATACTGATCAGTACGGCGATCCCGAGATTTTTCATCGACTTTTTTATCAATTCAAAATCGTTGACCCCAGCTGCCATGCCAATCCCCATAATCGGGCCCATCAAGGGCGAGATTAGCATGGCCCCAATGATTACCGCGGTTGAATTGACATTCAGCCCGACGGAAGCCACCAAAATCGCAAAAATAAGAATCCATAGGTTTGCACCCCGGAATTCCACATTCTTTCGTATGTATTCAATGGTTTCTAATTCATCCTCTTTGCCTTCGTGAAGATCAAATCTATCCCGGATAAATGTCAGAAAGCCGGCAATTCGCTCTGACAAGACATTCAGTTGCTGTCGGTCGTTGTTCATCGAATTCGTTAAAAGAAACGCCTGCAAGTTACCTAAAAAACCATTCGCTGAAAAAAAATAACTGGAAACAAAAAAGCAGGAGAACCTCTCCTGCTTTTTATTTTTGAAAACTAAACCAACTATTATTTAACTACCATAATACGAACAAAATTAATAATAACTGACAGAAATCAAAATTTCAGCGAAAAAAAGTAAACAAAAGTTTATTTTTTACCACCGACTTTATACAGAATACCCAATGCCAGCGCCTGACTAACTTGCACGCCCGGGTCCTGATCCAAATCGTATAGGGCAATTCCATTTAGCGTCACGTTGATAACATTGGTGATTTTGGCCGTCAGGGTTACGTCAAGGCGGTGGTCGATGGAGTCGAATGCCAGGGTTTCGTAATTCGCAAATAGTGCGTAACGCGTTTTCAGGTTAAGACTTTCGGAAAGGTCTTTGTCTAGGCTGGCGAATATATTCATTGCCAACCATTCGATTCGCATCGTTTCTCCAGGCAGGACACCGTAATTCGAGGGGACGTTATTGATGATTTCTGTATCGGTGACGAAAGTAAAGCGGGGCGAAAAGGGCCCGATACGTACAAAAAAGGTTTCGTTCGGCTTGTACTCGAAACCAAGCGAAGAGGTGAGGAATCCAGGAGCCATAAATTTTGAAATCAGCGTCCGGGTCCCGTCATCGTTGTAATTGTACCCTTCTGCAAATTGGGTCAGGTAGTTTGCAGAAAGGTAGGCAGACCATCGCTCGGTCATTTGGTAGCCCAATTTGGAATCGAGAAAGATTCGATCATTCGATTTTCTGGTTTGCTCCCCTTCGTTGCGTACAATTCCGAATAATAATTCCATCTCGTTATCCCAGGAAAACCGATCTTTTTTGTAGGCAACCTTCCCCGCTACGATACTTCCAAAGGCAACGGAATTTACCCCACCGGCCTTCCAGTTAGCACTAAAACCTGCCTGATTAAAATTGAGACCGGCACTGAACTCAGATTGCCAGAAAGTGGTGTCTTGCTCGTTGGTGGGTGCCTCGGCTTCCTGTGCAAGCAATGCCTGACAAAACACCAGCGTAACAACTAACGTAAGTAAATAGCTTCTCATGGAAAATATATTTGGTTGAAACGTTTAATGTGACAAATTGTACAGTTGATTCAAAGATATACCTTTAAATTTGTGCGTAAAATCATAAATAATCCGCAAATTTATGGAAAATCAAACAGAAGAACCGTTGATCGTTCGCGATTTTTTGGCAAGACAACGAACAAAACTAGCCAATGATCGAACGCTATTATCTTATGTCCGTACGAGTTTGTATTTTGTAGTGAGTGGAACGGCATTAATTAAAGTGAATGACCTCGAAAATGTCAAAGACCTGGGGTACCTTTCTTTTTTGATAAGCATCGTCCTGCTGGTCCTTGGCTTTATCAATTTCTTCAGACTAAAAAAGAAATTACAAAAGGGAAATTACGAGAAGATGTAGTTTTCTATGGCGCCGTTTTATTACGCGAGGAAGTTTGGTAAGCTATTTGTAACGGTAATTAACGAACCAAACGTTTACAAACCATGAAAATTTTAGGAATCGTCCTCATAGTCGCCGGTATCGTTATGTTTTTAGTCACTGGCATTTCGTACACCACCGAAGAAACGGTCATTGATGCCGGCCCAATCGAAGTAAATGCTGAAAACGAGGAATCCCTTAATTGGCCTCCCTATGCCGGAGGAATTGCAGTAATTGCCGGCTTTGTGCTTGTCGCAATCGGGAAAAAACAGTAAAAATATCGTATCTTTCGTCAGCCATTTTTCCTCATACCCTGAGAAGAGTAGCGGAGGGAGTTGTTTGTCCGGATGCTGAATTCCGTGCATGCAGCTCCTTTTCTAATTTGTAACAAACCTTATTCGATAACACAACCACTTTTCATTGAAATTCGCAGCAGTAGATATCGGTTCCAATGCGGTCCGGCTCCAGGTCACCCAAATACATTATTTTCAGGGGCAGCACACCTTCAAAAAACTGGAATACCTTCGCTTTCCCTTACGTTTGGGTAAGGACGTTTTTTTGAATCAGCAGATTTCAGAGGAAAATCAATATAAATTCAAAGAACTAATGAAGGCGTTTTACATCCTTATTCGATTGTATGGGGTGAACGACTACATGGCATGCGCCACCTCCGCGATGCGGGAGGCGAGGAACGGGAAATCGCTGGTTAAAGAGGTTCGGGAGGAAATAGGCCTGAAAATTACCATCATCGATGGAAACAAAGAAGCCGAATTGATCAACAAGTCGCTTGGTAGCCACATTGACGGGAAAACCTACCTTCACCTGGACGTTG
Source organism: Cyclobacterium xiamenense (assembly GCF_009467825.1). Lineage (GTDB taxonomy): Bacteria > Bacteroidota > Bacteroidia > Cytophagales > Cyclobacteriaceae > Cyclobacterium > Cyclobacterium xiamenense. The sequence goes on along the minus strand of NZ_WIOK01000004.1, from coordinate 153,820 downwards.
GGGGCGGCAGTACGGAGCTAAATGTATTTAAGAAAGGAGAGAAAGTAGCCGCAAAATCCTTCCAAATGGGATCCGTCCGTACGTTAAATCAGGAACTTCCGCAGGCCGTGCTTCAACAAATGAAACGGTTTATCGATCGCCACCTACTCGGGGAAAAAACCGTGTATGGCATCGGTACAGGTGGAAACATCAACAAGGTTTTCGACTTGTCAGCACCTCAGAAACGGACGAATTACCTCTCCATCGAAAAAATGAGGGAGGTACTCGCCCTGCTGGAACGCCATAGCAATGAGGAAAAACTAAACCTGCTTCAACTGAATGAAGACCGGGCGGATGTCATTGTTCCGGCAACTAAAATCTACCTGGCTGCCTTTGATGCTGCCCGTATCCAGCGAATTAAGGTACCCGAATTGGGTCTTAAAGACGGCATGCTGCTGCAGCTATTTGAACGAAATCGAAGTAAACAGGAGCAGCGCTAGCGAGGACGGCTATCCTGACAACCATTCGGTTGGCTTATTCGATCAGCCGCACGTCTTCAATCATTTCTGGCCTTAACTCAAAGAACTTTTGATGGATATTAAACGGCTCTTCTCCCTCCTTGGGGTGCTTGCTGATATATTGCCCGTCTTCTTGCATGACATAGGCGTTTTCGTTGTCCTTCAGGTTGTACCGGAGGATGTTCATCAGTTGTTTTTGGAGGAATTCACTCTCCACCTTGAACAAAGATTCCAGCCTTTTGTCAAAACTCCGAACCATCGCGTCTGCACTTCCTACGTAGGTCCGGTAGTTGCCGTTGTTGTGAAAATGATAAATACGGGAATGTTCCAGAAAATCTCCGACGATTGAAATCACTTCGATGTTTTCACTTAACCCTTTTCTTCCTGGCCGCAGGCAACAAATACCTCTGACGATCAATTTGATGGGTACCCCCGCCTGGGAAGCTCGGTACAAGGCGAAGATAAACTCGGAGTCTTCCAGCGAATTGATTTTGATGAATATTCCAGAAGGCAGGCCTTTGCTGGCATTTTCAGCTTCGATCTCGATAAATTCGATCAGGTTATTCCGCATGTCCCGGGGGGAAGTGATCAGGTTCTGGTAGTTGGTCGGTGCCGAATGCCCCGTGATAACGTTAAAGAATTCTGAAACATCGTTGGCCAGCGTCTCATTTGTCGTCAATAGACCAATGTCTGTATAAATTCGGCTGGTTTCCTCGTTGTAATTTCCAGAGCCGACGTGGACATACCGTGTCACCTTGTTTTCTTCCTTTTTTACAATGAGCATCAACTTGGTATGCGTTTTGAAATTACTCACACCGTAGATGACGAAGCAACCCGCCTTTTGCATCTTTTTTGCTTCACGGATATTGTTCTCCTCGTCAAACCTGGCTTTCACTTCGAAGAGCACCGAAACGTGCTTGCCGTTTTCTACGGCCTTTAACAGGGCTCCCACAATTCGGGAATTTTTTGCGAGCCGATAAATGGTCATCTTTATCGCCATCACATGGGGATCATCTGCCGCCTTATCCAGTAACTCCAGGATGGGTTCCATGTCGTTATACGGATGATGCAACAAGACATCCTTGTGTTTCAGTACCTGAAAAATGTCCTCGGATGCAGCTTCGGGATAGGAAAGCGGTGGAACCGGATCTGGCGTGGGCGGAATTTTGTCCTTAAACCGCTTGTTTCCAATAACCTGCCAAAGGCCTGTAAAATCCATTAGGCTTTTACGCTCGATTTTAAAAATACTATCGTCGCTCAGTGTCCACCGCTGTTTCAGCAAGTTGACCATCCACTTGCTGTATCCCTCTTCAATCTCGATGCGTACCACCCTACCGGTTTTTCGCTCGTTTAGTTTCCTTTTTACTTCCTCCAAAAAATTGGAATCCATGTCTTCGCTCTCCTCCAACGTAAAATCGCCGTTTCTCGTGATGCGGAATAGGTTGACGGACTCGATCGTCACGTTCCGAAACAGGGAAACGAGGTGCTCCCGTATCATCTCCTCGATCGGTACATAGATCATTTGGTCTTCACGCTCCAGCTCAAAAAAGCGGGGGATGTTGGAAGGAATCTGTACAAATGACAGTTTTTTATTGTCTTTCTTTTCACCCGGACCAATGGTAACGACCCCAAAGATCAATAATTTATTCATCAAAATGGGGAACGTATGGTAGCCATCAAACACCATGGGAGTCAGCATGGGGTACACGGCTTTGTAATAGTAGTCCTTAATCGTTTTTTGTTCGTCTTCCTGCAGGTTTCGTACGTTGCTCAGCAGGAATCCGGCTTCCTGGGTTTTGCCCAGCAACTCTTTCACAAACTGATGCTGCAGTCGCTTGTGAAAATGCTGGGATTCGATCATCAATTTCTTTTTGAAATCGTCTTCTCTCAGCCCGGAATAGTCGATACGAACCTTATCGTAATCCAGGTAGTTGTACAGAGAGCCCACCCGAATCATAAAAAATTCGTCCAGATTGGAGGCAGCAATGGCCAAGAATTTAAATTTTTCGAAAATATTGCGTTTTTCCTTTTTTATTTGATCAAAAACCCTTTCGTTAAACTTTAGCCAGCTTAGGTCCCGACTGATAAGTTTACTGTTTTTTATGGTTTCTTCTGTTTTATCATGTTGGATCAGTTTCATAACTTCTCGTTTTTAAAGGGAAAAAAGTAGGCCAATGATAACAAATTAATCGAAGAATAAAAAAAGGGCATGACGCCCTTTTTGCTTAAATTGAACGTATCGTTACATCGATTAGGTATCGATTTTAGCGTATTTCGCGTTTTTCTCAATAAAATCCCTACGCGGGGCAACCTCGTCGCCCATAAGCATGCTGAACAGATGATCTGCTTCTGCTGCAGAGTCGATCGTCACACGCTTTAAGGTTCGGGTTTCCGGATCCATGGTGGTGGTCCAAAGCTGCTCCGGATTCATCTCTCCAAGCCCTTTGTACCGTTGGATGCCTACGCTGTCAACTTTACCATCGGGCGCCAACTCCTGGGTCACGGCTTTTCGTTCATCTTCGGTCCAACAATACCGCTCTTCTTTTCCTCGCTTCAACAAATACAACGGGGGAAGTGCTATGTATACGTAGCCATTTTCGATCAGGTTCCTCATGTACCGGAAAAACAACGTCAAAATCAAGGTACGAATATGCGACCCGTCAATATCCGCATCCGTCATGATGATGATTTTATGGTACCGCAGGTGGGACAAGTCGAGCTCCTTTTCGTCGTTGGCCGTACCGAATTTTACGCCCAGTGCCGTCAGAATATTTTTTATCTCGTCGTTATCGTAAATCTTGTGTTCGTGTGCCTTTTCTACATTAAGAATCTTTCCCTTCAAGGGCAAAATGGCTTGAAAATCCCGATCCCTACCCTGCTTGGCCGATCCTCCGGCCGAGTCGCCCTCCACGAGGTAAAGCTCACAGATAGCTGGATCCGAATTGGCACAATCGGCGAGTTTTCCCGGAAGACCTCCTCCGCCCAGCACATTTTTCCGCTGAACCATCTCCCGTGCTTTCTTGGCTGCATGTCGGGCCTGCGCAGCCAACACCACTTTGCCTACGATGATCTTTGCCTCCTTTGGATGCTCCTCCAACCAAAATTGCAGGGTTTCAGATACTGCCGTATCTACTGCTCCGGTTACGTCGGAATTTCCCAATTTGGTTTTCGTTTGCCCTTCAAATTGGGGTTCGGCCACTTTTACTGAGATGACTGCTGTCAAACCTTCTCGAAAATCGTCTCCGGAAATATCTATTTTCACCTTGTCCAGCATGCCGGATTTATCCGCATAGCTTTTTAACGTTCGGGTAAGCGCTCGTCGAAAACCCGAAACATGCGTCCCTCCCTCGTAGGTATTGATCGTATTTACATAGGAAACCACATTTTCCGTATACGAGTTATTGTACCCCATCGCCACCTGCACCGGAACGTTGTTTTTCTCCGTTTCGATGTAAATCGGACTTTCGATGATCTTTTGTTTGTTTTCGTCTAAATACTCGACAAACTCCACCAGGCCACCCTCGGAAAAGAACTCATCGGATCGAAAATTTCCCTCCTCGTCTTTTTCCCGAAGATCTTTTAAAAATAAACGAATGCCAGCATTTAAAAAGGACATTTCACGCAATCGCGTCGCAATCGTTTCGTACTTGAAATCAAGTACCTGAAATATCTCGTGGTCGGGTTTGAAATGGATGTACGTGCCCCGCTTCTCCGTTTCTCCGATTTCACGTACCGAATACTGCGGAACGCCCCGTACATATTCCTGCTCAAAAACCTTTCCCCCACGGTGAACGGTGGCCTTTAATGAAGACGACAAGGCGTTGACGCAGGAGACCCCTACTCCGTGAAGTCCTCCAGAAACTTTATACGTGTCTTTATCAAATTTACCGCCGGCATGAAGCACCGTCATGACTACTTCTAACGCAGAACGGTTTTCTTTGGTGTGCAAGTCAGTCGGAATGCCCCTGCCGTTATCCTCTACGGTGACCGAACTGTCCGCCTCTATCGTGACAGAAATGGTATCACAATGTCCGGCAAGTGCCTCGTCAATGGAGTTGTCAACCACCTCCCAAATCAAATGATGCAGTCCTTTTACCCCGATATCTCCGATGTACATCGCAGGTCGCTTCCTGACCGCTTCCAATCCTTCTAAAACCTGAATATTTTGGGCTGAGTAATCCTTTCGATTTCCTTCTTTGTTTTCGTTCATAACATGTATCAAACGCCCTTTTTTGATAAAAAAAGCTATTTTCTCATTAAATAATCAACCCGCAATATTACGCAAAAAATTCGAGAGCACATACCTTTTTGCCGAAGTAAATTACCATTGCCGACGAATACAGTCACCTGAAGAAGTCTTTGGAAAAATGGCTGAAATGCCTATGGATTCTTTCAATTAACGTCGTTTAGCCTGGTTTTATAAAAATTTATATTTTCTACCGTTTCACTACATTTTTCCAGCAATTGGTTTACACTTTACAACATTTGTTTATTTTATTAGATTAAAATTTAAACAAATCCTATTCTGTAAAAGTTTACCAGATTGAAATTTTCATAATCCCATTTCTCATTTTAAAAAAAAAACTATGAACACCGTATTAACTGCTGATTTGGTTGGTCTGGACAAGATCATCAACAGCGACCCAGTAGCCATCACCTTTTTTATGGGGTATATGGCCATGTTTGCATCTGCTGTATTTTTCATCGTCGAACGGGGTTCGGTGGATGGAAAATGGAAGACATCCCTGCTCGTATCTGCACTCATCACAGGGATAGCAGCCGTACATTATTACTACATGCGTGACTTCTACCTGGAAACCGGTCAAAGTCCTACCGCATTCCGTTACGTAGACTGGACGCTGACAGTTCCGCTGATGTGTGTGGAATTTTATCTACTAACCAAGCCCTTTGGAGCGAAAGGTGCCACCTTGTTCAAATTGATCGTTGCTTCACTCGTGATGTTGATCACCGGATACATCGGAGAGACGTCTGGAATCGAAAATAATATTTTGTGGGGCGTTCTTTCTACCCTGGGTTACCTTTACATCGTATACGAAGTGTTTGCTGGCGACATTGCGAAGCTTGCCAAAACTTCAGACAGTCCAGCCTTAGGTAAGGCTATGTTTTTGTTGAAAATCTTCATTACGTTGGGATGGTCCATTTACCCAATTGGATACATGGTACTACCAGGAAATCTCCTTTCCGGAGCTTTTGAGGTTAGCAGCATTGATTTGTTTTACAATTTGGCAGATGCCATAAACAAGATTGGTTTTGGTTTGGTGATTTACACCGTCGCCATAGCTGAAACTGCTAAAAGCAGAAAAGCGGCCATGGCCTAAACTTCTTCAAAGCTGTCCCAACGGGTTTGGGACAGCTTTTTTTCTACCTTCCCTTCCTAAAGTACCTTAGCCTACGTACACCTTCCATGACCGCTCCCAATGTGACCTATGACTTCGTTATTACCGGATTCGGCTGTGCTGGAATGAGTCTTGTACACTACCTGTTAACTAGCAGTTTGAAAAATGCTTCCATTCTGGTCATCGATTCGTCCACAAAAACAGTAAACGACCGTACCTGGTGTTACTGGGCAGAAAAGCCGCTGGAAATTCACCCAAAGAACAGTCCCATAATCCACTGGGAAAACATCAGTATTCGCCTGGGTAATAGAGAAGTTAAAAAACAACTTGGCGGTCTTAAATATTTTCATATAAAATCATCCGACTTTTATTCCGAGATCAAAGAGCGCATTCAGGAGCACCCGAACGTTCGGGTTGTCAGGGATTCCGTCTGTGAAATCAAGGAAAATGCATTTGGACAGGTGTCAATTATCACCGAACAAGGCACACGCTATTCGGGCAGAAAAGTATTCAATAGCATTCCGGATTCCGGATTTCTCCGACCCGAAAGTACGGCATTGAAACAAGTGTTCGTCGGCTGGAAGATAAAAACACCACGGGCTTGTTTTGATAAAAGTACGGCAGTGATGATGAACTTCCTGTCAGATTCCAACGACAAAACAGATTTTTTCTATCTTCTACCTTTTAGTGAAACAGAGGCGTTGGTAGAGTATACCGTTTTTACTACCGAAAAAATGGACTACCGGGACATGGAACCAACATTGCGCCGGTACATAGCGGAAAACCTGGGGCAGGAAACCTTTGAGGTCACGTTCCAGGAAGAGGGAAGCATACCGATGACCACGTTTGCTGCCGCCAAATCCAGCAGCCCGCACGTCACCCTCCTGGGCACGTTGGCAGGATGCAGCAAAGCCAGTACCGGCTACACCTTCCACACCATACAAAAACATTGCAAATCCATTGTCGAACAACTTGAACGCTCCCAGGAGTCTTTTGAAGCGAGCTGGGAACGAAAAAGGCGCTTTGCCTTTTATGACAACATCATTCTCAACATTGCGAAAAAATGGCCGAATGCACTTCCCGGAGTTTTTTTCAACTTGTTTGAAACCAATTCTGGAACTGAAATCCTACGTTTTTTAAACGAAGAGTCAAACTTCCTGGGAGAATTGAAGCTTCTATCCCGATTGAAGTTTTCCATCTTTATCAAATCATTGCTACACTATGAGAAGCATTGAAAATGGTGGGAAATTGGCGGGTGTTGCGATCGCTCTGATCTACCTGTTTTTTTTTCGGGACAATCCCGTGTTTGAGTGGGTGCTAATTGGCATCGTTTTGGTCACAGTGGGCATTCCTCACGGGTCCCTGGATCATTTGCTGCTTAATCCCAGTATTGGTAAGGTCCACTTACTGAAATTTATCGGGAAGTACCTGGCCATCATACTCGTCTACTTATCGGTTTGGCTGCTCTTGCCGGTTCCTGCGCTGCTGGCATTTCTTGCGATGTCGGCCTACCATTTTGGGCAAAGTCATTTCATCCATACCCCCCTCTTTTTCCTGAAAAAAACCACCTACCTGCTTACCGGGGTCTTCTACTTGAGTGTACTATTTTGGGGAGACTTTGCATCCACTACAGAAATCCTCGGTGGGATCGCCGATACCAGCCCCCTGGCGCCGTACGGGTGGTACGTAATTATCGGCAGTTTTAGCATCAGTGCTATTCTTATCATCCGTAACCTACCGAGAAAGTGGTGGCTACACCTGGTAGAGATGCTCCTGATGGGTTCCCTCTTCTACCACTTACCCCTCTTGCTGGGATTCATCCTCTATTTTGGTTTTTGGCATGCCCTTCCCAGCATGCAGGTAGAATACAGTACGCTAAAGCATCATTTTGGCCCTCAGGGTCTGAAAACATTTATTGGGAAAATGATTCCATTTACGGCGGCAAGCATCCTTGGCATGTCGGCTATCCTGGCGATTGTATATCCACGCAGCAGTACGGAAGAGCTTATCCTATTGTTTTTTGTACTGGTATCCCTGATATCGGCTCCGCATATTTGGTACATGAACCGATTTTTGGAATCCCGGTGATACTAAAATTGGCCGCTTCGGAGCAATACCAGGTTGCACGCCGGTAAGACCTCGATTCCTTGGTCTTTTGCCAAATCATACAATTCCGGATTTTCGGTCCCGGGATTAAAAATGATGCGTAGGGGATTTAGGGAAAGCATGTAATCATACCACTCTTTCTGGTTTTGGGGTCCCAGATAAAGCGTAAGGGTGTGCACATCTGAAATCGCTGGTTTCTCGCGGAGATTTTGAATCACTGCTCCAAATACCGTTCCCTGTTTGATCCCGACCGGAACGAAGGGAATCTCCGCTTCCTTAAACATTCTGGCTGCTGTGTAGGAAAACCGGGAGGGGTTTGGACTGGCTCCCAGGATGACTGTCTTTTTTTTAGGATTCATAGGTGTATGTATTCGATCAATTATCAGGCCAGTCTGGGGCGACTGTATTTACTGATAAGCCTTTCGGCGCAGCGTTCCCCGTCCATGGCTGCCGAAACGATCCCACCTGCATATCCCGCGCCCTCTCCACAGGGGTAAAGACGCTGAATCTGGGGATGCTCAAGTGATTCCTTGTCTCGCGGAATGCGTACCGGCGAAGAGGTTCGACTTTCCACCCCGATCAGTTGTGCCTCATTTGTTACGTACCCTTTCATCTTTTGATCCATCCCTGGCAGCGCCAGGGCAAGCCGCTTGGCGATAAATTCCGGCAAAACGGCGTGTAGGTCGGAACTAGTGAGCCCGGGCTGGTAGGACGTTTTTAGCAGCTCGCTACTTTCTTTTTTCTGAACAAAATCTATAAGACGTTGAGCCGGCGCCGCCTGGCTTTTGCCAGCAGCGGCCCATGCTGCCTGTTCTACCTCTTGCTGAAAAACCATCGCAGCCAGGGGTCCGTGCTGATGGTATCCATTCAAATCCTCCAGTTCCACTGCCACCACCATACCTGAATTGGCAAATTTGCCATCTCTCCTACTGGGACTCATTCCATTGACAACAATTTCGCCCGGAGCGGTGGCAGCGGGAACGATAAAGCCACCGGGACACATACAAAATGAAAAAACCCCACGCTGTTTCCCATCGAGAACCGTCTGTTGAACAAGGCTATACGAGGCTGGAGGCAAAAAGCGCCCCCTATCTATCGGACAATGGTATTGGATACGGTCGATTAATTGCTGATCGTGCTCGATACGAACGCCCAGAGCAAAGGGTTTGGCTTCCAGGTATACTTTATTTCTTGCCAGAAGGTAAAAAATATCCCGGGCAGAATGGCCGGTAGCCAAAATCACCCCCATACCCAAGACCCGGGCACCTGCCTGCGTAACCACTCCCTGAATACGATCGCCGGCCAAAATCAGGTCCACCACCTTGGTTTCAAAATGGATTTCCCCGCCCGCCTGCAGGATCTGCTCCCGCAGGTTTTCGACCAGTGCGGGCAGTTTATTCGTACCGATGTGGGGATGGGCATCCACCAGAATATCTTCTTTTGCTCCATGAGAAACCAAAATTTCCATGACCCTCCGGATATCACCTCTTTTCTTGGACCGGGTATACAGCTTACCATCCGAGTAGGTGCCCGCCCCTCCTTCACCAAAACAGTAATTCGAATCGGGATCTACCAGGTGCCGTCGGTTGAGGGCAGCAAGGTCACGTCTCCGGGAGCGCACGTCCTTTCCTCGTTCCAAAACGATGGGTTTGACGCCCAACTCAATGGCGCGCAGCGCAGCAAACAATCCTGCGGGTCCCGCCCCCACAATGATTAATGGATCGGAGTTGCGTACGTTGGGATAGGTCTTTCCTGCATTTACGCGTGCTGGAGGCGGTTCACCTGCAAATACCTCTACGGTCACATTGACTTTGACCTGCCGGCTACGGGCATCAATGGACCTACGAACCTGACGGATCACGAGCTCTTCGCTTGATGCAAACCCCGCTTTGCCTGCCACAAGTTGATGAAAAATCGGTTCGTCGTACACTTCTTCGGGACGGAGGACCAGGTGCAATTCCTTTCTCATCGCTTAGCCGGAAACTCCTCCCAAAAGCTCTTTTTCCACCCAATTTCTTCCCCAATCGTCCATTTCTGAATCAGTCCATAACTCCGGATAAAAAATCACCTTCTGAAACCGGGGGGGTAAAAACTTTTGCCAATTGGTGCCGCCGGTTGCTGCGATATCCATGGGATCTTTCTGCAGGTATTTTACAGCGGATTTATAATGGGCGAGCGGCCAATATACGTTTGCTTTTTGATCCAATTCCCGCATGAGATCCGTGAGTGCTTCGTCCTTTTCGGGAAGGTACAGGTATTTTTTCCACAAATTATTTTTTCTGAATTTGGCGATCAGTTCTTTCAGCTCGGGCCCATATTTTTGTTCAAAGGATTTGAGTGTCAGCGTTTTTTCTCCCGTGGCCAGCTCCTTTGCTCCATATTGCCAGTACAAAATATCAAATAAGGAATCGATGCTCGTTAGGTTAATGTCCTTGTAATCCTCTCTCGCTTCCAGGTATACCAAATTTTGTATATCCGTACACATGATTTCGATCATCCGGTATTGGGCACTTTGAAACCCACTGGCGGGAAGCAGGGACATACGGAATTTCATAAACTGCTCCCGTTCCATTCCCTTCCACATTACGGCAAAAGAAGAAATCAACAAATCGAAATACATGATCACCCGCTTGAGCCTACTTTTAAAGAATTCCAGGCCAATTTCTTTTTCCGCCGCCATCTGCTCCAGTTCCCACAAAATGAGGTTAAAATACAACTCTGTGATCTGGTGATAGACGATAAAGATCTTTTCGTCCCGAAACGAGGTGCGCGGCTGCTGCAAGGTAAGCAAGGTGTCCAGATTGATGTAGTCCCAGTAATTCAGGTAGTCTGCGTGAAGTAACCCTTCCAAATACGAGGACAAATCCTGACCCGAAGATCGAAACTTCTCTTCCAGTTGCTTTATTTTTTCAATGATTTCCTTTTTAGGATACTCCTTTTCCATGTGCGTCATTGCCGGGTTTGTGCTGACCAAAACGAGAAACAGCGGCCGCCTGATCGGTAAAATTCCATCATATTACCCAAAATTACAAATCCACTCACAGAATTAAGCGAATTTGAACGCGCAAACCGTACAATCCGAACGGGCCATGCCCGCCTTAGTCAATCCGGCTTTTGATGACAACGGTTTGCGTTGGATTCAAGGGATCGTTACTGAAAAAAGTCAAGGTCTTGTGGTCAATCCCCCTTCTTCCCTTCGGATCAAAGGTAAAAACCAATACCATTTCTTCTCCCGGGTCCAAGTCGTTGGTGGGAATCGCAAATTCCAGGCAATCACAATTTGACACTACTTTCCGGAGGTTAAGAGGGAGTGGACCTGTATTTTCCAGGCTAACTCTTCCCGAAACGCTGCTGGCAGAACTGATTTTACCCAAATCGATTTCCCGTTCCGCAATGTTTAGCCTGGGTACCTCGTCCACCTGATCGACTGGTATCGGATCAAAATGTTCGTGAATGGTAGCCATGAGCGCAATGGACACATCCATGCGCTCGCCGGAAAGCAGGGACAACGAAAATGCGTCTTCCACAAAACCCAGGTCCTTTTTTAGCGCCGCATCGTAGGTAATTGAAAAGACCGCCCTGGAACCCGCAGGGACTACGGAAGGAATCATCTCGACTGCAATGTGTTCGGGAAGTTGTGCCTGTTTTTGACTGAGTTGGATGGGGAAGTCGTTGAAATTATAAAAATCCACAAACTTGGTTTTTGGCGCATCTGTAAACAAGGTGCCGAGGTTGATGACCGGGAATACAAATCCCAGACCCGCTTTTCGAACCCCGTAATGCTTTTGCGGGTCTTTCGGATAAGGCACGTTCACTCCCTCAAGAAATAAGGAGTCTCCTTCCGGATACGCATTGGATCGGACAATAATCAACTTAGAAAAGGTTCCTCCCCTGGACTGTGGATCGTACCTGACCTTCACCAAACCAACTTTTTCGGGAGCAAGGCTGTCTTTGGAATAGTCGGCTACCGTGCATCCGCAATCCGTCTCCACCGAACGAATGTATACCGATGAATCGGTTTTGTTGACGAAGTAAAAATCAGCCGTCGCCGGACCATCTTCCGCCAAAACTGCTCCAACATTAACCAGGCTATTTTCCCACACCAAACCAGAACCTACAACGTCCTGACTGTTAACGTCTACGGAACAGGAAAACAAAAACCCACACACCGCTACCAAAAATGTTGTCCTTTTCATGCGTACAAATAACGGCAAAATTACCGCAAATTATTGCGTTAATTCCCTTAATTTGCAGCAAAAATACAGTAATGGCAAGAGTATTGACAGGAATTCAGAGTTCGGGCAAGCCCCATTTGGGGAACATTTTGGGCGCTATTAAGCCAGCTATCGACCTGAGCCGAGAGGGAAACAACGAGTCATTTATCTTCATTGCGGATTTTCATTCGCTTACCACCATCAAGGATGCGGCGCAGCGCGTGGAAAATGTAAATGCTGTGGCGGCTGCCTGGCTGGCATTCGGGCTGGACACAGAAAAGACGGTGTTCTACCGCCAATCCCGCATTCCGGAAGTCACCGAGCTCACCTGGTATTTAAGTTGTTTTACTCCCTACCCCATGCTGGCAAATGCCCACAGCTTCAAGGACAAGTCTGACCGACTCGCAGACGTAAACGCGGGGCTGTTTACTTACCCTATTTTAATGGCCGCGGATATCCTTCTGTACGAAGCAAACCTGGTACCCGTGGGAAAGGATCAGTTGCAACACCTGGAAATATCCCGGGACATCGCCAATACGTTTAACCACCGGGTGGGAGAAGAACTGCTCACCGTTCCTGAGCCCAGAATATCCGATAATGTGAAAATTATTCCAGGTACCGATGGGCAAAAAATGAGCAAATCGTACAACAATTACATCGATATTTTTCTACCAGAGAAACAATTGAAGAAAAACATCAATGCCATTGTCACCGACAGTACCCCTCTGGAAGAGCCGAAAAACCCAGATACCTGCACGGTATATGCCTTGTACAGCCTCATCGCCGAAAAAGAACAGACGGCCGCCCTGAGGAACAGGTACCTGCAAGGAAATTTTGGGTACGGCCATGCGAAAAAGGAACTTCTGGAGCTCATTCTGGAAAATTTCGGATCAGAACGAACAACATTCGATCATTTCATGAATAACCCTCAGGAATTGGAGTCGAGACTGGAGGTCGGGGAAAAGCGGGCGCGGGAAACGGCACAGGTGCTACTCAACAAAGTCAGGAATCATCTTGGCTTCAGGTAGAGAAGCAGGCAGCGAGCCCCGGTAAGAATGAAGCCAAAAATAGCCTGTCAGGGGCTAAGTACCTCTCGGATGGCCTCCAGGTAATCGAACCCATGGCCCCTGGACGGCTCAATATGATTGCCCTCCAGGTATTCATTCCAACAGCAGACCATCAAGGTATTTCCATTCGATGACCTGTTTTCCAATAGGACGTCTCTGGCATCCGTCAGCTTGGCTTTGAAGGTGCTTTTGTCCGAACGGACCCGGTCTTTCAAAGGTTCACTGGGGAGCCCACTTTTCTGGGGCCAGGTACCTCCTGCAGGCCTTCTATCCCAGCCCATTGCCACGGGAACCTGATAGTCGAACTGATCGTCATCTCGAAAATACGCAGACCACTTATCCCAATGCCCCCGATAAGTCTTCCGCATATCCGCATAACTTTTATTATTCTGATCGTAAAAGTCATGGTAAATGTAGGCCGTCAATCCCTCAAATCCCAAGGCTTTTAGCCGGGGAACGTAGTCCTGAAAAAGCAAACGATCGGAATAGTTGCCCCCTTTCCAGGGCTGATCGGGATCAAACGGTTTCCAGGATGTAGGCATACCATAGGCCTGTAGCGAGGAAGTCATGGCCCCGGAAGTTACCGCTATAAATTTGATTCCCGGAAATCCCGCATTTTTCGCCAAATTTTGAGAACGTTGCAACAATTCGTTCAATCGTACACCGTAGTAACTCGCCCTCGCTTCCGTATCGTGAGGAAAATAAAAATAGACGACCGGCCTCCCGATTTCATCGGTCAAGTAATCGGACCGATGAAAATATTTATCAATCCACAGCAGGGTTATTTTATCGTGTACACGTAAATAAAGGTCTTTGTCGGGAGTTTCTCCACGATAGTTGGTCTTCGAGCGAAGATTTTCGGGAGAAGCCATACGAAGCCATTGAATCCATCGATCTTCACTATCGTCACACCAATTAAGCGCAAATTTCAACCGCTTACCTTCTGGTCTTTTGTAATTCTCCTGAAGTAACACATCGAGCTGATCGGTCCATTCCTCCACGCCTGGCACCGCTACCCTGCCGTCACGCGCTGCGTCAATTTTCCAACCCTTCGGATAATAGACGTCCGACTGAGGAGCGAAATTTCGATGGTAATAGTAATGCCGCCCAAAGAACCAATTGTACGCAAAAAAGTCGATGCCATAATCGTACATGAAATCCAATTGCTTTCGGACAACTTCCGGATCATCCCGCTTGTAAAACCCTTTTAATTGCTTTGCGGGCATTTTATCCAGAAAAGGACCTTCGTAGGGATATTTAGTCGTATAAATTCTGCCGTTTGGACCCCATGCACCTTTGTCAGCCAAAAAACGGCAATTTTCACGCCCACGGAGACAGGACCAGAAGCTGTCTATATCCTGCATAGGGTTACCCGAAACATTCCAAGATGGCATAAAAAATACGCCTACCTGAATGGGATCTGAAAAAACGTCGGCGGCATCTTTCTGCAACGCCTCCTCCCCTGGCAACGAGGCAATTACACCGTTTGGATTGGAACGGAGACCGGAACACCCGAACAAACCGTGTATCAATAGAACGAGTCCAACAAGCCGAGAAGCAGGATTCGTACCGGCAAAAATGCAGGCCGTTGGTCCCATATCCTTCCACTTTTTGGTAACCATTTCCAAATCACTGCCTACCTCGAACGCCAAAGATCTTTTAACGAACGCCCGTTGATTACCATGACAAAGCGCGCTGGATTCGGCACCAGTGCAATGCGCACGTCTTGCCCGTCAAACTGCTCGGATTCGATGGGCACGCCTTCCATCCCTTGCACATCGTAGGTCACCACACCCCGGGCATCGGGCTGCATAGGGACATATGTATTCGCCAGATAGGCCGAGGGCAAAAGCACGTCGTTGTCTGAAGAAAGCGCTTCGTAAATCTCTTCCAACCGGGCCTCTAATTCCTCTCCGTATTGCTCGTTAAGCGTATCCTCCAGGTCGTGCAGTTCTTCTTCGATATCGTCGTAATCCGGGTCCGCATACGTAATGGTACTCAGACGAATTCGTAACTCCACGATGGTGGAAAGATCCTTATCAAGTTTATCAAAATCCATAAAGACAAAAAGCTGTTTTGCATGTTTTAAAAGATGAAGGTAGAGAATATGAGCGCATATTCCAACAACCGCTTTTAAAAATTCCCGAGGGCAGTAGTCAGCCGCTTATGCTTTTAAAATTTGCCTTCCAAAGTAGGCGGAAATGCATATTAATGTGTATATTTTGGCGTTCAAATATCAACCAAAACGAATTTTTTTTACCCATGAAAGATGCAGCCATCGTCAACAAAGCCCAATCCTGGCTTAGCAGTAATCTGGATGAACGAAGTAAAGAAGAGATCCGCGCTTTGCTGGATGCGGAGGACCCCACGGAATTAATAGACGCTTTTTACCGCGACTTGGAATTTGGAACCGGAGGTTTACGCGGCGTGATGGGAATCGGTTCGAACCGAATGAACGTCTATACCATCGGCATGGCTACTCAAGGCCTAGCAAACTACTTGAAAATGAGCTTTCCCGAGGAGGAAATCAAGGTAGCCATTACCCACGATTCACGAATCAATAATACCCTATTTGCCGAAACCACGGCCAATGTGCTTACTGCCAATGGTATTCGCGTTTGCTATTTCCGGGACATGCGCCCCACCCCCATGCTGTCTTTTGCCATTCGCCATTACCAGTGCAAAAGTGGCGTAATGGTCACCGCTTCGCACAATCCAAAAGAGTACAATGGGTACAAAGTCTATTGGGACGATGGCGGGCAGGTGGTCTCCCCACACGACAAAAATATCATCACGGAAGTGCTAAAAATTAAATCCATCGATGATGTCAATTGGGAAAAAAACGATGAACTGAAAGAATTTATCGAAGAGGATTTTGATCTAATTTACCTCAATGAGGTCAAAAAACTGAGTTTATCTCCTCAGAACAACCTTGTGGCAAAGGACATGACGGTTGTCTTCTCCCCCATTCACGGCGCTTCCGGTAAGATGGTACCGGCAGCGCTAAAGGTTTTTGGGTTTGAAAATATCCACCTGGTCAAAGAACAAATCGAGCCAGATGGTACCTTCCCCACCGTAAAGTATCCCAATCCAGAGGAAGCCGAGGCACTTGACCTATCCATCAAATTGGCCCGGGAGGTAAAGGCAGAACTGGTCCTTGCCTGCGACCCGGATGGAGACCGCTATGCGGCCGTTATTCCCAATGAAAAGGGAGAGTACGAACTCCTGAATGGCAACCAAACCGGTGCCGTGATCATCTATTACCTACTCAACCTGTACCGGGAACAAGACCGGCTTACAGGCAAGCAGTTTACGGTAAGTACGATCGTTACTACCGACCTACTCGGAGTTATTAGCAAGGATTTTGATGTGGAGTATTACGACGTACTTACCGGGTTCAAAAACATCGCTGCCGTTATTCTGGAAAATGAGGGCAAAAAGGAATTTATCGCTGGAGGGGAAGAGAGCTACGGGTTTCTGGTTGGAGATTTTGTGCGGGACAAAGACGGCGTCTCTGCCTGCGCAATCGTGGCCGAAATTGTCGCCTACTACCGTCAGCGAGGCATGAACCTCATCGATGTACTGGCGGAAATATATATGAAGTACGGTTTTTATAAAGAATCCCTGATTTCAATTACCAAAAAGGGGAAAGACGGTGCGGAACAGATTCAGGAGTTGATGCGTGGATTCCGGACCAATAAACCCACCTCGATCAACGGTATTCCGGTGGAAAAAATCGTGGATGTTCAGGAAAGCAAGGTCTACTCCATGAAAGATGGAAAAACCCATCCCCTGGATCTGGAAAAATCAAACGTGATTCAGTTTTACCTCGAAGACGGGAGCAAAATATCTGCACGACCTTCGGGAACCGAGCCGAAAATAAAATACTATATTTCAGTAAATGAACCCTTACCGAATCGGGAGGCCTATCGGGCAACGGAAGCTTCCCTGGACAAGAAAATTGAATCCCTGAAACAATTTTTCGGTTAATCCATCCGGTTTCGAGAAGGAACGAAAATGGCCCCGCTAAAAAAATAGCGGGGCATTTTTCATTGGTCAAACGCTGTTACGTTTAAGCTGATTACAGGTTTATCCAAATAGGTGACCAAATTCTCGGTCACAGAGGGTGAAAAAAGCTGTTGCAAGTCGGTCTTACCGTGGGTAATGAGCGCCACGGCATCCACATCGGCTTCCTGAGCAAATTGTATGATGCCCCGCTCCACATTATAGGCGCTGTAGATATGGATTTCGTGGGGGTATAAGCCAAACTTTTGTAGAAATTCTTCCCCTAGCTGCTTGATTTGGGAGTTTTCCATAAAATTGGCCGGGGTATTTACGTACAACAATTCAGGAGTCCCCCCCATAAACCGTATCGTATCCCCAAGGGTCTGAAAGGCTTTTCCTGAGGCTTCCTTAAAGTCGGTGGCCAATACCACCTTATCGAAGGTAAAGGCGCCTTCAGAAGGCTTCACCACAACAACGGGTATGCCGGCTTTTCGCAGTACGGTGTAAGTGTTGGAACCAAGCACATGGGCTTTAAACCCGTACTTTCCATGGGAACCCATGACCACCATGTCAATTTTTTCTGCGGAAATGTACGAAATAAGGCGCTCCTTGCCATCACTAAAATGCAACCATTCACTGGCACGAACACCGGCCTCTTTCAACCGTTCCAAGCGTAAAGACAGTTCTTTCTTTGCTTTCCGGATGATTTCCAGGGTATCCGGATACAGGTTTTCTTGTTCTTTGGTTAATTTCGTCCAGTTTACTGGCGTCAACACCACGTGCGTCAAATAGATCTCGGCATCGTACTTCTGGGCCAATTGCCTGGCAAAATCAAGCGCGGCGTCTGCATACGCCGAGAAATCCGTGGGAACCAATAGCTTTTTCATATCAAGTTGGATTGAAAGGTTTGCACTGATTAATGGCTTAAAGATAACACAGCGGCCGAAAAAAATTACTTACTTCCATCAATCGAAACCATGACAAACGTCATATTTTGTGATTGTACACGCATTTTATGGTGGGTAAGTGGTGTTTACTTGACGGAAATTATTCCTTCTCCTGCTTTTTTCTCGCATACAAGCCAAACAGGTAAGCAACGATCAGCACACCGCCGCTAATGGCAGGTATGTAGGGATGATTAATCTGTCCGAAAAAATGGAGCATGTATACGCCGGCAGCCAGGAGGCCCACAATCGCTACAGCAATCTGAAGGGTCCGATTCATGGTGATTTAAGGGTAAATTCCACGGATGATCCTCCTTTGGAATGAAAAAAAGAAGCGTTAGTAAACGAAGGAATTGAGAAAGGCTTACGGGCATCGTTGGAAAAACCGTAGGCATCCTTGGGCATCCCAAAGATCGACTTTCGCATGACCCCGTCTTCGTCTGCATCATGAAAAGCGGATGCGGCATAAAAGCCCTCTTTCAACCCAGAAAACAGAAAGATAGCTTTGCCGGCATCGACAGGCGCTGATTTGGAGCGAACGGCCTTTTTGGGCTGGTCAGGAAAACCCGCAGCTGAATCAAAAACCAGCAATTGAATCAATCCCTTGTTTTCACCCGGGATATGGACGGTTATTTGCAAAAACCCATTATTTCCTTCACTAGTAATGACCATAAGCAAGGCAAAAAGCGTACACATTATTCGTTTTCCCATGCTACTAAGGTACGTATTTGATCGATTTTTCCAGTGGTAGTCCAGCAAAAACGAGGAATAAACCGGATGTCTTTTGGATTCCAATACCGGGGCAAAAGCGCCTTCGCTGCTTTCAGGAGGCGTTCGGCACGTCGGTCATCTCCAATCCCTTCTACCACCAGTACCAGCACTTCTCCCAGCCTGGCGTCTGGGATTCCGGTCAGAAAAAAGTTCCTGGACGGGAATAGTTCCTGGACCAGGGGAGCTATTTGCTCAGAAATTTCTTCCGGATACAGTTTGATTCCCCCGGAATTCACCACAAAATCTGCCCTACCCCTCCACAAAAACGATCGGTCGGAAGTCAATTCTACCACATCATGGGTAACTAGCCAGTCCACCCCGCTCATAGGTGAGTGGATACAAAGCCGATTGCTGCTATCCATAGCCAGCCTTACCTCTGGAAGTGCCCGGTATTCCAGCGGTCCGGATGCCTTTAAGTCCGCCAGCGCTACATGAGATACCGTTTCCGTCATGCCAAAGGTTTGGTAAACGTTACCAGATAATCCCTTAATTCTTTCACGTAAGTCCGGGCCTACCGGGGCTCCGCCGATAATCAATATTTTGATCCGGTTTAGTGCCTCCCGCGTATGGGGATGATCGAAACAAGCGGCAACCTGCATGGGTACCATGGCCACAAAATCAAGGCTTTCCTGCTGCATATTCTCGAGTGGATTGGCTACCGGCGGTACTACCTGCAGGACGCCTTCCCATTCTAGCCCACGAAGCAACATCATTTTTCCCGCGATCTTCTCTGTATCCAGGCAACACAACAGGCTGCTTCCCTTTTCTATTTCGAAAAATCGACGGGTAGCATGGACGCTGGCCAGCATTTGCTCGCGCGTCACGGAAATCTCCTTGGGGGAACCCGTTGAGCCGGAGGTACGAACACGAAACGAGTCGGTACCCTCCAACCACTGCCGGCAAAAACCAAACGCCTTCTCAAATTCTGGTTTCAGGCCTCTGCGATCCCCTGTTTTGATTGCCTCGGATGTAAAAGATGTGTCACCAAAAATTACCATTGCTACTTTTTTTGTAAAATAACTAAAAAATAAACCTATTGATCGGACTGCGGAAGGGATTCTTTCTGAAAATTCACATTTGACTGCTATCTTGCAGGTAAAAATTTGCTAACAATGATGGATTGGAAGACCGTAAAAGACTACAAAGACATAACCTATAAAAAATGCGAGGGCGTGGCCCGAATTGCCTTCAACCGACCAGAGGTACGGAATGCATTTCGACCGCAAACGACCAGTGAGCTGTACGAAGCCTTTTTGGATGCCCGGGAAGATACCCGTATTGGTGTGGTTCTCTTGTCGGCAGAGGGCCCTTCTCCCAAAGACGGCGTGTATTCTTTTTGCAGCGGCGGTGATCAAAAGGCCCGTGGAAAACAGGGATATGTGGGAGAAGATGGCATGCATCGCTTAAACATCCTGGAAGTGCAGCGGTTGATTCGCTTTATGCCTAAGGTGGTCATTGCAGTGGTCCCCGGCTGGGCCGTTGGTGGCGGACACAGCCTGCACGTGGTCTGTGACCTCAGCCTGGCCAGCAAGGAACACGCCCTATTCAAACAAACCGATGCGGATGTAACCAGTTTTGACGGGGGCTATGGTTCCGCTTATCTGGCGAAAATGGTTGGGCAAAAACGGGCACGAGAGATATTTTTTCTGGGGAGAAGCTACACGGCTCAGGAAGCCTACGACATGGGAATGGTCAACGCGGTGTATCCACACGAAGAATTGGAAGACCGGGCTTTTGAATGGGCGCAGGAGATTCTCGCCAAATCCCCCACTTCCATCAAAATGCTAAAATTTGCGTTCAATCTGACTGACGATGGGATGGTAGGGCAGCAGGTGTTTGCCGGGGAAGCAACCCGCCTTGCCTACATGACGGACGAAGCCAAGGAAGGAAGGGATGCCTTTTTGGAAAAACGAAAACCCAACTTCAAGCACATTAAATGGATTCCCTAAAGCGCCAGGTGGGACTCCGTGCAGTTTTTCGCTGGGTATAAACCGGATAAGTAGGGTTTTCTTTTTACGGCCCCGATACCCTCTCCGACGGGATCCCTTGGATTAAACCTCTGCTAGATCGTCCAGGTTTTGGGCTTTGTGATGTTTATTACATACTTCTACTGGTTTTTTCGTCTTCTTTAGTTGATTATTAACCAATAAAACCAATGAAGAACTATAAAATTTTAATCGTAGGAGGTGGCACGGCCGGAATCATGGTGGCAGCCAGACTAAAACGCGCAAACAAGCAGCTGCAGATGGCTATCATCGAACCCTCCGAAAAGCATTACTACCAGCCTGCATGGACCCTGGTCGGCGCAGGTACCTTTGATATGGAGAAAACGATACGGGATGAAGCGCAATACATTCCGGAGGGCGTTGACTGGATCAAGGATGCGGCCACTTCCATTGATCCCGAAAACAAAGTAGTGGGCACCCAATCATCTGGGCAATTTAGCTACGACTACCTCGTGGTAGCGCCGGGGCTGGTAATGAATCTGGATGGGATCGAAGGGTTGCGGGAAAGCCTTGGAAAAGATGGGGTATGTTCCAACTACGTGGATCCGGAATATACCTGGGAAGTGCTGCAGAATTTTAAGGGTGGCAATGCCGTATTTACCCAACCCGCCACGCCTATCAAATGCGGCGGGGCGCCACAAAAAATCATGTACCTGGCCGAAGATTATTTACGAAAAAATGGGTTGCGGGACAAGTCAAACGTGATTTTTGCCACTCCGGGAACCGTCATTTTCGGTGTCAAGGCATTTGCAGATACGCTGAATAAGATTATACAAGAGCGGGATATTTTCTTTAAGCCGTTTTATACACCGTTCAAAATTGATTCTAAAAACAAAAAGATACACTTCAAGTATTCCCAATCCGGTATTAATAGTTGCGTGGGAACCGAAGATAGCAGCATTCGCGAAGAGATCGTGGGAGAAACAGAGATTGTTATGCCCTACGATATGCTGCACCTGGCCCCACCCCAGGAGGCCCCGCGGTTCATCCAGGATTCCCCGATAGCACATCAGGACGGACCCTCCAAGGGATGGGTAAAGGTGGATATCAACACCATGCAGCATTTAGACTATCCGGATATTTTCGCCCTGGGGGATGTGGCAGCCCTGCCCACGGCAAAAACCGGAGCGGCCATTCGCAAACAAGCCCCGGTGGTTGCCGAAAACCTGCTCCATCTAATCAAAAACAACAAATTGGGAGAAAAGATCTACGAGGGGTATTCCAGTTGTCCTTTGGTTACCGGCTATGGAAAAATGGTATTGGCTGAGTTTAAATACGACAATGTTCGGGACAGCGATCCGCTATTAAGCAAGCTTTTCGATACGTCAAAAGAGTTGTATCCCATGTGGCTGCTAAAAAAATACGGCTTGCCTTACCTTTATTGGAACCGGATGCTCAAAGGGAAAATGTAATTTAGTTGGAACCCCAAAAAACCTGATACCCTTCAGGTTTTTTTGCTTAATTCGACTAATAAGTTGATAATCCATGGATCGGTTTGTACTTTTAGGTTCATTTGGACCAAAATCAAACCCATTTATGGATTTTAATTTAACGGCTTACGGGATTAACGTGGCGGATATTTTTCGTAATAGTGCGTCTGCGATTTTATACGAGTCGGCATTACGGCTGGAAAAAGGGTCCGCAATTTCCAACAAGGGGGCACTGATGGTGTATTCCGGTAACAAAACCGGTAGAAGTCCCAAAGATAAGCGCGTTGTCCGGCATCCCACGTCGGAAAAAAACATTGACTGGGGTGCCGTGAATTACGAGATGGATGAACATACCTTTCTTGTGAACCGAGAGCGGGCCATCGATTATTTGAATACCCGGGATCACCTGTATGTCGTGGATGCCTTTGCCGGATGGGAACCCAAATACCGCCTGAAAATACGGATTATTTGTACCCGGGCCTATCATGCCTTGTTTATGCAAAACATGCTGATTATGCCCAATAGCGAAGAGCTGGCATCTTTTGGAGAGCCGGATTACATCGTTTTCAATGCGGGTAGCTTTCCAGCCAACCACTTTACTACCAACATGACCTCCAAAACCAGCATCGGACTTAGCCTCGAGCGGAAAGAAATGGTCATTTTGGGTACGGAGTATGCAGGAGAAATGAAGAAAGGCGTGTTTTCTATCATGAACTACCTGATGCCGATGAAGGATGTACTGCCCATGCACTGTTCGGCAAATGTAGGCGAGTCAGGAGACGTATCCTTATTGTTCGGCCTATCGGGAACCGGTAAGACCACCTTAAGTGCCGATCCCAAACGCAGGTTAATCGGCGATGACGAGCATTGCTGGCATGAGGAAGGCGTGTTTAACATCGAAGGCGGCTGCTATGCCAAAGCCATTGATCTAAGTGCGGAAAACGAACCGGACATATTCAACGCCATCCGCTATGGCACCGTGTTGGAAAATGTGGTCTACGATCCGAAAACCCGAGAGGTAGACTACAGCGATACCTCCATTACTCAAAACACCCGGGCTTCCTACCCGATCGAATTTATTGACAACACGCAAATCCCCTGCACCGCAGGGCACCCCAAAAATATTATTTTTCTCACCTGCGATGCCTTCGGTGTGTTGCCACCGGTGAGCAAACTCAGTCCCGAGCAGGCCAGTTACCATTTTATTTCGGGCTATACGGCAAAAGTAGCCGGTACAGAAATGGGCGTCAAAGAACCACAGGCCACCTTTAGTGCCTGTTTTGGGGCAGCCTTTATGATGTGGCACCCGAATACCTACGCAAAACTCCTGGCGCAGAAAATGAAAGACCACCAGGTAAATGCCTGGCTTGTAAATACCGGTTGGAGTGGTGGGGATTACGGGTCCGGTGCCCGAATCAAACTCCGCTACACACGGGCAATCCTGGATGCCATTCACAACAACGACTTCAAAGACGTAGCTACCCATGAGGAGAAAGAATTTGGCTTAACCATACCGCTGTCCTGCCCTGGTGTGCCAGCGGAACTATTGGTACCGGAAAACACCTGGGATGACGCAGATAAATTCCGTGACGTAAAAACCAAACTGGTTCGTCTTTTCAACGAAAACTTCAAGCAATTTGAAAAGCAGGTTGATGCGGCGATCACGAATGCCGGACCTCGGTGAAGCGACCATGGGTAAAGTCAAGGTATACCTGCTTTTGGTTTTGATTGGCGGCTGCATTTCCCTGAGTTGTCAAACCAAAAACAACGAATTGCTTGACTACTCCAGCGTGGAATTGGACAATTCGACGCTAGTCAATTTTGAAAATTGTGCTTCTGAGGTTGCATTCATTCCCCTGGTAGCGCCAAAAGATAGCCTCATTAACCTGTCTTGTCGCGTATTCGAATTGGTCGTAACGGATAAAATCTATTACGCCAACAAATGCGTTAACGACCTATCCATTCATTCCTTTGACTTAGCGGGCAATCACTTGAAAAGCTGGAATAGAAAAGGAGACGGTCCCGGAGAATATCCGTCCCTTCACGGCATGATTGTGGAAAAAGACGATCTCTATATCAATACCGGAAGAGGAACGCTTCTCAAGTACCAGCTACCCCAATTTGACCTGAAGCAAGAAATCACGCTGGGCGACTATGGTTTTGTTCCCACGGTTTCACTACTATCACCCGAAAACTTTTTGATCGCATCAGAACCGGTTGGAAATGTCGGGAATCAGGTATTTCATGCCGTGAATGTAGAAACAAAAACGTCGAAAACCCTTCCGATCGCTACCTTGCCTCACAGCGGCGAGCTTAACCCCGGAATGATCACAAAAATGCAAAACGGCCATTTATTGAGTTTCGGGCTAAGCGACACCATTTATCAATTCATCGATGACTCGGTTTCTACCTTTATCCACCTCAATTTTGGCGAAAAAGGCATGCTACCCGCTGACTTTGAACTGAGCGGCGAAGCATTTATGGAAAACGTCCTGCTCTCTCAAAACTATGCCTTCAATACTGGGCAAATTGACTTCACCGAGGGGGTTACAAAGGTCCTGGTCTACGGGATTGAAAGAAGCCCCAACTTCTCAAGTGAAGACCTTGTCACCTTTCCCTTTTTCGAGGTATTCATCCATCGGGATACCGGTAAGAAAAAAATTACAAAGTCGCTATTGGGTATCCGCAATCAAAGCTATTCAAAAGATGGATACTTCTACCAGGTGATGCAGCCGTCCGATTGGCAACGAGCGTTGGATATCGGCTATTTCGGCAGCCACGAAAACAAACTCCTTGAGACGGTTGAGCAATTAACAGACCGGGAGGATCCGATAATCGTAACCTACAAAGTCGTGTTTTAATCGATGACTAGCCGAGCGAAACCTGGTAAAAAAGCAAGCTGTACCGGACTAAAAGGAAATGGTGGTTTTCCGGAAATGGCCTTATATTGCCAAAAAAATAGGGAAGCCAGGTCCGTTTGGAGACTCCGACAGAGGCGGCTCAGCTGCCGGTAAATGTCAGGTAAGTCCGTGGTCTGCTCAAAAGTGGGAAGGTAGTGAAATCAACAAATGACAATCAAAAAACCCATGCATACATGAACAAAAAAATCACATTCTTTCTGCTCCTTCTTTTGGGAGTATCGGGCAATACTTCCACGTTTTTTGCGGTGGCTCAATCGATGGCAAAAGAATTATACAAAGTAGCAGGCACCGATAGCCTGGAGATGGAAATATATTTCCCGGAAAACCCGGCAGATTCCCAACCGGCCATTGTATTTTTTTTTGGTGGGGGCTGGAATGGAGGAAGCCTGCATCAGTTCAAACCCCACGCGGAACACTTTGCCAAAAAGGGACTGGTAACTGTACTTGCCGACTACCGGGTTCGCTCCCGGCATCAGACAAGCCCCTTTGACGCTCTGGAAGATGCCAAGTCTGCGATCCGATACCTGAAAATGCATGCGGAACGACTGAAAATCGACAGTAGCCGAATCATTGCCTCGGGTGGATCGGCAGGAGGCCATCTAGCTGCAGCCACGGCACTTATTCCCGGTTTCAACGCGCCGGCGGATCCGCCAATCAGTCCCAAACCGGCGGCACTGCTGCTGTTTAATCCGGTCATTGACAATGGGCCGGGAGGCTACGGTTACGAACGCATCGGCTCGCGTTACCCGGAATTTTCTCCCCTGCACAACCTGGCTGAGGGTGCCCCTCCCACGCTGTTTTTCCTGGGAACCCGGGATCGGTTGATCCCCGTTATCACGGCGGAATACTACGCCATGGTCATGGAAAAAGTGGGAAGTGATTGTCAATTGATCCTGTATGAAGGCGAGGAACATGGGTTTTTTAATTACCGAAATCGCGAGATTTACGAGAAGACCGTGAAAGAAACTGAAGATTTTCTGGTTGCCCAGGGCTTCTTACCAGCAGGCAGGTGACACCGGACTCTGTCCAACGGCGTGCTGTTGCCAGCTGGTATGCCAAGACACGCTCTCTGGAAAATAGAAAAAGCCGCTGCATGCATTGCAACGGCTTTTTTCATGAATTTTTTTCGATCAATAGCCGGAATTTTGATCGGCATTGGATAAGGCGGAATTGTTGTCAATTTCCACCAATGGGATAGGCAATACGTCGTTCCTGGATTGGAAGGCGGGAATTGGCTCGGATGGAAGGGTTCCTTGTCTCCTCCATCTCCGGATATCCCGGTTTCTAATCTGTTCGCCTGCCAACTCCACCCGACGCTCGTGCATGATGGCCAGCCGCATTTCTTCCCGGCTATCGGTTGGATACTGGGCCGTCGGGTACGGAGGCATGTCCACATCTGCTCTGGCTCGTACCTGGTTGATATACGGCAAAGCAGCTGCGGGTCCGGATGTCTCGTTTTCCACCTCAGCCATCATCAGCAACACATCCGCATAGCGGATCACCCGGAAATTAATGCCGGAGTTGGTGTCTTCGTTTTCTCGCTTGTAAATGGCCTGGTACTTTCTCCAGCTGGGACGATCGGTCGCACCCTGTACTTTATCTGCGGTCAATACGCTTTGTCCGTTATTGTACGTATCTCCAATTCGGAAGAACGTATACCTTCCTCTCGGATCGTCCTTTTCGGCACCGTTTTCTACGGTTTCGTAGGCTTCCACCAGGCTGATGGAAGGGATGACGTTTCTCCAGGCAGTAGGTCCGTATTCCTGACCGCGAAACGTTACCTCCGCGATATTGCTTCCATCTGCGTTCCAGCCACCCGCATTACCGAATTCTTCCGAAAACTGCACCTCCCATACGGATTCGGAATTGTTTTCATTTTCTGCTTCAAAGTTATCCAAATAGCGATCGACCAATGCATACTCGTTGGAATTGATGACCGCTTCCAGGAAGGGACGCGCTTCGGCAAAGTTTCCGCGGAATAGGTGCACCTTGGCCGCTAGTGCCTGTGCCGCCCCACGGGTGGCCCTACCGATGTCTTCCGAGGCATACTCGCTTTTCAATGGCAGGCGAGAAATAGCCTCCCCAAGATCGGCAAAGATAGTCTGGTATACTTCTCCCTCCGAGGTCCGGGGTAAGCCGTCCGGCGACTCGGCGGAAGAGGTCATCAATGGGATTGGACCCCACAAACTCACCAATTCAAAATTAGCCAATGCCCGGAGGAAATAGGCTTCCCCCAAAATTCTATTTCGAAGGCCATCCGTAATCTCTTCTACCGCCTTGTCGGCATTTTCCAAAACCAGGTTTGCCCGGTGAACCACGCGAAACCAACCCCGCCAATTGGCCGTGACCAGGGGATTCGATGCATCGAACACATGATTGAGAACCTGGGCACGGGGAGCTTCCAATTGGGGTCCACCCGTATCACAGTCGTCAGAGAGGAGGTCTTGCAGGAAGAAGTATTCGCGGTTGTACAAATTATTTGCCTGTAGTCCCGCATAGACTGAATTGACCGCCGCTTCCAATTGCGGACCGGAGCGGTAAAAGGTTTCAATACCCAACTGATTGGGGTTTACCGGTTCCAACTTTTCCTCATCGCAGGAAACCATTCCTACAAAGAGGGCTATAAACATGCTTATATATTTCGTTTTCATGGTTTTCGTGTCTTGTAAGTGGAATCAAAAGGTAAGTTGTACACCTGCCATCAGGGTTCGTGCAGCCGGGAACTGCCCGTAATCAATGCCGGTACCCAGGGTAGAATCCACGCCTGTGCGCACGGCAATCTCCGGATCGTAACCGGAATAATTGGTCAGGGTCAACAAATTCTGACTGGAAAGGTATAGCCGTAGGGAGGAGATGGTGCCTCGACTAAACGATTCGAGAGCTGCCCCCGGAATGGTGTACCCAAGAGAAAGGTTCTTTATCCGGAAATACGAACCGTCCTCTATCCAGCGCGAACTGGCCCGGGCGTTTCGGTTGGGATCACCGGAAACCGCTCGGGGAATATCGGTATCGGGACGTTCGGGCGTCCAACGATCCAACACCTGGGTACCGGCATTAAACAAACGGGTCATGCCTTCGGTATGAAAACGCAACAAGTTGAAAATTTCATTTCCCTGGACGCCCTGCATGAAGACGTTCAGGTCGAAATTTTTGTAATTGGCTGAAAAATTTACTCCATACGTGAAGTCGGGAAGGTAATGCCCCAAAAACGTTCGGTCCGCATCTGAGATAGTGCCATCTCCATTTACATCCACAAAGCGAATGTCGCCAGGTGACGCATTTGGCTGCATGCTGGTATCTTCACCCTGCTGAAAGATACCGTCCGTTTGCCAGCCATAGAAATACGCAATGGGTTGCCCCTCTTCGGTAAAGGTCATCTGATCCCCCTGAAAACCGGGTCCAAAGATGGTATTGCCCGTGCCCAGAGAAGTCAATTCGTTGTTGACAAAACCTATATTTCCATCCACGGAGAATTGAAAGGCGCCGGAGTACTTTCGGTAACCGGCCGTAAATTCCAGCCCTCTGTTGGACACGTTTCCAACATTGGCTACCGGTGCCCCGTCGTATCCCAGTGAGGGGGGAATTGGCACGCCCAGGATCATTCCCTCCGTGGTGTTATCAAACCACTCTGCAGAAAGGCTAAACCGGTCGTTGAACAATCCCAGGTCCAGGCCAATGTTCCGCATGATGGTGGTCTCCCATCGCAAATCGGCATTGGCCAGGGAGGAAATCGTACTTCCTCCCTGTAGCGAACCGGCAAAGTTGTAAAAGAAGTTACTGTTGATGGTCCCTTGATACACGTAATCGCCGATGCGGTCGTTTCCGGTCTCTCCGTAGCTTGCGCGAAGTTTGAGGTCGCTGACCGCAGGAAGGGCCTGCATGAATCCCTCTTCGCTGATCCTCCAACCCAGCGATAAGGAAGGGAACGTACCCCACTTATTGGCCGGACCAAATCGGGAACCACCGTCTCGTCGAACAGAGGCACTAATCAGGTATTTTTGTGCGTAGTCGTAGTTAATCCGACCGATGTAGCTTATCAATGCATATTCGGTTTGATTTCCGCTGGTGGTTTGATTTTGTACTCCTTGCAACACCCGCACGTCGTTGGTCAGGAAATTTTGCCCGGAACCCTGCAGGCCAGTTTGTTTAAAGGTCTGTTGCTCAAGTACCGCAAGCGCATCGATGGAATGATCTCCAAAAGTCTTGCTATAGGAAAGTTGGTTGCTGATCAAAGGAGACACAAACGTAGACCTGTTTTGCTGGATGGATGCAAAAGGCTGGAAATTAAAATCTCCCGCATCAAACCGCGGCGTATATTGATCCTGCGTGCCCAGGCCTATATCCAAACCGACCAGAAACTTGTAGGAAAGGCCGTCGTAAATATCCACATCGATATAGCCGGTACCCAGAATTTTAAAATCTTGCTGGCGGTTGGTACGCAATTCGGCATTAAGCACCGGATTTTCCGGATCGGAACCGTCCACTCGGTCCGGGGAACGGAAGCCTCCCAGCCTGCTGGCATCCCTGACCGGAATATACGGCACCTGCTTGACAATGTGTTCGATTTGGCTTCTACCACCGGAAAACGGTTCGTTGTCCCGGTCCGAATAGGCGAGGGTTAACGTCTGCCCGATGCTGATGCGGTCGTTGATTTTAAAATCGGTATTACTTCGGAAAGAAACCCGTTCGAAACCCGTTCCCCGCATGATACCCTCCTACTGGAAATAACCGACCGACACATTGTACAAGACGCTTTCGGTACCTCCACTGATCGCCACATTGTGATCTTGTATGGGCGCCGAGCGAAACATCGCTGCCTGCCAGTCGGTATCCACATTGGCAAACTCCCCGAGGTTATCAAAACGCTGCGGGGCAGGCTCCCCCCCATTGGCCAATAAATCCCTGCCAAAATCCAGGTACTGCTCCCGGTTGAGTAAATCCAATTGCTTCCAGGCTGTTTGGGTGCCGTAATAGGAATCTACGGACACCCGGGGGGCACCCTGCTTTCCTTTCTTGGTGGTCACCAATACGACACCATTCGCCGCCCTTGACCCGTAAATGGCCGCGGCCGAAGCGTCTTTCAATACCTCTATGGACTCGATATCCGCCGGATTGATCTGATTCAGGCCTCCAGCAGGTACCCCATCGATTACATACAAGGGATCGTTGTTTCCGACTGTCCCGATACCCCGTACCCGGACGATGGGGTTGCTCCCCGGAGCTCCCGAGTTGGTCACGCTTACCCCGGCTGCCCTGCCCTGAATGGCGGAGGCGAGGTTAGGAACCGGCAGGGCACGAATTTGCTCGCTGCTTACCGAAGAAATGGCCCCGGTAACCTTGGCGCGTTCCTGTGTACCGTAGCCAACCACCACCACTTCTGAAAGTGCAGACAGCTCTGGCTGCATGGCCACATCCAGGCTGCTCGAATTCCCAACCCGAATCTCTTGTACTTCAAAACCGATAAAGGAGAAAGCCAGTACGGCGTCGGCAGAAGGCACTTGAATGCTGTACTTTCCTTCAATGTCGGTAGCCGTTCCGACCGAACTTCCTTTCACTAAAATGTTTACGCCTGGAAGGGTTTCGCCGGAATCGGCAGAGGTTACGGTCCCGGTGACGGTCCGTTGCTGGGCAAACAGTTGATTGCCACTACCCAGCATACTGCCGACCCAAAAGAGGGACAGTAATGCGCGAAGCAGGGTCTGTCTAACCCTGCGTTTGATAAGGTGTTTCATAGATTACAAAATTAGGTTTATAGGTAATTGAATTAGAACGATCTTAAAAAGCCAAGCCCAACGCACCTGTTAACCGTACTGAATGAAAACGGCACCTTAGGTAGCATCTTTTTAAGAATGATAGCTAATTTTAGGTATTTTTACGCATATAACCAAAAATTTAGCTAATAAAAATTAGTACTCGCCCGTCATGAAAAATTGAGCAAATGCAAGGATTAATTTGGGCCAACAACCCTTCTACACCGACCTGCGTAAAGCAAAAATGGTAGCACTAACTAGTATTATTAAATGTAATTAAAACACTTATTTTACTCTTAACCGACTGAAAAACACATAATTTTATTTCGTGAAAATAAAATATACAGATTTTTGTATTTTTTTCTTTTTTTTCTGGCAGATAGTTGGGCAAGCGGCTTGTCCTTCCAGTTGATTTTACTAAGTTTAGCAATCATTCCAAAACACTACGTGCGAAATGAGGCTTTTGCCAAAAAATATAGCTGTAGTCAGTTACTATAAACCCATACCAGGAGTCTTTGCAAACCATCGGCTCCTTTTTTTATTATTGCAGGAGGAAGGTTTCCAACAAATCTCCCACATAATAAGCTACCAAGGCAGCGATGAAGCCGAGAGAAAGTGTTTCCATAACACTTCGAAAAAGTCCTGTTTGATTGACCCAGCTTTTCAGTGCGCCCACAAATAAAAATGCCATTCCGGTCAAAAGGCAAGTCCAGAAAAACACATCAAAGGCAACGGTGTAAAAGTAATCCCACACGTAAACGGTCAAGGGGATAAACCCAACGAGAATAAATGAAATGAGGGTGGCCAATCCGATTTTGAACGGACTTTTGGTTTCTTCCATCATGTTCAATTCATCTTTCATCATTTCGTCCACCCAGCGGTGCCGGTCGGATACAATGACATCCACTACCTGCTGGAGTAATTCTCCCTTGAAGCCTTTTTCGCGGTAAATCACTTCAATTTCTTCGCGCTCCTTTTCGGGTAAATTGTCTACTTCCCAGTATTCGATGCTTTTGTGTTTGGCGTAATTTTCTTTTTCCGATTTGGAGGACAAGTAGGCTCCGATGGACATGGAAAGCCCGTCTGCAAATAGGTTGGCAAATCCGAGGATGATAATTACGATGGGATCTAGGTTGGCTCCTACCGCGCCGGCCACTACAGCGAAAGTGGTGACCGCACCGTCGATTCCACCATAAACGAATTCCCGCAGGTATTCCTGTAAGTTTTTAAAAATGGGTATTTCCTGATGTAATTGAGATTCTTTCAAAGGCTGGATACGGTTAAAACGTTTACAAACGAATAGCATAAGGTAAAAATAAATTTCGATTAAAACGGCCTTTACTCAGCAAAACTTACGATCCCCCGGCCAGTTTGGGAGTGAAATTATCCCCCTAAACGGTTGTGCCACCCCTAATGCATTTAGAAACGCGCCACCTCGCCTGCGGATTAGCGGCGACCAGGGAAATTAATCTCGTTGAGTATGAAACCAATAAATATCCCTATCATATTTTTTTCTGGTTGGCCTTGTGTGAAAAAAAACAATCGCCTACCTTTGCATCACTTCAAAAGAGAGGTACAAAACAATTAACACCAAAAACCGAAAGGATACCTGATTAATCGAGGGAGTTCGCTAGCAAAAATTCGGTGATCAAGATGGCTAATCGCTGTTAATGACTAAAATTGGATTGGTAGTTCAGCTGGTTAGAATGTCCCGACGAATCGGGAAGGTCGCGAGTTCGAGCTATTAAATAGATAAATATTGGAGTGGTAGTTCAGCTGGTTAGAATGTCCCGACGCATCGGGAAGGTCGCGAGTTCGAGCTATTAAACAGATAAATATTGGAGTGGTAGTTCAGCTGGTTAGAATGCCTGCCTGTCACGCAGGAGGTCGCGGGTTCGAGTCCCGTCCATTCCGCTTAAAAGCCTGGGGTTCCCCAGGCTTTTTTGATTTAAAACTTTTCTTAACCCATTCAGCTGGGTAGATTGTCCCGACGCGTCGGGAAGGTAGCTTATGCTGGTCCTCCTTTAAAACGAGTTTTTAAAGTATATGAGACCAACCAATTGTCTTTTGGTACGAAAACTGCCTCGGTTTCTGCTGTTATACCAATCCGGTTTTTCACAATCTTTTCATCAATACTTACCATTTTCGTAACACACGTGTAACCCCGCTTTCGTAGCTTTGTTTGATACCATTCGTTGAAATCCAAACCTGATTTTCGTACCTTGCTCGATATCCATTCAAAGCATTCCCAAAAAATGAAAAACCTTCTTGTTACCCTGTTACTAATTGCCGCCTGCCAATGGAGCATGGCCCAGGAATACCGCATCTACAAAGCCCCATCTTTTCGCGAAGAATGGAGCAAACCTTCGTATTATCCGGATCGGATTGTGCTGAATTTTGGCGCGGACCCCGCCCATCAGGCCAGTGTCACCTGGAGAACCGACACCAGCATCACCCAGACTTTTGCGGAAATTGCGGTGGCAGATGGCGCACCCAAGTTCTGGCGTAACGCAACTACGCTGCCTGCCAAAACAGAATTACTGGATGCCTCCTCGGTGGAAGTAGCCCGCGTTAAGGCGCATTACCATTCCGTAACCTTTTCCGACCTGCAGCCAGCCACCACCTATGCCTATCGGGTCGGCGATGGGGATACCTGGAGCGAATGGATTCAATTTAGCACGGCATCCACCGACAAGGACGCACCGTTTGCCTTTCTCTATGTGGGCGACACACAAAATTACATTCTGGAACTGTGGGCCCGGCTGATTCGGGAAGGGTACCGTAAGGCACCGGATGCCAAATTTATCATTCACGCGGGAGATTTGGTGAATACTGCCCACCGGGATCAGGAATGGCACGAATGGTTTACCGCAGGAGGTTTTATACACAGCATGGTTCCCTCCCTCTCTACGCCCGGAAACCACGAATACCGCAGCATTCCCGAATGGGACGGGGCAGACGCGGAACGCAGACTTTCCCTGCAGTGGAAACCCCAGTTTACCTTGCCCGAAAACGGACCCGAAGGCCTGGACGAATTAGCCGAAACGGTCTACTACATGGACTACCAGGACGCCCGGATCATTTCTCTGAACAGCAACGTGATGCAGGCAGAACAAATCCCCTGGCTGGAAGAAGTTTTGGCCAATAATCCCCAGAAATGGACCATTGTCACTTACCACCATCCACTGTTCTCTGCCTCCGAAGGAAGAGACAATGCCCGGCTTCGGGAAGCGTGGAAGCCACTCTTTGACAAATACAAGGTCGACCTGGCCCTGCAGGGACACGACCACAGCTACGCACGGGGACGCGTATCTCCGGGAGACAATGTGTTGGACGGCGTGAACGCGCGGGACAAAACCGGAACGGTATACGTGGTGTCCGTAAGTGGAGGAAAGATGTACGAGCTACGCAAAAACGCATGGGATGATCTAGAGGCCGACCGCGACCGGGCCGCTGAAAACACCCAATTGTTTCAAGTCATTCACATCGAAGGCGACAAGCTGAGCTTTGAGTCCTATACCGCCATTGGAGAGCTATACGATGCTTTCGATCTGGAAAAACAAGCAGACGGCACGAACAAATTTATCGAGCGAAAATCCGAAGCCATCTCGGAACGGCGGTTTTCCAACACCATCCCTTACGAAGACCCCTTACCGGAAAACCTGCAAACGATTCTTCAAAGCAAGTACCCGGATTACGCCATCACGCGGGTAAGCGCCCGGAAAGAAGCGAACAACCTGATTTTTGCCGTGCGACTGGAGAAAGACGGCGAAAGAAAAGAACTCAGCATTGACGAGCAGGGAACTATTAGCGAATAAATGCTTGCCGGATTGCGTTCCCTTTGCAAAAAAATAACATCTTAAAAAACAGAACAGGCAAACTCCCTCCGCAATCGCAGAGGGAGTTTTGTCTTTTAGAGCCTATCGTTTACCTTGTTACTTCGCAGTACCAGCGAAAGCGGCATGTGATCCAAATGCATCGTATTAAAAATAGCCGCGCTAATCTGTGACCATCTGTGGTGAACGATTTTGTTTACGTCCTCACATTTTCGATTTCAAACTCGTTGCTCAAATTTACTCCTCCGGTAAAGCAAAGGCCACATACGCATCTCCGGCCGGGGTACCCAGGCGATTGGCCCCTCCAGCGGCGATGACCACGTATTGCCTGCCCTCCACTTCATACACCGAAGGCACCGCATAGCCTCCGGCAGGCAGCTGGTATTCCCAAAGCACTTCTCCCGTTTCCGCATCAAAAGCCCGGAACATTTCGTCGGCTGATCCTCCAATAAACACCAGTCCTCCGGCTGTGGCCACACAACCTCCGAAATTTTGGGTACCCGTAGGCGCCACACCCCGGGCTTTCAATTCGGGATATTCACCCAAGGGCACTTTCCATTTGATGGTTTGGGTGGTCAGGTCAATGGCATTCAATGTTCCCCAGGGTGGTCGACTCGCGGGAAAACCTTCCTCGTCTGTAAAAATGCGAAACCCTTGCAATACGTACCGGTCCATGGCTTCCTTTTCTGCTGCACCCGATTCCTCAGGGGTCGTAGCGGGTACTTCGTCCAACAGATAACCGAGCAAGGCGTCCAATTGCTCCTCTCCAAAACCGCGAAAAGCAGGCATCACCCCATTGCCTCCGGTAATGATCTTTTTTGCGGATTCACGGTCGTACCGCTCCTTCAGGTCCGTCAGAGCCGGGAATGCCTCCCCCAGGCCCTGTCGATTTGCCCCATGGCAATTGGAACAATTGGACAGGTAAATGTACCTGCCAGAACCGGGCCCGCTGACCAAATCTCCCTCCTCGAAATCCCCGGAAAGGTTCCTTAGCTGAAGTACCATGGGGATTTCATTGGCATTCACATAGACCATGTGGTTTTCCGGATCGTGGGAAAGCCCGCCCCACAGCATGCCGCCACGAGTGGCCGGAAAGGTAAGGGAGCCCTCCAGGCTGGGCGGTGTGTACATACCCTCGTTGCGGTATTTTCTGAATTCGCTTTTTGCATAGGTCGCTGCCTCCTCGGAAATCGTCGTCAAATACGTACTGTCCAGCCCCTGCGGGACGACCCGAATTCCCTGTCCGATTTTTTGCGTTGGATGGGCTACTTCTCCGGGCACATAGGAAGGTGGCACCAGTTGCTCTTCCAAATCAAGCAAGGGTTGTCCGGTCTCCCGGTCCAGCAGTATCAATTCCCCCATCTTGGTCGGCTGAATCAGCGCCTTGACCATTTTTCCATCCATGGGAAAGTCTGCCAGGGTCGGTGCGCAGGGCAGGTCGTAATCCCAAATATCGTGACTTACCGCCTGGTAATGCCATTGGTAGGCCCCGGTGCTGGCATCCAGGGCAAGGATGGAATTGCCGTAAAGGTTCTCCCCGATGCGGTTGCCCCCATAAAAATCGTAGGTGGGCGATCCGGTGGCCACGTATACCCATCCGCTTTCTTCGTCCAGACTCAAACCGCCCCAATTGTTGGTGCCCCCGTAATTTTCGCCCTCCACCCAGCGCCAGGTATCGTATCCGTATTCCCCTTCCTGCGGGATGGTATGGAAAATCCACCGAAAATCACCCGTTTCGGCGGAATAGGCGCGGACATGTCCCGGAGAGGCATCGTATCCTTCCCCGGTTGCCGATCCAATGATCAACAGATCCTTATAGACGATCCCCGGCGTGTTTAAGGATACCGAAAGCGTTTCCGGATCCCGCCCCAGGTCCTTGCGTAGGTCCAACATGCCTTTTTCCCCGAATGCTTCTACCAGCGCTCCTGATTCCGCATCAAGGGCAAACAACAGGTGCCCGGCTGCCATAAAAATACGGGTTTTACCGCTTGCTGTATACGCCGTAACGCCTCGATTGACGCCACCAGATTGCCCGTACTTCTCCGGATCAAAACGCCAAAGCTCCTCGCCTGTCGCTGCATCCAGGGCGATGAGATCCAACTGTGGCGAAGTCAGGTACATGGTCGTTCCCAGGACGATGGGATTGCATTCCATGGGTGTTCGCTCCCGCTTGTCGCCCGTGTGAAAGGTCCAGGCGGGTTCGAGCAGGTGTACATTTTCTTTGGTAAGTTGATCCAAACTGGAAAACTGAGCAGCCGTGGAACTCCCCCGGTACTGTTCCCAGCTACTAAACGGATCTTCATCAGAGGTACAACCCGACGTCCAAAGCGCACAAGCGCTCAGCATCAAAAGGCAAGTCGTTACGTTACTCATTCTTGCTACTAGTTTTCGGTTTCTATTTTCGAACGGAAAGGCCATTCCGGATCTTCCATCCGGGACGCCTCCATCAATCGATCCATTTCTGCCACGATCTCGGGATGATCTTTGCTCAGGTCTCGGGTTTCGCCGGGGTCCTGCTCAAGGTCATACAGCAAAATTTCCTGATTACCTGCAAAAACATTCAGGCGGATTCCCTTCCACTTGCCCATGCGTACCGCCTGCTTGCCTCCTTGCTCGTGAAATTCCCAATAAAGATGGTGATGGGTCTCCTGTTCGCCTTCTCCCAAAAGGGTAGGCAAAAAGGAAATTCCGTCAATGCTTTGTTGGTAACGCGCACCCGCTGCTTCGGCCAGTGTGGGCAAAACATCCCAAAAAGCGCTGACATGATCCGTTTGACTGCCCGCTTTCACCTTTGCCGGCCAGCTGGCGATCATGGGTACGTGAATCCCTCCTTCGTGTAAATCCCGCTTGTATCCCTGAAAGGGTCCATTGCTGTTAAAGTAATCGGGATCTGCTCCTCCCTCCAGATGGGGACCATTATCAGAGCTAAATACGATCAGGGTATTTTCCAGAATACCGAGGGAATCCAGCCTGGCCACAATCTGTCCTACCTGATCGTCCAACAGGGTCACCATGGCCGCAAAAGCGGCATGGGGATAGGGCTGGGATCCATAACCGCCCACTTTGTACCGGGGATGGTCCGGATCGTCTACCCCTTGGTAGGGCGTTTCGGGGCCCAGCAGGCTTTCGTATTGATAAGGTGGCTCCGGATTGGTTCGTTTCAGAAACGTTTCCATATACGCTTGCGGCGCGAATAACTCCGCATGGGGAATAATGGACGGCATGTATAGGAAAAAGGTAGTGTCTCTGTTCGCTTCGATAAACTGCAACCGTCGTTCCTGAATCAGTTCCGGCGCATATTGCCCCTCTTCGGCACCCTGATTGCCCTCCAGGGTCAAGATGGCATCGTTATCGTTTAATTCCCTGGGGTAGTAATTATGGGCAATGGTCTGGCTATTGTATCCAAAAAAAACATCAAAGCCTTGTACCAGGGGATCGCCCGTAGAACCGGGATAGCCCAATCCCCATTTCCCAAAAGCGCCCGTTACGTACCCCGCATTTTTCAATACCTTTGGTAAGGTTTGCGTGGATTCCGGTAAAGGGTATTGGCCCCCGTTCAGACCTCGGTTACCGCGTACCGGCGTATGCCCGGTATGCAAGCCGGTCATCAAGGCCGAGCGGGACGGAGCGCAAACCGTCGTTCCCGCATAATGTTGGGTAAACACCATGCCCCGGGCTGCCAAGGCATCGATATGCGGCGTTTGAAATTTTTCCTGCCCCAGAAAACTCAGATCGCCATACCCTAGGTCATCGGCAAGTATGTAGATGATATTGGGTTTTGATGCAACCTCTTCGCCGCTTTCCTTGGCGGATCCGCAGGAAAATGCAGCACAGGCGATAACAAGAAGCAGAAAGTGCCTGGTGTAGGATGGTAATGGTTTTTTCCTTTCCATAGTTTTCGTCAATTATCCCTGTTTGCGTACAACCCAGTATTGCCCTTTTCTAACTGAGGCAATAGCGCTGCGACGATTTCCGGAAATTCCCCGGCAATGTTTACCGTTTCCATGGGGTCGTTCTGGTGATCAAAAAGCTCTAGCGTGGGTTCTGCCTCCCGGAAATACCGGGTGAGCCGGTACCGATCGGTGCGCATGGAAATGCCATTTCTGAAATAACTAAAAGCCATTGCCGCTCGTTGAGCGTCCCTTCCGCTTTTCATCAAGGGCACCAGCGACTGCCCGTCCAATGGGAAATCGGTGGGAATACCCGTCAGTTCCATCAAGGTAGGATACAGGTCGATACTGCTAACGGGCAGTTCATTTCCTATTTTTCGGGCTGCCATTCCTGGAACCTTGATCATCAGCGGACTGCGCACCGCCATTTCAAAGGTGGTATGTTTCCCCCAGACCCGGTGATCTCCCAAATGCCAGCCATGGTCTCCCCAAACCACGATGATGGTATTGTCTGCCAGGCCTTCTTCTTCCAGTGCTTCCAGTACCTTGCCCACCAGGGCATCGCTGTAGCTGACGGCCGCATAGTAAGCATGCCGGAGTTTCCTGGCATATTCGTCGGAAAGCTTCCGGTCCAGTCCGGCTTTCTCCTCTCCCAACTGGTACTGATTGAATTCACCACTACCCTGAAGGCTGCTGGGATGAACGTTTTCGGGTAAATCCGGAAAGGGAGACAGTGGAATATCCGCACGGTCATAGAGATCCCAGTATTTTTTGGGTGCCGTAAAGGGCAGATGGGGCTTAAATAAACCCAATCCCATAAAAAAGGGCTGGCCTTTCGTCGAAAGTTCTTTCAGTTTTTTGACAGCCAGCTGGGTAGAAAGTCCGTCCGGATAGCCCAGGTCATCCACATCTCCTGCTTCGTAGGGTTTGACCTGCTTGTTTTTCCCCTGCCGGTTGGAGCCGTCTGCGTAGCCAAAAAAGGCATTCCAACCCGTTCCCCATTTGCCGGCATCGAACAGCATCTCGTCCCAGCTATGGGGCATTTCCATTTTGGCTCCCTCGGGGCTTTCTTCGTAGCCATACCACAAGCCATCCACGGAATGGCTGATTTTTCCTATCCCGACCGTGTAATAGCCGTTTCTTTTGAGATGATGGACAAAACTTTCCGGTCGTTCTTTTTCCGGCTCGTTGGATAGAAACTGCTCTATGGCAGAATTCTGCAGATGATTGGTGGTCTGCGGCAGCATGCCGGTCAAAATGCTACACCGGGAGGCACCACAGGTGGGTACCTGCACGTAATGGTTGAGAAAAACGGATCCGCCATTACCGATGGCATCCAGATTTGGGGTCTGAATGATGTCATTGCCATACACCCCCAGTTCGGGTCGTAGGTCATCAATGGCAATAAACAAAATATTGTAGGGTTTTTCTTCGGCTGCCGGTTCGGAGCAGGAAAAAAAAACGGTAAAACACAGGATGGAAAAGATACAAGCGTAGTTTTTGGTCATTGGGTAACTCGTTAATTCGGAAATACAGGTGAAGCACTGGCTTAAATATAGGGGGAAATCGGTAAAATTAAAACAAAGCCCGGTTGATCCTCAAAAAGCTACCCTTCCATTTCGCCCGCTTTTCCTTTTGGTAGCTGCCGATACGAACCTACACGAAAAACCTACCGTTTTTGGGTGATCGATACCAGTCATCCTCAAAATGGAACATATGGACAACTTCCTGGAACATCCGTGCTAACAGGAGGTATCGTTGATTTACTAATTTGGTAGTGTTTAAATAGCAATCCAGCAACCGGGAAAAAGTAGAAAAAATTAACAGCCAATTATATACGGAAGTATAGCCGTATAATAAATTATTCGTATATTATTTTCCAAATAACCCATCGTTAATTTTCTATTTTTGATGCATTTCACTTTTACATACGGTAGACTTACACAAAAGAGAATCTGTCGGGAGGCTATTGGTTTCGCTCCTGTCCATTTTCATAGGAGCATAGCTGTGCATCCGCTGCCGCTCATCTGCCTGTTGTGCTTTTTTCTCTATTCCCATACGAGTGAAGCAACACCGATGGATTCAACCAGTGTGATCCTTTTCGAAGTTGACACCAATCCGATTATCCTCAATCAGAACTGGAAATTTCATCCGGGAGACGATCCCTCCTGGGCACATCCTGATTTTGACGACAGCGATTGGTCGCCTATTGACCCCACTACCGACATCCATTACCTGACAGATTTGAGACAGGCCGAGATTGGTTGGTTTAGGCTGCATGTAGCGGTCGATTCCGCATGGTTGAACACGCCGTTGTCCATGGCCATTTTTCAAAGAGGGGCATCGGAACTATTTCTCAATGGAAAGTTGGTACATACGTTGGGACAGGTCAGCAAGGATTCCAAAAAGGAACTCAT
Source organism: Cyclobacterium xiamenense (assembly GCF_009467825.1). Taxonomy (GTDB): domain Bacteria; phylum Bacteroidota; class Bacteroidia; order Cytophagales; family Cyclobacteriaceae; genus Cyclobacterium; species Cyclobacterium xiamenense. Next base: position 112,609 of record NZ_WIOK01000004.1, on the reverse strand, counting down.
TTATAATCCAAATTTTGTCCCCTTCAGCTTTCAATTTGAAGATAAGCCCCATCAGGTTTTGGCAGTGCGCTTTTCATTTACAAAACGAAATCCCTACATGAATTTCCTCGGACTATGGGGAGGCAATCCAACCTTGGTTATTGAGCTGGATCAAATGGATAAGGCCGTGAAACGGTTGGTATCCAAACGGGCATTTGTAACTTCCAGATTGGTTGGCAAAGCCACTTTTTTGCTCTTCCTTGCCTTGCTTCATTTATTCTTTTTCATCACCTTCCCCGTCAATAAAACCAATCTCTTCTACAGCCTGTTTACGTCAAGTCTGGCACTGGGGTATTTTTTGGAACATGTTTTCCGCTTTATGCCCAGGGAAGGAGATTCCTATTTTGTGATTGGATTGATCAGTTGCTTGTTTTTTAGCACATTCATCATATGGGGACTACTTGCCGTGTATTCATTTGCCAGAGAGAAGCTCGATCGATTGTTTTGGTTTGCCACCGTTTCCGCTTTGCTATTTATTCCCTCTTGGAAATGGCCTTATGAAGCAGCAAATTATTATTGGCCGTATTACCTTACGATGGGCCCTTTAGTGGCCGCTCTGGTTAGCTGGAGAGCAGTACGGAAAAATAGTAAAGGTGCCTGGGTAATTTTTTTGGTTGGCTAGGGAGTTTTGTGTTCTGGTCATTATTTTGCTTGTTCCATGGCAACGTATTACCAGGGTTTCCCTATGATACAGCCATCACATTGGATTTGGCCGTATTTTCTGCAGCCGTTTCCTTTTCTGCATTGTTAGCGGTCGAATATGCCCAAACCAAGCGGTCCCTACAAACAAGCCTGTTGGATATGGAGGTAAAACGGCTGGAAACCGAAAAAATGCGCGACCTGGACAAAACCAAATCGGACTTTTTTGCCAATATTTCCCACGAATTCCGAACCCCCCTTACCCTGATCTCCGGCACGGTGGACCGCCTCGAGGACGAACAAAAATCTCCTTCAATCCTGCAGGAAAGCCATCGCCTGATAAAAAGAAACGCCGATCGACTGCTCCAATTGGTCAACCAGTTGCTCGACCTTTCCAAACTGGAAGCTGGCAAATTAACCCTGGAAAAGGAACCCGGAGAAATCGTCGGCTTTGCCAAAAGACTGGCCGGCACCTTTTCCTCCCAGTTTGAGAGCAAGCAAATCGCTTTTTCCGGCAGTTATCCCAAAGGCCCGATCTACCTAAATTTTGATCCCGATAAATTGGAGAAGGTGCTTTCCAACCTCCTGATCAATGCCTACAAATTCACCCCAACTTCCGGAACCGTCAGGTTTGACGTTTCCTGCCCGGCCCAAACCGAAGCAGACGTCCGGCTACAATTCAAAATCGCCGACAACGGCATCGGAATCCCCGCCGAAAGGTTGCCCTATATCTTTGACCGCTTTTTCCAGGGAGAGGCTTCGGCCACTCGCAGCTACGAAGGTACCGGGATTGGCCTGGCACTGGTCCGGGAACTCACCGAGCTTCAGGGAGGAACCATCCAGGTGGAAAGCAGCCCCGATTCGGGAACCTGCTTCACCGTTGAGTTGACCCTGGAGCGGGCCGAACCCGGAGCGATTCCCGGGCTGAAGCAATCGGAGGGCGCACTGGATACCGCCTGGATACCGCAAGCACCAAAGCCAGCCGGGAAACGCTCCCTCAACCACCTGGCGATCAGGACTACCGTGCTAATCGTCGAAGACAATCCGGAACTCCGGCATTTTCTCGCACAAAGCCTGCAAAACCAGTACCGGATCCTGGAAGCCGATAATGGACAAGAGGGCTTTACGATCGCCGCTACAAGCGTACCGGACTTGATTATTTCCGATGTGATGATGCCCGTAATGGACGGCATTAACCTAAGTGAAAAGGTGAAAAACGACGAGCGGACCAGCCACATCCCCTTTGTCCTCCTTACCGCCCGCGCCGATTCGGAAAGCAAAATCGGCGGACTGGATACGGGTGCAGATGCCTACCTGACCAAACCTTTCGATATGAAAGAGCTTCGGGTACGGATACACCACCTTATCGAAGGCAGGAAAAAACTCCGGGAACGGTTCAGCCGTTCGCTTGATCTGAAAACCTCCGAGATCGCCGTAACTTCCACCGATGAGAAATTCCTGAAAAAAGCCATGGCGATCCTAGAAGACAATATTGCGAATACGGATTTTGACGTTGTATTTTTTAGCCGGGAAATTGGCATGAGCCGGACCAACCTGCACCGAAAGCTCAAGGCATTGACCGACCATTCGGCTACCGAGTTTATCCGGGCAGTTCGGCTGAAACGGGCCCAGCACCTGCTGGAACAAAAATCGGGAAATATTACCGAGGTGGCCTATGCGGTCGGGTTTAACAGCTTATCGTATTTCAATAAGTGCTTCAAGAAACAGTTTGGAAAAACACCGTCAGAATACCTGGTGCATTAAATACGGGATAGTAACCGACGTACCCCAGCCGCTGAGAATTTTTACGTAACAAGGTACGCCGACCCTTGACAACCCACATACTAACAGTTTGCCCCAATTGTACAACTTGTTGACACATCTGTACTAACTCCTGCCTGATCAAAATCCGTACTTTTCATTTTTAGTTTCCACTTGCTTTCAACATAAAGCACAGAACCTGTAAACGATCTTGACCATGAGATACCTTATCCTGCTGTACGTGTTGCCTGGAATGCCTGTCATCCTTTCCGCGCAAAGCCAACTTACCGGCACCGTAACCGAAGCAAATGGCAGCCCCCTACCCTACGCGAACGTACGAATATTAGCCGTAAAAGACTCCTCTTTGGTAGCGGGGTCAGTCTCTGAAGTCGACGGTAGTTTTCGTTTTGACCGGGTTGCCGCCGACGACTACCTGCTCTCAATAACGTCCGTGGGGTTTCGCGCATACCTGCACAAGATCCGGGTACCTCGGGACGAAGGGCTCATCGTACCCCCTGTTGTACTTATGGAAGGTGAGGACGAACTGGCCGAAGTAGTCGTGGCTGCCCAAAAGCCCCTGTATGAAAAACAGATGGACCGGATGGTGGTAAACGTGCAGGAAAGCATCACCGCGGCGGGAAGTTCCGTCTTGGAGGTGCTGTCCCGATCTCCAGGGGTGATGGTCAATCAGCAACAAAGCAGCATCGCGCTAAACGGCCGGGAGGGCGTGATGGTCATGATTAACAATACCCTGAGCAGAATTCCCATGGCATCCCTTATGCAAATGCTGCAGGGAATGAGCGCTGCCAATGTGGAGAAAATAGAACTGATATCCCAGCCACCCTCCAACCTGGATGCGGAAGGGGCCGGTGGCATCATACACATCGTTACCAAAGAAAGCACCGACTTCGGAACCAACGGTACCTTCGGCTTGAGTGCCGGAGCAAAAAGAGCTGAAGTCTATGGTGCAAATTTAAGCCTCGCCCATAGGGGAAAATCCTTTTCTATTTTTGCCGAATACGCCTATTTGCATACCCACAATGTACTTCTGTGGCAAAACGCCTTTCGTTCCGAGTCGCTGAGCGGGCTGTTGAAATCCTTTCAAAGCGATACAGATCGGGCCATACTCTCGCAATCCCATCAGTTCCGAGTGGGTATCCAAAAAACCTTTGACAAAAAATCCGAAATCGGTGCCTATATCAATTTGACACAAAATAACAACAGCATGAGAGGAGAGGGTGGGACAATCCTTCAGGTTGGCGATTCACTCGTTCGAACGGACATTTTGTACCATGAATCTAGAGATATATCAAATCAAAGTTCCCACATTCATTATTCTTTTAAGCCGTGGGCCAAACATACATTCAGAATAGATTACGACTGGGTGACCCTTCAGCTGGACAATCTTTCCACCTATGACAATGCCGCTTATTTCGCCGAACAAAGCGAAGCCATCCAGTTTGATTTGGAGAGTTATGCACCAATGAACTTTCATATCGCTGCCTTAGACTACCAGTTTCAACCTGCCGAAGGCATCAACCTCAAAGCAGGCGCAAAAAGATCCTGGATGGACTTTGATAACTCCATACAGTCTACTTACGATGAAAATGGTGTCGGGGAACTCGGTTCCATCCTGGCCGGTTCGGCTCATGTGCAGGAAATCGTCTCAGCAGCCTATATCGGTGGCGATTGGAAAGCAGGAAACAAGCTAGACTTTAAAGTAGGATTACGATATGAACACACGCTCACGGACATTGAAAATGGCAATGTAAAAGGGGATATTAATAGAAATTACGCAAATTTATTTCCCTCTCTCCTGATACAGAAAAACCTAAATGAAAATACAGCTATGGCTTTGGGCTACTACCGAAGAATCACCCGCCCCTCCTTGGGAGACCTGGTACCTGTCGTATTGCTTATCAATCAAAACACGCAATTTGACGGCAATGCCGCATTGTTGCCATCAATTATTGACACATATAAACTGGAGCTAACCTACAAACGGGCATCCGTAGCACTCGAACACAGTTATACGGAAAATGAAATTGCTCCTTTTCAACCCAGTTATGACCCAAAAAACGAACTGGTTACGTATAGTCCCCAAAACCTTCGGTATCTTCAATCCACCGGACTGCTTTTTTCGGCTCCCTGGATTATTGCTGCCAACTGGGATTTACAGTCTTCACTTCGGCTGAATTGGAGAAGTTTTGAAACAGCGCACTTACCCCTGAATCAACGGGATGCCGTTTTCGATCTTAATTTGAACCTGAGCAATACCTTTATGCTTGGTAATGGGTATACGGCGGAGGTAGGGGGAAATTTTCAATCCAGAAGAAACTGGGGCCTGTTGATTTTTCGGCCCGTAGGATCCCTGAATCTGGGGGTCCAAAAAAAACTTGTCGGGGACAAAGGAACCATTCGGCTGGCAATCACGGATTTACTCAACACCAATAATCTTTTGAATGGTGTGGTATTTCGGGAACCGCCCCTCCATATGCAGAACGATTATTATTTGAGAAACAGGACCTTTATGCTAAACTATTCGCGTCCATTTGGAAATAAAACGTTGAAATCTGTAAAAATAGAATCCGCTTCCGAAGAAGATCGGAAACGGATGGATGTCAAGTAGCGGTGGGAAACAAGAATTGATCTTTTGGTCGCACCATATGGAACAAATCAACTGATCGAACAGCTTACTACGGGGAATTATTAATAGTTAAGTTTAACACAACACCAAATACAGAGTTGGGAAACCTCAACGTTCTTAAACCTTTGGGGTCTTTGAGAACCCGGAGGTTTTTTCGTGAACACTCTGGTATAGAATACGGGGTTGGGAAAACCCCAAAGGTCTGCATGCTGATTAACCCTTGAGGTTTTGGAAACCTCAAGGGTCTGAGTTGGTTTACTTTTCCTTTTCCAGTTTCTCGGGCCGGCAATTCATGCCGAACGTAGCTTCTACGGCATCGTACCAATCGGTATCCTCCTGCGCGTTCCAATCCACCCATTGCTCGTCAGTCATTGAAGCACGCCAGTCCAAAAAAGGTGCAGCTGTGGGTCCTGCGGTATGCCTTAATTTCCATGTGCCACTCTCTGCTATTTCAAGGATTTGGTCTGCGACAATAGACGCTGGTGTTGGAGTCTTGAGTATTTCGGAAAAAAAACTCCCCATTCGACGAACTTGCGGATAAAAAGAAGAACTCTTTTGGGTGATACTAATTGGCATTTCGGTATTAATTACTCCCGGCTCAACGACGGATACTCGGATATTATAGGGCTTTACTTCTTGTGCCAACGTCTCGGTCAGGGCTTCAAGTGCAAATTTACTGGCGCTATAGGCTCCCAACGGGGTACAAGCAATTTTACCAGATATAGAACTTATATTGATTATACAGCCACTATTTTTTTTCCGCATGGATGTCAAAACAGCCTTAATACACCTGACCACCCCAAAATAATTGGTGTTCATGACGGCTTGAAAGTCTGCCATGGGCATTTCCTCTACTGAGCCATGACGCTCGATGCCCGCATTGTTCACCAGTACATCAATGGGCCCATGATCGGATGTAATTGCCTGTATGCACTGTGCGACGGATTCATCCGAATCTACATCCAGTTGGTAGATGGAAATTGGCAAGGATTCCTGTTTGCTGTTGCGCATAAGTTCGGTTGCATTTTCCAGGTTTCGCATGGTAGCAAAAACCTGGTGGCCAGCACGGCCAAAAGCAAGGGCGGTTTCCATTCCGATCCCTCTGTTTGTTCCGGTTACTAATACTTTTTTCATACGATATTTTGTTTAGGTGTAGATGGGTTTATCTGGTAATCTCTGTCTGGAAAGGAAAACAACCCTCTGGCCAGGGAGCGATGGTGTTATTGCACCGAAAGCAGTTTTTGGGATCGAATTCTTGTTTTAGCTGCTTTAACCGTTCACAATTATCTCCGTATGCCGCCCGTACACGATCCGCTCCATCGGTTTTCGATCAAGCATGCCATTCCAACTAGCTCTTGCTGTATCGTAGTGCTCTGAATGGGGGAATACAACAGATCCGGAAACCGAACGAACGAGTTCATCCCAGACCTCAATCGGTAGTCTTTGTTGGAAAACTTCCATGTACGCGTGAATGAAGTATACAATTGATTTAAACTGACTGGCTATCTATTCCTACAAAGGTATCGTGTATCGACTCATCCATGTAGTACATATGTTTCTATTTGTAAGCTATTTGTTTCATAAAGCGTTGATACAGAAGATTAACCGCCTGCTGCGGTAACCGGTAGTAACCCACGAAACGTAGGACAGAGGGGTGGGCAGGAAAAAACGGGATCCATTCCCCTTTTCAACTTTTCGCCGTAACCTGGCAGTAGCATTCGGAACATGCAAGCTGCTGGTAGCACGAATGTCGGAACTACCAAAAAAAACCGGTGGCCAATGACCCCGGTTTTTTTTGGTAAATAATCCAATTCAATCTGATGTTTTTCTTTTTTTCCCAAATCTCAAGGCACCAGCGGATTCCCGTTTCCGGGTATCGGATGCGTTCACCCCTCCCGGATTTTTTGTCCGCCCCGGCTGAAACAGACCTAGCTGTGCGCTAACCCGGGTGCGCCGCAGATCCAGCCAGGAATTGGTCTGGTTCCTCCCCCATGCAAACATGTAGCCTGGTGAAAAACCACCGGATACGCCTGCGTTGGCTGAATCGTTGACTGAAATCAGCCGTCCCGTAATTGAGGTAAATCTAGACCGTATTTTATTCATCCGGTAGAACAACTATTCCAATAATCGGTACTTAGGTTGCAATTTTCAGTAACGGAAAAGATCGGGGCCTACTGCTATAACTTTTGGAACATCTACACCGGTTTTTGGAACATATGGCCTACTCCTTTTTTGCTCTTTTTCTTAGGTTTACTTCGCCCCTTCAACGGCGTGAATACCCTGTACCAGCCGATTGCTTCGGGACGGTAACAAACACAATTCAACCAAACCCCCATTTTTATGAAAACCAACGATCTGATCTCAACCGACAAAAAGGCTCCGGAAATTGATTCAGCAGCCTTCCAATCCTCGTTACGGGGAGCGCTACTACTTCCCGATCTGGAAGGCTACAACCAGTCCCGGACCATCTGGAACGCAATGATCGACAAGTATCCGGCTATGGTGGTCAAGTGCGCCGGGGTCTCGGATGTGATCGCTGCAGTGAATTTTGCCCGGGAAAACCAATTGGTGTTGGCGATAAAAGCGGGCGGACACAGTTTTGCCGGAAGATCGACCTGTGATGGCGGACTTTTGATCGACCTGTCCGCCATGAAAGGGGTGCGTGTAGATCCGGTAAAGCAAACCGCAAGGGCGGAAGCCGGTGCGTTATTGGCGGATCTTGACCATGAAACACAGGCTTTTGGTCTTGCCGTCACGGCCGGAGTGGTGTCACACACAGGCATTGCGGGATTGACACTGGGGGGAGGACAAGGGTACCTGATGAATAAATTCGGGCTGACCATAGACAACCTGCTTTCGGTAGACATGGTCCTGGCAGACGGGAGCTTTGTCAAAGCCTCAGAGACGGAAAACAAGGACCTGTTTTGGGCCATTCGCGGAGGAGGGGGAAATTTCGGTGTGGTTACCTCCTTTGAATACAAGCTACACAAGGTGGGGCCGGAGGTACTGGCTGGCATGATCCTCTATCCCCTGGCTCAGGCAAGGGAGCTTCTGCAATTTTACCGGGAGTACTCCATGAATACACCATACGACATGAGCGTTATCGCCGGGATCTTTACACTACCCGATGGGACGAAGGTTTTTGGGTTCGTGGTCTGCTGGACAGGAGATTTCGATGAAGGAAATCGGCAGTTGGAACCGCTAAGGGCCTTTAGGCCACCCATGGCCGACCTGATCGCTCCAGGTCCTTACGTACAGCTTCAAAAAAGTTTGGATGCAGCCGTTCCCCATGGCTTGCAACGGTACAACAAAATGGGCTATCTCCCGGAAATAAGTGACGAGTTGATCGACATTGTTGTGAAGCATACCGAAGAAATCAGTCCCTATTCCATGGTTCTATTCAACGTGATGAAAGGCGCAGTGACCCGGGTGGATCCGGAAGAAACGCCCTTCCCCTACCGGGACCAGCAATGGTATTTCGACATTACCCCACAGTGGGCGGATCCGCAAGAGGCCGATTCGCTGATTGCCTGGGCAAAAGCTTTCTGGGCCGAAGTGGAGCCCCATACACGGGGCACCGCGGTAAACTGGCTCTCGCCAGACGATGGCCTGGACCGGGTCAAGGTGGCGTACGGGCCAAATTATTCCCGATTGGCCAAACTAAAGCACCGGTACGACCCCGACAATTTCTTTCACCTAAACAATAACATTCTGCCGAATGCGAACGGTTAATGTGGGTGGGAATGCCTCCCAACAGGCAGAAAATACGAAGAGAAGGCCACAATCGCTAGCGGGGGCAATAGGTGTGATCTGTGGGCTATTGATGGCCGCAAGTAGTACGCTGAACTCGGTATCCTACGGACAAAGCAGCCTATCCGCCGCCGACATCATTGATCCGCGTGCGACGGTTAGAGCAGTGTTTTCCGGTGGAGAAGGCGTATTGCTAGAAGGGCCGGCTATGTCACCGGAAGGTATCTTATATTTTACGGACATTACCGCTACCGATGTTGAAGGAATGAAAGCGGGAATCATCTGGACTTATAATCCCCAAACCGGCGAGGCAAAGGTATTTCGGTCTCCTAGTGGGATGGCCAACGGATTGGTATTTGATAGCGAAGGAAACCTAATCGCTTGTGAAGGCGCAGATTTCGGGGGACGAAGGGTGGTAAAAACAGACATGAAAACTGGTAAGAGCACCCTATTGGCCGCACTTTTTAATGGAAAGCAGTTTAACGCACCAAATGACCTGGTAATTGACAGCAAGGGCCGAATCTACTTTACTGATCCCCGCTATTTCGGTAGGGAATCAATCGATCAGCCCGTGGATGGAATCTACCGAATAGATCCCGATAAATCGGTCCATCTCGTCGGTGCAAATGCCGGTAAACCTAACGGTATCGCCATTTCCCCTGACCAGAAAAAAATATACTTGGTTAATCTCGGAAGAACCGGAATCTCGGGTTCGCTGCCAAGAGGCTTCGACGGTCCACAGCCGGCGATAAAAGGTTCCCTGCTGGAATATTCACTACTTCCCGATGGGACAGTAGCGTACCAGGGCGTATTGATTGATTTTGAAAAAGGAGGTCCTGATGGAATGACCGTTGATTCGGACGGCAATCTGTACCTGGCGCTTCTGAACGGCAGTATTGCTGTCTATTCGCCAAAAGGTGAGAAGCTCACAGAAATAAGAATCCCAGAAAATGTACCGTCCAACCTATGCTTCGGAACCGGCCAATGGAGCAACACACTCTTTATAACTGCCAGAAAAACACTTTACCAGGTAGCAACGAAAAAACAGGGATTTCGTAACGAATTGACAGATTAAGTTGCCATTCGTGCTTTCGTGATTCAAACGCATCAACGGTACGCTACATGCTGGCTTTAACCTTAAATACAGGATATTGACCTTATCGGAATACGCCAGATGGGAAGCTTGCGATTGCAGCCTCCCATCACCTTCCTTCAAAAAGGTACGCGAGGGTATACTCGCAATCACTTTGATTTTTCATTCAGCTCTTGAGCTTGCGTAAGGTAATAATTTCGGCCATTGGAGCTGGTTTGGTTTTCTCCCAATACCGTTAAAGCCTTTGCCTTCAGTTTCATTGCCTCCTTGTCGTTCTCGTCCGGCGCCATTAAGTGATCGGTTAGTTCGGCAACCCATTGGGGATCTCCCTCATGAAGAGCAGTTGTTGCCATTTTTCGTATGACATCGACTCCCCCAGCCAGCTTTACCATCCGTAGTGCGCGTTCTTTGGAGGACAGCGGATACAGGTTTGTGGCATTTCCATCAAACCATCCTATCAGACCGGAATAAACGGAACGGACGGACCACGGAACTGTTCCATAAAATTCTTGTAGCACTGGATCATTTGCCAGATGTTCAGGTAGTTTCACCTGTTGAGAAAGTTCTGTGGGACTCATTCCGGCATTAATACCTTTTACAGTTTCATCGTAGACGAAGCGTATCGCATCCCGGTAATGTGTAATGGTCTTATTTACTTCTTCGGCACCAATTACAGGCTTCGTATGGCTAGGAACTAAGTATTCAATCTCACCTTCGCTAAGCATTTTGTCGAGACTTTGGGCCCATAGTCGGATATCCCGGTAACTCGATCCGCGTATTGTATAAAGATTTGGAAAAGTCTTTAAATAATTATCCCCAGGCAATAATACCTTCTTACCTGGCAGCCACACATACAATTGATCATCTGTTTCACCGGGTGCGTATTGCAACACAACCGGAATGCCCGCTATTTCTACTTCCAGCCGGTCAGCGAACGTGTGCGAGGGCGATACGAAGCCACTTCGATCAATTGTTATCTTTGGCCCGATACCAGCGTTTAGGAATATGTCAGATGGAAGTGCAAGGCCAAATTGCCGGACAGCGCGAACCGTAAGGATTTGGAGGATATCGCTCCTGACCTGACTCCATTGAACCGCTCGTGTGCATAAATCTTTGGATTATCATCCTTGGCAAATGCGGTTGCCCCACCTGTATGATCACCATGACTATGTGTGTAAATAATGGCTTTTATGGGTTTATTGGTGATTTCTGTAAATGCCGCCTTGACTTCCTCAGCAGCCGCCGGACTACCGGTTACATCTACGATGATAACACCATCCGGGCCTTCTATCATAGTACTATTGGCCAAGGCGAAACCAATAGCAACGTACACACCATCGGTGACTTTTATGATTTGTTTATCAAACTCTCTACCATGCGCCGAAAGCTTTTCAGCTGCTGATTACGCAAATAAACGGCCGGGTATTACCAAAGATTGAAGAATTGAAATAACTATTACAGAAAGGATTGTGCCTATTTTCATGCTATGTAGCTTTAAAAATCAACGATTGCCAACTTAATGAACACCGATGGATAGGCGTTAACTGACTGAATAAAACATATGGTAAAGATGCCATAGCGTTTTTCACATCACCACCTCAGCAATTTGTACCACAGGCTGGACATTAGTAAAGTTGGGGATATCGCCAACCATCTGTTCGAGGTTTGCATTCACTGACACGTGTAGATCCGCCATTGAATCAAAGAATAAATGGCCGCATACGATGTAGGGGGCCGGGGTATCAGGGGGGGGCAATCCTGCCAGCCCCTTCTCCACTTCAACGCCTTTACAATGATCTCCCAACAAGCTTCTTACTAAGGGAAGATGGTGATCACAGTAGTAATCCATATTGAAGGTTGCGTCATCTACGTTCGGATACAATACGCTGAGTTTAATCATTCCTTTTTTCATGCTTTTGATGATTGTCGGTTACAAGTTGAGTTTCTGAAAACTGTTGTATATACTCGGTGGGTGTCGCCCCATAGTGTTTTTTAAAGATTCTTGTAAAATAGCTTAGACTATTGAACCCGACACTGTACGCCACTTCGCTGATATTTCCAGAACGGCATTTAAAATGCATAACGGCCTTTTTAAGCCTAAAAGACTGGATAAACTCGGTGGGATATTGGTTAATGATGGCTTTTAATTTACGGTAGAGGTTGGTTCGGCTCATGCCTATTACCTTACATAACTTTTCCAAATCGAAAGCCGGATCCGTGTGATGCTCCTCCATAATATCGAAAAGCCTTTGCATAAATTTTTCCTCCACAGAGGTTGCTGTGATTTCTATGGGGTTTAAAGAGAATCCATTTTGGAACTTTTCTCTTAATTTTCTTCTGGATTCGAGAAGATTTTTTATCCTCGCCGAGAGTTCTTCGATTTTAAATGGTTTGGTCAGGTAATCATCTGCTCCCATATCAAGCCCTTCGAGCCTGCTTTCCGTATCTGCCCTTGCCGTTAGTAGAATTATCGGAATATGGCTGGTAAGGTCGTCGCTCTTTAGTTTTTCACATAACCGAATCCCATCCATTTCAGGCATCATCAAATCTGTGATGATCAGGTCAGGCAACGAAGCCAAGGCTTTCTGTACTCCTAAGTGACCATTTTCCGCTTCCAAAATAGAATAGGCACCCTGAAGTTGTCCGCGCATAAAATTCCTTAGATCTACATTATCTTCCACCACCAATAGCTTCGGTCTACCAGCGTCAGTTGGTAAGTTTATGCCTTCGGTAGTTAGCTCCCCAGTGGCCTTTTCTTCTACCGCCGGGGAGAAAATGTGATGATGCCCCGCGGAAATCAGGTCAACCGCAAGCGGATCTACACGCTTTAGGGGGATTTCCACAAAAAATACAGACCCTCTTCCAACAGTGCTTTGTACAGAAACTTGGCCGTCCATCAGTTCGGTAAGCTCCTTCACCAGAGAAAGCCCAATACCGGTACCCTCGTAGCTTCTGGTATTGGTAGATTCTTCTTGATAAAACCGTTCGAAAATATGATCTAACTTGTCCGACGGAATACCAATTCCGGTATCCTTTACCGCTACACTTAACCTGAGCCGATCTACACCTTCCGTCCTTACCTCGGCCGAGAAGCTTACTTCTCCTCCGCTAGCGGTAAATTTGTAGGCATTCGATAAAAGGTTCGAAAAAATCATTTCAAGCTTGTGCGCATCAAAAGAAGCAATGATTTCCTCTTCAGGCAGGTCCGTGTAGAAATAGATGTCCCGACTTTCAAAGAGTGAAATAAAGGAACCGGTCACTGTCTCCAAAAAAGAGGTGATACTACCCGGTTTGCATGCTACTTTAAGTTTTCCTGACTCAAGCTTGGAAAGGTCTAGCAGTTTACGAATCAACTGAAGAAGCTTAGAAGCATTCCTTTCAATGAGTTCAACGTCCTCCGCCCATCTTCCTTCTTTCTTTTTCAGCGACTCCGCCGTTCCAGATATTAAGGTCAGCGGAGTCCGAAACTCATGGGAAATATTTGCAAAAAATGCCGATTTCGCCCGATCCAACTCGTGCATTTTTTCGGCTTCGAGTCGTTGAAACCTCAGGTCGGAATTAATCCGTTCCCAATAGATAATGCTTCTTCTCATCCAATATAAGGCTAAAATTGCCACTAGCAGAAAAAGCAGATAAGCCCACCAAGTGCTCCACCAGGGTGGTAGTATGGTAAGGTTCAAATTGATTCCCGGATCGCTCCAGACACCATCATAGTTGGAGGATTTTACCTTGAAAACATAGTTGCCTGGACTCAAATTTGTATAGCTAACAAATCGTCGATCTTCCGAGTAAATCCAGTCCTGATCGAAATTTTCTAAGAAATACGCATACTTGTTGTTTTGGGCATTTACAAAACTCAACGCCGCAAATTCCAGCGAAATGAAGTTTTGGTCGTGGGGCAGGACGATATCCATGGATTCATTCCATTCCGGCACAGCCGTATCGAATACAGAGAACCGGGTTAGCACTACGGGAGCGGGATTAGGGGCAGGCGCAATTTGCTCAGGATGAAAGTAAACTACCCCATCACTGCCCCCGAAATACAAGGTGCCGTCCTTTCCTTTGGTGCTGGACCCTGCATTGAAATATCCCGTCGTAAAGTGATGCTTCAACGATCCATATCCCAAGTCAAAACGTTGCACTTCCTTTGTTTCAGGATCAAAACGGCATATGCCTTTGTTCGTACTCATCCAGAACTTCCCTTGTTCGTCTATTTCGATGCGGTTAATGGTATTACTAGGGAGCCCATCCTTTGTTGTAAAAGGGGTAAAAGTCCCTGTTTGCGGATCATATTGACATATTCCTCCTCCACTCGTAGCAAACCACAAAAAGCCGTGCTTATCTTCTACGATATGTCTGATCGAATGACTGCTCAAACTGGTCGGATCTTTGGGGTTAGCAGTAAAATGTTGAAACCTGCCTTCTCTTTCTCTGTCCATTTTGTTCAGCGCGTTAGCGCCGGTTCCGATCCATAACTCCTCCCTGCTGTCTTCAAAAATCGCGTAACACCAAAAATCACTGATTCCCTCCGGATTAGAGGTATCGTGTAAAAAATGATCCCAGGTATCCGTCTCCTCTGAAAATCGTTTTAAACCATTTTGAGTGATTAGCCAAATGGTACCACGTTTATCTTCAAAAATAGCCACCACGTCCCTATCTCCTCCGGAATCCCTTGCGGCTTGAATATCATAGTGCGTAACACTTGAGGAGGCGCTATCGACTTTACTTACACCTCCCACGTTGAGAAGAAAATTATTACCCCCGTAGCCTATCCAAAAGTTACCCTTACTGTCTTCCAAAACGGAACTAACCAAGTCATTAAAAAGGCTTTTCGGGTTATCTGGCTCGTGGTTGAAATGAGTGAAGGTTCCGTTTTTCCGATCATATTTATTCAAGCCTCCGCCCTCGGTTCCAATCCACAAGGTTTCATTCGTGTCTTCATAAATCGACCGCACCAGGTTACTGCTCAACGAATTGGGATTATCCGGTAGATGTTGAATCAGGTAAAATTCCCGTGGTTGCAGATTGGATAAGCTTATACCCCCATTCACTGTACCAACCCATAGGTTACCCATCTTGTCCAGTAGGACAGCATGGATGTCGTCACTGCCTATCGAGTGTACATTATTGGGTTCTGAATGGTAGCGCGTAAAAACAGTTCTTTCTGAATTTAGCCTATTCAGCCCTTTAGTGGTTCCAATCCACAGATTTCCCCATTGATCTTCGGTGATGGCCTTCGAATTTAGGATATCGGTACTCAACGAATTCGAATCGTATGGATCATGCCGGTAATGAATAAATTCTTTGGTCTTTCGGTCCAAACTATCCAGTCCACCGATGTATCCAATCCACAATGTTCCTCGATGATCTTCAAACACAGCCATTACATCGTCACTGGCGATACTTTCCGCTACTTCCGGATCGTGCTTCCAGTGAATAAAGGATGTAGGATCATCGCAAGGGATTTTGAATAACCCTTTAGAGGTCCCCACCCAAATATTCCCGGACCTGTCCCGTGTAACGCTGTTAATGATCAGCTTCGATGAACTCAAGGGAATGTGAATAGCCGTTTTTTTATCCGGTTCTAGTTTAAACAACCCATAGATGGTGCCTACCCATATGTTTCCATGTACGTCCTCTTGGATAGAACTTATCGTTGGTACGTCTTCATAGGCCCCATTTTCTTCGACTACAAGGGGATACCGGGTGAATTTTTCGGTTTGAGGATCAAAATAACACAAGCCCTCCCCAGCGGTACCCACCCAAATCAAGCCCTTATTGTCCTCATATAAAGCCATGGTAAGGTTCTGGGAAATCGTTGTGGAATCCTGGTAATCGTGCTTGTATTCCTTGAACTGATAGCCATCGAAACGGTTCAGGCCATCGTAGGTTCCGATCCAAAGGAATCCTCGTCTATCCTGAATCATGCATAAAACGCTGTTGTGGCTCAACCCTTCCTGAATTGAAAAACGCTGGAATATCGGGTCATTATCTTGCGGCATCACCGCCTGACTCTTGGTGGATACCGCGAATAACAAAAGCGAAACAAGCATTACTTTCCTCATGCAACAAACAGGTTTTTTAGCCATCTTTTCGGCACGATTACGATCCAACACCGGCCCTTTTCTGGCGATTGATTTCACTTCGCTCCAGTTGGCTTTTTCACCCTTTAAGCTACTTATATTTACCGGCGGTTGCTAATACATATGTTTCAAAGATTAAAACAATCGTTCCATTCAAAATTATTAAAATAGTGGTTAATCTTATTTAAGGCACCTATCAATAGGTATTCCGTTAAATAAATCCCTGAAACTAGTTAGGGGAGAAAGCGGTAGGCAAGGTATTGCATTGAATAAAACTAATAACTCCGCTAAAGAAAATTTCGCACCCTGCCCTTCGCCAAACCCCTGATTGGTTTTTATGGAGGAGCTTGAAAGAGAGATAGCTTGTACTAAAGTTTTGCCATTCCTTCGGTTTCAAGGGTGTTGCCTTTTTGGCGTTTATGTTGGCCTCTTAGCTGAAAAAAATAATCCACCAACATTAACTGAGGTACCCAACATAACCAAGCCATAACGGTTGAATCCTGCCCACTAAAGCCATGCTGGATCATCCAATCAGCCCCAATCCGATACGTTACGAATCCAAAAGTAACCACATAGTTGCGAACCATCCACTCCTTATGCTTTTCCACCAGACCGTTCCGTATATAACTATACGCGACAATAGCTGTAGTAAGCCACGCCAAAGCAAGCCCCATTGTTCCTGTACCAAAAACAACTTGATTGAGGAAGAATGTCCGATAGGTTCCCATTAAAAGGCCTAAAATACCGCTTAAGAGGACTGCTACCAAGTAGATTTTGCCGACCCTGCGATGGGCTTTTAGGTAGCGTTTCTTCAGTCCGCCCGAAAATTGCAAAGGTCCTATTACAAGAGCTATGAAACCAGTTCCAATATGTGCCAAAAGAATAACGGGATTTATTACTGTATTGGAATTGTTCTGAAAATAAGCCAACCCCCTTATACCGTGGTACAAGGCCATGTAGGCCAAATAAATCAATAAGAGCAAAAAGGCCATTTGAAGCGGCTTTCGAAATACGTTAGTCTTTAGCGATAGCGAATCCATCTTAGTGAGGTTTAAAGTGACTGTTCGTTTTTTTCTTTCAATCTAAACTGTCTTGCAAAGAGATCTAATGCAACTCCTTCGAATGCAGGTAGTCCGTTGTCAAACCAAATAACTCCTGCCGCCTGCGTCAGAAGCTCCGTGCCTCGGCTAGCGAAACAGGACTTCGCGTAAACGATGAGCAGAAACTGTAATGATTTTAGATAATCTAACTTATTTCTAACTCAGGTTAAAGCGGCCTTTCAACAGGGTAAGGATTACCAGTAGCTGTCTCCATGTTGGTAGTCGCCTAACACATCATCGGGATTACTTTCTCAAAATTAGGGCAAAAAAGACTGTCTTGGTTAATACATTTGTTTCAAAAACTTGGACTTCTGTTACTTCGTATCGGTATTTTCCGACTAATATATTCGGTGAAAAAACCTCAAATAGAAAGTCAAAACGGCTCCAGACTCCCAACGTCAGCAGACTGAGGGGTAGAACAGGTAAAGAACCCATGATTCTGGCACCTCCCATATAGGATCTGATACCAGTGACTTTGACCCGAAAACTAAAAACGGACCCTTTAAATTTTCAGTGGAAGACATCTACTGGTCAAGCAGATTGTCCTTCCGAAACAGCAATCCTCTAATCGGTTTTTAATCCAAGCCGCCCGTTGTGCAGACGACAGTCGACGCATCTGGTTCGATTCACCTGGTCCACAAATTTTGGCTGTTCCAGTAGTAAATGGGTATCGAGAGCTACCGAATCGGAAGAAGATCGAAAAAAGATTGCTTGAAACGCAGGAGTTTCTTTATCGACTTACAACCGGATAGGTATAGCCAGGAAACATCTGTACCGCTTTTTGGAACATTTGACGCAATCCCTTTCCTCGGTATTCCCTAGGTTTGTCTCGTGCACAGGATGCCCATTGGCACTCCAAAACTACAAAATGTCCGGTGACCTCACCTTTCCTGACCGATCAAAAGTCCGCCAGGATGAAGGCCAGCGCTGTCCTTTATAAAGGATCCATACGTACAAAAATTGGCGTAGAAATAAGTTATCCTGAAGGAATTGAGGCAACTGACCGAATACCCGGACGGACTTTCCGAATCTTTTAAATCAATAAGGCATGAAAACGGTAATCGGTTTAATTCTTTGTTCCTCGCTACTTACACCGGGATTTTCGCAGGGAGTCATTCAGGGAGACGTGCGGGATTCCAGGGACAATGAACTCGCATTTGCAAGTGTATTGCTCCGGAATGAAACGGATTCTGCCCTGATTAAGGGAGCTATTTCCGATGAATCGGGACACTTTGTTTTTTCGGACATACCTAAAGGGGATTACTTCGTGGAAGTGTCCCAGCTTGGCTTCGAAAAAAGCTATTCTCCCGGCTTTCACTTCCCGGGAACCGGGAAAAATGAGCTACCTGCTATCATGGTAACAGAAGAACAACAGCAGCTGGATGAGGTGACCGTGACGGCCACCCGCCCACTGTTTGAGCTGGAACAGGGAAAAATGATCGTTAATGTGGCCACTAGCATTACCGCCGCCGGATTATCCATTCTGGAGATGCTGGATAGGTCTCCCGGCGTATCCGTGGACCGGCAAAACAATTTGCTTTCCGTCCTGGGCAAAAACGGCGTCGTTATCCTGATGAATGGACAACGATTCCGAATGCCCGTAGAGGCCGCCTACCAGATGCTGGCAGGTCTCAACGCAAGAGACGTTGAAAAAATCGAGATCATCACCGTCCCTCCTGCCAGGTACGACGCGGACGGTGATGCTGGGTTTATCAACATCGTCATGAAAACAAACAATGGTACGATTGGCACCAACGGTTCCCTGACCACGGGTCAGGGCTATGGCTCCGGCTACAATGGAAGTATGAGTTTCACCCTGAACCACCAAGGGCCAAAATTCAGCTGGTTTGGGCTATTGTCTGCTTCCCATGCCGATCAGGTCCCCTTCGCAACCCGATATAGAGGAAACAATAACGGTTTTGAGGATCTGGGAATCCAAATAGACAGCGATAACTTCCACCGCAGGAAAACATTCAACTATCAGGCTGGATTTGATTACGTGATGGGAAGCAAAACCATCCTTAGCGGACTTATTAGTGGCTACGAGAACCGTAGACATAATAGCGCATCCACACGTACCGCATCCACCTATTCCATCTCCCCGGATTCGCTGGCTGTCATGTCCCTGGATGAAGTTGACAACTGGAGCCATGTAATGGGCAATATCCACCTACAGCATACGCTAAGCAGGGATCAGGTCTTTGGTTTTAATTTGGATTACCTGTGGTATACGAATTCCTTCCCTACCAGAAATCAAATCGACTTTTACGATGAGTCAAGTAATTTCATCGAATCGGAGGAAGTCAGAATAGCCAAAGATACGCCCATAGCGCTTTGGGTGGGAGATGCAACCCATTCCATCAAATTAGGGGAGTCGGTTGCGCTTGAATCCGGTATTCGGGCTACCTTTTCACAGCTTGAAAATACCGTCGTATTCGATAAAAAAGTGGGAACGGAATGGGTGTTCAATCCTACGTTTAGCAGCGATGGCGTCCTGCAGGAAGATATCCTGGCCGCTTTTTCCTCGGCCAGCATCGTATTGGATGAAAACACGACGATGGGTGCCGGATTACGCTACGAACATACGTCCAGCAACCTAACTACTGCCTCGGGAGAAGAACTCGTTAAAAGAGACTATGGAAATTTCTTTCCCACCCTGTTTTTTTCCCGAAAAATTAATTCCAATCACCGGGTTCATGCCTCCTATGGGCGCCGGATTACCCGTCCTTCCTTTAACGAGATGGCACCATTTGCACTACTTTTAGACCCCTATACCTTTTTAGCAGGAAATGAAACCATAAAGCCTACCTATACCACTACGATTAAGGCTGACTATTCCTTCAAGAGCCTACTTCTATCGGTGCAACACAGTCTGGACAGAGACGTCATCGCACGTTTTCAACCCACCCTGGATGCGGAGACCAATATCCTATTCCTGAAGTCGGAAAATGTTGACCGAGCGCAGACGGTTGCCCTGACGCTCGCCTTCCCAATGGAGTTTACTTCCTGGTGGGAGACCCAAAGTAATCTTACCGCGAATTACCAGAAAATCAATTCTGTGCTGAATGGAGAGGTATATGAGGTGGACCAACGAGGGATTCAGCTGGTGCTGACCAACACCTTTACGCTTCCCAATAACTACACGGTGGAGCTTTTGGGGAATTACCGCTCTCCGACCATACAGGGCTATTTAAATTCGCTATCGAGAGGCTTTATCAACCTCGGTATTCAAAAGGACTTTGAAAAAGCCGGAGTCCTACGGATCGCCTGCAACGACCTACTCGAAACCAACCAATTCCGATTACGCTCATTTGAAGATGCCAGGATTGATTTTTACGGTAGGGTTAGGTTTGACAATCGGGTGTTTATGGCCAGCTATACCTACAAATTTGGCAACAGCAAAATCAAAGGAACCAGAAAGAGAAAAGTAGGCTCGCAGGAGGAACAGAAACGGGTAACAAACTGACACGGTCCAGAACCGGTAAGCAGCTGGAATAAGGTGCATTGGAATGGATCCGCCAGGTTCCTCCTGAGATAACCAAACTCCCCACTACACCTTATAAGAGAATTCGGTACAGGTTTTGCTCCCAGAAAACGTTTACTGAAATGAACTAGTAACGGATCTCTTTCCGAAGAGCCCTTATTTTTGTGGTAGGTTTCAACGTGGAAACCTTCCAACATGAATACGGCATCTGACCAAGCAAACCTGACAAGCAGTCCAGACAGCCTGCCCTTTTGAATAATTTTTTGTAGCATCTATGGGAATATTGTAAAGTTTGCTTTTCTTTAACCTCACCTGCGCCACCCTAGACCCGGAAAAAATGAGCCCAAAAAGAAGCGTCAAACTTAGCCCCCCTCCCAAAACCGCCGCAGGTCCACGATCCATTCAGTCCGTGGCCTACTCCCTGTGGGAAGAAACCCATATCGGTCGGGGGATAAAAACCCTTTTCAAACTTAATCAACCCAAAGGCGTTGATTGCCCCAGTTGTGCCTGGCCAGACCCCGACCCGGAGGAGGTTTCGAAACTTGCGGAATACTGCGAGAATGGAGCCAAGGCGGTGGCCTGGGAAACGGGCTATAAACGGATAGCACCTCCCTTCTTTGCGCAGCACAGCATTCGGGAGTTGGTCGAAAAATCCGACCATTGGCTGGAAAAACAGGGCCGCCTGACCGAGCCCATGGTCCTGGAAGAAAACGCCAGCCATTACCGCCCCATTTCCTGGGAGGCTGCTTTTTCGCTTATCGCCGAAAAACTCAACGGATTGAACCATCCGGACCAGGCCCTGTTCTATACCTCTGGCCGCACAAGCAACGAAGCGGCTTTTCTCTACCAATGTTTTGTCCGGCAATTTGGGACGAACAATCTCCCCGATTGCTCCAATATGTGCCACGAGGCTTCGGGTAAGGCCCTGTCGGAAACCCTGGGTATTGGGAAAGCATCCGTGACCCTGGCAGACATTCCCGAGACCGATCTGCTGCTGGTTCTTGGCCAAAACCCCGGAACCAACGCTCCCCGCATGCTTACCTCCCTGGAAAAACTCAAACGAAACGGAGGCAAAATCATCATGGTAAACCCCCTTCCGGAAACAGGATTGATCCAATTCAGAAACCCCCAAAAACCCTGGGAATGGGTGGGCAAACCAACGGTCATTCATGACCTGCACCTACAGGTAAAGCTGAACGGGGATCTGGCACTGCTAAAAGCCCTACTGAAAATGCTGTTGGAAGCCGATGCCGCCGGGAAGGCCCGTACATTGGATCGTACCTTCATCCGGCAGCAAACCAGCGGCTTTGAAGCGCTGCTTCGGCATTTGCAGGAAGTCGACCTGCACCAGTTGATCGAAGCCAGTGGGGTACCGGTAGAAAAAATCCGGGAGGCCGCCAACCTGCTTGCCTCCAGCAAGAAAATCATCATTGCCTGGGCCATGGGCATTACCCAACACCGCAACGCGGAAAACACCATCCGTGAAATCGTCAACATCCTGTTGGTAAAGGGTTCAATTGGCAAAAAAGGAGCCGGAACGCTGCCCGTAAGAGGCCATAGCAATGTACAGGGCGACCGCACCATGGGTATTTGGGAGAAAATGCCCGACGCTTTTCTCGACCGGTTGGGAAAGGCCTTTTCTTTCGATCCTCCCCGGCACCATGGCCTGGGTGCAGTAGGTGCGGTAGAAGCCATGCTCTCCGGGCAGGCCCGGGTATTTTTTGGAATGGGCGGGAATTTTGCGCTGGCAGCTCCGGATACCGCCAAGGTATTCCAGGGCTTGCAGCAGTGTGAGCTGACCGTTCAGGTTTCCACCAAGCTCAACCGAAGCCACCTGATTCATGGAAAAACGGCGCTCATCCTTCCTTGTCTGGGGCGCACGGAAAAAGACATCAGCCCCGCCGGACCGCAATGGGTCAGCACGGAAGATACGGCCGGCCGGGTACGCATGTCGCAGGGCGACCTGGAACCGGCATCCACGCAGCTCAAGAGCGAAGTGGCCATCGTTTGTGGGTTGGCCAGGGCAGTTCTGGGGAAAGACAACCCGACGGATTGGGAGGGCATGTCGGTTGATTACGACCGAATCCGGGACAAGGTTGAAGAAGTCATACCGGGTTTTGAGCGTTACAACCAACGGGCACGTGTTCCCGGAGGGTTCTACCTGCCAAACGGAGCACGGGAAGGTATCTTTCATACAGACGATCAAAAAGCAAAGCTCACGGTCAATCCGCTGCCGGCGGATTCGGCGCCAAAGACGCCCTTTACGCTGATGACCATCCGCAGCCACGACCAGTTCAATACTACCGTCTATGGCTACGACGACCGCTACCGGGGAATCGCCAATAGCCGGGAGGTGGTCATGATGCATCCCGAAGACATGGCGGAATACGGGTGCAAAACAGGAGACCGGGTGAAGCTCAGCAGTGTTTTTGAAGGGGAGAAACGAATCCTGGAAGGATTTCAGGTGGTGCCTTACGCCATCACGAGGGGCTGCCTGGCGGTTTACTTCCCGGAGGGAAACGTGTTGGTTGCCCTGGGAAACCGTTCCGGCGAAAGCCAATGTCCGGCGTCCAAATACGTGGAAGTTCACCTCAAACGGATGAACCCATGAGCGGACAAAACGGCTTGGTCATGCCCTGGGAAATCAGAAAACAGCGGGGTTCCTGCACCGAAACCCTGTCGGATTTAGTTGCCGTGGAAGAGCCGCTACAAATCCGTCTGGAGTTTGAAAAATGGGGAGCATGGCAGGAGAAAGACCTGGTGGTCACCATGCGTACCCCCGGACACGATTTTGATCTGGTGATGGGTTTTCTGTACGCAGAGGGTATTATCCAGGCGGAAAAGGACCTGTTGGGAATGCGTTATTGCCGACGGGTAAAACCGGAGGAGGAAGGCAATGTGGTTCGGGCACGCTTGCGGGGAAATCTGGCGGTTGATCCCGAAAACCTGGCACGGAATTTTTTTACCCATGCCAGTTGCGGGGTTTGTGGCAAAACAGCCATTGAAGCGGTTAGCTGCAAGGCAGCGGAGTTACCCTTGGATGGTCGTTGGAAAATCCCGGCAGACACGATTCGGTCCTTGCCCTTAGCACTGAACGCCGAACAGACCGGCTTCAACTACACCGGAGGCCTTCACGCCGCTGTTTTGTACGATGCCAGCGGAAAGATGCTCCTGCTTCGGGAAGATGTGGGACGGCACAATGCCCTGGACAAATTGATTGGAGCCGCCCTGCGCCAGGGAATTGCACCCCGGGAAAACAAAATCGTGCTGCTTAGCGGTAGGGTGAGCTTCGAAATGGTACAGAAAGCGGTGAATGCCGGTATTCAGGTCCTGGTAGCACTGGGTGCCCCCAGCAGCCTGGCGGTACGCCTGGCCCAGGAAAAAAACCAAACACTAATTGGCTTTTTGAAACACGACCGGTTCAATAGCTACAGCGGCTGGGAGCGAATAAGCTAGAGAGCAAAAAAATCACCTAAATAATGCCCTCCAGGTTCCATGGAAAAAATCCCATTTCGAAAAATGTACTTATCACCCAGCACAAAGTTAGCCAGATAGGTATTCCGAAAAATACCCGGATCGGGGTATTTTTTCTGCATTTCGCTGGATTTCAACGGGCAGCAACCTGCCCAAACCGGCCGCCTGCCTACCTGATCAGAGCCTCGGTGGCAATCATTTACCATGCGAATTTATGTTTCACGCAGCAAATCAAGGCACGGGTAGTACGAAACCAAGCGTAGATTTTCGGGGCGAAACACCTACCGGCAGAGGAGGTGCTAAAAGCAAAAAAAGGCCCAGCTTTGCTGAACCTTTTTTTGCTCAAATTTTCACTAGGTACAAAATTTACCGTTCAACCGGACGCTGCGGCTTCAGCTACCTGTATGCAAGGCAGCCTTTGCTTCGAAAAGTAGTCCGTTTTGAAGCATCCATTTTCTTAACCGGGATTGCTCTTCTCCGGTCAGTACCTGATTGGCTTTGTGAAGTTCCTTCTTCACCAGACCATAGTCGAAGCTTACCTTTTCCAATATCATTTTGTAGTAATCCAAATAAGACGTACGCATCATTTGTAGCTGTTTTTGGGGGTGAAACCATTGGACTTTATTCGGATATATCGATGATTTTTATGGGTTTCCGCCTGGCTTCCTCCCGCTTTGGTAAGGTAAGCGCCAACAGACCATTATCAAACCGGGCATCGATTTGCTCGGTATCTATGGTCTCCGGGAGTTGGAAGGAGCGGCTAAAGGAGTGGTAATTGAACTCCTTGGTCAGGTAGTGTACCTGCTCATTTGCAGCGTTTTGTTTCGCACTTCCGCTGATACTCAGGACCTGCTGATCCAACTCCACCTTTATTTCCTCCCGGTTCATACCGGGAAGTCCCATTTCAATACGGTAGGCTTCATTGGATTCCAGAATATTTACCATCGGCACAAAAGCCGTATTTCCTCTGCGCCGATTGGTTTGGATCCAATCTCCGGCTACCAAATCGTCGAACAAGCCCGATGTGGGCTTCCATCCATTTTTACTAATTACCTGTTCCATGGCGTATGCGTTTTAAGTAAAACATCAAATAAACCGATTCAATGGGTTACAAATTGCCGGAAATCCGGCAACAACCGTTAACCATTTTATCCGACCAAAAACAAATCATATGCCAATTACAATCGGATCGTTTCCCAACTACCCCGCTGTCAGATTGACAGCGGGGGGAGGGGACCTATCCGGTTACTTATTGACCAAAAACACTGTCAGAATGACACTAATTGATGGGTCGGGTTTCGCATTTTTTATTCGTAGTTGGGATTTTGGGTAATCAATCCCCGCCCCAGGTCTATCTGGTTTTGCGGAATGGGAAAGTACTCGTTCTTTCCGGCGGTAAATACCGCGCCGGTCAAATGGGGCCTACGGGTTTTTTCCACCTCAAAATACGCATCCAAAACCGTTTTTGCGAGGCCCCATCGAACCAAATCAAAAAAGCGGTGTCCTTCGTGCGCAAATTCCAACCTTCTTTCCGTCCGCAATGCCTGTAGTGCCTGCTCTTTGTCTGAAAATGCCTGCGTGTAGGGACTCAGCAGGTAATTGGCGGCATCGGACACCCCGTCCAGTTGGCGTACCCGGCTACCCGAAGCACCGCGCTCCCGCACCAGATTGATATACCGCCTACCTTCTTCCAGATGGCCGTTTTGAATCGCTGCCTCTGCCTTCCAAAGCAATAGGTCAGCGTACCGGATTATGTAATAGTTCAAGCTATTCACGTACGGCCAAATTTGCAGGTAATGAGGGGAAAGGGCAGATACCATTCGCTTTTTGGGGCTATAGGGACCGTAAGTAGACAGATCCCGTGCCCAGGAGGCCTCGTAATTGATACCCAAATCCAGGTAAGGAATACCCGGCCGGGCCAGGGTGTGGTCAATTCGGGGATCAAAAGACTGCCCATCTACCGGGTCGCTATTGTCTGCCATCGGTAAGCCATTCTCGTCCGTTTTGTAAGCGTTTACCAGATTTTGGCTGGGCCGCAAGAATCCGTATTGCGGATAAAAAGGTCCTCCCGGAGCCATCAATCGATCTCCGATGGATCCGTTGTAATTGCTGGGTGAGCCGTCGTTGATGGAATGTTGCACTGCAAAGATGATTTCTTTCCCGTTGTCATTCTCAGGTAGGAAGACGTCCCGGAAATTTTCCATTAGCTCGTATTGCCCGCTTGCGATTACCTGGTCGGCCGCTGCTTCGGCCTGGGTCCAATTTTGCTGGTACAGAAATACTTTTGCCAGGTATGCTTTTGCTGCCCATTTTCCAGGTCTGCCTGGCTCCTCCGCCGTATCCGGCAAAGCATCAAAAGCCGCATTAAAATCTGCTTCGATCTTGCCCCACAATTCCACCTCGCTCAGTGCGGTATTTGACACGTAATAATCTTCTGCTGTAAGGGCCGTTTCGTCCACATAGGGTATCCGGTTATAGATTTTTTTTAATTCGAAATAAAAATGTCCCCGTAGAAACCGCATTTCTCCCAACCGTCTGCCGGCCACAGCCGCTTCCAATTCCTCACTTTGCTGAATCAGGCGGATCGCCAAATTGGCTCTTTTTACACCCTCGTAAAGGGCAAGCCATTTACGTTCTACATCCCTTATCGAGGGATTGGTAAGGAACAGCTCCATCTGATGGATTTGGTTTTGGTCGCCGGTACCGCCCCCTCCTTTGTACGCATCGTCAGACACCACATCTCCGAAATTCCAGTTGGAGGCGGGAGAATTGAAGGCGCTGGATGCATTGTCCATCTGACCATTTAAAATGCTGTAAGCCGACACAATCGCACCTTCCAGGTTTTCAACCCGAAGGATTTGGTCGGGAGAGATTTCTCCGATGGGCTCTTCGTCCAGGAAGGATTCCGAGCAGGAGACGAACAGTAGGGCAAGACTAAATATGCTTGGTAGTAATCGTATATTTTTCATCACAAGGTATGGTTATCGAATCCCCTCCGGACAGCTCGGTAATACCAGGCTGCCCTACAGGGGAATTCATTTGTTTTGTTACAACGTAAGATTCACTCCCAACGTAAAGTTTCTGTTTGGAGGATAGATACCCCGGTCTACACCGATATCCAGGTTGCGCAGCTCCGAATCGTAATTTTGAAGCCCGATCTCCGGATCCAGACCTTTGTAGCTCGTGATCGTGAATACGTTTTGGGCCTGAACGTAAATTCGCAGCTTACTAAGGCTTAATTTTCCCGCCAGCGCTTCTGGTAAGGAATACCCTACCTGCATGTTCCTCAACCGAAGGAAGGACCCGTCCGACAAGAAGTAAGAGCTGGGGCGAATGTTGTTATTTCCGTCATTCAGCGACAAGCGCGGCACGGTGGCATCTGGATTTTCGGGATTCCAGGCTTCCGATACACGAAGGTGTTTGTTGTAAGCGCTGAGGTTAAAGAAATCCAGGTAGTACCGGGTGAGGTCGTAGGTTTCGTTACCAAAACTTCCGTAGAAAAAGAGCGCGGCGTCAAACTGCCGAAAAGTAGCCGATAGGTTTAATCCCACCGTCAGATCCGGATGGGGATTGCCAATGAAGGTCCTGTCTTTGCTGTCAATGATGCCATCTCCGTTTGTGTCCCGGAACTTGATATCCCCCGGCTGGGCATCCGGCTGGGTTGCGTGAGCGGCAATCTCTTCCTGACTTGAAAACAAACCCAAGGCTTCAAATCCGTAAAAGGACGCGATGGGCTGACCAACTGCGGAACGGGTCACCTCCTGTCCAAAGTTAACGGTATGCAACAGGGAGCTGGGAAGTGCAATGTAATCGACTTCCTCGGGCAAGGAAATGAGCTCGTTTCGAATGGAAGACAGATTTAGCCCTACCGAGTAGTTAAAATCCCTTCGTTCTTTTCCGAAATACTGCAGGTTCAGTTCGAGTCCCTTGTTCCGCATCTCGCCCGCATTATCCCAACTGGAAATATTGGATCCACCCAGCATGGGAGTCAGTGGCCGTTCGATCAACATGTCGCGGGTAGTCTTGACAAAATAGTCCACATTAACTCCAAGTCGATGGTTAAACAAGGTCGCGTCCAGCCCCAGGTTGGTTTGGGTGGTTGTTTCCCATTTCAGGTCGGGGTTACCATTTCTCGTTTCTGTCAAACCCAGGACAACGCTGTTTTGGGAACCCGAAAGCGGATAGTTGGAATAGTTGGGATAGCTGCGGTAGCTTGAAAACGTGGAATACGGGGGAATGTCCTGATTGCCCGTTTCTCCCCAACCCACGCGCAATTTCAGGTCATCAACCGCGGGGAGATCAAAAAACTCCTCAGCCGATACACGCCAACCGGCTGATACAGCGGGAAAGGTACCCCAGCGATTGTTCGCAAGTTTGGAACTTCCATCCCGGCGCAGGGTTACCGAAGCAAGGTACCTATCCAAATAGGAATAATCCAGCTTTGTCAGGTAGGAAAAAAGCGACCAATCGGAGGCCGTGCCAGCGTTGCGTTGATCGCTGCCATCTCCCGCGTCCAGGTACCTGAAGTTGGGGTCGTCATACGGAAAGCCAAATCTGCTTGCCGAAAAACCCTCCTGGTAAAAAGAGATTGCTTCCACTCCTGCCAGTAACCCCAATTGATGATCATTGAAAGTACGGCTGTAATTCACCGTATTCGACCAAACCCACTCGTATTGGTACCGATTGTTCGTAGAAAGGTCACTCAATACCCGCTGCGTATACGTCTCCTGAAAACTGGGATTAAATCTCCTGTAATTGTAATTCTCAAAGTTGATTCCCAGGTTTGATTTCACTTCCAGGCCCTCTGTGAGCGCTAGAATACCGTATACGTTTCCAAAAAGCTTTAGATTTTTCCGGACATTATCCTTGTTTCGGTAAAGCCTGCCCAAGGGGTTTTGGGTATCGCTGGTTGCCGAACCGGCAAAATCGCCATTTACGTCATAAACCGGAGAAATGGAAGGAAAACGGTACGCATCGTATACCACGCTGCCAAGGGCGGCGTTAGTGGTCACATCGGTATTCCAGGTATAGGCGGCCGTTAGGTTTTCACCAAAGGTAAGGCGGTCCAATACCTTGTATTCGGTATTAAAACGGGCAGATACCCGTTTAAAACCAGTATGCTTGATCAATCCTTCCTGTTCAAAATAGTTAAAGGAGACGAAATGATTGGCATCGGAGGTGTTTTTGGAGAAATCCAGGTTATGGGACTGAATAAACGCGGGTCTGAAAATTTCCGCTACCCAATCCACATCTGCGGAGGGAATGTTCTGCGCTGCATCCAACCAGGTAGGAATGACAGGCTCCGACCCGGACCAGTACACGTCGCTGGATGGCTGACCACCGTCATTGCGTGTAGCTTCCCATAGCAATTCTCCGTATTGTCGGGCATTCAGCATCTCGGGAAGATTAAAGGCCGTTTGGATCCCTGCATAGCTGTTGAAATTCAAACGTGTTTGCTCCGATCTCCCTTTTTTGGTCGTGATAATCACCACACCGTTTGCGGCACGAGAGCCATAGATGGATGCGGCGGATGCGTCTTTCAATACCTGAAAGGTGGCAATATCGTTGGGATTGATCATGTTGATTCCCGAGGTGGTGGGCACGCCATCGATGACGTACAACGGATCGTTGTTACGAATAGTCCCAAAGCCCCTGATCCGGACCGCTACCCCACCTCCGGGGGCATTGTCCGAGACCACACTCACGCCGGCCGCTCTTCCCTGGATCATCGCATCCACACCTGGGGCAGGAATATTGGATAGTTCCTCCATGTCGATGCTCGATACGGCACCGGTCACGTCTTTTTTCTTTTGGGAACTGTAGCCGGTGACGATAAATTCGTCCAGAAACAGATCATCGGTCTGAAGACGTATCTCGAAAAAACGTTGATTACCCACTAAAACCTCTTTGGGGACAAAGCCCACATAAGATACCAGCAAGGCCTCGGCTGCATCCGTTAGTTGTAGGCTGAATTTGCCGTCGATGTCCGTAACGGTCCCTTTCGTGGTACCTTTGACCGTAACTACCGCACCGATAAGTGCCTGGTCGGTATCATCGAACACGACGCCTTCGACGGTGCGTTGCGCCTGCACCATCCCACTCGTGAGCAGCAGCAGAAAAAGAAATACTTGTAGTTTTTTTCCCATGGTTGATTCATTTTTTATTGAGCCACAAAGCTCATCAATGAATCTTTCCTGAGATTTACATGGGGGTTATCAGTTGGTCACCAATTGCATTAAAAACTGAAACCAATTTAACAAAACTATAATGGATTTCGAGCGAAATGATGGCGGAAAATAGCTTATCCTACGCGAGGTAATGCAGGCAGAGACCATCACTCAGTTGCCGGAGCTCCCTGAAAGGCGAAGGCCTGCTGACCTGTAAAGTCTGTACTAAGCATGGAAGGTGCCCAATACCGCTCCACATGGGCTACGACCAATTCCGTTCCCTCAAAATGACCTACATAGGGGGGCATTTCCGGGTTGTACATGGTATCGGTCATGTCCCGCATCAATACCACGTTTTTATCCAGATTTGCCATCTGCCGAATGGCAAATGGCCGTCCCAACACGCACATGTTCAGATGCACGCCCATCACAACGATGTTTTTGATATCCCTGGACTGAATGATGTTGAAAATCTCCTGCCCCTGATCGGAAATAAAATCGCCTTCCGCAATGTCTATTTCCGGCGTTTGCCGGGTCCAGGCGGTTCGCTCCTCACAGGGCTCGCCATTGGAGCAAGGCTTGTCACAGCCACCATCGCTATCATCAATGGGCAGGGGGGATTCGGTGTCCGGGTCGAGGTAACACCAATCGTTGATCGGGAACGCTTCGGGAGCTGCATGGTAGGCAACGGCTTTTGCCGCAGCTCGCTGCGGGGCATCGGCATAAAACTCCATTGTCCCGCTGGGCGCGTGAATGATGGTGACCCCTCTTTCCCGGGCGGCAGCAATGGTGGCGTTCATGGCAGGTGCCAACTCCCCTACCCGTTGTGTTGCACTCTCGCACCAATGCTCGTTCCACATATCGGTTACGATAAAGGCTGTTTTGGTGGGGTCCCATTCCTCCTGGTAGGCCCTGGTTTCCCAGGCCACGTTTTCACTGTTGATGGCCACCTGTTTTCGAAGGTTAACCTGTATCCCATTTGATTCAGAAGTAGCAGCACCCTCCTTGTTTCCAGACTGGCAAGAGGAAATCAGGGCGATTACAAGCAATACACAAAAGATAGGTTTCATCGTACCGGATTTTTCGGTAAGATACGTTATTAATTTAAGGTTTTAAAATACAAAATAATGGAAGTGATGTCATTTTCAGACAAAACACCCAAAAACGAAGGCATTTCTCCTTCCCTTCCTTGTACCACTTTCGCTCCCGGATCCACGATGGACTCCCGGAGGTAGTCCTCATCTGCGGATGCAGTCGTACCATCGGTAAAAGTCCTTTCCGAGCCGTAGAGCCCGTTTACGTTGGGACCGATTTTACCCTCCCCGCTGCCTTCCACCGCATGACAGGCGATACATCCGTAATTCATAAAAAGTTCCTTCCCACGGACAGCATCGGCTTCCTCGCCTGCCGCATCCGCCAGCAAGGAAGCGTCGTATTCCTGATTCAAATCCGCTTCGCTTACATCACTGAACCCCTCCGCCAGTAAGTTTGGCCGGACCACCTCGTTTACGGTCATCCATACCTTATCCGACCAGGAAACGCCCGCTTTCGTTTTCAGCGCATAGCCCACTTCCATCTGCATCACCTCAGTAATCTGGGGCACGATCAGGAAAACCGCTTTCCGATCGTCGGAAAGAACCGCCTCCAATACGGGTAGGTTCTCCTCCCCCACTGTCCCGTCCAGCTTGTAATGCCCGGATCCGTATTTTTGCGTTCGCTGGTAATTCCAGCGCTTTACCTGGTAGGCAGCGATGTCCTGCGCGGCGGCTGGATCCAATTCCTGGTCAAACCGCAAAACGATACCGCCTTCCCGCACCTTGTAGTCACGGGGCATAAAATTATCCTTTCCGGTATAACGCAGTCGGTGTAGGGCACTTAGGGTCTCCGAATTGTGCCCCCAAAGGGAAAATCCGGTATAGTAGACCAACCCATCTCCCGGATTGACTTTTCCCTTCATGGTCGGCGCGGGGTAACTGCCCGGGATGACATTCACACCTCCTTGAACTACGGTCGATCCGCTGTCGATTTTTACCTGAAACAACCCCGGCCTGCCGTAGGAAAGATGTAAGAGTTGGCCGTTGAGGGGACCCATTTCGCTGCTTGTTACCCAGACCTGGCCTACCCCCGAGCGATCCTGACTGTGCGGTATCCAGGCGATGGGGGGCGCGGTCTCTGGAATGGGATCCCGGTGCGCGGTGGCGGGCACCCCGTAATAATCGCCTTTGCGGATCAACATGATCGGAGTGGAAGGCATGTAATGCCCCTGCTGGTCCGAACCGGTCAACCAGCCTTCTTCCGGGTGAATGCCCAGGTAGGGTCCCCGAAATCCCGTTGCAAAGGGGGTCACGGACCGGCCATCCGCAGAAACTTTCAAAACGGATCCATCGTGGTGCGAAGCCGAACGAAATCCCATCAGGGATTTGGGAGATGAAGTCTCGGGTCCCATGTCCAGGGCGCCAAATTTAGCCACGTAAAAACCTCCGTCCGGATCGGCCACCATGCTGGATGCCCATTCCCTGGTTTCGATGGACTGCGCCATGGCATTGGAAAAATTCTCGTACCAGTCGGCTACGCCATCCCCATTCAAGTCGTGTAGTCGGGTGATTCCGTCTTTCCCGTATACATAAATCGCGCCGTCTACGATCTCCAAACTCTGGGGTTCGTACAGGCCCGAAGCAAAACGAGACCAGGACAGCCGCTCCAAATTGGCCTCAATGCCATCCATGATCCACACGTCTCCTTCGAAAGTAACGAGGGCTGCTTTAGTTGCATCAAAAAATCCAATGTCCACCAAACGCACGTTCCGCTTCCAGGGATTAGGAACGGGAAGGGTAAGGCGATCTGTCACAAAAGCAGCCGTGTCGGGGGAGACATGGCCCTGTGTAAGCACGGCTTCGGTCCAATAAGCAGGCCCTCCCTGATCATAAGCGGGCATCTTTCCCTTAAATTCGGCCGTTGCCGCCTCAAAGGCAGGTAGTTGTTCCGGTGCCCCTTTCCATACCAGCAATCCAAACTCGATCGCTTCCGCATGGGGGGCTATTTTGGCTACTAAATACCGGTCATCGAATACGGCCAGGCGTACACCGGAATGACCCGGTGGAAGGCCAAGACCGGTAATTTCTCCCTTCCGATGAATCAACAGGGTATTTTCCCCCTGTTCCACCCGGTCGGCACCGGCTACTTCGGCCACTACCAGGAAAAGGGAATCTTCTGTGGGTGCAACCTCAAAATGCCTTGTAAAGGCCGTCATTTCCTCCTGCTTCAAACTACCGGGCAATTCGTGAATACGGGTTTCTCCCACCGAATAGGCAATTACTGCCTGTTCACCAAGGGTATATATCCCTTCGTACCGGCCGATTTCCGCGGGAATCGCTCCCCAGGCTGGGCTCTGCGGGTGAGGAGAGGGTGTTCGGGGATCCGAGAACAGCGGCTTACCGGAAGACCAACCTGGATAGCTACCGGTGGCTACCTTGGGATCGCCGGCGATTTTGGGAATCTGGTTTCCCTTATTGTAAAAATCATCGTAGGATATCTGAGCCATGGTAACCATGGGCATAAACGCGCCCGTCCAGGCCACCGTCCAGCGTAGCATGTCCGTATCAAAGCAGGCATAGGCTTCATTGCCCAATTGCAGGGCCAATACCCGGGCGGAAATATTGTCCGCAGGAAACCCTTCTCCCAGTTCCCGGCCGTCCATGGATGTGGTAATAAAGGGAAAATTCGGTTCGACAAAAGGAGCGAATGCTTCGGTTTCAAAATCAACCGCTGTGATCTTTTTCTCAGGTACCTTCTTCTGGCAGGAAAAAACCAGAATAACTACTAAAAACAGCAGAACGGATTGGATGCTACGTGTAAATTTCAAGAATGGAACGGTGGAATTTGCGTACTTCATGCGTTTATAAAACAACCTTTACTAAAGTTTTGAGAACAGCCTCCCAAATTACTGCCAAAAGTTTCAAATACAAAAATTTTGGGAGGCTAAGGTCCAGCCGGTGGCACCTTGAATTTGGATTTGGGGACCACTGCCCAGAAAATGTGGTTGAAGTTGCCGAAATAAACTCGATTTTTCTGACAAAATCCCTCGCTTTTCCTCTTGCCAGCCTACTGCCTGCTTTCCCGATCAAAGAGAAGAGCTTCCCAGGTACCTATCTTTTAGCAAATGCAGCATATACACATTGATTTCCCATTGGTTGGCAACCGGCATTTGGGTGTAAGCCAGGGAAGGCATGTATGGAAACGGTCCAAACTCGGTGGTAATACGCAGGCTGGTACCGGCCTTGCGGTGCCGCTGCACCACCCGATCCCACCAACCCAGGTGTGCCTGCAAGGCATCGCTCCATTCCGGAGCCCGGGGATCGTTTACCTGGGGCCCTTCCGCAAACCCTACCCGGCTGTGAATGTGATCGGTTCGGGAAAGGGCCAGATCCACGGCTTCCTTTTGGTCTTCCAGTAAAGACTCGTGCACGTTGCACCAATGCGAAATATCCAAACAAATGCGCAGCTCCGGAATTTTCTGAAAATACATGGCTGCCACCGGGGCCGAATACAGGCATTTTCCGCGATGGGTTTCGTGGGTGATGGGAATTCCAGAGGCTTCCGACAGTTCTCGAGCCAGCGAAAAATGGGGCTCGTTTTCCTGAAATGTGAAAAAATCTTTACCCGTTTGGCAGTTAACCGCTACCGGGGCGGCCTCCAGTAAGTGCTCCAGGTAGCGACGGTAAGCATCGAAATTGGCTACCGGGTCCGGTTCAAAAGACTGGTAGTACTGGGCGACCAATTCCAGATCGTAGTCCTTCAAGGTATTCAGCACCTCGCGCTTCGCCGTCACGTCCAGCGGAAGTTCCATTTCCACGCCCTCGTACCCGGCTTCGGTTACATTCTTACAAAATTCCTTAAACGAGCGCGTATTGCCCCACAAGGGAGCGTAAAATTTGATCGACATGTCTTCTGATATCGTTAGTTACTAGTATTTCCAGTATCAACCGATACCGGAAAAAACTAGTGGGTAAAAACAACTTCTACGGTTTTTGCTTTACGTGTCCGGTGCGTTCTCGCATCGGAAATCATCCATTTTATTTGGCTTCGAGTAAGTGTCTGACCTAAAAACCAGCAAACCCTGGCCGGGAAAATCATTCACCCTGCTGTCTTCCCAATCAGGCGACCAAAAATGCGTCAGGAATAAAAACTCCTGGGAAAGATCGAGGCCTGAGGTCAGGAACAGACCAAATAAAACTCAGCCATCTTTACGCACCTGCACGTCTGCTTCCCAACCCGTATTTTTGAGGGCCGGGTCGTTTTCTTTTTTTAGAAAAACTGCCTCCGAAAGAGAAGCCGCTTCCCATTCCAGAATTGCTTCGTCCGGCACTTGCTCGATGGGTTCTTTCCAGGCAGTAGACGTCTCATTGTAGGCCAGGTTGGATTGGGAATTAAAGCAGGAAATAATGCTCCACCTGGGTTTATCGGATAGGTTGGCGGCCGAGCGGTGAAGCAGGTTGCTGTGAAAAAACAAGGCATCGCCGGGCTGCAACTCGCAGTATACCAATTCCATGGTTTTTAGTGCATTATCGACCATCACCTGATCTGCCCCTACCTGTTCGCCGGCAAAGCCATGATTGACTCTACCCAATTTGTGGGAGCCCTTAATTACCTGCAAACAACCATTTTCTTTGGTGGCAGGCGTCAGGGCTACCATCACACTAAGTAATTGGTCCGGAAACATGAACTGATTTTTGTACCAATAGCCGTAGTCCTGATGCCATTCCCAGGCCCCTCCGACTTTGGGTTCCTTTTGCATGAGTTTGGAATGAAAATGGCAAACCGGGGAGTCCCCGTCCAAAAGCGCAGCCACGGACTGCACCATTTTTCGGCTCCGCGTCAGGTAGCCGAAAACATCGTTACCCGGCTTGAACCATAGCGACAAACGCGTCTTTTTCCCCGATTGGTCGTTCAGGTCCATCGCATTCGTTCGCATGGCTTCGTCCTCAATGGCGACTCGGTACAGCGTATCCGTTTCCTTCCGGGAACAAAACTCCGGCACAAGCAGGTACCCGTCTCGGTTATAATCTTGGATTTGTTGTTTGGTAAAACTATTCATAAAGGAAAACTAACCATATTTTTCGAAAAATAAAAGGCCATGTTACACCTCTCCGGTTTGTTGCTCTGCCTCTTCTACACGTACCAAAGATTTTGCGCATCCAACTCCCCCTCGCCGAAGTATCGGTAAGCTACCAACTTTCCTTGGTTTGCGACGCTGTAATCCAGGCAACAGACATTGGTTTTTTGAAAGGAGGGAGTTCCTTTTAACCAATAATGCCCAAAAAACACCTTTTTTTCGGTCACTCCGTAATACCCCTGGGATGGAAAATCTGCCGCGTCTAGCGGAAGATCCGGAAGTTTTTCGTTGGGCTCCACACTGATAGACCGGTAGGTCATTTGGGAAGGGTTTTCCCACCATTTAATCCGTATGGACGACCGCAGCGTACCGTCCTTATCCGGGTAGGTTTCGCCCTCCGGTAGCGCCAACTCTTTTCCTTTTAAGGTCTGCTCGACGGCCAGATTAAGGGCTGTTCCAACGTTGACCGAATCGTAAATCAGCGCATCCGTCAACTTCTGTTCTTGCAGCGTTGCTTGCAAAAAATCGATTTGTTCCTGATCCCAGCACGCATGGACAGCTCTAAAGCCTTCTGTTTCCACATAAAGCGGCAGCGTTTTAAACCATTCCAGGTATTTTTCGTACTCAGATTGCTTGTTTTGAAACTGCTTGAGCGTGTCGTAATGCTGGATGATATTCTTTATTTGGTGTTTTCGAAGGTGGCCCCCTCCCCTTTCCTGAAAATGAAAACAGAGCGCATTGTACTCATGATTTCCCATCAACGCGGTGGCATGGCCGCTTTCGCACATTCCCTTGACCAGTTCAAGGGTTTCCCTGATTTGGGGGCCGCGATCAATATAGTCCCCCACAAACAGCACTTTTCTGCTGGGGTGCGCATAGACGGATCCTTTTTTGCGGTACCCGAGTTTGAACAGCAATTGTTCCAGTTCGGCGGCATGGCCGTGTATATCTCCAATAAAATCTAGCCCCATGGTTTGTTCTTTTGTTCGGATTCTACTACAACAAATTTAGGACGATTCGTTTGCTTGAGGCATCCCCGGCCGATTTTTTTCTCAAAAAGTACGGATAGCGATGAGGCATATTTAGCGGAAGCAAGGCCGAGTCGTTGCGCATTTTTCCAAAATTTTGACTAGCTTGGAAAATTGCTTGCAGCCAAAAAACCCGGTTCAGGCATACCTGAATCATAAACCCAGCTAACTTCATGATGTACACGTCGCGCTCATTTTCCTGGTACGTACCGTTTTTAGTCCTTATTCTTCTGCTATCGCCTTTTGTATCCACAGCGCAGCAAGAGCCGGTACCGAATTCCATCCTTTCCTACCTGTACCAATCATCTGCTGCCCTGAGTGCCGATTTTCCACTTGCCGATCTTTCCGCGTCCACTTGGGAACGTGAGCGACCGGAACGCCACCGGCAGTTTATGGAAATGATGGGGTTTTCACTGGAAGAACCGCGCGACCCACCCACTGTTCGGCATACAGGCACGGTACAAGAAGACGGCTTTCGCATCGAGAAATTCTTCTTTGAATCCATGCCCGGATTGTACGTACCCGCCAACCTGTACGTTCCCGAAGGCAGCAACGCACCCTCCCCACTGGTGTTGTACCTCGCTGGACATGCCCCGGGACAAAAAGTCCACTACCAGGCCCATCCCAGAAAGCTTGCTCAACTGGGGTTTGCTTCCCTAATCTTTGACACCGTCCAATTTGGCGAAGTCGCCGGCCACCATTGGGGGCCCTATAACAGAGGTTGGTTTCATTGGTACTCCAGGGGTTACAACCCGGCCGCCGTGGAGCTGTGGAATGCCATACGGGCCCTGGACTACCTCGCCATACGGGAGGAAATCGATATGGAAAATGTGGGCGTCACTGGTATTTCGGGAGGCGGATCCCAAACCTGGTACCTGGCCGCCGCCGATTCCCGAATCAAGGCGGCTGCCCCCGTTTGTGGAGCGGGAACCCTCGATTCTCAAATTGGCGAGCGACGAATCGACGGGCACTGCGATTGCATGATGCCGCACAACCCGTTCCAATGGGACTTCACGGACATTGGGGCGCTGATCGCCCCCCGGCCATTATTGATCGCTCAGTCCGATCGGGACGAGTTGTATGGCATAGAATCGACCCGTGCCTTTCACCAAAAATTAGCTACCTTCTACCAGAACCTGGGTGCAACAGGCCAGGTCAGCCTGGTAGAAACCCCCGGGGGACATTCCTACCACAAAAAATCGCGTACGGCCATTTTTTCTTTTTTTCTCGAACACCTGATGGGCAAACATATTTCGCCCGAACAGATCACCGACATTGAAACGGATACGGAAGCCTTGCTTTCGGCCGAACAGCCGCAGGTGTACAGCGAGGGAGCCCCGGCAGACGACCTCACCCCGGTCATTCAGGATCATTTTCTCAACATGCCCCCGCCCCCTGTCATTCAAAACGAGGCAGACCTGCTGCAACTGCATAAAAAAGTCACCGACTACCTGCGAACCCATACCTTTGCCGCCTTTCCCAAAGAAGCGGCACGTTTTGAAGGGAAAGAAATCTACCGCACGGACGATCTGGCACCGCATGGAAACAAGACATTTGCCTTTACGAGCGAGGCAGGTTGGCGGTTGAAACTGAATGTATTTTACCGCCAAAATCCGGAGGAAGCGCATCCGCTTGTGATCGTTTTGCGGAACCCGGGAGAATTGCGTTGGGATTCGGAAAGTTTTGCTCAGAAAATTGCCCGGGGCCAAAACGTTGCCTACCTGGAAGTGCGGGGCACCGGAGAGGTTGGTTGGGCACCTGAGTTAAACTGGCATATTCGGAGAGCGGCAGCCTGGACAGGTAGAACACTTCCTTCCATGCAAGTGTACGATGCCCTACGGGCTATCGAATTTGCGCGCAACCTACCCGGAGTGGATCCGCAGAAAATTAGCATCGCGGCTCGGGACGGAATGGGACTGGTGGCGATGTATGCAGCATTGCTGGATGGATCCTGCGAAAAACTAATCCTCTCCAACCCTCCTGAGACCCATGACCTACCCAGCCCCGCACACGGTATGGATACGGCATTGGAACTCCTGGGGGTACTAAAATGTACGGATATGTATCAAATTCCTGCCCTGCTGTACCCCACCCGAACAAGCTTTTTGGGAGAAGTACCAGCACGGTACCTTTGGTCCGAAAAAAGTCTCAAAGCCGCAGGTAGACACGGTTTTACGCGACTGTAGTTGTTTAAAAACCGGTAGTCTTTTCACCACCGGGTTTGCGGCCAGGAAGGACCAAACCCTATTCAATCTGCCACCGGGATGCATCGAAGGTAGTTTGTTTTATAATTTGGCCTTGATTTCTTTGATTCGGCCCTTGATGCTCGTATTCTCGATGTCTATTTTTTCGGAAACAGCCAGCAGAAATTCCTTTACCGCACCTGTATGTTCGGTAGACTTTCCTTGGGCCATGTCTACGTACCGCATGGTCGTCCAGAGCAGGGTTTTCAACTCTTCCTTGTTGTCATCGGTCATGTAATACTCGATAAGTACTGTTTGGTGGTCGTGCCAGATCACCCGACTCATGATACGTACCCATTCTCCCACCCGGGCAGGCCGGATATAGGAGATAGTGTGGTTATACACCACCCAGGCGGCCTTGTATTTGCGAATAAAATCGATCATTTCCACCCCATACAGCTTGGGAACCTGGTCCTCCCGGGCATTGAAAAAATAATCGAAATACTTGGCATTATTCAGGTGTTGGAGCGGGTCGCAATCCTGAAACCGGACTACCACCCGGCTTTCCGTTTCCTTCGGATAGTGTTTATTCTTATCAAATTCAAACATACGCTTGCGATGGATTTCTTGTCAATTGCAAAGATATATGATTTAAATCATTGTGGCGAATCGATTAAAAATCCGTACCTTAATGACTGTAAAAACCACATACTATGAAAATCTTGGTCCCTACCGATTTGTCGGAAAATGCCGCCAATGCATTCGCTTTTGCCCGGTCCTATGCCCGGCAGCAGGATGCCAGTATCACGTTAATGTATTCGTATTATGCCGTGTATGACTTTGCTGCACAGGCAGCAGAGATCATTCAAGCCATCGAAACGGACGCGAAAGCGGCGTTGAAAAAAGCCATCAGCGAAACCGATGGCTCGGTGAAGGTGGATTATAAAATCATCCAGGGAACCGTGTCCACGGCCATATTTGCCACCGTGGCCAACGGGGATTACGACTTGATCATCATGGGGACGCAGGGAGCCAGTGGGATCAAAAAGAACCTGATTGGGTCCAACACCGCCACAGTTGTCAAAGAAAGCGAGGTCCCGGTCATCGCAGTTCCCTTTGGGGCCGGTTTTGATGCGGTAAAATCGATCAAGGTAGCCCTGGAACTGGAAAATGAGAACGAGTCCATGTTTCGGAAACTGGTCGAACTGACCGAAACCTGGAACCTACCCTATGAGGTGGTCCACGTGTCTTCCGACGCGGACTTCACCAAGGAAATCAGCTTTAAGGGGGTTGAAACCTACCTGGACGAGCATTTTCCCGATTGCGACTTTTCGTTTCAAAAACTCAGCGGAAAAGATGCAAACGAGGGGTTGAGTCGATACCTTCAGGATAAATCCGATAGCTTGCTCGTCATGTTTTCCAAAGAAAAAAGCTTCTTTTATTCACTTTTTAAATCCAGTCATAGCGTAGAAATGGCCTACCATACCCATATCCCGCTGCTGGTAATCAAATAATGATGAAGGCTGTTGTGATCAAACAGGCTGGTCCACCGGAGGTGATGGAGCTATCCGATCGTCCGGTGCCGGTTCCGGGAGACAATGAGGTACTTATTCGGGTTCGGGCAGCGGGTGTCAACCGTCCCGACCTGGCGCAGCGCAAAGGAAAATACCCGGCTCCGGAAGGTGTTCCGGCAGATATTCCCGGACTGGAGGTTTCGGGTTGGGTGGAGCAGTTGGGGAAAACGGTAAAAACCTGGGAGATCGGAGATCCGGTTTGCGCACTACTCGCAGGAGGAGGGTATGCTGAGTACGCGGTGGTTCCTGCAGATCAATGCCTCACGATTCCGGAAGGCGTCAGTCTGGAGGAAGCGGCAGCACTTCCGGAGACGTTTTTTACGGTTTGGAACACTATCTTCTCGATAGGTAAATTTCGCTCCGGAGAGAAGGTTCTGGTGCATGGAGGCAGCAGCGGAATAGGTGTGGCCGCCATCCAAATGGTCCGAGCACTTGGGGGAGAAGTCTACACGACCGCAGGCACAGACGAAAAATGTCGGATCTGCGAAGAGTTAGGGGCCAGTCTGGCCATCAATTACCAAGAGGATGATTTCGAGGAAAGGCTAAAAAACCACCTGCAGGGAGCGGAAATCGACCTGATCCTCGACATGGTAGGTGGCGCCTATACATTAAAGAACATTCGGTTGCTCGCCCGGAAGGGACGACTAATCTTAATCAATGCGATGAGTGGTACCCTGGGGGAGGTGGACCTGATCCGGATAATGAAAAAGGAACTCGTAGTTACTGGCTCGACCCTGCGTCCCCAATCGGTCGCCTACAAGGGGAAAATTGCTACCCAACTCATGGCTCAGGTTTGGCCATTGTTTCCGGATCTTATCCGGCCGGTGGTACACACCGCCTTTCCATTAAAGGATGCCTACAAGGCGCATCAGCTGATGGAAAGTTCCACTCACGTGGGAAAAATCCTGCTACTGGTCTAATCCCGGCAGGCACCCGCTATGTAAACCCAATTAACCTCATAGGCCATGAACTACCTATTGTCTCTCGTTTCACTCAGTCTACTGCTATTCACCTGCGGATCAAACACGCAAACCTACCCGCTAAATGCCGATTATACCGTACTGGAAAACGTTTGGCTAATCGACGTAGCCACCGGCAAAATCAATAAATGCCACGTCGTAGTTGGAGACCGGATAATCGACCGGATCCTACCTGCCGGACACCCGGTAGATTGGGGGGCAGGTACCGTCATTCCTTGCGAAGGGAAGTACCTGTTACCCGGCCTTACGGAAATGCACGCACATATTCCGGCAGCAGCCTGGGACGATTCCCTGGTCAAAGAAACACTATTTCTCTACCTCTCCAACGGCATTACCACCATCCGTGGTATGCTGGGAAATCCGGTTCATTTACCCCTTCGTGAAAAGGCAGATCAAGGCCTGATTCTATCTCCCCGGATAGTCACCTCCAGTCCCTCCTTGAATGGCACCACCGTCCGAACCCCCGAAGAGGCACGTGAAAAAGTAACCGCATACGCCAATGCGGGCTACGATTTTCTGAAATTGCATCCCGGAATCCGCCTGCATGTTTTTGACACCTTGGTTCAAGCCGCCCGCGAGGCAGGCATCCCCTTTGCCGGTCACGTGTCCAACCTGGTCGGAATTCGGCATGCACTGGAAAGCGGGTACCAGACCGTGGATCATGTAGATGGCTTTCTGGAAGGCCTGGTACCGGAATCAGTTGGGGTCAACCCGATCGAAAATGGGTTTTTCGGTTACAACTTTACCGGTGTGGCAGATACCTCAAAAATCTCCGAACTGGCCGCTTTGAGTAAAGCGAACGGGGTCTGGGTAGTACCAACACAGGCGCTGTTTGACCGCTGGTTTTCTCCGATACCTGCGAGCAAACTGGCAAGCGAGCCGGAGATGCGCTACATGCATCCGGAGACCATCCAAGCCTGGATCGCCAGCAAAAACAACCTTACTACCGGGGAAGCGTACGATCCGGAGCAATGGCAGCGATATAATAAAATTCGACACCAATTGATCAAGGCCCTTCACGAGCAGGGACAGGGCTTACTGCTGGGTTCGGATGCACCGCAGGTTTTCAACGTTCCCGGCTTCTCCATTCACCACGAGTTACAGGGCATGCTGGATGCCGGATTGAGTCCGCTCGAAGCCCTGCAAATTGGCACACTCCATCCGGCGGCCTTTTTTAACGGAAACTTCGGGGAAATAAAAACAGGAAAATCTGCTGACCTGATCCTGGTGGAAAAAAATCCCCTGGAAGACCTGAAATACCTACGCCATCCGGCAGGCGTGATGGTACGTGGAACCTGGTTGGATGGAAAAACCATCGAGGAAGAACTGGCTGCCATCGCCAATAAGTACGCAAGTCAGGAGAAGGAATAGGCCCATGAAGGCAGCTCACAAATCGGGGATATCGGGCATGAGCAAGTAGATGTCCTCTTTCTGTTCCCAACGGTCATACCCCTGCAAGTATAATTTTTATCGCTATGCGGCTGGTACAGGGAGGCAGCTCGGCTGCCGTCTGGGTCGGCGGTCCTTCCTACTCCCTGCTGCGGTAGCGTTTTTTCCAGTGGATGTCGAATTTCCGGCTTTCTATACGGGGAAGTCTTCATCGTTTCCGATGGGATTTAAAAAAAAATATGGTTTATTTACACATCGGAAGCATGTTTGGCTACACAACTAACGAGTAACTATGAGACCCTATATTTTGGCAGAGACCAACTGGAAGGCATTAAAGGACGAGCGTATCGAACTGGCGGTACTTCCCTGGGCAGCAACCGAAGCCCATAATTACCACCTGCCCTACGGCACGGATTGTTACGAAGCAGATGCCATCGCAGCAGCTGCCGGAGAAATTGCCTGGAAAGCTGGTGCCAAAATCATGATCCTACCCACCGTCCCGTTTGGAGTCAATACGGGGCAGTCGGACATCTACCTGGACATGAACCTCAACCCCTCCACCCAGATGGCGATCATTCGGGATCTGGCAACGGTATTGCAGCGGCAGGGTATTCCCAAGTTGCTGATTCTTAACAGCCATGGAGGCAACGATTTCAAATCCATTTTGCGAGAAATCGGTCTTGCCTTTCCCGATATGTTTTTCAGTACCTGCAATTGGTTTCAGGCCATGGATAAAACGGCCTATTTTGAGCACATGGGCGATCATGCGGATGAAATGGAAACCAGTCTCATCCTTCACCTACAACCTCATTTGGTGGGCCCTTTGGAAGAAGCGGGCGACGGAGCCGAAAAAAAATCCCGGATCAATGCCCTCCGGGAAGGATGGGCCTGGGCAGAACGAAAATGGTCCATGGTGACTGAAGACACCGGTATTGGCAATCCGAAAGCCTCTTCCAAAGAGAAGGGCGAGCGTTTTTTTACCGATGTCACCCAAAAGGTAGCGGAATTCATGATCGATTTGGAAAAACTGGACCTGGCAGACCGCTACGAATAAATAATCCTTCTACGCATGCAGCAACTCGCTTTCCAAAAAATTGGCTCCCTCGCGCTTTTGTGCACCACTTTGTATACCCTTACCCTCTTCCCAACCCAGGCCCAGCAGACTTCTGTGCCGTATTCCCGGCAGGACAGTTTGCGGGGAAGCATCACAGAGGAAAGGGAATGGTGGGACTTGCTGTATTACCA
Organism: Cyclobacterium xiamenense; assembly: GCF_009467825.1. GTDB lineage: Bacteria > Bacteroidota > Bacteroidia > Cytophagales > Cyclobacteriaceae > Cyclobacterium > Cyclobacterium xiamenense. The sequence goes on along the minus strand of NZ_WIOK01000004.1, from coordinate 67,861 downwards.
CCTGGATGTGGAGGTTGACCCGAGGCGAAAATCCATTCAGGGCAAAAATACCGTTCACTATAAGGTTCTGAAATCCTCCCAAACGCTTCAAATAGACCTGCAGGAACCCATGGAAATCAAAGGCTTTTATCAGGAAGGCCGAGAAATGCCTTACCGGCGGGAGGGCAACGCGTATTTTGTGGAATTGGAATTGCCTCAGAAGGTCGGTGAAATCCATCAACTCCAGGTAGTCTACGGCGGAACCCCACGAATAAGTCCGAATCCCCCCTGGAGTGGCGGCCTCACCTGGGAAAAAGACCAGAAAGGGCGGCCCTTTATCGCCAACTCCAATCAGGGCGATGGAGCCAGTCTCTGGTGGCCCTGCAAGGATCACATGTATGACGAGCCGGATAGCATGCTGATCAGTGTGACCGTTCCGGATCCATTGATGAACGTGTCCAACGGAAGGCTCCGAAAGACCGAAAAACCGAGTCCGGAAAAAACCACCTATCACTGGTTCGTAAGTAGCCCCATCGCCAATTACGGCGTTAATATTAGCATAGCCGATTACGCCCATTTTTCCGAAGAATACCTTGGGGAAAAAGGCCCGCTCACACTGGATTATTACGTATTGAGGGAAAACCTGGAAAAGGCTCTTGTTCAGTTTAAGGATGCTCCCCGAATGATGCGGGCATTCGAGCATTGGTTTGGGCCGTATCCGTTTTACGAGGATGGTTTTAAACTAATCGAAGTCCCCTACCTGGGCATGGAGCACCAATCGGCCGTTACCTACGGAAACGGATACCAGCAGGGCTACAAGGGCAAGGACTTTAGCGAAACCGGCTGGGGCCTCACCTTCGATTACATCATCATTCACGAAGCGGGGCACGAGTGGTTTGCCAACAACATCACTTACCGGGACATCGCCGACATGTGGATTCACGAAAGTTTTACCACGTATTCAGAAAGCCTTTTCCTTGATTATCACTACGGCGTGAACGCCGGGAACGCCTACCTACAGGGAGCCCGTAGCGTGATCAAAAACGACATCCCGATCATTGGTGATTACGGGGTAAACCAACGGGGATCCGGTGACATGTACTTCAAGGGGGCCAATATATTGCATACCCTCCGGCAGTGGATAGATCAGGATGAAAAATGGCGGGCCATTCTCCGAAAAATGAATGCGACCTTTTACCACCAAACCGTGTCCACACAGGATATAGAAGGGTTTTTGGCACGCGAAACCGGTCTGCCGCTGCAGACATTTTTCGACCAATACCTTCGGACCGCTCAGGTACCGCTTTTTCAGCACTATTGGAAAGACGACCGACTGTATTACCGGTGGCAGGAAGTGGTGGATGGCTTTTCCATGCCGGTCACAGTCAGCCAAAATAACCTGACCCATGTGCTGCATCCAACGGCTGCCTGGCAGTCCACCGACTTGCTGCTACCGGGCAGGGTATTCGAAATAGATCCCAACTTGTATATTTTCACCCAACAAATTCGAGCACCGTCCGAGTAGCGCCCGTGCTACTTTTAGAAAAATAATTGACTAAATTTACACCTATATCGTAAATAAGAAACCAGAAATGGAAACCAACACCAAGATTGCCATTATCGGTTGTGGAAACCTGGGACTGTCCATCGTAAACGGGTTGCTGGGAAGCAAAGGGTTTGATGGCAAAAACCTAACTGTAACCAAACGGCATCCGGAGAGTCTGTTTTACCTGCAGTCCCAGGGCGTTCGCGTTTTGGCTGATAACAAAGAAGCCGTACGGGACGCCGACTTTGTTATCATGGGCGTAAAGCCGTATAACATTGTGCCCATTTTACAAGAAATCCGACCATTTCTTGTAAAAGAAAAGGTGGTCATTGCCTCTCTCGCCGCTGGAGTTACCATCGCTACCTTAAAAAATGAACTGGATCCCGGTACCACCATTTTTCGCGTGATGCCAAACATCGCCGCAGACATCAAGGAATCCATAACCTGCATTTGCGGGGAAAATTTTAGCCCCGAATCGGAAGACCTGGTAAAAGCCATTTTCAACAGTGTCGGCATCTCCATCACCATTGAGGAGCACCTCATGGAAGCGGCTACCGTTCTGGGCGCATGTGGTACAGCCTTCGTGCTGCGGTTTATGCGAGCGATGACCCAAGGGGGGATTCAAATTGGTTTTGATGCCAAAACGGCCAATAAAATCGTGAATCAAACAGTGAAGGGTGCGGCGGAGCTAATCATCCAGAAAGGCATCCATCCCGAGGCAGCCATAGACAAGGTCACCACCCCAAAGGGATCCACCATCAAGGGTCTTAACGAAATGGAACACCATGGCTTTAGTTCGGCCATGGTACGGGGAGTTGTTGCTTCGTACGAGGATATAAAAAAATAACCCATGAAAAAACTTATTCCCTGGCTAATGGGAACGGCCATTTTACTGGTCATCCTGTACATGGTAGGTCCGAAAGAAAGTGTTCAGGACCTCCGTGGTGCGTATCCGGAGGTGCCGGAAAATTTAACCGCATTGGAGAGCTACGTTCGGAACAAAGAAGATACGGTAGCTGGCCTGAAGCCGGGCAACCGGGCTACCATTGTCTGGGCGGATAGTACCCGGAAGGAGAAAACGCCGTATAGCATTCTCTATGTGCATGGCTTTGGTGCCAGCCACATGGAGGGCGATCCGGTACACCGCAAAATTGCCGCACATTTTGGTGCCAACCTGTACCTGAGCCGCCTACCGGAACACGGAATCAGCCGGCCAAATGCCTTCGAATACCTGAGTGCATCCGATCTGATCCAGGGAGCACGGGAAGCGTACATGATCAGCAGGCAGTTGGGTGAAAAAGTAATTGTCCTCGGGACTTCGATGGGGGGAGCCTTGTCCCTGGTTCTGGCCGAAGAGCGTCCGGAAATAGCAGCCGTCTTGCTGTATTCCCCCTGCATCGCCATTTACGGAGACCGGTTGGATCCACTTTTTCAGCCCTGGATGAAGCAATTGATGCAACTGACCATGACCGAGTCGGGAATCATGGAAGTACCGCGGGAACCCGAAGAAGGAAAATACTGGGCCGACCGCCTCCACATCAATGCTTATACCAGCCTTGCCGTATTGGTAAAAAGCAAAATGAATGCCGAGACCTTTGAGAAAGTCCGGCAACCGCTTTTTATGGGCTATTTTTACAAAAATGAAGAAATCCAGGACAGGGTCGTATCGGTACCAGCCATGTTGACCATGTACGAGCAGCTGGGCACACCGGAAGCGGACAAACAAAAAATGACCTTTCCCGATGCCGGTGACCACGTAATTACGTCCCCGATCAAAACCGATCAATGGGCGTCCGTGCTCGATGCTTCCATTTCTTTTCTGGAAGAGGTGGTCAACGTACCGGCGCGGGAAATCCCCGTGCCTTCCGGAGAGTAGCCTACCCGTGGCTCGTCAGCAAAAAAAAACGGAACGCCCGCCACACGTAGTTGGCAAACATTCCGTTTTGAATGCTAAAACCCATTTACTGCACCGGCGATCAGCCCAATCACCAAAAGTACCAAAAACAAGTAGAAAATAATTTTAGCGATAGACGCAAGACCCGAAGCAAGTCCGGAAAAGCCCAGTACGGCGGCGATCAGTGCTACGACAAGAAATACGATTACCCAGGTTAACATAGTTAGAGTGGTTTGGTAGTACGGTTTTAAATTTACTCTTCGTTAACTACAAAAAGCAAACCAAACTCCGCAACTACCGGATTCAGGTGGTTTAATCCCTGGTTTTCTACCGCTGATTGCTGCCCATTACGGATTCCCAATAAGTACGCCCAGTTCGGCATAACTTGCCGGATTATCGTCCAGTTTATCCAGTGCCCGCAACTGAATGTACCTGCCTGTTACGGTAGGAAAAGTAACCCGTTGCTCGATAGGGCTGTTCACAATGTTTCCAAATTCGCCCTCATTCACCTGCGTCCACTGTCGCCCGTCTTCGCTAACTGCGAATGCGTACCGGGTAATCAGGCCGGATAGGTACCTGTTTTGCATGGGGAAATAGGTAAATCCGGTCAATGCATAGCTTTTTCCCAAGTCGATGGAAACACGGTCCGTATCTGTAAAATAGTTTGTCGTCGGGTCTTCGTCGATCAGGTGTTCGGACTGTTCGCCATCACCCAAGACGGTCCAATCTTTTCGGGCAAGTTGCAATGCCTTGAGTGCAACCTCGCTAATTTCTCCAGTCCCCGGATCTTTTGAAAGCACCCGAATCGCAGTTGGATCCAGTACGGGGAAGGGCTCGGTATACCGCTTGCCTTGCTGCGCCGGGTCGGAGCCATCCAGCGTGTACCAGATCTCCAGCCCCTCTTCCGGTGCTTTCAGGCTTACCATGCCGGATTTATCCCGGGTGATGCTGGGAGGAAGCAGTAACTTGGGAGCCAGGTAAAACGCCAGGTGTTGCACCGTGGGGCTTGCTTTTGCATCCGTAATGGCGAAACGAATGGCCGTGGTTTCCGTATCCGGCAGGCGTAAGATCCGCTTAAAGCCCACGGTGGTGCCGGAGGCAAGAGGCGTCCAGCTTCCCTCCTCTGTCCTGATTTCGACATCAAATGCCTTGATTCGTTGCCCCAGCTCAATATTTTCCTGGACGAGAAACCGGTTGAACCGGACCGGATCGGGAAACTCCAGCTGAATGGTGGCTGCAATGGTTCCTTCCGCTGCCGCCCAATAGCGGCCCTTTTCTTCCAATATGGCCGACACTTCGTATCCCTTTCCCAAAGTGGAAGTAGCCGTAATGCTGGCCTTATCCAGCGGCAGCGGTACAGAAAAGTCCTCCCGAATTTTATGGACCAATTTCATCAGTTGGGCCTGATCATTTTCGTGAATCAAGCCCCTTCTATCAATGGGAAAATTCAGCAAAAGGGAACTATTTCGTCCGATACTGTGGTAGTAAATATCCAGTAACTGTGGCAGGGATTTAACCTTATGGTCTTCATAGGGATGGTAATACCAGCCTGGCCGGATGGAAACATCCGCTTCCGCGGGCACCCAGTGGGTTCCATTTTCCTGGCCGGGAGCGTAGACTTTGGCATATTCCGGCATACCACCGTACACCGAATCCCGCATCAGATTAGACCAGGTGGTCTCGTAGGCAAAACCGTGCTCGTTACCTACCCAACGTACGTCCGGTCCAGCATCCCCAAAAATGACGGCATTGGGCTGCAATTCACGAATCAAGTCAATGGTGGTAGCCCAGTCGTAGTAGCTTTTTTTGTCCACCCGCCGCTCTTCATTGGCTCCGCCATAGTATCCAGTCCCGCCGTTTGCACCATCAAACCATACTTCAAAAATTTCTCCGTAGTTGGTGAGCAATTCCCGGAGTTGCTGCCGAAAGACATCGATGTACTCCGGCTTTCCATAATCGGGATGATTTCTATCCCAGGGAGAAAGGTACACCCCAAATTTGAGACCTTCCGCCCGAAACGCTTCGGAAACCTCCCGAACGATATCTCCCTTCCCATCCTTCCAGGTGGCGTTTTTTACGGAATGGGAGGTGGTTTCGGTAGGCCAAAGGCAGAACCCGTCGTGGTGTTTGGCCGTTAGGATGATTCCTTTCATACCTGCCTCCCTGCAAATTTTCGCCCACTGCGAGGGGTCAAAATCGGTTGGGTTAAACAAGGCAGGATCCTCGTCGCCCATGCCCCATTCCCGATTGGTAAAGGTGTTCATATTAAAATGGGCAAATGCGTAAAATTCCATGTCCTGCCATTCCAGCTGCCGTTCGTGGGGAATGGGCATCACGGGTTCCGGTGGGGTCGCCGAAGGCCCGGAACAGGCACCACCTGACAATAAGAGCGCTAACAGGAGGTAGTACAAGCTAGTTATCCTCGTTTTCTTTTTGGTAATGAGAGGGGATTTTTCCATAATTGGCTTTAAAGTGTTTGGAGAAATATTTGGCATTGTTGTAACCTACCTTGTAGGCGACTTCCGATACGGTAAACCGATTGGTAACCAACAATTGGGCTGCACGCTGCAGGCGAATGGATCGGATGAACTCCAGGGGCGTCTGTCCGGTAAGTGAGTTAATTTTTTTGTACAGGTGCACCCGGCTCATTCCAAGAAGCTTACTGAGTGTCTCTACCGAAAAGTCCGGATTATCAATTTCCTTTTCGACCTGCAGTACGGCGTTTCGTATCAGCCGGTCATCCAGTGATTCCAGCTCGGCTTCGCTTGTTTTCACCGTGATGAGTTTGCGGTAATGTTGCTGCAGCCGTTCCCTTTCCCGTAGTAAGTTGGCCAGTGATGAACGCACGATTTCGAGATTAAAAGGTTTTTCCAGGTAGAGGTTGCAGCCGGATTGCAAGCCAAGCAAATGATCTTCTTCGGCAGTTTTGGCGGTGAGTAAAACTACCGGTACATGGGAAGTCTTAATGGTGGTCTTGATCGCCTGACAAAGAGCCACCCCATCCATTTCCGGCATCAGCACATCGGAAAGAATGATATCCGGGATTTTCCGAAGCGCAATAGCAAGGGCCTCTTTGCCGTTGGCTGCCTGATCGATGATATAAGAATCACGGAGCACCTCCGCAAGGTATTCCCGCAAGTCTGGGTTGTCTTCTACCAATAACAGGCTGGGGCGGTCCTGTTCGGCCTGCCCCGAACCAGAGGAAATCAGCTCTTCCTTTCCTGTATCCATGAAAAATTCCTCCCAGACCAGGTAGCCCTCCCGAAGGATAAGCGGAAGCGAAACAATAATCGCCGCTCCCTGGCCCGGGATGCTCTCGGCCCTGGCACTGCCTCCGTGTAGTTTTGCGTATTCTTGTACCAAAGAAAGCCCGATACCTGTACCCTGGTTTTCGGAAGAACTAAGCGTCACATAACGCTCAAAGATGCGGTCCAGTTGATCCCGAGCAATTCCCGGTCCCGAATCCCGAACGCAAATAGCTGCCCAGCCCCCGGACAAGCTGTGTTGTTTGAAATCCAGGCTTACATTGATTTCTCCTTCTGCTGGCGTAAATTTAAAGGCGTTGGAGAGTAAATTGTACAGGATTCGCTCCATCTTTTCTCCATCAAAAACGGTCGGAATATTCCGTACATTGGAGCTAAAGGTGAGACCAATTTGCCTTTGTATAGCCAAACTCCGAAAAGCGTGAACCTGCTCTTCCAAAAAAGTGACCAAATCTGCTTCTGCCGTTTGCAATTCCAGTTGCTCGTTTTCCACCTTTCGGATTTCCAGGAGTTGGTTGACCAGGGTCAGCAGCTTTCGGGCATTTTTCTGGACAGTTTGCAGCTGAAACCGCACGGGACCATCCGGGGTGTCGGCTACCAGTTTTTCTACCGGTGCCAGAATAAGTGTCAGTGGTGTCCGAAACTCATGGCTCACGTTCGTGAAAAACCTGCTTTTCATCTGGTCCAGTTCAGCCAGACGTTTGTTCTCCTTAATTTCCTCCAGTCGGCTAAGCCGTTGACGTTCCCGGTACACAAACCACTGCCAGGAAGAGGCAATACATATAACTAGCACCAGGCCATACATACCAAATGCCAGGGGTGTTTGCCAGAAAGGAGCCAAAATCTCTATATCAAGGTTGGCCACTCTCGCTCCCCAGGCTCCGTCGATGGAGGAAGCTTTCACCTGTAAGGTGTAATTTCCAGGGTCAAGGTTAGTAAAAGTGACTTCAAAAGGGGAAGTCTCCACAGCAATCCACTCCTTACTGAACCCCTCTAGCCGATACAAAAAGCTGCTTTTTTCCGGGTTTAGGTAATTCAGGGAAGAAAAAGAAACGGAAAAAATATTTTCATGGTGCGTTAGTTGTACCGATCGACTTACGTTCAGGGGTTTGTCCAGCAACACCCGGCCGTTTACCCGTTCGTTCACCGCTACGGTTTGGTTGAACAGGCGAAAATCCGAAAAAACCACCTGTGGCTCGGCGTCAAAAAAAGGAAAGGTTTCAGGATGCAAGTAGGTTATCCCATCCACTCCGCCGAAGTATACCCTACCATCGCTGGATACGTAGGCGGCATTTTTGTTAAACCTATCACCTTGTAAGCCATCCCCACTAGTGAAAAATCGAAACGAGAGAGAAAGCGCTGTAGCACTACGGTCCACTTCGGCCTGAATCAAGCCGTCATTGGAACTCAACCACAGATTCCCTTGCTTATCCGGTACCAGACTTACCAGAAAATCGTTTTTCAACCCGTTGGACTGGTCAAATACATGAAAGGAATCCATTGTTTCGTCAACATAGAACAAGCCCTGGCCTGTGCTTATCCAAATGATTCCATAGCGATCCCGAAACATGTCCGAAACGTTTGAGTGGCTAAATCCGGAGGGATCGGCAGAATTTCCAGGAAAATACCGTTGGTAGCCTTTTTCGGGATGAAAAATGTCAATCCCAAGGCTTCCCCCCACCCAGATATTTCCGGTATTGTCTTCGGTAATGGCAGTGATGTATTGGTTATTCAATGCGATACCCATTTCTTCCGTGCTGCACTGCGTAAAGTTACCCGAGGCTTTGTCGAATAGAAAGAGCCCTTTCCGGAGCGTACCTATCCAAAACCTTCCGGCACTATCTTCAAAAATCTTCCAAATATTGTTATCCTGTAATGCATCCGGCTTGCCTATTTGGGCCTCATAGTGGGTAAAATTTTTTCCATCGTATGCATACAAGCCTCGTTGGTAGGTACCGATCCACAAGGTACCGGACCGGTCGCTGTACAAATCAACCACTACTACATCGGAATCAGGCACGGGTCCTGTATCGTTTGGCCACTGCGATACATCCAGGTAAGTGCCGGATTTGGAATCGTACCGCCACAAGCCTCCACCGTTTGATCCCACTATAAGGCTCCCCGAGGGATCCTCCTCGATCGCATTGACGTCATTTATAGGCAAGGGGTTTTCCGGATCAATATCCCTCCTAAGCAGCCCAAATCGATCCAAATTGGGATGGTACAAGTCTACTCCCCTTTTGTGCGTACCCACCCATACCACTCCGGATGCATCCTTAAACAGAGCGTAGACCGCATTGTGGGATAAGGCCAGGCTACTTTCCGGCCTGTTGAGCACATAATGAACGTTGTTGCTTTGGGTGTCAATAATATTAATCCCCCCGTGATCCGTACCTACCCAAATTTCTCCTGGGGCGTATTCCAATACGGATTTAACCAAGGGATTGTTAAGACGAATCCCCTCGGAATCCTCGCGAATGGCCTGCACCTGCCAGGTTTTACCAGAAATATGAAACAAACCAAGCGGAAAATCCGGACAAAAAACCCAGGCATCCCCCGATTGATCCAGCACCAATTCAAAAATATAGTTCTGAAGAATCTCCGACTCATCGAGTAATGCCAGCCTTTTTTTAACCCGTAAATTCGCCCCGGAGAGAATATCAATCCAACCATTTGCGTGAACCAGCCAGAAATTACCTTCCGAATCTTCCTGAATATCCGTGACCAAATTGCTACCTATGGTTCCATCCTCCGATGTTTTGGAAAAAAAATACCGTGCCTCCTGCAAGCTGCTGTCAAGGAGCGTAATGCCTTCGAAGGGGTGCAAAAACCAATACCGTTTTTTGGAATCTTCGAAGACCTTGGTTAGCACTGCACTTCTCAGCTGGTACCGGGCTGCAAACTCTTCCATGTCTCGTGCAAAGATTTCCTTGTCCTTTAGGTACACGTTGACAATCCTCTCGGCATCCTTAAACCATAAATTACCCGCAGGTCCCGGGTAGATTTTGCTGATGGAATTACTACTGATCGTACTGGAATCATGCTCATCTGCAAAATACCTGCGCAACCTGGATCCATCAAACCGATTCAGCCCATTGCTGGTGCCCAGCCACATGTAGCCATCCACATCCTGAAAAATAGCCTGTATGTCTCCGCTGGAAAGGCTTTGACCGGTATCCAGCTTTTTAAACCGGAACGATAAGGCCTCCTGCGCTTGAAGCGTTGGTAGGCACACCATCACCATACAAATCAACCTAAAAAAAAGGAAGCCTTTTCCCATAGACTACTTCATTTCTTGAACCTTCGTTGCCCGCGACTGGCATTGGGTGACTCCTATGGTTCCCGTAAGCGGTTGGATTTTTTCACACGCACAAACGGGTTTCTAAGGGGCATTTATTTACTAATCAATTCCTCAAAATCATCGCGAATGTAGATCACGTTTCTACCCAGCTCGATCCACTTTTTCTTTTCCAACTGCTTGAGCAACCTGGAGATTACCTCGCGGGAGGTACCCAGTTCCGAAGCTATTTCCTGATGGGTGGTGTGCAATTCATTAGCCTTTGCCTGCTTCATTTTGGTTACAATGTAACGCATCAATCGCTCATCCATTCGCTTAAAAGCCACCGCATCGAGTGTCTCAAGCATTTCCTGAAATCTGGATTGATAGGTGGTGGAAACGTAGTCTTTCCATTGTTTGAATTCGTCCGACCATTGCTCGTGGGTATGCACCGGAACGGCCAAAATGAGGGTATCTTCTTCGGCTACGGCCTTGATTTCACTGGGTTTGGAAGCCGAACAGCAGGTGAGCGACAGGGCGCAGGTTTCGCCGGGCTCCAGGTAATACAGAAACAATTCCCTTCCTTCCTCGTCCATACGTAGCACCTTGATGCTTCCCTCCAAAACGATCGGCACCATTTTCACAAACTGGCCGGGTTCCATGATGGTCTTTCCCTTGGGAATTTCCATGACCTTGCCTTCTTTTGCCAGGGCCTCCCGAAGTCGGGAATCGGTGATAAAGGGTAGGTTTGTTTTTAAAACTTCGATATCAATCTTGTCGATCATAGGAACTTATTTAGCGGATGGGTTGGACGCGTCCAACGAAAAGGTATTCACCTCATTAAACTCATATACCAACACAAAAAACAACAAATGAATCATTTGCGAGGGCAGGGCGGACCAATTTTCAATCATTGAAGTACCAAACATAAGCAAAAGCATCAATAAAGCACCGCTGATACCTGCAATTCGCGTCTTCCAGCCCAAAATAAGCGCCAGTCCCAGCATCAACTCCAGAAAGGGCAGCACCAGACTAAAAGGAGTCACCAAAAGTTCGGGCAAAATGGATTCGCTAAAATTGCCCACCATCCCGGCACTGAAGGCAGACAGCTTCGGGATTCTAACCAAACCATGGCCGAGCATACTGATGCCGATTCCCAACCGGATAAAAACAAAGGATACGGGTTTCATCTATTTATAATTGTCTTTAATGGTCAGATGCATGTCCCGATCACATCGGGAGGATCTCGCATGATTACTAATCATTCTTCCATGTACCGCTTGCGCTATGCATGTCTACTTAAGGAAGGATCGATTTCATCTGTTTATATTTTTTTTCAACGGTCAGATGGAATCTCGCATGATTGATAATCATCCCACTGTGTGACGTTTTCGTCATGCCTGCCTGTCCGAGGCAGGCTCGATTTCATGTGTTTAAAACTGTCTTTTAGTGGTCACATGGAATCTGTTAGTACTCTTTTTTTTAGGCCATAGGCCTGTCATAACCTTCGGAAGAATTCCTGCCTACCGGCAAGCAGGTCGCATGTCTCTCCTCCCGACGCTTATCGGCGAGGGGATGTTATCGGGATATTACCCCGCGAGGCGTATTTGTCAGGAATTTCCGCCTCAGGCAAGCACGATTTCAGTTTTTTATCGGTTAAAATTAATCGTTCCCGCCGTTCCCACCAAGTGTTTGCCTGCCAATATGTCTCTTTTCTATTTTTTTTCTGCTTTTTGGATGTTTTTAATCCCTGCTAGCAGGGCATCGGCATTAAATGAAATGCTATCGATCCCCAACCCGACGAGAAAACCGGCAAACTCCGGGTAATCACTGGGAGCTTGTCCACATAATCCGATCTTTTTTCCCTTTTTCTTAATGGCCCGGATGACCTTTGTTAACATCTCTTTTACGGCAGGGTTATTTTCATCAAACAATCCGCTCACCATGGCCGAATCCCGGTCCACCCCGAGCACTAGCTGAGTCAGGTCGTTGGACCCGATGGAGAACCCGTCAAATAAGTCAGCAAAAGACTCCGCAAGGATGACATTGCTGGGGATTTCCACCATCATGTAGATTTCCAGTTTGTTTTTTTTCCGTTCCAGACCAAACGACTGCATGCATTCCAGGACACGCACGCCCTCATCCACCGTCCGGCAAAAGGGGACCATGAGTTTCACATTATCCAAGCCCATCTCTTCCCGAACCCGTTTCATAGCCTTGCATTCCAGGCCGAATCCCTCCCGATACAGCTCGTGGGAATACCTGGATGCACCCCGAAATCCCAACATGGGATTTTCCTCCTCGGGTTCGAAGTACTTGCCGCCGATCAATTCCCGGTATTCGTTGGATTTGAAATCGCTCATGCGTACAATCACTTCCTTGGGGTAAAAGGCGGCGGCTACCATGCCCACGGAAGCTGCCAATTTTTCCACAAAGTACTGCTGTTTGTCCGCATAATCCATTGTCATGGCCTGTATGGCTTTCTTTTCGTGACTTTCCACCATCTCGTCGAACTTCACCAGTGCCATCGGATGGATCCGAATGGCTGTGGAAATGATAAATTCCATGCGTAGCAGCCCCACTCCCTGTTGGGGATACATGGCCAGCTGGAAGGCCCGTCCCGGGTCTGCAAGAATCAGCTTGGCCGCGGTCTTTGTCGTCCGGAGCCCTTTCAGTGACACTTCCTTTTCCTCCCAATCCAACTTTCCCTCAAATACGCTACCCCGATCTCCATCAGCGCAAGACACGGTCACCAGCTGCCCGTCCTGCAGTTTTTGCGTGGCATTGCCCGTTCCTACCACGGCGTGAATGCCCAATTCCCTGGCCACGATGGACGCGTGGCTGGTTCTACCACCCTTGTTCGTAACTATACAAACGGCTTTTTTCAGCAATGCATTCCAGTCAGGATTCGTACTGTCCGCGACGATAATATCCCCCATTTTAACTTTAGGACCATCTGCGAGGGAATTGACGATGACTACCTTGCCACTTGCAATGGCCTTACCGACGGCTTTTCCCTGGCAAATCGGTTTCGTTTCAGACTGTAGGTGATAGGTCTTTAATGTCAGCGGCTGTTGTTGGTGCACCGTCTCCGGGCGGGCCTGAACAATAGTCAACTCCCCTGTTTTCCCATCTTTGGCCCATTCAATGTCCATGGGCCGCTGGTACAGTTTTTCGATTTCCAGACACCATTTACCCAATTGTACGACCTCCGTTTCGCTCAGGGAAAATTCCTTTTGTTCCCTATCGGAGGTCGGGATTTTTTTTACAGGATTTTTCCGGTCCTTGGTGTAGACCATTTTGTGTTCCTTTTCCCCGAGTTTCTTTTCCAATAACGGCTGTGGTGATCCCTTTTCAAGCGCAGGTTTGAACAGGTAAAACTCATCCGGGTTTACCGCTCCCTGAACGACCAGTTCACCCAGGCCCCAGGCGGAGGTAAGGTAGACCACCTTGTCAAAACCCGATTCGGGGTCCAAGGTAAACGCGACTCCCGCGCTGCCCTTGTCGGATCGGACCATGTATTGCACCCCCACAGAAAGGGCCACTTCCAGGTGATCAAATCCCTTATCCAACCGGTATTTTATGGCTCGATCGTTGAAAAGAGAAGCATAGCAATTCCGGATCGAAGCCAACAATGCGGAAGAACCCCTGATATTCAAAAAACTATCGTGCTGTCCGGCAAAACTGGCCGTGGGAAGATCTTCCGCAGTGGCACTACTTCGGACCGCTACGGCCTTCTTTTCACCCAGCTGCTGATAGAATTTCACCACTTCTTCCTGCACGGAATCCGGTATTTCTGCCGACAAAATCAACTTTCGACAGCTACTTCCTACCTTGTCTAAATTTTTCAGCGTTTTCGTGTCAAGGGAGTCCAGACTCTTTTTCAGCGGTTCGAGTAAGTCTGAAGCTTCGATATACTCCCGGTACGCGGCAGCGGTCACCGCAAATCCGCCAGGCACCTGTATTCCCAGCGGCGTCATTTTTCGAATCATTTCTCCCAGGGAAGCATTTTTTCCTCCCACACGCGAAAGGTCCGTGTGCCGGATTTGCTCAAATGGAATACAATATTTGGTCATTTTCGGGCTAATTTGGTTACAAAGAGTAAGTTACCCAATTTTAGCAATCAAAATCATGACCTCGCTCATGTTCAAAAAGAAAAATACAACCCGTCCATGCAAACACTGCCCTACCCTTTTCTTCACTCAGAGACCAACGGTTTGCCGCAGGCCAATTTGTAAAGATTTTAGAACCCCCTATCTGTTGTAAAAAACGTTAAAAAAAAACCCGAACCTTGGGTCCGGGTTTTCTTTTCGTATAGGGATATGTTTCCAACAATTAATACCGGTAGTAATCCGGTTTGTAAGGTCCCTGTTGGTTGACACCGATGTACGACGCCTGATCGGGCGACAGTTCATCCAGTTCCACACCGAGTTTTTTCAGGTGCAAGGCTGCTACCTTCTCGTCCAGGTGCTTGGGAAGCATGTACACACCCGCCTCGTACTGATCGGTATTGTTCCACAATTCCATCTGGGCAAGGGTCTGATTGGTAAAGGAGTTGGACATCACAAACGAAGGATGTCCCGTAGCACAACCCAGATTCACCAACCGGCCTTCCGCAAGCAGGATGATGTCTTTGCCATCCAAATGGTACAGGTCCACCTGCGGTTTGATTTCGTCTTTGGTATGTCCGTATTGTTCGTTCAGCCAGGCCATGTCAATTTCGTTGTCGAAGTGGCCAATATTGCAAACAATGGCTTTGTCTTTCATCGCGCGAAAATGTGCCTCACCGATGATGTCTTTGTTGCCGGTTGCCGTAACCACAATATCCGCTTCCTTTACGGCATCCATCATTTTTTTCACCTCAAATCCATCCATTGCTGCCTGCAGGGCGCAGATGGGATCGATTTCGGAAACAATGACCCGGGCTCCGGCACCCCTAAGGGAGGCAGCAGAACCCTTGCCTACATCACCATAACCGGCTACCGCAGCCACTTTACCTGCCATCATGATATCGGTAGCCCGGCGAATTGCATCAACTAGTGATTCCTTACATCCGTATTTGTTATCAAATTTTGATTTGGTGACCGAATCGTTGACATTGATCGCGGGAATGGTAAGCGTTCCGTTCTTCATTCGCTCATAGAGTCGGTGAACACCCGTGGTGGTCTCTTCCGACAGTCCCTTGATACCGGAAACCAATTCCGGGTACTGATCCAACACCATATTCGTTAAGTCTCCTCCATCGTCGAGAATCATGTTTAACGGCTTGCGCTCCTCTCCGAAGAAAAGTGTTTGCTCGATGCACCAATCGAACTCTTCAGCGGTCAACCCTTTCCAGGCGTACACGCTGATACCAGCTGCAGCCACCGCAGCAGCGGCATGGTCTTGTGTAGAGAAAATATTACAGGACGACCAGGTCACCTCTGCCCCCAGGGCCACTAGCGTTTCGATCAGCACTGCGGTTTGGATGGTCATGTGCAAACAGCCCGCAATCCGGGCGCCCTTTAGCGGTTGGGTGGCACCGTACTCTTCTCGCAGGGCCATTAGACCCGGCATTTCACTCTCCGCAAGACGGATTTCTTTTCTTCCGTATGCGGCCAATGAAATATCTTTCACCTTATATTGAATATATTTCTGTGATTTGGTTGTTGACATGTTAACGAAGCTATGGTTTAAATTAATTTTTGACAAATTTAGGAATTCAGGGACACAAAAGAAAATGCTGAACTAAACGAATGCTATTTGTTTCAGGTCATAACAGGCTACCCTACCGTTTTGTTTGCGTACTTGTAGCCGGCCGTCTTCGCCCACGCCGGTAATCTTTCCGGTAAATAGCTCCCCGTCGTTGTAGGTAGCCCAGCTTCCAAACCGGTACAACTGTCCAAGGTATTCCTTATGGATGGCCTCCCATTCGCCGGCCTTCAGCCGAAGGTAATAAACCTCCACCGATTGTAGAATGGCCGACAGCACCTCATCCAGCGAAAACGTGTTACCAGAAATCCCCGCCAGGGAGACCGCCTGCGGTACCGGAAACTCCAGCTGATTCACATTGATGCCGATTCCTGCCACCTGAAGCACCAGCTGCTTTCCCCTCACACTATTTTCCAGGAGCATGCCACCCACCTTTTTTCCCCCTTCGTACAGAAAATCGTTCGGCCACTTGATGGAAAGGCCCGATACAAATTCTGACAACCCCTTGTGAACCCCAAGGGCAACGGCCATGTTCAACACAAACTGCTGGCTTACAGCAATAAATTCAGGCCGGAGTACGATGGAAAAGGTGAGGTTCAATCCAGGGGCCGCGTACCACTGCCGGCCTCGTTGTCCTTTGCCTCGGGTCTGGTTTAGGGCTAGCACAACCGTTCCCTCTGCGGCCTTCCCGGAACGAACCAATGAAAGGGCCGTTTCGTTAGTAGAATGACAGTCTGTCAGTATTTGCAAATCTTTTCCTAAAAAAACCGTATTGGCAAGGATTTTATGCATTTATAATTAGTTATTTTATTCGATAATCTGGATATTTAAAATCAGGTTAAATGTAGGAATAAAATAAATTTTAACTAAAAAACCACAGAAAAAAGCACCTATGACGGCAGAGGAGTTGAGCAAAGTGATCGTGACCGGGATGGAAGACAAAAAAGCATCCGATATTGTAGTAATGGATTTGCGGGACATCACGAGTACGATGACCGATTTTTTTGTGATTTGTTCGGGCTCCTCTGACACGCAGGTAGAGGGTATCTCCAACGCCGTGGAAGAAACCGTCTTCAAACGAAGCAACGAACGTCCCTGGCGGAGCGAGGGAAAAACAAACCGGCAATGGGTACTGATGGATTACGTTAATGTGGTGGTTCACATATTCTTAAAAGAAAAAAGAGAATTTTATCAGTTAGAAGAGCTTTGGGGAGATGCCAAGGTCACCAAAATAAACAGTCACTAAATCAACTGGATTTAAACTTTCATTTTTTAATTTCGTTGTACAAAAAGTTTATAGAAATAAAAAAATCAACATGAGTGATAAAAATAAATCGAAAAAATTTGTTCCAAAACCACCTCAGAAACCTAATTTTCAAATTTGGTTGATCATAACCGCGGTTATTGTCCTGATCGGTGTCACTTGGTTCAACCAAAATTCAGCTACGGTAGAAATCACAATGAAACGGTTTGAGGACATGGTGCTAAGCAGCGATGTCCGGAAGGTTACGGTGATTTACAATCAGAATTACGTAGAGGTCACCCTTCGGGAAGAGGCACTCGAAAACCAACGGTACAAAGACGAATTGGAAGCCCAAAACCGATTTTACAATCCAACAGGACCTCACTACCGAATCAACATCGCTTCCGTAGACAATTTTATTGAAAATTATACCCGCCTGGAAGAGCAACTCCCCGAGGAAGAACGCATCGGCTATTCGGCCAAAGAACAGGAAAGTTGGGGAAATTGGATCTCGAGTTTCGGCTTTCTGATTTTGATATTTTTCCTTTTTTGGATGATGATGCGTCGCATGTCCGGGCCAAGCGGTCCGGGAGGTCAAATATTCAATGTGGGCAAATCCAAAGCCCAATTGTTTGATGCAGAGAACAAGGTCAAAATTACATTTGACAACGTGGCAGGCCTGGATGAGGCGAAAGAAGAAGTGGAAGAGATCGTTGAATTTCTTAAAAACCCCGGGAAATTCACCAAACTTGGTGGAAAAATACCCAAGGGTGCGCTATTGATTGGTCCTCCCGGTACCGGTAAAACCCTGCTGGCCAAGGCAGTGGCCGGTGAAGCGGGGGTACCTTTCTTTACCCTATCCGGGTCAGATTTTGTGGAAATGTTCGTCGGTGTGGGAGCTGCCCGTGTACGGGACCTCTTCAAACAGGCCAAAGAAAAAGCACCTTGCATCATCTTTATTGATGAAATAGACGCCATTGGACGCTCACGGGGAAAAGGGCAAATGCCTGGTTCCAATGACGAGCGTGAAAATACGCTGAACTCGCTCCTTGTGGAGATGGATGGATTTGGCACCGACTCCGGAGTAATCGTGTTGGCGGCAACAAACCGACCGGATGTGCTGGATAGCGCGCTCTTACGCGCTGGTAGATTTGACCGTCAAATCAGTATTGACAAGCCGGACATTGTGGGAAGGGAGGCCATCTTTAAGGTCCATTTGGAGCCAATCAAGACGTCGGATGACGTAGAACCCAAAAAACTCGCGGCTCAAACTCCCGGTTTTGCCGGAGCAGAGATAGCCAATGTCTGCAATGAAGCTGCCTTGATTGCTGCAAGACGAAATAAAAACGCGGTAGACATGCAGGACTTTCAGGACGCCGTCGACCGGGTCATTGGTGGTTTGGAAAAGAAAAATAAAATCATCTCTCCGGAGGAGAAAAAAATCGTTGCCTACCACGAGGCCGGTCATGCCGTAGCCGGTTGGTTTCTGGAGCATGCCGATCCCTTGGTGAAGGTGAGTATCGTACCAAGAGGTATAGCCGCCTTGGGCTATGCACAATACCTTCCCAAGGAACAATTTCTCTACCAAACCGAGCAATTGATCGACGAGATGTGTATGGCCCTTGGAGGACGAGCCGCAGAACAGATCATTTTCGGTAAAATCTCTACCGGAGCATTGAGTGATTTGGAACGCATCACCAAGATGGCGTATTCGATTGTTTCCATTTACGGGATGAATGAAAAAATTGGGAACGTATCCTTTTACGATAGCAAGGGGAGCGAATACAAATTTGATAAACCGTATTCGGAAAGTACTGCACAAACCATTGACGAGGAAGTGAGAAAGTTAATCGAGTTTTCCTACGGCAAAACCATTACCTTACTGAACGACAGAAGGAACGAACTCGAGATAATTGCCAAGGAGTTATTGGAAAAGGAGATCCTTTTTCAATCCGATTTGGAAAGCCTTATAGGAAAAAGACCTTTTGACAAAGAGACCACCTATGAGAAATTCACCAAAGTCGTAGACGGCAAAAAGATCGAAGCTGAGGTCAAAAAAGATGCAGACGAAGCCACCGAAGAGCCAGAGGAATCCAAAGAAGACGTAGTAGAAAACAAGGACTGATACCCGACCTCGACGATGACCCCAGTTTTCCAGAGCAAAAGCGGCAAAACCCGCTACTGCTCTGGAATTGCTTTTGGAGGCAACACGGACCCCATGCCCAACAGTCAGCGGCAAAATTGCCTGGCACAGGAGGCTTTCCAGGCGCTATTGCTCTTTTTTTAGGCGATTGTTTTTAACTTGCGGTGGGGTTGGTCGGTTCAGCCCCTTTCCCGTAGCAATGGAAGCCTCGTGTGTACGATGGTGCAATAACTAGTACTCCAGATATGTCATCCTTCGGAAACGATACGCATGTTACACCAAAAATGAAAATTCGGTTATTGGATCACCAAAAAGTCTATTTTGTCTCAGACTTTCATCTGGGAACACCCGATGCGGAATCCAGCAGAAAAAGGGAGAAGAAAATCATTAACTGGCTAAGTGACATCGAAAAGGATGCGGCTGCGGTTTTCTTTGTAGGAGATATATTTGACTTTTGGTTTGAATACGACAAAGTCATACCCAAGGGATTCGTGCGATTTATCTCCAAGATTACTGCCATGAGAGAAAAGGGCATTCCTTTATTCTTCTTTACCGGAAACCACGACTTGTGGATGAAAGACTATTTCACCAGTGAGCTGGATATTCCGGTATTTCACCATCCCCAGGAAATGGAAATCAATGAGAAAAAATTTTTGGTGGGCCATGGAGACGGACTGGGGCCAGGGGACCGCAAATACAAGATACTCAAACGATTTTTCACGAGCAAAACCTGCCAATGGCTATTTAAATGGATTCACCCCGATATTGGCATGGCCATTGCTCACCGCTGGTCCCAAAACAGTCGCTTAACGAACGATCAAAAAAACGAAGGGGAATTCAAAGGAAAGGAGAACGAGTGGTTGTACCAATATTGCCTGGAGATTGAAAAGAAAATGCATTTTGACTATTACGTTTTTGGGCACCGGCACCTTCCACTAAACCTTTCGGTTTCCAGCGAATCCACCTATTTTAATCTTGGTGAATGGGTACATCAGTGCCATTATGGGGAATTCGATGGATGGGCCTTCCAACTCAAATCCTACAACGGATATGCCATCAAATCCGATTAGCAGCCTACTATTCTTTTCCTTTCTCCTCGCCGCCCTTCCAGGATTGGCTCAGGATATACAGCTGTCCGGAGAACGATGGCAATTGGACCTGAGCGAGGCCTCCCGAATTTCCGTAGACCGAAACGGTGCGATCTTTGTCAGCGACCGAAGCGGCTATTTGCGTCAGTTTGACGCAGGGGGAGATTCGCTAAACCTCTATGCACCGGCTATCAGCACGGAACTGAATCAGTTAGAGGCATACTGGACGGTAAATCTGTTTCTTTTTTCTGCGGGTCAGCAGGTAATCGAAATCCTGGATCGCTTCCTGAACCCACTCAGCAGAAACTCAATGGCGGATTTGGGCTTTGGGGGCTATATTAGTCAGGCCACGCTGGGTAACAACCATGGCCTCTGGCTATACGACGAAACAGACCTGAGCCTGAAAAAAACTGATTTTTCCACGGGGCAACTGTTGCAGGAACAACCCCTAAACATCCTGCTACCGAACAGTAGCCTGCGGGTGCTGCAGTTGCTGGAACGGAAAAACATCCTATTTCTACAAATAGTCGATGAAGGCATGTACCTTTTTGACAATCAGGCAAACCTAATCAAAAAACTTCCGCTAGCGGGGAGTATTCCCGCCTTTGTGGACAACGAACACACCTACCATCTGGAAACCCAGCAATTGGTAAGAACCAATTTTCTGACCGGGGACCGCAGGAGTCTTGCCCTACCGGCACTACCCCCAATCATCGGTTTGGCATTGACCAAAAACCAAATCCTATTGTTGACTTCATCCAAGCTCTACGCCTATGACCGCCCGGATAACTATTGATGGGAAAGCCCACGTCACCGTACCACTTACATAAAACCAAACAATTTGATTCCTTTCGGGGTATTGTATTCCGATATAAATTATAATTTTGTTAATTAATAGTAATTATAGGTGAAAAATTAAAATTTTTCAATTCGATTTTTGCAATTTGCACATCAATGGATGAAGAAACGAATACCCACAGACTCCTATTTTCGGTCATTCTCCTGATGGCCTTTTTTTATGCAGGCAGCCTATTGGTTCGGGCACAAAATGTCGGACGGCCAGTTGAGACAACCATTTCTTTTCCAAAAGACCTGAGTACTCCCATTGTTAATTTTGACCTTCAGTCGCTGGGAAATAAAAAATTTAAATTGGTTTTGGAAAAACCCAATAACCAACTCACCGATGTCAAAATATACGACATACTGGGTAACCTTATCTTGCATGACCGACTCCGGCCAGCGGACGGAAAGCAAAAAAATTACGATTTCACCCATTTAAACAGCAAGATTTTTGTAGTAGAGGTAGGCAATGCCAAATACAACAAAACAAAAAGTATCTATGCCAATCCGCAGGGAAACCTCGAAAAAAGCTCGGCATTGGATAAATAAGTAAAGGGAGACCCTTGCAGCGCATGGTCTCCCCCCTTTCCTTTACCTAATGCATACCTTACGATACTTCGACAAGTTTGATATCAAATACCAGGTCCTGCCCTGCCAGGGGATGGTTGGCATCCAGGGTGATTTTAACCTCGTCAACGTGAACTACCTTTACGGGGGTTGGTTGTCCCTGCTGATTTTGGATGGAAAGATCCATTCCTACTTCCGGTTTGATATCCGCAGGAACCTGTTCGATGGGTACGTCTAACATCATGTCCTCTCGTTTTTGGCCATAAGCCTCGTCGGCAGGAATGGTCACACTCTTATCGTCTCCTACCTGCATGCCCTGAACGGCCACGTCAAATCCCTTGATCATTTTCCCGTCTCCCAAAATAAATTCCAACGGCTCCCTATCCTGGGAGGAGTCAAATATCGTTCCGTCCTTTAGTTTTCCTGTGTAGTGTACCTTTACGGTATTTCCTTTAGTTGCTACAGACATATGTATGTATTTTTTTGTTTAAATAGCAAAGATAGCACTTTTATCAAGGGATTAAAAACCAAAGGAATATCAATCCCTACTTGTTCATTTTCGTACCAATTATGTCCAATTACGGACAACACAAGTAGGTGAATCGGCATTTTCTTTGTAAATTGGCAGGATTTAACATTGGCATTATTTCAGCACTAATCGGTTAAAAAAGGATGGAAGATAAGAATTTAGGCAAATTGTTGATAATTGACGACAACGAAGACCTTTTGTTTGCCGCCAAAATGTTATTAAAAAAGCATGCAAAAGAGGTACATATCGAAAAAGATCCCCGACGGATCCCTTTTTTGGTTACGAATAATAGTTTTGACGTGATCCTTTTGGACATGAATTTTACGGAAGATACCACCTCCGGAAAAGAAGGGTTTCATTGGCTTCGTCAGATCAAGGAAATCGATCCAAAAGCGGTGGTTATCCTGATTACCGCTTTTGGCGATGTGGAGATGGCCGTGCAGGCACTTAAGGAAGGGGCTACGGACTTTATTTTAAAGCCCTGGCAAAACGAAAAATTATTGGCCACGTTGTCCGCAGCTATCAAATTAAAGGAAAGCTACAACGAGGTCGACAAGCTATCCAGTAAACAACGGCAGTTGCAGGCGGATCTGAAAAAACCCTTTTCCGATATCATCGGGCAGAGTGCCTCCATGAAAAACGTTTTTTCCATCATCGAGAAAGTGGCCCGAACGGATGCCAACATCCTGATTCTTGGGGAAAATGGGACGGGAAAAGAGCTGATCGCCCGGGCTATTCACGATCGTTCGGAGCGGAAAGACGAGATTTTCGTAGGCGTGGACATGGGTGCCATTACGGAGAGTTTGTTTGAGAGCGAACTCTTCGGCCACAAACGAGGAGCCTATACCGACGCTAAGGAAGACCGGGCCGGAAGGTTTGAAGTGGCGGATAAGGGGACCTTGTTCCTGGACGAGATCGGCAACCTGAGCATGCCGCTACAATCCAAGCTACTTACCGTACTGCAAAAGCGGGAAGTAACCCGGATCGGTACCAATAAATCCATCCCGGTAGATATTCGACTCATATGTGCCACCAACATGCCGGTGCACGAAATGATTCTGGAAAACAGTTTCCGGCAGGACCTGTTATACCGAATCAATACGGTGGAAATTTTTCTTCCGCCACTTCGGGACAGGCAAGACGACATCCCCATTTTAGCCGCCCATTTCCTAAAGGTCTATTCTGCCAAATACCGGAAGCAATTCAAAGGCCTGAAGCAAAATGCCCTGCAACTGCTGCAACGGTATAGTTGGCCGGGAAACATCCGGGAACTGCAGCATGCCATCGAACGGGCCATTATCATGGCGGAAGGAAACGAGCTGGATAGCCGGGATTTCTTCTTTCTTTCTGGAAAGCCTGCCACCGATAAAGTCAGCACCAATACCTATAATCTGGACGAGGTCGAAAAAACCCTGATTCAGAAAGCCATAGACAAAAACGGAGGCAACATTTCCAAAGCAGCAAAAGCGCTGGGATTGACGCGGGCCTCCCTGTACCGAAGGTTGGAAAAATATGGATTATAAAATCGGCTTACTGGGTAGGATTTTTGTGCTCACCCTGACCTTATTTTTGTTTGCTTACATGATCCTAACGGAGGCGGGTGTATTTGCCATCTCCTTATTCATTATTTTGACATTTGTACAGCTGATACTCCTAATCCGCTATGCGGAAAGCAGCTTTAATAAAGTACGTCAGTTTTTGGACAATATCAAACAAAACAACTATTCCACGGTCTATCCGGTGAAATTCGACGGGACAGAAACCGACGACCTGCATATCGAATTCAATGCCATTTTGGCAAAACTCAAGGAAGATCAGATGGAAAAAGAAGCCAACTTCCACTATTTTCGGACGGTCTTTCAGCACCTCAGCATCGGTCTGATTACCTTCGAGGCAGACGGCAGCGTGCAGATCCTTAACACGGCCGCCAAACGCATGTTAAACATTGAAAAGCTTTCCCATATCCAGGAAATCGCTTCCATCAACAAAGAACTCCATCATGCCATCGAAAACCTGCGTACGGGTGGAAGCGAATTGATAAAAATCGCCCATCCGGACGGGATCATGCAGCTCTCCGTCTATGCCATCGAGTTGGTACTTCGGGATGTTAAATTCAAATTGGTCTCCCTGCAAAACATCCAAAGTGAACTGGAAGAAAAGGAAATGGAGGCCTGGCAAAACCTGATTCGGGTGCTGACCCATGAAATCATGAACTCCATTGCGCCCATATCCTCACTAGCGGCTACCATCAGCATGGATATTAACCAAAAACTGAATCAGCAGGCAGCGGTGGATACCGAGGAACTTCAGGATTACCAGATGGGCCTGTCCACTATTGAAAAACGCAGCGAGGGGCTGATCAATTTTGTCAGTGATTTCCGAAGTCTCGCCCATATACCGGCACCAAAATTTTCGGCAATTAAGATCCGCGACTTATTCGACCAGATGGACATGCTCCTGCAAAATCAGCTCGAAACTCAGAAGGTCAACCTGCACAAACAGATCACTCCGGAAGACCTTCTTTTATTTGCAGATTGTTCACAGATCGAACAGGTACTGATCAACCTTACCCAAAACGCCATCCATGCCCTGGAGGATGCACCTGAAAAAAACCTATACCTACGGGCCTTTATCGATGATCAAGGCAAAATTATTATCGAAGTGGAGGACAGCGGCAAGGGCATTGAAGAAGAAGCCCTAAGTAAAATATTTATTCCCTTCTTTACCACCAAAAAGAGGGGATCGGGCATCGGATTGAGCCTTTCCAAGCAAATCATGCGCAGACATAAGGGCAATATTCAAGTGAAGTCGTCCCGAAACAAGGGGACGATCTTCAAACTTATCTTCAATGCATGAGGTAGGCCAACACCCGTATAACCGGTAGGTAACAATTCATTCACACCTTTCGGTAGATCAGCTACTTTAATAGCATTTTGATAAACGATTCTTCATCACCAGTTTATCTTATCCAGCTACATTGCTTCCAAAACAACAACGTTTTGGAAACAAACTTTAAAACCATTGTTCTTTCCGATATACATCTGGGAACAAAAGGCTCCAAAGCCAAAGAGGTGGTGCGGTTTCTCAAGCAGTACCAATGCGAAAACCTCATTCTCAATGGAGACATTATCGACGGGTGGCAGTTGAAAAAATCCGGTAGTTGGAAACGAAAGCATACACGGGTATTCAACCGGGTGCTAAAAATGATCGACTGTGACCGAACAAAGGTGGTTTACCTCCGGGGAAACCACGACGATTTTTTAGACCAGGTGCTGCCGCTCGAAATCGGCAATCTGTCGATACAAAAAGACCTGGTATACGAAAGCCAGGGTAAAAAATACTTCATTACTCACGGTGACGTATTTGACAACATCACGACAAACCTGCGTTGGATCGCCTACCTCGGCGATATGGGTTACACCTTTTTACTCTGGCTCAACACCCGGGTCAATCATTACCGGCGTAAAAAGGGCCTTCCCTATTACTCCCTTTCCCAGTATGTAAAATCCAAGGTGAAATCTGCTGTGTCCTACATTGACGGATTTGAAACCGAACTCTGCAAAATCGCCCGGTCCAAAGGCTGTGACGGCATCATCTGCGGACACATCCACAAAGCAGAAATACGGACTATTGACGGCATCGACTACCTCAACTCCGGCGATTGGGTGGAATCGCTAAGCGCACTCGCAGAAGACCATGAGGGTAATTGGCAGCTGATCTATTACAACGAGCTGGACTTTGGAAAAGGTCTGCAAGAGGAAAGCAAGGTAATTCCCCTCCGGGAGCCGACCGTTTCCCGGATAGATAAATTTTCCTGACTGTTATGAAATTTCTATTCATCGTTCAGGGCGAAGGTAGGGGACACATGACGCAGGCCATGGTCGTCAGCGAACTGCTTCGAAATCAGGGCCATGAAGTAGCAGCAGTGGTGGTAGGCAGCAGCACACGTAGAAAAACCCCCGCCTACTTTCTCCAAGCATTTTCTTGCCCTGTTTACCGGGTACAAAGCCCCAATTTTGTCACCGATAAGGAGCAAAAAGCTATCAAGATGGGTTCGACCATTCTTGAAAACCTAAAAAAGCTACCGCTGTATATCCGCAGCATTCGACAGCTGGATCGTTGGGTACAGGCGCATCGACCGGATTGCATCTTGAATTTTTACGATATACTGGGAGGGATTTATGCCATGTGCTACCCTCAGCGGGCCACTTACCTCGCCATCGGACACCAATACCTGATGTACCATCCGGATTTTACTTTTGCCCAACCGGGAGGCGTTCAAAAGCTATTATTCAAACTAAATACACGCATTACCTGCTGGAATTCCTCCCAAATCATTGCGCTCTCCCTATGGGAACCCCGCCGGGTGGGAAAGAAGAAAAACCTGGTTGTGTGGCCTCCCCTGATTCGCAATGGCGTCCGTCAAGCCAGTCCCGCTACCCGGGATTTTTTTCTCGTATACATCGTCAATTCGGGCTATGCAAAGGAGGTATACACCATTGCGGCGAACCATCCAAGTATTTGCATAGAGGCCTTTTGGGATGCCCAAAAAATGCCCCCGGGTTATCAGGCGCTGCCCAACCTAACGTTTCATCACATTGACGACCGGCTGTTCGTTGAAAAACTGAGTCAATGCAAGGCCTACCTGTCCACCGCGGGCTTTGAATCCATAGCAGAAGCCATGTATCTGGGAAAAAAGGCCCTGATGGTTCCGGTGAAAGGACAATACGAACAGCAATGCAATGCATGCGACGCGGAAAAGGCTGGAGCAGGAATGGCGGCCGATCGCTTTGCGGCTGAATTTCTGGACAAACTATTGGAGGAAGAAACCGACAGTAGCCAGTCAGGCAAGGAATTTTACCAATGGCAACACGGGCTGGAGACAGCATTTGCCGACTTTCTGAAACGCCTGCCTGTCGCGGAGGAGGTTCCCGTAACCCCTTGATACATACCCACTGCCGATCCATTCCCGATTTTTCAGTCTGACGTGAAAAAAACAGGTCAAAAAAAAACACCTATCGGCTGCTTGTATGGCTTACTGCCAACAAGAACGTACAAAATTTAACCTCGTTACAAAAAAATAGAAATACATCCGGGATAAGTTGGCAATTAGAACGGTAAATGGTTTAAATTCGCCCTTTATACGGACGGCCAGCTATACCCATGAATAAAGAGTTAGAACGACTAAAGGAAAACCGCGAAAAAATCCGTCATTGGAAAAAATGGGGGCCCTACCTCACCGAACGACAATGGGGCACTGTTAGAGAGGATTACAGTCCGGATGGAGCTGCCTGGGAAAACGTCACCCACGACGATGCCCGGAGTAAGGCCTATCGATGGGGAGAGGAAGGGATCGGGGGAATCAGCGATCACAAACAGAAGCTTTGTCTTGCATGGGCCTTTTGGAATGGAAAAGATCCCCTAATAAAGGAGCGTTTTTACGGGCTTACGGGAAACGAGGGCAATCACGGAGAAGACGTGAAGGAGTTGTACTACTACCTGGACTCCTCTCCTACGCACAGCTACATGAAAATGCTGTACAAGTATCCCCAGGAAGCATTCCCTTACCAGCAGCTGTTGGAACAAAACCAATTGCGGGGGAAAAACGAAAAAGAATACGAAATACTGGATACCGGTGTATTTGACAAGAATGCCTATTTTGATATTTTTCTTGAGTACGCCAAAGCCGATGTGGAAGATATCTTTGCCCGGGCTACCATTCATAACCGCGGTTCGGAAGAAGCCACTATTTGGGTAATGCCCACCATTTGGTTTAGAAAAACCTGGTTTACCGGGGATGAACCCTTTATGCCCAGCTTAAGGAAAAGCGGACCTGCAAAAATGACCGCTTTTTCTCCAAAATCCGGAAACTACACCTTCACCTTTTCAGGGGAACCGGATTTACAGTTTTGCGACAACGAAACCAACCGGGAGCGGCTGTACCACATCGGCAACCAAAAGAAATACCTGAAGGATGCCATCAATGATTACGTCGTACAGGGAGATAAGAAACACCTCAACCCCAAATTTACCGGAACCAAAGCAGCGGCCATCTACAAAATCTGCATCCCGGCAGGAGAAAAAGCGGAAGTTGTTTTTCGGATGCAACACGCAGCAACGGAAACACCCCTGGAGTCTGCAGAAAAAACCTTTCAGGACCGAATAGCAGATACGGAATCCTTCTACGGGGGCCTGCAGGAGCGGGTGAAGGACGCGGAAATGAAGCTGATACAACGACAGGCTTTTGCCGGCATGCTATGGAGCAAACAGTTCTACTACTACAACGTGGAGCGCTGGCTGGAAGGAGATCCGGGCAGGTACCAACCTCCGCAGGAACGAAAGTCAGGCAGAAACAGCAATTGGCGCCATTTGCAAAACTACGACATTATTTCCATGCCGGACAAATGGGAATACCCCTGGTATGCCGCCTGGGACCTGGCCTTTCACTGCATACCCCTGGCCAGACTGGACCCGGATTTTGCAAAAGACCAGCTTTTGGTCCTGTTAAACGATTGGTACATGCACCCAAACGGGCAGATGCCTGCCTACGAATGGAATTTCAACGATGTCAACCCTCCCGTACATGCCTATGCGGTTCAACGGGTGTATCAAATTGACAAAAAATACAACGGACAGAATAAAGGCGACCAGGAGTTCCTGGAACGGGCCTTTCACAAATTACTACTTAATTTTACCTGGTGGGTCAACCAAAAAGACGAGGAGGGTAAAAACATCTTTGAAGGTGGGTTTTTGGGGCTGGATAATATCAGCGTTTTTGATAGAAGCCATGTGGACAAACTCTTCGGGAAACTCGAGCAGGCAGATGCTACCTCCTGGATGGCGATGTTTTGTTTGAACATGCTGCGAATTTCCCTGGATTTGTGTGAATTCAACAAGGTATACCAGCATACAGCGACCAAATTTTTGGAGCATTTTTTATACATCGCAGGGGCCATGAGCAATATCTCCAAAGAAAATATCAGCCTTTGGGATGACGAAGACAATTTCTTTTTTGATGTGCTGCACTTGTCGGGAGAAGAACCTAAGTTGATGAAGGTGAAGTCCATAGTGGGGATCATTCCGCTATTTGCAGTGGAACCCATACGGGAAGAGCTTTTCGACGACCTTCCCGAATTCAAAAAACGTCTGGATTTCTTTTTTAAGGAAAAACCAAAGTTGGCCGCGCTGGTTTCCAATTGGATACATCCCGGTCAGGAAAAAAGAAGGCTTTTTTCGCTCCTCCGCGGGCACCGCATGAAAAGCATTCTGTACAAAATGCTGGATGAAACCGAATTTCTATCCGAATACGGTATCCGTTCCTTGTCCAAAGACCACCTCAAAAATCCCTATTCGGTGCAGATCAATGGCAGCCGGTTTTCGGTCAGCTACGCGCCCGGTGAATCGGAGACCACCATGTTTGGCGGCAACAGTAACTGGAGAGGCCCCATCTGGTTTCCTATCAATTACCTCATCATCGAATCCCTGAAAAAATTTGATTTTTATTACGGGGGTACTTTTTCCATCGAATATCCCACCGGTTCCGGAAAGTTTATGACCCTGGACTTGATCGCAAAGGAACTATCACTTCGGCTAATCAACCTGTTTCGCAAGGATTCCAGCGGCTACCGCCCCATCTACGCAGACAACAAAAAAATGCAGGAAGACCCGCACTTCCAGGATCTGATCTTGTTTTACGAGTATTTCCATGGGGACAATGGCCGGGGCCTCGGGGCCTCCCATCAGACCGGCTGGACAGGTCTGGTGGCGGAACTGATCCACAAGTACTACAAGGAGAAACAGTTTTATCCCAATGCTGCTACCTTATTTAAAAGCTAACCGAAAAGAGGCCGGCTGCGACGAGGTAGGCAGGGGATGCTTGTGCGGGCCGGTGGTGGCAGCAGCGGTGATCCTTGCCCCCGACTACGCCAATGAATGGATCAACGACTCCAAAAAGATCATCAAATCCCGCCGGGAATCGCTAGCAGAAGAGATTAAATCCCAGGCTTTGAGCTGGGCCATAGGAAGCGCTACGGTAGCCGAAATCGACGAATTGAATATTCTGAACGCCTCCTTTCTGGCCATGAATCGGGCTGTAGATGCGTTGGATGTATCACCCGATCATTTGCTGATCGACGGAAACAGATTCAAATCGGTACGAGACATCAGCTTTGATTGTGTCGTAAAAGGAGATGGGAAATTTGCCAGCATTGCAGCCGCCTCCATCCTGGCAAAAACCTACCGGGACGAACTCATGGCCAGGCTTTCCCGGGACTATCCGGGCTATGGCTGGGAACGAAACGTGGGTTACCCTACCCGAGAACACCGGGAAGGCATTCGGAAACTGGGCCCCAGTCCCCTACACCGCAAATCCTTCCGGCTCTTACCGGAGCAGTTGAAAATCGACCTGTAAGCGAAGATCCGGTCTGGGCTGGAACGAATGCTGTTCCAAGAGGGTTTAAACAAATAAAAATAACCGAATGCATATGAATCCCACACCTGTTTTTTACCTACTCCTTTTCCTCTTCCTGTCCCTTGGCTTGCAGGCGCAAACCCCTGTGCAAAAAGCCCAGCCCATTTTGGGCGAAGTACCACAGAAAACAGAAGACGTATTTCTCCCGGAGGTACCCGGTGTAAAAGTTGAAGTCTGGGTGGATAGCCTGACCATACCCTGGTCCCTCCGGTTTCTGCCTAATGGCGACGCCCTGGTAGCACAGCGACCCGGAACGATCGTCCGTATCCCCGCCGGGCATTCCGAACCAGTCCCCTACCTGGATGTTCCCGGTACCATTCACGAAGTGGATGCCGGCCTGATGGGTATGGCAGTACATCCGAATTTTGAAACCAATCAGTGGATTTACGTCATGCATGCCTACCGGGATGCGGAAGATCGGCTTTTAAGTAAAGTGGTTCGGCTAAAAGATACCGGCACTACTGCCCAAGTAGACAAGGTGATTTTGGACAAAATACCGGCCTATGCAATCCACCTGGGTGGTCGGATTGCGTTCGGCCCTGACGGCATGCTGTACATTGGAACCGGCGACATGTCCCAGCCCTTTGTGGCACAGGATACCAAAAACCTGGCCTCCAAAATACTGCGACTAACCGACGAAGGGGCAATTCCCTCTGACAATCCCTTTCCCAACTCACCGGTCTATTCCTACGGGCATCGGGTGGTGCAGGGATTCGCCTGGGATCCGGAGACCGGCGCTTTCTTTAACTCTGAACACGGTCCTTCGGGCGCTGAAGTAGAGGGAAGTGTGCGCTACCGGGACGAAATAAATATGGTGGAAAAAGGAGGTAACCATGGGTGGCCCATCGTTGTCGGAGCTCCCGGGATGCAAGCCTATGTGGATCCCAAAGCCTCCTGGAACAAAGCGGCCGTCCCTCCGGCCGGCATGACTTTCTACAAAGGGGATTTGTATGTGGCCTCCCTTGGAGGGCAAGCACTGATCCGATTGGTAGTCGATAAGGAAAACGAGTACGAAGTGAAGCGGGTCGAACGCTGGTTTTCCTATGCCCCTTCCAAAGGGATTTACGGACGAATGCGGGACGTCACCGTTGGGCCCGATGGAAATCTGTACGTGACCACCAGCAATACTGACGGGCGGGCAGCGTTGCGTCTGCATGATGATAAAATTTTGAAACTGACGTTCGAGTAAAATCAGACGATACCGAAATGCCGAAAACTCTCGGGTATTTTTTCAAGGATATCACTGGCCAGGGTCCCCCTTCCGAATTGGGACCCTGCCAATTCCCCGGCGTGTCCGTGATGAAATACACCACATAAAACGGCGTTTTTCATGGAATATCCCTGCCCAAGAAACGAGGTGAGTATGCCGGTCAATACGTCTCCCGAACCGCCAGTAGCCATGTGTACGGAGCCCGAATTATTGAATACCTGTTGCCCATCCGGAAAACTAATCAGCGTATAGGCCCCTTTTAGCACCAGCACGCAGCCGTATTTCACTACGAAATCCCTGGCAAGATCCATCCGGTGAAAGTGATTTTTCGCTTCAATGCCCGTGAGCCGTTCAAACTCCTTGAGGTGGGGGGTTAGCACCACCTTGGCATGCAAAAACGACAGCCATTCCGGATGATCTCCCAAAATATTGATGGCATCGGCATCCAAAACGGCGGGGCCGGTGTAACGGCGCAGCAACTCATGCACCAATTCCACCGCACCTTTGCCCTTGCCAAGCCCGGGACCCATGCCCACCGCATCGATCCCCTCGGTTTCCAGGCTACCGCCCACTTCGGTTTCTCCCCCGGGTGGCAGTACCATGGCTTCCGGTATGCTGGTTTGTAGGATGTCTACGCCACAAGCAGGAACCTTGCAAAAAACCAGGCCCGACCCGGTACGCAAAGCGGCACGGGTACTCAGGCCGATGGATCCCATTTTGCCATAACTTCCTCCTGCCAAAATGATTCTCCCAAAATCACCCTTGTGGCTTGAATTTGGAAAAGTCTTGTGCAGGGTTTCCAGGGCTTCACCCGAATAAAAAAACCGTCTGGAATCAAAGGATTCAAAATAACCTCTGTCGATACCGATGCTTTTAACCACTAGCTTGCCGGTGAATACCGCGTGTTCCGGTGCCAATAAAGAAAGCTTTGGAAATTGGAAACTCACCGTATAATCGGCTCGAAACACATCCCCCTCGGCAGGCCCATCGGAAGGCAGGCCCGACGGCATGTCCACACTTATTTTTAATGCAGCACGGGCATTTAACTCCTGCACCAGGCTTTGGTAATCACCGCCCAATGGTCGATTGATACCCACGCCAAAAATCGCATCAACAATCACCTGCCCGGAAGGACATTTTTCCCAGCTATCCAGGGAAACCCTTTCCGGCAAAACCTGAAGGTTTTGCCGGAAATCGGACGAACCGGAATCCGGATCCCCTATCAGCCCTACATGTACCCTATATCCTGCCTGATTGAGTATTCGTGCGATGGCCAGCCCATCTCCTCCATTGTTTCCTGTCCCGCAGTAAATGGAAACGGGTTTCTCCATTGGTACCTCTTGAACAAACCACGCACAGAAAACCCGCGCCGCTCGTTCCATCAGTTGGTACGAGCAAATTCCTTCCCCTGCAACGTACTGTTGATCCAGTGATTTTACCTCATTACCCGAAAGTATCTTTTGCATGTCCTTGCTTTTTTTGTTCCAGAATACCGCCACTCACCGCACGGAAAATCGGAGGAGCCAATGCGCTTACCGGCCAACCTGACCGGGACCCCTTCGTTTGTCGTGGAAGCTGCTAAATGAAACAGAAGTTCGGGATTTAAAAAAAAATAACCTAATGAAACGCCCGGGATTAGGGAAAAATGGTAGCCTACCGGGGATCCGCACAGCGCGCAGGAGTATGCAAATGGCTCCCGGGAGCCACCTTAACCCGCGTTGCTACGAAGGGATTCAACTTCGTCGGGGGAAGTTTCCAGTGGCATACCCAAAAGCTCCGAACCATTAGACGTAATCAGAAAATCATCCTCGATCCGAATACCACCAAAATCACGAAAATCGGCCAATTTTTCGAAATTGATAAAGTCCCGATGCAGGTTTTGGGCATTCCAGGAATCCATTAGTTGGGGAATAAAATAAATACCCGGCTCCACTGTGAGCACCTGCCCTGCTTCCAGTTCCTTGCCAAATCGCAAGGATTTTAGGCCAAATTGGCTGCTTTTCTGCAATTGATCCGTGTATCCTACGTACGACTCACCCAAATCTTCCATGTCGTGTACGTCCAATCCCATCAGATGACCCAGGCCGCAGGGAAAGAACATGGCGTGCGCTCCTTGTCGTACGGCCTCCTCTACATCACCCTTCATAAGCCCCATGGTTTTGAGCCCTTCGGTAATCTTCCGACAGGCCAGGAGGTGTACATCCAGAAAACGTACGCCTGGCCTCAACGCGGCAATTGCCGAACGGTGCGCCAGCCATACGATCTCATATACCTCTCGCTGTACTGCTGAAAACCGCTTACCGACCGGAATCGTGCGGGTAATATCGCCGGCATAATGCATGGCTGTCTCGGTACCAAAGTCACCGAGTAGCATTTTTCCCCGCTCCAGGCGGTTGGCATACCGGTGGTTGTGCAAGGTCTGCCCATCGGTGGTAATGATGGGCGGAAACGAAAGGCTACCTCTTCCCGACAATGTTTCCCCGGAGACCATTCCTAGCAATTCGTATTCGTACATGCCCGCTTGGGTGCTTTGCATGACCTTGCGATGCACGTTTACGGTATGGTTCACTGCTTTGGTAATCTCACGGACTTCCTCGGCTGATTTAATCGATCGTAACGCCGCAACGGCCTTGATGAATTCCACAGAAACCCGGTCCTTAATTTGGGCGGCTGCAAGGCCCAGCCAGTCCATCAGCTTCAGGGTATTTTCCGGCCGGTAAGGGGGTAGAAAATGAATTCTACACTGGGCGGATTTGGCCAGGAAGCTGCCAATATCTTTGGATGGTCTCACTTCTTGTACCCCGACCAAGGCCGCCAAATCTACCAATTTGGGCTTTTCTCCATGCCATACCAGCTCTTCGGTAGACAGCTCGTCTCCAAAGAGGATCACTTGGTCCTCCTCCAGGTCCGCCACTGCTACCAGACCCGGCAAGTCCAGCCCAAAAAAATACAAAAAGGAACTATCCTGCCGGAAGGGATACCAGTTGTCTTTAAAATTACTACTACTTTCTTCATTACCTAAAAACAATAAAACCCCGCCTGAGACGGATTTCATCAAGTTGCGTCGTCGTTCCTGGTAGGTTTCTTTTGAAAATAAATCCATGGTTCGTTCCATACAGTTTGGGTGCACCAAGCCGGTGCGGGTAGAAATACCCGTGTGTAAATCTCTATAAAATTTCCTGGCTTACCCAACGCTCACAGGGTCATTTTTTGCCAGGTCGGTAGATCGGGCCGTACAGCAAGCGAATCTTCGATAATTTTCCAAATTTGCTTCCGTTCTTCCCCGGACAGCATCAGCCGCGGTGCCCGTACGTATTCCGTTCCCAAACCGGTGGCGACCTCTGCCAACTTGATATATTGCACCAGTTTTGGGTGAATATCCAATTCCAAAAGTGGGAAAAACCAACGGTAGATTTCCAATGCCTCTGCAATTCGCCCTTCCTTTACAAGGCGATAAATGGCCACAGTCTCGTAAGGAAACGCACATACCAGGCCGGCTACCCAGCCATGCGCCCCGAGTACCAGGCTTTCCAGGGCCAATGGATCTACACCTGCCAGGATTTTGAACCTATCTCCAAAACGGTTGATCATCTTGGTAATCAGCGTGAGGTCTCTGGATGAGTCTTTGACAGCTTGTATATTCTTACACGATGCCAATTCCTCAAACATGTCCGGGGTTACCAAAATCTTATAATCGATGGGATTGTTGTAAACCATGATGGAAAGGTCGGTGGCAGCCGCAACTTCCTTGAAAAATGCAAGCGTTTCGCGCGAATCCGCGTAGTACCGCATGGGCGGCAAAACCATCAAGCCCTTGATGCCACTTTCCTGCGCGGCCTGTGCCAACTCCACCGCTTTTTTCGTGGATTGCTCAGCTATGGTCAGTACTACTGGAATTTTATCAGATACCAGTTCCACGGTGGATTGTACCAGTACCTCTTTTTCCCGGTCGCTGAGCGTACTTGCCTCACCCAGACTACCGCCGATGATGATTCCATCGATTCCCGCTTTTAGTTGTACCTTGATATTGGCATGAAAAGCGTTTAAATCAAGCTTGTCATCCGAAGTAAATTTGGTGGTAATCGCTGGAAATACTCCTTTCCATTTTATCATAGCTTTTTATTTAAGAGTTTCAACATAGCCTACTGTTTTGCATTCAGGGTTAGTATAAACGCATTTTCAGGGCTCCGCCTAACGGGGTCCCGGTTCCAAATGTTCTATCCAGAATTTTTTCATGGTCTCTCGCACGTGAAGGGAGGTGTTTTCTCGTTCATTGATCCCATGCGCCCGCATCGGGTATACCATCATGGAAAACTGCTTGTTATACTGAATCAAACGATCTACCAACATTTCAAAACTTTGGTAGTGTACGTTGTCATCGGCCGTGCCGTGCATGATAAGCAGATCGCCCTGCAGGTGCTGGGCGTGATGAATGGGAGAACCATCCCGGTATCCCTCCGGATTGTCCTCCAGGAGCCCCATGTAGCGTTCCTGATACGTGGCATCGTACAGGCGCTGATCGGATACGAAGGATACCGCAATACCAGTTTTGTACACGTCTGGGTAGCGGAACATACAGTTTAAGGTCATCTGACCTCCACCGCTCCATCCCCAAATTCCCACGCGGGATGCATCGATAAAGTCATGGGAGGAGAGGATCTTTTGAGCGGCTGCATGCTGCTCCTCCGCGGCCAGAATGCCTATCTGCCCATAAATGGACTTTCGCCAATCCCTGCCGCGTGGAGTTTTGGTTCCCCGGTTGTCAATACTCACGATCACGTAACCCAGCTGCGCCAGGTACTGGTGCCAAAGATCCCCGTTCATCCAGCTGTCCTGCACAGTAGATCCCGCGGGCTCGCCGTACACGTAGAGTAACAACGGATACTTCTTGGTCGGGTCAAACGCAATGGGCTTGATCATAAATGCATCCAGGACCAGCTCACCAATATCCACTTTGATAAACTCCTTCGGACGCAGTCCGAGAGCATCGTATTTTTCCTTAAGCGCCCGATTTTCTTCCAATATCCGTAATTCGCGATGGGTAGGAAGTGCTACCAGCGAAATACGCGGGGGTCTGACCGCATTGTGATAGGTGTGTATAGCAAAGCGTGAGTCGCCCGAAAGCTGATAGGCATGCTGTCCGGGAAGATCGGTAGGTGTAATTCGCTCAGCCGGCCCCGGTCGGTCTATCGGGCTTCGGTACAGGTACCGTTGGGTGAAATTATCAGGAGAGGCGATGTAATACACATACCCTCCCTCGGGATCGATGTGACTGATTCGTTCCACGTCGAAATCCCCCTGGGTGAGTAAGGTAATGGAAGATCCATCGCGGGATACCTTATACAAATGCCTCCATCCGTCCCGCTCACTGGTCCAGGTAAAGTACTGCTGTCCATCCAGCCAAATTAAGTTGTCGTGAATGTCCAAAAAGGTTTCTTCTTTTTCTTCCAGCACCCGGGAAAGCGACATGGTAGTGATATCCCCCACCCAAACGGTATTGGTATTCTGCCGCCGGTTTAGCTGTTGGATCAGCACCTCGTCAGAATCCGGAATAAAATCCATCCGGGCCAGGTAATTGTTTTTTGGGTCGCCCGGAACTGCAAACCACCTGCTGTCTCCTCCCTCAGCAGAAACCACACCGATTTTGACGGTTGATAGCTTGCTTCCGACTTTGGGATAGGGTAAGGGAATGGGTTGGGAATACACCGAGTCAATGTTATTTATCAGGTAAAAAGTCCCAATGTCGCGCGTATCGGAATGCCAGTAGGCGATGTGCTCCCCGTCGGGACTCCAGCGAAAGCCATCGCGACATCCCAACTCCTCCTCGTATACCCAATCAAAGGTACCGTTGATGGTATTTTCTCCTCCATCGTTGGTGAGTGGAATGATCGCTCCACTTTCCAGGAATTCAACGAAAATATTGTTTTTGCTTACATAGGCGACGCGGGAACCGTCCGGAGAGAACTTGGCAAACATCAGACTGGACCCCGGGAGTCCCCTACCAAGCTGCCTCAATGCTTTTGTTTCCCGATCCAATACCCAATAGTCACCCCGGGTATGGTACCGCCATACCTTTCGCGTGTTGGTAAAAAGCAGCAACTTCCGGTTATCCGCCGACCAGTGGTAATCGGCTATCTGCAAAGGTGCTGTCTGACCTTCCGGAATCAATTCTTCCGCAGACACAAGAAGGCTTCGCCGGCCTGAGGCTGCATCGTACCGAACCAGGTCGTCCCCGTCTACGTCTGCATTCTTTTCAATACTTGAATAGCCCTTCGAATCCCGCATCCATCGAATGGGGCCGAATTTGGCAGCAGCAAATGCATTGTCCCGGTAGATATCCTCCAGGCTAAAACTGCGTTGGGAGAAACCGACTCCTGAAAGGATAAAAAAATACACCGAAAGAAAGACGATCTTATTCATTTGCAGACACGAACTAGTTGCACACCTAAACCCAGTCAGCGTATACGCCTATGCATTCCAATCTCCTGGAATACCGCTCGCTAACTACAGGCATAAAGATAGGCGCTTCCAATAGATTTACTATTCCATCATTTTATCCAAAGGGTATGGTATTTTAACGAAAAACAGGAAACTCACGCCGATGCAACCCTTCGCCAGGCAGTAATTTTTATTTGCCTGCTTCTCGGTATTCGGCACAAGCAATCCATCGGAAATCAATTCGATTGTTTCAGGATATTGTTTCTGTATTCAAGCGGCGTCATACCGGTGACACTTTTAAAATGTTTGTGGAAGTTGGAAAGGTTGTTGTAGCCGGAACTGTAGCAACATTCGGAGGTATTGAAATCATCCTGGTACAAGAGGCGGCAGGCATTGGCTATCCGAACTTCTATCAAAAACCGGGAAAAGGTCTTTTGGCTTTTGTACTTAAAATACCGGCAAAAGGCCGTCGGCGACATGTTTACCAATGCCGCTACTTGTTTGAGGCTGATCTTTTCGCTGAAATTTTTCCTTACGTAATCAAAAACCAGGTTTATCTTGGGTAAATTCTCCTGTACGGAATGTAAGGGAATGCCCAGAGATGAAATAAAATGGAGGTTGTTGTCTTTAGATATGCATTCAAGGATATCCAACAGCCCCAGAAATCGTTCAAACGAATTTTTTTCGGGAAGCACGGCCAGTTTTCGGCTGAGTT
The DNA here is from genome assembly GCF_009467825.1 of Cyclobacterium xiamenense. GTDB lineage: Bacteria > Bacteroidota > Bacteroidia > Cytophagales > Cyclobacteriaceae > Cyclobacterium > Cyclobacterium xiamenense. Next base: position 28,968 of record NZ_WIOK01000004.1, on the reverse strand, counting down.
CTGTTTGTTTGGAATCGGAAACCTTCACCCCATACACCGAAAAATCAATCAATCGCTGTATGGCATAGGCTTCCGGTATATCACTTAGGGAACTTTTAAGCACATCCTGATTAAAGAATACCGAGACGGCCTTTGCCTTAGGATGCCCGCTACCGGCATAGGCAAAGTTTTTGTTTCGAAATACGTGTGGAAGATTCTTGCCAAAAAGGTAAATCTCCCCTTTCTTAAAGGGGATGACGCTTTCCGCAACAAACAGGGAACCCTCCCCTTCCCGGATCAATGAAATCTGAAACTCTTCGTGGTAATGGATGGGTTCGAAAAAATTATCCAGGTCCCAACATTCCACCCGGATGGTCTCTTCTTTTAATCGGGGTACTTTAAAGTGTAATGGCTGCATGGCTTAAGGAACAATGGTTACTCACTCGATTAATTTAGACCAAATGCAGATAGAAAGCAAAAAAGCATACAAATAATCAGCGAATTGCTAAGATAGTATACAAATTAGCTAAAATTTGAAAATGGATCGGCGGCAAATACCACTACATTTAACTACAGACCAAAACAATAGCAACCATGAACTATCCAAGTATATTTAACGACGTCGTAGGCCCGGTGATGCGGGGACCTTCGAGCTCTCACTGTGCCGCTTCGCTTCGAATCGGAAGGATCTGCCACGACCTAATGGGCGGGCGCATCTCCTCCATTGAAATAGAATTTGATCCGGAGGGCTCCCTGGCCACTACCCACAAGGAACAGGGATCGGATATGGGATTGTTTGGCGGCTTTCTGGGATGGGAGGCGTACGACGAGCGCCTGGTTCAGGCCGAGCAGCACATGGGCGCTGCCGGTATTCAAGTTACCATTTCCATCCGCGATATACAGGCCGACCACCCCAATACCTACAAAATCACCCTGACAAATCCCTGGGAGACGCATCAGGTAACGGCCATTTCTACCGGCGGAGGCATGATTGAGGTGATTGAGATCGACGGGGCCGCGGTTTCTTTTGCAGGTGACTGCTACCTGACGCTGATCTACACCAACGATCCAGCTGGCACAATAAACTACTTAAGTCATGCCTTACCGGAGGTAGATGGTCTGGAAATACGGACCGGCGAGCCATCCTATATTGAACTAAAAGCACAACAATTTCCGGAGGAAGCGGTCCTAGGGGAACTGGAACAACTTGAAAACGTGTCCCAGGTCAAACGAATACGGCCCGTTTTGCCCGTGCTCACCGCCAAAAATCAACAAGTTCCCTTTATTACCTGCGAGGAAATGTTGGCCTATAACGAAGGCAAGGACTTATCGCTTTGGGAGCTGGCCCTTCGGTACGAAAGCATGCGTGGTAACATTTCGGAACAAGAGGTACTGGACAAAATGGACGACATCCGGAAAATCCTCAAGGATGCGGTGAGCACCGGCCTGAAAGGGACCGAATACCAGGACCGGATCCTGGGTCCACAATCCGTGAAATTCAAATCGCTGATGGAAAGCAAAAAGCTTGTGGATGGAGACGTGCTGAACCGAATCATCATGTATGTGTCCGCAATCATGGAAGTAAAAAGCTCCATGGGAGTAATCGTGGCCGCACCAACCGCCGGCTCCTGCGGGGCCATGCCCGGTGCTGTACTGGGAGTTTCGGACTCCTTGGGCTTATCGGAAGAGGAAACGGTAAAAGCCCTGCTAATTGCAGGCCTGATCGGTGTATTTATTGCGGCCCATTCTACCTTTGCTGCAGAAGTGGGAGGCTGCCAGGCAGAATGCGGCTCGGGCTCTTCCATGGCTGCTGCCGCGCTGGTATACCTGGCCGGGGGCCAGCTACCCCAAAGTATTTCCGCGGCTTCCATGGCCTTGCAAAGCTCCCTGGGCATGATCTGCGATCCCATAGGCAACCGGGTGGAAGCCCCCTGCCTAAACAAAAACGTGATGGCCGCCTCCAATGCCCTTTCCTGCGCCAACATGGCACTGGCAGATTACGACCATTTGATTCCCCTCGACGAAGTCATCGAAACCATGTACGAGGTGGGCAAAAGCATTCCCAATACCCTGCGCTGCACCAACCTGGGTGGGCTATCCATTACGAAGGCCGCAAAAGAAATCGAACGAAAACTCGGACAAGGCCAATTTTATAAAAGCTGTTAAAAATTCATACAAAATAGCGAATTAACCCCTCCAGCCCAGGTATGTGACTGGAGGGGTTTCTGTTACAAGGAAGATGCCTCTCCCAGCTTGTGAATGGTGTTTTGAATCAATCCTTCCACGGCTTCGCCGCTTTCGCTTTCCAACGAATAGTGGATCTCCATCACCCATGTGGGTTGAATACCAGGGATTTTTAGCTTTACCGATTTTCCATCCCGACCCAATTCGGCCGCCTCCAGGGGCAATTCCTGTTCGTTGTAATGCTTGGATCCGTACTTTCTTGACCGCAGTAAATCCCAGGTAGCAACGGTAAAATTGCCCAAATTTTCTACGCTGTTTTCATCCAGTTTTTCGGTAAAGGTTAGTAGCACCCCATCTTCCTGGGCCTGAATTCCTACCGGCAGATTCACCGGGGTATCGGTCATGCGAATGCGGTAGAGTCCTCCCAATTGGGGCTGCGTCGAACCCCAGGCAGATAGCCCACAAAGATACAAATGACCGTCTTCCGGATTGAACCGACCCCGCATCACGCCGGTGGCAAAACGAGGTAAGGGAAGCTCTACAATCCCTCCCTGTACCTGACCGTCCAGTTTTTCAAATGGAACCAGATAGATCTTTCCGTAACCATACGAGAAACTGAGCAGTTTACCGTTCAAGGCTCCCCATTTTTTACTATCCACCCAAAGCAATTCGGAGGGCGATCGATCCCGCTCCCGCTCTACCCACACCAGCGGCTGTTCCATTCCGGAGTCGGTGCTATCCGCCGGTGGATTAAACCCAAACATGTTCCCATAAAAACCGCCCTCTTCCACCCAGTTGATGCGGTTCATGGGGTTCCAGTGCCCCTCCTGATCGGTGACAATAAAGGTACCGTCCGGATTGAGGCAGACCCCATTGGCCGCCCGAAATCCCGTAGCAATAATGTCCGTGCGCTCCCCATCGGGACTGACACGTAGCAAGGTCCCGTGCTGCGGTACCAGGGGTTCTCGGGCATGACGGGCACTCTTGGCATAGTACAGATTCCCTTCTGCATCGGCTTGCAAGCCCATGGCAAACTCATGAAAATGGTCGGTCACCTGATGATCGCTGTTGAAGCTTTCGTAAAAGTCGGTTTCTCCATCCCCATTGTAATCCTGCAGCCGGACGATTTGGTCCCGGCAGGTTACAAAAATTTCTTCGTTAATTACCTTGATTCCCAGGGGCTGGAATAGCCCGGAAGCGATTCGCTGCCAGGTTAGTTTTCCCTCGTTTTCGGTAAATCCTTCCACCAGCCAAACGTCTCCATCCGTGGCACAAACCACGCCTTTGTTTCGGTCTTTGAAAAAATCCAGCCCACTCAAGCGCAGCTGGTTTTTCCAGGGACTGTTAAACGGTGGATTCAAAATATCTACCTGAAAAGCACCCTCCTGCTCCCCCGGTATTATGGCCGTCTCCAGAAGTTGCGGATAGCGGGCGGGCCCTCCACTGATAAACGCCGATAACGATTCGGCGGGAGCGGCATTACGGACGTACTCCTGCAGGCCTGTAAAGCCCGGTGCCGCCAGAAATAGCTTGATCTTGATTGGGTCAGTATCCGTGACATGCAGTAGCTGGTAGCCGTTTTCCTCTACCAGCTCCGCTCCTGACCCCCTCAGGGCTACTTCTGTTCCCACTGGAGCCACCCGCATTTTAAGTAATTCACCCGAAGGGCTGAGGTTCAACGTTCGGGTAAAAACGGGTCGATCGCCAGAATACGCAACACCGAATGTCTCCAAAACAGGTGTATCGCCTACGGTATAAGAAACGATTGTCCGGTCTTCGTACGCATACAGCCCTTTGTACTGTGCCCAATCCCGGGGAAGGGGGCCGAATCTGCGTCCGTCCCGGGCCTGAAACCGGGGATCCTCAAACGTTCCGCTTCGAGGATGCGCCCAGCCGGGGCCGGTTTCGTTTTCGAAGTGAAGTTCTCCGATCGTTCTCGGCGAAATGTTGTGTTTTTCGTTGAAAAGAATGGCTTCCCAGTCGATAAAACCCTCTCCTGTCCAGCCGCCGGCTACCCGCATCAGGTCGTGATCAAATAGCATCCAGGCATTTCCTGCAGCCACGCCCCCGCTTCCTTCGTCCAGTCGAACGGCAATGCCTTTATAGGCAAAATTAGCCTTGCTAAAATCCTCATCCGGGAGCGGCTGCACCGGCCCGGTGGACCGCTGCCTGGGGGCTGCATCCGCCGGTACCAGTTCGTAGGTGTTGATCAGAAAATTACCGTAATCCATCTCCGCCCAGGGCTTGTATTCCCGGGGTTCCGGCCCCATGCTGCTGCCAGCAGGCAAACCTGCCAGGTACGCTTCGTTCAGGGCAAGGTATTGGGTGGGGTTTTCCGGGGCCACAAACGTTTCGCGTATGTAGTGAATAACGTCGTATTTTTCCACAGGCGTCAGGTTTACCTGGGGAGGCATGGCACCGTGACCGCGGGTAAGGGTCTGGTAGATGGAATAGGGATCGTTTCCCACCTTAAACGTGCCCTCCCAAAATTTAAATGCCGTCGGCAAGGATCCCTGCTGTTCCGGATCCCCATGGCACGTGGCGCAGGTATTCGTATAGATGTGTTCTCCGGTACGCATGGACTCCCCGTGCCTGTCGCCAAGGGCTTCCAGTAATCCTCTATGATCGATGTTTTTTTCGTAAGCCGGTAGATCGGATTCCTGAAGGATAAAACCATCAGGCGAGATTTCCATGGTGGTCTTCTTGTCGGAATTGTTTTCGCAAGCCAAGGCAATAAATAAGAAAACAAGCGCCTGTTTTGCATTAAATTTTAACTTCATGGGTTTTGTCAACGATTCTGTTCAAAAGATAAATGAAATACACCTAATAAAAAAACAACAGAGATGGGTTTAATCGGGAATCCGTCCCCACCAGGGGCCTTCGTCCCGGATGTCCAGCCAAAGTTGTTGCATTTTGGGAATCAAATCCAGCAACCGCCCGTATTCCTGCTGCGAAATATCCCGGGTTTGACCTGGATCTTTTTTAATGTTGTACAGTTCAAAGGAGTCGGGAACGGCAGTTTTCAGCCAATCCACAGCCGGATAGGTTCCCGGACCTGGCAGACCAATAAAGTCTCCACGGGCAGGGCCCAGTCTGCCCACCAACACGTACTCCGAATCGCGCATGGCCATTTGGGCCATTCCAGGCATGTCAGAAGCATTCAACAGAAAAAACCAGATAGGTAAAACTTCACGTTCGTAGTCTTTTCCGAGAAACGCCTGAAAAGCATCCGTACCATCGATGGTTCGGTCCTTCGGTATGGCGGTGCCGGCCAGTGTGCACAGCGTGGGGAGGAAATCGGTCCCGTTAAAGAGCCGATCGCTCTCCGTCCCGGCGGGAATCTGTCCGGGCCATCGAATCAAGCCGGGAACGCGATGCCCCCCCTCGTAGGGATACCGCTTCATGCCCCGCAGTATTCCGGGGGTACCAAAACAGTTGTCCCGAATGGGGTCTTCCCATTCGCCTTTGGACTCTTCCAGGGTAACGGGATATTCCGGACCATTATCGCTGGTGAAAATGACCAGGGTGGATTCGCGCAATCCTTGCTCATCAATAAAGCGCATAAACGTGCCAAAAGAATGGTCTAGCTGCGCTACCGTTCCGTAGTATTCCTTTGAATGGTGCGTCAAATCTTTGGTAGGCCGCGGTACGCCTCCGTAAGAAACCTGCCCGGATAGTTTCCGCACCTCCTCCGTATCATAAGCGCTTGCGAAGCTTTTCGGCGGATCCAGCGGGGTGTGCGGCTCGTTGGTCGAAACGATCAGGAAAAAAGGGTTGTCGGAATTCCCTCTCCCAGCGATCCAGCTGCTTGCTTCCCGGGTAACGATGTCCACGTACCAGCCCTCCATCGGACCTTCGGGAACCCCGTTTCTGACGAATTTTTCCGGGTTTTTCGGTCCTGTTCCAAAGGCATTGACGGAAGTGGCCAGGGAATAGTCAAAACCCATTTCGTTTACGGATACTTCTTCCGGCGATTCCAGCTTCGATAGGTGCCATTTGCCAAAAAATGCGGTTTCATAGCCCACTTCCTGCAGCAGTTGGGGCAGGGTGATTTCGTCTTTGCTGAGGGTCGTTCCGAAAAAGCCGGCAATGTTGTAGAAACCGCTTCGGTACCCGTTCCTTCCGGTGAGAATTGCGGCCCTTGAAGGGGAACAAACCGATGCGGCGGAATGCATGTCGGTCATGCGCACCCCTTCCCTGGCAAATTGATCCAGGTGTGGGGTTTGGATGATGGAATTCCCATAGCATCCCAGGTCTCCATAACCCAAATCATCCGATAGGAATAGAATAATGTTGGGGCGGGGCGCCTGCGGGCTTGCGGCCATCGAATGGTGGCACATACTGTTCCAGGAAATTAGCAATCCAAGCATCCATTTTTTATCGAAAAACAACGTTTCCTGCATCGAAAATATCATTAGCTAGGGCAACCAACCATAGATTGCCAATTATTTTTTTGTAAACCGAAGCCCCAAAGGCCACTGCACCGATACGGTATTGGCTTCCTGAAGCTTCTTTTGCCCAATCCTCCGGATTACAAACAGCCCGTATATTCACGGAAATCACCGGGTCATCTTCTAGCAAGTGCCGAAGTCGACCGATCCGATTCCGCAACCAATTTCCGCTCCTGACGGACCACGATGGGAACATACCCCACTTCCATGCCGGCCGGAGGACTGAGGATCAACACCGGGTCAATGGCGACCAGCCCGCCGGAACTGGGCGGTGCCATGTAGGTTTTGTCAATGGTCCAGTTTCGGTGGATCTTTTCTACCAGGGCCTGCAGCGCGGCTTTTTCTTCGGTGCTCCAGTTAAATTGCTGAAAAGAAGGCTGGTCAATAAAGCGGTACCACTTGTAGGTAACCGTTGATCCATCCTTTAGGTCTACGGAATAAGCTTCGGAAGCAGGTCCCGGATGCGCCCAGGCACCCGTAGTGGGCGTAGAATAGGGAAGCTCTTTGTCAATCCGAAAATTTCCCGAAACGATCTCGTTTCCATCCCGCCAGTTGATGTATTCCTTCTCGGTACCTGCCAGAGCGAACGTACTTTCTGTTAACTCTTCCGGGGCCTCCGCTTCCGGTATGGGCACCCGCAGGTCTCCCACTTGCTTGAAGTACTCCGGAAAACGACCCTGCTTTCCAAAGGGGTTTTCCTGCCACTGCAAACCGAAGGCGTTGGAATCGGTTACGATGGCTTCCACGACCGATTCCAGGCCGCCCAGCTTGGTGCCTCCGGCATTAAGTTGAGCACCCCCATCGAGAGAAATTTTCCTGGGACTGATATCAGGTTTCCAGGAATGGGCTTCGCGAAAGGCTCCGGAAACCGCTTCGCCTCCGTTTTTCCAGGCCTTTACGGGATTAAACAAGGCGTCTTTGGAGTAATAGGTAACGTCCTGCACGAGTAACGAACGTCCCTGCGCATCGACGGGAAATTGCAATTGGGGGATTTTAATGTACAATTCCCCTTCCGGTGTTTTCATTTCGAAGGAGGGTACGGTATTGATTTCCATGGCACCTCCTCCGCCCATGGTTCCTTCCCGGGCGTCCAACCCCATGCCTTCGATGGCGGGGTACTCTTTGGAAAGGCGACTCCACATTTCGGGAATATAAAACGCCACGGGTCCCTTAAAATTCGCGGAATTGAGAAACAGGGTCCAGCTTTGGTCGCCAGTAGGTGGTGGTCCTTCGCGCTTTTCGGTAAGTGGCAGCATCATGTGCGTATAGCCCAAAAACTTTCCTTCCAGGTCTTCCACAAAGGTGATTCCATCGGGTGGCACCAGTATACGGTTGCTAAGCTGAGCGATCCCCAGCTGGTCTTCCGGCAAGGCAGCCGCCCGGTAAAAAAAGGGCCAACCGGGAGAGGCAATTTCCGAATTGTAGCAATCGGGTACCCCGTTCATGCTGAATTTGGGTGGTCCGTAGTGGTAGCGGTTTCCCCGCCAGTAGCCCAGGCCCCCTTCCTGGGTTTGAAACACACTGGCCCAGGTAGGTCCCCGGGGTTCCCAGGTACGGGCGATGGTACCTTCGGGACAGCAGGGCATGTCCTTGTTGTCCGGATTATCCGGAATGATCCAATTGCCGGGGAGTCCGATTTGAAATCCGGCAAGGGGCTTTTCTACCAGCGGCCATACCGCTGTGTAAAAGCCTATGCCCGCACCGAATCCTTCCGGCCGCCTTGGCGAACTGTAGCCGATGTAGCCGTGCAGTCCGTTTGCCCGCTGGGAAATTTCATTGGTCGCAAGGGCCGAATTTTTCGGCTGAGGAGTGGTGGCATGGATCAGCAGACCGCTAATCCCAAGCAATAAGCCACTGACAAAGAGTCGTACATACATAGCACTTTTTGATTACATGGTTGAAGTTTTGCAGTCTGTGTACCGTGGAGCAACACGGCCCCATCCTTCGGCATGTGTAAGGCGGAACGGGATGCATGGGGTGTTGTACTCCGGACGGTGCCTCGCTAGTGGCACTGGTGCAGCACAACACCCCTGGTCATGGTAGCCAAATAGGGCAACCGAACGCTGCTCGCAGCCGATTGACCGTGTCGGCAGGCATTTGCAAGGTCACCTATTCTACCCCGGTCCGGGTATCCCACCATACCTGTATTCCATAGAAAATATCTTCCTCGACAACATCGGTCGGGAAACGTTGGTTGTGGGCAATTTCATTGGCTGGATAGGCCATGCGGAACGGCGGTCGGTTGTGGTTGGCGGCGTAGTCGTTGGAAACCTTGTCCAGCAGGGGCACATCCGTTCTGCGTACCTCCGCCCAGGCTTCCACACTTTGCTTATACAGAGCGATCCAGTTCTGCAGTCGGATTTTTTCCAGGTTAGTGGACGTACCGGAATCCCAGGCAACGCCCGGACGTTGCAAGTAATCGTCGATCAGGTCCTGGGAGATACCGTTTTCCTGAAGGGATACAGTAATGCCTGTTTCGTAGGCTTCCTGGCTATTGCCTCCAGCAACGAGGTTTCTTTCAAACGCTTCGGCTTTGATAAACCAAACCTGGGCCGCATTCATAAAGGGAGAAAAACCCTCGTCATCGTATCCAAATCGGTCTCCGATATGCGATACATTTGCCTGGGCATTCATGGGATCGCTGGTCTGTCCGATTCCCATTTTGTACCCATTGAAGAACCCATTTAGGTTCTCATCGGCATAGACCGGTAATCTCGGATCGTCCATGTCCTTGAGCCGTTCGATCAGGTCGTAATTGGTGCGGTATTGATCGTTTTTGTTGGTGGGTGTGCCCAGGCGCTGCCGCCAGGGTTCGATATTGGAACTGATCCCCGGCCAGTGCAAGTAGGCATTATCGCTGTGGTCTTCAAATACCGGGTAGGTGGAAGGATTGCCCAGAATTTGGTTCAAGACCGACGCCGCATCCTGAGGGACCACGGACGACATGCGCATGGCCACCCGCAACCGGATGGAATTGGCGAATTTTTGCCACTTTGCAATATCCCCTCCATAGATAAAATCGCCTACTCCGATTGCCGGACCACTTGGATCCAGCATGGAATTAGCTGCTTCCAGTTCTTCCAGAATTGTGTCATACACCACTGCCTGCGTGTCAAATTCCGGACTCAAAATCCCCTCTTTATCCAGTAAAAAGGCTTGTGTGTAGGGAATATCTCCCCACATGTCCGAAACCTGATGGGCCGTATACGCTTTCATGATCAGGGAAACTGCTTCCAGGTTTTGGTTTCCTTCCTCCCGGGCGATTTCCGCTGCATCCACAAAATAGGCCATGCCCCGGTACAGGTTGTCCCATTGGCTGTTATTGATATCCACCCGGAATTCGTAATCCCCGGCACCAATAGCTGCCAGTTGACCGGACCAGGTGCCCGCGTAATAAATACCGATGCGTTCGCCGAACAGTTGTCCGGCTACTACGGTCATGCCGGCACCCAGCACGTTGCTGGCAGGTACTTCCGACGGCTGATTGGGGTTGACATTCATCTCGTTCCAATCTTCTGTACAAGAAGCGAAAATCAGGGCGGAAGCGAGCACGAACCCGGTGAGTTTATAGTTGATGGTATGTTTCATTTGGAGCACATTTTAGCGAAATATTGGTTTACCTGACTCGTACAATTCCCTCTCATAGGGCGATCCGTAGATTGAATCCATAGGACCGATTGGTGGGCGGCATGAAGTTTTCAAAGCCGGTACCGGCCTCACCCCCTCCCATCTGGGAAGCGGATTCGGGATCCAGGCCCAGCTCCTTTGCTTTGGCGCTTCGGTGCAGGATCGCGAGGTTACGACCGAACACCGAAACGTTGACGTTTTGCAACTTCCAAACCGAAAATCGGTAGCCCAGCGTGAGCTCCCGCAGTTTTATAAAGGACCCATCGATGATGGAGTACTCATGGTTGTTCCACACCCAGGATCCATTGTAATAGTCTTGCGCCGAGATGCGAACATCGTTTGGTGAGCCATCTCCCTGAACACCCTCGACCACAATCCCCTCGGCCCGCACGTTGTTTTGGACGCTGTTTTCAAAAGCTCCTGTGGGATACGAATGCCAATACGTGGTGCTGAAGAAATCTCCCCCCATGCGGAAGTCAAACAATCCTCCGAAGGTAACATTCTTGTACCGGAAGCTGTTCTGTATCCCTCCGATCCAATCCGGGGTAACATTTCCCAAAATCACCTGTTGGTTGGTGGTCATGGGTGTCCCGTTTGGATTGATCATGATGTTGCCACTATCGTCTCGCACGTAGGGCAGGCCACTCAGGTCCCCCCAGGGCTGCCCGGGCGTGCCGACCAGCCGAACCCCGCCAAAACCGGAACTGATGGTAATGTTTTCCAGCCCCTGGTACAGCGATTCCACCGTACTGGTGTTTTTGGCCCAGTTTACGGTCGCGTCCCAGGAAAAGTCTCCCCGTTGAACCAGGCTACCTCGCAAAATGATTTCAATGCCCTTGTTTTCAATTTCTGCGGCATTGATCAATTGGGAAGCGTAACCCGTGGACCGGGCGGTCGGCACCTGCAAGATCATGTTTTCGGTCACCTGCCGGTAATAGGTTGCATCCAGCGATAAGCGATCCGAGAAAAAGCGCAGATCAGCCCCCACTTCAAAGGAGGTGGTCATTTCCGGCAGCAGGTTGGTGGGCGGCTTTACAGCAGTGGGAGTAAATAAAGAAATATTGTTAAAGGTAGTTGTTCCATAAGTTCCCATCAGTTGGTACGGATCGGTATCCGAACCCACCTGCGCCAAACTGGCCCGGACCTGTGCATGACTCAGGGTCCTGGAAGTCATGTTCAGCGCTTCGGATAGGGTCAAGGCCAGGTTAACGGAAGGGTAGAAATAGGAGCGATTCTCCTCCGGCAGCGTAGAACTCCAGTCATTTCTTCCGGTCGCCCCCAGAAACAGGTACCCTTTGTAACCCAAGGTAGCGGAAGAATAGATACTATAGGTTTCCCGCTGACTTTCGGACATGCTTGTACCCGGTGTTCCGCGCACATTGGAAATATTAAACAGGTCCGGAACCGCCAGGTCGGGTGCGCTGAGGGAAAGGAAATCGGCGGTATTTTGCCGGAAGTTTCCGCCCACCAGGGCCACCAGGGAAAAGTCATTCAGAAATTGCTTGTTGATGTTCAAGCGGATATCGCTGTTAAATTCCTGCCTGCTGAGGTTGGTAAGGGAAAACTGCCCTCCGCGGTTGTTGTTGATATTGGCCCGTGTACGGGAGAGGGTGATGGATTTTCTCTCTTCCGTATAGTAATCGAGGCCCGTTACCATATTGGCAGAAAGCCAGTCGTTAAGCTGGTAATCTATATTGACGTTTCCAAAGAAACGTTTTCGGTCCATGCTGTTGGTGTTTTCCAGGTCATAATAGAAATTGTTGGCATTTTGGTTGTAGCCGCTGCCCATTTCGTTGCCATGCTCCCGATAGACCTTTTTCACCTCATCCAGCGGAATGTTTCGAAAAGCACCCCAGGCCAGTTTGGTCATGGAGCCATAACTAACTACTGGGATGTTGTCACTAAATCGGTTGACGTAATTGAAATCTGTACTCACTTTTAATTTATCGGTGGGCAGCAGGGTGAGACTGGCATTGAAGGTATTGACCGTCTGGTCGGTATTGAAAAAGGTCCCCGTCATCTGACGGTTTGAAAAGGCAACACGCCCATAGGCTTCTTTGCCTCGTGCGGTCACAGCTACCTGATTGATCAGGTTACTTCCAGTCTGAAAATAGTGGTCGTGGATGTTATTTGGGATGGACTCCCAGGGGCTATTGGGGCCCTTCACCCACTGATCCAGGAGCAAGCCGGCATCGTAACGCGGTCCCCAGGAAGTTGCGTTTTCGTTGATACCACCGCCGATTCCGTTCACATAGTTGTAGCTGTTTTGTTTCGCGTATTCATTATAGCTCAGGTTGGAACCGGGATTATTTTGCAGGTATTGCTGCCAATCGTACTCTCCGCCCCGTTGCCCGGGTCCGTAGTCGTTCTGAAAATCCATAAAAAAGCTGGGTACATCAAACACCAGGGAGGAGTTCAGTTCCACACCCAGTCCCTGTTTGCCCTGCTGCCCTTTTTTGGTTTCGATCAGGATGACCCCATGCGTGGCCCGGTTGCCGTACAGGGCCGCCGCATTGGCGCCTTTTAATACGGTAAGTGAGGCAATGTTTTCCGGATCAATGTCTGCGGCGGTATTGCCATAATCCAGACCGCCGGCACCTCCCAGGTTGCTGCTGGAATTATCGATTGGGATTCCGTCTACGACAAACAGGGGTTGGTTTCCGGAGAACGAAGCATTTCCCCGAATGACGATTCGGGAGGAGGCGCCCACCTGAGAACCGCTATTGGTTACCTGTACCCCGGCAATTTTTCCACTAAGGGAATTGACCAGGTTGAAATCGTTGGCACTGGTCAGGTCCTCGGGTTTCAGTGCCTGTACGGTGTAGCCCAGTTCTTTTCGCTCACGTTGGACGCCAAAGGCCGTCACGACCACCTCGCCCAGGTCCTGAGAATCTTCCCGCATGACCACATCGAGGGTGCTACGTCCGTTAACGTCGACGGTTTGGGATTCGAAACCGATAAAGGAAAAAGAAAGACGTTCGGAGCCTTCGGGAACGGCGAGTTGGTATTGGCCGTCAATATCCGTAACTGTACCAATGGTGGTACCGACCACCAGAATGCTGACACCGGGCAGGACCTCGTTCGACTCGTTGCGAACGGTACCACTGACCCGGTTTTGTGCGTTCGCTTCCGAGGCAAATAGCCCTAGAAACAGCAGCAAGCCCAGGCACAGGGAGGCCCTGTGGCAAGGGAGATGTAGGGTAGATTTTTTCATATGCGTTGATTAGGTATGAAAGGATAGGCTAAGTTAGACTAGTACTTCCCCAAACCTGTGCTACATCTTAACCAAAAAATATGGTATCTTATCCAAAATCCGGAATCGCCCCTGGAAAGAGGAGCAGGTTAATAAAAAATGACACTTTTTGGAAGCTTGGGACTTTTTCTGGGGATACGGCCCGTTCCTGCACAAAATCAGCAAAAGAAGGGGGGAAAAACTACCGGGGCTAAAAAATCACCGGCAATCCACGCCCGCCAGGCCATGAAGTACTCTTTCGCGCCAATTTGCTCCCGTAAGCCCGCATAACCTAACCGGAAGTACCGACTAACCCAACCTATCCCCAGTGTAGTTTTCCCTGGGAGACAGCGGTCAGATTTGCGATCCGGTACAAGATACGGGCGCCTACGTTGGCATCCCATTCGCCCCCGTCGCTACCAGGCGCCACCTCTACCAGGTCAAAGCCAATCAGTTTCCTGCCGGACCGTACGAGCATTTTGATCAAAAACATGAGTTGCTGGTAATCCAATCCTCCGGGTACCGGCGTACCGGTATGTGGGCATAGCTGTGGAATCAGGCCATCGATATCGATGCTTAGGTAGACCTGCTCCGGCAGGGCCGCAAGGATCTCCCGGCAAAGCGCCTCCCAGGTGTTGCCTCCGTACAATTGCTCCTTCAGGTTTCCGTCGGTAAAAAGCTGGCAACGCGTATCGGATTGACCAAGGTTCCATTCTTGTTCGCATACATCCCGAACGCCCACCTGTACCAGGCGCTGCACCTGGGGAATTTTCAGGAAATTATAGGCAATGGAAGCATGAGAAAAGTCGAACCCCTCGTAAGCCGGGCGCAAATCTGCATGGGCATCGATTTGCAGAATGCCGAACGATTCGTGTTTTTTGGCAATCGCCTGCACCAGTCCCAAAGGCGTACTGTGATCGCCACCCAGCAAACCGACCAGTTTGCCCTGGTCTAATTGCTTCTCGGCCTGTTCGGTTACCCAATCGTTCATTTTTCGGCAGGCAGCATTGATAATGTCTGGCACGGCAGCGAAACGTTCGTGGTCGGCCTCCGGAGATCCCTTCTGCAGCCATTGGATGTATTTATCCGCCAACAAGCGGTAGTTATCATTATCCGCCTTTAGTGCCGGGTTCAGGGGCAGCATGGACAGACCAAGCTTCCAGGCATCCCGTATGTCCTCTTGAAACAAGTCAACCTGTACGGAGGCCTCAAGGATGGCTGCAGGTCCACCGGCCGTGCCCGACCGGTAAGACACCGTCACTTCCCAGGGAACGGGAAGGATCAGCAGCTGACTGTTTTCGGGTTCAAAGGGAAGGCCAAAGAGCTTGCCGGCGTAGCCCAGACCGTTTGGATCAAAATTGGTAATGGAAGTAGGGTTGGCTGACATAAAAAAAAGGTTTTTGCGTACGAATAAACTCAGGTTGGGAAAGGAAATGAATCCTATTGCAGGATTTCCTCCAGGGTTCCGGTTCCTTTGGACACGGCCTCCCATTCCTGGTCGGTGAAATGAATCCGAGCCATCATACCCGGGGAAAACACCAGGTGAGACTCTCCGGTAAGGTAGGCAGCAAGCTGGCTGACGGCCGGATTGTGTCCCACCAACAGCACCTGATTGGCTTCTTTCGGAAACTGCGTTAACTGCCGAAAAAGCTGCTCCCGGCTGGCCTGATAAATGGATCGGTGAGCATTGCAGGTTTTCACCGACAATTGTTGGGCAAGAATGGCCGCAGTTTGGCTGCATCGTTTGGCGGGGCTGTGGATCAAATAATCGCAGGTTTGGCCGTTTATGGCCAGCGTCCTTCCCAATCGTTCCACCTGCTGGGAACCAGCGGGCGTGAGGCTCCGTTGCATGTCTTCCACTGCAAAAGAAGGTGCCGTTGCTTCTCCGTGTCGGGCCAGTAGTAATTCCTTCACCATAAGCTGTCGTTGGTCGTTGCTTTGAAAATTAAATATGTAGATTTTACCCCGGCAATAAAAATTGCGGGGGAGGAATATTTGGAAGACAAGTATATGACATCTATTTTTAGGCCAAATTTAGCGGATAGTAACCGGATCCCATGTATTTTTATCTTTAACTACGTAAACCATGCCAAAAAATTTAGTCATTGTCGAGTCCCCTGCAAAAGCCAAGACCATAGAAGGTTACCTTGGAAAGGACTTCAAAGTTACTTCCAGTTACGGGCATGTGCGGGATCTTCCCAAAGGGGAAAATGCCATTGACATAAAAAATAAATTCAAACCAACGTACGAGGTCAGCCCCGATAAAAAGGAGGTAATCCGGGAATTAAAAAAATTAGTTAAGGAGGCAGAGACCATCTTTCTGGCAAGTGACGACGACCGCGAAGGCGAGGCCATTTCCTGGCACCTAAAGGAGGTTCTCAACCTGAAAGACGAAAATACCAAACGCATTGTGTTCCGGGAAATCACCAAATCCGCCATCATCAAGGCCCTGGAATCTCCCCGCAAAATCGACCTGGACCTGGTCAATGCGCAGCAAGCCCGACGAATTCTAGACCGATTGGTGGGTTTTGAACTTTCACCGGTCTTGTGGAAAAAAATAAAAGCCGGGCTGTCCGCAGGCCGGGTACAATCCGTGGCGGTACGTTTCATTGTAGACCGGGAGCGGGAAATCGAAAAATTCGACGCTACCTCTTCCTACAAGATCACCGCGCTTTTTGACGTAGAAGGAAAGCAGCTGCAAGCGGAACTGCCCAAGAAGTTCGATACCAAAGAAGAGGCAGAAGCCTTTTTGAAAAACTGCCTGGAAGCTGATTTTTCCATCAAATCCCTGGAAACCAAACCGGCGAAAAAGACCCCGGCTGCGCCCTTTACTACCTCCACCCTGCAACAAGAGGCAAGTAGAAAGCTGTATTTCTCCGTGGCCCAGACCATGAATATCGCCCAGAAACTCTACGAATCCGGCAGGATCACCTACATGCGTACCGACAGCGTAAATCTCTCGGATGATGCACTAAAAAGTGCAGAAGCCGAAATAACGTCGGCCTTTGGAAAAGAATACCACCACCAACGAAAATTCACTGCCAAATCGGAAGGAGCGCAGGAGGCCCACGAAGCCATCCGCCCTACGGAATTCTCGGTTACCGAGGCCGGAAACGATCGCAACGAGCAGCGGCTGTACGAATTAATCTGGAAACGTGCCATCGCCTCGCAAATGGCCGATGCCCAATTGGAAAAAACCAACGTTTCCATAGCCATTTCCAACGCCGATCAAACGCTGAGCGCAAGCGGGGAAGTAATCAAATTTCAGGGATTTTTGAAGGTATACCTGGAAAGCACCGACGAGGACGAGGAGGAAGAGTCCACTGCCAAAGGCTTGCTCCCTCCCCTAACCGTGGGACAGGAATTGCAGCTGATCGAAATGAAGGGCCGGCAATCCTTCACCCGGCCACCGGCCCGGTACACGGAAGCTTCCCTGGTGAAAAAATTGGAAGAGATGGGCATCGGTCGCCCGTCCACCTATGCGCCCACCATCTCCACCATACAGAAACGAAACTACGTACTCAAGGAATCCAGGGACGGAACGCCCAGAAAGTATACCGAAATGGTAATCAAGGATGGGGCATTTGTATCCGCCGAGAAAACCGAAACCACTGGCACGGAAAAAAACAAGCTTTTCCCCACCAACATTGCCATGGTGGTGAACGACTTCCTGGTCGAGCACTTTCCAAACGTGATCGATTTTTCTTTTACTGCCAAGGTGGAAAAAGAGTTTGACCACATTGCCCATGGAGAGCAACCCTGGGAGGAAATGATCCAAAATTTTTACGGGGCTTTCCATACCAAGGTAGAGCAAACGGAAAACATCAAACGCACCGATGTCAACAGCTCCAAGGAGCTGGGTATCGATCCCAAAACCGGTAAAAAGGTCATTGCCCGACTGGGGAAATTTGGACCATTGGTGCAAATCGGGGATCAGGAAGACGAGGAAAAACAATTTGCCAGCCTGTTGAAAGGGCAGTTTATCGAAAGCATGACCCTCGAAGATGCGCTGGAACTGTTCAAATTGCCACGGGACGTGGGCCATTTTGAGGACAAGAAAATTGTGGCCGCCGTGGGGCGATTCGGACCCTACATCCGGCACGACGGCAAGTTTGTATCCTTGGGCAAAGAGTACGATCCCCTATCGGTCACCGAAGAGGAAGCCATCGAACTGATCAAGGCCAAGCGGGAGGCGGATGCCAAAAAGCATATCAAATCCTTTGACGAAAACCCCGAATTACAAATACTGAACGGTCGTTGGGGACCCTATATCAAGATGGGTAGAAACAATTTCAAGATCCCCAAAGATAAGGAGGCCGAATCGCTGACCTTTGCTGAAACCATGGAAATCATCGAAAGCCAGGGAGACAGTAAAAAAGGGAAAGCCAAACCCAAGAAAGCCGCTCCTGCGAAGAAGAAAACGAAAAAATAAGTTTGTTCCCCGGTTTCAACAAAAAATCCGGATACACACATGCGTTTATCCGGATTTTTTATATGTAGAAACAGGCAAGGAAAGTGTGAATTTACCGCATAAAGATGGGTGGGGCAAACTCCCACTAAGGACCCTGCTTAGTTCTTCATCGGGCTATCGTCTGCCGGCAAGTCCCCAACCACGTACTGGAGCCCATCCACAAAAAATTGCAGCAACTCCGGCTGCTCCAAACTTTGGGCATTGTGGGAAGGGGAACTGTAAAACACCCGGCCTTTTCCGTGCCGCTTGATCCAGGCCACGTAGATGGTATTGTTGCTCACTTCCCCTCTGACACCCTCTAGTTTATCGGCTTCGATGTATAAGAGCGGGCGGAAGTTGTAGTCAAAATAGGCGTTTTTAAAGAAGTAAGGCTCATCCGTATGAACGAACCCCTTGCCATCAAATGCCTGTACCAGGGGATGGCCTGGGTCTACTTCCTTTAAGTGCATTTCCTGTTGCTTGGGGTGGTAGTCAAAGCTTCCACCCACCATGGAGCTGAATTTTTGGGAATTGTTTTGCACGGTAATGGCACCGTGCATGATAAACAGGCCACCGCCCTCCTCCACGTATTCCATCAGATTGGTTTCGTATTGGCTGGCCAATTCTGCAATGCGGGCATCATCCAGACTGGAATTTTTCTTTAGCAAATCTGCGAACAGGTCCCGATCCGGACCGGAAGGGTTGGAATTATTCAGCACAACCGCGTCGTACTGCTTTAGGTTCTCTTTTTCAAACGTATCGATATCCCGGGCGATGGTAATCTCAAAGGCACCGGTCTTTTTTGCAAGAATTTTAAGTAGTTCGTCGTTGTGGGGGATGGTCCAATGGTAAAAGCCCGTATGCTGGGAAAAAACCAGGATGTTCTTTACCGGGGCCTCAATTCTGGTGTCGGAAGGGGCCAGGGACTCAATTTTTTCCAGCCATTCCTCGTTGACCGGAATATCTTTCATACTCTGCGCAAACAGGCCGCCCGCAATAAAAAATAAAAGTAAGGTGTAGATGCTTTTTCTCATGGTAACTACCGGGTATATCGTGGATTATTTGGTGAATACTGTCTGGAAACGCACCGGATACACCAAACAGACCGACCACTGCATTCTCCAATTTGATTGCCATCGGTTTGTTTTCGTATTCTAACGAATCCGCGGGTGAATATAGGCGAAAAAAACGATCGTACCAACGGGAACCGGTCCCTTTTGCCGATTTTCACTGTCAGCGGTGCAGACATCGGGAATGCTTTCGCGCAACCAACCTGGGCAAAACGGCGCCCTCCAGACCAGAAATTCCCCGGTGGCCAGGCACCTTCAAGCCCTTCAATCGCTGCAGGTTAGCAGGAAAATGAGCTTGCTTACCGCCCATTTTTAAGATGGAATTCCTACATTCGCATACGTACACACACATGCAACAAAAAATCTATCAAATCGACGCCTTCGCCGACCGGGTTTTTGCAGGAAATCCGGCAGCTGTTTGCCCCCTGCAGGAGTGGCTGCCGGATTCGCTACTGCAGCAGATCGCCATGGAAAACAACCTGTCCGAAACGGCGTTTTACGTAAAAGAAAGAGATCGCTACCAGATCCGCTGGTTTACCCCGCGGGTGGAAGTGGACCTGTGCGGGCACGCTACCCTGGCTGCCGCCTTTGTCCTGTTCTCCTTCGAAAAGCATGCGGGCAGCAGTATTCACTTTTATTCTGCCCGGAGCGGAGACCTGACGGTTTGCAAGGATGGCGATCAGCTAACCCTGAATTTTCCGGCGGACCCCGTTCGGGAAATTCCGGTAACCGAAAAACTCCGCAATTGCTTCGACCTGTCTCCCACAAAAGCCTTTGCTGGCAAATCGGATTACCTGCTGGTCTACGACTCTGAAGCAGCCATACAAAATCTGCAGCCACATTTTGAGCGGATCGCAGCACTTCCTGCCCGGGGGATAATCGTCACCGCCAAAGGTACACAATTGGATTTTGTGTCCCGATTCTTTGCACCAGGAGCGGGGATAAGCGAGGATCCGGTAACGGGTTCGGCGCATACCACCCTGGCACCCTACTGGGCGGAGCAGCTGGGCAAACCGACCCTGCGTGCTGCCCAGCTTTCTTCCCGCAAAGGCTACCTGCACTGCCGCTGCGAGGGCGAGCGTGTAGCCATTAGCGGAACCGCCAAACTTTACCTCATCGGCGAACTCTTCCTGGATGAATGGGCGCAGCGCTAAGGCTGCCCGCGGACATCTCATTTCAAAATCCGTATTCCTTTGAAGAAAGGAACTGATTTTGCGGCAGGTTTTGACTCCTTTCGTGAGAGGTCGTATATTGAAACGCGACAACCTTGTTACTAAGAAACCATGAAAACCGCCCTTAACTCCGCTTTCGGAAAAATCCCCCAATCCGTATTGCTGGTGTTGGTACTCGGATGGGCCTGCCATCATCCGGAACAGCTCATCGAATCCGAGGTATGCATCTACGGCAATTCCAGTGCTTCGATCCTGGCGGCCGTACAATTAAAAA
Organism: Cyclobacterium xiamenense; assembly: GCF_009467825.1. Lineage (GTDB taxonomy): Bacteria > Bacteroidota > Bacteroidia > Cytophagales > Cyclobacteriaceae > Cyclobacterium > Cyclobacterium xiamenense. The sequence goes on along the minus strand of NZ_WIOK01000004.1, from coordinate 8,529 downwards.
AGCGTGGTCGGGAGGTAGTGATCGTCAGCCCGGATACATATATCGGAGGCATGACGATCGAAGGCCTGGGTGGATCGGATATCAACAATCACTCCGGCTTTAAAAACGATTCCGTGATCGGTGGGCTTACCCTGGAGTTTTACAAAGACGTGGCCCGGCATTATGGGGTTACCAACTTCGATTCGGCACGAGCCCAGGCCCGCACCTGGCGCTTTGAGCCGCATGTGGCCAAGGGTATTTTTGATCGCTGGCTGGCCGAGCTGGAAATCCCGGTCTATACGGAATCCAGGCTACGCCTTGCCTTCGATGCGGTAACCAAAGAGGGCGAAAAAATCGTGTCCATTGAAACACGTAACGGGAAAACGTTTCGGGCTTCCCTCTTTATCGATGCCTCCTACGAAGGTGACCTACTGCACTATGCCGGGATATCCACGATCGTAGGTAGGGAGCCAAATAGCCGCTACGGAGAAACCAAAAACGGCATCCGCGAATCGAATACCTACCGGAATTTCGAGGTAGCTGTGGATCCCTATGTAGAGCCCGGCAATCCGCAGAGCGGGTTGATTCATACCATTCAGGACGAAGCCCTGGGTCAACCCGGCGCGGGCGATGGGCGCATTCAGGCCTACTGCTTCCGCGCCTGCCTGACCAAAGACCCATCCAACCGCATACCCTTTGCAAAGCCCGAAAACTACCAACGCGATTGGTACGAGATCTACCTGCGCTACCTCGACGCCGGCGGTACCCTGTACAAGCCTTCCTACTCCATTCCGGGCAACAAAACCGATCTGGGGGCCTGGCACGACCTGTCGCACAACCTGTATGGCATGAACCACGCCTACCCGGAAGGGGACTACGAGCAACGGGCCGAGATTTACCAATACCACCTGGATTTTACCCGTGGCCTGTTTTGGTTTCTGGCCAACGACCCGGAAGTTCCCAAAAACGTCCGCCAGGAATGGCGTCAGTGGGGTACCACGAAAGACGAATTTACCGACAACCAGGGCTGGCCCCGCATGCTGTATATCCGCGACGGCCGGAGAATGCAATCCGATTACGTCATTACCGAGCACCATACCCGCAAAGATACCAGTATTCGTATCGAGGATCCGGTAGCCATTGCCTTTTGGCCTCCGGATGTGCACCACGTGCGGCGCATTGTGCGGGAAGGCAAGGCCTACAACGAAGGCTTTGTTTTTGGTGGGGACAATTGGAAGCCCTTTCCTATTCCCTACAGCAGCCTTGTTCCCCGGGAATCCGAATGCAACAACTTGCTGACACCCACCTGTCTTTCTGCCAGCCACATCGCCTATGGAGCCATCCGGCTGGAATGGACCTTTATGCTGTTGGGGGAAGCGGCGGGCATCGCGGCCGACCTGTGCCTGGAAACGAACACATCCGTGCAACAGCTGCCCTATTCCGAATTGAAAGAACGCCTGGAAGCTAACCGGACCGTTATCACCTTACGTTAAACAGCGCCAGGACAATCCGGAAAAAAGCCCATTAATTCGAATCCCGCCAATGCGCCTTTTTCCTGAGGGTTTATTCAATTCCTTTACTCGTCGTTATCGGAATGCATAAATGGATGTGATCGGCGAGGCACTGCTACAGCTTTTATGCAATCCAGAAGGCACAGAGGACGCCGACTACCGGGCATGAATACGTGAAGTACCAATAAGCAACGATGTAGACGTAGAGAGCGATCCAATTTCTATCTTAGTTTCGCCCCAAAAGTAGGCCCTGATCACTAAACCCACAGCAGGTTTTTCCTGCTATTGTTGCAACTTCTTCTAATTTAAAGGATATTTACTTAGGAGGTTCATCCCAGGAAAAGCAGCCTGTTTGTCCGTCAGTGGAATGTGCACCTCTTGTCAAACCTAAACCGAAAATCAACATGAAACCCTTTGCAATGCTGGCACCCCTGCTTTTTTTGACCCTTTTCACCACCGGACAGCAGCTCCCCCTGCTGAAAATCTCCGATAATCAACGGTATCTGGAAACAGCGGACGGGCAACCCTTTTTCTGGTTGGGAGATACCGCCTGGGAACTGCTCCACCGCCTGAACAAAGCAGAAATAGACCGGTACCTACAGGACCGGGCCGATAAGGGTTTTACCCTTATCCAAACCGTGATCCTGGCCGAACTGGATGGATTGAACAGTCCCAATGCGCAGGGAGCTACCCCATTGATCGACAACAACCCCGAAAAGCTAAACGAAGCCTATTTTGAACACGTAGATTACCTGATGGAAAAGGCTTCGGAGCTGGGGCTATATGTGGGACTTTTGCCCACCTGGGGAGATAAGTTTAACCGACGGTGGGGGGCTGGCCCGGAGATCTTTACCCCGGAGAATGCCGCCACCTATGGCGAGTTACTGGCCAAACGCTACCACAACCACAGCAACCTGGTGTGGATACTGGGAGGAGACCGGGCGATGGAGAACGAAACTCATTACGAAATCATTCGCGCCATGGCCCAAGGCATTCGGGCCCATGACCAACGCCACCTGCTGACCTTCCATCCGGTCGGTGGAAAGAAAGCGACGGACTTTTTTAGCGAGGATACCTGGCTGCAGCTGGACATGTTTCAAAGCGGGCACAGCCGCCTGGCAAAGGACTACCAATACGTACTGGACGCGCGAAACCTAAGGCCCACCCGGCCGGTAATCAACGGGGAGCCCCGCTACGAAAACATTCGCGATCGGTTTTGGGAAGACAAAGCGTATGGCTGGCTAGACGATGCCGATGTGCGGGTGGCCGGATACTGGACCATGCTATCGGGAGCCGCCGGCTACACCTACGGCTGCAACGATATCTGGCAAATGTACAGCAGCAAGCACGAACCCGTAATCAATGCGCGCACGGGATGGCAGGAGGCGCTAGACCTACCCGGTTCGAAGCAAATGGGCTACCTGAAAAACATCCTTTCAGCGCTGCCCTGGCAGGAACTGCAACTGGATCAACGCTTACTGCTGGGAGACAATCCCGAGGACACCTCTCACCGCTTACTTGCCCGAACGGAAAGGGGCGACCTGTTACTTGCCTATACCCCTACCGGTATGCCCCTGCACCTGGATTTACCAAAACTGGATGCGGAAACCGTCAGCGCGTACTGGTTCAATCCCCGAAACGGCCGGGTCAAGGCGATTGGCGACCTGAAGACCAGCTCAGCACACCGCTTTACCCCCTGGGCCAGTGGCTGGGGCAGCGATTTCCTACTGCTGCTGGTGGATAAAGCGGCCGGGTACGATTTTTCGGCGTTTATGGACTAAGTCACGATTCCTTCCCCTTTTTGGGATGCGCACGTAAGCGCCGCTGATCTTTTCCCCGATCGCTGCCTGTATTCCCTGCCACTGGCTAACTGGCTTGCAGCTATTTTTCTAAAGAATACACCCGTAGTTTCGCGGCTGGTCTGAGTCGAATCAGGAACCCCGGAGTCGGCAGGTCCGCCGAACTCCAGCGGACAATCCACTGGTGTCCTTTCGCAATTCCCATAAGGGAAAGCAGGCAATAGCCTGCTCAGGGAATGGCCTATCCCAGGCTCGGGTTTCCGAAACTTAGCCGCCTCTTTCACTCTGTGGGCTATTCAGACGGCCAATTGGATTAGCGAATAGGGAATGTGAAATCCATAGAAAAAATCAATATTTATTTAGTCTAAATAATTTTTAGCTTCTGAAGGTATGTTGCATATTTGCTATTATTTTAAATCAATCTAAATAAATATAAGATGTCCCGATACCTACTCTTCGTCTTTTTTCTTCAGGTTCTTTTAGCAGCACAGCCCCTGAAGGCACAGACCGGAACCCTTACCGGTAAGGTTACCAATGCTACTGGGGAACCCCTCCCCTTCGCCTCCATCGCGTTGAAAAGTTCCGCTACCGGAACCGTAACCGGTGCGGACGGTTCGTTTTCCCTACCAAACCTGGCACCGGGTAGCTATACCCTGATGGCGTCCTCTATTGGATACGAAAGCCAGTCTCGGGTGGTAACGATAAACGCCGGAGAAGTGACTCAGGTCAATGTATCGCTCACACAGGGGCTTTATGCCTTGCAGACGGTAGAAATCACCGGCCGACGAGAAGTTGGCTACGACAACAAGGAAACCTATTCGGCAACAAAAACTGCCTCCTTGATAAAGGATGTTCCGGCAACGATCAATTTTGTCACAAAAGAACTTATGCTGGATCAGGTAGCCTTTACGGTCAACGATGTGGTGAAAAATGTAGCTGGTGTGAATCAATTTAGTTTTTACAACGACATCACCATTCGAGGTTTTCGTGTACAGGGCCAGCGCAATTTTGGCACATTGCTGAATGGCATGCGCACCTTTACCAGCTTTTGGAAACCGCAATTGATTCCCCATATAGAGCGGGTAGAGGTGATTAAGGGGCCGGCTTCTGCCCTGTTTGGAAATGCATCCCCGGGCGGTGCCATCAACCGGGTGACCAAAAAACCCCTGGCAGAATCCCGTAAATCCATCTCTACCACGGTGGGTAGCTTCAATACCTTGCGCACCCTCGCTGATTTTACCGGCACCATGACCGAAGATAAAAAACTATTGTATCGCCTCAACATCGGCTTCGAAAACTCGGACGGCTTCCGGGACCTGCAGTTTAGCCGAAACCTCGTCGTGGCCCCCTCTTTTGCTTTTTTACCAACGGACAATACCAGCCTTAACTTCGACATCGTTTACCAGGACTCGAAGGGCCGCCTGGACCGGGGACAAGCAGCCTTTGGCAACCGGAACCTGTTTACCACGCCCATTACCACCTCCCTGAGCGCCATCAACGACTTCCTGGATGAAACCACCATCAATGCCACCGTTTCCTTGCGGCACCAGTTTTCAGATCAGGTCAGTTTTAACAGCAGCTACCAACTCTCCAGCTACAACGAGGACCTGTTGGAACACCGGACTTCCAACCGCTTTGCTTCGCTGGGGGACGGATCCATCGACGATACCAAGGTAGCCATGCGGGTTTTTATCCGCAAACGTTCCTGGAACAACAATTCGTTTAACAATTACCTGAACGTAGACTACCAACTGGGAGCGACCCGCCATACCCTGCTGGCAGGATACGACTATTTTCGACAAGAGCAATTGCCCGGAGGATCACAACTGGAGGCCCGGTCCTATCTCCTACAGAACGGAGGCACATCCAATGTATTCAATCCGGCGAATGCAGCCAATTATGTCATGGATGCCAATGGAAACCCGGCCACCAATGTGGGACATTTTGACCTTACCTCTCCCATTGCTAACGGCATGCGGGACATGAGCGGCTACCGCTACATACAGCGCACCTTCAACCAATTTATGCAGGAGTCCCACGGTATCTACCTGCAAAACCAATCTGAATTCGGACCCTTGAAAGTGCTGCTTGGGCTTCGCCAGGAATATTTTAATGATTACCTGAATTACAACAGCCCAGCCGAAGAAACGGTGGACCAGCAGGCCCTGTTGCCCCGGGTAGGGCTGGTGTACAGCATTCATCCCACCACCAACCTGTACGGTACCTGGGTTCAGGGATACCAACCCCAAACTGCGGCCGCTTTTATCAACCCCGAGGCTGGCGGCCCATTCGATCCCCTAACCAGCGAAATGCTGGAATTCGGATCGAAATCCAACTTGTTTAACGATCAGCTAAGTGCAACCCTCGCCTTCTATCAAATCGTAGAGCGAGGGGGCCTGTATAATGCCAATGATCCGACAAACCCCGAAAGGCTGGTACAACTGGGGGAAGAGGAAGCCCGGGGTTTTGAATTGAACCTGAGCGGAAATATCCTTCCAAATTGGTCCATTGTCGCGGGCTATGCCTTTAACGACGCAAAAATCACGGCTGCCGACGAGGAATCAGTGATCGGCCGGCAAAAACCGAATGCCCCCCGACATACTGCAAATGTCTGGACCAAATACATCTTCGAAGGGGGAGTATTTAAAGACCTGGGGATAGGCCTGGGTTACAACCACGTTTCCGAGCGGTTTGGCTCCATCGTCTCCGCTGAGGAACCCGACGTGTTTCCGTCCTATGGCATAGTTGATACGGCTTTGTTTTACAAACTGGACAAGGTGCAGTTTCAAATCAACATCAATAACGTATTTGACGAAACTCACTGGGTAGGAGGCTACGACGTGATTCGGGCGTTTCCCGGAAGTCCACGAAACATCCTAACCACCGTTTCCTACTCCTTTTAACTTATTACGCACGTGAGGGTGAACAAACGCACATTGTTTCAGCTGCATAGCTGGATTGGCATCAAACTAAGTCTTCTCTTTTTTATCGTTTGCTTTTCGGGCACACTGGCTACCCTGAGCAACGAAATGGATTGGCTTTTTCACCCGGGCCTACGCGCCACTGGCAGCGGGGACCGGGTGCCCTACAATACCATTGTGCAGGAAGTACAACAGGCCTACCCCAACCATACACTCAGTTACTGGCTCATGCCGAAAGAGCCCTATCTAAACGATATCCTGTATCTGGAAAAAGACGGATACCGTACCTATGTTTTCGCCGATCCCTTTACCGGAAAGGTAACCGGAGCGACAAAAGTGACGTTTCAACGATTTTTTCGTGATTTTCATTATTACCTGTTTATGCCCTTTTACCAGATCGGCTACTTCATGGTGTTGGTCTTTGCCTTTCTGCTGGCAATATCCCTGGGTACTGCGCTACTCTTCTACAAAAAATGGTGGCGTAAGTTCCTGGAGCTGAAACGGAGTAGCGGAAAGCTGGTACTGTTCCGCAGCTTGCACCGCCTGGTAGGGCTATGGTCCATTCCTTTTGTAATGGTATTTTCGCTGACAGGGATATGGTATTTTACCGAGCGAACCAACCTGGGCAAGGTTTCCGATATATCCAACCCTGCCGCACCAAAACTGGACAGAGAAGTAGCCCTTGATTCCGCAGACCAGACGCCCTTTCCGTACCGGTGGGATTACGACATGGCCGCTAAGGTTGCCCTCCATACCATACCCGGACTGGAAATCAGGGGCATTGTTCCCCCCAGACAGCCATCCAGCACCATCTATTTACGGGGAAAAAGCCAGGTACCACTGGTTAGAAACCGAGCCAATCGGGTATATGTGGATCCCCTCGATTACGAAGCCGTAGGCGTGCAAAAAGCGGAAGATATTCCAACGATCATGTACCTGAACGATATAGCCGACCCCCTTCATTTTGGCAATTGGGGCGGCTTGACATCCAAAATCATTTGGTTTATCAGCGGCCTGGGAATTTCCGGACTGGTGCTTACCGGAATTTGGATTGCCCTGCGAAGGCAGCTTAAAAAATCAGGAACGAAAAAAAATGCGGTGATGGGGGCTTGGAAGTACATCAACTGGCTGCTTGCGGCGCCGATTTTCGCCTACCTTTTCTTCTTTATGCATTTTCGGTATGGCCTGTCTTGGGAACCCATACTGCTCGTCGCGACCATCCTCGCAAGTGTAGGCTGGCTGGCCTGGTACGTATTTGTAACAAAAATGAGACAGGCCCGATAGGCCTCTTCGGGTTGCTGCCCGCAGCTTGCGGGCGGCAGCAACCGGATACCCAGAGACGATCCCGACCGCAGAACAGCGTTATTGGTGTCCCTTCGGAAGCCCTGTAGCCAACCGAGACCGCGTACTTCGGGGACTCCGATTTATTGGCCCGGTAGGCATTAAATCCCGGGCGCAAGATCTTTCCAAAATCCTGCCTATTTCCATTAAAACAACAAAGCAACCAGTCTTTTTAATTTAGTTTAATTACAAACTAGCTATTTATATAGCCGATAAGAAACATTTTCTTAGATAACTGGTATATTGAGGGTAACTAAGGATAAAAAGCTATGGAAAAAGTTTGTTCGAATTGCAACCATTGGGAGCCAACGGCACCCGTAGTTGCCAACAAGGAGAATTACGGTGAGTGCAATAAGTTAAGTCACCTGGAGTCAAAAATGGACCCGGATTACATCATCCCGGTGTTAAACGACGGCCGACCTATTGACCAGAATGCCAAGTCAATAGAATTTATTACCGGAGCCGGTTTTGGCTGTAATCAATTTGCAACCGCCTAAGAAAAGGTAAACGCTATGGTTATAAAATAGACTGTAGCGTTTCTTTTGTGCTGGTATTTAGAATTAATCCAACTATAAATTTTTCTCCTTATCTAAGAAAGTACCGATAGCTTTTCTTAAGATAAGGTAATACGTATAATTTCTCTGCGCACCTTTCTTAGTCCTAACCAAGCCCTTATACAATTACCCCTTAATCGTCCTTCGGGCAGCCAGTTCGCCACATAAACGTAGGTCTTTTTCCCGGCTTTCTTTGGGAGACAACTACCCTTTTTTTTAGCAGGAAAACCAACCACTCAAAAACAACAGCAACCGGCATAACTGTTACCCGAACGGGCGGTAAGTTAACATGCAGCCGGGCTCCGTGCTGGCTCCAATCCGGACTCAATGCTATTAAGTTAAGAAAAAAATGGCCTCTTGAGACAAAATAAGCCGATTTTCCTTATGAAAACCGGCCTACTTTAGGTAAATTATGTTGTCTTAA
>NZ_WIOK01000049.1 GCF_009467825.1 Cyclobacterium xiamenense | reverse complement strand
TCGAATATAGACAGACTCTTATACTTCTTTTCCATAAAATCAGCGTTTAACGACAATATAGCCTTATTCCAACCATTTAACAAACGCCTTATTCAATAAGATTAATTATACTAATCTTTTTATTTCTTCTAATAATTCACTTTTTGATATATCTTCGCTTTGAACCAGAGATTGAATTTTATCAAATAAAACTGACTTTCTCCAATATTTTGGTAATTCTTTAGTTATTAAACTATTGGTAGAACTTTCAAAATCAAAGGAATTTATACGTTTATTCTGTGAAAAATGGTTATATATGCTTTGTACGGTCCTCAAATCGTCGTATTTATCTGTAACCACAGAAGCTATAATTTCGGATGCTAGATTCTTCTTTAAATCACTAATACCCGTTAGGGATTCAACCATTAGAATGTAGTATTTAATGATCTCTTTATTGTTATATGCTTTATCATAAGCCATCTTAAAAAAATTACTTGCCACAAGAAAATCTTCTTTTTCGCCTTTAATTACCGCCTCGAAAGCTTTTTCTAAAAGCTCTTCTGTATTTAAATCGCTTGCCATTTATTAAAATTAGTTTGATTTACAAAATAGTATCTTTTTATACAATTATCGTTTATCGACTGTAACTAACTCATTTACGTCGTCAAATTAATGAAAAAACTTATTGAATAAGGCACCTGTTCAATAATTTAATCTTTTTCTATTAGGCCAAAAAGGAGGATTACTCCCGAAAAATCATCAAAAGGTCCAAATTTCTGTCTTTTTTCAATAAATGAAAGTTTCTAATAGCTTGACGGTCAGTTTGTAGAAATCTATTTATTAAGAGCCTAATTCGGAAAACTTAAATTTCATAAATAAATTGTTACCATTATTAACCCAGTGAAAATAATGGTTTTTCAAAATAGATTCAACAATCAACGAGGTTTTTTTTTGAAATTTTACCCTAATTTTATTTAAAATAGATCCAATTTACATGTAAGTCAGTAGTTTAATTCTCGTGGTGTTTCGATAACGTTGACCGAGATTGGAGCGGTCGTTTTTTCGTTAATCGTATTGGTGTTTTTTTGATGGTCTATGATTTACATCCCGAGTGATTTCTGCTCGTCCAAATTCAGCCCTCGGACCTTAGTTATTTTCAAAAACATGCTAAAATCTTGCATCAACATCTTTCTACGGACCCCAGCAGCGCTGGCTGCCAGATAACCGGCCCACTACTGGTATTGAGGCCAGGCCCGGTAGGCCAGAATGCCACCGGAGATCATCAATAGTACCTGAAGAAACAAACTGGGTTCTCCCTCCAAATTTCTTCCAAGTACAAAAAGCAAAAACACCATGGAAAAAAAGGCAAGCAATCCGGTTGCTTCTTTTTCCTGCTCGCCGACTTTTCGGTTGAAAAAAATTTTGGCGACCAGTCCTCCATAGAGAAAGGTAAACCAAATCAGTCGGTGTCGGAGATTTTTGACCACGTAGCTGAAGGTCGGAAATTCCTTTCCCTCCAGCATTACGAGCACGATATCGATCAGCACCATCAATGCCAGCAAGGAGGCCACGACGATCTTTATCGTCCGAATTTCCGATAAGTGGCTTTTTAAAAACCGATGTAATTTATTCATGGTGTTTCCAGGTAGTTCATGGACCAAAAGAAGTGCCCGTACAACAGGCCCGCCAGTAGCAGTGCCGAAAGGAAGGCCTTTGATTTTTTAAAGGGCCAATAAAACCCAATCACCACCATCCCTATCGCTAGTGCAAATAGGATGAGTACCGGAAAAACCCCATTGCTCAATTGAAAGGCGGTATTGGTGGTCCCCAAAAACAAGTGCCCCGCGATTGCTCCCAGGGCAAAGGGAATAAAAAACCCGCGCCCCCTGGACCATTCCAGCAGGAGTAGGTTCGAGGTGTCGTTGTCTATGCCGTTCACGTTGAGTAGGATTTCAAGGACCACGTAGGCAACGGCAAGGCCAATCATGATATCTATTACTAAGAGATATTGTGTACTATCCATAGGCAGGTCGGAAGGTTCTGGATAAAATTACTCGATTTTCTGACAAATTGAAACGGATACCCCGCCTATTTTTTCACCAGTTGCCGGCGGGAGGTGCCTGTACCTGAGTCGGATACAATCGTTGGGTCATTGCCTGGAAAACCGGCATCCAGGTGTTTGCCATCTGCGACTTAGGTTCGGTATGGATAGGCCCTGGGTATTGAATCAAGGACTGACCGTTTTAGGGTATTCATGCCTTTGACGTTAAAAGAAAGGCACTGAAATTATTTATCATTTGTAAAATGATTCGTCTACGAATCACTCGAACTTTGTACCTAAAGATAAGCACCATGCATACAGACCACATACAACTCGGCCTAAAAGAAAACTGGAAGCAATTTACGCTATTGGTGATCGTAAATGCTTTCGTGGGGGGAATGATTGGAATGGAACGTTCCATCTTTCCGCAATTTGCCGAATTGGAATTTGGCATTGCTTCAAAAACCGCCCTTCTTTCCTTCATTACAGCATTTGGACTAACCAAGGCCGTTGCCAACTACTACACGGGACGTCTGGCCAATAGGTTTGGGCGTAAAAACTTATTGCTGTTTGGTTGGCTTTTGGCGATTCCGATTCCTTTTATGCTCATGTATGCACCCAGTTGGGGCTTTGTGATTGTTGCGAACATGCTGTTAGGAGTTAGTCAGGGGTTGACCTGGAGCAGTACCGTGGTCATGAAGATTGACCTGGTTGGCGAAAAAGACCGCGGATTAGCCATGGGTTTAAACGAATTTGCCGGTTACGTTGCTGTGGGTGCCGTGGCCTTTTTAACAGGCTTCATCGCAAATACTTACGGGATCACCCCGTATCCTTTTTATATCGGGGTTTTTATCTCCATTGTCGGTTTTATTTTGACAGCCTTGTGGGTAAAGGATACCCGGGTATTCGTACACAAGGAAAGTTCAACAGACACTACCGCACAGCTGGAAAATGTATTTTTAGAAACAACTTTTAAAAATAAGACCTTGAGTTCGGTAACTCAGGCAGGCCTGATCAATAACCTGAACGATGGAATGATATGGGGCTTACTTCCGATCGTACTTGGATCCCTACATTTCAACAACGAGAATATCGGAATAATTACTGCCATTTACCCAACGGTTTGGGGAATCGGACAACTATTTACCGGCAAAATGTCCGACCATTACTCAAAAAAAGCGATGCTCTTTTGGGGCATGCTTTTGCAAGGCTTAGCCATTTTACTCATTCCATTTAGTAGCGACTTTTACCTGCTGGCGTCCATTTCGGCCATTTTGGGTTTAGGAACCGCGTTGGTGTATCCTACCTTCCTCTCGACCATAGCCCAGGCCACCAGTCCCGGGCAACGTGCCGAAAGCATCGGTACGTTCAGACTTTGGAGAGATTTAGGCTATGCATTTGGAGCGGTTATTTCTGGAATTACAGCCGACTTGTTCGGCGTTGAATACGCCATTTTTTTAATTGGCGGATTGACGATCATGTCTTCGCTAATCATTCGATACCGTATGCCAGAACAAATTAAAAGGACGAAAGCCTGCATTGACGCAGACGAAGTAAAACAAGCACTGCGAGCGAATAAAAAAATTCAAGTCATTGACGTACGAAGTAAAGAGGAGTTTGATCAAGCACACATTCCCGATGCGCTGCATATATCCCTTCATGACTTAAATGATCAGGTTTCCGAACTAGACAAAGACACGCAATTTGTTACCGCTTGTGGCAAGGGTGGCGGACGCTCGGCAGACGGAGCGAAGCTTTTGACGGAATTTGGACGGAACGCCATCTGGCTTTGTGGTGGGACCAATAATTGGTTGAAGGCAAATGGCCACCCGGAGTCGCAGCCCTTACGGCAGGCATAGCAGGGGAGGCAAAACCGCTGTAGTCAAATGTATAGCGTTTACGCCAGTAGCGAGCAAGAAGGTGCGTTTAAAACCGAAAATTTCGTCGACCTGTAGACCGCTTTCCTTCGTACCTCGCCGGCGATAGAAAGGGTCGCACGCCATTCAACGGCTAATTGGAGTAGCCCGTTTGTTCATTTGCGGGTAGTGTAGGGTGGTTAGACGCTTTCGTTACCTGCACCTATGAAACACGCACTATTCTTGGTTAGTCTAATTTGTCAACTATCCTGTTCAAGCAAGGATCCCGGATACCAAAACGAGATCCTGTGGGATACCTGGGGCATTCCCCATATCTATGCCGACGCCGACAGTAGTCTGTACAAAATGATGGGATGGGCTCAGATGCGGAATCACGGCAATCTCCTACTCAAACTATACGGGGAGTCCCGTGGTAAATCCTCGGAATACTGGGAAGTCGACCCGGAAAGAGACATCCTCTTGCACCAAACCGGTGTGCTGGATGCGGCAGAGACGGTCTTTGCCCGGATGACGGAATCGGACAAAACGGTAATTTCCTCCTTTGCTAGCGGAATAAATGCCTACGCCACAAAGTATCCGGAACACCTGGACCCGCACTTGCGGCAGGTACTTCCCATCCGTCCCCTGGACGTGGTTTACCATACCTTTCGGGCGATGTACCTGGAGTTTTTGATTGCAAGGAATCTGAAGGCAGCCCGGGAATGGACCGCAGGCTCAAACGCATGGGCCATCAACGGATCCAAAACGGCTTCGGGCAATGCCATGCTGCTGGCGAACCCGCACCTGTCCTGGAGTGGTTTTTCGCTATTTTTTGAGGCACAGCTAATCAAGGAAGGAAATAATCTCTACGGTACCACCCTGGTGGGGCTGCCCACGCTTGGAATCGCCTTCAACGAAAACCTGGGATGGACACATACGGTAAACACGTTGGACAATGTGGATTTTTATGAAATTTCCGTTTCGGACAATCGGTACCTGCTCGACGGGAACTACCAGGCCATCGAAATCGACAGTGTGACGTTGCAGGTTGGTTCGGACAGTGGGCTGCAGCCGCTTCTGGTAGAAAAGAAACGCACCGCGTTTGGGATGATCATTGAAGAGCAGGGGGACAAGGCGCTGGCCATCAGTTGGCCGAATAGTGACGGAGCACTGGACCCCATTGCCCAATGGCGTGCCATGGGGGAAGCAGAGAACCTGGAGGGATTTCAAGCGGCTCTGGATCGGAATGCCCTGCCCCTATTCAACGTACTCTACAGCGATCGGGAGGACAATATCCTGTACCAATTTGGCGGGCATGTACCCAAAAAAAATGGCGACTGGGGGAAATGGCAAGAGCTGCAAACCACTTCTTCCAGTGAGGAACTGTGGGACGGCTTATACCCGGCAGCAGCCCTTCCCCGGTATACCAACCCCGGTAGTGGATGGATTCAGAATGCAAACGATCCTCCGTATACCAGTACGTTCCCGGTAGCCATCCACCCGTCGGATTACGCCTCGCATATCGCCCCGAATTCCATGGGGTTTCGGCCCCAGCGCTCCGCAAAGCTGATCATGGAAGCCAGTAACCTGTCTCTGGAAGACTTTATTGCGCTGAAACACGATACGAAGTCCGAGTTGGCCCTCCGCCTGATGGACGAATTCGAACAGTTAAAAACGGAAACTCAGGACAGCCTCACACTCGCCGCTCTGCAGGTGCTAACCACCTGGGACGGCTCCTTTGATGCGGGAAGTACCGGAGCGGTACTCTTCCATAACCTGATCGGGGAGTTGGGGACTTCGGGGTATTTTTCTGAGGCTTGGTCAATGGACAATGCCCTCTATTCGCCCGATGGCTTAAAGGACCGCAAAATGGTATTGGAGACGGTTGCACAGGTTGCCCGGGAGCAACTCAGACAGTTGGGCAAACTCGACCCGGCCTTTGGCGATTATTTCCGCCTGAAGGTGGGCGGGCAGGAATTCCCCGGCAACGGCGGACCCAACCGCCTGGGCTTGTTCCGCACCGTGGAATACGCTGCCGGACAGGACGGTAAGTTTTATTCCCATGCCGGTGAAACGTACGTGTGCGCCGTGGAATTTGGAGATACGGTCACCGCAAAAGCCGTGCTGGGCTACGGCAACGCAACCCAACCAAACAACCCCCATGTGGGAGACCAATTAGCGCTAATGGCTGCAAAGCAACTCCGGGATGTCTGGTACACCCGGGAAGCTCAGGAAGCTAATCTGGAACTTGTGGAAAAAGAAAGCGACATGTAAGCGGGCGGCTGCGAGCCCAAGGTTGAAGCCGAAATCCGCAACAGGCTGTTATCAAATGTGTTCAGATATAAAAAAAGCGGGACATCTGGTGGATGTCCCGCTTTTTCCTATTCAGCCGTTGCTTTTTCTTTCTTGCGGCTCCAGTCCTCCCAACCACCGGCATAATTGGAGACATTGTCGAAGCCATGTGCTCTCAGCAGGGAGTAGGCGATGGCCGCCCGACCCCCACTTTGGCAATGCACCACCACCGGTTTTTCTTTGGAGACTTTATCCAGGTTTTTATCCAGCTTGCCGACGAATAGGTTGTCGGCACCCTCGATGTGTCCTTTTTTGAATTCAGCGGCGCCCCGCACATCGACCACCTGTGCCTTGCCCTCGTCTAGCAGCGCTTCCACCGTTTCGATCGTCACGGGCTGGTAGGATTCCAATGCCTGTCCTTTGTATTGCTGTAATTGCTCCGGAGTAATGAATCCATGGAGGTTATCCAGGCCGATACGCATCAGTTTGCGTGTCAGGTCGTCTACCTCTGCCTGGTCGGCAATCAGAACGAAGGATTCTTCGTAATTCATGTACCAGCCCATCCAGGTGGAGAAGGAGTTGTTGTTGGCAATATTGAGCGATCCCTTCAGAAAACCCTTGGAAAAGGCCTCGGGTGTACGGGTATCGATGATTTTCATGCCTTCTTTTTCCGCCTGTTCAAATGCCTGCTTCGATAGGTTTTCGATTTTGGGCACCTCGGTTAGCAGTTTCCGGTCCACCTTGTTGAGTTTTTTCATCATGGCAAAATACCGGGGGGGCTCTGGCTGATCCGCCAGTAGTTCTTTGCTAAAGGCAGCTTTGTCATCCAATAGCTGCATCGCCCAGTTTCGGATTTTCTCGTAGCCTACCGTAGACATGGGAACAGCGCCCAGGGATTTTCCACAGGCCGATCCGGCACCGTGTCCCGGCCATACCTGAATAAATTCCTGCAGCTTGTTGAATTCCTGCAGGGAATCAAACATTTGTGCCGCTCCGATATCCTGGGTGCCTTTCAAGCCAGCGGCCTGTTCGAGCAAGTCGGGTCTTCCCACATCGCCGACGAAAACAAAGTCGCCAGTAAACAACATCACGGGTTCCTGGGATGCCGGGGTATCGGTCAGTAGGAAACTAATGCTTTCCGGTGTATGACCGGGGGTATGCAATACATCAAAATTGAGGTTACCCAGTTTCACCCGGTCTCCATGGCGCAGTTTTTTATGGGGAAATTCGTATTTCCAATTTTCGTCGCCCATGTCGGACAGGTACATGTCGGCACCGGTCAGCGCGGCAAGTTCCCGCGAACCACTCAGGAAATCGGCGTGAATGTGCGTTTCCAATATATGGGTGATTTTCATGTTATTGGCTTTGGCTATTTGCAAGTACGTGTCCACGTCTCGTTTTGGGTCGATTACGGCTGCTACGCCCCCCGCCTGACATCCTACTACATAACTGGCCTGCGCCAGACTCTTATCGTATACTAATTCGAAAAACATTGTCTTTTAGTTTTTATTTCTAGTCTGATTTCACTTTCCGGACAGTTCTTTTGGCCTGCCCAATGCTTCTACAATGTTAGGGATTCTTTGGCTCCCAAAATGTGATATTTATTACCTAAGTCGGTTTTGACTGTAAATTTAGGCTTTTTACCAGTAACCAAGACCGAAGGGGGGATTCAGGAAGGCAGTACCAATTTTTCTACCAGTGGAAAATTCGTCGTCGCAGGTTTTTGTACCGGTGGTCCACCAGAAGGGTGGCTGCTGCGGGAGACGAAAATGCTGTCCGGTAAAAGGATTGGGTGTATCCTCCTGGTTGGGTAACGTTCACCAATGATTTATTCAATCTAAATAAAGGGCTGATTCTTTACTATTTCGGGAAAATTGTAGTAAAATTGCCTCGTGAATCGTTGATCTGGAGAAAAAAATGACCACAGGTATCCCCATGACGGCAGCCGATCTCAGAACTGACCTATCGTACGAAATTGTGAGTATAGCCAACACGCCCTTACTGGTGCGCATGATGGAGATGGGCATCCTTCCTGGTAAACAAATCCGGCTTTTTAAAAAAGCCCCATTCAAAGGTCCCATGGCGTTTTTGATTGATGGGAACATCATTGCCTTACGTATAGAAGAAGCCGCCCTCATTCAACTAAAAGAAGTCTAACCCATGGAAATTGCCGAAAAACAGGCCCTGAGACGCATTGCCATCATTGGCAATCCCAATGTGGGGAAATCCAGTATTTTCAACCAACTGACGGGATTGAACCAAAAAATTGGCAATTATCCGGGCATGACAGTGGATAAGATGGTTGGACAGGCCCGTATCGGGTCCCACAGTTTTGAATTGATTGATCTTCCCGGTACCTACAGTTTGTATCCGAAATCCGAGGACGAAATCATCGCCCATAAAGTGCTAAACGGCCAAGGGGTAGACAAGCCCGATGCAGCTCTGGTCGTACTGGATGCCTGTAACCTGGAGCGAAGCTTGCTGTTGGGTACCCAGGTGATCGATTTAGGGATTCCCATGGCCTTCATTGTCAACATGAAAGACCTGGCCGAGAAGCGGGGATTGACCATTCACAGTTTTGCGTTGTACCAAACGCTCGGGGTTCCCTTGGTCATGACCGATGCCAGAAATAATCAAGGAATGGACGCTGTTCGGGAGCTATTGCTGAAAGGGAATTTTGAGGCAGGCAAACCGTTTCATCAAATGGGCTTCACCGATTTACTCCGAGAGGTGAAAGCAGAATTTGATTTTGCTACCGATTATCAGGCCTTCCAACAGTTGATTTTTGCCGGGTTTGACCCGGTTCTCCCTGCTACGAAAAAAGAATGGTTGGAAAGAAAGGCAGCCGAATACGGTTTTGACGGGCTTGAGCAGCAAACCCGGGAGACCGAACAGCGTCTTGGGAAAATAAAGTCCCTGCTTTCAACGGCCCAATCTTCGGTTACCAGGAGCCCCGGAAAATGGCAGGCCAGCCTGGACGCGGTTTTTATGCATCCGGTTTGGGGTTACCTCACCTTTTTGTTGATCATGTTGCTGATATTCCAGGCCATTTTCGCCTGGGCGGAGACCCCCATGGACCTGATTGACGGGACCTTTGCGGCGTTAAGTGGATGGGTAGCGGAGGTTTTGCCACCGGGCGTTTTCACGGATTTACTGTCCGAAGGTATCATCACGGGTATTGGAGGTGTGGTGATTTTTATCCCGCAGATCGCGCTACTATTTGGCTTTCTGGCGTTTTTGGAAGATACGGGGTATTTTTCCCGGGTCGTTTTTCTGACAGATCGGCTCATGCGTCCTTTCGGATTACATGGCAAAAGTGTGGTGCCCCTCATTTCGGGAATGGCTTGTGCCATTCCGGGCATCATGGCTACCCGAAACATTAGCAATACCAAAGAACGCTTAATTACCATCCTGGTGACACCCTGGATGAGCTGTTCGGCCCGGTTGCCGGTGTACATCATTCTGATCGGCTTGACGGTTCCCGACAGTACCTGGTTGGGCATTAACCTACAGGCACTGGCCTTGCTGGTGATGTACCTGTTTGGTACGCTATTTACCTTGTTGGGAGCACTTGCCCTGAAATACGTGCTTCGGACAAAAGAACGAAGTTTTTTGATGACCGATCTGCCCATCTACCGCATGCCCCGTTGGCAAACGGTGCTGCTCACCATGTACAACAAGTCAAAAATATTCGTTCTAGAAGCCGGAAAAGTCATCCTCACCATCTCCATCGTACTTTGGGTGCTGGCCAGTTACGGGCCTTCCGGGCAGATGGAAACCCTGAACGCGCAAAAAGAAGAAGCGCTGGCAGCCGCCTCCGAAGAGCAGAAACACGAACTGGCTTCTGAATTTGCCTCCAAAAAGCTGGAAGCTTCCTACATCGGCCTGTTGGGAAAAGCAATCGAGCCTGCCTTGCGTCCCTTGGGCTACGACTGGAAGATCGGTATCGCGCTACTGACCTCTTTTGCCGCCAGGGAAGTATTTGTTGCCACGGTTGCCACCATATATAGCGTGGGGGAAGATGTGGAAGACGAACTTACCATTCGGGAAAAATTAGATAAACAGGTGCATGCCGATACGGGGGAAAAAGTATTTACCCGGGCCACCGGATTTTCATTGATGGTGTTTTACGCCCTGGCCATGCAATGCATGAGTACCGTGGCGGTTGTGTATCGGGAAACCAAAAGTTGGAAATGGCCGCTGATCCAAACGATTGGTATGACGATTGTGGCCTATTTGGGGGCATTGGTTACGTATCAATTATTTGCATAAATGATGTGGCAGGAGCTAATCGTAGGGATATTGTTTGCTGGAGTTCTCGGGTATTGGGGCTACAAGTTGCTGGTAAAAAAGCCGGTCAAAAACAAGAATGGTTGCGGTTGTGAAAAATGCAACTGATTTAACCCGGGTTTCCCGCTTTTTTTTTAACCTTTTCCCCGTAGCTTTGCTGCGAAAGATTTTCTTTCCTCGTTGGCTGAAATCTAAACTGGAAAAGCTGTAATGAATTGGATGTATAGCATTAAGCACAAACTAACCGCTGCCTCACTACTTTTTGGTGTCATCTTGTTGGTAATGGTGACCAACATCAACCAACGAAACCAGATAACTGAGTTGGAAACTGCATTTGAGGCTATCTACCGGGATCGTCTGGTGGCAGAAAGCTATATTTTGGATTTTTCTGAAAAGCTGCATACCCTCCAATTGGCAATCAACGACCCCAGTAGTTCGTTGGTGCAAAAGCAGCGGGTGGCCAACCGACTCTTGACGGAAATCGATACGCTAAACCAACTGTATCAGGCAACCCGTCTGACGGAAGAAGAGGCGAAGTATTTTCTTCATTTCACCGGATTGACAAAGGAAATGAACCTACGGCTAAAGGAGGGTGACCTCGCGAGTGAGGAGACGATGATTCAATCGGCTTTTATGGACCTGCACTTTCTTTCCCAGATTCAGTTGACCGAAGCCGATAAACTAAAATCGAAAACCGATCGGATTTTTCACCGGGGCAGCCTGATATCCCAGTTTGAGATGGTAGTTCTTATTGTCATTGGGCTCCTTATCCAGGCGCTTTTATTCGCATCCAGGACGACCGGTCCCCCAAAATGGCCAACCAACTCCCGGATGAATTGACGCTGGCAAGCTCATCGGTTCAGACCATGGGTTGCGGGCTTCCGCTCAGGGATTGAATCGCCTGGGCGGCCAGGGCGTAGGAGGCCAGTCGTTTTTCCTGATCGTAGATGCTGCTGCTGATCATTAGTTCATCCGGGCGATGTTCCCGGACAAATGCCGCCAATCCATTTTTTACCCGATCAAAATCCCCCACAAAGCTATAGGTCGTCATGTGCCGAATGGCAACTGCTTCCTGTGCAGTCCACAAGGCATCCATGGATGCAACGGGAGCCGCGAGAGGAACCGAACGGCCGCGGACTATTCCCAGGGCCATTTGATAAAATGAGCTGTTTAGAAATTCCGCTTCACTCTGGTTTTCTGCGGCCACTACATTGATGCAGGCAATCAGGTAAGGCCTGGAACCCGGGGAAGATGCCCGAAAGTGGCGGCGGTAGTAGCTGGCGGCCTGTTGGAAATACGTGGGCGCAAAATGACTGGCAAACACATACGGCATTCCCTTAGCTGCTGCCAGACGGGCGCTGTCCATGCTTGAACCCAGTAAGTAGAAGGGAACAGGAAGTCCTTCTGCTGGAAAGGCCCGGACCGGGCTGTCCAGGTTCTCTTCTAAAAAATAACCCTGCAATTCTTCCAAATCTTGGGGAAATTCCTGTACGGTTTCCAGCCTTCCCCTCCGCAAGGATGCAGCGGTTCGTTGATCTGTTCCGGGAGCCCTGCCCAATCCGAGGTCTATTCTGCCGGGATAAAGTGATTCCAGGGTACCGATTTGTTCGGCAACGACAAGCGGACTATGGTTGGGCAGCATGATGCCCCCGGAACCTACTCGAATGCGCCGGGTTCCTTGAGCGATGTAGCCCATCAAGATGGTAGGGGCGGAGCTTCCCACCCAGGGCATGTTGTGATGTTCTGCGAGCCAAAATCGCTTGTAACCCTGATTTTCGGCATGTCGGGCCAGCTCCAGGCTCCGGCGGTAGGCGTCGGCGGCGGTATCTTCTTTTTTAAGAAGGGCCAGCTCAAGAACGGAAAAGGGAATTGCGCGCTGCATCAACTGGGGAAACTTGCAGAATTTTCTTTTAGTTCCCCGGTGGCAACCGATTTTCCCATCCGGTTAAGAGGCGGGAGGCGGGATGGCTTTACTGCTGGGGGAAATAGATTGAAGCGGCGCGCAGCTATTCATTGCTGCTTGCACGCAGGCATGCCTGAAAACAGGTCAACTATTTACTTATCAATTCATTAGTGTGGGAACCAACGGGAAAAAAAATAGCGGAATCCCCCTCTCGTTATCAACGTAGTTGATCACCCCTAAAAATCGGTATGGATGTAAACACCTACACAGGACTGTATGATGGGTACTTAGATAAAGATAACGGGATGCTATAGGTTTCTTTAAAAAGTGAATGAAGTATGGTCTTTTGATAATTTGAAAATCTTTTTGTTCGGGAGTGGATTATTTTTCAAAATATCGTATGTTTGGTCGATACAAGACGGACCCTGGTTGCCCGGAATGCCCAAATAATCTGATGTTACATGGATTTTCACACACTTAAGGATGCCGAACTTTGGCAATTGGTTGCGAGCGGTAATCAAAAGGCCTTTGATCACGTGTACTTTTCCACCGCGAAAGACTTGTATAAATACGGTTTTCGGTTCACGTTGGATAGGGAATTGATTAAGGACGTGATTCAAGATGTTTACATCCATATATGGGAGGTAAGGAGCGTCCTTTCCATACAAAAATCGATAAAATTCTATTTGTTTTCAGCTTTTCGAAGGGAAGTAATCAAACGAGTGAATGCCGCATGCAAATTTGAGACAATTGATGATTACCACTCAAAGATTTCTTGGGAGCTTTCTTTTCAGGAAATACTGGAAGAAAATCAAATCAGTCTGGATTCAGCACATAAACTAACTCGAGCGATTGAGACATTGCCACTTCGTCAGAAGGAGGCAATTTACCTGCGCTACCTTCAAGAACTGACCTACGATGAAATTTCGGAACTAATGGGAGTACAAATCCCCTCCATTTATAATTTGATATTTAAGGGAATTAAAACCTTGAGGGCTGCTCTATCACCCGGTGATTTCTCTACCAAAGTATTAATTTTATTCTTATATTTTTTGCAATAGTACTGTTTTTATTCTATCAATGTCCGATGCTTCCTTTGGTTTTCATTAATTTTTAAAAAAAATCAAATTTTTATTCGACTTGGAGATGAGATTTCCAAAATAATTTTCTCTTACAAACATAGCAAGTTCAATTCATGAAGACCTATAGCACCATAGAGGAATTTTTGGAAGACAAGTCTTTCGTAGACTGGGTGTTAGACCCGGTTTCAGCGGCAAACGGTGATTTTTGGAAACAAATAGCCTCGGACAAAGTAAACGGCCTTTTACTTAATCAGGCCAGGTTGATTATTGAGGAGCTGAATGCACCCGGGGAGGATTGGGAAAAACAGGAGGAATTACAGGTGCTTTCGAAAATTCACGAACACATTCAAAAAAATAAGCGACCCATTTTGAATACCCGTCGTTTAGAACACGCGTATTGGAAAGTGGCACAGAAAGTTTTTTTTGTAGTTTTTGCTTCAGTGGTGACGTTCCTGGCAGTAGATGTAGTGCAGAAAAACAAACCATCAGCCCCCGAATTGGTAGAAAACCCCATTTATTGGATAAGCAAATCGAATCCTAAGGGGCAGAAATCAGCGATTCACTTGCCGGATGGAAGTTCGGTAATTATCAATTCGGAAAGCGAAATTAGGTACAGAAGTGATTTTGGAGATACGAATCGCGAGCTCTATTTAGTGGGTGAGTCCTTTTTTGAGGTGGCTCCAGATAGCTTGTTGCCGTTTCGGGTATTTTCAGGTAATATTACTACTACTGCATTAGGTACTTCTTTTAATATCAATTCCTACAATTCTAACCAAATCACCGTACAGTTGGCTACTGGGATAGTGGAAGTGGTGAACGAATCGCAGGCAAACCAATCTATATTTTTGCAGCCCGGCGAAGAAGTGACTTCGGTCGGTACGGAAAGAATTGTGAAAGGGAGATTTGACCTTAAAAAGGCATTTTTATGGAAGTCTGGGGTCCTGCTTTTTGAAAATTTTTCGGTTGATGAATTTACGCAGACGCTGGAGCGCTGGTACGGCGTCGAGATATCCCTTGAAAATAGACCGCATCCTGGATTAAAAATTTCCGGGGAGTTTCAAGATACGTATTTGAGTGACGTGTTGGAATCCATTGGCTATGCCTATGGCTTTGATTATACCATAGACCAGAAAAAAGTTAAGTTAGTTTTTGCACCCTAAACAAACTGGATGAGGAAAACAAATCACTAAAAATAAGCAAAGCCAACGATGATTCATTGACTTTGCCCGGCGAATAGGAAGGTTTATCAGGCGCTTCTATTTGCCTCTTGTTTTACTGCGAATCAATCACAATAAACCATGCAAATTTATGAAAAAAACATTACATGCCCTATGTATGATAGGAAAATACTACCTCTATGGATTCCTATTCCAGATGCTTTTCTCACCGTTGATTTATGCGGCTCCTTCCAACGCACAGGGATCCCTGGATATCAAGCAAGTATACCTGAGTTTAGATCTTGAAAATGTATCGTTGTCGGAGACGTTTTCGGAGATACATCGGTTGACGGAGTTTTCATTTATCTACGACGAGCGCCTGCTCAATGATACGGATCCGGTTAGCATTCGGGTTGAGGAGCAGACACTAGAAACTGTTTTGTTGACGCTTGCTTCTTCGCATCGGCTATCTTTTAAGCAGGTAGACGATAAGATAAGTGTCAAATTTTCGAAGACAAAAAGCCCTGCAAAATCTGTACTTGTAGAGGTAACGGTTTCTGGTACAGTCGTTGACGCAAATGGGGATCCCATACCCGGAGTGACGGTTTTCGTTCCCGGCACCAATTCGGGAACAGCCACGGATATAGACGGAAAGTATTCCATCGTGGTCCCGGAGGGTTCTTCTCTGGTGTTTTCGTTTATCGGGTTCGAATCAAAAACCGTGGAGGTGGGGAATCAAACCACAATAGATGTAACCTTGGAGCAAAGCGCGCAGGCACTAGACGAGGTTATCGTTCTTGGGTATGGTACCCAAAAGAAATCTGAACTTACCAATGCGGTTGTCCAAACGACCGGGGAGGAAGTGAAAAAATCGTCTGCGGTGTCACTTTCCAATGCTTTGTCTGGTAGGCTCGCAGGCCTCTATGTAAATCAGCGAAGTGCGGTTCCCGGGTTCGACGATGCACAGATTCTTGTTCGAGGATTCAATACGACTAGAAACAATTCGGCACTGATCGTTATAGATGGGGTCGCCAACGCCGATCCGGATGGTCTGAATCGACTTGATCCCAATGATATTGAATCTATTTCCGTCTTGAAGGATGCTTCTGCGGCGATCTACGGTGCGCAGTCCGCCGGAGGTGTGATCTTGGTTACCACCAAAAGAGGACAGTCTGGAAAACCTTCCTTCAACTTTTCCAGCTCCCACTTATTTCAGTCTCCTACGATGAAGGTAAAATCTGCTAATGTTTTTGACTACATGGATGTTCTCAATCGGAATAGGGTGCTTGAGGGAGCAGGTCCGGTATTTCCAGATGATTTGGTGGAATCCTTCCGAAACGGGAACAGGCGGGCGGAAGACTGGTGGGATGCCTTGGTGGATCCACCGGCCACGATTTCCCGACAATCCCTCACCATGCGGGGAGGGTCGGACCGTATTCGGTATTTTACCTCGGTGGGGATGGTGAATCAAGGAGGTATCCTGCGTGCGGATGATATTACCAAGCTCAAGCAATACAACGTTCGGGCAAACCTGGATGTAACAGTAACCGATGATTTGGAAGTTGGTGTCGATTTATCGATACGCCAGAAATTTACACAGTCTCCTCAAGGAGGATCGGGTGCGATCGGGGCTTTCGCATCTACAAGTCCGCTACAGGAGGCGTATATAGGAGGCGATTACAGGTATCCAGGTGAGGGTTGGTCCCATTTAAATCCAGCAGCACGTCTTTTGAGTCCGGGCTATCGAAGAAATACCGGTGATGTGGCGAACGGGATGTTTCGATACAAATACTCGATCCCCTTTGTGGAGGGATTGTCCGTGGACGGCTTTGCATCCATTGTAAAGACGTTTAATTACAACAAATCCTTTGATTACGTTTGGGATTATTACGAACGAGATGCTTCGGGAAATATTGTCAAAAGGACATCTAGAACAGTGGAGGACATTGGATTACGAGAGGATTTTTCCCAAAGTACCATGATTACGCTAAATTCAAAAATTGCCTACGATAGAGTCATTAACACAGATCACCGTGTAAGCGGATTTTTGGCGTACGAGCAAATGACCTACGACGATAACTTTTTCTGGGCGCAACGTTTGGGATATGATTCTCCTCAAATTGATCAGCTTTTCGCAGGAAGTGAAAATAGAAGCCAGTGGAACAATAGCGGTGGTGCTAGCGAGAATGCGCGGCAGAACTATTTCGGCCGCCTAAATTATGAATTTAGCAATAAATACCTTTTTGGATTTAATTTCCGCTACGACGGATCGCCGATCTTCCCTAAAGAAACCCGCTGGGGATTTTTCCCAGGATTATCTGCGGGGTGGGTAGTGAGTGAAGAGGCATTTATGTCGGACAATGTATTTAGCAATTTAAAAATCCGTGCGTCTTGGGGTAGATTGGGGAATGACAGGGTAGACCCTTTCCAATACATTGGTAGGTTTGGATATGGAGCCGGTTGGGTAGTGAATGGAAACGATGTCAGGGGAATTGCTGCGCTGACGACACCCAATCCAAACATTACCTGGGAGGTT
This sequence comes from Cyclobacterium xiamenense, assembly GCF_009467825.1. GTDB lineage: Bacteria > Bacteroidota > Bacteroidia > Cytophagales > Cyclobacteriaceae > Cyclobacterium > Cyclobacterium xiamenense. The sequence goes on along the minus strand of NZ_WIOK01000049.1, from coordinate 10,256 downwards.
TCCGAATCAACGAATCTTGGATTGGAACTTGGTTTTTTGCAAGACAGGTTGACGATTGAAACGGATGTTTACCAAACCTATACAACCAATATTTTGGGTAGAAGACAGGCTTCCATTCCCGGATATACCGGACTAATCTTACCGGATGAGAATATTGGGGAAATGAAAAGTCATGGAATAGAATTTCAGGTGGGATTTCGAGAGAATTTTGGCCAGCTTAACTACCGAGTAAGTGCCAATTATTCCTTTAATGATAACGAAATTATATTTTTTGATGAAGTGCCTCAGGCCGAGCCCTATCAAAATCTGGAGGGAAGGCAAATTGGTTCCGAATTGGTATATAATGCCATCGGTATTTATCGTACCCAGGATGATTTAGATAGTTTTGTTAGCTATCCCAATGCTACGCTAGGCGGACTTATATTCAAGGACATGAACAACGATGGGGTAATCGATGGCAATGACCGGTACCGTTACAACATCAATGCATTTCCCAGGTCTCAATTCGGTATGACCATTGGCTTCGACTATAAAAACTTTGACTTGACCATGTTACTTCAGGGACAGGACGGAGGCAAGTTTAGGCTCGATAATGGATTTGATACAGGCGCAAACGGGAATGGACTTGCTTATGTTGCAGCCAATACCTATGATTTGGAAAACACCGACGCAATTCTGCCTCGTATTAGGCCGATCGGTTTTGCAGCACAAAACAGTGACTTCTGGTATCACAATGCCCGATGGGTTCGATTTAAATCAGCTGAATTGGGTTACAATCTGCCAGGTGAACTAATGAGCCGCATTGGTATATCTGGTCTACGGGTGTATTTATCTGGAGAAAATTTATTTATGATTTATAACAATTTGGCAGAGTTTGGTGCGGGTGACCCTGAATTTCTCAGTGGAAAAGGGGGTACTTATCCGAATATGAGAACATTGGGTTTTGGTCTTAATCTTTCTTTTTAAAAAAAAAAGTTATGAAAAATAGAATAGTAAAAAACAGCCTGATGAAACCGTTGTTTGCACTCTTGCTATCTGGCATGGTTTTTAACGCCTGTAACGACGACCTGCTTGAGGTAACTCCACTAGATGCCATATCTGAAGAAAACGTATTCACAGACCCTACTTTTCTTCAAAATTATGTGTATAACATGTATAACGGAATCAAGCCGCATTGGAGTCCAGGAAGCGGTGGATACATAGGCATGACCGATATAGCAGTTTCTGCTCCCGATACGCACAATCGTGCTGGAGGGATCCGGCAATACCTGGAAGGAAATATTACCCCGGATAATATTACCCAGTTAACCAATATTTGGGCTGAGGAATACGATTTCATTCGGAGGGCAAATATTTTCTTTGAGAAAATAGAAGGTTCGACAATTGACGCCGAACTGTTAGATAATATTAAGGGAGAAGTTCACTTTCTTCGTGCTTGGATGTATTTTGAATTGATACGAACCTTTGGTGGTGTTCCGCTAATTACCGAAAGTTTTTCTCTGAGTGATGAATCCTTCGATGTTTCCCGAAATAGTTACGAAGAATGTGCGCAGTTTGTCCTGAATGAGGCGGAACTGGCAGTCGATTTATTGGATGGCGCCACTCCTGCTGCAGGAAAAATTAGCAAAGAAGCAGCGATGGGTTTGAAAGCCCGGATGCTTTTGTACATGGCCAGTCCGCTAAATAATCCGACCAACGACCTGAGCAAATGGCAGGACGCTGCGGTGGCCACAAAAGCCGTAATTGACGCCGGTTTTACCCTGCACCCCAACCACGAAGAATTGTTTCTTCAGCCATTGGAAACGAACGAAACAATTTTCGGCAGGACCTACACCGCTGGGTCGAGAATTCCAGACTGGGGCTACAATTACGACTATTGGCCAAGTGGTTTCGACGCCCGTCAACGGCTGATGCCTACCCAGCATTTCGTTAATATGTTCCAAATGGAGAATGGGGAATATCCGTACCTAGCAGACGGGGTTACTGTAAACGCCAATTCCGGCTATGACGAACAAAATCCAAACGTCAATAGAGATCCAAGGTATTACAGTTACATATTGTATCCCGGTGCGGGACCTGTAAACATCATTGATGGATCGAAAAGCACCCAACGCTTGTATGAATACTGGGAGGATGCGAATCCGAATCCTGATAACCAGCCTCCCTACGAAAATCCCAATAAAGTAGATCCAATGAATAACCAAACGCTTTTTGATTTCGGGCGGGATTCCAAAACTTATTGGGTAAAAGGATTGACCCCTTTTCATTGGAGGGTTCAGACGGGGTATACTTTTAGAAAATTGTTGGACTTTCAAGGGCCGAGAGCAAGTTTCGATTTTGATTATAGCCAAACAACCGTGTTTATGCGGCTGGCGGAATTTTATCTGAACTATGCGGAGATTCAAATCGCTCTGGGCAATGAGGAGTTGGCAAGGGAATACATTAATAAAGTTAGAAATAGGCCTTCGGTCGATATGCCAGACATTACCAGTTCGGGCGAAGCATTACTACGTGACTACCGAAACGAACGTGCCGTAGAATTACATTTGGAGGACATGCGGTTTTGGGACCTGTTGCGCTGGAAAGCAGCTCCGGGTAACATCGATATGAATCCCATTCGAGGCTTAAGTAGTGTCACAATGGATTGGTCCACAGCTCAGGAAGGCGATTTGATGGGTACCTTGCAATATACCTACGGAGAGGTTGTAGAGGTAGATCCACGTTTTCCATGGCCGGGAGACCATTATTATCGGTTTCCCATTCCAAGGGAAGAAATCCAACGGAGCAACAATAATATCGAACAAAACCCAGGATATGAAGATTAAAGGTCGGGTTTAGTTCAAGACAAATTTAATCCACAGAGGTAAAGAAGTTGAAATGTTTCGATACCGCTGTGGATATTTCTTCTTATTCAGGTAGGTAATGATTGACACAAAAAATACCGATGAACATGAAACCAAGCGTGTATCCCCGTTGCTGGTACGATAAATTAGGGAATAGTATTCTTCTCTTTGGCCTGGTATTTTTTTTGGCAGCATGCCAGGAAAAAAAAGATCAGGCCTCCTTATTTACCGAACTCAGTCTTCAATCAACTGGAATCGATTTTTCCAATGACTTAACAGAAAATGATTCGATCAACTATTTCAACTACATGTATATCTACATGGGTGGTGGAGTGGCCGTGGGTGATTTTAACAATGACGGTTTACAGGATCTCTACTTCACCGGGAATATGGTTCCCAATAAGCTGTATATCAACAAAGGAAACCTAAATTTTGAAGACGTATCCTTGCCAGCCGGGGTAGCAGGAGACGATCGATGGATGACGGGTGTTACCGTAGGTGACGCCAATCAGGATGGATGGCTGGACATTTATATCAGTGTGTCTGGCAAATGGGGGACAACAAAAAACCTGCTATATATCAACGATGGTAGGGAAGGTGAAATCCCAACATTCACAGAGATGGCAGAAGCATACGGACTTGCCGATGAGGGGAATAGTACACAGGCAGTTTTTTTCGATTACGATGGGGATGGCTTGCAGGATTTGTACCTGATCAATTATCCCATTGTACCTTCGCGTACCAGCATGGTAGAGTATCTGACTTACAGGTATGCAGCACCCTACCACCGAAGTGACCGGCTTTATAAAAATGAAGGAAACGGTAAGTTTACCGATAAGACCGAGGAGGCTGGTTTGAATAAATACGGCCTGTCGTTGGGTGTTTCAGTAGCAGACTTTAACCAGGATGGATGGCCCGATCTGTATGTCTCCAATGACTTTAGTACACCTGACTTTTTCTATATCAATAACCAAGACGGCACATTCACAGATTTTAACCTGGAGCTAACCAATCATACCTCCTATTTTGGAATGGGAACAGATGTCGCTGATTTCAATAATGACGGCTTCTTGGACATTTATCAAGTGGATATGATGCCGAAGAGTTACCGCAGGGCGAAGGAAAACATGGATAGCATGGACCCGGAACGTTTTTATTCCATGGTCAAAAACGATATGCATCATCAATATTCCATCAACACCCTTCAACTACATATGGGAATGGGTACCGATGGCTTGCCGCGTTTTGGCGACATAGGAAAAATGGCCGGAGTTTCTTCCACCGATTGGAGTTGGGCTGCCTTGTTTGCCGATTTTGATAACGACGGCTACAAGGATATCTATGTGACCAACGGAGTAAGAAGGGATATAAACAATAGCGATTATTTTAGGAACGACGAGGTACAAAATTTTGACGAAGGTAACTCTCTTGATTTGACGAAGAAAATTCCCTCCGAAAAAATCAAAAATTTTGCTTTTAAGAATATGGGGGATCTGACATTCACCGATGTGTCGGATGACTGGGGGATTAATTTCAATGGTTTTTCCAATGGAGTAGCCTATGTAGACCTGGATAACGATGGTGATTTGGATGTGGTAGTCAATAATCTCGACGATCAGGCAACCGTTTACAGGAATAATGCAACCACTTTGGCAAATACCAATTTTCTGCAACTTGAATTAGTGGGTAATCCCTCAAATCCGTTGGGGCTTGGCGCAAAGGTTTGGTTGGAGGTGGATTCGGTAATCCAGTACCAGGAACTTACCTTAACGAGGGGGTTTCAATCCTCGGTGGATCCTACGATTCATTTCGGCTTGGGAAACCAAAGCAGCATACCAAAGATTCGGGTTCTTTGGCCAAGCGGAAAAGAAAGCCTCCTAGAAAACGTCGCAATAAACCAACGGATAATGGTTAATGAAGCGGATGCGGTGGACGTCTTGGCCCCAACGTTACCAGCCTCCCGCGAATTTTTCAGCGATATTACGACAACCGTGTCGTTGGATCACCGGCATACTGAAAACACCTTTAACGATTTTCAATACCAGGTTTTACTTCCACATAAGATTTCCGAATACGGTCCCGCACTTGCCGTAGGAGACATAAATAACGACGGATTGGATGATTTTTACGTGGGTGGCGCCAGTGGGTTTCCGGCAAAGATGTTTTTGCAAAAAAGTGATGGAACTTTTACCGGGATTCTGGAAGAAATGTGGGAAAAAGACAGGTTTCAGGAAGATGTGGGTGCCTTGTTTTTTGATGCTAACGGAGACGACTTGCCCGATCTATATGTGGTATGTGGGGGAAATGAACTCCGAAAAGGTGATACGTACTATCAGGATAAGTTTTATATCAATCGTGGAAACGGGGTGTTTGAAAAATCGGATACAGCTCTTCCAGTACTCAGGGAGAGTGGTTCGGTGGTGGTGGCCTCGGATATGGATAACGACGGGGATTTGGACCTGTTTGTAGGAGGCCGTGTTACTCCTAGAAACTACCCCCATGCACCTAAAAGCTACATTTTAAAAAATAGCAGTACCGAGGCTGAAGTGAAGTTTGAGGATGTTACCGAAGAAGTAGCTCCCCAATTACTAGATTTGGGCATGGTGACGCAGGCCAGTTGGGTTGATGTAGATGGAGATTCCATGGAGGATCTAATCCTTGTAGGCGAATGGATGGGAATCACCTACTTGAAGAATGAAAGAGGAAAATTCGTCAACAAGTCGGTAGCCGCAGGTTTAGGTGATACAAATGGCTGGTGGTTTGGACTGCAGGGTGAAGATTTTGATGGAGACGGTGATATCGATTTTATCGTTGGCAATCTGGGAAGAAATTATAAATACCAGGCAAGCCAGTCGTCTCCATTTAGCTTGTATGTGTACGATTACGACAACGATAGCAAGGACGATCTGGTTCTGAGTTATTTGGATAAGGGTGTACGGGTTCCGGTGCGTGGAAGAGAATGCTCTTCCCAGCAGATACCTGCCATTAAAGCAAAATTTAAGGATTATAAATCGTATGCTTCGGCCAGTTTAGAGCAAATTTATACAACAGAAGATTTGCAGAAGTCGACTCATTTTGAGGTAAAAAGTTTTGCTCATTTGTATTTGGAAAACCAGGGAAATGGAACATTTACAATGCAACCGCTGGATGTTTTTTCTCAAATAGCCTCCATAAACACCTTTGTTCCAATGGATATTAATAAGGATGGACACCTGGACGTTCTTTATGCCGGAAATCTATATGGGGCCGAAGTAGAGACTCCGCGAAATGATGCCAGTTACGCCGGACTTCTTCTCGGAGACGGAGAAGGCGGATTTGAAAGTCAAATGCCCTATCAAAGTGGCCTGATGATTCGCGGCGAGGTTAAATCGGCTAAAAAAATGAAACTGGCTGGAGGGCAGGAGGGAGTTTTATTTGCCAAAAATAATGATCATCTTCAGTTACTCCGGATCGAACAGCCGGAAAAATTCGGATTAACCGCCATATCTCCCACGAATCACTAATTTCTTGAAGAAGATTTTTTGTTTTCTTGATGGCTCTAAATTTCATTATATGAAGAAATCCATTGTAAGGTTTTACCTGTTTTTTTTGCTTATTGGAAGTATATCAGGCTGTGGTAAAGGAAAACCGTCGGAACAATCTGCTAAAGTTACCAACTCCTTGATACACGAGACAAGCCCCTATCTACTTCAGCACGCCAAGAATCCCGTTAACTGGCTACCTTGGAGTGATGAAGCATTGGAAAAGGGCCGATCTGACGGCAAACTGCTGTTGGTCAGTATCGGGTACTCTTCCTGTCATTGGTGTCACGTGATGGAAGCTGAGACATTTGAAGATGAGGATGTGGCTGCCTTTATGAACGAGTATTTTATTTCAATCAAAGTGGATAGGGAGGAGCGACCTGATATTGACAACGTCTACATGACAGCACTTCAATTAATCACGGGCAGTGGTGGGTGGCCGTTGAATGTAATTACCTTACCCAACGGAAATCCTTTGTATGGAGGTACCTATCATACCAAGGAGGAATGGATGCAGGTTTTGCACGACGTGTATTCGTTTTATACCGAGGACCCCAAAAAGGCTGAGAAATATGGGGAAATGTTGGCACAGGGTATTCAAGAGACCAATAGCATCGTACCGATAACGGATGACAGGACTATCAACGCAGGAAATTTGAAAGAAAGTGTCAGAAAATGGCAGTCCTCCTGGGATTTAGATTGGGGAGGGGATAAGGTTGACGAAAAATTCATGATGCCAACGAATCTTGCCTTTTTATTAAACTATTCGGTTTTGGAGAAAAACTCCGACTATTCAGTGCACGTAAAAAATACCCTGGAAAAAATTTCGCAAGGCGGCATCCAAGACCAGATAGGGGGTGGTTTTTATCGGTACAGCACCGACACCTATTGGAAGGTGCCGCATTTCGAGAAAATGCTTTACGATAACGCACTGATGTTGCGCGTATACTCTATGGCATTTAAGGCGTTTAATGAAGAGAAGTATCAGGAGGTGACCGAAGGGATCATCGATTTTTTGGAACGCGAGATGAAGCACCCAGGCGGTGGCTATTATGCCGCATTGGATGCAGACTCGGAAGGGGTAGAAGGGAAGTATTACCTTTGGGAAGAGAATGAGCTAAGAACAGCTTTGGGTGGTGAATACGAACTATTTTCAAACTACTACTCGATTTCCTCACAGCAGGTGGTGGGAGACAGTTTGTTTATATTTTTTCGGGAAAAACCAGATGAGGTATTTGCAGCTGAGCAAGGGGTTTCGTTTGCTGATTTTAAGAAGCAAAAAACGAAATGGAACGCATTGCTACTAAAGGTACGGCAAAAAAGAACCCCGCCTCGAAAAGACGATAAGGTCATCACCTCCTGGAACTCCCTCCTTATGCTGGGATTTTTGGATGCCTATGCGGCCTTCGGAAACGATGAATACCTAAATAAATCTCTTGAAATTCTCGATTTCCTACAAAAAAATTGCCTTCGCGGCGGTAAACTGATTCATTCTTTCAAGGAAGGAGGGGATCATGTACCTGGATTCCTGGAAGATTATGCCTTTCTCCTGGAAGCCCTAATAAAGTTATACGGGTTTACCATGAATCCAGAACATTTGGATCTTGCCATCACACTTAACTCTCATGTCTTAGCCGCTTTTTCAGATGAGGAGACGGGTATGTTCCGATTCAACGAGAAGGAAGAGTTGATATCCTCCCTTATTCTTACCCACGATGGAGTTTTGCCATCCTCGAATGCCTCCATGGCGCTGAATTTGTTTCAGTTAGGCCACCTGATAGGAAACAAAGCTTTTCTGGAAAAGTCAAAAAGCATGGTTGCTTCAATGATGCCCAAAATACTTTCAGAAGGGCAAGCCTATGGCAAATGGAATGAACTATTGATGCACATGGCGTTTCCATACATGGAGGTGGCGGTGGTTGGAGAGAACTCAAAAGATCTAATTAAAGAGCTGAGTCAAACGCACCTGCCAAATACATTGATTGTAGGTGCTGCTCAGGAAAATGAGCTTCCGTTATTTGCCAATCGACTCGTATCGGGAAAGACTCTGATTTATGTTTGTAAAAACAATACGTGCAAGCTTCCGGTTGTTACGCCGGAACAGGCCATTGATATAATCTACACTTCCTATGAAGAAAGATAATTTTTTTTCTTTTTTGCTGGTTGTTTCCCTGAGCCTACTTTGTAGTTGCGGAGAAAAACCTGCGGTAAAGATGGGAGATGAGCCTTTGGGAAAGGATAATCTAGCCTATAAATGGGGTCAACTTGCGCTTGAAGCCACAGCGAATGATACCGAGCTGTTTACCCCACGCCCAACCATAACATCCCGCTACCTTGCCTTGGTCTTTGTATCCATTTTTGATGCCTGGTCGGTTTATGACGCCAAAGCAGTTCCAGTCTACCTCGGGGGAGTTGGCAGACGTCCCGAAAAGGAAAGGACGTTGGCGAACAAAGAAATTGCCATCAGCTATGCAGCCTATCGTTCGCTTATGGAATATTATCCTGCAGACAGTTCGCTTTTTACCGGTTTCATGATGGATTTGGGTTTGGATCCAACGAATGAAGCTTTGAATTCAAAATCACCCCAGGGTATTGGCAACCTGGCGGCCCATCAGGTAATTTCAGCCAGAAAAGGAGATGGTTCCAATCAATACGGTGAGGAACCTGGGTCTGCTCAATCACCCTATTTCAATTACACGGGGTACAAACCGGCCAATACGGCAGATGAAAATTTGGATCCCGGTAGGTGGCAGCCGAAATACTTCTCGGACGGAAAAGGGGGACGTTTTGCCCCGGAATGCCTAACACCCTTCTGGGATCGGGTGCAACCCATCGGGTTGAAAGCTGCAGACCAATTTCGTCCGGGACCGCCCCCCAGTATTGGAAGCGAAGAATTGAAAACGCAAATTCAGGAGGTGGTAGATTTACAGGCAAACCTCTCAGATTATCAAAAAGCATTGATTGAATACATGCGGGATGGTCCAAAATCTGTACAGCAAGCAGGCCACTGGCTACGTTTTGCCCAGGATGTATCCCGCCGGGATCGCCACGCCCTCGATCAAGATGTGAAAATGTATTTTTACAATCAGGTAGTTGCAATGGATGCCTTTATCGCTGCCTGGGATTCCAAGATGTACTACGATTACGCAAGGCCGTATGCATTGGTACACGATATTTTTGACGGTCGGATGATCAATGGTTGGGGAGGAGAAAAAGTAGGAATGACCCGCCTTCCTGGTAATCAATGGCGTCCCTATTCCCCGGAGGTATTTTTATGTCCACCCTTCCCAAGTTACGTGTCAGGTCACAGCGCCGTTAGTGGCGCTTGTGCAGAGGCTCTCCGATTATGGACGGGTAGCGACTCTTTTGGAGAAAGTGCTACCTTGGTTGCGGGAGCCATGACTGAGCCGGATTTTTTGGGAGATACGGTTGTCTTAAAATTCCCCACATTCACGGAAACTGCTGAAATGGCAGGTTTTTCCAGAGTATTGGGAGGATATCATATCCAGGCTGATAATCAGGAAGGGCTTGAACTAGGGCGAAATGTAGCCAGGGAAGTATGGCAGTTTTACAAAGAACATACCAGTGATTAGTTGATTCGAATGATTGCAGGACCCGATTCATTTTGGTGTGCTTTTGTGGATATTTCACCGACATTAGATGAGATTTGCCCATTTGCGCTCTCTTATATACAAAAGCATAATTTCAACAATCAATGAAAATACTTAGTGGTTTAATATTATTACTTTTCATTTCAGGATGTCAAAAACCTGGGCGAAATCAACAGGTACCTGCCTCAGGAGATCAGATCAGCTACAATTTCCATGTTCGTCCAATACTTTCGGACAATTGTTTTGCCTGCCACGGACCGGATGAGAACAAGCGCGAATCG
>NZ_WIOK01000048.1 GCF_009467825.1 Cyclobacterium xiamenense | reverse complement strand
TTAGAAGCTTTAAGTTACTTAAAGCAAGCCGGTTTTCATAAGGAAAACCGGCTTATTTTGGCCTCTAGAGCTGTTTTTTTCTTAACTTAATAGCATTGAGTGGCAAAGACCTATAGTTAAACCGAACAAGATAACGATTCCTCGCATTTTACCAATGCATGCGGGGGAAGCATTGCGCAATTACGCAGCAATTTTACCAAAGGCCTTTCCCCAGGGCTATGGTTCTTATAGTCTCGCCAGACGGAATCCCGAAAGCTGCGCGCGCTTCCCAGGCGAAAAGAAATACAATTACAAAACGTTCCGAACAAATACAGCCTGTAAAGAGACGAATTTCCTCATGACCGATAAGTCGCTTTCGTTTTTAAATGGGCATAAAAACTGAGTAGGATGGCCGCACCGGAAATCAAGGTCATGATCGTACCTGGCACAAAATGGACATAGCCGCCAAGGTCCAGGAACAAAAAGTACCCCAAATCGGCAAGACCACCGCAAATGGCTGCCAGGAAAATCGCGGGTTTATACCCCTTCCAGATAAAAAATGCAGAAATGAAGGTAACCAGTCCAATCCACAGCAGATTGAATCCATGTTGCCCAATAACCGCCCCCGCTGCTTTTGGATAGTCCATCCTCAGACTTTCGGGATTCACCGCATCGGCAATCCCGATAATAGCCTCACTAATATCTTGGGTTAGCACGCCTTTCATGGTCATTACGCCTGCAAGGACGTGTACCAGACCCCATACGATCCAAAGTAGGGCACTTGTTTTCAGTAAAATGGTCGTGTATTTCATGTGTCTATAATTCGTTCGTTAATGGTCACATGCCTGCCTGTCGGCAGACAGGGAATCTCGCATGTCTGATAGTCATTCCAGTGTGTGACGGGCACGTCATGCCTGCCTGTCCGGTAGTCCGGTAGGCAGGCTCGATTTCATGGTCATAGCGATTACTAGTGGTCCGGAAAAAGGCTAAATTGCCTTAGATATTGCTAAAATTCGGTGGTTAAAGCGTATTCAATCGTTTTGTTTCTTTTATAGCAGTGGTTCCGTAAAGGAAATTCGAAATTTGATCCACTGTTTGCCTAGAAAAAGGGGAACGTAGCTGCTCACCACCCGCAGTTCGGGGCGGCTTTTCGCGCTTGCCACCTGGAAGGACACGAGGCTATCCTGCCCTGTTTTTCGCGTTTTTTTTTACAGCCATGCCAGGATATCCATTGTTTTTTCATTCATCGGTAAATCACTTTTTGATTTTGCAGTGGATGGAAATCTTTACCGTATTCCCCACAATAAACGCAGGGAATTTCTCTCCCAGTTGAAAGTCCGATCGTTGGATGGGGAATTGACCGGTAAACACGCCCTCGGAAAATTCGAATGGAATGCTCACTTTTCTGGTAACCCCCAGCAGGGTACGATTTCCAGTAGCCAGGTAGCTTTCCTTATCTGAGTGGATGGAAGTAGATTGGAAACAAATTTTTGGATGCTTATCGAGGAAGAAAAAATCCTTGCTCCTTAGGTGGGCATCCCGTTTCGAACTGCCTGTATCGATGCTAGACGGGCCAGTGCTAGCCTTGAAATGGGCGTCAGTGAGGGCGTTTTTTGAAAAAGAACCGCCACCTGTAAAATCAGTAATCTTACCGTTGATGGTGAAAACCCCAAGTTTTTTCACCTGAAAGGTTACGAATGCGTCTGCGGTGTCAATGGTAAATGAGTTGGATGCCATAAGAAAATTGTTTCGTTCGGGCAAAAGTAGTGTACGCGTATCGCCGGTGCATTAATGTAGATTAAGAAGTGTGGAATGGAAACGGAAATTAAGCTTTTTGGGGACGTTTTCTGCGAACGGTAGAAAGCGCTTCGGGTGTTATTCCGAGGTAAGAGGCGATCATTTTTTGAGGCACCCGCTGCACGATATCCGGGTAGGTGGCCAGAAAATGCTCGTATCGCTCGAGGGCAGAGGCACACATCAGCATGATGACCCGTTTCTGCAGCACGTTGATGCGTTTTATCAACTTGGGCACATCGTGCGCCAGGTGCTGCGCTTTGTCTTCCTGCCAAACAATGGACGGTTCGATGGCATCAATAAACAAATCACAGGGTTCATCGGGCGCCACGCTGTCAGCAATGATCCAATTCTCCGGGGCAAACATGTAAATATGCTCTTTGCCCTTATCGCTGATGGAATAACTGCGTAACAAGCCGGACTCAACCCGGTAAAGTTTGCTGTTTACGTCTCCTTTTCTTTGGAGAATTTGCCCTTTTTTTACCTCTATTTTTTTCATGGTCGATTTCGGTGCAGTAGGTTATTAAGCCGGGTATGCAGGTCCTCCCAGCCACACAGCATTCGCAAAAGTCCAGGAAACCCTGAAAATTACGCTGTGCAATTGTAGTTGAACGACGATCAAGGCGCTTGATCCAACAACATTTGGCCGGGAATATCCGCAAGTCCTGATTCACCGCGTGCTACCAGTCAGCTTTCGCTACGAGTAAACCGGCCCCGTCATGCTTTTTGGCAGTGCCCGCAGGCTTCATCATCTATAGGTAATTTGAATAGGGTTGTATGCTTGCAAACCAATTGTCTTAGTATATCCGATCGGGTACCCCTCATCGTTGTACGTAAAGTCGTATCTTCCGGTATTACTGATTAAATCCCCTACTTTTTCAATCTCCGCTACCACGTTATTTCTGGAAATTAGGGTTTCCTCCCCGCCCATTACCCGGTAAACAAAAGCGATGTCCTGGTTAGAAAAATTCCGTTTAGCATCATAGCTCATCCTTTTACTGCTGGCCAGGTACGTGTATTCATCGTCAATTACATAAAAATCCATCTGGGTAATATTGCCATTGCTCCACTCGAATACGGTTTCCGTAGGTTTATGGTCGACGCCTTCATACGAATACTTTATGGACGAGATCCTCCCATCGCTGTAGCTAAATAACCCAACCCGAATCTCTGTAATACCACCATTTTGTTTCGTGGTTACCTTTTCTTCTTTTCAAAAAACCATTCGCTCCATACGATAGCTCAATCAGCTGTTCCAATCCCTGATCTCGTTCGATTTCAACCCGCGTCAATTGCTTGTCGGAATAGTAAAACTTCGTGCTGGTTTCAATCCGTTCACCAAAAAGCCGATCGAAATTTACCAGGCGCCCATTTTCATAGGCAAACAAGTCGGTATAAATGGTGGGATCACTCATCTCCTGCACAAAAAATATAGTGGGAGAAATTTCTTCGGTATCGCAGCTAAAAAATAGTCCTGCGAATAGTGCCAATAACGGGTATCTACAATTTATTTTCATCGATTCTACGGTAAGTATAGTTAAGCTATTGGTTTTGAGCAAGGTATGACCCAACTAAAAGTATTGCGGGGATAAATTAACTTTGCCACCGTCGGCTGTCTTCGCTTTTCAAAAAGCCTTTCTTTACTTTTAGGACCATAATCTCGTTGGACTTAGACGTTGATGAACGATAAAAGGTTGCTCGCAGAATGGTAGGTACCACTTTGCCGGGCTTTAAACATCATAAGGCCCCGATGCGTCTGCTAGAGGTGTTTTCTCGATTTTTCATGAATACGTTTTGGGAACTCACCTTACCTGCCATTTCGGTGGTGTAATCTCTGGTAACTCCGCTCAATAAACCCCTGCGGCAGTTTCCACGAGGCTTCCTTGCCCACGGGAAGTACCAGTATCGCCCCGATTCTATGCCCACCCTCCCGATTATTTCCTCATATCTTCCCGCCAGGTGGTCTTCCGGATCGACCCTTTCGTTTTCGCCTGCTGCTACTTTTTCGGTTAGGGATAGTTTTGGCTGCTTTCATTGACTTCCCACATTAAAATCCAGCAGGATTTTTACCCACCTACAGACTCAATTTTCCGCGATTGATGCCATTTATGTCAGAGGAAACAGGATAAACGATATAAAATGCCTCGCAAATGGAGCGTTTGTACGGATGAAAACGGAGTGCCCGCCTTGGGATACTGCCGCCTATTCGATACGGTACATTGTCTGTTCAGTTCGTTGATTACCGGGAAATAGTGGATATGCCCACATTTTGCACCGTCATCCATCCTACCGCGTGCTCGTGACCAGATATGCTCAACGCGACTTATCCTCCGGAAACCACCTCTAAAACTAAACGACTGACAAACGTGCCTGCCTGTATTATTGCCGAAAAATACCCGGTACCACGCTTCCCGCAACATCAATGGGTGTTGGGGAATTTGCTCGTCTTCGCATAGGCAATTTTCGTTGGGCAGGAGCTAAACATCTTTCTAAATGATACCGAAGGTGGCATCTGCTAAATTGATCGAATTCGCAGGGTTAAAAAATAATGTACCTATTCGTTGGAATTTCCTGATCGAAATCAAAAAAACATAGTATATTTAATGGTGAAAATCAACGAGTTACTTTTCCGTAGTTTGGCTGTATAGCCGACGCTAAGCTCAGAATACCGCATAGCGATGGGGTTCTACACGCAGTTTTGCGCTTGTGAAGCATCCATTCGGTTGCGCGCCTTACCGAAATGCATAAACACGATTAACCGACTGACACTATGCCTCAAACGTCCCCACTGATCAACAAAAACATGACAAGGCAGGAAACACACGTGTACCTGCACACGGGTATGGTATCCCATCAGGGCGTTCCAATTTCCTTTGCCATGAGGGGAGATAGAAGGATATTTTACAGCGTGTTGAATATGTCGAGCACCGAACAGCGGAGCACTACGCCCGACGGGAACGATCGGAACAACGATAAAAATTTCTGGTCGTCGGTTGCCTTCGACGGGCTGGGGGCAAGCCGTTTATTGTTCCCGTCGGAAATCATGCAGGTAGGGTATGGCGTCGTGCCCAATTTTCAGATAGACAGGTACAACAGCAAAAACGAAAAAATCATCGTCCGCTACGATAGCGAGGGGAAGCCGCTAGACGCCGAGGGCAAGGTCTTATCCGATCGAGCACTCAAAGACAAAACCGACGCCTTTTATTCCAGTACGGCGAGGCTCGGGGCAAAGGAGCCTTTTCAAGTACTTTCGGACGGCAAATACATTTATATTTTTCGCCAGTCTATCGGAGCGGACCACCCCGACAACGAAAGCCCTGCCATCGTAAACAATACCCTATTGGTGGACCGCTTTATCCTCAGTGGGACCGTACTGAAACTAAGCCGTGAAATACGCTATCAGCGCAGCCGCCACAAAACAGAACCCGAATCCCGAAAAGATACCCTCGCCGCCGTAGACGTCGAAGGCAACCCTTTTTACGAGCCAACCCGTGAATTGGCTTTTGCCAATAACTTATCCCATGGAAATTTTTCGGTACTCCTGATACCCGGCGCAGATTCGGAGGAACAACGGTGGCAGATTTTCACCAGCGATGCCGCCACTAATAAGGTAAACAGCTTTAACCTCAGATTTGATTACAGCATCGTGTTTGACACCAGCGACTCCCAGGTAGTGGTGGCCGAGTTCATGGAAAAGTACGCGCTTGATGGCAGCTTCATTACCACGATACAAGCGAAAGTGACCGAAGGAAAAAGCGATGACGAAATCTCCAACGACTTATCGAAGACCAGCGCCTTTGACTACAACAACCTGAATGAGTACGCCCGCTTGGTGCTAAGGGATGCCCTAAGCGAGGTGGTTTACACCGTACGCACCGGCGTCAGCAAAGACGATTTTGTGCTGGAATCGGCATCCGAGTGGCCGCTGATCGCGTACGAGGCAGATGGCAGCAGCATTGCCTCCGACTATTTGAGGAATGGGGTGCTTCAGCAAAAGTATGCCTTTCAGGGGCCTGCGGATGAATTGGCTCCTCATTCCTCGCCTTACCACATCCGTCATGGCCTGACCTCCTGCTATTACTACCAACAGGAAATGGGCGCAGATGGCAAACCCATGAAAAACAAGGCCTGCGTCATGCTCGCCATGGGGCTGGCCGACAAAAATGACAACAAATACATAGGCGCACTGAATTTTGCTGCGGCAGCTTCCGGCCACTTAAGCCGCCTGACGATGGATGCGGTCAATATGCCGGACATCAATGTACAGGCCCTGGATGAAAACCCGTATAGCACACTGGAACAAATCCCCCGGGATGAAAACAACAATCGGATAGCCTGGCAACACCCGCAACGCATGCGGCTGCTCGATATTGATCCAAATGGCCTGGGCACCAGCGGCGGCGTGCTGAAATTTGCCTACACCAGCGCCGAAATCAGCGAAAGCCAGGGCTATTCGGATGCAGCCGAGGCCACCGACCCCTTTTTGTTTGATGATTCGCTGGGAAGGGTGAACCTGTACTTTAAAGGTAGAAAGAACAATTTTTTCGTGCTGTACTTCAATCCTACCGGGAGCAAAAGCGTATCCATCACCGACAGCGAATCAAAGGTCGTCTCCCCTACGTTAGCCTTGGAGCCGCGCCTTGACCGGGACATGGCCATCGAAGTGGCGGCAACTGCGGCAACAGGCAGCAATGCCTGCACGCTGACCATGACCTCAAAAGACAACAAGCAGGAAGTAGAACAATGGCGTAACCTTCCCCGGCGGTTCAATCAAATCGCAGCCATCCTGAATGGAGACGGTGACCTCCCCCTCGGTACGCTGGAGCCGCTGGGCAACACCGACGATCCCAGGGCTGCCTATCTCAAACCTTCGGGAAGCAAAGGCACCCTCAAGCTCCGCACGAGTGCGGACAACAACCTGATGTTTCGGGTAAGCGATGCTTCGGCTGCGCATATAGCCGATGGAAAAATACACGAGCCCACGCTGCGGCAACTATCGGCCTATTTAGCCGAAAACCCAATGCTACGTATTGCTGGCAAGTCATTCTCTCTAAGCGGAAAGCCCAAAGTAGCAGCAGACATTTTTTACAAATCCTACCTTTCCGGCTTGGTCACTGACGAGAAAGACATCGACGGTCTGTGGGACTATTTGAAAAATCAAGGGCTACTACAAGAAATAGCTGGACAGCCAGCTGTGGCAAACCTAAAGGCTGCTGCCCTATCCGGTACTCCGGAGGCCCTCGGCGAGGTGTTGAAAGACGAGGAGATCGAGGGATTAACCCTGGAATTAGTAAAAGAAGGCAACGATGCCGATAAAAAAGCCCGCCGGGCACGACTCAAACAATCCCTGATTGCCTTGATACTGGATGTGGCAAAGGTGCGCACGGTCACTTTCGAGGTACAGGATACCAATACGCAACACATCGATCGCCTGGAAGCAGGCCTGTCCGTGAGCCTGCCGTACGATTACTCCAAACACTTCACCAGCACGCCGGCCCACCTCGGCGGGGCCAGTGCTTCAAAATGGGAAAAGGCCAGAAGCTATCTGTTTAAGGCCGGAATCAAGTACAACGAAACCACGAGCCCGACAACAGAAATCGACACTTCCTTCCACTACCTCTATTCCATCAACAACGCGATCGGCCAATGGGAAGATTGGGAGGCAAGCCTGGCACTGGAGCTGACTCCCAAATCAACAGCGAATGGAGCCGCGCTCAGTACGGCGGATGACCGCCAATTAGAGGTATTGCAGCCGTCTGAAAAAGGGCTGAGCGTGGAGGCCTGGGTGAAGCCCTCCACAAGCCTAAACCATCCGGCAAGCGTTATCTACTTTGAAAGAGGCAGTGCATCGTATTCCCTGGGGCTTGAAACCGTCACTGGCGAGGATAGCTACAAATGCGTCGCTACCCTTGGCGGTAAAAAGTATGTTAGCAAAAATGCCTTCGCAGTTCTTCAGGAGGGCAAGGCGCCCTGGCGGCACCTGGCCTTTACCCATGAAAAATACTGGGGCTATCAACTGGGCCCAAGCAACGATGCATTCATTGACTGTGGAAACGACAGTTCCCTGCAGCTCAGCGATGAATTCACACTGGAGGCTCTAGTGAAGGTTGACGCTACCGGAATGCTCCTGGAAAAACAGGGCGAGTACGGTTTATCGGTCAACGGCAACCGGGAAATCCAATTCGATTGGGGTGGAGAAAATGTATTGGCAGACTGGATCAAAATGAACACGACTCCTACAGCCAGCCAACAAGCGGACAGCGCTAACTACAGGCTGATCCACGGGGCATGGTATAAAAGGAGTAGGCCTGCCAAGCTAAGCGCGCTCAATCAGTTTTACAAAATCACCCTGATACGGTCTAGAAATAAGCCTCAAGCTGAGCCTACAAAGGCAGAATACCCCATAACGGGCAGCGATCAGGGTACACCTTCCGGAGGGGGCGCATCCGAGGAGAAGTGGTACGAAGGGGACGACAAAGACACCGATGAGCTTCTAAAGGGGATGGCTGAAAAGCAAGACCAGATGGAAAACAAAATGGCGTTTTCCCAGGCAGATATGCTGGGCAACGTTTTTGGAAACGGTGCGGCTTCGTCTGAGGCCAATCCGAAGTATTACCATACGCTCCTGGTCACGACGGAAGATGGAAGCACGCAAAAGTGGACGTCATCAACGGCGGTAGAAGGGAAAAAGGTGGAGGCCTACCGGGATTTTGTCATGGGCGGCAACGGCTTCAAGGGCACCTTTGCCAGTGTGCGCATCTGGAACCGCGCCCTTTCCACGAGCGAGGGTGAAGCTTTTTCCTTACCGGAAAACAAAGCGGGGCTGCTATCCCATTGGCGCATGGAAGAAGGCAAAGGCAAGTACCTGTACGATGAGGTGAGCGAAAACCATGGCGTGGCACAAGGTGGTACCTGGGCAGACAGCCCTCAAACCAACCAGGCAGGCCAATTTCAACTCTACGTGGATGGTACGCCCGAAGCACACGAGGCACCCACTGCCAGCACGGCATCCGGGTTGTCCCAGTTCAGTATTGGGGGCATCAAAACAAGTACCGGGTATAAAAGTCATTTCAAGGGCACCCTGGAAGAAATCAGGATATGGAACCTACCCCGGACCAATGAGCAGATTACGGACAATGCCTTCGGGCGCTTAAAAGGAGAATGGGAGCAGTTGCTAGCCAACTATACCTTTGATACACCAATGAGCCAAACCGAAGGGAAGGTACAAGATGCCAGTGTGAACAGCATCCAATTAACGCCCCACAACCGCGACATGCTCAAGGAGGTGCTTTCCACCGCGCCGATTGCTACGGAAATCCCCCAAGTCCGGTCGGCGCTTACCGGAGTGCTCACCGACTACAACGGGTACATACGATCCCGACCGGGCATGGTGGAATATGGGGATGTGCAACTAAACGACGATGGCACCCTAAACGGAATCCTGAAACGCTGTTATTCCTTCATCGATGAGGACCGCGCATGGAACCGCATGACCGGTTACAAAGTCGGCAACCTGGTAAGCCAATGGTACAGTCAGGCGCAGTTTGCCCCGCAGGTTATGGGCTTTCTCGAAGGACCGCCCCCAGTGCCGGCCGAAAACTTCCCCGTCAGCAAAGACGGCGATGTGGACACCTATGCGTTTAAATTGGATAACTCGGCGAAGTTCAAGCAGGCGGAGGAGGTCGCTTATAATTACAGTACCTCCAAGGAAGCCGGCTGGAATGTGGCGGTGGAAAGCGAAGCGAAAACCGGGATCGGAATTAGCACCCTGATCGCTCCCCTGGGTTTTGGCTTGTCCTTCGATTTGGATGTACAGTTGGCAGTTGCCTCCAATTGGCAGACCTCGGGTAAACGGGCCCAAAGCTACGAACGCGGTACCAGCGTAAATACCGAACGCTCGCTGAGCGCCGCCATGTCCGGCTATGACAACGGCGAACAAGGCGACAAGCGGTACTACAAGCCAGGCAATACCGGCTATGCCCTGGTCAAGTCAAAAACGGCTGATATTTACCTGCTGCGCCTGGCGCACAACCATGCCCTGGTCAGCATTTTCTGGCGGCCCAATCCCGATATTCCCGAGGATGTCAACATTGTACCCTTCCCCATCAACCCGCTGTACACCAAGCAGGGCACCCTGGACGGAAAGTTTGGCGAAACCACAGACACCCACTATCCCCAGGCGCATGGGGCTTACGGACAATACAGCTATTTCAAGCCGCGCGAAGCCTACCAACTGAAAAAGCAGATTGAGCGGGAAAAAATGGAACTGAAGGCGTATTTCGAGGATTCCTTCGATGTGGCCAAGACCAACGCCCACTTCAATGCGGCAGCGGCAACCACGGGCATCGCCCAACTGAGTACCATCATTCCCGTTTGGGGGCCCATGTTTGCCTCCGGGTTTAATCAGATCGCCGGCCAGCTTGCCACCCAGGTTGGCTACAACAACACCCAATTGAAAGACGATTTGGCCAAAATGGGCAGCCAGCGCAACCTGGTCAATACCTACGTCTGGACGGTAGAGGGCGGCTTCTACGCGGAATCAACCGAGGTAGCAGAAACCCAGCAGGAGACCTTTGCCAACGAGACCAGCCTGGCGCTGGGCGGAGGCTTAGGGGCGGCGATGGGCGTCGAGGGGGGCGGCTCCTTTGAACAAAAAACCATGTTCTCCAGCGGCTCCAGCTTTACCCTCACCAAATCCAAAACCAAAAAATCAAGCACTTCGTTTGGGCTGGACATTAAGGTCGGCATACCCACCTCCCCGCGCTACAAATACGGAGGCATGGACGGCCGCAGCCTGGCCAAGGGCCTCATCAAGCCCGGTGTGGTGGATGCTTATCGTTTCATGAGCTTCTATTTGGAGCCAAAAGGGAAAAATTTCGTGGACTTGTTCACCAAGGTCATTGACCCGATATGGCTGGACGAAAGCGCCGACCCCAACGCGCAGGCCCTGCGGCAGGCGCGCGGCAATGTGGACAAGGCTAAGCCTTGCTGGCGCATCCTGCACCGGGTCACCTACGTGAGCCGTATCCTGCCGGAGTTCCAACCAGAGGCCCCTCCTTCCTTGGAAAAGGCCATGCGGGTATCGGGCATCGAAAGCAATTACATGCTGATCAAAAAATTCGAGCCTTACCTGACCAACGTCTCGGACCCAGGTACCTTTTTCGCAAAAATCGAAACAATCATAGATACCCAACTTCCTGAATTCAAAACCTATAAGCAGCAGATCAGCTACTACCTGGCGCTGTACTTCAATATCGGTCAAGCATGACCGGTGAAGGAGACGGAACCGTTCTTTTTAACAAAAAATAATTGATGCAAAATGGCACTTTACAAAAAGCAAGCAGACAAAAAATCCGGTGACGGCCTGGCCCTTACCGAATGGAATGACCTCAGCAGCGCCGTGGCTGGTGATGCCGGATTGACGCTCGCCATCAATCCAACGGATAAAATTGGTATTGGCACCAGCAACCCGACCGCTAAGTTGGATATTGTGGGCGATATAAAGGCCAATGGCAACGTATCCCTGGAGCCGGGCAATACGGTTTCGGTTAACTATGGGCCCTGGGCGATGGCTAACCGAAAATTTATTGAATTTCAAACCAATTATAAGGGAGATGCTGGCCGGGGACAGGTACACTTCTATGCGCCGACCAACTATTACACCAACGTCCCCGCCCTAACGCTGGCTGGGAATTATGGGGCCGGTGGGAGCGTTGGCATCGGGACAACGAGCCCGGCTGAAAAGCTGGATGTGGAGGGCAATGTAAAAGCCGCCAAATTTATCGGCGATGGCTCCCAGCTTACCAATTTGAGCCTCGGCGAAACGGGCGTGAATCTGGCGACAGCAGCTGATTCAAGGGTAGGCATCGGGACAGCCAGCCCGCAAGAAAAACTCGACGTCAACGGCAAGCTCCGACTCTCCGCTTCCTTCTCCTCCCTGCATTTTTCAGCGAATAAAACCAAGCAGTTTATCACCTTTGGATCCTGGAGTACCCATGGCTATGGCATCGGTGTACAAAGCCATACCCAGTACTTCCGTAGCAATGCAGACTTTGCCTGGTTCAAGGGAGGGGCACACACGGATGCCCGTCTTAACCCCGGAACTGGAGGAACGGCCCTTATGGTCCTCACCGATGAGAAACTGGGGATTGGCACCGACAGCCCAATCGCCAAATTACACATCATAAGTTCCGAGACGGACGCCAACGGTCAGACACTCACCCTGGGTCCGAGCTCCGGATTAAATTCCAACCTACGCCTGGGATACCACAAAGATTACAGCTGGATTCAATCCCACGGCGCAAAACCACTGCGAATCAATCCACTGGGAAATGAAGTACAAATAGGTGCCCCGCTGCGCCTGACCGGTTCGGGCAACCAATGCCGGATGGCAGTACAGAGCGATCGACTTGTTTTCCAACTAGTTAAATCTTTACACGGTGCAAACAAAGGCATTTCCTGGGATGGTGACACCAACTGGGATGCGTTTTCGGACCAGCGCCTGAAGACCAATATCGTCAATGAAAAAAACATCCTTCCCCGCCTGATGCAACTGGATGTCAAAAATTATCATTGGAAAGACGAACCGGATCGGAAGCTAAAGCTGATCGGCTTTATGGCACAGGATGTACAGCCCCTATTCCCCGCGCTGGTAGGGGAAATGGAAGACGAAGCAACCAAAGAAACGACGCTGACGCTAAAATATGCCAGTTTTGGCGTCCTGGCGGTCGGTGCCATCAAGGAATTGAAGCAGGAATACGATGCGCGAATCGCAGCGCTGGAAGCGGCGATAGAAGGGCTGACGAATGCCTAAATCGTTTCGTAACTTACCTGAATAAGCGGGGTTACTTCTCTCCAACCTAATCGAAGCACCCCCCTTTCCCAAAGCAGGAAACCAACCGATATCCATCAACCGATAAAACTTCATGAGCAATCAACCAACCCTAACCCTCCAATTCTCGCTGGAAGAAGTCAACACCATCCTCAATGCACTGGGAGGACTTCCGTTTGTACAAGTGCATGAACTCATTGGGAAGGTGCAGGCGCAGGCCGAGGCACAACTAGCGCAGCAAAACGGCCAGTCTCCTTCGCTGCCTCAAAACCAGAAAATGCCTTCCGAAAGCGATGATGCCAGGAAATCATCCGGTTAACTGCCTACACCCACCTGTATAAGCATCCAAAGCCAGCGTCTTGTGCGAAATCAACCGCAGGCGCAGCATGTGGGTAGGTTCCGGCAACAAGGTAGCGGGAAAAACAGTCAGGCAGCTAGCAGAGCCACCGGAGTTGGCCGGTGGCGTCGCCTGAACAGCCGCGCAATAGCTCGGTGCCGCGAGCCACAGGGAGTGGTAGGCCCCATCTTCAAAAAATGCTCTCCGAAAAACGCCTAAACCGACAGAAGATGTAAATTTTTTTTGTAGATATAAACCAGCAGGGCTTGTAGGGGCTGTGGAGTACCCGTATAAGGCTCTTTTTGGGTGAAGCACCAGAAAAAACGGTATCGTGGTCTAAAGAAACGGTATCCACTTAACCTTCTGTTTTTTAT
Source organism: Cyclobacterium xiamenense (assembly GCF_009467825.1). Lineage (GTDB taxonomy): Bacteria > Bacteroidota > Bacteroidia > Cytophagales > Cyclobacteriaceae > Cyclobacterium > Cyclobacterium xiamenense. The sequence goes on along the minus strand of NZ_WIOK01000048.1, from coordinate 15,857 downwards.
CGATCTTCAATTTTATTTGCCCTTTTTAATCGATCGTGGTATTCCGGTCTGTCTCTCCATTTTTCGATATAGGGTTTGTATGCAGGACTGTCCCACCAAAATTCGGAGTCAGGATCCGGAACAGATAACCCACCCTCGTAATCATTGCCCGCAATGCTATTTTTTACCGATTCCAACCAATGTTCATAATATTCGATCATTTCCATGCCTTTTTCGGTGTGTGTCGATAGCACATCTTTATTCTCATCGGTGTCGACTTTTAGGTCGTAAAGCGCGTAGTGCTTTTTTTCAATATCCTCTACCACCAATTTAAAATCATTGTCAATAAGCGCCCCTTTGTTCCGATACTTAAACGGAATCGGCTTTTGGCGAATGGTGGTAGTCGAATTAAAAATAGGCTGGATGCTAATGCCATCGATCGGTTGCACCATCTGGTTCGCAGCCAATCCTACAATGGAATGTATGGTCGGAAAAATGTCCATGGTGGAAGCAGGGTAGTTGCTTATTTGTCCGCCATCTATCTGTGCTGGCCATTCGATTATACAGGGAACACGTAGTCCTCCTTCGTATACAGACCCTTTAAATCCTCTTAAGCCCCCAACACCTTCTTTGCCACCCTGTGGTAACCCTCCGTTATCACTGTTGAACCATAGAATGGTATTTTGGGCCAATCCCTTATTTTTCAATTCATTCCTCAAAACCCCGATACTTCTGTCCATCTCCACAATTTCACCCAGGTAGTTGCGATCCTTCTCTTCCAATTGTTGCGGTATCTCGCTTTTATCACGAGCTAAAGCACTCCAGGGGTCGTGAGGACTTCCATACCAAATCACCACAAAAAAAGGATCGTTTTTATTCTTGGAGATAAATTCCAACGCTTGCCGTACTATAATATCAGATGAACTGCCCGTATATTCCTTTATTTCTCCCTTATGACTCATCAAGGGGTCTATATCAAAAAAATTCGTAACGGAAATCCATTCATCAAACCCAAAATATCCGGGATTGCGTATGTCTTCGTTTAAAATCGGCACGCCCGGACCCTTTAGTCCGTCCAAATGCCACTTGCCAAAGTGAGCGGTAGTATAGCCTATCCCTTTAAGCGCCTGAGCAATGGTCTTTTCTTGTATCCGCATGGGCTCGCCGTGAGCGAATACCGCGGTTCTGTCATTTGCCCTACCGGTTAAAACGGACGCCCTTGTGGGAGAACAAACAGGTGCACCGGCATAAAACCTATCCAACCGTAATCCATTTTTTGCCATCTCGACTAAATTAGGAGTTTTTAAGATGGGATGATTGAAATACCCTACCTGCCCCCAGCCCTGATCGTCTGACATAACCAAGATAATATTTGGTCGGTCCTCCGATGACGGCACCGACTGACAGGAAAGTAGCACAGCAACAATCAGGGTCGATAAACATACAACGCAAAGCTTATTCCGCATGATACGTACTTGATGGATTGTTCGTCTAGCGCATTGCATCCGTTTTTGTCTCAACTGCTGGATGCTCTGCTGGATTGTAGGGTGCAGGTTATTTCTCCAGGATGTTTTTATAAACCACACCGTCTTTCATAATCAGCAGAAAATTTTTCTCAGGATTTTCTACCAATTTTATATTTTCTAATGGATTTCCGTCCACAAGGATTAAATCGGCATACGCACCTTCGGTTATTTCACCTAATTTCCCTTTTTGATAGGGGTCTCTTTTTCCGCTCATCCGTAATAATTCAGCATTGGTGGAAGTAGCCATTTTCAAAATTTCAAATGGCGTATACCAACGTTCCATTACCGATAACTTGCTTCCTTGTTGGGAAGCTACTTTTGGGTCAAACAATATGTCGGTTCCCCAGGCCGTTTTAATACCGTATTTTTTAGCCAATGCATAGGCGATATCCGTTCCCTTATTCATTTCTATTTGCTTTAAACGGTTAGCAGAACCTTCGGCAAAACTTGATTTCCCCTCGTCTAAAAACGGTTGCAAACTCCACCAAGTTCCTTTTTCTGCCATGAGTTGGGCCGTTTCCTCATCGGCAAGTTGCCCGTGGTCTATACATTTCACGCCTGAGGCAATGGCCGTTTTTATCGCCTTTGGCGTATAGGCGTGAACCGTAACGTAGGTTCCCCAATTTTCTGCCGCTGATACGGCCGCCTTAAATTCCGCTTCCGTATATTGCGCAACATCCAACGGGTCATAGTTTGAGGATACGCCGCCACCTGCCATCAATTTTATTTGTGTAGCTCCCTGACGTAATTGTTCCCTGGTTCGCATCAATACATTGTCGGCACCATCCGCAACAGCAACCATTCCGTTTCTTTCCGCATAGGAAAGCTCTCCGATTTTACGAGGGACGTCGGTAGGCAGTCCAAAATCTCCGTGTCCGCCTGTTTGCGAAATAAATGCTCCACTCGAATACACTCTTGGGCCGATGACCAAGCCCCTATCAATGGCTTTTGCCAGTGTCAACGAGCCACCTCCTAAATCTCTTACAGTTGTGAAGCCTCTTAACAACTGTTTTTCAGAGGCTTTGGCTGCCATTAAATTAAGCATGGCAAAATCGCTCATCATGGCTTGCGTCTGGGGAACGCTTTCGAATAATACGTGTACGTGCGCATCGATTAAACCAGGCATTAGAAATTTACCCTGCCCGTCAATTAGTTGAGTTGCTCCACTTCGGTCTGTGGGAATCGCATTTGCAGAAATTTTGGTAATGATATTGTTGTCTATCAGCACATTACCTTTGAGGGTTTTTTGGTCTTTGCCATTAAAAATTTCCACATTGTTGATTAATATTTTCGTGGGTTTTACTTGTGCAACTAGTGTTGTGCTTAGTTGTACCAGCCATGCCAAAATAAGTAGTGATAGTTTCATAGGTTGTCTTTTTTTTATTTAAGTTAGTAATAAAACCTTTGCTAGAACGAACACATGCGGCCGAGCCATAGCATTTTGCCCATGTTGCAGGTTCGTTGTTTTCATTCAACTAAATATCGCTCAAATGAGCATCCGTCTCGTCCGTCGGCGTTACAGCGCGTTAAATCACATCTTCTGACCTCCTAATTTTTCTAAAGGATTATATCATTCGTTGGTGGTTTCTGATACTGAAGCGAAACGTCCGGGCTTGCGTGCGGTGGGCGCTTTCGGAGCGCTTTTCTCCCGGCTTTCCCGAACTTTATTCAATGAACTAAATTTTATTTTATTCGCTTGCTGCCCAATGCACGCAAGCCAATGTTAGGGTGTGTTTCCCCTTATTCTATGGTAAAGGATACTTTTTTACCCAAACCAATTTCAAGAATCCTGTACAATGTAGATAGCTGAATATCACTCTTCCCATTTTCAATTCTTGAAATAAAGCTCTTTTTTGTTCCGGTTTTCAGTGCCAGTTGTTCCTGGGTCATGTTCGAAATTCTTCTTTCTTCCTTAATAAGCTCCCCTATCGCAAAAGCTTTTGCCTCAGCCTAGAATGCCATTCGTTGATCTGTTCCCGGTGCCCCATATCTTTTTTCCAAATGTTCCTCAAAGGTTGTCACATTCTTTTTATCTAAACTTTCCATCTTTTCAGGGGTTTTACTTTTCATTAAAGCCTGCCTGGACGGTAGGCAAGGTAATCTGCTTTTTATCGTAAAGCTTTTTCAATTTCTTTTCTAGGTGTCTTTTGGCTCTTTTTCTGAAAACCAGATTCTCCCATCCGTACATCAGCATATCAATGAGCTATTTTAAGGCGCTGTGACTTCAAGTCACTCCGGTCAAAGATATATGCTGTGCCGGTAAAATTTGCAATTTTGACAGGAAAAACCCGAAAAAAAACCCTGCTATCAAATTACTTTTTGAAAAGCATGGAATCCAGCATGGAATATAAGTACGTGTTATGTGGCGTGGTTATTTGATGATATTTTCATCTATTACATCACCAAATATTTTAAGCACATAAAAGATAAAAAATTGCATCGTTTTCTGTCTCTATTATTTCTTTGAATTGATTATTTATGGCAAAATGAGTATAGTTTAAAATTTCTTTTTGATTGTACCCACCATAGAAAGATCTAAATGCATCAGCATCGAAATTATATTCAGAATTGTGAAAATAACTTTTCATTTCAACTGATTGCGAAAGAGGTTTCATAAAATCATCAAAATCAATACGCTTGATTCTTATTCCTTGCAGAGTAAAACTATAATAGAAAATAGTTGTCAATTGGACTATCACTTCTTTAGCAAACTCACTATTAATGGACTTATCAAGGTAATTTAAAAATTCTGAGATAGATGGTTGCTCTTTGAACATTTTATCTATTTGAATTTGATTCATTTCTTTTTTTGCATTACAATAATCTATAAGCAGCTGACTTCATGCCACACAACGTAATTATAAGCGGAGTGCGGGATTTTGGAATGATTTACTGTCCATCACCGCAAAGTATATTAAGTGCAGAAAAGCGCAATTCTAGCCCATTCAGCAGCATTTCACATATACAATGTTAGTGGATGGAACTTTACCTGTCACTTCATTTAGTCTCATTGTCATAGAAATTGCTTTGATTTCAACCCATTCATTATATTCTTCAATCGCCTTTAGCCTTAAGTCATTTTCAAAATAAGGTCTGGGAAATAACGAAAGAGAATCATTCTTTGATTTTTAGCATAAACCGGCTGACATATTATGCTTTTTGAGCCCATCGGACTACGCTATTGCAAACAGACATCCCCACCCAATCTCCATAGTAACATCACCGGCTTCGTGCAACAGCGCTTTCATTGTTCGTGCTACGCACGCAACGAAAGCTTAGTTGTTAGGCAAGGTTTTTTTTTCGTAATGTTTTATTTCGTTCAGTTCCGATTCTTTCGATTCTTTTTCCTCTTCAATATCATAATCGTCTTGAAGCCCGAGCCAGAATTTGGCTGAAGTTCCAAAATATCTGCTCAGTCGAAGAGCTGTGTCCGCTGTTATTCTGCGTCTTCCTTTTATTATTTCCGAAATTCTAGTCTGGGGGATTTTTAAGTCCTTTGAAAGTCTATAAGCAGTGATTTCAAGAGGTTCCAGAAATTCAACGTTTAATATTTCTCCAGGATGTACATTTGCTAACTTTTCCATTTTTTCTTTTTTTAATGATAATCATTTATTTCAACTTCGCTTGCATTTCCATTATTCCATTTAAAAACGATTCTCCATTGTTTATTAATCCGAATGCTATAAAATTCTTTTAGTTTTCCGGTCAGTTTTTCAAGTCGATTGGAAGGCGGTATTCTCAAGTCCATTATATCTTGAGAGTTATTCAACATTCTCAATTTACGCCGTCCGACGTTTTGAATTTCAATCGGCATTTTTTTTACTCGGATTCCGTTCCAAATCTGTTCGGTCTCTTTCGAGCCAAATGAAATAATCATAGTCTTATTTTACGTTACTAACGCAAAAGGTAAGTATAAAGTTTGTTTTTTGCAAATGTTGCCTAACGGTTCTCAGCTATACGCAGGCAGGGATTTTAACCACTTAATTACTTGCGAAGAGCTGAACTTTAAATATAGCACTGTCCTGTCATACGAAGTACCAAACCCCTGCTTGAGTATAGGTGATGTTGCACTAAACCTACGGTAGTTTCCAAAACTGCTCGATATGGCTTAACTTTTAAATTCAATCAAATATCCCTTTTAATCATGAAAAAAAAGCAAACCTTATCGAAACAGCCTGTACCAATGTAGCAGGATTCAGGGAACTTTACGAGAAATTCCGGCAAAAAATCACCGTGGCCGGAAGAGGTGAAAGCACCTTGCGCAATTATTCACACCACCTGGCAAAACTGGCCCTGCATTTCAACCAACTCCCGACCGAAGTCGACCCCGAGCAGATCAACGATTACCTCTACCTGGTCAAACAGCAGCACAACACCCCGTCTGATTCCTACTTTAAATTCACCGTATATGCCCTACGCTTTGCTTACCGAATGGAGGGGCTTAAAGATAAGCGCATGGAACTGCCTTCCATTAAGCGGGACAAGAGACTTCCCGTAGTTCTTAGCCAGGAAGAGGTCAGAAGATTGCTTAAAGCCCCCAAACTTCTCAAGCACCGCGTCCTTTTAGGCCTGCTCTACGGTTGCGGACTCCGTTGTTTTGAAGTTCGTAACCTGAAAATATCTGATCTGGACTTTGACAGGAATATGCTTCACATCCGGCAAGGCAAAGGCAAAAAAGACCGCTATGTCCCGCTCTCGGCCATACTGATCAGGGGGCTGAAAGCCTACATCCAGGCCGAACAGCCCTCCATCTGGCTTTTCAACGGCAGGGAACAGGAGATCAAGGGCCGTTCGGGCGGAGACTTCGACAGCAGGTATTCCCAGCGAGGGGTGCAGTGGGCAGTAAAGCAGGCAAAAAAGGATGCTGGCATCACCAAGGAAATGACCGTGCACACACTGCGCCATACCTTTGCCACCCACCTGCTTGAAGAAGGCCTGGACATCATGAGCATTCAAAGATCTTTTGGGTCATGAATGCATTGACACAACCATGGTCTATCTTCATGTTGCCCAATCGGGTAGGGTCAGGCCTTTCAGTCCACTCGACAGGCTTTATCCCATTACTAAATGAGGGCAGCCCATGAAATAGGGGACTTGCTCAGACAGCACTGGCTACAGGTAGAACACCACCCTAACATCAACAGCTGGCAACTGCGCACCCTTTCTGCACTCAGACGTTGTCGCACCGCCGACTTGGGAGGGCATGTGGATGCCTGTACCGAATGCGGGAATATACGGATCAGCTATAATAGCTGCCGGAATCGGCACTGCCCCAAGTGCCAGGGAAAGAACAGGGAAAAGTGGCTGGCTGACCGGGAGGCCGAGCTGCTTCCCGTACCCTACTTCCACGTCGTGTTCACGCTGCCCGACATGCTGAATCAGCTGGCAATGTATCAGCCCAAGGCCATCTATGACAGCCTTTTCGAGGCGGCATGGAAGACTGTAAACTGCTTTGCAAAAGACACCAATCACTTGGGTGCCAAGGCCGGTATGATCGCCATCTTGCATACTTGGGGGCAGCAGCTAAGCCTCCATCCCCACCTTCACTGCATCGTGCCCGGAGGAGGAGTCACCAAAACAGGAAAGTGGAAGACGGCCAGAAGCAAGGGAAAGTACCTCTTTCCCGTCAAAGCAATGAGCAAAGTCTTCCGAGCCAAATATGTGAAGGCACTTAAATCCAGGATCGATCCCGAAAACAAACTGGTCAATGCCCTTTTCAAAAAAGAATGGGTTGTCTACGCCAAGAGGCCTTTCGGTCATCCAAAGGCCGTGCTCGAATACCTGGGACGCTATACCCATAAAGTAGCCATCTCCAACCACAGGATACTGGACATCGGCCCCACAAAGACCGTTTTTGCCTATAAAGATTACAGGCTCGGAGCCAAAAAGCTGGAAATGTCGCTCGACAATATGGCGTTTATCCGTAGGTTCTCCATGCACATTTTACCCAAGGGACTCGTACGGATCAGACACTTCGGAATTTTGGGAAATTCAGCCAAGCGGGAAACGGTTTCTCTGGTACACCGGGAGCTAGGTGTGACCCTATTACCTGTGGATCCCAGAACCTTGACAGAATACAACCCCCGTTACTGCACCTGTTGCCAAAAAGAAACGATGGTGAGCATACAGCGACTACCCACGCGGGGACCGCCCAAAACCGTATTTTCAACCATCCCACCCCAAATTTAATCCCTGATTTTGATCGGGCTGGAAGAGCTATGCGCAAGCCGAAAAAAACCTTCGATGAGAGCCACGGAATAGCTGAAATAATCCTGCTTTCTTACTTTTTAAATGAATTCTGGTATCGGTAATTCACTTTTTGACCTGACATGGCACCTTAAGCGACCCAAAAATACCGACTCAAACTCCATAAGCACTTCACCGGTTTCCCCGAAAAGTTCGGGGCAGGCAGCGCAACAGCGTTTTCATGCTTGGCTTTACAAGCCGCACGAAAACTTAGTTGTTGTATGCCGTTACTTCTTTTTAGTCAGTGCAGATATATATTCAATAATTGGTATATCTAAACCAAAATTAACAAAACTGTTTTTAGATGATATTGAATTATCAACAACTGGACTAGAAATACTAAGATTTGCAGAAAGTCCATTAAAAAAAGTCATACCTATTCCAGCTCCGACTAGTGCGTAATCAAAGTTTTCCTCAGATTTTAAATCAACCAAGTTATACAGTAAACCTGATGCATATCCAAAAATATATACATCACTTACTAACGGTTCTTCTTGTGGTCTCAGCCAGTAAGTCTGTTTACCATAATATTCAAAACTTTCTCCCGCCTCAAAAGCGTGCGTATATTTCCAATTCCATAATTTCCACTTAATTCCGATTTTCTCACTAGCATAATAAAGGCTACCTATTGAACTTGTACCATTTGTTCCATTATCAATGAGGCTGTTATTATTGCTGAATGAAGCATAATTAACTCCCATACTAAAAAATGGTGTAATATATTTTGTAAACTTTTTCTTTGTTATAGAATTAAACCTTTGGTCAATAGTGGAAATAAGGGATTCAATATCAACATATAAATAGCCAATCTCTTTGGTTTCATTGGTAACTTCATCTACTAGATTACCTGATAAATCATTGAATTCTACCAATGTGTTTTCCAACAAAAAATCTAATACTGTAGAAATGGCGTCATTAGGATATTGATTTTTTGCAACACTAATAAACTCTACAATTAAATATTTCATAGAATAATATTGGCTTTGAGTCATAGTAAAATCTTTGAACTGACTTTTTTCTAAACTCTTATAAAAATTATAGAGATTTTTGTATTCATCAAAGTTGGAGCGAACTAGACCTGATAGTTTAGTTAAATAATTCTCTTGGTTAATATTTAAAAGATTTGAATATTTTGATTTAAGGGCATCTATTTCTGAGGAAATTTCAGAACCATTAGCTTCTGTGATTTTCTGTAATAAAATATCAATTTCATTTTTAAGACCAGAATCATTCACGTTTTTCCCCATTTCAATCAATTCATTAGCTTGATTTGAAACAAGTAAAATGTCTTCTATACTTTTAGTCACAGTTTGTTTTAAAGTATTTAATTGAGTGACCCTTTCTGTATTGTTACTAGCATTTGCCTTTTTCATTTCTAAGACGAATACATTATCAGATTCATACCATCTTTTGAAGTTGACATTTTCTAATGAATTTTTGAACTTAAATTGTTCTTGAAATTTATCTTCATTTTCAATGACGATTTGATAACACAAATCGACTAATAAATTAAAGTCCTCAACACTAGTTGTTTGGTTTACTCTTATTTTATTATCGTTGTCAGTATTGTTAAGATTCACTTTAGCATTCAAAACTGTTTGCGTGTTTGTATAATATGCTAGTCCAAAAATAAATGCAAATTCAGCAGTATTTTCAATAGCTGTTTTAGTCATAACGGTCTTATTCTTACCACTTGTAAGTATATCCATCAAATTGTACAGATAATTAAATGTAGCGAAGTTATTCAGCTTCTTTGTATAATTATTGTCTGAATCTTTGAATTGTTTAACAATAGTATTTCTAAATACTCTTTCTTTAATTTCTTCTTGTTTTTGTTGAATAATTGCAGTTAACACTTCTGTGTCAATATTCCCTTTTGAGATAGAGGGATTAGTTCCTGTTAAGTTTAACGTAGGACTGTCTTGTGCATAGCACACTATTCCAAGAATAAGGAATAAAAATAATGTAGTAATTTTAGTTTTCATATTGGTTGGTTTTAATGGCATACAACGGTTAGTATATGAAAAGTAGGCGATTTCGAAGCACTAAACTTTCAGTTAAGTACGAACTTTGATACGAGCCAAAAGCCTTGAATTTACTACTATTTCGCCTATTTTTTATATACATTGTTGTAACACGTTATTACCAATCATCTTTGTCATATTCCTTTTTTTCGCTCAGTAGATAATTTGATAAATTAGAATTTAAATCGTTAAATAGAGTCTCGATAGATGACGGTATTGTTTCATACATTTTTCGGAGTTTCCCTTTTTTGTTGTAGTATGCTGTGCCATCATTAAAATTAATTGAAACCATACCACCTGCGGAATATTGAGATGCTGGTACTCTATACTCTATGCTCAAAGGGGTAAATTTATATTTATTGTCTTTAAATTCAATTTCAATTGTGTAAAGACCATAATAGCAATACACCATACCAAGTGAATTAACACATATAAGGTTATCTTTAAATCCTTCAAATCTGACTTTTTCATTGTCGATAGTTGTTTTGATAACTTCATCGGGATTTTTGTATGTCTCCTTAATCCAATTAATTGCTTTCGTGAATATTTCATTTTGTTCAAGGCTATCCATTTCAACTACAACATACTTTGGATTTAATCCTTCTTGGTCATAAATAAATTTGTCTTGTCCGAATGTTAGTGAACATACTGCAAGCATGAATGATACTGTTAATGTGATTCTTTTTGTCATTTTATTTCGTTTTAATGTGTTACAACGGTCACGGGTATGAAACGTAGGGCATTTCGGAGCAGCGTACTTGTCCACCGAGTCTAAGGTTGCTAAGAAACCGAAACTTGCTGAAACCACTGACCGCCCTATGTTTTATACCCATTGTTGGCAGCAGTTTTTTTGAATTCTTCGCTAATGGGGAACACCATTTTGACAACTTCCCCTTTTTTTAAATGAGTTGCATGAATATGATAGATTCCGTCATCTAAATATTCCAATCCATAAATTTCTTTTTGTCCATGTTCGTTTCTTCTATAGACCTTAGGATTATTTAGAACTATTGATTTAAAATGTGCTATAGATGAAAAATCCGCAATTAATCTTGCACTTAAAGTATCTCTTTCCATTTTCATGGCTATGGAAGGGTCTTTTGCATGAAATCCATTGTAATAAGTCGTCACCGTAAAATATGTATCCGAGCCTGAAATTTCCTGGTCAACTTGTCCGTCTGAATCCTTTGAGCCTTCATCAGTAAAGATTAAATTCCGCCATGGAAAAAGAATATTTGGGTCAACAGCTCCCGAAGAACGGTCTCTTATTGTTATTGAGTTATCAGGCGAATTAAAACGATTAAACCTGAAATATTGGAACTCACTAAATACTTCAATTTCCGAATTATTGTGTATTAGCCTTTTTGAGTAAACTGGTTCCACTCCATTGTCATAAATGTGAAGGTACTTAACATAGACAGTCTTATTTTCTTGAATTATTTTGATTGGCTTGTCACTAACATTTGGATTAATATTTTTATCCCGATATTTATGACTCAACTCTAAATTGTTGGCATTCAGCTCATTTCGTAGGTTTTGTTTTTCCTCCTCAAAATTTGATTCAAGTTCTTTCCTTTGCTTTTCCTTGTCCAATAGATGTACTTCTTTCAAAGTCGTAATTCGGTGATTTATCAATCGTGTTATTAGATATGCTAAACCGCCTATAATCGCAATTATTACAGTAACGGCAATTGCTAATAAATCTTTTGTTTCTAAGTTGAACTCATCCATAGTTATTCAAAGTATATTGAATTAAAGAGATTTTTGTTATCTAAATACAACTTTAGTAGCTCATCTATTTTGTAAGCGTCAGGTCTGTAAATAAAGGGTCGTCTAGGAAAAATTCTATCATTAACCCACCACTTACTCCAATATTTGGTAGATTGGATAAAATCTTTAGTGAAATTTTTGATTAGAGGGTTGTTATGAACAGATTCTATTTCGATACAACCTTGAATACACATATCAACATAAGATTGGACTATGGGATAATCTTTTGCTGGTAATGAATTATCTGGTATTTTGTTATTTGGGAATACGTTTGAGTAAATAAAAACATTATCGGTAGAATTGAGAATAGAAAAATAGTCTTCAATAGCCTCATTGGGTACAAGAATTCTCTTGTATCCTTTCTCTCTTTTATCAAGTTCATTCAATTCCTCTTGTGACACTTCGTAGATTATTCCATTAACGAATGAATCTTTATTTGCTTTTATACAACCCAAGAATGTGGTAGTCAAACCTTCAACTCCTGTTCTAGCAAACCATCCTCTTAGAAAACCATGTATTTTTAGAGGATAAACTTTGTCAACCAAAGGGTTGGTTCTTTTGCGAGATTCTGTCTCTAAAAGTGAGCCGTATCCAAAAATGTAATTTTTCATGTTCTATTTTTAATTGCTGCCAACGGTCTTGTATATGAAAAGTAGCGGATTTTATGCACTAACTTTTCGGATTATAACTGACCTTTAATTTATTCATTTTCTTTCGATTAAGCGACTAAACCGCTATTTTTTATATACGTTGTTGTAAGCTGGCTTTTTTCAGTTCAGCTTGGTTTTCAGCGTTGGCAAGACATACTCTTTTGCAATTTTGGGCTTGTGTGTTGGCTGAAGCGAATTGCAAATGTGTATGGCTTATGCGGTGGCTTCTTCCACAATGTTTATTTCTTCTTCTGTCAATCCGTACAATTCATAAACCATTTGGTCTATCTCTTTGTCCGTTTTATCAATTTCTGTTTTTAATTCCTCTGCTTTTTGTTTTTGCTCGTTAAAATACTGCATCCATTCGGCTTCTTCGCTTAATGATAGTTTATTGTACTCTGTTTCATTTTCTTTTGCTGACTTTTTACGTGCTTTTTCTAATTCTTTTAAAAATTCGCCAAAATCTAAATCGTGCCAAGCTTTAAGTTTATTAGTTAACTTATTTATTTTGAATTTGGACTGAAAAAGTGATATGAATTTATTTACTAATTGACTAAATGAATTATTTAGTTCAGAGAGGTTTTGAGCATTATTATCGATGCCATTTGTGGCTAAACTTTTTGGAAACTTCAATTTTTTCAAATAGTCAGCCTTAATAGCAAGATTTAAAAATTTTGTTGAAAACAGATAGTCAATTAGCTTTGAATTTAGAAGACCTAAAAATGTGTAAATGTTGTAATTAGATGTCGCAACAATAAAATTTAGACCTTGTGTGCCAAACAATCCCTTTTCGTCAATAGTAGCTACAATTCTTGGTTTTAGTCTTTCATTCCGAGTATTTTGTATCAAAATTTTAGGCTTTTTTTCAAAATATTCTTGTTCTCTTGGCCATTGTAAAGAATACCAAGGAATAACTCCTTTACGGCATTCTCTTCTTGTTTCTAATTTGTTTTTAAAATTTAAAAGCCAATTTTTGGTTGAAGGAAAATCATCGATTGATGTTGTACCATTTACATAGCATAAAGAACGTTCATAATTAACAACCCATTTTGATATATCTCTCCCGTGACACATTGGTTTTAATAAATCTTCATCTATTCCTTTTTCTCTCGCTTCATTAATATTATCGAAAATATACGCATCGTTGTTACCAGTAACTACACCTTGAAAAATTAAAAAATGATTATCGGCAACTTCAAATTCATCTTTAAATATTTTGTCAGTTATATTGTTAGTAGAAGAACTCGCTACACTAATATTGTTATCGTATTTTGAGAAATAATCTAAATCAACAAAAAGACCTTTTGGTTGAAAGAAATCTAAAGCGTCAACTAAACCTATTTGTTTATGGCGTTTTGACTTATCTAAAATAAGAATTGTAGTGTCAACAGTTGCATCTTTAAAAACCTTATTTCCTGTATAACAAACCTCTGCCAATAATTTATTGGTTAAGATATTTTCTCTTGTCTTTTTATAAGATAAATTATTGAGAATTATGGATGGAATAATATAAGACACATAACCTTTACTTGTAAGACGTTCTGTAGCTAATTCAAGAAATAAACTGAATAAATCTGAACGCTTGAAAAATGTTACATAACTACTTCGGTAATATTCTTTATCTTCTCCTGGCATTAACTCTACATTCACATAGGGCGGATTTCCGATTACCACATCAAATCCACCTTTTGAGAATACTTCTGGAAACTCATTTTGCCAATTAAAGGCTTTGTCTCCTGCAACTTTTGGGTCGTCTATTAAACTGTTACCACACTTAATATTGTTGTTTAAAGACGTTAGTTTTCTGCCTTTTTGGGCAGTCCGTAACCAAAGTGAAAGTTTAGCAATTTCAACACTTTCTTCGTTGATGTCAACTCCATAAATGTTATTTTCTAAAATGGCATTTTCCACTTCGCTCAATACCATTGCATCTCCAAACAATTTGGCTTGCAATTCGTCAATGTATTGATGTTCTGCAATTAGAAATTCCAAAGCTTGGTTTAAAAATGCACCACTACCACAAGCTGGGTCGCAAATGGTAATTTGCAATAACCATTTTCTGTAATCTTCTAACTTTTGAGATAACTTTTTTAAAGTCGCTTTTTGTCTTCCTTTACGTTCTTTCTCGTATTCAGCTTCTTGTATGTCAAGTTCGGTTTTCTTTTCCTCGCAAAGTTTGCCAACTGTATTATCTACAATGTATTTGGTAATGTATTTTGGTGTGTAAAAAACACCGTCTTTTTTACGTTTGGTCTTGCTTTGTTCGGTCGAAACACCTTGAATTTCTGCTTGTATTTCGTCAATGTCGTTTAACGAATGTTCAAAGATGTGTCCGAGAATGTTAACGCTTACTTCACTTTCAAAATCGTAGTTACTTAAATTAACTGTGTGTTTATGCAGTAAATCGTCATTGATTTTGATGTTGTCTAAAATCTCGTCTGGTGCAAACAGTCCACCATTGTAGGCAAAAATATCGTGTTGTTGTCCTTTGTGTCCTGTGTTCATATAACCGAAGTACTTTTTAAATCGGTCGTATAAAGGAAAATACTCATCGTATTTATCTCGTAAATCAGTCCATTGGTTTACGATAGAACGAATTGAATTTGGCGGAAGTAGCAATCTATCTTCTGCAAAGAAAATAAATAGAAAACGGTCGAGTAGTTTTTGCGTTTTTTTGAATAGCGTTAGTTTGTCGTATTCAGGATTTTCTTTTTGTATGGCATCAAAAATCTCGTTTCTAAATGAAGCGTAATCTTTGTAAAGCTTTATAGTGACGTTTTCCTCTTGTGTTAAGGATTCGTCTTTAATCTTTTTCGGAATGTCTTTTAACAGATATTCTGATGATAGACAAAGCCAAAGAATGTCAAAACGCTCTTTTGACAGCTGAAATAAATTAAATTCCTCAAAATCAACTGCGTTGTCAATGTAAAAACGCAACTTCTCAAAGTTGGAAGTAATGACATAATTACAACCTGGTTGGTTGTTTTTATATCCAAATGCTTGGGTTTCTACTTTGCTTAAATCGGTTGTGTTCGTTCCTTTCAGTTCAATTACCGCAAGTGCTTTTTCGCCTTTTAGGATTGCTCCATCTGTCTTTTTAGAGCCTTTTATGTTTTTTAACTCCGTTGTGAGATTAAATTCAGGCGTTGGGTTTTTCGTGTAGCCCAAAACATTCACAAAAAGGTCAATCAGAAATTCACCTTGATATTGTTCCTCTTTCGAGTTTCGAATGTTTTCTTGAATGGTCGGATTATGAAAATGGCTTGTAAATCGCTCGTATGCTTCATTAACTTTTTCGGACTCCAATCCTTTTAAATATTTGTTTAGAACAGAGTTCTGAAATAAGCTCATATATATTTTATGTTTTTTCTCAAATTTAATATTGTTCCGAGCGTTGGCAAAAAAACAATGTGTGCGTTAGCACTCTTTGTTTTGTGCGGTTGGCTCTTTTTTCAGCTTGCTTACAACGTCCAGGCTTGCGTGCGGTGGGCGCTTTCGGAGCGCTTTTATCCCGGCTTTCCCAAACTTTAGTCAATGTACTAAATTTTATTTTATTCTCTTGCTGCCCAATGCACGCAAGCCATTGTTACAGGCAGGGCTCCCTTTTTTTCTGTTGTTCGGTCCCGGTATGCTGAAAACTAACTGGTATGTTTAGCCGCAAA
>NZ_WIOK01000047.1 GCF_009467825.1 Cyclobacterium xiamenense | reverse complement strand
TTGCTCCTCAGCAGCGCCCACTTCCGTTTCGGACCGGCATGGCAAAATTCAAAACAAAAACCTACATTTACAACCTGTCAAAATTCCCAGCCATATACCATATGACCGTAGATCAGATCCTGAACTAAGAAGGGAAGCTGCCCGGCGAAGTGACACTGGAGGATAAACCGGAATTTGAGCGCATCAAACTCATCAACCAATTGGACGAGGACGACCGTAGCACCGTATTCAAGATCATCGATACCATGCTCACCAACAAAAAGTTTAAGGATTTCTTTCAGGAAAATGTCGCGGCTCTTTAAAGCAAAAACCCGGACTGGCCGGGCTTTTATTTCGCCTATTTGCACTAGAGCACACTTGCATTACCGGTAATTGCTCGGATCTTAGCGGGCAGTTGGCAAATAAATCCAGGTATTTATAACGGATGTTACTCCCAACATCATTGCAAGACAAGAGTCTTGTGAGGGCCCCTTTATCAACCCTGTCGGACAGTATGTTACCGATAGGATCGTTAGAACCTGGCCTGTTTTCGACTACCCTGATATTGGTAACGTTGCGACCTAAAAATGAAGCTATGACTAAGAGCAGGCGGTGCCATCTTTCCTATTGCCTTACCTATTTTTCGCGGGCTCTACCAAATAGTCGGCATCTCCCGGCCCTCATTTCGCTGGCCGAACAACTGCAAAACAGCCGTAAACTCATGGATCCTCCCCGGTAAACGATAGCCCTGCGACAATGGAAATTCATAAATGTACCCCAACCGTAGGCCATTGGCTATTACCCCAAACTGGAGATGGCTCGCGTCGTTCACTCGGTGCCCGAGCCCCACCCATACCCGGTCCTGTAGCAACACCTTCATATTGAGATCTAGTTGCCTGGGTAGATCCCGCTGCAGCCGATACATGCCGTTTACGATTACCGATATATTCGGCCCCGCTTGATCACGAAAACCAGCTTGCACTACCTGAGCTGCCGGATAGGAATCCATAAACGCGTCCCCGGAAGTTAGCCTACCCCCATTCACCCGGTGTACTCCATAGCTCAGGTAATACTTTCGATGGGTCAATGCCAAACCCATGTTGAAATCCCTTACGGCCATATTCGTAAAGGAGCCCATGTACTGGCCCAACGTTGGGTCGTCCCGTTGTTCGGGGTTTAGTAAGGCCCCGTCCAGGCGAATCTGCTGATAACTCAAGCCAACACCCAAACGAAGGTTGTGTGAACTGCTCAGTCGGATACGTGAGGCATAGCCTAAAAGCAATTCGGTTTCTCGGAAGGCCCCATAGGTATCCTGCAGCAGATTTACAGACATCGCGTTTTTGCCCAGGAGATCGCCATCTGAGGAACCACCCAACTCCCCGAAATCGAGCTCGAAACTAAGAAAATAGGTTTTCGGGGAGCCTTCAATGCCGGACCATTGATTCCGCACAAAGCTTCGCACCGTGCTGCCTTCATAACCCGTAAGCCCCGCATTGAAGTAACTTTGAAAATGTGAAAACTGACTAATGTACTTCTGGGATTGAGACCAGCCCAACGTACTGATTAGTAAACTTAGCGTCAATAATAGTGTCCTTTTCATTTGTTTGTTATTTGTTTTTAATCGATCATCCCGATTGATCGGGAAAATCCCTGCTTACCAGCAGGCGGCTCCGATGCTTTCTATCGTTGCAGTAGGTAACATACCCGTCATGCATGCCGAACTCCGGGCAGGGTCCATTTGATCCCAGTGCTCTTTATACGATTGATAAAAACAAGTATGGAGCGGGGCGGAATTACCGAACCCACTACTCCATCTTTTTTAGTTCGTCTCGTCTTTGACACCTGATCTCAACTTATTTTCTGAAGAGGTTTAGGATACCCATCCGTTTCTCTCCAGTCTCAGGCACCTCCAATACCCAGGTATACGCGCCCGTAGGAAGCTCTTTTCCCCTGTACGTTCCATCCCAGCGAACATCCGGATCCTCGGTGTAGAATACCCGGGTTCCACTCCTGTCAAACACGTGAACTCGCGCTCCCTGGAAGAAACGAATACCGGGCACTCCCCAGCGGTCATTTGGCCCGTCATTATTCGGTGTGAAGGCATCGTAAACATCTATCGAATCTACGGTAGGACGGGTACGAATGATCTCAAAGAACTTGTCCAGCGTATTTCCGTCACGATCCGTCACCCGTACGATAATCGTGAAGACTGTCTTGCCCTCGGCACGAGCTGAACTACTCCAGAACAGACTGTTCTCGTTAATCTCGAAGTACGGATTGTCATAGCCCGGACCGAAGAGTTCAACCTTGTGGATGGGATCGATTGGATCTTGAATAGCAAAGGAGCCAATATTTATAAAGAAATTGGTTTCGTCACCGGCAAATTCCCTATTGCTCAACGTTACATCCAATGGACCGGGTTTTGCCGCCACGTTAACCGCTACAGAACCAATCGTTTCATCCGGATTTGTTATCCCCTCTGGTAGATCGAAGGTGCCTCGGAGGCTGTAGGTACCCCTTCCGAAAATATTTACTGCTTGGGTATCCCAACGAACGTCCACCTCAAACAACTGCCCATCCCGGGTCAGAACAGTCACCTTCGAAGGTAAAGCAGGTTCCTGGCCCCAGGCTGTCTCAATCGGCCCCAGTTCAGCAGCTACAAGGATCTTTGCGGCTTCAATTAGCAAGCTACCAGCGGAAAAGGATACCAGGTAGTTCGCATTCGCTGTCAACGTTCCCTGCCTGATTGCATACCTCCCCGGTACTTCCCCGGCCTCCCTTGCCAGGTCTCCTTTCAGAATTTCAGGAGCCTCATCCTCGCTCACCAGGCCAGTTACCGTGTACGTAAGTACAGGATCATCCTGTCCAAAAATTTTGATCTTATTTTCCGCTTTCACCTGCAGTACAGCAGGGTTGATCTCCAATTCAGCTCCTGCCAAAGTAATCAAATAGTTTTGATCCTCTCCACCTGTCAGCGTAATTGCATAGATTCCCACGTTCGAGCTGGCTGTCGCGGTCGTAGCGATGCTTGGTTCGGTAGCCACCTGCGTGTCCCCGTTCACCAGGCCTTCGTACCTAAAGGTCAAACTCGGGTTTTCCTCCCCGTAAGTCTTGCTCTTGTTATCTGCCGTGATCCTCACCTTCGCCTTACCAACCGTCAGCGTGCCATTCTTCAATTCAATCTCGTAGTTATCGTCTGCTCCACCCGTCAGTTCGATCGGATAATCGCCCGCTGCTGAAGCAGCAGTGGCGGTCGTAGCGATACTTGGTTCGGTGGCCACCTTCGTATCCCCATTCACCAAACCATCGTAGGTAAAGGTCAAACTCGGGTTTTCCTCCCCATAGATCTTGCTCTTATCGTCAGCAGTGATCGTCAACTTGGCCTTACCAATTGTTAGCGTGCCATTTACCAGTTCAATCTCGTAATTGTCATCTGCTCCACCCGTCAGTTCGATCGGATAATCGCCGGCTGTTGAAGCAGCAGTGGCAGTCGTAACGATACTTGGTTCGGTAGCCACCTGCGTGTCCCCGTTCACCAAGCCTTCGTACCTAAAGGTCAAACTCGGGTTTTCCTCCCCATACGTCTTGCTCTTGTTATCAGCCGTGATCGTCACCTTCGCCTTGCCAACCGTCAGCGTGCCATTTACCAGCTCAATCTCGTAATTGTCGTCCGCTCCACCCGTCAAGGTAATCGGATACTCACCCGCTGCTGAAGCAGCAGTGGCGGTCGTAGCGATGCTTGGTTCGGTGGCCACCTTTGTATCTCCGTTGACCAAGCCTTCGTAACTGAAGGTCAACTCAGGGTTTTCATCCCCGTAGGTGTTGCTCTTGTTATCTGCCGCGATCGTCACCTTCGCCTTGCCAACCGTCAGCGTGCCATTTACCAACTCAATCTCGTAATTGTCGTCCGCTCCACCCGTCAAGGTAATCGGATACTCACCCGCTGCTGAAGCAGCAGTGGCAGTCGTGGTGATACTTGGTTCAACCTCGATCTTCGTATCCCCGTTTGTCAGTCCACTGTATGTGAAGGTCAGCTCCGGATTGTCTTCGCCAAAAGCACGCTGCTTGTTATCTGCCGTGATCGTCACCTTGGCTTTACCAACCGTCAGGGTACCATTGACCAATTCAATCTCGTAATTGTCGTCTGCTCCACCTGTCAAGGTGATCGGATAATCGCCCGCTGCTGAAGCAGCAGTGGCAGTCGTGGTGATACTTGGTTCGGTCTCGATCTTCGTATCGCCGTTTGTCAGACCACTGTAGGTAAAGGTCAACTCCGGATTGTCTTCGCCAAAAGCACGCTGCTTGTTATCTGCCGTGATCGTCAACTTGGCCTTACCAATTGTTAGCGTGCCATTTACCAGTTCAATCTCGTAATTGTCATCTGCTCCACCCGTCAGTTCGATCGGATAATCGCCCGCTGCTGAAGCAGCAGTGGCAGTCGTAAGGATGCTTGGTTCGGTAGCCACCTGCGTGTCACCGTTAACCAGTCCAGTGTAGATAAAGGTCAACTCCGGATTGTCTTCGCCATAGATCTTGCTCTTACCGTCAGCAGTGATCGTCAAATTGGCCTTACCAATTGTTAGCGTGCCATTCTTCAACTCAATCTCGTAGTTATCGTCTGCTCCACCCGTCAAACTGATCGGATAATCGCCCGCTGCTGAAGCAGCAGTGGCGGTCGTAGCGATGCTTGGTTCGGTGGCCACCTTTGTATCTCCGTTGACCAGGCCTTCGTACCTAAAGGTCAAACTCGGGTTTTCCTCCCCATAGGTCTTGCTCTTATCGTCAGCGGTAATCGTGACCTTCGCCTTACCAACTGTTAGCGTGCCATTCTTCAACTCAATCTCGTAGTTATCGTCTGCTCCACCCGTCAGTTCGATCGGATAATCGCCCGCTGCTGAAGCAGCAGTGGCGGTCGTAGCGATGCTTGGTTCGGTGGCCACCTGCGTGTCACCGTTAACCAGTCCAGTGTAGATAAAGGTCAACTCCGGACTGTCTTCGCCATAGATCTTGCTCTTGTTATCAGCCGTGATCGTTACCTTGGCTTTACCAACCTTCAGGGTGCCGTTTACCAGCTCAATATCGTAATTGTCGTCTGCTCCACCCGTCAGTTCGATCGGATAATCGCTTGCTGCTGAAGCAGCAGTGGCGGTCGTGGTGATACTTGGTTCGGTATCAATCTTCGTGTCCCCATTCACCAAACCATCGAAGGTAAAGGTCAACTCTGGGTTTTCCTCCCCATAGGTCTTGCCCGTATCGTCAGCGGTAATCGTGACCTTCGCCTTACCAACTGTCAGCGTACCATTCTTCAATTCAATCTCGTAATTGTCGTCTGCTCCACCCGTCAGTTCGATCGGATAATCGCCCGCTGCTGAAGCAGCAGTGGCGGTCGTAGCGATACTTGGTTCGGTATCAATCTTCGTGTCCCCATTCACCAAACCATCGTAGGTAAAGGTCAACTCTGGGTTTTCCTCCCCATAGGTCTTGCTCTTATCGTCAGCGGTGATCGTTACCTTGGCTTTACCAACCGTCAGGGTACCATTGACCAATTCAATCTCGTAATTGTCGTCTGCTCCACCTGTCAAGGTGATCGGATAACCGCCCGCTGCTGAAGCAGCAGTGGCAGTCGTGGTGATACTTGGTTCGGTCTCGATCTTCGTATCGCCGTTTGTCAGACCACTGTAGGTAAAGGTCAACTCCGGATTGTCTTCGCCAAAGGTCTTTTGCTTGTTATCTGCCGTGATCGTCACCTTGGCTTTAATAACATTAAAGGTCACCTCTTTCTCTCCAGTATAATTTCCGCTACCGGTAATGGTAATCATAGCAATACCTACATCTGTGTTGTTTTCGTAGCTAAGCGTGTAATCTGTATCCAGTTCCAAGGTAGTTTCGCCGTCTTTTACTACAACTGATGGTTCAAGGGCAGAGCCCATATACGTCTGATCGGCTATATTTTCTACCGTAAGGACAGAAATATTCGCAGGGACTAGTTCGTATGATGCTGCAAAACCATCATAGACAACACTTCCATCAGTACTGAAAGTGACGTACATGGAACGACCTGTACTTCTTACAGCGTCAGGTAAATCCGTGCCGTTAAATTCACCTAATAAAGGGGCTTCATCGCTCGTGCCATCATAAATCCTGACATAGTCACAGCATGTTTGCAACTCAAATTCAGAGAATGATAGTTCTATATTAAAAGGATTTGTATTGGTCGGCTCAATAAGCCAAGAACATGATTGATTATTTATGTAATTTCCATCGACACTTCCATCTGAAAATGAGCCTGATTCGTCCGTGAATGTAGACCCGCCACTACAATATGCTGTCGTAGTAAAACTCTGTTCTTCCCCATATACCGTGATACCTGAGGCTATTGCATATGCCTTCACATAATACGTTGTATTCAACGTTAATCCTGTCAAATTCTCTGAAAATGAACCAATTCCAGAACCTGCTTGCAAGACGCCATCTTCTGTAGTAGGGTTTGTGGTCGTCGAATAAACAAAACCGCGTTCGGTAACCAATGCATCTTCAACTCCAGCGAACTCACCCCCAAGAGATGCTGATTCATTGTCGAAAGTAGTAATCGCTGTAGTGGTAACGGTAGGTAGCGGTATTTTCTGGTAAGATGCTGCAAAACCATCATAGACAATACTTCCATCAGTACTGAAAGTGACGTACATGGAACGACCTGTACTTCTTACAGCGTCAGGTAAATCCGTGCCGTTAAATTCACCTAATAAAGGGGCTTCATCGCTCGTGCCATCATAAATCCTGACATAGTCACAGCAATTTTCTAATTCAAATGCAGAGAAAGAAAGTTCTATAATAAAATTATCCGTGCCGGATGGCTCAATAAGCCAGGAACATGATTGATTATTTAGGTAATTTCCTTCGACACTTCCATCTGAAAATGAGCCTGACTCATCTGTGAATGTAGACCCTCCACTACAATATGCTGTCGTAGTAAAACTCTGTTCTCCACAAGCCTCCGTACCGGCCGTATCTCCCAAGATAGACCATATTCGAGTCGTAGTCAGGGTCGTTCTTGCAGCGGCTGCATTGGTGCCATAGCTCAGGCCATTTGCGCCCAGTGTTTTGTCCACGACATCCGTATTATTCTCAGCCCAGCCTATCAGGGTCGCACTGTAATTGGCGCAGTCCAATCCGGAATCATCCAGCATATTGCTTAGATCCACCTCTGAATTCAGCGACCAGCTGCCCAGATTCTGATTGAAGGCAGATGCACCTTCGAACATACTCGACATATCGCTTACATTAGCGGTATTCCAGGAACTGATATCCTGATTAAATGCAGTAGCTCCTTCGAACATACTCCACATAGTAGTCACATTGGCGGTATTCCATGAACTGATATCTTGATTGAAGGAGGTTGCATCATTGAACATAAAACTCATGTCGGCTACCTTTTCGGTATTCCATGAACTGATATCTTGGTCAAATACATAGGCTTGGTAAAACATCGTGCTCATAGTAGTCACATTCCCCACGTCCCAGTTGCTGATATCCTGATTAAATGCACCGGTTTCTCCAAACATAGCTGCCATATTGGTCACCTTAGAGGTATTCCAGTCACTGAGGTCCTGGTTAAAAGCTGCAGCTCTGTAAAACATTTGCTGCATGTTGGTTACATTGGCAGTATTCCACGCAGCTATATCCCCGTTAAAAACAGTCGCAGCTTGAAACATATAAGACATATTGGTTACATTCTCTGTATTCCAATTGCTTAAATCCTGATTGAAGGCAGCTGCTCCATTGAACATCGCAGCCATATTGGTAACATTCACGGTGTTCCAGCTCCCGATATCCTGGTTAAATGCGGTAGCACTAGAAAACATACTGTTCATATCGGTGACATTGGAGGTATTCCAATCCTTGATCGTAGCCGGGCCATTTAGCAGCTTGCAATTTGAAAACATCAATGCTAAGCTCGTTACCCTCGCTAAATCGGGTAGATCCGATGCTGTAATTTCTAAATTCTCACAGCCAAAAAAGGCTTCTTCCATGCTGGTCCAAGCAGCCGTGCCCCACTGCTCCACATCTACCAAGCGACTTTTTTCATTATTATTACCCACATAAAACCTTTCCAGATGGGTGGGTTCTATTTCCAGACGGATTTTTTTACCACTTGGCAAGTCGCTTATTGTTCGCTCTACCTCGGTTCCTGATTCAAACGTCCCGGTTCCGCTGGCACCCATTGGAAGCTCCTGCCAACTATAGGAAACGGAACCCGCTGAATTTGAGGTGAAAAATCGAATCCGATCAGCAAATATTCCCTGCTTACTCAAATCCCAAATAGTCACAAAATAATCCGTATCAGCCAGGGACGGAGCCAACTCACAAGCCTCCGTACCGGCCGTATCTCCCAAGATAGACCATATTCGAGTTGTAGTCAGGGTCGTTCTTGCAGCGGCTGCATTGGTGCCATAGCTCAGGCCATTTGCGCCCAGTGTTTTGTCCACGACCTCCGTATTATTCTCAGCCCAGCCTATCAGGGTCGCACTGTAATTGGTGCAGTCTAATCCGGAATCATCCAGCATATTAGATAGATTCACCCCCGGATTCAGCGTCCAGCTGCCCAGATTCTGATTGAAGGCAGAGGCACCGGCAAACATACGCGACATATTGGTCACATTAGCGGTGCTCCAAGAACTGATATCCTGATTAAAGGAAGTTGCTCCATTAAACAGCGAACTCATATCCGTCACCTTTTCAGTATTCCAGGAACCAATACCTTGATTAAAAGAGGTAGCACCAGAAAACATTCGATACATATCCTCTACATTCCCTACATTCCATGAACTGATATCCTGATTGAAAACCGCAGCCCCTCGGAACATTTCGTACATCGTGTACACCTTTTCGGTATTCCATTGGCCAATATCTTGATTAAATGCGGTAGCACCTGAAAACATATAACTCATATCGGCCACATTGAGAGTATTCCAATTACCGATATCCTGATTAAATGCCTCTGCCCCTTCAAACAAGCTTGACATATTACTCACATTATCGGTGTTCCAGGTGTTGATATTGCTAGGGCCATTCAGCAGTTTAGCATTTTTAAACATTCTTGTCATATCTGTCACACCTGATAAATCAGGAGTATCTGATGCTGTTATCATCAAATTATCACAACCAAAAAATGCATTTTTCATGCTAGACCAGGAAACAGTACCCCATTGTGTTACTTGTACTAATCTGCTATTGGTATTACTAGTCGTTAGAAAGAAGAATCTTTCCAAGTTTGTCGGTTCTATTTCCAAGCGGATTTTTCCCTCAGTCGGTAAATCGGATATACTTCTTCTTACACCATTTATTCCCGATCCAGTATCAAATGAACCGCTTCCAGTTTCACCGCTAGGAAGCTGCTCCCAGCGATAATTAACCGATCCAGATGAATTATTTGTTTGAAAAGCGATCTGTCCATCTGACCCTCCCTCTTTACTCAAATCCCAAATAGTCACAAAATAATCCGTATCAGCCAGGGACGGAGCCAACTCACAAGCCTCCGTACCGGCCGTATCTCCCAAGATAGACCATAGTCGAGTCGTAGTCAGGGTCGTTCTTGCAGCGGCTGCATTGGTCCCATAGCTCAGGCCATTTGCGCCCAGTGTTTTGTCCACGACATCCGTATTATTCTCAGCCCAGCCTATCAGGGTCGCACTGTAATTGGCGCAGTCCAATCCGGAATCATCCAGCATATTGCTTAGATCCACCTCTGAATTCAGCGACCAGCTGCCCAGATTCTGATTGAAGGCAGAGGCACCTTCGAACATACTCGACATATCGCTTACATTAGCGGTATTCCAGGAACTGATATCCTGATTAAATGCAGTAGCTCCTGAAAACATACGCCACATCGATTCCACTTTTTCAGTATTCCATCCGCTAATATCCTGATTGAAAGCTGTGGCATCTCGGAACATATTCGACATACTGGTCACGTTGGCCGTGTTCCAGGAACTGATATCCTGATTGAAAGCAGCAGCATTTCGAAATAAACTGCTCATAGACTCCACTTTTTCAGTATTCCATCCGCTAATATCCTGATTGAAAGCTGTGGCATCTCGAAACATATTCGACATACTGGTCACGTTTCCAGTATTCCAATTGCTGATGTCGCTGTTAAAGGCACTGGCTCTTCGGAACATATTCGGCATGTCAATCACGTTTCCAGTATTCCAATTGCTTAAATCCTGACTAAAAGCAGTAGCCCCTTGAAACATACCCAACATGTCGGTCACATTAGCGGTATTCCATGAACCGATTGGCTGGTTAAATGCAACCGCTCCATCAAACATACTCGACATGGAAGTCACATTGGAAGTATTCCATCCGCTAATATCCTGATTAAATGCCTCCGCCCCTTGGAACATACTTGACATATTGGTCACATTCCCGGTATTCCAATCCTTGATAGTAGCCGGGCCATTTAGAATTTTACAAGAACTAAACATTCGACTTAAACTGGACACCTGAGATAAATCAGGCATATCGGTAGCGGTAATGTCCAAATTTTGCGAATTATTAAAGGCATTTTCCATACTAGTCCAGGAAGCCGTACCCCATTGCTCCACATCCACTAATCCATTCGCACTACCGAAATAAAATCTTTCCAGATGGGTAGGGGCTATTTCCAAACGGATTTTGGCATTTGCAGGTAAATCTTGAATTGTTCTCGGTGCGTCTGAACCTGCTTCAAATGTCCCCGTTCCCGTCTCCCCATCAGGAAGCACCTGCCAGCTGTAGGCAATGGGCCCTGTTGGATTGGAAGTAGAAAAGAAAATTTGATCACTTGAAATTCCCTCTTTACTCAAGTCCCAAATAGTCACAAAATAATCCGTATCAGCCAGGGACGGAGCCAACTCACAAGCCTCCGTACCGGCCGTATCTCCCAGGATTGACCAGCCTCTATCCGTAGTCAGGATCGTTCTTGCAGCCGCTGCATTGGTACCATAGCTCAGGCCATTCGCCCCGAGTGTTATATCTACGACACCCGGACTATTCTCAGCCCAGCCTATCAGGGTCGCACTGTAATTGGCGCAGTCCAATCCAGAATCATCCAGCATGTTGGACAGATTTACACCCGAATTCAGCGTCCAGCTGCCCAGATTCTGATTGAAAGAAGCAGCGCCAAGGAACATGTACGCCATAGAGGACACATTGGCGGTGTTCCATGAACTGATATCCTGATTGAAGGAAGTTGCCTCTCTGAACATAAAAAACATATTGGTCACGTTGGAGGTATTCCATGAACTTATATCTTGATCAAAAGCATGAGCTTCGTAAAACATAGTAAACATATTAATTACATTCCCCACGTCCCAATTGCTTATATCCTGATTAAATGTAAATGCCCCTTCGAACATCCTTGACATATCGATCACGTTCGAAGTGTTCCACTCGTTGATATTTGAAGGGCCATTCAGAATTTTACAATCCCTAAACATTTCAACTAAACTGGTCACCCTTGATAAATCAGGAGTATCCGTGGCAGTAATGATCAAATTCTCACAACCAAAAAACGCATCCCTCATTTGGGTCCAGGAAGCCGTGCCCCATTGCTCCACATCCACTAACCCCTCCTCAAAACTACCTGATCTCATATAGAATCTTTCCAGATGTGTCGGTTCTATTTCCAGACGAATTCTGGCATTTGCAGGTAAATTTTGAATTTTTCTCAATACGTTTGTTCCTGCTTCAAACGTCCCGGATCCACTGGCACCCGTTGGAAGCTCCTGCCAGTTGTAGGAAATGGAACCTCCTGAATTCGAGGTGCCAAATCGAAGTTCTGCAGTATAATTGCCCTGCTTACTCAAGTCCCAAACGGTGATGAAATTGTCGGTATCGCCCACAGCGGATGGAGTAGCCGTATCAGCTGAGGCCAGGCCAGGTGTCACATACAGACCGAGATAGATAATGAGGCTTGCAAAAACTGATTTCCAATTCTGATTTACCATAGTATTTTGTGAAAATGTCCGTTCCAGATGGATATAGAATTTTAGTTTTCACAAAACTATTGGTGGGTAATTTGATCTATTTATAAAAATAGCAGAACTTTTAATAAATTTGACCGATACGCTTTCTGTACATTAAACTTATTTATCTTGATTATAAACAAAAAAAATAGCGTACTTCGAACGGATTTTACCGATTTTCTCTCCCTTACAGGGAGTGGATAGTGGCAGTGAATCCTTTCAGCCTGCCATCGTTGAGCCATCGCCCCCTTGTATTTTTTTGAAACAGTCATCCGTTTTGCTGTCGTTTCAGAAAAGGACCGAATGGACCAAAAAAAAGCCTGCGTGTTCTGGAGTTAATACCCGAATAAGTGGAAGAAAACATGTGGACCACACCTTCGGTCCGTCCACCCCCTATTGGGGCCGGCACGAAGACCCGGACATAGAAATGGACTTTACCAACGCAGACAATCTCCGAACTTCGTTACATGCTCGACCTGGGATTGGTTTATCAAAAAGTAACAGCAACCAGGACCTTTGCTACCTCTTTTTTCTTCACTAGCTGGCGTGAGCGTACTGCATTCTAAATTCCTTTGGGCTGGTGCCTGTCTTCCTTTTGAACAAGTAGCTAAAGTGTTGATGATAGTTAAAACCGAGAAGGTACGCCACTTCCCCAACCGATTGGTCGGAGTTTACCAAATGATTCTTCGCCCTCTCTACAACAAAGTCGTGTATGTGATCAACCAGGCCTTTTCCAGTCTCAAATTTCAGTAAACTGCTCAGGTACTTACCCGACATGTTCATTGCTTTCCCACACATCTCTAACGTAGGAATACCATAGACCAACTGTTGATCAGTTTGAAAATAATCCGTTAAATACGTCTCAAAATCACGCAAAATACAGGAATACTGCGCAGCCCTTGTAGAAAATTGGCGCGCCTGAAATCTTCTGGAATAGTTCAAAATCAATTCTAAGTTTCCGACGGCCAGTTCAAGAGCCAAATCATCAGAAGCCCGCTCAATTTCTTCTTTGATATTCGCCACAAATCCTTTTATCTTCCCCTTTTCCCCCTCACTTAAATGCAAGGCTTCGTTGACCTTGTACGAAAAAAAATCGTAGGTATCAATTGTGCTGGACAAATGAGAAGCTCGGATCAGATCGGGATGAAAGCACAGGGTAAAGCCCCGTAAGTCATCCTCTATTTGCATGGGACCGGATACAATTTGCCCGGGCGCCGTAAAAATCATCGTTCCATCATCAAAATCGTATACAGAACGGCCATAAACGCAGGAACCTTTTAAATTTTCTTTTAAGGCAATTACATAAAGGTCACAGGAAAAAGCATCTTCAGCAGCACTAAAACCAGCTATTTCCATGTTCGAAATGATTGAAATTAACGGATTTTTAGGGCCACCAATCTGAAAAAAATCATGAAGTTTCTCTACTGATTCGATACGGTATAATTTTTGCATAATGACTGCTTAAGCGTTGTTATAATGATAAACCATGTAATTTTTATTCTCTACTTGATCCAGATCCACACCGGGCGGACGTGCAACGAAGACCCGAATTATCGGCTGACAAAGCCACTTTCTTTGTCTTGCACGCTGTCACTGGTAGGCCGCATGCATTGGACGCCGTACCCTCTACATTCAGACCTCGTCTGCTAGTTTAAGGACGATCGCCAAGCCGAAAAAAGCTTTTAAGCGATACCGTACAACCAGGAAAAATGGCGATAAGCCTAGTATTTATCACTAGTACTACTAGTATTTATCACTAGTAAAAATAACTCATGATTGTTCTCTGACCTCGATTCCTGGGAAATTATCCAACTTATGTAAATAAAATGATCCTTGCTGTTAATTAAAAAACTGAAAATTCCGAGAAAATAGGTCCCATCTGGGTGTAGGTTGCAACTACCCCCCTCTATCCCTCCTTCTTGGCAAATGGAAAGAGGCGGAGTTACCAGTAATCGATCGCCATCAAACCATCGAATACCACTTATTTTCCTGAGCTAGTATCCGTGGAGTTACAGTTTGCCTACGTAGTTAGTTATTTTTGATTAGGTGGCTATTCAGTAGAAACAAGGTTGAAATAGTGGCGCAAGGTCTCTGGCCATACGAAATAATCGCTATTCCTGGTTAAGGGATACCGATAGACATTTTTTTATCTGGTGGTTGCAAAGTGGTATTCTATATTTCGCTTAGCAGGAAACGACCGAAGGTAAACTTTGCACCGATGGCATTTGATTTGGAATATTGGGCTCATCGGTAACCCCAAAAGCATTCCCCCGGAAGACTTCGGAACAATTGTTGGACTGGATGGATGAAAAAAAGTATACTTATGGAAAACGTACTAGTAATTGGAGCCAATGGAAAAACCGGACGCTTGCTGGTAAAACGCATGGCGGCACATAGTGCCTACAATCCGGTGGCCATGATTCGGAATCGGGATCAACAGTCCTATTTCGAGGAATGGGGAGTCAAAACGGTGCTGGGAGATTTGGAAAAGGACTTCAGCCAGGCATTCGATGGCATCGATAAAGTGATCTTTGCAGCAGGTTCGGGCGCCAAAACGGGAAAGGATAAAACCACCCTTGTCGATAAAATCGGCGCCATCAAAAGCACAAACCTGGCCCTGGAGCAATCGGTGAAAAAATTCGTGATGTTGAGCTCCAGAGGAGTGGAAAATGCGGAAAAGGCCGACGAATCCATGCAACACTACTTGCTCGCCAAAAAAGAAGCCGACGAGCACCTGAAGGCCAGCAGCCTTCCCCATGCCATCGTTCGTCCGGGAAGACTTACCGACGGGCCGTACACGGGAAAAATTAAGGTTTCTTCGATCTTTAACGAAAAGGGGGAAATTTCCCGGGAAGACCTGGCAGCCGTTTTGGTGCACATGCTGGACGATTCCCTCAGCAGCCCTCAGGTCTTCGAAATTCTCGGCGGAAAGGTAGCCATTCCGGAAGCCATCCGGCTCTTCCTGACATCCGGACAGCCTGTAATCTAGCGCTATCTTGGTAGAATAGTTGCCCGGTATCGTTTTTTTTGGTTAAATTTATTGAGTACATCAACCCAAACCAAATACCATGATACACTGGCTGTCTTTTTTGCTGCTACCCGCCTTGTTGGGCTCCACGCCCAACCCCTCCCCTTCCTTCGACCGACAGGTACTGGACGAGCGGGTTAAAATCGGCTATGGACTCGGAATCGGCGATGTGGACGGAGACGGAAAACCCGATATTCTGCTGGCTGATAAGACGGAATTTGTCTGGTACCGAAACGGGGACTGGAAACGATTTGTGATGGTGGAAAACCTCACCCCCTACGACAACGTATGCATCGCGGCCAGAGACATTAACGGGGACGGGAAGGTAGAAGTGGCCGTAGGCGCCCAATGGAATCCCGGCGAAACCTCCGACGATACGCAGTCCGGTTCGGTGCATTACCTGATACGCCCCGACGATCCTACCCAAAAATGGGAGCCGGTACGCCTGCACCATGAGCCCACCGTCCACCGCATGCGCTGGATACAAGCAAACGACACGCTATTTCATTTGGTCATGCTGCCGTTGCACGGCCGGGGAAATTCCGGAGGCACGGGAGCAGGAGTAAAGGTAATCGGCTACGAAATGCAGGATGCAGCGGGTCGGGACTGGAGGCATTGGGTCATCGACCAATCCATGCACCTTACCCACAACCTGGAAATCGTCCCGGAAGGCAATGCAACGGAATCCTTGTACATCGGAGGCAAAGAGGGCGTGAAGGCCTTTCACTACGCAAACGGCACCTGGAAAGCACATCCCAACGGGGACTGGCTGGTAAGCGGGCAGGGATTCGGAGAAATCAGGGGGGGAAAGAATAAGGCCGGCAGGCAATTCCTGACAGGCGTGGAGCCTTTTCATGGCCCTACTTTATCGGTTTACCTTCCCACAGCCGCCGGCTTTACCAACGAAAACCTGGACCGACAGGTCCTCACCGAGGCCATGAATCAAGGGCATGGACTGGCCGCTGCCGATGTACTGGGCCAGGGAAGCGATCAAATCGTCATTGGCTGGAGAGAACCAAACGAGGCAGGCGAGATCGGCATCCAACTCTACCAACAACTCCCGGACAACTCCTGGCAAGCACATTGGATCGACAAAAACGGCATGGCCTGCGAAGACCTGAAAATAGCCGATCTGAACGGCGATGGCAAACCCGACATCATCGCCTCCGGAAGGTCCACCCAAAACCTGGTTGTCTACTGGAACAACAACAACTGAATAAGCAAGCGCTTTTCCCACCCATGTAACCAAACCCTCCTCCCATGAATCGTATACGAATGACCTGCTGCTTCCTCTTTGCCTGCCTGCTGCAGCTGGGCATCAGTTTTGCGCAGGACCTGGCTCCGGCGGCCAATGCCTTTATCGAAAGTCTGGATGCCGATGCCAAAAGACAGGCCTGCTTTCCCTTTGACCACCGTGAGCGCTTCGACTGGCATTTTGTACCTCGCCAACGAAACGGGCTTACGTTTCACCACATGACGGCGCAGCAAAAAGCCGCCGCCCTCGACCTGATGCGTGCCTCTTTGGGTGAACCGGGCGTGAAACGCACGGAGGCCATTTTCGAATTGGAAAACGTGTTGCGGGACGTGGAAAACCGACCGGCAAACGACAGGTACCGGGATCCCTTAAACTATTATTTTAGCATTTTTGGAACGCCCGGTGGTGAAAACGAATGGGGTTGGCGGCTCGAAGGCCATCACCTATCACTGAATTTTTCCTCGCGAAACCAAACCATTGTGTCGGCCACCCCTTCTTTTATGGGCTCGAACCCTGCCCTCGTCCTCTCCGGGCCTTTTATGAACCAACAGGTCCTGGCCGAAGAAACCGATCAGGGATTTGCCCTGCTGCATGCCCTGGACGAAACCCAACGAAAACAGGCAAAATTCTCGGAAAAAGCCCCGGTGGATATCATCACATCCAACGACCGGGAGGCGGCTCTATTGGACCCAAAAGGGATTGCCTATGGCTCACTGAATGAAAATCAGCAGCACCTGCTGCAATCCCTGCTGATGACCTACCTTTCGCGATACACGGCTACCTATCGGGACATCCTGCTCGAACGGATACACAAACTGGGTTGGGAAGACCTTACCTTTGCCTGGGCTGGCAGCGAAACCAATGCTGTTGGAGAACCGCATTACTACCGCATACAGGGAGCAGACCTGCTGATCGAATACGACAACGTTCAAAACAATGCCAACCACGTGCACACCGTGGTCCGTGACCTGCAAAACGATTTTGGGCAAGGCGATGCACTGAGAAGCCATTACCAACAGGAACACCTGCCCAATGCGCTGGCAAAGCAGGGGCAATAAGGGTCGCTGATTCCTGACCGCCCCGAACCATCGGGCCGGGCGCCTGCCGTGGGAAACAGGCCGTATTCTACCAAAAAAACGCTTGCACCGGGCGAATCGGCACCCCATCGCCTGCCGGTGTCAAGGGGATCCGGTGGCAGCAGTCTTCCGGGAGGCATCGGCGGGATCATGCGGATTGTCTCTTTTTTCACACCCGCAGACGGTCTGGGCGATGGTCGGGGGAAATACGCCATGCCCCGGGTGGCCTGCGTTTCCCGGGATCGCCAAATCCAGCAAGGTACAAGGGAGCTACTGAAAGCGGTTTCTTCGATCCGAATGAATCCTGCTGTGCAGATCTGCCGGGGATCGTAGGTAGGCGGCCAGAAGAAAGAAAGGAAACGACTGCAGTCAACCCGCCTTTTCATGGAAAGGCACACGTTTCACTCAGCGCAGGTATCAGGTGCTTTTTTTCCGCAAGGGGTAGGTTACCTGTTCCCAAAAGGTCTTTGGGAATTTTTCCACCCCATCGAAGCCCAGGGGTATGTCCCTGCCCTCGTGAGGAATGTAGGCGGTCCCGAAGAGGTAATCCCAAATACTTAGGGTGAGTCCGTAATTCACGCCATAGGATCCCTTTGGCAGCGTTTTGGCATGGTGCCAAATATGCATAATGGGATTGTTCAGCAGGTATTTTAGCGGTCCGTAGGTTATTCGCAGATTGGCGTGATTCAAATGACCAATGGCGGTAGCAAAAATATGGACCAAAAAGAAATCCGTCAATCCGAACCCAATCATAGCCAGGGGAATGTATTGGGCGCTCTTGTACAAAATGGTCTCCATCCAGTGAAACCGCAGGTGCGCCGCAAATCCCATTTGCTCGACGGAATGGTGTACCTTATGAAACTCCCATAGCGCCGGCACGCGGTGCAGCAGGCGATGGACGTTCCACTGAATAAAATCGGCCACCACAAACAGCAAGGCAAACTGTGCCCATCTTGGCCAGGAGCTCACCTCCAGGGCTACCAGGTTGGTAATACCAAACAGGCCCAGAAAATCGTTAAAGGCCTCAACGGCTACATTGGAGATGGCATTGTAGGCGATCAGGGAGAATAGAAAAAAGTTAAAAAACATGTAAAATCCATCCAACCAGAAATCCTTCCGCAGTGCCGGTTGGTCTTTTCGCCAGGGAAACAGCAGTTCCAGCAACCAAACCGCTAGCGAGAGCCCCACCAGCCACCAAAAATAATTGGTCCAGGAGGGATACATGATTTCATCCACCAGGTAATTGAAGTACCCGTAATAGGCATCGATGATGATTTTACCGTATTTTTCCATGTCTATTTTTCCAATTTGCGTGGGGTTTTCCCAAATGCTTCGCCCAAAACACCGAACCGTTCGGTCTGGGAAGGAAATCCCTAGCGTAAAAAGAGGAGACCCACACAAGTCTCCTCTTTCCAGATAACTAAACCCAATAAAAACCAAATAGGTTTTACTCAAATTAACCAAAAACCGGTTCTTGCTGTTTTGATGGTTAAAGATAAGTCAGGCGATTTGACGGGTTGGTGACAAGGGTTACATTTGGTCAAAAAAGAGGCCAATTACCTGAGTCATTCATTGGGAACATTGGGAATAATTTCTTACTATTAAGCGATTGCAACAGCAAAAACGCGTTTCATGTATTACACCACCGACACAGCCACCACACCTTTTGCCAAGGTACCTGAAGGTGATTTGACCGAAAAATGGTCCCATTTCAAAGACAAGGCCCGGCTAATCGGCCCCAATAACCGGAAAAACTACCACATCGTCGTCGTGGGAACGGGTCTTTCGGGTGCTTCTGCCGCTGCTTCACTGGCCGAGCAAGGGTACAGGGTGACCACGTTTTGTTTTCAAGACTCGCCCAGGCGAGCCCATTCGGTGGCTGCACAGGGAGGGGTAAATGCCATGAAAAATTACAAAAACGACGGGGACAGCGTTTTCCGTATGTTTTACGACACCCTCAAAGGGGGCGATTTTCGAGCCAGGGAGGCCAATGTCTACCGGTTGGCCGAATGCTCGGCTTCCCTTATCGATCAGGCGGTTGCGCAGGGCGTTCCCTTTGCCAGGGAGTACAGCGGGTACCTCAACAACCGCTCCTTTGGGGGGGTGCAGGTGAGTCGCACCTTCTATGCCCGGGGACAAACCGGACAGCAGTTGCTCCTGGGTGCTTACCAGGCACTCATGCGGCAGGTGCACCTGGGAAGGGTCACTGCATATACCCGGCACGAGATGCTGGATCTGGTCACCGAAAACGGCGTGGCGAAGGGCATTGTGGTGCGCAACCTGGATACCGGCGAAATCAGCCGGCACGGGGCCCATGCGGTGGTGCTGGCCTCGGGAGGGTTTGGGAAGATTTATTACTTGTCGACCCTCGCGATGGGATGCAATGGATCCGCTATTTGGCGGGCGCACAAGCGGGGAGCCTGGGCTTCCTGCCCCAGTTGGACACAGATACACCCTACCTGCCTGCCTCAGTCCGGAAGCCACCAGTCCAAACTCACCCTCATGTCGGAATCGCTGCGAAACGACGGCAGAATCTGGACACCATTGACAAAAAATGATACCCGCCCTCCCGGCGCCATTCCGGAAGAGGAACGCGACTACTACCTGGAACGGAAGTACCCCTCCTACGGCAACCTTGCCCCCAGGGACATTGCCTCCCGGGCCGCCAAGGAGCGGATCGATGCCGGACACGGCGTGGGACCCTTGAAGAATGCCGTCTACCTGGATTTCAAGGACGCCATCGCCAGCCAGGGAAAAGCAGCCATTGCAAAGAAATACGGCAACCTCTTTTCCATGTACGAAAAGATCACCGGCATCAACGCCTACCAACAGCCCATGATGATCTCCCCGGCCGCTCATTTTTCCATGGGAGGCTTGTGGGTGGACTACGAGCTCAGCTCCAATATCTCGGGCCTGTTTGTCATTGGAGAAGCCAATTTCTCGGACCACGGAGCCAACCGGCTGGGAGCCAATTCCCTGCTCCAGGCCTGTGTGGACGGCTACTACATCCTTCCCCAAACCCTGCCGCATTACCTGGCCCTCCTCGGAAAAGGCACGCAGACAGACACCCAATCGCAGGCATTTGAGCAATGTGAAAAGGAAGTCAGGACCAAACTTACCGAGCTAATTCAGATAAACGGAAGCAAGACCGTGGATCATTTTCACCGGGAGCTGGGTAAAATTCTCTACGACAAATGTGGCCTGTCCAGAAACGAAAAAGGGCTGATCGCGGCGATAGAGGCCATCCGTGTGCTTCGGGAAGCATTTTACCAGGAGTTAAAGATTCCGCAAACAGTAAACGGTATCAACGAGGAACTGGAAAAAGCCGGCCGGGTAGCCGACTACCTGGAAATCGGGGAATTGATGTGTGTGGATGCCCTGAGCCGGGAAGAGTCCTGCGGTGCTCATTTCAGGGAAGAATACCAGACAAGCGATGGGGAGGCAAAAAGAAACGATCGGGACTACGCCTTTATTTCTTGCTGGAACCGGGGGGAAAAAACTCCGGTGCTTATCAAAGAACCGCTGAAATTTGCGTACACCGAACCTACCGAAAGAAGCTACAAGTAATGGAATTCAAACTAAAAATCTGGAGACAAGCCAATTCCCGTGAAAAAGGAAAAATGGTGGATTACGAGGTGAAGGACATTTCTCCGGACACCTCCTTTCTGGAAATGCTGGATCAACTGAACGAGTCACTGGTGCTTCGGGGAGAATCGCCCATTTCCTTCGATCACGATTGCCGGGAGGGCATATGCGGTCAATGCAGCCTCTTTATTAACGGGCGGGCACACGGGCCACTGGACCAAACCAGCACCTGCCAACTTCACATGCGTTCTTTCAGCGAAGGGGAGACGATTTATGTGGAACCTTTTCGGGCGGCCGCGTTTCCCATCAGAAAGGACCTCAGCGTCGACCGGAAGGCCCTGGATAAAATCATTAGCTCCGGGGGATACATTTCTGTAAGCACCGGACAGGCACCGGAAGCCAACCAAACGCGGATCAGCAGCGAGGCCGTAGAACAGGCTTTTGATGCGGCCTCCTGCATCGGCTGTGGCGCCTGCGTGGCCTCCTGCAAAAACAGCAGCGCCGCATTATTTACTGCCGCAAAAATCAGCCATTTGTACCAGCTGCCTCAGGGAAAAATGGAACACAAAAAGCGTATCGAAACCATGGTAGAAACGATGGATGCACTTGGTTTTGGGGCCTGTAGCAATACCGGGGCTTGCGAAGTGGAGTGCCCCCAGGGCATTTCGATCGCCCACATCGCCCTGATGAACCGGGAATTTTGGAAATAGCCTGACGAGATGAACCTGGCTGCAATCGATATCGGCACCAACAGCATTCACATGATCCTTGTGAAAGTTCAGGAAGGAAACCGGTTTGACATCCTCATGCAGGAAAAAAGCATGGTTAAATTGGGCCTGGGCGTATTTGCCAACAACGAACTGAGCCCCGAAGCGCTGGAGCGCGGCGTGGAAACGGTAAAAAAGTACGTCCAACTCGCCGATCAATACGGCGTCGATGATATCATTGTCAGCGCCACCAGCGCGAGTCGGGAAGCCAAAAACGGCCGGGAATTTTTAGACCGACTGATCCGGGAAGCCGGCATCTCGCCTCGATTGATTTCCGGAAAAGAAGAAGCACGCTTGATTTTTCTGGCGGTGAGGCAGGCCATCGCCATCAAAAAAGAAAAAGTACTGGTGCTGGATATTGGGGGTGGCAGTACAGAAGCCGTTGTGGGGGACCAACACCGGGTTTATTTCGGTAACTCCATGAAACTCGGCGTGCTTCGGCTCCTTGACAAGGTCGGGCATTCGGGACCACTGACCGAAGAAGCACAGCAGGACCTGCAGGGGCACATTCGACAAGCCGCATCCAAGCTGATGGAAACCGTCCGCGAAACCGGATTCGACCGGGTGATTGGCACCGCCGGAACCATCCGCTCTCTGGCAGAGGCCTGCCTGGAAAAAACGGAAAACCCCGACCCGGAACGCGTAAATGCGGAAGAGATCCGCCTGGAAGAACTTGTCAGACTCCGTGACAAATTGATTGGCGCGAGCCCCGAAGCCCGCGGCGAGATACCGGGCATCAGTCCCAACCGATCCGATGCCATCCATCTGGGAGCCCTGCTGCTCGTAGAACTGCTGCAATTGGCCGGAGCCGATCGAATAACGATCTCCGATGCTTCCTTACGCGACGGAATGATTCTGCATTACATCGAAAAACACAAGCTGCAAATCGGTAGCGAAACCCAGGGGAAAAACCTGCGGGAAAAGAGTTGCATCTGGCTGGCCAATCGCTACGAGACCGAACTGGACGCCAAAAAACACGTGTCCGGCCTGGCCCTTCAATTGTTTGATCAACTCAAATCGCTTCACGGGGCAGGAGATCCGGAGCGAAGCCTGCTGTATCACGCCGCCTTGATATACGATGTAGGCCTCTACGTGAAATTTCAGGATTACCACAAACATTCGCACTACATCATTGACCACAGCCAACTGCGGGGTTTTACCAATGAAGAGGTGTTGGTACTGGGGCATTTGGCGCGCTACCATCGAAAAAAAGGACCCCGGAAAAAGCACAAAAAATTCAAGCGGCTCTCGCCGGCGCAACGAAATCAAGTTCGATTATTGGCGGGTATTTTGCGCATCGCCATCGGCCTGGATAAAACCAAAAATCAATGGGTACAGACGGTCTACTGCCTTCCCGGCCGGTCAGCCATCGAAATCAAAGTATTTGCGGAAGAGAACATCGCACTGGAACTATGGGAAGCCCGGCGCTTTTCGGATACACTCAGCCACTTCCTGAAAAAAGACATTCGCCTGACGATGGGCTAACTACTGCTTTCCCCTGTGATAAAAATCACTTTTTTAACCGATGAAAGCGGCCAAATTTGTGGTTCGTAGGATTTGTCAGACCGATCCTGGTCCTGAGATCCGAGTAACGTTCAAAATCAGACACCAATGGACTTCAAAAAATACTTACCCTTCCTACAATGGCTGCCCCACTACGACAAAACGTATTTGAAGGGAGATTTGTCAGCCGGTATTACCGTGGGGATCATGCTGATTCCCCAGGGAATGGCCTATGCCATGTTGGCCGGCCTGGAACCCATTCATGGCCTGTATGCGGTCACCATCCCACTCATTTTATACGCCATCTTCGGAAGTTCCCGGCAGCTGGCGGTAGGTCCCGTGGCCATGGTTTCCCTATTGACTGCAGCAGGTATCAGCAGTTTGGGACCCGCCTCTCCCGAAGAGTACCTGTTATACGCGCTGACCCTGGCTTTTCTGGTAGGGTTGGTCCAATTTTCGATGGGGGCCTTGCGCCTGGGCTTCGTGGTGAACTTTCTCTCCCACCCGGTGATCAACGGGTTTACCTCTGCAGCGGCCATCATCATCGGATTGAGCCAGATCAAACACCTCTTTAAGATCAATCTTCCGAACAGTGAACACATTCAGGAAATGATCGTGGCGATCTATCAAAACATCGGAGACCTGCACTGGCTTACCTTTGGCATCGGACTGATGGGGATTCTAATCATCAAATTTGGTAAAAAGATTCATCCCTCTCTTCCAGCCCCCTTGCTGGCAGTAGTAGCAGGGATTGTCCTGGTATGGGGTTTCGGTTTGACGGAAAAGGGCGTTAAAATTGTAGGAGATGTCCCAAGTGGATTACCTGGTTTCTCCCTTCCCTCTTTTGATATCAGCGGCTGGGCCACGCTGCTGCCGATCGCACTCACGATTTCTCTGGTTGGCTTTGCGGAAAGCTTTGCTGTAGCCAAAACCATTCAGGCCAAGCATAAAAACTACCGGCTGGATGCCAATCAGGAGCTCATGGCCCTAGGCATAGCCAATTTTGGCGCCGCATTTTTCCGGGGCTACCCGGTAACGGGGGGATTCTCGCGAACGGCGGTCAACAACCAGGCGGGGGCCAAAACCACTCTGGCTTCCATCATAAGTGCCGGATTGATTCTTTTGACGCTTTTGTTTTTTACCGGCCTGTTTTACTACCTGCCGAGTGCCATTCTGGCTGCAGTAGTTTTGGTGGCCGTCGCGGGGTTGATCGACTTCAACGAACCGCTAAACCTTTGGAAAAAAGATAAAACGGACTTCTCCATGCTGATCGCCACCTTTTTGATCACCCTTACCCTGGGAATCGAGACCGGCATCATCGCAGGCATGGTACTTTCCCTACTGGTGGTGATTTACCGGGCCTCCAGACCCCACATGGCTCGATTGGGCCGGGTACCCGGCACAAAAATCTACCGGAATATCCGGAGGTTTTCCAATCTTGAAGTCAACGAAAACTTGCTCATTGTCCGAATCGACGGCCCCATTTACTTTGCTAATGTGGAATACATCCGGGATAAAATGAATCAATGGCTGCTGGACCGAAAACAGCCAACGAAAATGATCATTTTCAATATGGAAAGTGTCACCAGCATGGACAGCACCGGCGCACATGCGTTACACGATTGGATAATGGATTGGCGGGCCGGGGGCATTGACGTGTGCATAACCGGAACCAAAGGACCAATCCGGGACGTGCTGGATAAATGGAACCTCATCGAATGCGTAGGGGCAGATCACGTATTCATCGATGATCATTCGGCTACTGCGTACTTTGAACAATCAATGGACAACGACCACATGGAACAGCTGGCACCCTATGCCCTGCAAAGCAACGTGGAAAAAAAGTAAGGACCCGGATCAAACCCGGATCCAAAATTAATCGGCGATCGCTGTAAAAAGACGGATGGTTGGCTGGAAGGTTGGGGATTTTTTCCCAACCTTTTTTTTGTTTGCCTGCCCAGTGAATCCGTTTTTGCTCCGAAAATGACCAGCAAACGTCCAACTAATCCCAAACGGTGGGACACTAGGAAGCGATCGGCAAGGCGAACGAAACCGCGTTTAACGGAACAAAAAAATCCCGGCGGGCATTCCACCGGGATCCAAACGGCCTTGCGACCGCTGGTTGTAGTATAGCCCAACCATAGCTGGGCAAACAGCCGTATTGCTTAGCTACCTGCCTGGATAACGCCGCACGCAACCCTCGCTCCGGCTGCGCCGGATGGCTGAGAGGTGAAGTCGTCCGCATCCGCATGGATGATCACGGCTTTATTGACGATGTCCGAACGGGAACCATCACCGATGGTCCATCCTTCTACTTCCATCTCAAGGGTACCGACCCCGTCTTCTCCAACGACCATATTATCGATGTCTCCGCTATGGTGTTCGCTTTCGCCTCGTTCCCCGTGCGGATCATCGGTTGGGTTCCAATGTCCACCTGCAGAGGTTGCATCAGCTGCGCTGCAATCCCCGTTTTCATGCAGGTGCAAGGCATGCTCTCCGGCACTCAGATTTGCCACATCCATCACCAGGCGAACCTTTCCGCTTTCCAACGTAGTAAACGTCGCTGTGCCGGTGACATTGCTTCCACTGGCCCCGGACAAAACCGCAACGGCTGATTTGGTTTCCATTTCCGGAGCTGCCGGCTCGTCGGTGACCATTTCCTGCTCCACACTTGTCGCTTCTTCTGAAGTATTATTTCCAGACCCGCAGGCATAGGCAAACGTGGAAAGTCCAAGTATTACTAGATAATTTAATCGTTTCATCATGACAATTCTTTTTTTGGTTGTATTCATTCGATAGGCTATTTACAGAAAAAAATGTGCCAATTGTGCCAAAAGTGAAAATCTATCAGAACCTTGGCAATGCAAACCAGCTGAGGCGTCAGCATCCTGGGGGAATCGCTTCGTGTCGATTAAGCGGAACGGAACTGGTACAGCCAACCTTAATGATTTTTTAACGCGAGCCAGCTGATTCTGATTTTCCTTTTTAGCTATATTCGTTCAACGAACGTATCATGAAAGAAAACGAATCCAAATGGCTGTGGTGGCTGGTGCTTGGCTCATTTCTAATTCATTTTGCCAATATCGGCGGCTTCAGTATCTATGCGCTGGATGAAGCGAAAAACGCCACGGCAGCAATCGAGATGATGCAACAGGACGAATGGGTCTTACCCACCTTTAACCGGGAACCCAGATTTGCTAAACCACCCTTGCATTATTATGCATTTGCCCTCGCTTACTCCTGGTTTGGTTTCAATCCCTTTGCGGCCCGGTTTTTTCCTGCACTGCTTGGCTTTTGTCTGATCTGGGTGGTCTATGGGTTTACCCGATACCATACCAACAAGCGCCTGGCGTTTTGGGTTGCTTTTGTCGTGTGCTGCAGTCCCCATTGGGCCATACAGTTTCACATGGCCGTCCCGGACGCTTTTTTAATTTTCTTTCTGACCTGTTCTTTGGCCTGCTTTTATACCTCTATCAAAAAAAGCGAGAAGTCACCTAAGTTAATCCTTGCGGCCTACCTGTCTTTGGGACTGGCGGTCCTGAGCAAAGGACCGGTGGCCATTGTTCTGGTTGCAGGAATCATGGGCCTGTATCTCCTTATTGGTCAAAAAAAACCCCTGCGGCAGATCGCAGCCTTGCTGTATGTTCCCGGGGTGCTGCTTTTCTTTTGCGTCGTACTGCCCTGGTACGTACTCGTCGGCATTCAATCCGAGGGCCAATGGCTTTCGGAGTTTTTTCTAACGCACAATTTGAGCCGATTTTCGGCCCCCATGGAAGGGCATGGTGGTGGTCCCTGGCTGACCTGGGGCTACGTATTCGTGGGAATGCTGCCCTTTTCCCCACTTTTGGTTTTTCGTCTTCGAAAACTCCGTTCGCTGCTCAAACCAGCAAATGACCTGCTCCTTTTTTCGGCTTGCGCGGCGGTGGTCATCGTGCTTTTCTTTTCCGTTTCCGCTACCAAACTTCCGAACTACACCGTACCGGCTTACCCGTTTATAGCCATTTTGGTGGGATTCTTGATCAATCGGTTTATACGAACCAAAAACGAAACTCCGGTTCGGGTTTTCGGCTTCGTATCGTTGCTTACCCTGTCCCTGCTTACCCTCCTTCCTTACATCCTGTTCCGTTCCATCGATGAACTGCGTCATTTTACAGACGCCGCATTCCCGCTGCTTGTACTCGGAATTATCTGCACGGGTCTACTTGCCGCTGCCCTGCTGTTTCGTAGAAAAAACGAGGAAATCATCGCAACGGTAGGTATTTCCTTCTACCTGGTTGCGGTTACCTTTTTCTATTTTTCCGCCCCGGCACTGGATCGTTTCAATCCGGTACTGAACGCTCCTTTACAAACCCTGCGCCAAGCCGAGCTGTATTATTATCAGATATTCAATCCGGCCTTTTCTTTTTACCTGCAAAAAGAAGTGAAGAATATCGAAGACCAGAGCAGTGTTCCGCAGTCGGGTTTTGTACTCACCCGAGAAAAATACCTCCCGGAGTTTGAACGGCTAAATATCCCCTACCGCGTGGTACATGCACAGAAAGATCTGTTTGAACCGCCCGTTACCGTGGTTTTGGAAATCCGGCCTTAAGGTTTTGACGCGTTTGACTTTCGGAGCTTGATCTCTCCGGGAATCCGTAGACGGCCTATCTGTAGCTCCAATCGTCCCTCCCACCAAGACCGCTGAGGCAAGGAATGCAGGAACAAATACCCGGCATACGCGGAGAAAATACCAAGTAGCGAACCTGCATACACATCCCATATAAAATGCTGTAGCAAATACACGCGACTAAAGCCCACAAGCACCGCTACCGCCAACCAGAAGACCTGCCACTGCTTTCCGGCGGGTCGAATCAACAGCCAACTGGTAACAAATAAAAAAATACTGGCCGTATGTCCGGAGGGGAAGGTATGGTAGAGGGCATTGCGCATCCCCTCGATGCGGTGCAAGGGCTCACCTTCGAAGTAGGCAATCGGTCGCAGCGTTCCCGGAAAGCAGACCTTTTTAAAGAAATGAACCAAAAAGGCATGAAGCAGAAAACCAATTGTCAGAAAAAGGGCATCGGCATACCGAATCCATAAAAAGCCGCCGATTAGAAACACCGCCACCAAACCGTCTCCCAGGTTTGTAAAGCTCTTGAAAAATACATCCAGGATGTCTGTGTGTTGGCGATTGATCCACAATTCCCAGTAGCCCTTTTCCTGTCCAAGCAAAACTACCGGGAGGAGTACTAACAAAAAAACGTAGCCAGTAAAAAAAACGCGTGGGAGGGATTGCCGGCACTTGCCCCAGGGAATAACGTTCATGCTTGAGCCAAATAAATCATTGATCGATATACCCGCGAAAGGTAGCAAATGGAACTTCCTAACAGGTTACCAGAAAATAATCAAAACGTTAACATTCAACCCATCGCTACCGTCCCCATGGTAGCTGAGGGTACAGGGATGCCATGCCCTGCAGCAGTAACGCCCGGTAAAAGTGTTGGACAGGTGCCACCCGAAGTCGAATGCGGAATAAATCCATCAGGTGTTTACCCTATTTACAAGCAATTTTTCTATTTTTAGCGTTCTAGACGGCACTTTACCAAACGAATTTCTTTATCCCATGAAAA
Source organism: Cyclobacterium xiamenense (assembly GCF_009467825.1). Taxonomy (GTDB): domain Bacteria; phylum Bacteroidota; class Bacteroidia; order Cytophagales; family Cyclobacteriaceae; genus Cyclobacterium; species Cyclobacterium xiamenense. The sequence goes on along the minus strand of NZ_WIOK01000047.1, from coordinate 1,155 downwards.
TAGACTATAAAAATCCCCAAATCCCACCCGGCACCGGGCAGGTGGATGTCCCCCTTGTAGAGGCCACCGAAGAATCCCTAAAGGGATTTGGTAAACTGGTTAGCAAAGATGCGTACCGCAACTACCCCATCGAAATTGTCCGGTGGCCGGCCTCCGGATGGAGAAAAGTAGACGAAGGCACCGGAGACGAAGCGGGTACGGTCTCGGGCGATTTTGAGTTTTTTTGGGAGGGAGATTGCTTCAAAGGAAAAAACCATGCGGTCGGTTCCGAATACCTGTTTGGCTGGAGCAAACCGCCGGAAAAAGCAGACCCTCAGTCCCTCGAGCAGCCAAAAGAAGTATTGCTCTGGCATGCCAACTATCACCCGGACGGGGGGCAACTGTTTTTTCCCCTGGATGGCAAGCCTTTTATTACGGCATTGGCGCTGCCTGGAGACGATGTACGCCCGGAAAACTTTGTTGCTTTCAAGGTGGAAGGGGGAATGGGGCTGTACATTCATCCGAACGTCTGGCACGAAGCGATCGTCCCACTGGAACAGAAAGCAGTGTTTTACGACGAACAGGGAGCGATCCATGCCCGGGTCAGCGTACACTTCCCCAATGAATTCGGCGTTTTGCTGCGGATTCCGATCCAATAAAAGCCGACCCAACCAGGCTTCCCGGAGACGGAGCGAAACTAACAAGGGCTTCTGACCCCTCCATTACCTGTAAAACCCGGAAAAACCGCCCCCTCCTTTCGCCTTTAGCGGCTACACTTGTATGCAGATTGGCCCGGATCCGGATAAAGTCAATCGCCGAAGAGGCCGCGAAAAACGATCAAAACTTCTGGCAGGGGTACAGCGTTTTTTTATGAATCGGCCACCTAAGCCAAATTCTCAACCCTGGCCTTATTGGCAAAAAAATGCCGCCCAGATTTCCGACACAGGTGAAGGAATCTGGGCGGTATTTCCGCCAATTATTGATTCATTTCCCTTAAGCGACTGCTTGATGGCTGGTCGAATGATGCGTTTTCCAAAGAAAAAAAACAAACCCCGACTGCGGGACCAACACCAACACTAGTGTTAAGTTAATTATGATATGACGTATTAATTTTGTACCTTTAAAAGAAACTATGAAGAGGTACACTATTAAATTATTGAAAGATGAGGTTGATGA
>NZ_WIOK01000046.1 GCF_009467825.1 Cyclobacterium xiamenense | reverse complement strand
TTAGAAGCTTTAAGTTACTTAAAGCAAGCCGGTTTTCATAAGGAAAACCGGCTTATTTTGGCCTCTAGAGCTGTTTTTTTCTTAACTTAATAGCATTGGGTTCGCAAGAATAGAGCATTCCGATCCCAGCTAAAATAATTAAGATTAAAATATTCCTTTTCATAATATTCATTTTTTGAAAGTCAATTATAATTTAGAACCATCCGGGATTTTGTGTCAATTCATATCCTGCATCGCTATATACTTCAATTTCATTTCTGGGTATGGGTGCGAGGTATACACGACCTGGTTCAATGAAGAAGCCCTCTCCGGAAGACCTGAAATCCGGGTTTCGGAAAAATGGGTTTATATGCCCATCACTGAAGATGTCAAAGTCTTCACCCATCGTCAAGGCCCAAATACCCGTATTGCCAGCATTAACACCATCTGTCTCTAATTTTGACGGATCATTGTAATAATCAACAAACTCCAGGTAATGGGCACCTTTTGGTTTCCAATCATTGATCACCTGATGAAAGACGGCCCATCTTTTCAAGTCATTTTGCCGGTGTCCTTCAAAAGCAAGTTCTACCAATCGTTCTCTCCGGATCTCATTCACAATATTTGATTCGGAAGGCTCAAAGCCCTCTTCTGCCGAATACGTTATGGGCCAGGAATTTACCTCAGCAAGCGACAGGGGTACCATACCTACTCTTTCACGAAGTAGGTTCACTGTTTTGTCTAAATCGCTTTGATTAATCGTACCCAATATGGCTTTTGCTTCTGCTAGTGCCAATAATCCTTCTGCATAGCGTATCAAAACTTCATCGGTAGAGCCATTTCGCCATTCGTTATTATCTAAAATAGCTCCCTTCCACCTGCGGAGGCCCGTTGAGGTATAATTTGCGGAGAAAACATTGTTAAGCTGGGGATATCGTAATGGCAGCGGGGTGGGTGTAGTCCCGTAACCTTGTATTTGCTGGTGAGGTCCTCTGTCAGGAGTCCAGACTGACTGTCTGAAGCGTGGATCGAGGTTTTCTCCCAGATTATTCAAACTTGCATAGTCTATGGGCAAGGAGGATAGTTCTTGAGGCATCCCTTCTTTGTCCAGGTAACTGCCAACCAATTTCCAGGTTAGTGCCTGTGCATTATCTACTACCAAATCGTAGAAATTATGTCCCACAATTTCATTCACATCGTAGATGCGGTATAGAAACACGCCCGCAGATGATGAAGCATCCTGCTGGGAAAACAGTTGATTATAGGCCTCATTAAAGGGACCTCCGTTAGTAAATAAATTGCTGCCCTGATGGTCAATCAATTGTTGTATGGTAGGTTCTACCATTTGCAGAAATTCACTACCATCCTGGCCTTCGACGGCAAAGGGAGTGTTCTTAGATCCGTGGTAACGCTCCCAGGTTCCTTCAAATAAAGCTGTCCGGGCTTTCATTACCAGGGCAGCTTCTTTCGTTACCCGTCCGGAGGTTGCGAAAGTTGAATTTTTCCAACCCAGGTTAACAATCGCAGAGTCCAGATCCTGGATGATAAATTCCGCTACCTCGTATCTGGAGTCTCTCGCTTTATATAGCCTTTCGCTATCTGTATCCAGTACTTCTGTGTAAATGGGAACATCTCCATACCGCTCCAACATGTTCAAATAGACCCAGGCCCTGAAAAAATAGGCTTCTCCTGTATATTGATTGGATTCAACACTTACATCAACGCGCCTTGCGTTATTTATCAAATAATTAATTTGTCTAATCCAGTTGAAATTACCGTTCCAGCTACCATCTGTTGCGGGGGCCTGCCCGGAGGCTCCTCTTTGGAATAAAAAGCCGGAAGGACCGGTGCCCACCTGAATGTCGGTATTGGCATCTAAGAAATTATTCATAGGGCCGTTTCCCTGGCTTTGAAAATGGTACCTCGGTAATAGCCTGTAAAAGCCATTTGCCATTACCTTTAAATCATTTGCCGACGTAAAGTAGGTCGCGTCGGTCATGGCATCTAAGGGATACCTTTCCAGAAAATCCTCTACGCAGCTATAAAATGACATTGTAAATAGGATTAACAATGTCCTTATATATTTCAGATTAAATTTCATAGTTAATTTTTTTATATTAAATACCTACGTTTACACCAAAAGAAATTTGACGCTGTGGAGGATAACCATTTCCACCGTATCTGGACATTATTTCAGGTTCATACCTGAAATTTGACTTATAATAGATCATTCCCAGGTTTTCAGCACTGGTATAGATGTACACTTTTCTCAACTTCGCCCTGTCCAACAGCGATTTAGGTAGGTTGTATCCCAGGCGTAAATTTTGAACCCTGAGATGGGCCAGGTTTTCTACATATTGGTCGTTTGCCCCATAGGTTTTAAAGGAATGTCTGGGGAAATAATTGTCCGGTGTTTCTGGTGTCCAGGTACCCAACTCCCTGTGGCTGGTAAACCATTTTGAGTTCCAAATATTTACTCCTGCAGGAATGACGTGGAAATTATTGGTATAGGTAATCCATTTGGGTACACCGGTAAAGGTTACTGAAAGGTCAATGCCATTCCAGTTGGCCTGCAAATTCATCCCATACCGGTACCGCCCATAGTTGTACCCGGCCATGACCTGGTCACCTCTGGCATACCAACGGCCTCCTTCTCCAGCATTGATCTGTCCATCCCCATTTAAATCTTTCATCATCAGATCTCCCGGGTAATACCAACCGCCTCCCTGAGGGACGTTTGCTTCCACATCGGCTACATTCTGGGCGACACCATTGGATTCATACATCCAAATCTGGCCAAATACCTGCCCCGGAGTCCAGGTGCCATTTCGTTGTCCATTGACGTTTTCATCGTATTCTACCACATAACCGATGTAATCGGCAATGTTAAATCTTGCAGAATAATTAATTGGTCTGCCAGCTAACCGGCCCGTGTTTCTCCACTTCATCGAAAATTCCCAGCCTCTGGTCTCACTAACGGCGTTATTGATACTTGGCAAACCGGTTCCAATGGTTTCTGGTAAAATTTTAGCAGGGCCGGGTTGATTGTAAATGGTACGCTGGTACCAATCATAGGTCAACTCGAGCCTGTTTTCGATGGCCACTACATCCAGGCCAAAGCCAAGCGTTTGCGGGGAAGACCAGGTCAAATCGGAACTGACCAATGGTGGCATAAAGACCATGTTTGGTTTCACTCCGCCAAGCAATACATCCCCATTTCCTATACCGGTACCCATGGTTGGAAGGTACAGGTAATTACCAGATCCAGGGTCGCCGGAAGAAGTATAGGCGGCTCTTATTTTGAAAGCATCTACTTTATTGACCGACCAGAAATTTTCTTTTGCTATATTCCATGCTCCGGAAACGGAGGGAAAAAAGGACCACCTGATGGCTGCCGGAAATTTTGAATGCGCATCATAGCGGCCATTAAATTCGATAAAGTATTTCTCCGCATAGTTGTAGGCCATCCTGCCAAAGACACCCTGTGTCGCCCAATGGGTTAACATGTCATTCACAGTTGGGTTGGGGTTAAAGGTGGTGCTGATACTGGGTACCGAATTGGTATACAAATCTCTACCTGTCCCGGATAAACGAGAAAAATTATTATACTCTTCCTGGTAACCCACCAGGGCATTTATAGAATGCTTACCAATTTGCTTATTGTAATCAGCAACGATGTCTGCGGTGTGATAATTCGTGAAATTCATTTGCCGGATCACACTACTCTGCTGTGCAGATCTGGCGGAATTTCGGATGCTTCCATCCGCCTCTTCCACAAAAATCACAAATGTGTTGCGCTCAAGGTGGGAAGTTAGGTTTCTCCAGGTATAATTTCCCCGAATGTCAAGCCCTTTAAATGGTTTTACTGTAAACCCACCGGTAAGCGTGGTTTCGTTTCTTTCATTGGTTTGGGTTCCGCCTTCTCCGCGCAATGAGGGACCACTACTTAGAAAAGAGGGACTCCCATTCGGATTTAAATCATTCCAATTGGGAAGTGATGCGGATGCATTCTGCCAAATGTCACCGTAATTTGGTCCTCCTCCCCGATAATTGGGTGCTGTTTCATCTGTTCTTACATAGTTCATGCTCATCCTGAGGCTAAGCCAATCCGTAACATCTGAATTTACTTTTAAGAGCGCATTGTACCGGTTCAGTCTGTCATCGGAACCCTTTATGAGCCCCATGGATTCATTGTACCCAAGACCTACGTCATAACCCGTGTTGTTGCTGCCTCCAGAAACGCTGGCATTGTGTTGTTGACTTGGAACAACACTTTTATACATGATGTCAAACCAGTCACTGTTGCCATTCATGTCCCAGTGTGCACCATAGGTGCCATTTTCGGTTATTATGTTATTGGGGATTAATCCGGCACCATAATCCCTCATTCTTTGGATGGCCTCTTCTGTATAAATGGGCGCTTGTAATGAGTTTCTGTATTGCTCGTTTATTTTTTCTGCATATTCCCAGGAATTGGCCCATTGCGGCATTCCTATGGGTGATCCTATACTGTAATTACCGCTGTAATTGACCTGTATTTTTTCACCTTTTGAGCCTGATTTAGTGGTAATAAGAATTACTCCGGAAGGAGCTCTTGATCCATATATGGCAGAAGCAGCAGCATCTTTCAACACCGTAACCGATTCTACATCATTTGGATTGACATCGCTCATGGTACGCTCGATTCCGTCCACTAAAACAAGAGGTCCGCCTTTCTGGCCAAATCCCGTATACCCACGAATGTTGAAATTTGACTCCTGCGCAGGTCCACCGTTAACCGGGGTCACATACAAACCGGCAACAGCTCCCTGAAGTGCTTCGGATAACCTGTTAATAGGCCTGTTTTCGATCAAGTCGCTGCCTATTTGCTCCACGGCTGCAGTAAGGTGCGATTTCTTTTGGGTACCAAAACCAACCACTACCACCTCATCCATTTGAGCAACATCTTCAACGAGCGTGATTTCAAAATCAGTCTGGTTGCCCACTTCGATTTCCTGTGTGATAAACCCCAAAAAGGAAACCACAATAATTGCTTCTTCATCTACCTCAAGTGAAAAGTTTCCATCGATATCGGTCGTGGTACCCGAAGTGGTGCCTTTTACAAGGATAGCTGCTCCCGGAATAGGATTCCCTTCCTCATCCACTACTTTTCCTTCTACCAAAACAGCTGCAACTAGATTACCGGTAGTTGCCGTTTGAATTGCATCGCTTTTGTCTTTTTCGTTGACCCCGAATGCTACTACCTCCTGGAATAGTAGCAACTGGATTGCCAGGCCATAAATGAAATACCGGGCCAGCATTGGGCCCCTTTTTAGTAATTTTACTAGCATAATTTTGTCTGTTAGGTTTATAATAATTGAATGCAGGGTCTTGTTAATCAGGTATTTTATCTGACTGATATCAGGAATTTTCACCCTGCAACCATCCGGGTTTCCCATCGGATTCTTAGGAGGTGTTTGGGTTTTTTATTGCCATCGCTTAAAATTTATGTTTGACTCGAATGTATTTATCGGCTATTCAACACGTTGACCCTGGATGCTCCGGATTGATTTCCTTGGAATGTTAATTTTCAATGGGGGTCCGGATACCTGAGGTTTTTTATTATTTCATTTTAAGTGGGTGGCACCTGCCCCCGGATTTAGGGGAGAATGCTCAATCAATTAATTGATAAGGGATGCCCTAAAAAACACATAAACAGGCGTTTGCAATTGGCATAACTTAGGGCTTCTGCCCCAATATTAGGAATATTAGGTCAAACGACCTAATAATTGGTTAAATTTAAATCACAAAATTTTGCAGATCTGACTATTATTGGAAAAATCAATGGGAGAGGACCGTTTTCTCCTGTACTAAATCCTTAAAATCGGAACTTAAGCCCGGTTCTTGAGGGGTTTTGTACTTTCCTCCCACCACCTGAGCAGGAAATTTAAAATAGTCCTTTAGATGAGGAATGTATTCCAGCAAAATTGCCGGATGGCCAAGCGAAATATGATTAAAAAGCACCAGGTGCTGGTGAATCTGTCCCATATCCCCTACATGAGGCATTACCGGAATGGAATATTTCCTCGACAGTAGGCTGATCAGGAGAAATTCAGATACTCCGCCCACTCTAACGGCATCCACCTGATTAAAAGACATGCAGCCAGATTGGATAAAATTTTTGAACATGATTTTGTTGGGTACATGTTCTCCAAGCGCAATTGGAATCGGCACCTCCTTTGAGAGTGTGATATGGGCCTGAATATCATCGGGATGAGTAGGCTCTTCTATCCAGTAGGGATCAATTCCCATTAGCTTTTTACAGGTAGAAATGGCTGTAGGCAGGTTCCATTGCTGATTGGCATCCAGCATAATGGTCGCTTTTGCCCCTGCCGCCTTGCGAACCAGTTCTGCCCGGCGAATATCCCTGTCCTCCTCTATGGAGCCGACTTTCAATTTTATGGCTGTAAAGCCCTGATCAATCGATTTTTTTATATTGGTAGTTATCTGTTCATCGGAGTAATTGAACCAACCGATGGAAGTGTCATACCCCGGATAGCCGGTTTTAAGGATGCCCATCCGGCTACTTTTTCCAGCCACTTGTTTTTTCATTAGCTGAATGGCTTCCTCTTTAGTTAGGATTTCTTCGTAATAGGAGAAATCCAGGGTATTGGTCAGCTCTTCCGGAGATAGGTCTACGAGCAATTGCCACAGCGGCTGGCACCTGGATTTAGCCCAAAGGTCATAACAGGCATTCACCACCGAGGCCAGGGCCAGGTGAACTACTCCCTTGTGTGGCCCCAGCCACCTGAGGTTGGGGTCTTCGGCCATCTTTTTGTAGGTGGTTCCAAAATCAGCCATAAGCTCATTTATTTCCCGGCCTTCAACGTGGCGTACCAAATAATCGATGGCGCCACAGACGAGCTTGTTCCCGGCACCAAGTGTAAAGGCCAGCCCAATTCCATCCAACTTGGTATCCGTTTGTAATTGGCAAACGGCATAGGCATAAATGGGAGTAGAATGAACCGCATCCGAGCCAGCACCATTTTCCAAGGCAAATTGGACATCCTGCGATCTTCCGGTTTTAATAAGTATTGATTTGTTCATTTATTTTTTATGTTTAGGTCGCTGCCCGGTAGTTGATAAACGTATCTAAGGGGCTTGCAACGCGTAGTTCTTTTCAGCCCCGTTTAGTTGAAGGCCAATCCATTTTGTTCATTCGATTCATATAATTTTTCGACCAAACGCATGGTTTGGAAGGCATCTTCCACCGCAGTGGGAAGCGGTGCCGAAGGGGTTTTAAATTGCTGCTGCAAGGTGGCCATGGGGCCAATAAATGCATTTGGAAACCAATCTCCGGTCAACGGAACGTCCTGCCAGCCCTTATCTTTAGCCTTTTTGCTGTAATATTCAAATGTGGAAGGTCTGCCGTTGGGATAATCAAACGATACCCCGATTTGTACCTTGATGGCACCCTGCGTTCCTTCTATCTTAAGGTACGATTCCTGCTGTTTCGGTCCGTAATCGTGCCCATGATTGGTAAGGATACGGGCTTGCTTAAATTGATCATAGTCCAGAACAATCGTGCTTCTGGTAGCAGCCAATGAGCTATTGTTGGGGTGTTTGATCGTATTGGCATATACCTGAGTAGGATTACCCAAAAAGTCCCTGATAGTATCTACGTAATGGATGCTATGATATAAAATCTCTAGCCTTGTTTTGTTTTTCAGGAATTCCCATAATTCCCAGGGGGTATGGACACATACTTTAAACTCCATGTCAAACACTTCCCCGATCAATCCCTGACGAATCACGTCCTTGGCAGCTAACATAAAGGGGGCATGCCGAAGTTGAAAATTGACTGCCGCCACCAGCGACTTTTTTCGGCAGAGGTCCCGAATTTCGCTCGCTTCCGTCAGGTTCTCACCCATGGGTTTCTGTATCAACACCGCCGATCCATCGGGTAATTGCGGTAATATTTTCAGGATCTGTTCGGCGGGTACGGCCAGATCAAACACAGCTCCTACTTCCCGGGCCTTCTGGATTAGCAAATCCAGGGAATTAAAAGCCTCCTGTACCCAACCAAAGGAATCCGCCAATGATTTCGCTTTGCCTGGACTTAGGTCATACAGACCGGCAACCGGGAATTTTGCCATGGCGTAGGCAGGGAGATGGGCATCGCGCACAATGCCACCTGCCCCTATGATGACAATCGGCAGCGGGTTCTCAGGAATTACCGGGCGTTGGTTAAAATGCATGGCTAAGAATGAATTAATTTTTCAGGTAAGCGATTTATTTTCTTATTTAGTAGAAAGTCCAGTACAAAATCAGCATGGTCAGCAATAAAACCACACTCAGCCAATTGGCAAGTGAGGAAGGGCTGCGTACCTTCAGGTAAAAACCGGGGAAAATGACCTGGTCTTTTTTATCAAAATAGGAAATAGCGGCATAGAGCAAGGAAGAGAAAATGAAGAACAGATAGGTTTGCTTTAGCCAGTTGATACCCAGCCCCTCAGGACTGGATATGTAATTCGAAATCCCTCCGATGGGCAGGTACTTTTCCACAATAAAAACCGAAGCAGCGAACAAACTGCCGATCAAAAGCGTGTAGAACGCAGCATTTGCCGTTCCCCTTGAAGATAGTATTCCCAACAGGAAAACGGCTACGATCGACGGAGCAAGTATGGAAAACATTTGGTTGATCAATTCAAAGATGGTTCCCAAATTCCCCAGGAATGGGGACCAAATCACGGCAGAAAGTAAAACCACCACCCCAGTCACCCTTCCGATAAAGATTTTTCTCCTATCAGGTAGGTTGGGTTTAAGCTTATTGAATACGTCATAAACAATCAGCGTGGAGCAACTATTGATAGCCGCAGCCACACTGCTCATAACTGCAGCCAGGAGGGCCGCCACCATGAGCCCTTTCAGTCCGATCGGCATTAATTGGGTTATCATTACCGGCAGGACACTTTTGGTGTCATTTCCTATTTCTTGCCGAAACAAAGCAAAGGCTAAAATACCTGGAATGACCATGATGAATACGGGAAGGATTTTTAGGAACCCTGCAAATAAGGCGCCTAGCTTGGCCTGTTTCTCCGAACGGGCACCTAATACACGCTGAACAATGGTCTGATCCGTACACCAATACCAGAGGCCCAAAATCAGGTGTCCAAACAGCATGTCGGTAAAAGAAAACCCCGTTTTGGCCGTATCAAAACTTACGATTTTCAAGCGATCCGGGTCTACGGCTACTTTAAGTTCCTCATAGGAAGTAATGCCGATTTCCGGCAAGCGGTAGATGGCTAGTAGCGTAATGGTAAATGAACCGGCAATTAAAATGACTGTCTGTACCGCTTCCGTAATCACCACGGAAGTCAATCCTCCAACAATCGTATATATCCCCGTCGCCAGGGCAATGATGAGGATGGAAACCGGAATGCTTAGTCCGAATACATTTTCAAATACGACGGCTCCGGCATATAAACTTACCCCAATGTGCATAAAGAGCGCCGCCAGGATACTGAATATGGCCAACACCACCCGGGATCGGGAATCATAGCGTTTTTCCAGAAACTGGGGCAGGGTGGTGATTTTGGTGCGCAAGTAAAAGGGAATGAATACAAAGGCAAGAATGATGAGTTCAATTCCAGAAAACCACTCAAAATTCCCCCAAAGGATGCCATCCGTAAACCCGGATTCGGCCAGCCCTACCAGGTGTACGGTAGAAATATTGGAGGCAAAGAGGGAGGCGCCAATAACTGCCCATGACAATGATTTGCCCGCCAAAAAATAGTCCTCGCTCGTTTGTTTCTTTTTCCGAACGGAAAAAAGCCCGATACCGACGATGCCTAGCAGGTAGCCTACGATGACCAAAAGATCTACTAGTTCCATTGAATTCATAGCATACAGTTTGTTCCACAGAGCAACCTATACCTGAACAGAAAGCTGGTGGTTGAATTTATCTTCCGAGCTCCCGATCTGGTAAATAGGCCTTATCTTCCCAAAGGCCATTCGGATGCCTACCTGCATTTTTTTTTAAAACTAATCCGGCCAAAAATATACAATCTAGGGCAAAAGACCTAAATATATTTTTTATTCTCCTGCAGGGAGAAGCCTGAAGAAGCAGGTTTGGCGGGACAAACGAGTATGGGTAAAAGGATTTTGGGGGTAGTTTTGGCTGCGTACATGACACAATCGAACTTCCCGATAAGCAAGAAGAGATTACGGAATTAGAAAAGAACTAAAATATCGTTAAGGAAAATATCCATTGCGTTGGGTAGTTACTTTTCAACGGTAAGTGGTAGCACATCAATGCGCTAATGTAAAAAGGGGTGTTGGAGAGAGTAGGGGGAGATCGTTGTATGGAATAGTTCTGTCAAACATAATCAGCTACAAGGGTAAAATTTACCTGCGTATGCGATACAAAGGTAATTTTATTGATTTTTTACGCTCATCGGGAAAAAGGAAGAAAATTTTACCCTCATTCCTACAATGAAATTTTGGCTTCCCATCCGGATGGAATGAATGAATATCATAGCCCAATCCATCACTCGCTTCTCGTGATGAATAGTTAATCTTTTTGGACTTCTGCTGTGGCAAGCTCACAAAGGCTCAGATAGTGTCAGCTATTCATAATTCTCCTTGCTGCGGATAATTGGGGTGTGCTCCTTTTTCAACGAAATCCTTCAATATCCCAATTTTATCGAAAATTTTTTTTCAGGACTATTCATCCCAGGCAAAGGATGCAACGACCGGATAGTGATCGGACAGCCGATCCGGTGTTCCGGTGTTGATTACCCGGGCATCGGTACAGCGAAATTCGAAAAAGGGGCTTACCAGGATGTAATCGATGCGCTGCCGATAGCCGGTCCGTTGTTCGGGAGATAGTTCTTGCGTAATCAAGGGCGTAGGAAAGGAGGATTTTCGGTTTTCTTCCGTATGGTTTTGGACCACGTCGATCAGGGGAAGGGATAAAAACCGGGACATGACGCTGTAGTCAAAGCTGCCGTTTCGAAGCGTTTGAAAGGCTTCCGCACCTTTTTCTTCGAATCGCTGTCGATCGCCTTCGCGGTTGCGGCGAAGGGTTTCCGGATGGGCAAGGTCAAATCCGGCGTCAAAGGGGGAGTGGGCGTTAAAATCCCCAATAACCATGTATTTATCCTGTCCGTTTTTGACCAGTACGTTTTCGATATAGGTCGAAACGATCTCGGCTTCGGACCGGCGGAATTGCCAATCCTGGGGGCTGAGGTGGACCACCAGAAAGTCGATGTCGCGGGTTTTGGCATGCAGCATTCCGTGCCAAAATCCGCCCAGCAGGCGGCCTTTGAGTTCCAAGGGTGTTTTTGAGGTGATGCCGATGGGGTACCCATCTTCTTTGAGCAGCAGGCTATAGGGATGTCCCCATTCTCGGGCGAGTCGGGCGAGCTTATCGGGGGTAAAGGCATTGAGTTCCTGAAAGCCGATGACGTCTGCGTCCTGTTCTTTTAGCCACTGGATCATGGCCTGTTCCCGTTCCTGGTCTTTCCCCCAGTCAAATCCATTCCAGATATTGTAGCTGATTACTTTGAGGGATTGGTTTTGGGCGGAGGTGTCATGCAGCAGCCCTACAAGCAGTGCGAGGAGTAGAAAAAAGCGATTCATGGCAAATGGGGGTTGGTGGGGTATCACGATTTATTTGAGGTATATTTTATACCAATTCGAACAAGATAAGGGCCTGTGCGATCGCTGGCTATACCAATGGCATGCGTTGGCAGCCCGGATGGCATCAATTTTTCCGGAAGCATGGTGGAAAAACTCATTCGTTTTCTCTGTTGGGTGCGGTTAGCCAGTCGGTCAAAAACTGCACCCCTTCCGCTACAATCGCCTCGTGGCCTCCTTCGTGCAAGACCAGGTCGATCTTTTCAGGGATATGCAGGCGTTGGTAGTGAATGGCTGCCTTTTCGTAGGCTTCCACGACCTGCGGCCAATGGGCGATATTATCGTTTTTTCCGTGCTGTATCATCAAGGGCCGGGGCACGATCAGAGAAACGAGGTCTTCGTCGGAAAATTCTGTCAGCCAACCGTTGAAAAACGCGTGTTCTTCCCTTGGTGAAAAGCTGGAATAGCGCGTATCCGGCACGGCCATCTTGTTTCGGCGTTCGTTGAACCAGGCCGACACCACACCGGCCTTGATCCGGGACTCCAGCGGCATCCAGAATAGCGTAGCCATTCCTCCCAGGGAGACGCCCCACATCCCGACGCGCGCTTCGTCCAGGCGCGGGTCCGCAAGTACGCCATCCAATAAATGCTGCACCCGAACCAATTCGATGCCGGGCAGGCTGGTACCCGCCAGTCGGGCATAGCGCTCCACGTTGTTGCGTCGCTCCACCGAACGCAGGTTCATGGGTACGAGTACGGCAAACCCCGCATCCAGCAATCCCTTCGCATATTCGTGGTAGGCCCCAGCGGTAAAAGGCGTTTCCGGTGAGCTGCCAATGGCGTGTTGCACAATGATCAGCGGTACCGGCTGTTGTTCGCTTGCCCCCTCCGGAAAGGCGAGTACCGCTTCCGCTGTCAGGATGCCCAGGGGAAGGGTCAGCCATTCGGCCTGCAGTTGCCCCAGGGGGTAGGGTTTGGTTTCGAGCGGGCCGGTCTTGGAGAGTACCGGCGGGCTCAACACTTCTTCCCAGCGCCTGCGGTTGGGGCGGACGCTTCGTTCAAGGGCCGCAGGGCTGCTGTAATCCCGGTTCCACAGCTTGGCCGCACGGTCTTCGTACGCCTCTACCAGAAAATGGCGCAGGTAATTTTCCAGTTGCTGTTCGTAGGCATCCGTGCGGGCGGTTTCGACCTCCGGCGCGATCAGCTCCGTATCCTGCGCAATCGCTGCGAGAGAACCAATAAACAATGCCGATGCAAGAAGGCATAGCCCGGAATACCCTGTCTTTTTATTCATAATTTTAAGGTACGAATTTCCTTGTGTTAATCGAATATCGCGCCCAAAAAAAGATCAGGGAATGGGTGATGTGGTAGGCAGCAAAGCCGAATTGCTCGCAATGGGATTTGGGTTGAATTGCAAATTGGTACGTATCGGGATTGAATTCGGCCCACAGTAGGAAGGTTAAAAATACAAAGCAAGTAGATCACAATTTAAGGTTGGAGTACCCATTATTTGGAGCCTGCTCCGATAGAATCAGGTTCGTTTTTTCTTCTGGTAAATCCGTTAAAAGCCTCCTGGCACACCTTTAGGCAGACGTTTGCGACGCTTATGGAGCACATAAACACGAATTTATGACGGATCAGAAGCGAAGGATACGTTAATAAAAAAGCCATGGGCAGGTTACTGGAACCATCTGCTTTCTCTGCCGTCCGAAGTTCGCTTTTTTTACATCATACTTGCAGTCTGGCAGAGTTTTCCGACTTCACTTGCAGGAATTGTATAATGAGTTGCAAATTGTATGGAAGGTTGTTTCCATCACAGCCCCTACTTTTACTTAAAATAAATACCCTGATATTTTGTTGGCTAAAAGTCACTATACTGTAAATATTCCATTTATTACTAGCTAAAATACGTGGTATAATTGAATTAGCTAGCTTATTAAAAGAAGAAATTGTTTTCGACACCGTCTAGGAATACTACATATAGGGATTCAATAAGGGGATGGAAAGGTATTTAGCTTCAATTAACAATTTACAAATTCCGTGTTTAGGGAAAACAGGATACGATTTCATGCAAATAAGTCCATGGAAGATTACTTGCCCACTACGGTAAGTATTACGAACAGTGATTTTACCTACCAAGGGGTGATGGACTTGCTTGTCAATGGCGTTGCAAACAAGGTTATTCATTTTAAAAGTGCCTTCAATACAGCTTTGGATCCCGGATTCTCGGGAATCATCGATAAAGGACCCGGTGAAGTTACCGTGGAAAGTGATCTTCCGTGGAAAATGAAGTAGGTTTTTTTGTATTTTTGATAGGTGGGTATGGTTCGGTTGAAATACAGTAGAAATAATGTAGAAATATACCCTTCAGGGGAACTATCGCTTAACGATAGTTTTTGATCAACCTATGGAAATAGGCCTTCTGTAGCGTGTGGTTCAGTTTCTTGATCTTTTGCAGGTTGGTTTCGTTTCAGGCCTGAGTCTCCGACAAGTTTTGCCGAAATCAAAGGTCCGGCGTTGCAAATTTCGTACGACTTTCTGCAAAGCCTGGTAGATACCCTTCTGCGGTTTCGCGTTACCTTAGTAGCCGGTATCAACCTTAATTAAATCCAACTAACCATGAATCTCAAAAGAACCGTTTTTTTATGTACTGTCACATTGCTGACTAGATATGGGGTCAGCATCGCCCAAGCCAACTATCCTTTTAATGAATTAGGGAAATTGGAAACACTTTCTGCAAAGGAAATCGAAAGCTCCCGCTGGTCTATTGGCGGCGAGACCTTGGATAGGGACTACGCCGATTATCATGCTTACAAGGAGTACCTGGGCCCATTGGGTGCGAAACGGATCAGACTTCAGGGAGGATGGGCCAAATGCGAACAGGAAAAAGGAGTCTATAATTTTGAGTGGCTGGATAAAATCATTGATGACGCTATATCGAGGCGAGTCAAACCCTGGGTGCAACCTTCCTATGGTAACCCGATATATGAAGGCGGAGGGGATGCGGCGTTGGCAGGGGGAATTCCCACCTCGGAAGAAGCGCTGAAAGCCTGGGATAAATGGGTGGAGGCATTGATCACCCGCTATAAAGACAAAGTGCTGGAATGGGAGATTTGGAACGAACCGGATATCAGTAAAAAATTTTCCGCGGTGAACTTTGCCGCTTTTCATGTGCGTACTTCAGCTATCATTAAACGCATACAGCCAGAGGCTAGGATAATTGCATTGGGGTTGGCCGGCCTGGGTCGGACGGAGTATGTAAAATCAATTCTGGATATCTTAAAAGAAGAAGGTAAGCTGGATCACTTTGATGTGCTAACCTTTCACGGATACAATGCCGTACCGGAGACCTCATACGCTGCGGTCGCCAAACTGCGTGAATTGTTGGATGAGTATAATCCCAACATAGAACTTTGGCAAGGAGAAAATGGGGCACCGACAACACCAGTAGGCCAATCGGTAGGCGCCTTGCGCCAATTCAACTGGTCTGAAACCTCGCAGGCAAAATGGGTGCTGAGAAGAATGCTCGGTGATATGGGAAATGGGGTGGATGTTACCAGCATCTTTCAGATTTCCGACATGCATTATGGCAAAGGCGACCATATGGAAGGGCTCAACTCAAAGGGACTCCTCATGGCAAATCCGGATGGCTCCATCGTCCGGCCCAAAGAATCTTACTATGCCTACCAGCATGCGGCTACCTTGTTTTCCGGAGTGGTTGAAGAAGCCGGAACAGCAGAACAGGAAAGCGAAAATGTAAAGGTGTATGGTTATACGAGAAAGGGTAAGGAGGGGAATGCCCTGACCATTTGGAGAGCAGATGCGAAGCCTGAGGATAGTATGGAAACTGTCAACCACACCTTCACAGTCCATAATATGCAGTTTAAGAAGCCCGTTTTCGTCAACCTGCTGGACGGTAAGGTGTATGAGTTGCCAAAAGCAACGTATTCCAAGAAAGGTAAAAGCTTTACGTTCTCCGAGATCCCTGTGGCGGATTGGCCTGTAGTAATTGTGGATAGAAGTTGGGTTGAGCTTTAAGATAGATGGTATTAGGCACTTCTTTATGGGATTGTCCTACCTAATGATTTTTTAACCACATAGGTCACAATAGTTCACATAGAGCTTTATGAAAAAGTTGCGTTCGGTGCGCAATCGTTGCGGCCGTTGCGGGAAAAAAACTACTGAGTTGGTAGAAGATCACGAAGTTTTTTATTTGATCATGAAATTGGCTATATTTAAAACAGAAAACGCTGAATATCATGGAAACTGAAGTATCAAAATGGTTAATCAATGTAGACGAATACTACAAAATGGCCGAGGTTGGGATTCTTAAGCCGGATGACCGTTTGGAACTTATAAACGGTGAAATATTTAAAATGAGCCCAATCGGAAGCAAGCATGCAGCGATAGTAGACAGATTAGCAAGAATTTTGAATCATCTATTGCAGAGCGAAGTAATTGTTAGAGTTCAAAACCCTTTGAGCTTTGATATAAACAGTGAACCTGAGCCGGATATTTCTATATTGAAATATAGGGCTGATGATTATGCCTCTGGACATCCTGCAGCCGCCGATGTACTGGCCATTATCGAAGTAGCAGGTTCTTCGATACGGTTTGATAAAGAAGTAAAAGCCCCGCTTTATGCTTTGCACACCATCCCGGAATATTGGATTATAGATCTGGAGAACAACACAATTGAAGTCCGTTCGAACCCCAAAGAGGGGACTTACTCAGAAATACAAGTATACATGCCCGGTGAAGAGGTCAATCTGATGGACAGAAAGCTTCTTGTAAATGATGTGCTTATTTTAGGCTAGGATTGTGCAGGATTTTATTGATGTTATACATTTAGGGAAGTTAGATAAATAAAAGCAAAATGGACAGGTTTGACGAATTTGAGCAGCGTGTAAAACCTGCTTTGGGCAACATGGATGCAAAAATTTCATTTTTACATGAATCCACTGGTCAACTCAAAAATTCTTTTGGCGAATTTCAGGAGGAGATAGGTGAATTTATGAATTATGTAGCTGAGCATGTGGCTGACCATGAGTAACGCCTTTCACGCATTGAAAAGCATATTGGTTTTTGAGTTTAAACTTGGCTATAATGAATACAGGAAACGCTGAATATCATGGAAACTGTGGTATCGAAACGGTTAATCAATGTAGACGAATACCATAAAATCGCTGAGATTGGGATTCTAAAGCCGGATGACCGTTTGGAACTGATAAATGGTGTGATTTATGAAAAGACCCCAATAGATAGTAAACACGCAGCTATAGTAAATAAATTAGCTGGATATTTGAATGAGCTTTTTAAAGGTTTTGCAGTCATTGGAGTTCAAAATCCTATCAAATTAGATTATAAAAATGAGCCGGAACCGGATTTTGCCATATTAAAATACCGATCGGATTTTTATACTACTGCACATCCGGTACCTTCCGATATGCTGGCAATCATCGAAGTTTCAAATGCGTCTATCAGGTTTGATAAAGAAGTAAAGGCGCCCCTTTATGCCTCACACTGTATTCCGGAGTACTGCATTATAGATCTTGAAAACAACCAAATTGAAGTTCGTTCGAACCCCAAAGAAGGAATTTATTCAAAAACTCAATTATTCTTGCCAGGTGATGATGTCTGTCTTATAGACAAAAAGCTTTCGGTCAATCATGTGCTAATTATAGGATAGTTTTTTGAGGAGTATACTTGATGTTATTGGTAGGAATATATAGGGCTTCTTGGAAAATTCAATAAAATTTGACCACGTAGAATGAAACTATATCCTTCGTGGTTTTTATTATTATTGGCTCTGTTCGACAGTTCAATTTCGCTACGGTAAAGTACAATTTTCTAGTAAATCGAGTGGCTCTTTTTTGCTTTTTTGTCAATGGGGCATAGTTATCCCATCGGAAAGGGTTACTGATCGTTTTCGTCTTTAGGCTGCCTTCTCTCGGGGTGCAGGCTCCTCCCGGGTTCTTTTTTGGCGATTTTTACCGCATTGACCGTCATAGTTGCAAAAAGTACCATTAGCATTTCCCGCTTTTCGCCCCTGACTTTTATTTTTTTTAGTCCGTAATGTTCTTTGTGTGTCCCGAAAACACCCTCCCTTACCGTTGCCCTTTGCTTTGATATTTCACTGCTGAGTATCTTTTCAGCTTTGGAGTGGTTTTTAGGGCCTTTTTTGGGGAAGCAAGTGAATATGCTGTTTTCAGTACAGTATCGTCTATTTTCGTTAGTGGCATATATTCGGTCTGCACCGAGCTGTGATGTCCCTTTAAAAACTGTTTTATGTTTCACTACGGAGATTTTCAGCCTTTTACATTCATTGAAGTTTTTGAAACTCATCTTGTCTATAAAAGATAGCCCGTCCCGTTTTATACCATCAAATTTGTTTATTTGGTTTTTTAGTTCAAAATTAGCCGTATGAAAAGCCTACTGATTCTATTTTTACTAGTACTTTCATTTTATTCCTGTGATCAATCCTCATCTGGGAATGAGAATGTGAATGGATTGGAGGTTTCCATTGATACGGTCATTATCGATACGGGAGAGGATTTTATCAACCTGCGTTCTGGGATTTATTTTTCGGGTCTCAGCAACGATGGAAAGTACCTTTTTAATTCAGGGGGAACAAGTCCTTACCTGGAAAGGATAAATCTGGAAACCTTGACGTTTGAAGAAAAGATGGGTTTTGATGCGGACGGACCCAATGCATTTGGTGATTATGTGTATGGGGTAAGTGCTGATGTCAACAATAATTTAATCCTAACGAGTCATTTTTCTACAAGTATTTTCAATAGTAAAAAGCAAAAACTGAAAGAGTATCGTTTAATAGGACGAAATTTTGAAGGGGATCAATTAGTAAAAGGCGAACAATTCACCTCAAAAATTATTCCTACCAAGGATTATACTATAATTTTTGGCTTGGTGGAGAATCACGATACCGGAGAAATATTTTTCGCGATCTTGAACGAGGAAACGGATGTTTTAAGAAAAGTAAAACTAAACGGATTTGAGAAGGCAAAAGATTTTACGGTAAGATACCAGCAAGGCAGAGGGGCATCCGTTTCTCCCCAAAATACAGAAATTGTTCGATTGGGAAATAAACTGGTGATCACGAATCCCGTGTTTAGCAAAATAGCCGTATATGATTTAGTCGAGGAAAACTTGAACTATTACTCCTGCCTACCAACGCTAACGGCACCAGAAAAAGTAGGTACCTATACCCGGGAGGTCAATTCAAGAGAAGAATTTAACAGTCGAAAACTAGAGATTGGGAAAGAGGTCACCTTTTTACCCTTAATGAGCGATTCGACCAATAACCAGTATGTTAGGATTTCAATCGTAGGTCTACCAAAAATGAATGACAAAGGGCTGCCGGAAATGAATGACCACAACGTGTTTATCAGTATTCTCAATGATTCGTTTGAAGTGATCAAAGAGGCAGAAGTAGCAGATGGTATTGGTAAACTTTTTTCGACGCCCATTCCCCAAAAACCATTTTTTAAGGATGGAAAGGTATGGCTCTATTTGAATGTCCATGACGAATTGGCATTTGTACGATTGGGCCTGAATAATTAGCTGTTTTTTACCACAATCTTGATTATTGACAACAAACCCCGGTTCTAAACCATGATTCCTGCCAACAGGGGAGCAGCCATTTACCCGCCTTTGCTAGGCCTGTTCAAAAAAATAGTTTTTCTAAAGGAAACCTTCGGTAATTTTGTTGCAAGGCCCTCGGCTTTTGTGTCCCTGCAGCTCCCGAATACGATGGAACGATAAAGTTTCAAACCTTAAATCAGTAAATGTCATCTCACATGATGAAAATGGCAAAGGAATCCAGGTAAAAGGAGCCCTGCATCCTGGCATCTCCGAAGGGTTACAGCTAATGCAATCGAATCGCCCACGGGCGCTCGGGGCATTTGTCGAGGATTGCTTCCCCATTGGCAGCGGTGCCGACCGCGATCGTTTGCAGGCTGAGGCCGTTGGGAAATAAGCGGGCAACTTCCTCCGCCGCACCACCGTTAGCCAACAGTTCCCGCGAAAGCCTGATTTCGATTTCCTGAAATACGGGAACGCGTTGGCAGGCCTCCGCCGAAGAGGTGTACAGTTCGCTGGTAACAAGCGTCGTGCTCAAAAGACCCGGTGCCAGCGACTGCGGCCGAAACCCGATTGATTCGGCGGTATACAGCGTGGTTTTGCTGCGCTCGCCGCTATCGCTCACTTCTACCTGCAGGGCCAGGTCCACGCCTTGCTGATCACTGCCGGGGACAATCCGCCCACCGTGCAGTCCGGTTTGCAGGTTGTTATCCAGGTCCAGCAACAGCCAATAGTCGTTTTTTCGCTCGGTAAACAGCCCATTCGTTCCGATAAGTACGGTCAACTCGCCCGCTTCGGAAAGCCGGTTGAACACCATCGTTTTGTATAGGTCAAGGGATTTATCGGCTGCGGCAAAGCGTTCCCCCCTTTCGTCCAACAGGGACACGATGCGCCTTTGGGCATCGGCTACCGGAAAGAAAAGGTCCGCATAGCGGGTGCGCGCGATATCGCACTGCGCTACTTCCAGCGTTCTACTCGAAGCCGAACTGCCGATACCAGACATGAGGTTGCCAAAATCATTAAATTCGACAAAGCCGCTGTTGCAAGCTACCCCATCATCTCCATTTGCATGGCAGAGGCCGAGAACGTGACCCAGTTCGTGGGCCAGCACCCGCTCCGTGTTTCGGTGAACCTCTCCAAGTGCGCTGGGAAAGAATTCCAGGTCGCCGATAAAGAAAAAAGGCCGGGTTCCGGAATTGGCAAACGCGATACCGTTGATCGGACTGTCCGTGCCATCGCCATTGACAAAGGACCGAACAGCGATACCAGTTACCCCGGTAGGCTGGGCATTCCAGTGGTTGTCGCTCAGGATGGCCAGTTCTTCGATTTCTGGGGTGAGTGCGGTATTGTTCACCACGACGTCACCGGCTACGCCAACGGAGAGATCCGGATCGTCGAACAATCCGAAAGTAGCCGTCGAACCGATAACGGGTCCCAGCAGGATCTTACACTGTGTCCAGTTGCAAAGCCCTGCCCGCAGGTGCCGGTTTAGCAGCACCTCCCCAAAGTTCTCCTCGCAAAGCAGCGAAGGATCGTCAATGGAAGGGGCTCCGTTCAGGGCATTCCACTTCACCTGTAGCATGCGGAAAGGAACTTCTTCCGGCAAGATGGACGGGAGCTGTAAATCGTCCGAACAATCCGGACAGCCGGCAGGGGGACTGCCACAGTTGCTGCCGAGCAGCAGGGCCACCATACCCAGGCAGGAACGGAGGCGCGTAACGATTTTGTGTAGCATGATAGGGGGTTGATAAATTGCCTTGCTTCCCGCGTCCCGAAAAAAAGTAGTCCATCCATTTTTAAAAAAACTACCTGCCGCCGGGTTCTTTCGTACCAAACCGCTAAAAGGTAGAAAAAATTTGCTAAAAAACCAATACCACCCCATAAAAAGGGCCTTTACGCGGGGAACAGGGTGGTTACCGCTTGTCCCGATTTATCGGGAAGACCCGTACCTGTCTCGTACGGGATCCCTTGCTTGGGTCAAGCTGTGGGATCAAAATAGACGGGCCCTACGACTTTTCCACCTGTCAACCTTTCGGATTACTTGCGATATACATGGGCACTGCGGCAAATCATTTTTCTTTAAACGCAGAAAGCCGGTAGGAAAGTAGTTCGTTTGAACAATTCTACAGGTAAACAGGATACATAAGTAAGAAGCGACGTCAAAACGCCTCCCTCCAGCCCCCTCCTGTTTTGAGGAGGGGAGAGCGAGGCTGGTACCATTACGGCATGGGTAGTCCACCTGCATGCATCCGACGAAGCGGTTGATCCGGTCTTCCAGGTATATCAAGAGCCGCAACTAAAACTTAGATTCTGGTGGCCAATTGGGGTTTTCTGTTTCGTCTTCTCCGATTGCACCGGGCAGATGGGACCATAGGACCTCGGGCGTATCTTTGGAGGGAATGCTGACCTCTACGATAAAATTCTCATTCGGGGTTTGCCTGATCTCCTCCAGTATGGTCCGTAGCTCATCGACCGTACCTGCTTTTCTGCCAATACCACCCATCGCATCGGGTATTTTGCTGTAGTTCCACCGTGGAATTTCGTTGTACGAATAGTTTGCATCCAACAAGTTATCGGAATAATCGACCGGAGGCTTTCGAAAGGGGTTGGGGTTTACCAGGTATTGTTCGATCCCGTAAATCCCATTTACCAAGACGAATACGACGGTGTTTTGACCATTCGCATGGTGTTCTGCAACAGCCTGGCAGGTCTCATGAAAGGCACCATCGCCCACCGCTACCATCACGCGCTTGTTGGGTACGGCAAACTTTACCCCTGTAGCCGCCGCTACGGAGTAGCCGATCGCTAACCAGGTAGCCTGGGCCACGAAGCCGTTTCTCTCGGGAATGGTTAGACCTTGTGCCCCGATCAAGGGAAATCCGGCATCTACCACAAGAACGGTGTCTTTTTCCTGGTTGATGTAGGTCTCCAATTCTTTGAAAAACGGCGTGTAGCCCATGCCCTTATCGCTCGTCTCAACCAGGGACAGCGGCTTTAGCGCCGGATGGATGCCCGTTAAATTCAGTGTATGCGCGGTTTTAAATGCCTCGGTAAGGGCTACGATAAACGTTTTTAGATCCACCAAGGGGAAAAACTCCGAACCTACAAACACCCCATCGTGTGCAGCCATAATGGTTCGGTCACTTCTGATATTTTGATTTTCCGTATCCTTGCCAACGGTCCAGGCACCGATGCCGATGATCACGCCATCATCGCCGACCAGTGCATTGATTTGATCTTTTGTCAGGGTGACACAGCCGTCAAAATAGGGATGGTCTTCCGCGATACAGGACTTGCCCAGTGCTGAGGTGACAAAGTGAATCCGCTCATTAGGCTGGGCATGTTGGTCATTGGTCACCTTAAGAAGCTCCAGAAATTCTTCCTGCAAGCCCAGGCGTTGCAACTCAATACCAGCCCAAAAGATAGATTTTGGCCTGCTCCTGATCAATTTCATGGCAGCTGCTACGGCATTGCTTGCTTCACTTACGGTCACGATACGTCCTTTTCCAGAGCTCAATGTTCCTTCCGGTGCATTACACGGCGCACGCCATACGTCTTCCGTCACTTCCAGGTAAACGGGTCGGCCATGCGTAAGCAATGCCGTTAGTACCGAGTCGATTTGAAAGGGTGCCTGGGCAGCGTTGGTGATGCGCTCGGCAGCCACGGTAATCGGTCTAAACATGTGGATGTCAATAAATTCGTAGCCGGTAGTATGCGAATACAGAAGCCCCACATTTTTTTCATTGCTATCTTCCTTATTCGTGGGCGCTCCGTTGATCAGCAAGATCGGTACTTTTTCTACGAAGCTTCCTGCAATCGTATTGAGCCCGGTGAAGGGGCCTACACTATAGGTCACGTATACGGCACTGGGCTTTCCTTTGACGCGCGCGTAGCCATCGGCAGCAAACCCTGCCGTGATCTCATTGGAGTTATTGATTATTTTGATTGGAGAATCGCAATCGGCAAGGATGGTGTCGAGCAATGGGGCGGTATAATTTCCGGCCACGCCAAACATATACGCTATTCCAAGCTCCTCCATACGGGATTTTAGGTAACCCGCCACCGTCGTTTCGGTATTCATGTGTCTATAATTTGGTTTTTAATGGTCACAACTTGTCCCGATTTATCGGGATAGCCTGTCCCGATACTAAATCGGGAGGATCTTTGACGATTAAAATAATCATTTCCCCGTGTGTTTAATGATGATTTTAATCGTGTCGATTTCATGTCCATGATTTGGTTAAAAGCTGTTCAAAAAAAGATACGGTCCCAGAAGCCGGCCATTGTTCCTGGTCCGAATCCGGTCGGCTACCAGGAGCGATCCGGGAATCCGGAAAGGATCGGTTGCTGAGACCGTTTCATGGGGCTTAGGGTAAGTCGTAATGCGTCAAGGCAGTGCCATGGGAAACGCCATCTGCTTTGAGGCTTTGCCGAACATTCTCGCGCGCTTTTGAGGGATCGATTTCTTTGAACTCCTGAAAATCTGGATCGATATACGTTTTAATTTGCTCAAGGCTGTTCTTTTTGTAGAAATTACTTACCGCTTCTTCGGGGGTCTTCCCGGTTTTCTCCTGGAATACGTAGCTGTACGCATTCAATCCCCATTTTTTGAGCATAAGGTTGGCCGAACGCAGCGAACCTTCTACCCAGCCCTGATAATCCGAAAAGGCTTCATTGCAGGTATATACATTCGGTAAGGGTTCCGTGAGTAGTTCCTGCGTTTTATCGTCTTCGGCATGCAAAGCCCATTGGTGTACACCGTATCCAAATCGTTCGCTGGCTTCTTTATCGATAACGGTACTTCCGGCCCAAATACGGGCACTGGTCAAGACAGGCTGAGGAATGTAGGTCACATTGAACACTTTCTTGAAGTACTCAGTCGCCTTTTCTACCACCTTCTGCGAAGCAGCAAAGACTACCTGATGCTCTTTTTTGTTTTCTTCCTCCTGCATAGCCGACGTGAAAAGCGGTCCATTCTTTTGCAAGGCCAGCCAGTAATTGATATTCATGTAATCGCAGTAAATGGTCAGTGCTGCCGGTTTCTGAGATTTACGCTCATTGATTTCATCGATCTTTTGCTGAATATCTTCCGGAATCGGTTGATTGTGCGCTTTCATGTATTGCTGATATTCCAGGGCCGCAGCCAACGCATCGTCTACCGCATAGAATGGGTAAATGGAACCGACGGGTAAATCGGCAAAATTAGGACCGAATTCGACCGCTCCTTTTTCTACCAGCGTCTCGTTACACCACCAGGCTTTTGGGTAATACAAATTGATTTTGAGTAAGGGCTGGTTAGTGGCCGTTTGAAGGGTGTTCCACAATTCATCCGATTTGCTTTTGTCCAGTACATTGAACGTATTGGACCGGATGAATAGCGTCTCCAATGCCAGCCTCGGCAGTGCAAGGATCACCTTTGCTCCCTGAATCTGTCCCCTTTTTTCCTCCTCACAATGATTATTAGTGATCGTGTAATCCAGCGTATAGCCCTCCTCCTCGGATTGGTTCAGACTGGTAACGGTGGTGTTCAGGAATATGGACTTTTTGCTTAGTTGCGCTGCAAGGGCATTTGGTAAGGTGCTGAAGCCTTCACTCAAGGTGCGAAATTGTGGATCGGCCGGAAATTCTTTCAGCAATTGGTAGGCAACTCCGCCGTTCATTTGAGAAAGGAATGTGCCATTGAATCCGGAGGATTGATACACCATGGTAATGGCCTCATTGCTGTAGCCCATATCCGCAAAGAGGTTCCATAGCGACCAGTCTTTCATGGTCAGCCCCTCCCATTGGCAGCCGATGCGGAAGTCTTGCCAATAGGCCGGCCCCTTGCGGTCTTCCGCCGTTGGGTATTTGGCCGTAAAATCCGGATTGGCAGCTAATATCTGATTGTAAACGCTATTGATAATCTCCGAGGGGCTCAGGGCAATTTCCTGCTCGGTAAGATTGTACAGTTGGGGCCAGGTACTGTTTGCTTCTTTTTGTTTAAAAGGAACTCCTCTGAAGTACAATCGATTGTTTCCACCACTTTGCATGGGAAAAGGAACTATCTGCCTGGCGATAAGCTCCTCTCCCGGATTGGGTTCACCGCTCTCGTTGGCGGTTGGCAGTGTCATAAACAGTGCCATCAGATTATCCATGCTGTCAAACGTAAAGCGCATGCCGCCTTCTTCCTCTTTGACCGTGGCCCCCTCAAATTGGATCAGGTCGGAGTCCAGTCTCCCTCCCGTACGATTGAGTTTTTCAAGAATTACGATTTCCTCGGGTGAATACCCTTTCTCGTTGATCAACCGCCAGGCCGTATACAGACCCGCCATACCGGCTCCTACAATCACCACGGGGGCTTTTTTTGGTACCTGGTGCCCTTCGGGGTGTTTTAGATTATTGACTTTAAAGTGTGCCATTTTTTTCTGATTGGGGTTTATAAAAATACGGTGGATTAGACGACCTTTTGTAAGGTATTGATGCTGACATGTGGCCAGTCAATGCCAAAGAAGTTGAGAATGACGGTCTGGGTATATTGGAGCCGCAAAATCGGATCACCGTTCGAATCGGTATCTGCTAATTCCTGTATCCAAAACGTAGCGGTCATCCTGCTGGCATCTGCCTGCCGTTTGATAAACGGAATATTGGAAATGCCACCGGACTCAATGGTGGAATCAAACATCAGCTCGGTGGTTTTTACAATAGCGACTCCCTCGTTCGCTTTGGCAAGCAAGTCGTTCGGAATGGTAGGGTCGAAAACACCCTGAAAAAGGTTTTCATGAAAATGCTTATACGGAGCCAGGTAGGGGTTATCGAGCTTTTTAAAACCTATCGGTAAGCCGCTTTCCTGAGGAATTGTCGGAGCACCGTCGATTGTTCGGGCCTTTCCTAACGCCAACACCGAATTCCCATGCGGGATGGAACCAAGTCTGGCGATGTCAAAACCAGTGGTGGCCAGGTTGGTCAGGTGTAAAAATAAGCCCGGCTCGTGGTGTATGGGTAGGTCTGAAGGACCTGCTTCCCCGCTTTCAGGAAAGTCCATCGCTGCGATTTGGGTAATGGATTGATCGTAGTCCAGCGTGGCCACGAACTGATCCGTATTTTCCGGTTCATTGAGGTCCACGCCTCGATTTGGGACGCCCTTATCCACCAGTCCAAACTGGTGTTTCTCATTGTATTGATTGAGCAGCAGCCGGTAGTTTAGCGAAGATCCTTCCTTGATGAAGGGAAGCGCGATCATGTTCCAACCATGACCGGCCAGATGGGGTACGTTTGACCAAACACCGGTTAATTGTTTAAGGGGACCGAGCGCGTCTTCGTCAGCCGGAGCATGCGTTAAGGTTCTACCCTCGGCGAGCATTTCCTTGAAATTTTTTGTGGTAAGCATAAAGGTGAGCGTTAAAGTGAATGATGAAAAATAAATATAAGCTTAGGTTTAATGGCTTCGGTTAACAGGTGTTTTTCCTGTTCTGGTATAAAATTGGCTTTTCGGATACCGCCTTTTTACAGGTGGGTTTTAGTTTCCACTTATTGAAAATGTCATTTGCCGCATCGGGTGGTCGCACCGATCGCTTTCGCAGGCTGTAGGCGGATAGTATTTTCGAAACAGCTCATCGCCTTCTGGTTTGGGTGGGGCGGACGCTAGCGCAGCCTTTTTCTCCCAAGTTTTGCCCAGCATTTTTTAAATGTAATCAAATATATTTAATTTGCATACCTAAAAGTGCATATAAGAATAGATTATAGGGACGGGGTTCCTTTTTTCAGTTGTTTGTTCGTTGCTGTATAAAACCAGTTTGTAGGTAAATGGCATGGACCAGAGATACGTTACTCCAGTATAGGTAGCAACAGTATCTGGCAGAATTGCGCGTGTCTGCCGTGAAGGAGCGTCGTTTTTCTGAAATATACGGACAGATTGATTACTTTTTGATCCCGACTCGCTTTGCTACCCGGGACATGCGCTGCCGCAAAAAGTATTGACAACAAAAAAGTTTCCGGTATTTTGGAGAAATTTGATCATGGGTCTATTTCAATTGACTACTCAAGTGAGCTGTTTTCGAGAATATTCATTAAAGTGGTATTGAGGTAAAGTTTTTCCTTTCCAACTTTTTTGGATTTCAAAAACCCTTCTTCTTCCAGGGCACTCAGGTAGTTGCCTACTGTCTTGGGAGTGCCCAATCCTATATTAATCAACGATTGTCGCTTGGTATAGGGGAGTCTGAAAATAACTTCGACCAGGTCTTTGGAATAGACTTTTGGGAGTTTGGCCCGAATAGCGTCAGCAGTCTTTTCCATCAATTGTGTCACCTGATCCAATCTTTTCAGCCCGTGGTTCGCCGTCTTTTCGACCATTTCAAGCTGTATTTCCTTTGATCTTCTGTACCAATTCTATGCAAAGGTTGGTGGTGATAAATGGTTTGGATTTCATTCGATCCAAACCCAGCCAAAGAGCTTCTTTGTAGCGAAGTACTTCTTTGGTTTCTGGACTTTCAAATTTTTTATCAGCGATTAGTGCCTGGTACAAGTCATCATTAGTGGTGATGATATTTTCTATCGCAGAACTCGCCCTAGCTTCCTACAGATGTACCGTGTCGAGAAAAAGTGTCGGATTAGGTAAGTTGCGGATGGCACGATTCATTTGAGCCAAAGCCCGACTGGTTGGTATGGTTTTTAGCAAGATACTTTTAGTCTCCAAATCCACTTTTGGAGGAAGTAGGGGGAGATTGTTGTATGGAATAGTTCAGTCAAACATAATCAGCCACACGGGTAAAATTTACATGTGTATTGGGTACAAGGGTAAATTTATTGATTTTTTACGCTCATCTGGAAAAAGGAGGAAAATTTTACCCTCATTTCTACCATGAAATTTTGGAATCAACCTTCACCTGCTACGAAACTGGGGTTATATGGTCATTATCACATATTTGAAATGAGTACCTTCTCATTTTTTATGAAGATTTAAGAAGAAAGTAATTTGGGAAACTAGGTGAATGCAAATGTTAAAGGGTCTCAGTTTTGGTGGACCCATCGTTTGACAGGTACCATCTCGGCGGGTTGGCTTTCCCGCATGGGGACCGAGGGGCGGCGTAGGGAAAATCCAATTTCACCCATTTTTAAAAAGAGGGAATTTTTTTTCGGAAATTGGATAGTAGGGGATGTAATCCAAAGCAAGTAGCTGTTTTAGGTGGATGAATAAACGTTTAAAAAATTACCTTTCCACCTTAACGAGTTTCCTATGGCCAGGACAAAACCCGATATTTCGCCCCTGATTAAAAAATAAAACACCTAATAAATTTATTTTCAATAAGATAGTATTTTATTCAGCAGAGGAGGAGAGGACTGAGCGTTAAAAAACAGTCCGGTAGGACGGAGCGAAAAGAATTAGTCCCTTAGGACAAATCTAGCGACGTGTCAGGCTGCGGGGAGGTTAGGGAGAGCCTGTCCCGATAAGCATGGCGTATCGGGAGGCCAGGCTGCGTAGGAAAAGGGATTCGAACCCCGGGAACCTCTCCGTTGATTATGGCTTTTATAGCCTTAAAAAGCTATTTTGTATTCTTAGTAGGTCTTCTAAGGTACTCCTTTGAAGGGTTTTTGTGACTGATCTTTGACTGAATAACCTTGTTGCTACATTGGAAGACTTTTCACACGGTAAGAAATTTTACTCTGAGCAAATAAATCTAAAATGGGTTAATGATTTTGCTAAATACCTGCAAAAGCCACAAACCAACCACCCTAATAAGTACCTTACAAAAGGACAGCAACCTTCAACAATTCGCAAAACCTTTTCTTTCCTGAATCAAATCCTAAATCATTAAGCAAAGCAAGGAATCATAGAAGATGGTTTCAAATCCTTGAATTACCCGAAACTAGTAACATAAAAGCAAATGGTATTTGAGGAATCAGAAATCAGGAAATTAATTGAATACCAACCCACAAGGGATTCAATCAAAAGGGTAAAGGATTTGGCCCTAATCCAGCTTTTTACAGGTTTAAGGTATTCGGATGCCATTAAAATCAATCAGTCCAATATTTTCAATGATCAATTGGCAATAACAGCCGAAAAGACCAAACAAAATATTAACATTCCCCTTCATCCAGCCTTAAAAAATATCCTTGAAAAGTATGATTATGACTTATCACCCCTGAAAATTACCAATCAAAGGTATAATGATCATTTAAAAGATTTAGTTAAATTAGCAGGCATAGAATCTAAAGCTGAATACATTTACTTTGAAAATGGGGTAAAGAAGACCTGTCAAAAACACAAATATATTTGGTGGCTTCTCATACCTTCATGAGAACCTTTATTACAAATGCCATCATTAAAGGCATTCCCTTACACGTTATTCAAAGTATTAAAGGCCATACAACATTAAAACAGCTAAGTGAATATGTTAATATTGCTGATAGTATTAAACAACAGGAAATGAATAAAATGAATGAATTGTTTAGGGTATGAGTGGAGATAGGGGGATTGATTATTATTTTAATATATTAGGTGACTACACGTTACGAAATGGGATTCGGCTAGATAGCGTGCCTAAAAAGATTTTAGAGGAAATTCCAGAAGGGTCAAATGTAATTTTTAAAGGCGGAAAATTAAAAAGAACAGTATTTGAGGGGATTAATTTTAACAGGAATTTAACTATTGAATTTTCAGATTGTGAAATAGACAGGGAATTGCAATTCCAAGTGGAAAATTGTGTGTTCATTTTTAGGGATATGAAAAGATCCAATGTAGATTTTCATATTGAAGTAATATCAAAAACAGTATCTAGTAGATTAAGTATAGATAATTCGAGATTCGAAACAATCATATTAAATAATTCAAAATTAGTTGAATTTACTATTTCTAATACTATTTGTAGGAATTTAGTAGTGAACGAATCTTTCATTAACTTCTTTTCTTGTAAAGATCTAAATTTAAGAATAATAGATACTCAAAGTATATTTAGAGTTAAACTTTCAAAAATTTTAAATTTGGAAATTAACGAAGTTAAAAATTTAAATAAAATAAAATTTGAAAGTTTGGAATCTGAAAAGGTTGAATTATTTAATTCCAATATAGAATCAATTGAGTTTGTAGATTATAATGTATGTAGTTTAAATATAACTAACGGATCAATTGATGATATTCAAATTACAGTAGAGGAATTTAAAGAAGAAAAGCAAGATGAGGAGGGAAATATTACATCCCCGAAAGTTATTCGAAAAGAATTTTCTTTAATTGGGTTAATGCCAACTTATTTAGGTAAAATTCATATAAAAGATAATGCAAATAACTATTTTTTTGCAATTAATCTTAGTGGAGATAAAATTATTTTAAGAAATATTAATACATTTTATTTGACAATTAATGGTGATATAAAGGAGAAATCAAGGATTTCTAACTGCGAAATTGAAAATTTGGAATTAAATAACTTTGAGGCAGTTAATGGAGTAAAGTTCAATAATGTAAACAACTCTATTTTAGCGGGGTGTTTTATGATGAGGGATTCATCATTAACAAATGTGGCATTGAATCCCTCTATAATACTCCCCAAAATTGAGACCAGAGGTTAAGTTAAAAAAAACGATTAAATTTAACCTTATGAACAAGCAAACAAGGAGGAAGTTTTCCGCAGAA
>NZ_WIOK01000045.1 GCF_009467825.1 Cyclobacterium xiamenense | reverse complement strand
CTGGAAAAAGCCCCGATCCGGTCCTTCGTGCACCACCAGAAATTGGAAAGCTTTCATCGGTACCACCTTTTCTTACTGTACATGGCCTTGCCTGTAACTTGTATATCTATTTACCAAAGGTGTATAAAGCCAACAATTGCTTGTTAGATCTGTATACTTTTGTTTACTTTTATTATAGGTCATCGAAGGGGGATTTGATTCTTCGGATACTGTTGTCGGTTACGTGTGTATAGATTTCGGTCGTCCTACTACTCCTGTGACCTAAGATCTCTTGGATATACCGGAGGTCGGTGCCACCTTCCAACAAATGCGTCGCGTAACTGTGTCTCAGCCAATGTAAGGTAACCGGTTTTCTAAGACCTATTTTTGCCAGTGCAGATTTTAAGACCTTTTGCAAACTTCCGGCACTGTACCTGGAGCCTGGCTTTTCTCCTTCAAACAAATATACCGTCGGTTGCTCAAATTTGTAATACTCCCTCAACAAATCGATGGTTTTTGCTGATAAAGGTACGACCCGGTCCTTTTTACCCTTGGACTGTCGAACGATGAGTAAGCCTCTGTTGGAATCCACATCCGTGATTTTTACATTCAATAATTCGCTTCTCCGTAGTCCACAGGCATAAATCAGCGACAGCATGGTTCGGTGCTTCAGGTTTTTGTGCGCATTCAAAATCCTTTTTATTTCTTCCTTAGCCAATACATTTGGCAACAATTTAGGTTTCTTAGGCCTGTCTATAATTTCGGGGTTTAGTTTCTTATGTTGCCTGATGCTGAAATAAAGCTTGACAGCATTGATAAACTGACTTTGGTAACTCGCAGAAAAACCCTTCCGGATAATGTAGTGGGTGTTGAAATAGGCGAGATCTTCATTCTCTATTTCGCTTATCTCTTTGTTGTCTAAAAAACTAAAAAATAATATCAATGCTCCTGAATAGGTTTTGATGGTGCTTTCTGCATAGCGCTTATTCCTCATCCATTCTATAAAAATTTGTATTT
Source organism: Cyclobacterium xiamenense (assembly GCF_009467825.1). GTDB lineage: Bacteria > Bacteroidota > Bacteroidia > Cytophagales > Cyclobacteriaceae > Cyclobacterium > Cyclobacterium xiamenense. The sequence continues at coordinate 30,335 of NZ_WIOK01000045.1, read as the reverse complement.
CTGTTTCTGTTTTAACATCCAGTTCGATGGTATTAGGAAATTCCCTCGCCATGTCGATTTTTTTAAGTTGGGAATAATCCAGCCAAACTTTCCCCCGGAAAAATCGAATCAACTCGTCCAATTGATCCTCCCGATACGGAACCCACCAGGTCTTGTGCCGCTTGGACCATTGGCATTCCGAATAGGTCTTTACCAGCTCTTTCAAAGCAAAATCGTAAGGAAACTCCAGGCAGATGACCGGCAACCCCTCGATTACAGCGTTTTTTAACACAATGGTTTTCATTTGATAAAAAAAATAGTACGAACAAGATAGTGGATTTTTTAATCGAAAAAAACAGAAACCCACCGAAATACAACCACAGCCTGGTACAGCCCGGCAACGCATAATCGCCTGGGAACTACGGGCTATAAGCCGGGAACGCCGGTATACTACCCGAATCCTTAAAGCTGTACGAACAATCTTCATGGGAGCCAGACCGCTGCTCCCTTCCAGCCGAGGCTTTTGCAGTACTGCAAAGCATACACCCGGAGCCTCCCGGTCTCCCAACACCGGTGATCCCGAATTCAGCCCTGCCTCCATTTGTCTCTTCATTGACCTCTCCAGTATTTTCCCAGGCTTTCATAAAATTCAGGATTTATTCAGAATCTTGTCGTATTTTTCGCAAATAAATTCGATCGGCAAACGCCGGTTTTTCAACGATGTATAAAAAATGCTTTCAACCGGTGGCCTGATATGAATGCCATGGCCGGATTGACAGGGATGCACGGATTGCGTCGCTGTCTGTTGGCAGGTTTGTCCTGTCTCGTATTTTTCCTCACAGCCTGCACGCAGGACGTTCAGGAAAATCCTCCCGCAGGGCCGCTCGCGGAATTTGATCCGCAGGAAAGCACCTTTATCTGTTGGAACCCTCAATTTCAGGAGATTTCGCTCAAACTGATTCAGGAGATCGCCAAAGACGATCGGGTTACGCTGTTCTACAATCAACGAAATCACCGCCCCGAAAACCTGGAAGGGCTACTAGCGGCGCGGAAGATCAACCGGAAAAATGTCAGTCTGGCCCCTTTTGAATTGGAAAAGGATAATATCTGGATCAGGGATTACGGACCGATACTAATGGAAGACAGGACGGGTCAGGAAGAATTGGTTGTGTTTCAGTATCCCCACGAGGAAAATCGGGAATACAATCTGTTCAGCGAACAGTTTGCCACCAAAATGAGGATTCCGTTTCTGAAAAGTAAGCTCTTTAGCGCCGGAGGCGGCCGGGAGATCAATGGGCGGGGAACCATTATTTTAATCGAAGGGCACGAAAAATACATCAATCCGGGCCTCAGCCTGGAAGAAATTGAAGCGGAGTACAAGCAAAAGCTGCATCAAACGAACGTCATTTGGCTTAAAAAGGGCCTGCCGCAAGACGATCTGTTTGATCATGGACCTGTGATCGACAATATCTACGGCAATGGGGTGCATTGGCACGTAGATGAGTTTTGCCGGTTTGCGGATGCCCAAACCATCCTGCTGGCTCGGGTGGATCCGGCAGATCTTTCCCTGGACCCCTTTTACCAGGTGGTGCACGAGCGGTTGGAAGAAAGCTATCGGATCCTGAAAAATGCCCGGGATCAGGATGGAAACCCGTTTACCATCATCCGGGTACCACAGGCGCCGATTATTTTTGATCAGGGGCACTATAACGGTCAGCCGATTTATTACACGCCCGTCACCAGCTATCTAAACTTTGTACTGACCAATAATCTGGTCGTACTGCCTGCCTACCACACAGCGGGTGACCCCGATTTTATCCGGCAAAAGGACGAGCAGGCCCAAAAGGTGTTTCAGCAGGTTTTTAAAACCAGAAAAGTGGTGACGATCCATGCTACCGAACTTAACTACAGTGGCGGGGGGCTGCACTGCATTACCATGCATCAACCCAAGGTCAAAAAGCGATCCAAACTCCGACGTATAACGGAAAATGGACTCAAACGATTGAAAGGTTAACCCGGCATCTTGAAGCCTACACACGTTGCTAAATTTTTTTTATCAACAAGTCCGAGGCAAGGACTGGATCAGGGTGCTGTTTGACTTAATGAAGGGTAGTATCGATTCCATGGAGTAGCTGGCGCTGTCCGGATCGGTAGCAGCAGATACGATTGCCTATTGCTTCACCAATTCGAGGGTATAGGTCCCTTCCGCGGAGATGTTTTTCTCGTTTGTATCGAGCAGGTGGAGCATTCCCTCTTTGTCCTGCAGGAAGCTTTTCAGTGCGGCACCGGAATCGTCCAGCAGGCGGATGGCCATGGCACCGGGATCGTTTTCCAATCCGTAGACCACCTCGTATATTCCCGAGCGGACGAACTCCCGGTCTCCGTCTTTGGTGCCTTGGTAGGTTTCAGTGAGTTCGTAGCTACGCTCCTTTTTATTGGGGCTGTTTTCCAACTTGAGCACGGTCTGGATTCCCTTACAGTCCGCGCAGGGAAGTAGCCCTTCGTACTGCATCCAGGTGGAAAAGGTATTGTCGAGCACCAGTTCCTCCTGCTCTGCTGCGCCTTCTTGTTCGGCTCCCTCGTACCGCTTTTCTTCGGTGGGCGCATCGCAAGAAAAAAGGACCGCCAGCACGAATAGGGTAATCAATCGTTGGTTTTTCATGGTTTCGTTGGGTTTGTAGCGGCCTGTAGTTTGGGTAGTTCCTGCAAGATGTTCCGGATCATTGCCGGCATATCGTAATCCGGAGACCAGTTCCAGTCCTGTCGGGCTTCCCGATCGTCGATGGACCGGGGCCAGCCTGCCGCGATGGCTTGCCGGTAATCCGGTTCGTAAGTTATGCGAAATTCCGGAAAATAGGGAAGGATTCCCCGATACAATTCCTCCGGTGTGAAGCTCATCGCCGCCAGGTTGTAGCTGGAACGAACGCCGATGCGTTCTTTGGGCGCCTGCATCAGCATGCAGGTGGCTTTGATGGCATCGGGCATGTACATCATGGGTAGTCGCGTGTCTTTCTCTAGAAAGGAGCAGAAATGTTTACCGGCCAGGGCCTGGTGAAAAATAGCCACGGCATAGTCGGTCGTCCCTCCACCAGGTAGCGCCTTGTACCCGATCAGGCCCGGAAAACGAAGGCTGCGCACGTCCACGCCATACTGTTGGTGGTAATAGGCGCACCAGTGTTCCCCAGCCAGTTTGGCGATGCCGTAGGCGGTGACGGGTTCTTTAGGCGCCAGTTGAGGCGTTTGGACCTTGGGGCTGTCCGGGCCAAAAACGGCAATGCTCGAGGGCCAGAACACTTTGTCCAACTTGCATTCCCGCGCCAGTTCCAGCACATGCAGCAAGCTATCCATATTGAGGTGCCAGGCTGCCTGGGGATTGGTCTCGGCCCGGGCAGAAAGGACCGCCGCCAGGTGATAGACCTGAGTCACGCTTTCTTTTTTGATGCAGCTGCGCAGCGCTTCCCGGTCCATGACATCCAGTAGGACAAAGCGACAATGGGGAAATTTCGCCTCCGCCTCCGGCTGTATATCGCTGGCGATCACCGCCTCCGGCCCGTATAACTCGGTTAATTTTTGGGTCAACTCCGTCCCAAGCTGCCCGGCAGCTCCGGTTACCAATACCTTCTCCATTTGGATTTATTTTGATTTGCGCGATTCAAACCCTCAATTTCAGAATTTTTATACAATCGGCTGTCATTTTTATTTAAAAATAGTAAATTCATCGGTTAGAAATTCACAAAACGAACGACTTCATGTTTGGCAGCTTACAGGCGCAATTGCAGAACGAATTGCAACAACTCAAGGATTCCGGTCTTTACAAAACGGAACGAATCATCCAATCCCCGCAAGGTGCGGAAATTCAGCTAGCCGATGGCAGCCGGGTGTTGAACTTCTGTGCCAACAACTACCTGGGCCTCTCCAGCCATCCAAAGGTAACCGAAGCGGCCAAAGCAGCCATTGATAGCCACGGGTTTGGCCTGTCCTCGGTGCGCTTTATCTGCGGTACCCAGAATATCCACCAGGAGCTGGAGCAAAAGATATCGGAATTTTTGGGTACGGAAGACACGATTTTGTATGCCGCGGCCTTTGATGCCAATGGCGGGGTGTTTGAGCCCCTGCTGGGGCCTGAAGATGCCATCCTCTCGGACGCATTGAATCACGCGTCCATCATTGATGGGGTGCGGCTGTGCAAGGCCATGCGCTTTCGCTACCGCCACAACGACATGGCAGACCTGGAAACCCAGCTCCAGGTAGCTACCGAAAAAGGTGCCCGGCACAAACTGATCGTGACGGATGGGGTGTTCTCCATGGATGGCACCATCGCCCAATTGGATAAAATCGTGGCCCTGACCGAAAAATACCAAGCCTTGGTGATGTCGGACGAATGCCATTCCACCGGATTTATGGGAAAAACGGGCAGAGGTGTTCACGAGTTGACCGGCGTGATGGGCAAGGTAGACATCATCACCGGCACCCTGGGCAAGGCGCTGGGAGGGGCTTCCGGCGGATTTACTTCCGGCAGAAAAGAAATCGTCGAACTCCTGCGGCAAAAATCCCGGCCCTACCTGTTTTCCAATACCCTGGCCCCGGCCATCGCCGGAGCCTCTATAGCGGTGTTTGATCTGTTGTCGGAAACCACCGAGCTGCGGGACCGGCTGGAAGCCAACACCCGTTTTTTTCGGGAAGGGATCCGGAAAGCGGGTTTTTCGGTAAAGGAAGGGACGCATCCCATTGTCCCCATCATGCTCTACGAGGCTCCATTGGCCCAGCAGATGGCCGAGCGCTTGTTGGAGCGGGGTATTTACGTAATCGGCTTTTACTACCCCGTGGTACCCAAAGGGGAGGCGCGCATTCGCGTGCAATTGTCGGCGGCTCACGAAAAGCAGCACCTGGAAAAAGCCATCGCCGCCTTTACCGAGGTAGGAAGGGAATTGGGGGTGATTGGGTAACGGTTTTTTATGGACGATTCTTATTCAAAGATCTCGACGTTGGGGATCGTTTTTACCGGCCCCTGGACCCGGCTTTCGCCCGGGGCTATTGCTGTCGAAGCCCTTATAGCTTCGGAGTCGGACGGGATCTTGTTTCTTGGGATGTAATACGGAATGTCACTTCAGCGGATTGCGCCAAAGACCTGTCGCTTTTTTTTACATACCGTTGTAGACGCTCGATGATTCGCTGAGGAAGTGCGCGAGGAACATTTCCTCCTTTTCAGCTCCTGTGCTACCGCATTTTAGCTGGCTATTGTTGCAGCTTCTTTAAGCTTTCTTCAAGTGCGTTTAGCTTGGACTGCGCGTCTTCCATTTTTTTCTTTTCTTTTTCCACAACTTGTGCGGGAGCGTTTGAGACAAACTTTTCGTTGGCCAATTTTTTTGAGACCGAGGTCAAAAACCCTTTGGTGTATTCCAGTTCTTTGAGCAGGTTTTCTTTTTCCTGTTCCAGATCAATTTCCTCCTCTATCGGTATGAAAAACTCGTCTGCTTTTACCACAAAGGTCAAGGCATTTCCTGTCGTTTCGCCAAAGGTTAGGGAAGAAACGTTTGCCAACTTTTGGATAACTTCCTCAAATCGCCCGTATACGCCTTCGTTGCTGGTTTTTACAAACAGAGCTACAGGCAGTTTGGGAGACATGCCCCTGGCGGCACGGGTGTTTCTGATTTGCGATACCAGTTCGAAAATATGCTGCGCTTCCGCAACAATTCCTTCGTCAAAAGCATTTTGTTTGGGCCATGGCGACAACATCAGTGCTTCTCCGTCTTTTCGCTCTCCGATTTGCTGCCACAATTCCTCCGTAATAAACGGCATGAATGGGTGTAGGATTTTTAGCAGCTGTTCGAAATACGCCAGGGTTCGGTCTTTCGTGTGTGCATCGATCGGGGACTGATAGGCGGGTTTGATCATTTCCAGGTACCAGGAACAAAAATCATCCCATACCAGCTTGTAGGCGGTCATCAAGGCATCCGAAATACGGAATTTTTCAAAGTGATCCGTGAGCTCCGCCAGGGATTGGTTAAACCTACTTTCAAACCAGGCGATGGCGGTTTCATTTGCGAGGTTTCTGCCCGGAATTACTTCCCATCCTTCGATCAGGCGGTAAGCATTCCAGATTTTATTGCAGAAGTTTCTTCCCTGCTCGACCAGCTTTTCATCAAAGGGGAGATCGTTGCCAGCAGGGCTGCTAAAGAGCATGCCTGTCCGCACCCCATCCGCACCGTAGGTTTCAATTAACGCAAGCGGATCCGGGGAGTTGCCAAGCGATTTGGACATTTTCCTTCCCAGCTTATCCCGAACAATTCCCGTCAGGTAGACATTTCGAAATGGTTTTTCTCCCGTATATTCATAGCCGGCAATGATCATTCGTGCGACCCAGAAAAAGAGAATTTCCGGAGCGGTTACCAGGTCGTTGGTCGGGTAGTAATAGGCAAGGTCCCGATTTTTTTTGCCGGTTTTGAAAAACGCCGGATCAAAAACGGATATGGGCCATAGCCAGGAGGAAAACCAGGTGTCCAGGACGTCTTCGTCTTGTTTCAGATCCTGTTCCGTGTAGGTTTCATCAAATTCCGTTCTGGCCAAATCAAGTGCTTCTGCCGCAGAATTTGCCACCACGTACGCACCGTTTGGCAGGTAATAGGCAGGTATTCGGTGTCCCCACCAAAGCTGCCTGGAAATGCACCAGTCCCGTACATTTTCCATCCAGCTTTTGTACATGTTTTTAAACTTTGGAGGAAATAGCCGAACGGCGTCATCCATGACCGCCCGCAAAGCAGGTTGGGTGATTTCTTCCATCTTCAAAAACCATTGCATGGAAAGCCTGGGCTCAATCACCGCATCGGTTCGCTCGGAATGCCCCACGTTGGAGGTATACGCTTCTTGTTTAGCCAGCTGTCCGGCTTCACTCAATAGGGCGGCGATTTTTTTACGGGCTACGAAGCGGTCTTCCCCCACCAGAATCGTTGCTTTTTCATTGAGGGTCCCGTCATCGTTTAGAATGTCGATGACTTCCAGTTGATGCCTCAGGCCGATTTCATAATCGTTGATATCGTGAGCGGGAGTGATTTTCAGGCAACCTGTTCCAAATTCCCGGTCTACGTATTCGTCTTCGATAATGGGGATGGGGCGATTGATCAAGGGGATCAACGCTTTTTTTCCTTTGAGGTGCCGGTACCGTGGGTCCTCGGGATGGACGCATATGGCTACGTCGGCCATGATGGTTTCCGGTCGGGTTGTTGCTATCGTCAGTGATTCTTCCGAACCCTCGATGACATAGGCAATGTGATAGAGTGCAGACGGGACTTCCTTGTAGAGGACTTCGTCATCAGATAGAGCCGTTTTCCCTTTGGGGTCCCAGTTGACCATCCGGATGCCCCGGTAGATTTTGCCTTTTCGGTGCAGGTCCACAAAAACGTTTGTAACGGCCTCACTCAAGGAGGCGTCCATCGTAAACCGCGTTCTTTCCCAATCACAGGAAGCCCCCAGTTTTTTAAGCTGCTCAAGGATAATGCCCCCGTATTTTTCCTTCCATTCCCAGGCATGTTCCAGAAACGCTTCCCTGCTGATGGATTTTTTCTCGATACCTTTTTCCTTTAGCATGGCCACTACCTTTGCCTCCGTGGCGATCGACGCATGGTCTGTGCCGGGTACCCAGCAGGCATTTTTCCCTTCCATCCGGGCTTTTCGTACCAAAATATCCTGAATGGTGTTATTTAACATGTGCCCCATGTGGAGAACTCCGGTCACATTCGGCGGAGGAATCACGATGGAATAGGCTTCCTTTTCGTCGTCCGGCTCGGAATGGAACATGCCGTGTTCCATCCAATAGCGGTACCAGTTGGATTCAGCGCTTTGGGAATTATATTTGGTAGGGAGTGCCATGCTTTCGTAATTTAGGGGGCAAAAATAACACAAAAATGCCTGAAGGAATACTTTTTCACCGTTGGAATTCCAAAAAAATATCCGATTTCAGACGGGATCCTCTCGGCCGCGCAAGGCGCGATTTTATCCGTGGGGACCGTTCAATAGAAGGAAACGAAGGGAGGAAGGATTTTTTCTGAGGTATTCCTAACGAGGGCTGAAACGGAGATGGGACTGCCTTCGCTTGACACCAGTAAATTGATCCATTTTTCCGGATATCGGCCCTCAAGCAGATCCTGATAGACATCATTGTTCTCCTCCACGGTAAAATCCCCCGTAACAATACAGGGCAGGTGGTCTCTGTTTATTTCCTGGATTTTTTTCAAAAGTAATTTACTACTTTCTACACGGGCCTTGGGACCTATCTGCTTGTAATGCACATTAAAAACATAAAAAGAATCGCCTTCCGGAGATTGGAATTTACCCCAGGCGCAAACCCGATTTGCTGCTTCACCCGGGCTTTGAGTGGCGCTTTCCGCAACTGGCGAGAACCAGAAGGTTCCCTTATCTAAGAGCTTAAATTTTTCAGGGTTGTAATAGACGGCGCAAGACGCTCCCTCACTTTCCGTTGTATCGTTGCCAGGACCGATAAACGGAAACTCCAGCCCTTTTTGAATGTCTTCCACCTGGCTGTAGAGCCCTTCCTGGGTGCCAATTATATCCATCTCGTGAAAACGAATCAAGTTGATGGGATGCGGGTCCTGCTCTTCCCGTTGATGGTTGGATGTATCGACTGGATTATCGTACCGGATATTGTAGGTGGCAATGGAATAGGACTCCTGGGCGAGCAAGCCATGGATTTGGAAAACAACGCCGGTTAGAAAAAAAAGGAAAAATTTGTGAATTTGGGGATTCATGAGATTAGATGCATTTCTATGGAACCGTAAATTCGGCATTTTCAACCTAAAATCAAATAAATCAGTCTATTTCCATGAGAAAGGGCATCAGCGCCATCCGGCCTTCCATTCGTTTCAGTCGTTCGATCGTTTGGTACAGCTCGTAGGAGGTTCCCAGCTTGATTCGTTGATAGCTGCCCTGCACGTCATTGCCGAAATCCTCCATCAGTTGCTCCAGAAATGATTTTTGTTTGGGGTAGTAAACCACCCGGAACTCCTCCTCCAGCCCGGCCTTTGCGGCAGCGATGCGAATGGCTTCGTCCAACCCCCCCAATACATCTACTAACCCGATTTCTTTCGCCGCTACTCCGGACCATACCCTGCCTCCGGCAATGGCCATTACGTCTTCTCTGCTCATCGTCCTTCCCTCTGCTACCCGGGTGATAAAGGTTTCGTAACCTTCTTCTACCTTGGATTGCATGATGGCTTTTTCCATGTCCGACATGGATTTGGTGGGATTTAGAAAATCCGAGTAAGTACCGGTCGTGACCACATCCGTGGTAATTCCCAATTTGTTATTCAAGAGCCCCTGCGCATTGAACGTGATGCCAAAAATGCCGATGGACCCGGTGATGGTATTGGGCTGGGCTATGATGGTATCTGCCGGGGCGGCAATGTAGTAGCCACCGGAGGCGGCGTAATTGGACATGGAAGCAATTAGCGGTTTTTCTTTTTGTGCTTCGGATAGTTCACGCCAGATTACTTCGGAGGCCACCACCGATCCCCCCGGGGAATTAATCCGTAGGACAATCGCTTTTACATCCTTATTTTTTCGGGCTTTTCGGATTTCCTTTAAGAAAGCTTCCGAACCAATCTGATCCGGGGCCTCTCCACCCACAATTTCACCGTCCGCTACAATCACCGCTACCTGATTTCGGGAAAGCCGGTTTTTTTCAGTGGCGGTCTGGTTAATTCCGCTAATGTTGATACTGTTAATACTGGCTTCTTCTTCCAATCCCAGTTTTTCTCGCAGGCGTGCTTTGACCTGGTCATCGTACCAGAGGGCGTCGATTAGCCCGAGGTCAACGGCGTCCTGATTCGCTCGGACGGACATGTTGTTGTTGATTTCCTGTACGGTTTCCGGTGCCAGGGATCGACTTTCGGCCACCTCTCGGATCAGGATGCCGTTCAGGTCCTCCAGATAGGCCTTGGTTTGAAGTCGATTTTCTTCACTCATTTTATCCAGAACAAAAGGCTCTATGGCACTTTTAAACTCTCCCACGCGAAAGATGACCGGCTCCACTTCGATTTTTTCCAACAATCCCCGGAAGAAAACGGGAGTGGCTGCAAAACCATTGAATTCCAGGTCACCAATTGGATTCAGGTAGATTTCATCCGCAACCGAGCAGAGGAAATACCCCGTTTCGGTAAAATACTCACCGTACGCAACGATAAACTTCCCGCTTTCCCTGAAGTCCTTCAACGCGTTGCGGATTTCCAGAATGTGCGATTGCCCTGCTCCCAGCAATCCGCTTTCCAGATAAATGCCCTTTATATCTTCGTTTTCCTGAGCCGTTTCGATTGCCTTTATGACCTGATTGATTCCCACAGAAGACACCGTTCCCACAAATGGAAGCGGCGGTAGGGAAAGATCCTCGTCTGGCGAACGTTCCACTAGCACCACACCGTTTAAGCGAATGTGAAGCAGCGAATTTTCTTTAATTTCTACCTCTGCGGAGCCGGCACTGATGGCGATGATGCCGGCAAATATAAAGAATGCCAGTACCCAAAAGACCAGTAACCCTACGATAACGGCCAAAACGTTGCTTAAAAATTTCATGGACGCGGTCTGTTTTAGTAAGTTTCAAAAATAACCTATTTTTGGCAAAACTGTTGATTTTGACGTAGATTTAATTGATGATACACAGCGTGGTTTTAGGATTGGGAGGGAATCAGGGGGCAAGGCTTGCTTTACTAAAGGAGGCGGTAAACCGCTTGCTTGGTAACATGGTACTGGTTCGTGCTTCGGGGATTTACGAAACGGAAGCCTGGGGAGGAAACTCCCAACGCGCTTACCTGAATCAGGTGCTTGCCGTTCAAACCGACATGGAACCCGAGCCTACGCTACGTTTTCTTCAGCAAGTGGAGGAGGAGCTGGGTAGAAAGAGGACGGACAAATGGGGTGACCGAACCATGGATATTGACATCCTATATTTTGATGATCGGGTGATCAACACGGACAACTTGCAGGTACCCCATCCCCAGCTTCCGTTCCGAAAGTTTGTGTTGGTGCCGTTGGCGGAGATACTTCCGAATTACCAGCACCCGGAGTTAGGTGTCAGCAATCGAGATTTGCTGATCGACTGCAAGGACCCCTTAGCCGTCCGTTTGTACGCGGATGGCTAAGGGATGGGCTGCCTTATCAGTCTAGTGGTGCTACCTCGGCCTCTTTATGGATTTTTTTAACCAATCCTTGCAGCACCTTTCCCGGACCGCATTCGATGAATTTTTCTGCTCCGTCGGCAACCATTTGCTGAACGGATTGCGTCCATTTCACCGGCGCGGTAAGCTGTGCATTCAGGTTTTTTTTGATGGTGTCGATGTCCGTTATCGCCGTGGTACTTACATTTTGGTATACCGGACAACTGGGCGCAGCGAAGGGGGTCGCATTGATGGCCGACTCTAGTTTCAGGCGGGCAGGTTCCATCAGTGGCGAGTGAAAGGCACCTCCCACCGGCAAGGGAAGGGCTCTTTTGGCACCTGCTTCCTTCATCTTTTCGCAGGCAATTTGGATTCCTTCCAGACTCCCGGAAATCACCAATTGACCCGGGCAGTTATAGTTAGCAGGGACCACTACATGATCTGTTATTTCGGCACAGATTGCTTCGACTTGCTCGTCGGATAGACCCAGAATGGCGGCCATTCCTGATGGATTGATCTCACAGGCCTCCTGCATGGCAAGAGCCCTGCGGTGAACCAATTGTAGCCCGTCCTCGAAGCGAAGTACGCGGTTTGCTACCAGTGCTGAGAATTCGCCCAGGGAATGCCCGGCCACCATGTCCGGAGAAAAGGTGTCGGAGGTCAGGGCGGAGATTACCGAGTGGAGAAATACGGCTGGCTGGGTTACATTCGTTTGCATCAGGGATTCCGCACTCCCTTCAAACATGATATCGGTTATTTTAAACCCCAAAATTTCGTTGGCCAGGTCAAACATTTTCTTAGCTTCGGCTTTTTGGGTGTACAGGTCTTTTCCCATACCGGGATATTGGGCTCCCTGGCCCGGAAATACATAGGCTATCATGAATAAAAGGACGTTGGTTGGTTAAGGTACAAAGGTAAGCAAAAAAAGAGGCAGCCTCAATCCTTTATCTAAAGCTGCCTCAAAATATCCTGAGCCGTCCGGGATTAGTTGTCAAAAAAGTTGACCACTCCGGTCTCTACATCGTACACGGCCCCAGCCACTATGATTTTTCCTTCGTTTTCCATCTCACGGATGATTTGACTCCGTTCGCGAATCTCTTCCATCGCCTCAAAGACATTAAAGGTGGCCACTTTTTCTACAAATTCTTGGGTATCTGCGGATACGGTTGCTTCTTTCTCCGCGCGCTCAATGGCCGGCTTGATCTTGTGAAGGAGTGCGGTTATGTTTCCATCGTTGACTTTTTTACAGGCGCTGGTGACCGCACCACATTTGGTGTGCCCCAGTACCAATACCAACTTCGATCCTGCATACTTCACCGCATATTCCATGCTACCTAAAATATCCTCGTTGACCACGTTTCCGGCTACACGGGCGCTAAAAATATCTCCCAAACCCTGGTCAAAAACCAATTCGGCAGATGTTCTTGAATCAATACAACTCAATACTACGGCAAAGGGCCATTGCCCATCCCGGGTATCGTTGACCATCTGGAGTAGGTTTTTATTGGTATGCTGATTGGTAACAAATCGATTGTTGCCTTCCTTTAACATGCGCAATGCATCGTTTGGGGTAAGGCTATCTTGTGTCGTTTTAGTCTGGGCTTTCATAATAAACTGTCCTGTTACGGTATCAAAGGTAATAAAATTTAATCTTTTGTTCAGGCGGTGGTTTGCCGAACGGCGTCCGGTCCGTCATTTCATGAGTTGAATGGTGCCTTTGCTTTTTCGCACGCGCAAGCTTTCATCCAATACATTGAAATAAACCGTCGCCTCGTAATAATAAGTTCCGGAAGGTAAGTCATTGCCTTCGGGATCCCTGCCATCCCAATGGATGTATATGTTGTTTTCGGTAGCTAAATTGCTGTTATAGGTATGAACGAGGGATCCCCAACGATTGTAAATGTTGATTTCTACCGCTTCCACAAACCGGGGACACTTCTCATACGGATTGTCGAAGGCCTGGAAGGTATCGTTTATATTATCGCCGTTTGGCGTGAATACATTGGGCAACTCGTAATTCGGACAATTATCCACACAGACGATGTTGCTGGGCTCACTTTCATTGCCCGATCTGTCTACCGCGGTGATGTAGTAGCAGCCTTTCAATTCCATCAGGCCTTCCATACGGGTTTCCTGCTGAATGACGGCTACCGATTTTACAAAATTGAACGTTCCTTCTTCTCCGGTCTCAGAGAAATAGATGCGGTAGCCATTCAGCTCCGAGTCACATTCGCCAGAAAAATCGGGTTCCCAGCTCAGGTCGTGGTAGAAGTCACTGAAGTTACACGGCTTGTCCGCGAGAAATGCTTCGCACGCTGGCCCCTCATAGGTAAGTACCGGCGGGCAGGGAAGACTATCGTCATCGGGCCGGGCACATACGATTTGGGAATTGTTGGCAAGCGGATACTCCAGAATGTCCAGGTTATAGCTTCCGTTGGTCACCACGTAGTAACAATACTCTTTTTCGGTATCCAGCGGAACGCCGTTATGACTTCCGTCGTCCAGGTATACCGCACCGGTCGTCGTCACATCTACTTCAGCAATCAATGTAAAGGTTTCGGTATCCGCCGCCTCCGGATCGGTCCTGTTGCGGTAAATCAAATGGGGAAACGTACCGTCCTCGTTGTTCCAGGGTACCTGGTATTGCCATTGGAGCTCAATGGCTTCATTGATGATGGTCGGGTCCACCCGCACCGATGACGCAACCCCACTGGTGTCAATTTTTTCTCCATCGGACAAGAGCACCACCTTGTAATTGTATACCAGGTTTTCGGTGTTTAACTGGCTATCGGTAAATACCGTGTCGGCGGTGGTGGTCAGAGAGACCGGGTTGGTTTGTCCCGTAAATCCTTGATTTCGAATCAATTCATAGGTGTAAGGACCCGGATAGAGGTCGGTATCAATATCGTATGGAGGAGTCCAGCGAATCAGCATTTCCCCTGATTCAGTATCCGTTTCCTCTACGCTTACATTCGTTATAAGCGGCACATCCACATCTACCGTGATGCATATTTCTTCTGAAACGTAGCTTTCTCCGCTTCGGGGCGAAGGGAAGGCCGCCACCAGGCGGTAACAATAGGTGTTCCCAGGACTCAGCCCCATACCGCCATTGGTGTCTTTGAAATCGAAGGTTTGCATGTCGGTTTCCCCCACGAGCGTATATCCTGCCCGAATACCTGTTTCACAGGAATCGGGTTCGTAGGGGTCACTATTGATTCTGCGCCAGACCTGCATGGTTTCGGCAGCATTGGAGCACTCGTAAGGGTCCCATTCCAATAGTGCAGACCGTCCCTGCTGCTGTTCGATCGCATAAGGGGTGGGGGGAGGAGCCACTATCGTGATATTCCAGGTCTTGATGTCCACCAATGCCGGACCCGAATCCGGCTGGTCCTGGATTCGGACCCTTACCTGATAAGTCCTGGCCCGTACGTGGTTGCAAACGGTCTGCCACTGAAAGCTTACGATACCCGGAGACGGCTGAAAGGTAGACTCAGGGCTGTAAGAAGCGGGAGAGGAGGTGATTTCTACCGGGTCCCCAAAAACCTCAATCATAATGGGATCACCGTCCGGGTCCATTCCCTGAAAGAGTTCGGTTATCTCTGTACCGGCTTCTACACAGATATCCTCCGGCATGATCAATTCGGGACGGCGGTTATCGGTATTTTCAATGATGATCTGCATGTCCCGAAGTACGTAGCCGATGCGCTCCCAGTTCCCTGCCACCAGGCGCCATTCCTCGATTCGGAAGGCCACGTTGTACTGCCCGGCTATCCCCGGAGCATCCCAAATAAGGTCACCTGTCACCGGGTCTAATTCCAAAAACGGAGGCGTGGCCCCATTTTGTTGGCTAAAGCTAAATTCTCCCGACGCAGGGCTCCGGTAATTGTTGACTTCTCGTTGGAACGCTTGTTTGGGAACATCCAATACGTAGGCCAGGCTGTCGCCATCCGGATCGTACGCACCGGGATTGTGGATATACGTTTGGTTTACCGCCCCGTTGTCTACCGGAGCGATGGTCAGTATGGGGGAATTGTTGACTCCTAAAAAGGGATCAATGGTGATCATGGTCTCAATATAGAAAGGGGTATCTACGGACTGATCCATATTCAGGGTGTTGGCGTTTCGGTTAAATTCCATAAACCGAATCGTATAGCTGCCGGGTCCCTGATAGGTGTGTGTGATGACAAAAACATTCTTTTCGATATTGTTTCCGAGGTTTTCGGTCAAATTGAAATCACTTTCGGTATTCAATACCTCGGATCTTCCGTCCCCAAAATCAATCTCCCCCGGGCCAAATACCACCGTAGAGCGGGTGTCGGTATAGCCCACTACCGTGATCTGGTAGGTCAATGTCTGGGTGGAGATTCGTTCGGCGATGATCTCCCCGGCCCGGATATGGGTGGCCCAGGAGGTAGACACCGTCGCGATCATCAGGAACAGCAGCCCCAGAATAAACGGAAAATAAGTCGTATTCTCGGTTGATTTTTGCAAATTGATCCGAAGTTGATTTCCAATCATTAGGTTTTTCTTTATTACAATACCTCTTTCGATGCTATTGCCGGGACGTAGCTTACCATCAAAACGATAATGGTTTTTCAATGGTTACCCTAAATTATGTCTTTCTTAGGAATATTTCATTTTCTAACCAAATTAATTCCCATTTGAGCTTACCGAACAGCCCTCCGAGGAGCCATGCGTTTCGCTCTTGGGATGGTTTTACGGCATATATGGACCATTTATAACAGAAGGAGCGTTTCTGGACAATCGGTGCCGGTATTCCCTCTTGATTCCGTATGTCCCTGTGGACTTTCCATTCGATGCTACATTCGGGGAGTTTATTTCTTTTATCAAACAAAGAAACCCGCGTTCTGGTTATCTGCACAAGTAAACGAGAGAAGTTATTTAGAACCTTTTAAAATAAGAGCATTGGTTGGGGTTTGATTGTTTGCTATGGATTCCAAATGTAAATTTGGATCGAATAATTTAGATCAAACCGTAATAACGAAAAATTGTATGAGTTGGGTATCCAAAACCTTGAATAGTACACTGGGTAAAAAATTATTGATGGCCCTGACGGGTTTATTTCTTATTTTGTTTTTGGTGGTCCACCTGGCCGGAAACTTGCAATTGTTGCTCCCAGACGAGGGAAAATCGTTTAACATTTACGCCGAGACCATGGCATCCAACCCGCTTATCCGGGCGGTGAGTATTTTCAATTTTGGATTTATTGCGTTGCATGCCATCTATTCGGCCATACTTACCAGGCACAACAAAAAATCCCGACCGGTAGGGTATGCAATGACCAAGGGATCCGCGAATAGTACCTGGAGCTCTCGGAATATGGGTATCCTGGGATCGTTGATTTTGGTTTTTATTTTGATTCACCTACGGGGCTTCTGGTATGAGTTCAAGTTTGGTGAGATACCGTATGTGACCTACGAGGGGGTGACGTATAAAAATGGGTACGCGGTGGTTTCTGCGGCATTTGAAAACATCCTTTATGTAATCGTATACGTAGTGAGCATGGCTGTTCTTGCGTTTCATTTGTCTCACGGGTTTTCTAGTGCCTTTCAAACACTGGGAATCAACCATAAAAAATACACGCCCTTTATCCAGAAAGTGGGTGTAGGTTTTGCCATCCTTGTCCCGGCGTTGTTTGCGTTGATACCGATAATTATGTTCTTGCAGAGTAGCTGAGTGGGCTAAAAATAGAAATTAAAAAGGGAATTTAAATTTGAATATTGATGAAACTTGATTCAAAAATACCCAGTGGTCCGCTGGCAGAGAAGTGGACCAGACATAAGTTTAATGTAAAATTGGTCAACCCCGCCAATAAGAGGAAATACGAAATAATTGTCGTTGGTACCGGTTTGGCGGGTGCTTCCGCTGCGGCGTCATTGGCTGAGCTTGGATACAACGTGAAGGCATTTTGTTTTCAGGATAGCCCCAGGCGAGCGCATTCCATTGCCGCTCAGGGAGGAATCAACGCCGCCAAGAACTACCAGAACGACGGCGATTCCGTTTTCCGTTTGTTTTACGATACCATCAAGGGCGGTGATTACCGCTCTCGGGAAGGAAACGTTTACCGCCTGGCAGAAGTCTCGGTAAATATCATTGATCAGTGCGTGGCGCAGGGTGTTCCCTTTGCCAGGGAATACGGAGGGTTACTGGCAAACCGTTCCTTCGGTGGAGCACAGGTTTCCCGAACTTTTTATGCCCGGGGACAAACCGGACAGCAATTGCTTTTAGGCGCCTACTCTGCTCTTAGCAGGCAGGTAGCCAATGGGAAAGTGAAGCTGTATCCACGTACGGAAATGATGGATGTGGTGGTCGTGGACGGCAAAGCTCGCGGAATCATCACGCGAAACCTGGTTACAGGGGCTGTGGAGTCGCACAGTGCGCACGCTGTGCTCTTGTGTACCGGCGGCTACGGCAATGTCTTTTTCCTTTCGACCAACGCCATGGGCTCGAACGTGACGGCGGCATGGCGTGCACACAAGAAAGGTGCGTTCTTTAGTAATCCCTGTTACACGCAGATCCACCCCACCTGTATCCCCGTTTCGGGAGACCATCAATCCAAGCTGACGCTGATGTCTGAGTCCTTACGTAATGACGGACGGGTTTGGGTTCCCAAAACCAAAGCGATCGCTGAAAAGCTTCGAAAGCGGGAGATTGCGCCAAAGGGCATCAAAGAGGAGGATCGGGATTACTACCTGGAGACCAAGTATCCTTCGTTTGGCAACCTGGTACCCAGGGACGTTGCCTCGCGAAATGCAAAATACGTGTGTGACGAAGGCAGAGGCGTAAATGAGACGGGAGAAGCGGTGTTTTTGGATTTCAGGGATGCGATCCTGAGAGATGGCGAGGATGCCGTCCGTGGTAAATATGGTAATCTTTTCGATATGTACGAGAAAATTACCGGGGAAAACCCCTACAAAACACCAATGATGATTTACCCAGCGGTTCACTATACCATGGGCGGTCTTTGGGTGGATTACAATTTGATGACTACCGTACCGGGCTTGTATGCCTTAGGCGAAGCCAATTTCTCTGATCACGGTGCAAACCGCTTGGGCGCTTCTGCCCTGATGCAGGGGCTTGCCGACGGGTATTTCGTGGCACCGTATACGGTGGGAGATTACCTGGCTGGTTTGCCGTACGATAAAATACCCGAGGATCATCCAGAATTCCGCAAAGCAGAAGAGACTGTTAAGAGCAGGATCCAGCAGTTATTGGGAATCAAGGGCAGCAAAACGGTCGATCATTTTCACAAGAAATTGGGAAAAATCATGTGGAACCACTGTGGCATGGCGCGAAATGCCGCCGGACTAACCAAAGCCAAGGAAATGATTCGGACCCTGAAAGAGGAATTTTGGTCCGACGTGAAAGTATTGGGTACTGGAGAGGAACTAAACCTGAGTCTGGAAAAAGCCCACCGTGTGGCCGATTTCCTAGAATTGGGTGAATTGATGATTGACGATGCCTTGCACCGAAACGAGTCCTGCGGGGGTCACTTTAGGGACGAATACCAGACGCCCGAGGGAGAAGCCTTGCGAGATGACGAAAATTTCGCTTACGTGGCTGCCTGGGAATACCTTGGAGAGGGAAAAGAAGAGGCTCTTCACAAAGAAGAACTTGTTTTTGAAAATGTCAAGTTGACCCAAAGAAGCTACAAATAATTGATTGAACTTAAAAAATTCATTACGATATGAATCTTACGTTGAAAGTTTGGAGACAAAAAAACCCATCTGATAAAGGTGGCTTTAAAACATATACAATCAGTGGTATTTCATCGGACATGTCTTTTCTGGAGATGTTGGATGTGCTGAACGAAGACCTGTCCGATAAGGGCGAGGATCCGATTCACTTCGACCACGACTGCAGAGAGGGAATTTGTGGCATGTGTTCGCTGTACATTAACGGGCAGCCGCACGGCCCCCAGCAAACCACTACCTGTCAGTTGCACATGCGTTCGTTTAGCGATGGAGATACCATCACGATAGAGCCCTGGAGGGCGAGCGCATTTCCCATTCTAAAGGATCTTGTGGTCGACCGTAGTTCATTTGATCGGATCATTCAGGCCGGGGGCTACATTTCGGTCAACACCGGGGGGGTACCCGATGCCAATGAAATTCCGATCCCTAAAGTAATATCCGATGAGTCGTTTGATGCGGCTACTTGTATCGGTTGTGGCGCCTGTGTAGCTGCCTGCAAGAATGCCTCTGCTATGTTGTTTGTGTCGGCAAAGATTTCTCAACTGGCCTTACTGCCTCAGGGAAAAGTAGAAAAGCGGGAGCGAGCGGAAAAAATGGTGGCGCAGATGGATGCAGAGGGATTCGGGGCCTGTACCAATACGGGGGCTTGCGCGGCGGAGTGTCCGAAGGAAATAAAGCTCAGCAATATTGCGCGAATGAATCGAGAATATTTTTCTGCATCGCTGAGTACGGAAAATGTTTGATTAGAATACACGCACAAAAAGACCGGGAAACCGGTCTTTTTTTTTAACAGGCTCCCTTATCCTAGTGTGTTCTCCGGGTACTATCCCCCTTCAGCATTAGGAATTCTCAGTTTTTATTGTATTTATGGGAAGCGATTTATCGACTTAACCAATAAAACATGCCTTTAATAGATTTAGCAATTTTTATCGTTTACATGATTTTAATGCTTGGAGTAGGGGTGTACTTCATGCGAAGAAATACCGGACAAGACGATTATTATGTAGGTGGGAGGAATATCGGCAGTTGGCACATAGGGCTTTCCGTGGTGGCCACAGATGTGGGAGGAGGATTTTCGGTGGGTCTTGGAGGACTGGGTTTTCTAATGGGCTTATCGGGGAGTTGGATGTTATTTACGGGTCTATTGGGTGCCTGGATGGCAGCGGTATTGCTGATCCCGCGGGTACGCGCCAATCCGGAGTTTGAGAAATTCTATACCCTTCCGCAGATATTTCAACATCTTTTTGACCGGAAGGTGGGCATTCTTGCAGCCGTCATCTGTTTCGTCGGGTACATGGGATTCACTTCCTCCCAGTTGCTGGCCGGGGCAAAGCTTGCTGCCGGTACCTTTAAGCCCTTGGATTTGAACCTCGCCCTGTTGATCATGGGTATCATCGCCGTGGTTTATACGGTACTGGGAGGACTCAAAGCCGTGATTTACACCGATACTGTTCAATGGATTGTCCTGATGATGGGCTTTATTTTTATTGGTTTGCCGGTTTCGTATTACCATGTAGGAGGCTGGGAAGCGATAAGGGAAACCTTACCTGCGGAGTACTTTTCGCTGACCAATTTGCGTTGGCAGGATTTGGCCAACTGGGGGATCACCATTTTGCCGATTTGGTTTGTGGGGATGACGCTCTATCAGCGGATTTTTGCAAGTACCGATGTGAAATCTGCCAAAAAAGCCTGGTTTATTGCCGGCTTGTTTGAATGGCCGATTATGGCTTTTATGGGCGTTTCCCTGGGGCTGCTGGCAAAGGTTGCCTTCGAACAGGGACTCATCGCCGTCAGTCAGGAAGAACTGGATCCGGAGATGGGGCTGCCCATCCTATTAAGTACCGTGTTGCCCCCGGGAATTATGGGGCTGATGATGTCGGCTTATTTCTCGGCGGTGCTATCCACGGCAGACTCTTGTCTAATGGCCGCTTCGGGCAATCTCACCACCGATATCTTTGGTAGGTACCTGAAGAATAAAACGGACCGTTTTGTGATGCGCATGAGCCAATTGTTTACCCTGCTGATAGGTGCCGTAGCCCTGCTTGTTGCCATTCAGATGACCAATGTGCTCGAATTGATGCTGTATTCGTATGCATTTATGGTTTCCGGACTCTTGGTCCCCATCATTGCCGGCCTTTTTTGGGGCATGCGCTCTCCATCGGCAGCCATGGCTTCCATGATCCTCGGTGGGGGAACCACCGCCATCTTGTCTATGTTGGATTTAGGGCTGCCATTTGGTCTGGATCCCAACTTCTTTGGGGTTCTGTCATCTCTAGCAGTGTTTTTGCTTATTTATAAGGCAAAGAAGTAATTCATCGAAACCAAACTAATCACTATTCGCTACATGTCTACTATAGAAACACTTTCGCCCATTGATCAGGCAACACATCCACAAAAACTTGAAATAGCCGACTTTTTATTTCAACACCTGGAGCAGTACGGAGATCCGAAGGAGCATATTCTTCGTTGTCTCGACTACGCGCTGGATCAGGCGGGCGACAAGGGAGGTTTTGTCGTAATGGCCAGGGAAGCGGGGAAGATTGTAGGTACGGTCGTGGTCAACAAGACCGGTATGTCCGGTTATATCCCAGAGAATATTTTGGTATACATCGCAGTCGATGCATCCCAACGGGGAAAGGGATTGGGAAAAAAACTCATGTCTACCGCTATCGGCATGGCAGAGGGTGACATCGCTCTCCACGTAGAACCCGACAATCCGGCCAAAATTTTGTACGAAAAGCTCGGGTTTACGAGCAAGTACCTGGAAATGAGATTAAAAAAATAACATGGCATTCTTAAACCTTTATCGCGATAAACTACGAGGAAATTTTGAATTTCTGAAAAAAGAATTTGAAGCAAACGAGGTATCCTGGGGCGTGGTCTCAAAAATCCTTTGCGGTAACCGCATGTACATCAAAGAATTGATAGACATGGGAGCCGACGAAATACACGACTCCCGCATTAGCAACCTGGCTAAGGTAAAGGAAATCAATCCCAACGTGCAAACGGTGTACATCAAGCCCCCCTCCAAAAGAAACCTGGCCGACATGGTCAGGTATGCCGATGTAAGCCTGAATAGCGAACTGAATACCATCCGATGGATCAGCGAGGAGGCGGTCAATCAGGACAAAAAGCACAAAATCATCATCATGGTGGAGACCGGAGACCTCCGGGAAGGAGTCATGGGAGACCACCTCATTGATTTTTATGCCAAGGTGTTTGAATTGCCCAATCTTGAAATCATTGGCTTGGGGACCAATTTGAACTGCCTCAATGGCGTCATGCCCTCTGCCGACAAATTGATTCAGCTTTCGCTGTACAAGCAAATTATTGAATTGAAATTCAATAAAAAAATACCCTGGGTTTCTGCGGGTACCTCGGTGACCATTCCACTAATGCTGCACAAGCAATTACCCAAGGGAGTGAATCATTTCCGCATAGGTGAGACCCTTTATTTTGGTGTGGATCTTTTCGAAGAGAAGACGATCGACGGAATGAACCCGGACGTGTTTGAGTTGTTTGCAGAGATCATTGAGATGCAGGAAAAACCACTGTTGCCTTCGGGGATGTTGGCAACAAACCCTCAGGGTGAAATGGCGGATATCGATGAATCCCTGTATGGGAAATCATCCTTCCGGGCGATTCTGGATCTGGGATTGCTGGACGTGGATCCAAAATACCTGATCGCCGATGACGGGGAGTTTGAAATCTTAGGAGCCAGTTCGGACATGCTCATCATTAACCTGGGGGAAAACCCCGAGGGCTACAAAGTGGGCGATCTGGTCAAATTCCGACTCAAATACATGGGTGCCCTGGCCATTCTTAATTCCAGCTATATCGAAAAACGCGTGGTTTGACGCGAAGGCTTTTTGGTGGTTTTCCGACAGAACGGGGAAGCACCTATCGGAACAAGCTTGGGAGCATCGGTTTGGAGCGTATTACTTTTTGGCACAAAATTGGTTTCATAGTTAGTTGTAAAACCAATAAAAAACGCACCATGAGAAAAGTAGTAATGGCTATCACCGCATGTATTTTTGTCCTGCAGACGCCAGTGATGGCCCAGGACGGGGAGAGAGAACCTGGCTTTGGCCTACGGGGTGGAGTCAGTTTTTTTAATTGGGGAGGACAGGATATCAGCAGCAACGGGTACACCAACCGTACCGGATTTCATGCCGGGATTTATGGGAACAGCTTTGTCGGAGAGCGTTTTTCTGTGGAGCCAGGTATTTATTATGCCGTGAAAGGTACGCAAAACGACGACCTCGTTAACTCCCGGGCTGTGTTAAATTACCTGGATGCGCCTTTGCTTTTTCGACTCTATGCAACGGATGCAGTAAACCTGTTTTTCGGGCCGCAGGCGTCGCTGCTCTTGGACTCCTCCTTCGAAGCAGACGCCTTGGGCAATACCTACGACTGGGAGACCGATACCATAAGTGATTTTGATGCGGCAGTGGTAGTCGGACTGGGATACAATCCCTCAGCCGGGTTGAATTTTCAGGTAGGATACGATTTTGGGCTGCTTCCTGTTTTTAAGGATTCGGATGCAGACGTGTTTAACAGGGGCTTTAAGGTAGCTGTCGGAATCGGCTTTTAAGTAACAGTACAGCGAAGGGCTCAGAGCTGTTGGATTCGTTGGATGTCTCCCCATGTGTATTGGGGAGTACCGCCCGGATAGGTAGCTACCAATGCGCCCAGGGCGCAGGCAAAATCCAATACCTTTTCGGGAGATTCGTTGGCAAGGTATTGGGATACAAAGCCTGCCAAAAATGCGTCTCCTGCCCCTACTGTATCGTTCACGGTCACCGGGTATCCCGGATGGCTGATGATTTCCCCGTCCTGATAGAGGGCCGCTCCCTTGCTACCTAGCGTAATGCAAATGAGTTCAAAACCGAAAAGCTCGCTTACTTTTTCCAGCGCTGCTTCCATGCTACTTGGAAGATCGTAGAAATCGGCCAATAAGGTGAGTTCGTCCTCGTTGATTTTCAGGATGTCTGCTTTGGTTAAAAACTGTTCGATCAAATCGGCGGAATAGTAGGGGCTCCGCAGGTTAATGTCCACGATTTTGAGTACCGGTGTTTCCAGTAATTTATCAAGCGTAGCTTTGCTTACCTCGTGTCTGGCAGCCAGAGTTCCAAAAATAAAGGCGTCTGCGTTTTTGACCGTTTTTTCCATCGTTTCGGACCATTGAATCTGATCCCAGGCAGCTGGTTTGACGATATCGTAGCGTATGTTTTCTTTATCCTGATCGTTGACCCGCACGGTTCCTGTCGGGATTTCCGGATCCACCTGGATGAAGGTATCCGAAAGCCCAAACCCTTTTACGAATGCCAGTAATTTCTTACCCAGTTTGTCATCGCCGATTCTCGAAATCATTTCCACCTCCATGCCCAGGTGCTGCAGATGCAAGGCTACGTTCATCGGTGCCCCACCTGCAATACTCTCTTTTGGAAAGATATCCCATAGCATTTCTCCGTAGCAAACAATTTTTTTAGGCATTTTCTTTACTGAATTCTTGTTGAATTTCTTCCAAAGAGCGGCCCTTGGTTTCCGGCATTTTGAAATGTACCCAGGCGAGTTGCAGTACCATCATCAAAGCAAAAAATCCAAATATCACCACTGCTCCGAATTGATTGGCAAAGAAGGGGAAGACGTTGGCAATAATCGCTGCCAGTATCCAGTGAGTAAAGCAGCCGATCGATTGGCCATAAGCGCGAATTTCATTTGGAAAAATTTCCGAGATAAATACCCAGATCACCGCACCCTGACCGATCGCATGGGAGGCGATAAACATGAAAACAAATATGGGCAGAAAGCTGCTGCTTATCTGCCCGCCGGAAAAGGAATACGCAATTAATACCAGCGATACGATGTACCCAAACGACCCGATGTACATCAGTTTCTTTCGACCAATTCGGTCAATTAGAAACAATCCCAGCATGGTGGCGACCATGTTTACCGCACCGATACCCACAGTGGACAACAAGGCACTTTCCGCACTGATACCTGCCATTTCAAACACCCGGGGCGCAAAATAAATGATCGCATTGATGCCGGAGAGCTGATTGAATAGGGCAATAAACACGGCCAATAAGGTGATTCGAATGTATTTGGCGTGAAACAGGGCCGAAAAACTTACGGTAACTTTGCTTAATTTTTTTTCTTCCAGGGCCAATCGTATCGCTTCCGATACCCCCTCCGGATCGGTGCGCTTCAAAATACGTTCGGCATTTTCGAAATCGTCTCGTTTTGCAATCAACCAGCGGGGGCTAAGCGGAACCTTGAGTACCAGTAGGGTGTAAATCAGCGCTGGAATGGCTTCTACCCCCAGCATCCAGCGCCAGCTCTCGACGTCAATGCTACGTCCGATCAGGTAATTGGAAAAATAGGCGACCAGAATACCGAAAACCAAATTAAACTGAAACAGGGCCACCAGCTGTCCGCGGTTTTTCGCGGGAGAGATTTCACTGATATACATGGGAGCTACCACCGAAGAAGCGCCAACGCCAATGCCTCCAATAAAGCGAAACACCATAAAGGAATAGACCTCCGGTGCCAATGCGGAGCCGAGGGCAGATACAAAGTACAAGATGCCGATTCCTATCAGGGATGATTTTCGTCCATACCGGTCAGCCGGAATCCCACCAAACAGGGCCCCAATGACAGTCCCGTAAAGCGCAATGGCTACCGCCATACCGTGACTCCAATCGCTTAGGTTCCACACTTCCTGAATTTGCCTTTCGGCACCCGAGATAACCGCGGTGTCAAAACCGAATAAAAATCCTCCCAAAGCCGCAACAACGGAAAGAAACAAGACATAACTGTTGATTTTCATAAAGTAATCGCTAAGAACAAGAACTTTTAAATCTAAACAGATATGTGCTTTTTAAAAAGTTTATCTGAAAATTATCTAAAAATTACGTACGAATCACGCGTGGCGATGATCAGGTCCCTGGGAATCCTTATTTGCCCATAAAAATCCGGTAGTAAAACTGAAATTGCATGAGCATGTCTGACTTGAATCGTTTTTGCTGCTGGTCATTGCCATCCAATTCGGAAAAAGGGCTGATCATCAGCGTAGCTTCCAGGCCGATGTCTGCATCCGATTTAAGATCCTTGTAGATACCTATCCGTACGGGAATATAAACGCCAGAGTCGGAAGCAGGGTAGGTTTCCGTTCTCCGGCGGGGATCGCCAAGGATCAATCGTTCGTCGGTGCGTTGGGAATAAAAATAGCCCAACCCCAATCCTGCGTATACCTTGATCAAGGAGGGAAGGTACCCACTCTCGTTGGGATTGATGTGGTAAATAGGCACTACGTCTGCAAAAAAGACGTTTCCTCTGAACGCATGCGGCAAATTCGCTTCAGCGATCTCGTCAATTTGTTCCATTGAATAGAAATCCCCACTGTTGACCAGTTGCCATCCGGCGGTGGCTTTCACATCGAAATGCGTTTCTAACTTTTTGCTGTAATCAACGGAAATAACGGGAAGCACTTTAAATTTAAACTGGCTGTGAACGCCGGTATTGTCGCCGTACATTTTGGCTGGTCCGACACCAATTCCCAGTCGGTCTGTGCGGTCATCCTGGCCAAATGAAGGAAATGAAAAAAAGACGAACAGGCTTAGAAAAATTAATGAAACTGTTTTCATTCGTTTAATCGGTTTAACGTGCAAGTTAATAAAATCACATCAATGTATAAAAGAATATGCATTTGAAACCAAAAAAATGATTTTTTGGTTTGCCTTTTCTTGAAAATTTCGGTAAACCTTGGTCAACAAACATCGCAGCTGACTGTGGAACCGATAAAAAGTGTCTTTGGTACGATACACGGCTGGTGTATTGAGATAGCCAGGAAAAGTAGCTAACTTTGAAATGAATCTGCAGCTTATGATGAACGACCGTGTTTTTTCCGATGGGGAATTTGAGCACTACAGCCGGCAATTTGCCTTGCCTCAGTTTGGGCCGGAGGCACAGGAAAAACTTAAAAATGCCCGCGTGTTGGTGGTAGGCTCTGGTGGCTTGGGTAGCCCGCTGCTGTTGTACCTGGCCGCTGCAGGGGTAGGCCAGATCGGAATCGTTGACTTCGATCGTGTGGATGCTTCCAATTTGCACCGACAGGTGATTTTTGACAGCGATCAGATCGGAAAACCCAAAGTTTTGGCAGCGAAAAATCGGCTGGAACGGATCAATCCCTACATTCGGATTCTTACGTACGAGGAGCGCCTTACGTCTGCAAATGCGCTGCACCTTATTGCGCAATACGACGTGGTGGCAGACGGCACGGACAATTTTCCCACCCGTTACCTGGTAAACGATGCCTGCGTGTTGGCAGGAAAGCCCAATGTGTACGGTTCGGTGTACCAATTTGAAGGTCAGGTCGCGGTGTTTAATTTCCGCGATAAATCGGGCGGTATTGGTCCCAATTACCGGGATATCTATCCAAGCCCACCGCCGGCAGGATTGGTGCCCAATTGTGCGGAGAGCGGCATTCTCGGCGTGCTTCCCGGTATCATTGGCAGCATGCAAGCCTTGGAGGTAATCAAGGTAATCACCGGAATCGGCGAGGTGCTGAGCGGGAAATTGGCGCTCTTTGATGCCCTGGGGTTTAGCAGTCGGGTATTTGTGGTCAAAAGAAGGCCCGATAACCCCCTGAATGGAGATCGCCCCACCCAAAAAAGCCTGATTGATTACGAGGCTTTTTGCGGGCTGGATCAACTAGCAGAAAGCAAGGGGATCTCTGTGGAAAAGTTTCACGAACTGGAATTAAGTACCGAGCCGTACCAGCTTATCGATGTACGCGAGCCGTATGAATACCAACGTGTCAACATCGGTGGACTTTCCCTTCCACTTTCCCGTTTGGAAGAAGTGGTCGGACAAATAGACCGGGACAAAAAGGTGGTCGTGCATTGTGAAATGGGCTCCCGAAGCGCGCGCGCCATTCAACTGCTGGAGAAGAAACATGGATTTACAAACCTGATTAACCTGAAGGGAGGCATCCAGGCCTACCTGGCCACCTATCCCGCCAGCCGGTAGAAAAAAGAGTGTTGCGGAAAGAGGCAACTATCCCAGCCCTATTGATCGTCCCCCTCGGTACGCGTTTGTTCCAAGGGCTTGAAATTATCCGGAATGGCAGGATTAAGTTCCTCATCGTCTTTTTCATAGGGAAAAATCTCCACAATGGGGCTTTCGCTTACTTCCGGCACGTTGAAACTAACGAGCATGTTGTTTAGGCTTTCATAGATGCGCTCGTAGGCCTCCTTTACATGGTGTGCCGTGACCAGCATGTATTGGGTTACTTTTTTCTCTTTGCCGCTGTCGGCATCCGCTACGATATAGGTGATTTTGCATTTGTGCCACACGTCTACATCCTCGTAAAAAAACACATCCACGATATTGCTTTTGCCAATGCTGGTGACCTGAAAATCGCCCCGAATCACGCTGCCCAGCATGTCGTAAATCCGGGCCTCAGCTTCCGTAAAGGAAACGGCATCTACCAGGTACTGTTCGGATACATTTTTGAGCAGCCCCTGCTCGTTCTCTTTGGCATACTTTACTTTACACAAAAACCAGGTTCTCATAATTCGATTGCTTCTCCGTTTCTTTCAAAGGACGAAGGTAAACCGAAATACCTAAAACAAAAAAAGCTTTTTTATTTCTGTTTCGGCTGAGGGAGGCAGACCGGGGAGTTGGATTTCTGTCAGGGCCGAATTTGCTGAAGGTAGGTGCGGTAGTTCTTGAAAAATCGCCTTATTTTTAGGCCGTTCCAATCTGCCGCAATGTCCTGCTATGAATAAATCCAAGTCCGTCCGGGAAGTATCGACTACCAGTAATGTGGGTCTTTTTTTGGGTCCGGTTTTGTTTGCCTTGATCATGGGAAGCGAGTCTTTTGGTGTAGGCGAGCTGGGGGATGCCGGCCGGGTGCTGGCGCTGGCGGTATGGATGCTCTGTTGGTGGGTGACCGAGGCGGTACCCATTCCCGTCACGGCCTTATTGCCGATGATTCTGCTCCCTCTCTTAGGGATTTTCAGCATGAGCGAAGCAACCGCACCCTATTCCAACCCGGTGATTTACCTGTTTATGGGTGGGTTTATCATTGCCCTGGCCATGGAGCGAAACAAGCTGCACCTGCGCATTGCCCTCAACCTGATTAGAATTACCGGTACCCGGCCGGATGGCATTATCCTGGGCTTTTTTCTGGCTACCATGTTTCTAAGCATGTGGATCAGCAATACTGCGACTGCCGTCATGATGTTGCCCATTGCGCTTTCGATTTTGCAGTTGATGCAGGCTACCAATCCGGGCTTGGAGCGTAAAAAGGGCTTTCGCAATTTCGCCTTCGCCTTGATGCTGGGGATTGCCTATGCCGCCAATATCGGTGGGGTCATCACCATTATCGGCACGCCTCCAAACGTGGTTTTGGTGGGATACATGCAGGAACTGTACGGGGTTTCCCTGGATTTCAGTCGATGGCTATTGGTGGGCTTGCCGATAGGTTTGGTCATGGGTGCGCTGATGTACCTGTTTCTGGTGAAAGTGGCCTACCCAAATCGGCTGGGGCCTATCGCCGGATCGGCGGAAATGATCCAAGACCAGTTGGATACCCTCGGACCGATTCGCAGTGCGGAGATTCGTACCACCGGGGTGCTGGTGTTTACGGCGCTCCTATGGATATTCCGAAATCCCTTGAATAACGTACTTCCCAACCCCTTCCTAAACGATACCATCATTGCCATGGTGGGTGGGCTGTTGGTTTTTTTAATCCCCGCAACGCGTCTGCAAGGAAGGAAGTTGCTGGATTGGAAGAGCATGGAGCGGCTTCCCTGGGGAATTTTACTGCTTTTCGGCGGAGGGATGTCCCTGGCAAAAGGCATGGAGGTAGTAGGAATCATTCAGGAGATTGGGAGCTATATCTCCGAAAATCAGTGGTTTTCGGTCGCTTTGCTGGTTTTGGCATTAACGGCCGTTTCCTTATTTCTGACCGAGGTCATGAGTAACGTGGCCCTGGTAACCATTTTCCTACCCGTGGTGATGGGTATTGCCGATGGACTGGGAGCGTCGGTGTTGGTTTTTGCCATCCCGGTGACCATGGCCAGCAGTTTTGCATTTATGCTACCCATTTCCACCCCACCCAATGCCATTCTTTTTTCCAGTGGATACATTGGCATAAAAGACATGATGAAAGCGGGAGTCGTACTGAATTTCCTGGCAATTCTGCTGCTATGGGCTGCGGCCTACAGTTTGATCTCCTGGGTATACATGCCCTAAAAAAGTCATTTCCATGGAGTACTACCAGCCTGACAGGTAGGGGCCGGGCACAACCGCCATGGAATGGGCAGGCTTTTTTTTGCAACAAGGCCGGTGATTAGCAAGCTCCTCGCTGCTAGCTCAAATTCCGAAAAACGTGCCCTATTGAGCAGATAAGGCCATTGTAGTTGCTACAAAAACAGTTTTACCCCAATTATTCAAAGTGAGGTGAAAA
>NZ_WIOK01000044.1 GCF_009467825.1 Cyclobacterium xiamenense | reverse complement strand
GAATTGTACTGTCGATCAGAGCAAATAATCATAAAAAAACCACGAAGGATATAGTTTCATCCTACGTGGTCAAATTTTATTGGATTTTCCAAGAAGCCCGTGGTAGAATAGAAGAAAAGCCCGGAGCGTTTTTTGCTCCGGGCCTATAATCAATCAATTTCCATTGATCCAGTTTTCCACGTCTTCCTTGCTGGGATTGGCAACGTTTAGTTTTAATTTTTTTCGTTTTCCGCACACATCGTTAAACAACTTGCTGGGATTTTGTGTATGCAGCTGGTCCAGCGTATGAATGTTCAATTCGCGGATAACCGGAATCAGCGCCGCCGGGATACCAGCCTCCATGAAGTCCTCATCGGTCGCCACCTTCACTCGTTTTTCGGGTTTCATTTGCGGGAAAAACAACACCTCCTGAATGGTACTTTTATCGGTTAGGAGCATGCAAAGCCGATCGATTCCAATCCCCAGACCGGAAGTCGGCGGCATGCCGTACTCCAGGGCCCGGAGAAAATCTTCATCCATGGCCATGGCTTCGTCGTCACCTCTTGCGGCCAGTTTGAGTTGTTCTTCGAATCGCTCCCGCTGATCAATGGGATCGTTCAGCTCGGTGTAGGCATTGGCGATTTCCTTTCCATTGACAAAAAGCTCAAAGCGCTCCACCAAACCTGGCTTATCCCGGTGCTTTTTAGCCAGAGGCGTCATTTCGATCGGGTAGTCCGTGATGTAGGTGGGCTGGATCAGGTGGTCTTCTACTTTTTCACCGAAGATTTCATCGATCAGTTTCCCTTTTCCCATGCTGTCGTCCACGTCGATTCCCAACGCTGCACAGACCTTTCGCAAACCGGCCTCATCCAGGGTACTGACATCTATTCCCGTGTATTCCTGAATCGCCTCAAACATGGAAAGGCGTTTGTAAGGGCCTGCAAACTCGATGATGTGTTCCCCGACTTTTGCTTGTGTGGAGCCCAGCACGCTACTGGCAATCTGCCCAAGTAGTTCTTCCACCATCTCCATCATCCACACGTAATCCTTGTATGCCACGTAGATTTCCATGGAAGTAAACTCCGGATTGTGCGTTCGGTCCATGCCCTCATTCCGGAACATTTTCCCGATTTCGTACACCCCTTCGAACCCCCCGACGATCAGTCGTTTGAGGTAGAGCTCGTTGGCAATTCGTAGAAATAAGGGGATATCCAGCGCGTTGTGGTGGGTATCAAAGGGTTTGGCCGCCGCACCTCCGTGAACCTGCTGCAGAATGGGTGTTTCGACTTCCAGCCAGCCATGGTCATCGAAATACCTACGCATGGAAGAGATAACTTTGGAGCGGGTGACAAAGGTTGATTTCACCTCCGGATTGACGATCAGGTCCACGTACCGCTGCCGGTACCGGAGTTCGGGATCGGTGAAGCCATCGTATACATTGCCCTCATCGTCTCTTTTTACGATGGGCAACGGTTTTATGGATTTGGACAACAAGGTGAATTCCTGAACGTGCAGGGAAATTTCCCCGGTTTGGGTGGTGAAAATAAATCCTTTGAGACCGATAAAATCGCCGATACCCAACAATTTCTTAAAGACGGTATTGTAGAGGGTTTTATCTTCGTCCGGGCAGATATCGTCTCGCCGCACATAGATTTGAAGCCGACCGTAGCTATCCTGAATCTCCGCAAAACTGGCCGAACCCATGATGCGTCGGGTCATGAGTCTTCCGGCGATGCTGATGTTCTT
Source organism: Cyclobacterium xiamenense (assembly GCF_009467825.1). Lineage (GTDB taxonomy): Bacteria > Bacteroidota > Bacteroidia > Cytophagales > Cyclobacteriaceae > Cyclobacterium > Cyclobacterium xiamenense. Next base: position 32,423 of record NZ_WIOK01000044.1, on the reverse strand, counting down.
GTAGTCGTTTTTTCGGTTTTCGTAGTTTTTATGGATATCTGCAGAGGTGGCATTGATGGGGTAAGAAAGGGCAGGGTATGGGTCAATACCTAGCTGTAGTAAGGCCTCTCTGTCTTTTCTTCGTTCTATCTCCTGTTCGTTCAGTAATTGCATGTGTATACCGGTGGTTATGCTATTGTTGGAAATTTAGGCAGGCTTTTTCTCCTGCGTAGTTCTTGATTGATTCGTTGTAATTCCCTATTCGCCTGTCCGGAAACGCCAGTGTTTTCATCCACTCGCCGGCCCAGATAGGGCAGTACCTCTTTTACAGGGCCATACGGCAGGTATTTGACCACGTTGTAACCCGCTTTGGCCAGATTAAAGGAAACCGGATCACTCATGCCGTACAGCTGCGAAAAGTACACACGCTCGTCCGAACGGGAGAGTCCGTGAAGGTCCAGCAGTTCGGCCAACAGGTCATTGCTCCATTCGTTATGCGAACCACTGACCAGCGAAACCCGCTGCTTGTTGTTGATGCAAAAAAGCAGCGCCTCATTATACGCTTCATCCGTGGCCTCTTTGCTGGCATGGATCGGATCAGCAGCCCCTGTTGCCTGGGCGTGTGCCCGTTCTTTTTCCAGGTAGGCGCCGCGCACCAACTTGGCACCCAGAAAATAGCCCTGGGCTACGGCATCGTGACGGGCATCTTTGAGTCGACGCAACATGTCTTTGCGGTACATCTGGAAGGTGTTAAATACAATGGCTTTTTCGCTGTTGTACCGACGCATGGCCTCCCGTACCCATTGGTCCACGACTTCCTGAAACCAACTTTCCTCTCCATCTACCAGTAGCCGTACGTTTCGCTCAGCGGCGCTTCTGCACAATGCCATAAACCGCTCCTGAGCCCTCGTAAAGGATTCCTTTTCAGCGGTGGATAGCTGCTGTTGGGCTTGAACTTTTTGCAACAGTTCCGTATCGGCAATTCCGGAGACCTTGAAAACGCCAAATGCCAGGTGTGGGTTCTTTTCCGCTTCCTGAAGGGTTCGTTCGATCTCTTCGGCTGCAGCGACAAAACCCGCTTCCTCCTTTTTGCCTTCAACGGAGTAATCCAGAATGGACTTCACCCCAAACCTATCCAGCATTTCGATCACCGGTCTGCAGGCGGTAATGGTCTCGCCTCCGCAAAACTGACGAAAGACATTTTTTTTCACGAAACCCTCTACCGGCAATCCCACCGCAAAGGCCATTTTGCTCAACCAAATTCCTGATTTTACCAAGACCGGGTAATGCATCAAACGAAACAAGGTCTTGGTTTTTTGTAAGTCCTCGTCCGAAAGGTGCGCAAAGGCGGTCTCCAGATTATCGAAAGAAAAGTCAGGTTTTTTTTTCATTTTCAGGGGGCAAAGATACCAAAAAAACAGCTAGGAACAGCGATTAGCCTTTTCAAATTAACCGAATACAGGGAGCTGTCTCCTTTTATTTTTCCTGAAATTTTGTAAATTTATCCAATATCTGGTAATGCATGGTATGGACGCCGTATTTAAAAAGCTAAACTTTAAATCCCAAGAGAACGTGCTGGTCGTGGCTGCGCCGGAATCGTTTAGAGCGCCGATGGAGTCAATGGAAGCACATACGCGGGTTTACGAACAGCCGGAGGAAGGGCAGAAAATTGAATTTGCCCTGATTTTTGGAAAAACCAAGGCGGATATGGAGACCCATGCCCGGGCCGTTCTTCCTCACCTGGAAAACGATGCGGTTTTCTGGATTGCCTATCCCAAAAAGAGTTCAAAAAACTACCGGGCTGATTACGACCGGGATAGCGGATGGGAACTTCTCGGAGAATGGGGCATGGAACCTGTCAGGCAGGTAGCCATCGATCAGGACTGGTCCGCTCTGCGGTTTCGGAAGGTAGAAACTATTCGGAAGCTTACCCGGAAATTTGGATTGCTTACCGAAAAGCCAAAGTCGTGACAGAAGCGACGTGTTCCCCCTTTTGCGCAGAAATCAAAAGTGATTTTCTAGCTGTTTTCAACCGGTTGCTTTCTCTTAGCGCTTTGGTACTGCTTTCTATGTCAGATTTGGCGGTTGCTCAGCCCGTTCCCAATCGTTCGGTCGTTTCCGCGGCCGATCTGGATTTTTTAATAGAAATGACAAGGGATGTATTGGAGCAAGCGAAAATTTACCCAAACCAGGTAGCATCGGAGGATTTTGGTCCAAACAGAACCGGTGGTACCCTCGTGCGACCCGGAGGAAGAAATGCGTATCCCTCTTTTTGGATCCGGGATTATGCCATGGCTCTGGAAACGGGAATGATTACTTCTGACGAACAACGGCACATGCTTTTCCTTACAGCAGCTGCTCAGGCAGAGCAGACCTGGATAACGTCTGGTGGCAGTCTTATCCCCATGGGCTCCATCCCGGACCATATCCGAATCGATGACGGTTTGCCCATTTATTTTCCAGGCACCTATAGCTACGACTTGCAAGGTACCAGGGAATGGGGCAGCCTGCCTCCTTTTGGTGATGCGTTTTTCTTCATTCACATGGCCCGGCAACTCCTTGCTTCCGGGGCAGCGGTGGCCGTGCTTGAGGAAACGATCGAGGGCAAACGGCTGATCGATCGGCTGCGAATGGCTTTTCACGTGTCCCCTGCCCGACAGGAAAATCACCTGGTCTTTTGTACGGAGCAATTTCGGGGCGTCGATTTTGGGTTCCGGGATGCCATTCAGCTGACCGGAGACTTACTGTACCCGTCCATTTTAAAATTCCGGGCAGCCAATCAACTGGCAGAACTGTTCAGCCTATTGGGCGACGAAGCAACGGGCAAGCAATACTACCGGATAGCGGAACAGATTCGCGAGGCGGTGCCGGAGGTATTCGCTGATGCTAGCGGGTTGTTAAAAGCTTCCACCGGGACTAGCAATCAGCCCGACGTGTGGGGAACAGCCCTGGCTGTGTACGAAGGCGTGTTGCAAGGAGAAGCCCGGGAGATTGCCTGCCGAGCATTGGCGGTGGCGTACGAAATGGGCACCTTGAGTTATCGGGGGAATATCCGGCACGTTCTCACCAGCCATGATTTTGATTCCGACAGGGTCTGGGAACGATCGATGGCACCCAAAAACCGCTACCAAAACGGGGCCTATTGGGGCACGCCTGTGGGTTGGGTGGCCCATGCCATTTATCGGGTCAACCCGGAAGCCGCCCGCAAGCTGGTACGCGAGTACATTGCCGAGTTGCGAGAAAATGATTTCCGGAAAGGGTCGGATTTTGGTGCTCCCTACGAATGCTTTGCTCCCGACGGATATACCCAGAATCCAGTCTACCTAACCTCGGTTGCCAGTCCGCTGGCAGTCTTTATGAAAATGGGTAGTGGGGAGAAGTAAGAATTTTCGATGAAATCCTATAGGAAATTAACTTCTCCAAAAACAGGAGTAATTTCCGTTAATTTTTTTTCAACCAGTCCAGGAGCTGCACATGGAAAGGTCATAACCAAAGGTAATTGTGTGGATCTTGGTTGCACGTCACAAATGGGGCAAGGCAACGTATATCTGGGTTTGCAAGCTTGCATCTTACCGGGTGACGATGCCTAATTCACCATCTTTGAAGGGAAAAAGACTGGCGGAACCATGAAAGATAATGCATTGCCCAGCTATCGATTAAAAGAAGTCCCGGAGGGATCGGGAAGATTTTGTATCATCAACGACAAGTCCTTGCCCATGTCGAAGCCGGGTGGGGATATGTTTCCGCATTATCCCAAAGCCTTGGCTGAGATAATCCTTGCCGATAGTAATGAAATCCTTGGCTATGACGCTTACCTGGATGAAGGAGATCCCGACAAGTCCATGAAGCCGGAGGAAGTAAGTAAAAACGTCCAATTTGAGAATATCCGGAAACAGCAGCAGATGATGAGTTGTTGCATAAGTATGGAAGCGATGCTTTCTAGTGAGGAAAGGGAAGGGGACCAGGTGTTTGAGCTACAGGTGGAGGAAGTTTTGCAATGGGATCTACTCTTTCGGATGAGTTCCGATCCGCATGCAAAAAGCGAGCAATGTGGGGCTTGTTCGGAGGCCATTCGTTGGTTGGGTTCCGACTGGAAAGACTTGCCGGCAAACAATGCCTGTGATTTGGAGGGAATGCGCAACGAGGATGTACCATTCGTGGAGCAGTCAGTGGCGAAGCGATTCCAAAAAGAGGTAAACGAAATGACAGGGTTGGAGAAAAGGGCAACCGTATATCTTTTTCACTATTTGGAGAAGACGAGCATCAGCCTTCCTATCTTGTGGGTAAAGGGGTATATCTCCTGTGAGACAATTAAAAACGCCTACCTGTCCTTTACCTTCCAATCGATGCAAACCGATCCCGAGACCCTGGATCGGGGGTTTGGCAGTTTTCTCTACGGAAGATTGAGCTATTTTAGAAAGTACCTGCAGCAAAAGAAAACGGAGTGAAATAACCAATTCATTCGCTTAAAACCTCGTCAGGGAAGCATCAACGGGTGAATGACTCACTTGCCAAACTTTTTGTCAGAAAATTTGTGCACGGCCAATTTTGCAAAACTCCGTTCCAAATTAAACTCGTCAACCCCTTTTGCCGCTTTGTGGAGTTGTCAGCGGGTATGGCTAGGTCTGCAGTCTGGAGATTGGGGGCAGAAAGCTAGCTGCCTCAACTCCGTTGCAAGCATCGCTTTCGGCCCCCCACCCGGGGAAAGTAGTACGTTTGGAGAGATCCTTCCCGGGATCCGTGAGGATCAGGCTGGCTGACCGACTTTCCTCGTTACTCCTTCTTTCAAAAAATCCTGAACTCGCTGACTATAGTGAAATAAAGGAGGGTAGGCATTCAGCAATTGTTGGCCATCCACGCCTTTTCTTTGCAGCCCCGCTGCCAGGCCTTCTGTATCCAGTCGTTTGTGTTCCATGAGCAAGGAAACAATCGCCTGAAATGCGGTTTTGTGGGTCACAAGCACCTGTTCGGCCAGTTGGTACCCGGATGTGAGCTGCTGCTCTACCCATAGCTCGGCTTCTTTAGGATCCTCCAGAAGTTTCCCAGAGCCACGTATCCTGGATTCGTAACCCGCCGGTTTTCGATTCAGCGAGCCGTCCCGGAACGCAAACAAAAGGTCGGTTGTAGCTGTCTTTACGTCCTGCTCGCTTCCCGTCGTTAGGTTTTCTGACCCGAACACCAGCTCTTCGGCCTTTTTTCCGGCCAGTAATGTGGCGATCCGCCGCATCAAAACGTCTTTGTTGGCATATCCGGAAGAAGGGTTTACTTGCATGAATCCCGCCTTGTCTAGGTCAGCGGAACTAATGCTAACCGTCTTGGGCCAACAGCGGTGGAGAATCAGGTACACCAGCGCATGACCGGCTTCATGTACCGCAGTGATCGCGAGTTGTTCGGCATCGTGTTGCTTCCGTTTGGTCTCACGGATCGGGAGATGAAGTTTTTTTCGGCTTAAAACATGTCCTTCATAGCAGACCACCAGGTCATCTCCCGGATTATCGATCAAAAGATTATCCGGTAATCGGGAATGGATACGCTGCAACAATTCCAATAAATTGCCCTCTATCAAATAGCGGATGGTGGAACGTAAGGGACGAAAGCCCTGATTGGGTACCACTCCTTCTTCAAAAAGGGTTGCCTTTACCCGGTCTGAGAACTGAATGTTGCAGGGAAAAATCTCTTCAAAGCGTTGGCCAATCTCCACCAATTCCCGATTGATAAACGTGCGGTAAACATCGCTGCTTAAGGAAGGATAGATCAGGTGAATGTTTCCCAGCCGGGCGATTTCTTCCATCCGAAACCGGTTTCGAAGGGCCTGTTTGATCCGATCAAAACTGATTTTTTTGCTTTCCAGGTGCAATAGATCGGCATCCTGATCGGTTGATACGCCTGCACTCATTGCAAAGCCCTCATCCAGATTGCCGATGACGAAAATCAGGGACCTGGAAAAATCCAGGTGTGCTGATGTCAACGATTTTTGCGCTACTTTTTTACAAAAGGCAAACAGTTCGGGTCCGTCCATCTGAAGCAAAAAGTCCTTGAATTGGGAGCGAACCGGGAACTCATGCTGCGTAAACTCGTGCAACTCGTGTATTTCGCTGCCACTAAGAAAGAAGGTGTTTGGGTTGCTGCTTCGGAATTTTTTGGGGATTTCGCCCCGCTCCATGATATCGAAATAGGTGTCCCAACCCGCTACGACATGTCCTTTTTCGACTTTAACGCCTCTCTGTAAGCATAACTCAATTCCGGTGGCCAATTCCTGGAGGTTTGCATGATGCCCTCGCCAGCCCGAAAAATTAAATCGCCCCTCATCCATTAATTGCCAGATCATGCGGTCGATTGGCTTTTGTAGTTCTCTGCCGGATTCATCGAGCGTTCTCGCATGTTGGAATTCATCGAAAATAAGCACCGATTTTTTACCGTTTAGACTGTATAGTTTCTCTACACCGTGCAAAATTTGCTCCATCAGACTCTTGCTCGCCACATTAAATTGTATGACATTTTCATCGGTATCCCACAAATCCAGAAAGCGTTTTACCAGAGAGGTCTTACCCACACCAGTCATCCCCCAAAGGTTGACAATCAGCGGGCGACGCTGGTTTTCGCCCATGCTGCACCAGGGGTTTACTGCCTGGATCAGCTGATCGATGATGTGATCCAGCCCAATAAACTCGGTTTTAAGTTGACGTTTGATGTTCTCGAGTCGTTGGGTAATGCTTGCTAAATCTTTCATAATACGCTATTTTTTTTGGAACACAAAAGTAATGCGGATCACCCCGTTGACGGAGAGCCTGCAAGCTTGCAATTCTTTCGGGGGAAACCCGGTCTGGCACTTTTCGACCTGCTGGAAGAGGAATCCGGCCAATCGGACCGGAGATTTTTCGAATCAGTTCCCCTGGACAGCTGGCATTAACCAAATCCAGCCCCTCCTCCGAGTCCTTGTACCCTTTGAACACGTCCATCAAGTAGCTACCGTGTCGCATGTAGGTAAAGCGCTTCGCTTTTGTTTTCGGTCCGGTATTACCCACCGCTATTCGGATTTTCGTCGCATGACCCGGGAATCCAGACCCTGCTAGCGCACTGCTTTACCCCCGTTCATCGGTAGGTAGGTACCCCAGCCGAGAAGAATGGCGGATACTTCGGCCTCAGAACAGGTACGACAGCGAGGTTTTGTCCGTAAGAAGCATTCAACTAGTACAGGTGTACCGGCAACATACGATACAGACAGGTACGCCAAAGTAATGGCCGGTGGAAAATGCAAGCTTGCAAGTTCACGATCCGGGCTGATTTCTTAACCATTTTTGCAGTCTGTTAGTGGTAGCAAGGCGAAAGGTAGGATTGACTAAAGAAATGTTTAGCGGTCGATACGGGCTTAAAACCATGAACAGAGTAGTACCAGCTAGCCTGAAAAGAAAAAAAAACGGAACCAAAAAGGCTCGGGGAGAAAATTAACTTAACTATCTATAAAAATGGCACAAGTATTAACGGACCACACCGGGCAGAAAATTGGCGAAATCAGGGACAACGGCAACAAGCTTACGATTTACGACCACACGGGACGTAAATTAGGGGAGTACAGACCAATCTCCAACAGTACCTATGACCATACAGGAAGGAAAGTGGGTTCGGGAAACATATTAACATCCCTTCTGTGAGGGCTTGTTCGGCCATTCACAGGCGAGCCTTTCACACGAAGGGTTCGCCTGTAATACCGTGGGTATGGATACCCAATAAGGTATCGAGAAGTGGACGTCAGCACCGCTTGCTGCTCACTTCCTGGTCCGGAGAGCCGGGCGTTTTCACGGCTACACTCCCTTGGGTTGAGGCACAGTGGCGGGTCAAAGCATCGTTCACCGTCGCGCACCTGTCATTGAATTTGCCAGGCCTGATTTCCATGGCGTAGCTTTTCTTTCTATTGTACTATCTAAAAATACCACTGAATGGAACCACTGATTGAACCCAGTGTAGAGCTGGACCAGGCCCTTCTTGAGGGAGCCAAAACCCGCACCCGGGAAGAAAACCAGGTGATTGTTCATTGCTACCTCAGCGTTCCCTACCCTCCCGTTGGGGTACGCATTTGGCCGGTAACCAGCCTGGTCCCACAGGGGGGTGGGGTGGAGGCGAAATTGCTGCATGTAGAGGGAATCACCAAGTCTCCCGAATGGACATACGTTCGCGGCGAGCACCATTTGTTTACTTTGATTTTTGAGGGCTTGCCAAAAGACTGCCTGGTTTTTGACCTGGTAGAGAAAATCTCCTCGCCCAATCGATTTCACTACGAGGGGATTGCCCGGAATCAATCCGACGTCTATAAGCTGTTCATAACCCAATGATGCCGCAGCCGAAAAAACAGACAATCATGAACCAACCACACGACAATTGGGGAGCATATTACGACTTTGTTTACGAATTGTTGAATTAACAAGCAACAACGAAAATGGCATTTATACCTATAAGGAACAATGCAGTGGGATTTTCAAGGGAAAAGAATTTAGCTACGAAGATGCATTTAAAATAAGGTATTGGGAAATTGACACTCTCGACAAGCTATTGGTTGAAAATGGGTTCAAAGACACGTTGAAATCGTTTCCGCAATTCAATTCAACAGGTTCAACATATAAACTATACAAAAGGCAATGAAACAATTTCAACTACAGCTATTCAACGGACACCCGATTATCTATGAGGGTGAGAATAAAATATTACTTGACACCGGGGCACCTTCCACCATTCACGCTTCCGATAGGTTAAATTTTCTCTCAGAAAGTTTCGAATGTTCAACAAACTATATGGGTTTGACCGTTTCAGAAATTTCTGATATGCTTGGAACAGAAATAACAACGTTGCTGGGAGCCGATATAGTTTCAACTTACAAAATCCTTTTAGCCTATCAAGATCAACTGGTTGGGTTCAGCAAACAGCAAATTGACATTGACGGAACGCAAGCGGACATTTCAAATTTTATGGGAATACCGATAATTAAATTGACAGTTGACAATCAAGAGCTAAAATTCTTTTTAGACACAGGAGCGAAACTGTCTTATGTATCGGACAGCTTGACAAATACTTATGAAAGCGTTGGAACCGATGAAGACTTTTATCCAGGCGTAGGTAGATTTCAGACGGAATGCTTTGAAATACCGACAGTTTTCGGAGGCAAGGAATTTAGTGTGAAATATGGAAACTTACCGACACTATTACAAATGACATTGCTTTTAGGCGGAACAGACGGTTTTATCGGTTTTGACTTTTTTGATAATTTCAAGGTTGTTCTTGACCTTAAAAATAACGTGCTCGAATATGCAAGGTAATTTTTATAGGTTGTAAATGTAGCTTTTCAAGGAGGGAGCGGCCTTAGGGGCGTCCGTCGGAGGCCGCTCAAAAATGCCTGAAAGCTATCCGGGTAGCCGGCTAGAGGTAGCCACGTGTAAAAAAACCTGCCAATAGATTATTGCAACATGTCCACACTTATTCCTCCACTGAGCCTGGTAATGTATCTCAACGAACACGGATTGAATGAAGAGCGGGAAGAGGCCAATAGGTACCTTACGGAAGGAGAAATCTATACGGTGTTGCATACCGAGCAGAGTTCCGATTATACGGACTATTTCCTGGTCGAATTCCCCTACATCGGATTCAATTCGGTGATGTTTGAAGCGGTAGCCTGGGATGAACGCTACGATGAATTTGATGATAGTGATTTGGACTGATTGGCCTCGTTTTGGTAAGAAAACGCGGAGATGTTGCCTGCCAAGATCTCCGCGTTCCAGCGTACTATTGACGTGGATGGTACCAGGGGCTGCTTGAGGGACGAATCTACCTCTGGACAGTGAGTACATGCATGTCGTGCTTCAGCCTTCGACAGGTTCTTTAGCCGCTTTATTTTCGGTGACGTAGGGTCTAAACACTGACATCACCTGAGATTCGTGTTTTGGTAGAGTTCAGTCTTTCAGAGTAAGTTGCAAGCTTGCAACTAGCGAAGGTATCGTGGGTAATCGATCAATTTTAATGGACAACGTAAATCCAATCTCTGTTGCAGTACGACTGCAGTCAGCATATAGTGTATGATTTGAATTAGAGTAATGCAACCTAACTCTAAGGTATGGAAATAAGGAAACCGCCTTACCGCTTCGAAATGAAAAAAATAGCCGCATTTGGCGACATACATGGCTGCCATCTCGCTGCCTCCACAGCCATTCGAGTAAGTCAAGAGATACATGCGCAAGCGATTTTTCTGGGAGACTATGTTGATCGTGGTCCTTCAGCGATGAAAACCATTCAGGTACTCATTGATGCCAAAAAGAAAAACCCGGATTGGATCTTCATCAGAGGCAATCATGATCAAATGCTTCTTGATTTGATTTTGGAGAAAGCAACTCCACTAGATATTGGTACTACTTCAGACGGAACGTTTGAATATTGGCAGACTGTCAAATCCTTTAATGAATGGAAAAATCTGGAATTAACTCAGAAAAAGGAGGTCCATGATTTCCTGGACCAAACCGTCCCCTATCACGAGAATGAAGACTTTATATTCTGCCACGCCGTGCTTCGGGATACGGGTCAACGAATTGGCCAAAAACCACTATCAGAATTAATCTGGAACTATCAGCATAAGCCGCTATGGAGGGGGAAACAATTTATTCACGGACATCTACCGGTAAAAGAAGTCTACCGGGAAGGTGCCGGAATCAACCTCAATACAAGCTGTGGCTACGGGGGAAAACTTACAGGTATCGTATATCAACCCTCCAAACCTAAGACACAAAACCTGATAAAAATCGATGAAAACGGAAACCTAATTCAAGACTAGATTTTTTACTACATACGATAGAAATTGAGTTTGTTGCTTCCTAAAGCATTCCTACCTAAACGTGAATCAAAAAAACCGAAAACATGGGAGCCAAATAAGAGTCGCAAGATCTTTTCCCTTGGGACAGGTGGTGCTTACCGCAGGAGATACGTGTAATTCACAGAGGTAGGTTTGCTCCGGTAGTAGGAAGCAGCGATCTCTTTTATGGCATGGATGCGTTCTTTGGTCAATGCGATCTGATCCTCGTAAACCCGCATTCGTTGGTCCCACAGTTTATTTTCTTCGGCATCCACTTCGTCCGCTGCTCGATTCACCAGGTTCTCTGCTTCTTCAAAACAAGGCGTGGAGGGATCGACCCGACGAAGGGTGCGCAGCGCGTGCTGGTATTGGTTTGAGGCGAGATAGGTTTTTGCCTCCTGTAGTTGTTCGACACATTTTTGGTTTTGAAATGCCTGATAGGCTTCAATCGATTTTTGCTGAATCGTTTGGTAACAGCTCACCTCGTTGGGAACAGACATCAATAGCCCAAGCGCCTGTGTGTAATCTTGCATCGCCACCAGGCTTTCGGATCGGTTTATCAGATCAGCGCAGATCAATTCGTAGTAGGCGATGATTCTTTTTTTGCCAGTTTCGATAAATTCATCCAGCTCCTCGTCAGCGGAAGGAATTTTAGATAGCGCATGCGTAATTGCCGCGGTTTTATTGCGGCCACTGCCTCGGAGCGGTTTACTGATGGTTGAAAACAGTATATTTCCGTCAACCTGTTTGATAAAAAGACCCAACTCACAGGACACAATGGTTACGTTTGCCATGCCTCCTTCCACGGTGTTGGTTTCGTAGACGACAAATTTCGGATAGATGACAAAATTGCTGGTATAGCCACTGCCTGCCAGGCCTGTGTTGGTCACAAGCTGAGCGATTTTCGCTTCCAGTCTGGATAGTTGTGATGGATCCAGCCCTTCGTCCGTTTCGGGCATGACGATGGATAAGTAAATTTTTCCAATGTCGGAAGGTGTTTGCGCGAATGCATCCCAAAATCCGCCCAGTAGGGCGATTAGCAGCGGTAGGTACTTGTTCATGCGAGTCAGTTAATGGTTATAAAAATGGTATTGCCCTTTATATCCTTGCTGGGTTTCAAGCCGATTTTCCGTAGAAACATAAAGATTTCCAACGCAAATTTATTGGGGTTGTAATTATTGCCAGTTACCGGGTCTTTTAGGGGAATGCGGACATCATCAAAGATCATTTTCGAATCCGTGGTGCCCTGAATGTGGTAATTGTTTTTGAAAGCGTTTTCTTCCATCCAGATTTCCAGTTGGTCCGACAATGGTAATCCCTCATCACCTACTTCAGAAGCCATGGAATAGGGGGACCCCAGGTCGAAGCCTACGTCTACCATAACCGATTTGCCGTTGTTGACGATTTCCGTGAATTTTACTTGCAGGACATTTAAGAAATCCTCGGCGATACGCTCCACCGCTTTGCTGGTTAATTTACCGATGTCATCGGTGAAAAATGTTCCGCTGTTGCCTACTTTATTCGAGAGGGAATTACCGGTAGAGGCCTCGTAGCCCGTTAGCAGCACGGTTACCGACCTGCCGGATTGTCCGTTTTGGTCATCGATTTCTGCCTGTACGTAAATATCGGCCCCCGACATTTGAATGATCTGTGATTTGATGTCGGTTTGATTGTCCGTCATGAAAAGGTTGTTGTCCTTTGCCACCTTTAATCGTGCAATAAAATCCACGGTAGTAAAACTCCGGGAATCAAATGCCTCCTTAATTTTTGTGATTGCGATCCGTCGATTGATGTCCTCTTCCAATACGAAGCGGAGATCCTCTCCTTCTTTTGTAAAAGGAATGACCATTATTTTGGGCTGTACCGTTTGTACTTCAGCCGCCTCCACGCCTGAGGTACCCTGGGCCCCTGCAGTAAGGCTCCAGCTAACAATCCATAGAAAATAGATACTTGAGTAAATGCTCGATTTCATCTGTTTATAATTTGTTTTTAGCGGCCACATAGCCTGTCCCGATGTGATTGCAAGTTATTTTCCGAAGGCCATCTGCCTGCCTGTCGGCGTTGACGATTAAAATAATCAGCTTTCCTGTTTTCAGTAGCCAAATTTTCGAATTACCTGATTTTCTTCCAGGTCCCTTCGCAGGGAATGGTGATTTATTTTCAGGTCTACGGCGATTCGTTTTCCGCCGGGGATTTTGGTTAGTTTTGAGCTTTCTTTCGATGACATCAGGAATGACCGGTATCGATTGCCCGCGAAGAAGTGCCGCAGGTAGGTTGCGTGGACAGACCTTGTATGCGCTTCATTTTCCACCAGGGGCAGGGGTACATCCGAGCCCGGCAACCCGCGAAATAGCAGCACCCGAAATGCATTTTTTTCTGCGTTTGCCACCGCTTCGACCCGGTTTTTTCCGTATCCCATGCTTTTAACCAGAAACACCGCCTGAGACTCCTTGCTTAGGAAGTTGACTTCTCCTGATTCGGTATGCATTTTAGGACTGCAGCCATGCAGTCCTAAAATGGCTACGACGAGGTACACGTAGTACTTCATTGGATTTACTTGCTGGTGAATACCAAAATAGTGGCATTTCCTTCAAATTTCGAGTTGATCGCGAGTCCTCCGGATCGCACCGAGCATATAGAGAAATTTTCATCCTCTACCGTGGTGATTCGTAGCTCGCCGATTTCCTTTTTCCGTTGCAGTTGCTTGCCATTCACTTCCATTACAGAAAGTTCAACAACGCGTAGCTTGTCACCTTTTTTCAGATTGTAACCAGACCCACCAGCGATCATCACGTTGATGGCATTTCCTTTTTTATCTTTCTCCACAATTTCAACGATCGGGAAGGATACCGGGAAATTTTCGTCGACGAAGGCATCAATTTTTTCTTCGATGTCCTTGATGGCTTTTGCAATAGCGGCCTCGGGACTGGATGCACCCAGGCCTACCATCCCGGCAAGTAAACTGCCCCCTTTCGGCTCAATGGTCTCGGACCGGATTACTTCACCCGTCGCTACCTCGATTACTTTTAAATTGATCGACAATTTCGACTTGAAGGTGATGGTCGTCTGCCCCGTGGTTTCGTCCGGAGCAGTTTCCATCTGGTCCGCCTGCGCCGATAAGACATGGCCTGCGATCAAATAGTTTGCCCCCAGCGAGACGCCTTGCTGGGCAATGCTTCCATCGATGAAATCTTCCGACTTTTGGAGTTCTTTTTCCTTTTTTAAGCTCTCCATTTTCGACCGGTCGACGATATTAAAGCGCCTGGTTTTGACAAAGGCATTGGTCACGGTTTCCTGAATGGAGTTGACATCGTCCACAGAGGCGGCTCCCTGTACGTACGTGAAGGGGACGATCCCAACAATGGGTTTTTCCTGCGCTTTTGCATCGAATAGTAAACCAATTAACAGCACGGATACGAATAAACTTTTTTTCATGGTTAACGTTATTTTTTGCCTACTCATCTGGCTTTTTGGCGTACGCCCCGTTTTTTTGTGTGGGTGCTGGTCTCCACGTAGTTAATTAAAATCATTTGTGGATGCTGCATGATCGGTCGCCGTGATCGGCACCACCTGCATGGCAGGAAGGAGGGTCAGACCAAGGGCCATCAACCGCAGCGAATTCAAGAGGCATTGCATTCATGGTAGTGCGAATCTTTTTGCAATGTTGGGGATATTTTGCCTTCCCCGGTAAAACCTGCAAGCTTGCAAATACCGGATCCTCGCTTGGTTAATTTCAAGGTGAGGCGCCGCACCGTCCGGGAGACCTGGTTCGACCGAAGGCAGCTCAGGCGCGATTTCCTGGTGGCTAAAGCCGGGTGCTTCCGGTGCATATCTTGTGCAATTTGCAAGCTTGCATAAAAGACGGAGCTAGAGGACAGTACTTTACCTTTATCGGCCCTGAAGTGGACAACACGATAAAACGAAGTAATATGCCAAATATCTTTTCACAAGGATCTATTTATGATCAGCAGAAAATAATTTTTGAATGCACTTCCAGATGGAGTGAATTCGAAAACTTCCCAGATGTATGTATAGCTGCATACGGTAGTTCAAAGGATAAATTATTTGATGATTTAATTAGCGCATACCATGGTGAGTGTCAGGCTATAAAAGAATCGATAATAAAGGGCCTTTCAGTACTGTATCTATTTCATAGAGTAGAACGAAAGAAATTGATTCAGCTAATAACGAAAGCCAACGAGCGAAAATTATCTATGATTGAGAGCGAACTTCTAGATCGTTTTGAACGAATAATAATGAAGATTTAGTTTTAATTCTACCGTTACGATGAATAGCTTTGGGCAATAAAGATGGTTACGGAGGAATTTATTACCAAATTGCTCCATTTGGAAAATAGTTAGTTTGTAGATTCGGGTGAAACTGATTTTAAACGAGAAGATGAAAAAATTCAATTTTGAAACCAGCACGCCAAACAAAAATACGTTACTTGATACCCCTATCTGCTGGGTCCGTCTATAAGACTATGGGCTGATTTTAAATGCACAATCACTGACCGCGTGTGTGTTCACATTACGATAAAGACGTTGTCCCTAACAGCGTCGATCGCCCTCATTGTTTTTCTTTGAGGTTTGTATCTCGTAATTTGGTTTTTAAAATAAATCGTTATCTCCCACGTATTATTACTATATATTTCTTTTATTTCTTGTAAACTAGCTTTTGTTGAATAACGGGATGTGAATCCTTTTTTATTTTTTTCGTTGAATAGTAATTCAAGCTCACTGCTTTTTGCCTGAATGACTTCGTTTGCAATTTTCAAGCTGTCAATGGTTTTGTATAGAGTAGCGCTTTTAATACTAAAATTTACTATTGCAGAATCCTTAATTGCATTTCTGTATCGAAAAGTCATATCTAAAATTAATTCTTCGTTTGATCTTTCATCTTTGAATAAAATAGGTTTGATAAAATTTTGAGTTCCCTCTTTACCAATATAAAATGTCTCAAAGTATTTTTTTCCTGAATTAGTGGTTGGTGGCACAATAGATGAACAGCCATTACACATTACGGATAACACAATGAATACAGCCAATGTAACGGATGAGTCATTCCAATAGCCAATCAAGATATTTTTCATAGATTATTTTTTGAATCGATTTGAGAGTGCGTTTATACTGAATAAAGAATCAGATAAGTCAGCTGAATTTGAAACCGTTAAGATATACACCAAGTTAGTGTCAAAGCTCTTTGTGTATGATGTGATTTGTTCTTGTTCAATACTATATTTTTTGTAAATGTAACTGGTAGAATCACTTTTGGAAACCGTTTGATTGAAAGTTGATGTAAAACCATGATTAGCCAATTCTTTTATTGATGTGTTGAACGGGATTCCAATAAAAATTAAATAGTCATCCGACTGTATGCACCTAAATAAGGGTATTTGTACAGGCTTTTTATCGTAAAACAAATTAAAAATCTCTTTATTCTTTGGATCAATGTCGGCGACTTCTTCATCTTCATTTAATTTAAATGAAACGTCATTGAATAAAAATATATGTTGGGTCGGTTTAGAAGTACAAAACAGCAGTATCATGCTAATTGATACATAAAGAATCAAATTTTTCATAAGTTGCGGTTAAAAAAAGTCAAGGGGCTTATCCCCTTGACTTAAGGTTTAATTATTTACCTGTTACAATTGTCTCGTAGGTAACAATTAAATTAAGCAGATTTCCTTTCTTAATATCGACAGTTGAAATTTCGGAAATCCCTCCATTTTTAGCTGCGGTTCGAATACTTGCATCTGCATCAAAAAATAGCGCTCCTAAATAACCTGTTGCTTTAGCCGTTCCGACTTTCTCTCCAATCGGGTTGCTTGTAGCGGTAACGGGTAATGTCAATGAACAGCTTGACATCATCGCAACAATCGCAAGTGATGCGAAAATTGTTTTTACTTTTCTCATAAGTGTTAAATTTGAATTATTCCTACTCGTGTGGCTTTTCGGAATACGCCCCGTTTTTTTGTGTGGGTGCTGGTCTCCACGTAGTTAATTAAACTTATTTTTGGATGCTGCATGATCGGTCGCCGTGATCGGCACCACCTGCATGGCAGAAAGGAGCGTCAGACCAAGGGTCATCAACCGCAGCGAATTCAAGAGGCATTGCATTCATGGTAGTGCGAATCTTTTTGCAATGTTGGGGATATTTTGCCTTCCCCGGTAAAACCTGCAAGCTTGCAAATACCCGATCCTCGCTTGGTTAATTTCAAGGTGAGGCGCCGCTCCGTCCGGGAGACCTGGTTCGACCGAAGGGAGCTCAGGTATATCCCATTTCGAAGTTCAGGGAAGTAGCTCTGCTACGTACCCCGGCGCCCGGAGGGATTTCGCCGTGAAACCGTATGGGTTTTTATTTTGGGAACAACATTTGCCAAATTCCCAAAGATTTTTCCTGCCCGCTGCGGTTCTTATCACTGGCAGGCTGAATCTTGCAGGGCTTCTAATCGATACACGATGTGCCGCTTGCTTCCTGCCTCTTCGTTTAGCAGGCAGGCGCAATTTCATGGGGTCTAAGTCGGGTAAATCCCGGGTAAATCCGGTCCCTTTGGCGCATCTTTTTCCTCACTAGTCGACCTGCTCCTCCCCGGTAGTCATCGCAGTAGCAGCAGCGTTTGGCCTTGGAATCAGGTTTTTTGGGATTTGGATGGGATCGCCGGGTCTTGATTTGGACCGGAGGCATCTCGGGTATGCCCTTCGGTTACCTGCCGCGGGAACCGGTAGCCTCATTCAGCTGCCACCCCCCCTGCACGGGAATGGGCCAATTGGCGAAATCCCCACGGGCTTGGCCCAGGCGGGCGACATTTACCAGCAACTCCTTCCTTCCGGTTGGTGCCCTGGAATTTGCAAGCTTGCAAAAACGGGGGAACTACCGTTTAGTTTATTATCTTTATCTGTTCAGGATTAGCAAATCAAAAAAACGAGTCAGCAGTGGTGGGTAGAATGATAAAAAATAGAACGGATAACCAATGAAAACAGGAAATCAATCAGGGGCAGGTAATTTTACTTTCGGAATAGTGGCCGATCGGGATCGGCAAGTCAGCTACCAACACCTCGACCCCGAGCCTGCTGCCCGACCAACTGGAAAAACCCGGCAATCGGAAGGAATGGATGGCCTCAATACGTGGAGCGGTACCGGCTGGAAGTAGCGGCATACCTGGTCAAAAAGTGTGGTTCCATAGAAAAAACCTACAATCAAAGCGCTCCTTACTTCTATTCATTTACTTTTTGTTACCTATCCAATGAAGCATTCAAAAATCAAGAATCCATTCGTAGTCTCCTATCCAATTGATTATCAATTAGAAAACCAGCATGGAAGTAAAACGATGTCAATTAAACATTTCAAATAGACCGGGTGTCAGCTACTTTTAGTTGCTTAATTCTTCAGGAATTAGAATATTAAGAGTTGCAAAAGTCCGAAGATGTCTTTTAATTGAAAGATCCAACTAATGTTTTAAAAAAATATGCCCGTAAAAATCCTCCTTTCCCGAAACTTTGATCACACTCATGAAAGGCAGTTATTCGATGAATTTTGTAATAAGCTTTACAGTAATTTCCACCAGTCCCCAGACCTTTATTTGTGCATTGGCAATCTTCATGTTGAAGGAAGAGAGCTTGATGCTTTACTCATAAAGAAGGATGCGATTTCTGTCATAGAATTTAAAAATTACGGAGGAGCCCTCACATTCCATGAAAATGGAGACTGGCCCATAACTGTCATTCAAGATGGAAACGCAAACACGTTATCAGTCAGGGGAGGGGCCAATGAAAATCCCTATCAGCAGGTAAGGAGAAATAAATTTGCCCTACTAAACACACTAAACCTTTTTGGAAATTTTCAGGACACCAATCTTGGACATATTTCGGGGATAGTTTTATTCTCTAAGAATATTGAATTTGATCTGTATTCTATCACTGATAGAATTGCCAGCTGGTTCCATATCACCGATCTAGCACATTCCATCCAAAAAGTAAATCAAATTACCAGTACTGGGATTAGTTTGTCCAACCATGAAATAAGAGGTTTTCAACAATTGTTTAATCTGGGGTTTGATAGTGAAGTTCCCGTTCCTGAAGAATTTCAAACCCCGAATTACCCTGAAGAAGAGGAAATAACTGAGGATCAGGAATTAGAAAATCAAGTAAACGAGGAGGTGGTAACTCCAGAGTATCTTGCGATGGAGCGCTCAATCGAGGACATTGTGCAAGATTCCGGATATAGAATTGTTCATAGAGATATATTGCCTGAAAGACCTGCTGGAACCCTTTCAACAGATAATTTAAATCTATCAGGCGGTACAAGAAACTATCTAAACCAAGCCGTTGGAGGTCAGATTTTTCTGCACCAATATCGAGCGCTGGAGTTATTGAGAGAAAATGATGGACAACCAAACAATGTCTGCTTGGCTACTTCTACCAGCTCTGGTAAAAGTTTGGTTTTTTATGCTCAAGCGCTTGAAATAATAGAAAAAAATCCATCAGCCAAAATTTTAGCGATTTATCCTTTAAAAGCTCTGGGTTACCAACAGGAGGAAAAATGGAAGCAAGCCTTTTCCCTTTCAGGCAAGGCATTAAAAGTAGGAAGAATTGATGGCACGGTATCTACAAATGAACGACGAAAAATAATAGAAGATTCAAATGTTGTTGTAGTAACGCCAGATGTCATTCATTCTTGGTTTTTAGTCAACCTTGACAAAAATTTTATTCGGAGCTTTTTCAGAAATTTAGACTTATTAGTAATCGATGAAGTCCATGTTTATCGCGGTGTTTTCGGTTCAAATGCAGCTTTTCTTTACCGAAGGATTCATTTGGCATGTCAAAAGTTGAAACTACAAACATCAAATCCTATACAGGTCCTATGCGCTTCCGCAACCATTAGTAACCCCGAACAATTTCTTCATCAATTGACAGGTTTGGAATTTACTATTATTGACCATGACCATGAAACTTCTCCAAAACATCCTATTGAGGTTTTCCTTCTTGATCCTCTAGATGATTCAGAGCCTTTTAGCCGAATTGCTGATTTTATTAATCGAATCTCAGAGGACCAAAATAATAGAAGTATAACGTTTGTTGATAATAGAAAAGCAGTTGAACAAATTGCTACAATCACAGATCGTTTAGACAATCGGATTTCCCCTTATAGATCCGGCTATGAATCTGAAGATCGAAAAAAAATTCAGGATAAGTTATCGGATGGAACATTAAGAGGAGTTATTTCCACCAGTGCATTAGAAATGGGAATTGATATTGGACATTTAAATGTTGGAATTTTATTTGGTGTACCATCTTCTCAAACCAGCTTCATGCAAAGAATTGGTAGGATTGGCAGACATCAAGCTGGATTTGTTTTAATTATTAATGACAAAAGCATTAGGTCAGAAAGAGTTTTTCAAAATCCTCAAAATATCTTTAACATCCCTCCTGCCGATACTGCACTTTATCTGGATAATGAATTCATCCAATATATCCATGCTCTCTGTTTGGTTGGGTTAAATGGCGCCCCTGAAGCCCAGGCAATTAATATTGATCAGTTGGAGGACAGTGAAGTCAAATTTCCAGATGGATTCCTAAATCTATGTGAAAAAGTAAAAAACTCAATTGAGCCTCAGCACTTAAAAAATCTCAACCCAAATAATAATGAAATCCCGCAGCAAACATTCCCATTAAGGGATATTGAGAAACAGTTTAAGATTGAATTACTCGAAGGAAGAGACATTTTAGGTTTAGGGGAAATGACCAAGAGCCAGCAAATGAGGGAGGCTTATCCAGGTGCAGTGTATTACCACATGAAAAGACCCTATCGAGTCACCTCGATTGAGCAATATAAAATTTGCTTGAGAAATGAAGCGCATTACTCAACTAGACCTATATTGCAAATCATGCCATATCCAAATCTTGGGGATGGTTTGATACAAGGAAAGCGATTCACAAATACCTCTGTAATAGAATGTAATCTTGATGTCTATGAAAATATTTTTGGATATTATGAAAGAAGAGGAGGAGCTGATGAAATCTCGGTCTCCTATCCAAATAATTATTTTTCTAGAAGAACGTATTCACGCAGGATAGTCACTACGGGAGTTTTGATTGGCAGAGGCCCTCTATCACAAATAAGTTCAGCTGAAAAAGTTGAGGCAATTGCTAATATTTTTTTCAATGTGTTTTTGACAAATATTCCTTTTGAACCTCAAGATTTGAATTTTTGTATAGGATCATTTACCGCTCTAAATAATGGTGATATCTTCGATACGGGAGAAAGATACCTCTGCATTTATGATAAAACCTATGGTAGCTTGAGGCTGACCTCTAGGCTGATGTTCCAAGAGGTACTTTTGGCAAGCATAAACTCTGCCCTAGATTGGTTAGACACCGCCGAATATGTTTACACCAAGGATGGAGAACAAGTATTTATTGATCAGGAAATCATCGACTTTTTCATCAATTTAAGGACTGAAGTTTTAGCCCCTGAAACAGAAATTCAGAGAAATAATCAGAATGAACGTAATGCCATGAATCAGCAGGTAGTCCCTATACTTTCACTGAATCAAAAAATCAAAATCATCAATGATGATCAAGATTACATCATCGACTGGGTGTATCCACAAATTGTAAACGGCGTATCCACCATTTTATATGATTTAAAGATTGAAAACTCTGATGAAACTTTAGAAGGAATACCTCAGTCATCTCTTCAGGTCACAGAAAATCATACCTTAACTCAATATGACTTAGTAAGAAGTCGAATTTTATAATGGCAAAAATTATTACCAACGAAGCTGGGAATAAACTGGCTACAGAATTAAAAGAATTGATCCAACCGGGTTCAGACTTGAGTCTAATCGTGGATCAGTTTAGTATTTATGCTTTTATGTTTTTGAGTGACAAGTTCGAAGACATCAATTCTTTAAGAATTCTCTGGACGAATCAACAGGAAGAAAAGGTGCGTCAGATTTTTGGGACGGCTGATGAGATGGAATTCAAAAACCAGTTTCTTCTCCGTTTTGCAGCTGAAACTTGTGCTGATTTCTTCAGTGCGAAGACACAAATCAAACAAAGCGTTCCCAGTTTGAATATGCTACTTGGTACAGGGACAACCAAATTTAGTGCTTCCTTTATTTCCAATGGATTTACCAGTGAGAACCTTGGATTAGTGGCAACGAATCAAAAAACAATCACTGAGGTAAAATCCAAAAAAGAAGAACAGCCTATTATAGATCAGTATCAGATGCTCTTTGATATTCAGTGGAGTCAAGCAGCAAAAGATATAAAAGCCGACCTATTAAAAGAACTGGAGCGTGCTTACAAGGACTACAGCCCTGAGTTTTTGTATCAGTTTACCCTGAGTCGGATCTTTGAAGGGGTAGATGAAGTAAGTGCGGATCAAAATGAAATCAGCCAAATCGGGCTTACTGATTCCAAAATCTGGAATGAACTCAAACCCTTTCAGCAAGATGGTGTCCTTGGTGCCATCCACAAAATAAAAAAATACAACGGCTGTATTTTGGCAGATAGTGTAGGTTTGGGCAAAACCTATGAAGCATTGGCTGTAATTAAGTATTTTTTGTGCCGAGATGGTAACGCCCGGGTTTTGGTGCTTTGTCCTAAAAAGCTTAGAGAAAACTGGAGAATTTTCAAGGTAAATGAATCTGAAAACTTCTTCCAAAATGATAATTTGAGGTACGACTTATTAAGTCATACAGATCTATCTAATCAAAACCCAGATAGAGAAGTGGATGGACTTATTTTGGGGAGGGTAAACTGGGGCAATTATGACTTAGTAGTCATTGATGAAAGCCATAACTTCCGAAATGACAATACACGTTACAAAAAGCTGATGGAAGAAGTTGTCTCCAAAGGACTCAAGACCAAGGTCTTATTGCTTTCTGCTACTCCTGTCAACAATAAAATGAATGACCTCAAACATCAGATTTATGTGATGACTGAGAATAGAGACGATGCTTTTCATTCAGAGGGAATTCCTTCTATTGCCAAATTGATGACGGGGGTTCAGCGGGAATTCAACAAATGGATTGAAGGAGATAGAAACCCTGATAAGTTACTTGAAACACTCAGCACCAAACATCCTAAATACTTTGACCTGTTGGACAAAGTGAGTATTGCCCGATGTAGAAGGCATATCCGGAGTTTTTATGGAGAAACTATTCATTTCCCTGAACGATTACAGCCAGACAACACTCCTGTAGCTGGTAACAATGGCGGTGCTCTTAGCGATATCGAAGCCTTAGTAGAAGAAATGAATCAGCTGAATCTAGGTCTGTATGCACCCATTACCTATCTCCGTGATGATAATGGTATTCCGGAAAAATACGCTCAGCGATACGATAGTGAAGTGTCGAGAGGGGTTATTTTCAAACAGTCGGACAGGGAGGAAAGCTTGATTTACTTAATGAAGGTTAATCTTCTCAAGCGCTTGGAAAGTGCATCCAGTTCATTTGGCCTGACCATCAAATCAATTTTAGATAAAATTGACGATATCCTACATAGAATTGAACGCACCCAAGGTTATCTCGAGGATTTCAATGAAATCCCCGCTGAACTGGAAGATTTAAGGGAAGAACTGAGTGTCGGTAAAAAAGTTCGAATTGAAATCCAAGATATGGATTTAATCAAATGGAAAAATGACCTGGAAAATGATAAGGCCATCCTTGAATCCATCCTTAGAAAAGTCCAGGCAGAAGGCCCTGCAACTGATCCTAAACTGAATCTTCTAAAGCAAAAAATCACTCAAAAAATCAACCAGCCAATCAATCAAGGAAATAAAAAAGTCTTGATTTTTACGGCTTTTGCGGATACGGCTTCCTATCTGTATGACCAAATAGCAGATTGGGCTCAAACTAAATTTGGACTCTACACAGCCTTAGTGACTGGCGGAACCACTGCTGATAAAACCAATCTACCCCGGGTAAAAAATGAAAGAGGTACGTACTACAAAACTGATTTCAACTATTTATTGACTAACTTCTCTCCTGTCTCCAAGCGTAGAGAAACCACGTATCCCAATTGCCAAGAACAAATCGATATTCTCATGGCTACGGATTGCGTATCAGAAGGCCAGAACTTACAGGATTGCGATTACTTGGTCAATTATGACATTCATTGGAATCCGGTACGCATTGTTCAGCGATTTGGTCGAATAGACCGAATGGGCTCGATTAATCAACGCATCCAAATGGTTAATTTCTGGCCTATGGATGATCTGGATACCTATATCAAGCTTCGTGGCAGAGTAGAAGGGCGTGCTGTGATGGTAGATGTGTCAGGTACAGGAGGTGATAATGTCATCTCTGAAATGGAGCATGAAAAGGATGCGCGAGAAGAAACCGACAATTACCGGGTCAAACAGCTTCAGGAACTGAAGGATAATAAGGGCGTCGAGATCGATGACTTGGGAGGTGGTTTGTCTATTTCTGATTTTACCTACAATGACTTCAAATCTGACCTTCATCGCTTTTTGAAGGAAAATCAGGATGCAGCTATCAAAACGCCTGAGGGTATCCATACCATTCTTCAAATCCCTGCTTCCGAAGAATCCATCGAGGAAGGAGTGGTATTCTGCATCAAACAGCGGGATAAAAACACCTTTTTCCTCACGTATTTGAATAAGCAAGGCAAGGTGGTAATGAATTACAACCGAAGAAAGAAAATCCTGGATATCTGTAAAAAGCTTTGTGTGAACAATTCCAAGGTAGATGATAGTCTTGCAAAGCAATTGGCAAAGGAAACCAAGCAGTATTCAGATATGCGTACCTATCGGGAGCTTTTCCAAAAAGCCATAGAAGGTGTGATCGGAAAGAGTACAGAGGAGGGGGAACGCACGCTCTATCAACTGGGAGGAACCGTTCCTGCGGCCGGATTGTCCGCCACGCCTGAGAATTATGAATTGGTCAGTTTCTTTATCCTCAGAAGATGAGATTAATAGATCATTTGAAGTGGCCTGCCGCCTCCGTGTTTTCTATCAAGATGACCAAAAAAGTCCTCAAGGAAGTTCAGCCAGATGTAAATCAAGATCTTTTGGACAAAATAGAGAAGATGATTTGGACAGGATCCCTTAAGCCTCAGCATCTTCAAATTCCTGCTTTCATCAATGAGGAGTTCTGCTATGATGAGGTAGTTAGCGTCGAGGTGGAGCTTAGAGAGAAAGCAGCTGCCGATCGGGTAGCTAGACTGTTGCAAAAAGCGATTCCTTATCCCTTGGTACTTGGGTTTATTTATAAAGAGGAATTCTGCTTTCAGCTAGCGGAGAAAACGATCCATCAGCAGCAAAAGGACAAGCGGAAATTGAATCAGGATAAGTTCTACTTTTCGGAGTGGATGGATGCTGAAAAGCTCAGCGAGCAACAAAAGACCTATCTAACTAATCTATTTTTGGACAAAGTAGGCGGTACCCACCTCAAGGAGTACTTTGATAAGCTGATGCATCATATCCATGATGAAAACAGACAAGATCAGCTTGCACTCCTGGCGCTGGAGAAAAAAGCCATAACGATAAAAAACGAATACGCTAGGGAAAGAAATGCAGCCAAAAAGGCAGAGCTGCATCATCAGGCCCGTGCTCTAGCCGAACAAATCAAAGCCTTAAAATCACGATTAAAAGACAACTAACAATATGGAAAAAATCACCAAAGACCATTCCCTGAGCGGAAGCCAAGATATACTGGCCGAAAATATTCAGAAACTCAAAGAAATTTTTCCTGAGGTATTCAGTGAAGGCCGTGTGGATTTTGAAAAACTACAACTACTACTTGGTGATCTTATCACACCTAATGATGAATTGTACGGACTTAACTGGTGGGGGAAAAACGAGGCCATCAAAGAATCCATGAAACGATCACTCGGGACCCTACGCCCCGACAAGGAAAGTAGCAAGAACTGGGAAAAAACTGAAAATATATACATCGAAGGAGACAACCTGGAAGTACTCAAGCTCCTCCAAAAAAGTTACAATGGGAAGATCAAAATGATCTACATCGATCCTCCTTACAATACGGGCAAAGACTTTGTCTATAAAGACAACTACAAAGACAACCTGAAAAACTATCTCGAACAAACCGATCAAGTAGACAGCGAAGGAGTTAAGCAATCCACCAATACCAAAGAAGATGGACGGTATCATTCCAACTGGTTGAATATGATGTATCCCAGATTGAGGTTATCGAGAAACTTATTGAAAGATGACGGGGTAATTTTAATTAGTATCGATGATAATGAAGTTGATAATTTGAAAAAACTTTGTGACGAAATATTTGGTGAAACAAATTTCATTTCAAATTTAATATGGCAAAAAA
Source organism: Cyclobacterium xiamenense (assembly GCF_009467825.1). Classification (GTDB taxonomy): domain Bacteria; phylum Bacteroidota; class Bacteroidia; order Cytophagales; family Cyclobacteriaceae; genus Cyclobacterium; species Cyclobacterium xiamenense. The sequence continues at coordinate 6,303 of NZ_WIOK01000044.1, read as the reverse complement.
AAACGGGAGCTTCAGATTCATCCACGATTTCAACAATAACTGAAAGTATCATCGTGTATTGTAAAGACATTAATTTTATAGAAAATACTTTTTCTAGAAATTTTGAGTCTTTCGATCTAACTAGGTATCGCAATAAAGATGAACATTTCGAACTTAGAGGACCTTATTATACAGATAATCTAGACAGAGGTGGACTTCAATATAGTGATTCATTAAATTTTGGAATTGAATGCCCAGATGGTACTTTATCATTTCCAAATGGAAGAAAAGAATTTCAGAACGATGGTTGGATATGGAAATGGAGTAAATCTAAAGTTCAATGGGCAAGAGAAAATAATTTCATAGAGTTTAAAAAATCAGATAATAAAAATAGTGGATGGTCAGTTTACTATAAAAATTATTTGAACGTTGATAATGAAAATAATCAAATAGTCAGGTCGGCTCCTCACAAGAATCTTATAACTTCAATTCTTAATGCGAGTTCTTCCTCTGATATGAAAAAACTCTTCGATGAAAGAGTTTTTCAGTATACTAAACCTGTTGACTTAATTAAATTACTAATTAAGTATGTAAATTTTAAAAATAATGAAATAATACTTGACTTTTTCTCTGGTTCTGGGACAACTGCTCACTCTGTTATGCAATTAAATTCAGAAGATGAATTAAATAGAAAACATATTCAAGTACAATTACCTGAAATAACTGACGAAAAAAGCGAAGCGTTTAAGTCGGGGTATAAAACAATAACAGAAATTGGAAAAGAAAGAATACGAAGAGCTGGTGATACTATTTTTGCGGAGAAAAAAGAAGAACTAGATCAATTAAAAGCTAAAGCCAGTCTAATCCAAACCGATGAAGAAAAAGCTAAAATTCAGGAGTTGGAAGAGATTATTGCCAAACTGGATATAGGCTTCAAAGTATTCAAGCTGGATAGCTCTAACATTGAAGCTTGGGATACCGAAATGCCTGAGACGGTCCAGGGAATCCAGACCAGACTGGAAGAAAGCAGAAACCACCTGAAGAAGGGCAGAACGGAAGAAGACTTGCTCTATGAATTGCTGCTGAAGCAGGGGTTGTTACTGACTTCTCAGATAGAAGAGCGCAGCATTGCCGGAGCCAGGGTTTACAGCATCAGCCATGGGGAATTGTTTATCTGCATGAATGCACCGATTACCATGGAAGTAATAGAGGGAATAGGTAATTGGGGTAAGGAAAGTATAGCAGAAGCAATAGTGGACTTGAAACCTGTTTTGGTGCTTAAGGATGAGGCTTTTGGCAAAGACGATGCTTTCAAAACCAATGCAGAGTTGAGATTGAAGAATGAATTTGGATTTGCCAAAGTAAATACCCTCTAAACCATGCAGATCCATTTTAATCAGAGCCTCGCTTATCAGCTGGAGGCCATTCAGTCGGTAGTAGATCTTTTTCAGGGAGGTAACCGCTACGATTCTGTTTTTTCGGTAGCCAAGGTTAATGAGGACTTGTTTGGAAAAATAGAAAAAGGGTACGGTAATGATCTGGTCATTTCTGAAACCCGCCTGCTTGAAAACCTGCAGGAAGTTCAGGCAAGAAATGCCGTTGGGCTCAGTGATAGCTTACGCAAAAGTGACTTGCAGTATTCCATAGAGATGGAGACCGGTACCGGCAAAACCTATGTGTACCTGCGGACCATTTTCGAGTTGAATAAAGTCCATGGCTTTACCAAGTTTATCATCGTAGTGCCTTCCGTAGCTATCCGTGAAGGGGTGAAAGCCACCATCCGTCAGACTCGGGAGCATTTTGGGGGGCTTTATGACAATGTGGTCTTTCGGGATTTTGTATACAGCAGCAGGGAAGTTTCTCAGATCCGAAGCTTTGCAGTCAATGCCTCCATCGAAATCATGATCATCAATATCGATGCTTTTAATAGCCAAGATAAAGTGATCAATAAACCGCACTACGAAACGGGTGGCATTCCCCTGAAAGTCATTCAGAATGTCAATCCCATCGTAATTCTGGATGAGCCTCAGGAAATGGAGAGTGATAAGGCGCAAAGCAGTATCAAAGACCTGAATCCCCTGGTAGTTTTGCGCTATTCTGCCACGCACATCAATAAGGTAAATTTGATTTATCGCTTTTCGGCTTACGATGCCTACGAGCAGGGCTTTGTCAAGCAAATAGAAGTGGCGGGCATGCAGGCTGCCAATGATTCCAATGAAGCTTTTATCCGATTCTATGACTATGATCCTAAGAAACAGGATATCCGGCTGGAACTGGATGTGCAAAAGTCTAATGGGGAAGTGGAACGAAAAGTGGTCAAGTGTGACGTAGGAGATTCTTTGGAAGACCTGACCGGAAGAGAAATTTATCGGGATTATACCATTGGGGAGATTTCCGTGGTCAACAAACGGTGGCAGCTAAGTTTCACAACGGTAGCCAATCGATTATTTCTTGGGGAGACCTTGGGAGGCTTGAGTGTAGAAGCTTACCAACAGGTTCAGATTTACAAAACCATTGAAGAGCACCTGGATAAAGAATTGTTTTTTGCAGGTCGGGAGAAGAAGATCAAGGTATTGAGCCTTTTTTTCATAGACCGAGTAGCCAATTTCAGAAGCTACGATGAGGATGGAAACAAGATTGACGGAAAGTATGCCCGATGGTTTGATGAAGCCTATCAAAGATTGAGACAGTTTTCGAAGTACCAAATCTTGTTTGAATTGCCTTCGCATAAAGAGACTCCTTTAGAAAAAGTAAGGGACGGATATTTTTCTCAGGATAAAGGCCGTATGGTAGATACGACAGGCCAGACTGGTAAAGATGATTCTACCTACAAGCTAATCATGGAAGAAAAGGAGAAGCTGTTGAATTATGACAATCCGCTCCGGTTTATCTTTTCCCACTCTGCTTTGGGCGTGGGTTGGGACAACCCGAATGTCTTCCAAATCTGCACGCTTAACGAATCCCAATCTGAAATTAAGCGCAAGCAGTCTATCGGTCGAGGCTTGCGTATTTGTGTGGATGAGACGGGTAATCGGGTATATGACCGTTCGATCAATACCTTGACTGTAATAGCTAATGAAACTTATGAAGAGTTTGTGGAAAACCTTCAGAAGGATATCGAGCTGGAAACCGGGGTGCCATTTGGTTCTTTCCAGGCGGATTATTTCTCCAATGCAATCGTTGATGCCGATGAAAACGGAAAGCCTGTGATGTTGGGCGAGAAAAAGTCTGAAGCAGTTTTCAAAGCGCTGAAGGATCTCAATTTGATCACTGAATCAAAGGCGAAGATTTCAGGTGTCAAAAAGAAAGTTACCATTGGAAAAGTTACCGATGAATTGATTTTAAGAGTTAAAAATAATAAGCCCTTGGGTTTGCCATTAGACTTACAGCCTTTTGAAGCGGTTATTGTCGAAAAAGTAAAAGCCATCATTCCGAAAAAGACCAACATCAAAGACAAGTCCAAGGAACGTACGCTCAAGCTGAATAAGCAGGTGTATCTCAATCAAGACTTCTTGGAGCTTTGGAATAAGATCAAGTACAAGACTACCTATGATGTGAAGTTTGATTCCGAAGCCTTGAAAGCAAAAATCGTAGAACGGGTCAAAGCACAGATCAAGAGAGAAGGTTCAAAAATCATTTACAAAAAAGCCGCAGTAGCACAAAAGCTTTCAGGCTTGGAAAGTAAAGAAACGTACATTGATGTTATCGCTGTAGAAGAAAAAGCAACCTACCTTCCAGACGTGTTGAGTTTCTTGCAAAATGAAACACAGTTGACGCGTAATACGCTTATCGATATTTTGCTGCAAGTTGACCTTGAATCGCTGAGAATCAATCCCCAGCTCTTCATGGAGGAGGTGCTTCAGATCATCAATGAAGTGAAACTGGAGTTTTTGGTGGATGGTATCCAATACCGAAAACTGGATAACCAAGAGTACTACGTCCAGGAATTGTTCGAGGCGGAAGACACACCCATCAAAGGATACATGGAAAGTAACCTATTGGAAAGTACCAAGTCTCCATTTGATTATGTCCGATATGATTCTACCGTGGAATCCGATCTTGCCAGATCCTTTGAAAACAGCAATAATGTGAAAGTTTATGCTAAGCTTCCTCCAAAATTCAAGGTACAGACACCACTTGGCGATTACAATCCCGACTGGGCTTTGCTTTGGGAACAGGGTGGAGATACCAAGCTGTACTTCGTTTTGGAAAGTAAGGGTTCCAAGTATAAACTGAAGCTAAGACCCATGGAATACTTCAAAATCAAATGTGGGAAGAAGCATTTTGAGTCCTTGGAGCAAGATCTGAAATATGAGGTGGTGGCCAGTATAAATGATATAATATCCATTAAATAATTAGTAATAACTGTCTTAATCTTTTTATCTAAGGTGGCTTTTGTTGCTCTACTATCCGTCTGCCTTTTTATTGACCTTGCCTACCGCCAAGCGTGAGGTACGGGCCGCTTGTGATGAAGGTAGTGCCAAATGACGTATTAGTGTGGTGGGAGTAGTCAGGGAGGTAAATGATTAGACGGACTAAACTAAAGCTGGGAACTATAGGCCTTGGCTCAAAAAGGAACTTATTTCAAAAAAATAAACTCAAAAACTATCTACACCCCAGAGGTATAGCATAAAATTGAAGAACTTAAAACTGTTAAATCGGATGCCATACTTGTTCTTCAGGGTCAGGCAGATTTGATTGATCTTACGGAATTTGAAGAGGGAATAACAGAGGTAGAAAGTTTTAATCGGGAAGATAATGGCCTTTTTCAAATACCTCCGATATGACTAATTTTTCTTGTGATTAGTTAAAATTAAGATTTTGAACCACATGATTTCGTTTGAGATAAGGAGTCCTGAGATATTAAAGGTGATATTGAAGAGTTAAACAAAAATGACTTAGAAGCCTTAGAGCCTGTATTTCGAGAGCAAGGCAAAGAAGCTGTTAGTTTACCTATTAACAAAGCTGAGATAATCAGTCAGTTTCTATCTTATGGTATTGGGGTGTTTTTAGGACGTTATCGCTTGGATAAACCGGGCTTAAACATTGCTCATCCTAATCCAACAGAAGAAGAAACAGCTAGGTACAAATATAACGGGCATAACATAGAAATAGATGAAGACGGCATAGTACCCTTAATGGGCGAAGATTGTGCCTTCCCCGATGATGGCTTGGTACGTACCAAAGATTTGGTGCATGCCGTTTGGGGAGAAGGTAGCCTAACGGAAAACATCAATTTTATCCATGATGCCTTGGGTATGGATCTGCACAAGTGGCTTACTGAGAAATTTTGGGGCTATCATACCAGCATGTACAAAAAGAAACCCATTTATTGGTTGTTTAGCAGCAATGTGAAAAAACCCAATAATGCAGCCTTCAAGGTATTGGTGTACATGCACCGCATGGATAAATACACCGTGCAGAAAATACAACGCAGCTACCTGCATCCACACCAAGAGTACATCAAGCGAGAAATAGAAAAGCTTTCGGACAACGAAGAAAATCTGAGCCGCCAAGAACTCAAACGCCTTGAAGAATTGCGTAATCATGAGTTGGAATGCCGAGACTATAATGAGGTATTAAAGGAACTAGCCAACCAACAAATTGAGTTTGACTTGGATGATGGTGTAGATGCCAATTATGCTAAATTCGAAGGAGCGGTGGCTAAAATATAGACTTTGATGATCTTGTAAAGCTCATCTTCGTGTTGGCAAAAACCAACGTTAAGCATGTTTATTTTATTTAGCGTTGGCAAAAACGAACATACTATTCAGATTTATTTCTTATATTTGTGTTGGCAAAAACCAACCTTAATAGGTTAAAAAATATTTAGTGATGGCAAAAACCAACAGAATATCAGCGGAAATATCAGATTCAGCTATAGTGTCCGAAATAGGGCAGTTCATTAAGCATACCAGGTCGCAAAAAAACATTACGCAGGCGAACCTAGCGGAAATGGCAGGCTTAAATCGGTATACCCTTAGCCAGATAGAAACAGGAGAATCCATTACGCTTTCAAGCCTGATTCAGATACTAAGAGCACTTGATTCATTGTATGTACTAAAAGAGTTTGAAGTCAACGATGAGATAAGTCCGCTTGAGTATGCCAAGTTGAAGAAAAAGGAGAAAGAGCGTGTAAGAACTAAGGAGACAAAGAATGAAAAGAAAGAAGATCTAGGATGGTAGATGTAGCCGAGGTAAAAATATGGGGAGAACTGGCCGGTGGAGACTGTAATCTCAACTCTGTCTAAGCTTGGAATTTAGTTTTAAATTTTATAAGTAGTAGACATGAGTACAGAAGAAAAAGAAAACCTAAAAGAGAAA
>NZ_WIOK01000043.1 GCF_009467825.1 Cyclobacterium xiamenense | reverse complement strand
ATAAAATGAAAGAAGGGATTTTTGAAAATCTAATACAAAGGATGGTGGCGAAGCCACCGTATCCGTACAAAGCCTTTATTTGATAAGTGCCTTATTCAATAATTCGATTACGGACTTTTTTTATGATGAAAATCTAATTGTCCATGATGGAAATAAAGGTATCAACTTTATATTGGATGAAGATTTGACTATTTTAAAACAGCAAAAATTAAATTTTAAAGCAAATTCATTTTATAGTTTTGAGAACAAATGGGTTATTTTCAACAATTATCTTCAAAGAGATTGGGGAAATGATCTTTTGGTAATTGATAAAGATGATTTTTCAGTATCTTCTGCATACATTCCCGTAAATTCTGATGACTATGGGTTTCATTATGACGCTAGATATGCATTAAATGTAGATAATTCAGGTAACCAACTTTATTTTTCTAAAGCGTTCAATGATACCATTTATACGCTTAACAAAGATTTTCTGTTAGATAAGAAGTTTTTAATTGATTTTAAAGATAAAAGAGTCAGTAAAAATTATTTACAGTCTGGTATAAATGCCATGGATTTGTTATCAGATATGCGGAATGGCAATTTTTATTTTATAAAAGGGGAAATGCATTTTACTTCAGACAATAAGTTACTAATCAAAATTCTCAAGGAAGGCAAGTATGAAAACCTGCTTATTGACGATATAGAGAATTCAGGTGAAGTTTTTCCAGTTTTTGTGGATGATTTCCAATCAAATCAATCTTTTTATGATGTATTGTATTCAGATAAGGAACAACTAATTTTTGGAGAATCTTCTGAACATTTGTACCAAAGTCAAAACTTAGATCCATCATTTAAAGAAAAGTACACAATTAAATCAGAAGATAATTTTATCTTATTTGTTTTGGATAAGTAGGGCGAATGTTAGTCAAAATACTTTATTTATTTGGTATGAGTAGTTCTGCTGTATTATTTTCATGAACAGAAGTTACGTTTGGGAATGAGGTAGCAGAAAGTGATAATGGGTCCAGTTCATGACGCACCGTATTGATCCCCTGCACTACAACCCGGTATCAAAGTGATTACCGCTATCATTCAAGCTCGTTAATAGTGGATTTAACAACAAAGAAGGTAACTTTCCCTGGTTCGTTTCCGGAATTGTGTAACAAGGCACATTGGGGGCCGAAATTCAAATACGAACCAGGTATGGCCTATAATCCTACTACCAACGAATTGGTCCTGAGCTACCCCGTGGATCCTTTTCTCCAAAGCGTTAATCTTCGGACAAAGGAAGTAAGCCAACACTTTGTAGGCTCTGAGTACTTTGAGGCCATTCCCCCTTTCAAGCAAGACCCCTCTCACTATCTCAAGAGGGTCAAGGGTACCATATACCCGGAAGAAGACGACCATGGCTTGTCTACCTCTGATTATAGGGGAATATATTATGACCAAAATCAAAATCTCTTTTACAGGGTGGCGCTAATCCGGCCTTCGTTGGAAAAGCTATCCGTGTCCAGGGCACCCGACTTTTCGATTATCGTTCTCAATGAGCGTTTCGAGAAGTTGGGAGAGCGTTTATTTTCCTCAAAAGTCTATGATCCGTCAAAAATTTTCCTTTCTTCCACCGGGATCAACCTTTTCCGCAGGGATATGTACAATGAAAACGAAAACAAAATAGCCATTGAGGTATTTGGGCCGGCTGATATCCGGGGTAATTAGGACTCTATTTTAAATAATTCATGCCGATTGAAAAATAGGAGCACCACAGATTACTCAGATTACCACAGAAAAAAACGCCACTGGGTGAAGTATGCCACTTCACCCTGCTATCTTCGCCTTCGTAAATAGAAAAGAGCCGGTCGAAAGCCATTTGAAATGGCTAAACAAGTACTTTTCCACGAATGATTTTCCTAAAGTTCTGGCCATGGACCCGGCATTGCAAATGCCTCACTGGCGTTAATAAAGGAATAAAAGGGATGTAGATGCAATCTACACCCAGTCGAAGGATCAACCCTGTCACCTAAAAAATCCGTGGAAATTAGTGCGAATTCGTGGTTAAAAAAAAGGGTTGCACCATAGATTACTCAGATTAACACAGATTAAAGAATGGGTGGAGAATGCTACTGAGTGAGGTCAATCCTGGCACCAGAAAGAATCCGTGAAAATCGGTATGAATCCGTGGTGAAAAAAAGGTGCACCACAGATTACTCAGATTATCACAGATTAAAGCAGGGGTGGCGGTACTATCTTCGGAGTCATAAACAATTAGGAACCACCCAAAAGCCATTAGCAATGGCTAAACGCACTCGCTTTCAGAAATGATTTTCCTAACGTTCTGTCCATGGACCCGGCATTGCAAATGCCTCGCTGGCGTAAATAAAAGGATAAAAGGGATGTAGATACAATCTACACCCAGTCGAAGGATCAATCCTGGCACCAGAAAAAATCTGTGAAAATCTGTGCGAATCCGTGAAGAAAAGGCTTCACGAATAAAGCACAAACTCCGTCTCCCCCTAAAAATACAATACATGCTTAAAAAAAGATTTTTTTTTATTTTTTTTATATTTTTTTAAAAATATATTTGCAACTAATGGTTTTTTTTTGCAGCTTAGCCTCCATAAAATATTTAGTTAATATAAACCTAAAAAATTATGGAAAGATTATTTAAAAATTCCAAAAGATTAATGGCCTCACTGGGAGTGGTGGCTTTTTTGATGGTAGCCGGCTGGCAGGTAGGTGAACCAGCGCATGCTCAATCGGATTTGGTTTTTAACGAATTACAGATTGCGCTAGACTATGCTTTTGCGGGAAGCATTGATCCTCCTAATCAACCTGGCATTCATTGCAGGTGTCACAGTGATGGTGTGTGTTATGGTGGTAACCAATATTCTTTTCGAAAATTATGCCATTACAGTGATACAGGGTCAGCCAATTGTAGTGACTACAGTAGTAACTGTCCTTGACATTTAATATTGACCGCCTTAGGGCGGTCACACTTTTGTTTTAAATTATTAATTATTAATGTGAAATCGACAATGACTAGAACTTCATAACGAGGGATGCCCTCCTGATAGCTTTGGGAGTTATCGGGAAAAATTAGAAGATTTCTTCAGACCATTAAGAAAGAATTAATAACAAATGAAATATCTATGACGAGCTACGACACACAGGGGGATGATTATCAACCATGCGAGATTCCACCCCGATAAATCGGGACAAGTTCTGACCATTAAAAATCAAATTATAAACATATGAAAAAGACTTTTTTTGTTCCTGCTTTTTTGCTTCTAATAATCCTAGTTGGAGGTTGTGATTCCGGAAACAAAGAAACAGGATACTGGAATGTCCCATCGAGGGGGGGCATCGATTTAAAGTTACGTCACCTTACTATGGATACGGTCAGTATCAACCTGGATAACACTTCAGGAGTTGGACGTTTTTTAATTTACAAAGACACGCTGGTTTTCGTGGATGAACTGTACAGCACCTTGTATTTGTTTGATGACAATTTTAATGAGGTGGACAGCAGGTTTGGACGTGGGGATGGGCCTGGCGAATTATCCGGCAGAATAGTCGGCTTTGCCGAAAATGAAGGGCGGTTAATTGCCCTGGGGCCTTCCTACGATTATTACATGTTGGATATTGGTTCTGGAGAAGTCATGAAGAAAGGTTTGTTGCGTTTCGATGACGAAAGCCAGAATAATCCAAATGAAGTGATGAACAACCCCCGTCCGGAATACAAGGAAATCTACGAGGTGGATTATCCCGGTTTGCAAATAGCTTTTCTGGAGGACGAGGAGGTAATCTTTAATATCACCACCTCCCATCCGCTGTTCAATGCTTTTTCACACCGTGAATTTTACGAGTCTGCACGCATATTGGCCACCTTGGATATTGATTCTGGCAAACTGTCAGGAATACATGGAAGGATGTCGCCCATTTATGGGTCCTGGCGGTTTTTGCCCTATTTATCATCGGTTAAAGTAGCTGGCTGGAAAGAAAATGGTTTTTTTCTTGGTTTTGAAGCTGATACCCTAATTTATTATTTCAGGGAAGCTGACGAACCGCAATATGCTTTTGGGAATGCCGGAAGGAGTATGAAGACCGACTATGAGCAAGTGCAGGGAACGGAGGATTATGTTCAATACTACAAGGAATTAAGACCTAAATATGGGTTTTTTACTTTTCTTAAACACTTCTCTGAGTTAGACTTATTGTTCAGGGGTTACAGGAAGGGTATTAGTGAAAAAATGGACGGGCTTCAGATTTATCAAGAAAATGGATTAATTGGTGACATTGATGTGCCGAAGGGCTTCCGTTTAGTTGGTTTCAGGAATGACAGGTTTTATGGAGAGATCAAAAGCGAAGATGGTCTTTCAAGTGAAGAGATACCTGTTTTGGTGGAATTTAAATGGTGAGTCAAATGAAAATGGTTATTTATTCGATGGTATTGATGGTCATGTTCTCCGGAAGGATAATGGCACAAGTTGATCCCATGAGGGTAAGTGCAGACTCCTCTATAATGCGATTGTCGATAAAAGACGGGAAGGTAAGTCAGCCTGCTGCTTTTTATACGGTCCTTAACGAAGCCGGAAAGCCGATTTCCGTAACGGATATCAATGGTAGCGTAACCCTGAAAACCGGCATACCTGTTACTGTGCGAAGCTATTTTAGTAGGGATACTTCCTTTATGGTGCCTGATCAGCCTGAATTTTCGGTGTCACTTAGCCCGAATGTGATTGATTTGGAGGAAGTAGAGGTCACTTCCTATACCGTGGAAAAGCTGATGACGCTTGCAGGCAGGGATTTTAGCTCTAGGTATCCTACTTCTCCGCTTCTTTACCATATCAATGCCCATAGCTACATTAAAGACCGGAAGCGTTTCCTGGAGTTTTACCAGATGGATGGGTTGGCTTTGCTTTCCGGCAACCGTAACTGGTCCAAATGGAGTTTTGCCCCCGGTGGGAAACCGGAGGCCTACTTTTACCTGTTGCCCTTGGAGCAGCGCATGAGTGATCGGTTCGGCTATGACGGCGAACCCATTCCCTACGTGTCCTATGACGAAACGGGTGGTATTAGATGGGTAGTGATGCCATTTATGTCCCGTCCGGTTTACCGGGGGCTGGAAATCTGCGGGCCGATGTTTTTGAAAAACCATAAGTACTACGAGTTTGCTTACAGCTACGACGAAGAAACGGATGAAGATTACGTTGTTCACTTCAAAACCAAGGAGAGGTACAGGCAAGAGGATGCCAAAAATATATTCCTTATAGGGGAGGGGAATTTGGTAATAGATAAAACCAACCTGAGGATCACAGAAGTAAATTTTGAATTTTCCCAATACCATGATGTCAATTTCGAGATCAAGCGTGAAGGCAGGAGAAAGGATGTTGCCGGTGAAATCCGTGTGCGCTTTACAGGGACTGACGTTTTTTACCCTTCGGAATTGGAATTTACCTGTTATTATTTGGGGGAAAATTGGTATAGCCCAAGGGAAGATCCCGTGGGTCACGGAATTGAACGTTACGAGAAACTAAGATTTGGTCCTCATACAAAAGATCCACTGAAGGAGGATATGGAACAGGTTGTCAGATCATTTGATTTTGTTGGAATGAATTCTCAGGCCGGTTATGACAGCGACTTTTGGCGGAAAGACGGACATGTTCCTTCTACCTTGTACAGCGAAATATCCAGATCCTTGTCAACCAATATATCTTTGGAAAAGCAATTCCGGAACAATTCCGGAAAAAGATGGAAAGAATGGGACAGTAAGCGGGATACTCCTCAACGTGATTTTCCTGAGGCCAAAGATTTTGATGAGGGGGTAGAGAGGCACGAGAATTTGGTAAATGATATCAGGGAAAAGCGTTTTAGGAATGTGTATGATTATCTTAAAATGAGGAAAGATGAAAGTTATTAGGATAGTGATTTTTTTGGTTATGATATTTTGTATTTTTGGCCAAAGTAATGCTCAAGAAGAACCTAAACCAAGGAAAATAGATTCATTGGAGTTTGAAAGGACGTTGAAAGATTTAGGGGATATTGTTGAAGGAAGCGTAATACGCCACAAATTTGAATTCACAAATGAATACAATCGAATGGTAAATCTATCCATCCTGGAAAAATCCTGTAATTGCACCGATGTTATTTTGGGTAAAAATGATTTAAATGCCAATGACCAAGGTTATATAGAATTAATTGTAGACACGACGGGTAAGTGCGGAGCGTTTTATTCCTATGTTATCATTTCTGCGAATACCAAACAAAAATTTTATAAAATCGGAATAAAAGGCAATGTCATTAATTGCAATAACACGAATGCAAAATAGCTGAATCTGATAGTGAAAAACGGTGAAATACAGGTTGCTTAGATTAATACAGCTAAATAACAGAGAAAAGGTTAATCTTGGGATCTAAATAAACCTCTGCTGGGTGAAGTATGCCACTTCACTCTACTATCTCCGAAGCCATAAACAGATAGGAACCGTCCAAAAGCCATTTGCAATGGCTAAACGCACACTTTTCCAGGAATGATTTTCCTAAAGTTCTGTCCTTAGGACCCGGCATTGCAAATTCCTTGCTGGCGTAAATTAAATTATAAAAGTGATGCAGATGCAATCTACACCCAGTCGAAGGATCAATCCTGACACCTAAAAAATCCGTGAAAATCTGTGCGAATCTGTGGTTAAAAAAAGGTGCACCACAGATTACTCAGATTAACACAGATTAAAGAATGGGTGGAGAATGCTACCGTCACTGGGTGAAGTATGCCACTTCACCCTGGTATCTTAGGGATTACAAACAATTTAGACCCGCTAAAAAGCCATTTGCAATGGCTAAACGCACACTTTTCCAGAAATGATTTTCCTAAAGTTCTGGCCATGGACCCGGCATTGCAAATGCCTTGCTGGCGTAAATTAGATACTATAAGGGATGTAGATGCAATCTACACCCAGTCGAAGGATCAATCCTGACACCTAAAAAATCCGTGAAAATCCGTGCGAATCTGTGGTTAAAAAAAGGTGCACTACAGATTACTCAGATTAACACAGATAAAAAACTGGAAAATGGATCAATCCTGACAGCTAAAAAATCTGTGAAAATCTGTGCGAATCCGTGGTTAAAAAAAGGTGCACTACAGATTACTCAGATTACCACAGATAAAAAACTGGAAAATGGATCAATCCTGACAGCTAAAAAATCTGTGAAAATCTGTGCGAATCCGTGGTTAAAAAAAGGATGCACCACAGATTACTCAGATTACCACAGATAAAAAACGCCACTGGGGGAAGTATGCCACTTCACCCTGCTATCTTCAGGATTACAAACAATTTAGAACCGCCAAAAAGCCATTTGAAATGGCTAAACAAGTACTTTTCCACGAATGATTTTCCTAAAGTTCTGTCCATGGACCCGGCATTGCAAATGCCTCACTGGCGTTAATAAAGGAATAAAAGGGATGTAGATGCAATCTACACCCAGTCGAAGGATCAATCCTGACACCTAAAAAATCCGTGAAAATCTGTGCGAGTCTGTGGTTAAAAAAAGGTGCACCACAGATTACTCAGATTAACACAGATAAAAAACTGGAAAATGGATCAATCCTGACAGCTAAAAAATCCGTGAAAATCTGTGCGAATCCGTGGTGAACCCAAAGAAAGGCCTTCTTCTAATTAAAATCAGCAAAACCTATAAAAACGCCGGGGATTTACTAATTTTGCACCCAGTATGAACATGCAAAAAATAAGAAATTTCTGTATCATTGCCCATATCGACCATGGCAAAAGTACCCTTGCCGACCGGCTCCTGCAATTCACCAATACGGTGACCGACCGGGAAATGCAAGACCAGCTTCTGGACAGTATGGACCTGGAACGAGAACGGGGCATTACCATTAAGTCCCATGCCATCCAGATGAAATATCCCTATCAGGGAGAGGAGTATACCCTTAATCTGATTGATACCCCGGGACACGTGGACTTCTCCTACGAGGTATCCCGTTCCATTGCCGCCTGCGAGGGCGCGCTGCTGATCGTCGATGCCTCGCAGGGCATTGAAGCCCAGACCATTTCCAACCTCTACCTGGCCATTGGTCACGACCTGGAAATCATCCCCGTGCTCAATAAAATCGACCTGCCCGGAGCCCAGCCGGAGGTGGTGGCCGACGAGGTGATGGAACTCATCGGCTGCAAGCGGGAAGACATTATTCTGGCTTCAGGCAAGGAAGGGATCGGTATCGAAGCTATCCTGAATGCCGTGGTGGAAAAAATACCGGCACCAACCGGAGACGAAGAAGGCCCCCTGCAGGCCATGATTTTTGACTCGGTGTACAACCCGTTCCGCGGCGTGGAGGTATTGTTTCGTATTTTTAACGGCACCATCAATAAGGGCGACCGGATCAAATTCGTCAACACCGGCAAAGAATACGAAGCAGATGAAATTGGCATCCTGGGCATCCAGCAAAAACCACAGCCACAGCTAAAGGCAGGTAATGTGGGCTACCTGGTATCGGGCATCAAAGTAGCCAAAGAGGTCAAGGTAGGGGATACCATCACCCACGTGAAGCGGCCCTGCAGTAATACCGTGCAGGGATTTGAAAACGTGAAACCCATGGTATTTGCCGGGATTTATCCGGTAGACACCACCGACTTTGAAGAGCTGCGGGCCTCCATGGAGAAACTGCAGCTAAACGACGCCTCATTGGTCTGGGAGCCGGAAACTTCGGCGGCCCTGGGTTTTGGCTTCCGGTGTGGCTTTCTGGGAATGCTGCACATGGAAATCATCCAGGAACGCCTGGAGCGTGAATTTGACATGACGGTCATCACCACGGTGCCTTCGGTGCAGTTCCGGGCCCTTATGAACAATAACGAATACCGTACGGTGAATGCCCCCTCCGATATGCCCGAACCCAATTTGTTCAAGCACATCGAGGAACCGTATGTAAAGGTAGCCATCATTACCGCGGCCGATTACGTAGGGCCGGTCATACAGCTATGCATGGACAAGCGAGGGCAGATCAAAAATCAGGTCTACCTGACTTCCGACCGGGTAGAGTTGTCCTTTGACATGCCCCTGGTAGAAATTGTCTTCGACTTTTTTGACAAACTGAAAACCATTTCCAGGGGCTATGCTTCTCTGGATTACGAACTGATCGGCTTTCGGCAGTCGCACATGGTCCGCCTGGATGTGATGCTGAATGGAGAGCCAGTCGATGCCCTGTCTGCCATTGTCCACCGGGACAAGGCCTACGAATGGGGAAAACGGCTTTGCGAAAAGTTGAAAGAATTGGTACCTCGGCAGATGTTTGAAATCGCCATTCAGGCGGCTATCGGTAGCAAGGTGATTGCCCGGGAAACGGTCAAGGCACTGCGAAAAAATGTATTGGCGAAGTGTTACGGGGGCGATATATCCCGAAAACGAAAATTATTGGAAAAGCAGAAAAAAGGGAAGAAGCGGATGCGGCAGGTAGGCAATGTGGAAGTGCCACAGGAAGCCTTTATGGCGGTACTCAAACTGGATTAGATAGACGACAGGCTGCGGGTAGCCGGGGGATGTAGGCAACATAGTGCGATAGCTTGCCCGGCGAGAAGCGTTGCAATACCCGGCAGCGGTCGCACAAAATGAGCACAAATGGAAAAAAAAGAAGGATTTCTAAAAATCGACGGAAAAGCAATTTCCGCCACAATAAAAGACGAACTATCCGTTGAGGTAGCGGAAATGAAAAAAAAGGGGATGCGGGCCCCGCACCTGGCCGCCATTTTGGTAGGCAATGACGGGGCCAGTCAGACCTATGTGGGAGCCAAGGTAAAGGCCTGCGAGCAGGTCGGTTTCGAATCGACCTTGGTCCGCATGGAGGAGAGCGTGTCGGAAGAAGCGCTGCTGGCAGCGGTAGAAAAGATCAACGAAGACCCGGAGATCGATGGACTCATCGTGCAGTTGCCCCTGCCAAAACACATTTCCGTTGAAAAGGTCACGGCCAAAATCCGTCCGGAAAAAGACGTAGACGGCTTCACGCCAGCCAATGTGGGCAGAATGACCCTGGGCTGGCCGGCGTATATTTCGGCCACTCCGAACGGGATCGTGGAGTTGATCAAGCGGTACGAGATCGAAACCTCCGGCAAGCATTGCGTGGTGATCGGTAGAAGTCATATTGTCGGGTCTCCCATGAGCATACTGATGGGCAGGAATGGCTATCCGGGCAATTGTACCGTGACTCTGACCCATAGCCGGACCCAAAACCTACGCGAGATCGCGCAGTCGGCAGACATTCTGATTGTCGCCATTGGCAAAGCGGGTTTTGTGACCGGGGACATGGTGAAGGAAGGTGCGGTGGTGATCGATGTGGGGATTCATCGGATTCCGGATGCATCGAGGAAGAGCGGGTTCCGTTTGGTAGGGGACGTGAATTTCGAAGAAGTGGCGCCCAAGGCCTCCGCCATCACGCCGGTTCCCGGTGGGGTGGGGCCCATGACCATCGCCTCCTTGTTGTCCAATACCCTTCTGGCCGCGCAGGGCAAGGTGTACGGCTGACGGGGATTTTCTCTTTTGTTCAATCAGCGGTTCAATTACCCGCTCAATCAAAAATTATGAACGTAGAAGCAGCTAGTAGGGTCCGGGAAGGACAGGCATTGCCATTGATGGAAGCCTTTTATACCATACAGGGAGAGGGGACGTATTCCGGTCAGCCGGCGTATTTTATCCGGCTCGGCGGTTGTGACGTGGGCTGTGTATGGTGCGACGTAAAAGATTCCTGGGAAGCCGGCAAATGGCCGCTGGTGGAAATCGATCAAATCGTCGCGGAGGCCGATGCCTATCCGGCAAGGCTGGCGGTGATTACCGGGGGTGAGCCATTGATGTACGCCCTGGGACCCCTGACCCGGGGATTAAAGGAAAAAGGGTTTACCACCAACCTGGAAACCTCGGGAGCTCATCCGTATTCCGGTGACCTGGACTGGATTTGCCTTTCACCCAAGAAATTTAAGTCTCCGGTTCCCGAAATCTACACCATCGCAAACGAGCTGAAAGTGATCGTCTATAACAAAAGTGATTTTGATTTTGCACGAAGCGAGGCCCGAAAGGTGGCCCCTTCCTGTAAGTTGTTGCTACAGCCGGAGTGGTCGAAAGCCGAACAAATGATGCCCCAGATCGTGGATTTTGTCAAAGAAAACCCCCGCTGGCGCATTTCCCTTCAAACCCATAAATACATGGAAATCCCTTAGATTCGATGATGCGCCAGGTCCTGCTGTTTTTCCTGCTCACGTTTACCGCCTGCCTACAGGTACGGGGGCAGACGTATTCCATCATTGACAAACGGGCCATTGGGTATTACGAAGAAGGCGAATCTTTTCTCAGCAGAAAGCAATTTGGCGAGGCCGCGGGTAAATTCCAGGATGCGTACCAGCGAAGCAAGGATTTTTACGAGGCCTATATTCGGCACGCCCAGACCCTGCTGAGTACCGGCAGGTCAGGGGAGGCGCTGGACGTGGTGGGCCTGGCCGAAAACCGACTGGCGATCAAGGATAGCGACCTATTCAGAGGCAGGCTGGCCTGGCTGAAGGGCCAGGTATTGGTGGAAATGGGGCATTTTGAAGAAGCCCTACAGGCGGTGGAGCAGAGTGAGCCGTATCTCACCGAAGAATTTACCGATTCGGAGGCCTATCGGGAAAAAATGCAGCAGTTTCGCATGATCGAAGAAGGCATACGGAATCCGTTGTCCTTGAACAAGGAAAAATTACCCGCCCCACTTAATCGGTTTCAATTGCAATATTTCCCCGTTTTGACAGCAGATGGTAAACGGATTTTCTTCACCAAGCGGGATGGAATGTCCGCACGTGACCACGAAGATATTTTCTTTTCCAACCGGGATCAGGGGGATTGGACGGAGCCGGAACCCATATCCCTGTCCATCAATACCCGGTACAACGAGGGTACCTGTACTATTTCTGCCGATGGCAGGTTGCTGATTTTCACTTCCTGCGATACACCGGATTCGTTTGGAAGTTGCGACTTGTACCTCACCGAGCGGGTCAATGGTACCTGGCAAAAACCCCGAAATATGGGAAGGAATGTCAATTCACGCTTTTGGGACTCCCAGCCTTCCCTGTCGGCCGATGGGGGTATGCTGTTTTTTTCTTCCAATAGACCCGAGGGGCAGGGAGGCAACGATATCTGGTTTTCGAAAAGGGACGGTACGGGGCAGTGGTCCCCCGCGGAAAACCTCGGACAGCCCGTCAATACAGCAGGGGACGAAGTGTCACCGTTTGTATTTTTTAACAATACCGTGCTTTTTTTCGCGTCGGACGGGCACAAGGGTTTTGGAAAGAAGGACCTGTTTATCAGCCGCTACAGCAGCAGGGGATTTGGTCCGCCAGAAAACCTGGGGTACCCCATCAACGACCAAAAAGATCAGTTGGCGCTGTTCATCACGGCACAGAAGGATTATGCCTATTACACCGAAAACAGCTACCATCAAGGCAAGGCGGACAGTTCGTTTTTGTACCGGTTTGACTTCCCCGAAGAAATCGATCTGGGGGAAAACCTGGTTGTGACCGAAGGAAGGGTGCTCAACGAGCAAACCGGGGAACCGGTGGAGGCAGTGCTTTCGCTAGTCAATTTGGAAAACGACAGTACGCTGTATACGTTTCGATCGGAAGGCGAAGCGGGTACCTTTACGATGATTTATCCAGACAAGTCTTTCTCTGGCCTGTACGTAGAAAAGCAAGGGTACATGCCCCGCATTTACAACGTGGACCGGGATAACCTGAAAAACCAAAAGAACCTGGAGATCCAATTGGAACCCATTTCCTCAGGCAATCGGTTTGTGTTTGAAAACGTATTTTTTGATTTTGACGATACCCAGCTAAAGCCAGCGTCGATCAGCTCCTTGAAGCGCCTCGTTGCCTTTTTAGAAACGCATCCTGCGGTTTCCATTACCATCGCGGGTCATACCGACAACGTCGGCAGCGATGCCTACAACCTCACCTTGAGTACCCAACGCGCGGTGGAGGTGAAGGAGTTTCTGCTGGAATCCGGAATCGAGGAATCCCGCATAGCCACCCGTGGGATGGGGTCTTCGGCCCCCCTTGTGCCCAATGAGACCGAAGAAAACAGGGCATTTAACCGGAGAATTGAGGTGATCATTCGGTAAGGTGGTCCAGAAATAACGGATTTTCATAAACCGATTGGCTTTTTACACGTTTATATGTCAGTAAATCCGCCCCATCAACGTCTTATCTTTACTACATGCTTTGGAATATCCATGGAATTTGTAGTAAATTGGTTGACTGTTCACCTCAATATGTATGATGAAGAAAGCGTTACCACTAGTATTAATTTTCCTTTCTCTTGTTTTCCGGGTTCAGGCCCAAAGTAGCCGGACGGTGACCGGCACCGTGACGGACGCAGAAGCGGGTTTGCCGATTCCCGGAGTCACCGTAATGGTCCGGGGTACCGACACCGGTACGGTCACCGATATCGATGGCAGGTATCAAATTGAGGTCTTCGAAGGAGAAAACGCCCTGGTTTTCCGGTTTATCGGACTGCAAGCCCAGACGGTGACGATCGGAAACCGCAGTCAGGTCGATGTGGCGCTGAGCCCCGATGTGACCTCCCTTGATGAGGTAGTGGTGACTGCCTATGGGGATCAGACACGCCGGGAAGTGACCGGCGCCATTGCTTCAGTCAAAGGAGAGATTTTTCAGGATCTTCCCATGCAGTCCTTTGATCGGGCCATGCAGGGAAGGGTAGCCGGGGTGCAGGTCACGGCCGGTTCGGGGCAGCCGGGTGGAACACTGAACGTACAGATTCGCGGGGTGGGCTCGATCAACGCCGGCACGCAACCGCTGTATATCGTGGATGGGGTGCAAATAGCATCGGGAGGTCTTTCCGGACAGGGTCCTCAAAATGCCCTTGCCTCCATCAATCCCAACGATATCGAATCCATTGAGGTCTTTAAGGATGCGGCAGCCGCTTCCATCTACGGGGCACAGGCAGCAAACGGCGTGGTGCTGATCACCACCAAGCGCGGAAAACAAGGAAAAACAAAAGTGCGGATCTCTGCACAGGAGGGCCTGGTGCAGCCGCTAGGCTTTTACGATGTGATGAATGCCAACCAACTGGCTTCTATCAAGCGGCAGGCCTATATCAACGCCGGACTCAATCCCCGGGATGCCGAATCGATTTTCGGAAGTCCCAGTGACACCGATATTCAGAACACCGATTGGGTGAACGCACTTTTCCGGGAGGGCCGGCTGCGTGTGTACGATCTGTCCCTGTCAGGTGGAGACGACCGCACGCAATTTTTTATTTCCGGATCCCATACCTACCACGAGGGGCAAATCATCATGTCCGATTATTCCCGAACCACCGGGCGGATGAACCTGTCCCATAATGTAAACGAAAAATTCAACATCAATGTCAATCTTTCCCTTTCCAGGCAAATCACCAATGGAACCATTGATCGGGGAAACTTCGTGAATAGTCCCTTTGTGGCCGGGTACGTTTCCCGTCCCAATGTGCCGATCTATAACGAAGACGGGACGTTTGCGGAATATCCTTCCGAACATCTTTTTGGGTACAACATCGTGCAAGGAGTCCGGCAGGAGCTTCGGACGGGAACCAGCTACCAGTCGGTATCCAATCTGCAGATGACGTACAAGATTCTTCCCTGGCTGGGCTTTACTGCTTTCGGAGGCCTTGATTTTTCCGATAACCGGGACGAGAATAACCGTCCTTCGACCATTCCGGCTTTTGCCAGTTACGGTGGATCTTCTACCTTCGTGGACCGGCGGATCGTCAATTCCAATGCCAATGCCAATTTCAACGTAAACAAAACCTTTTCCGATCTGCATACCGTTTCAGGCATACTGGGCTACGAATACAAGATGGAAACCCAGGAAAATACCTCCGCAACGGGTCGGGGCTTTCCCAATCCCGTGTTGCGGTACCTGCAGAATGCGGCACAGCCGTTTCAGGTGGGCGGTTTTTACACCGAGTACGCACGGTCCGGATTCTTCGGACAGGCCAAATACGACTACGACGACCGATACACCTTTGACCTGACGGTCCGCCGCGATGGATCGTCCCGCTTTGGAACCAATACCCGTTGGGGTAATTTTGGTGCCGTGTCGGCCGGATGGCGCCTGTCTTCGGAGCGGTTTATGGAAAATGCCCGCTGGGTGGATAACCTTCGGCTCCGGGCCTCCTACGGGATCACAGGAAATTCCAACATCGGTAATTTTGAATCCCGCACGCTGGTGGGTTCGGCCGGGCAGTACCTGGGGGGGGGAGCCTTGCGCTTTGTGCAGTTAGGAAACGACCGGCTGACCTGGGAGGAATCGGTGTCTACCAATATCGGGGTGGACGCCACCTTGTTTAACGGACGCATCATCGCAACGGTGGACGTGTGGCGGAAAGATTCGCAAAGTTTGTTGTTTGAGACGCAGCTTCCCATCGATTCCGGCTTTGGCTCCATCACGCGGAATACAGGAAAAGTACGCAATCAGGGGATCGACTTTGATTTGCAAACGACCAACGTGGTCTGGGGGAAGTTCCGCTGGAGCACGGCTTTCAATACCTCCATTTTTTCCAACGAACTATTGGAACTCTACGAGGGGCTGGACCGGCTGGGGAATGACTTGATCGTCGGAAAGCCCATCGATTTTTACTACGCCTACGAGTATGCAGGGGTGAATCCGGCCAATGGAGCACCCATGTATTTTGATGAGAACGGGGAATACACCTATTTGGTCTCAGACGACGACCTGAAATACATTGGCAGTGCCTTGCCCTGGAATTTCGGCGGGCTATCCAACACCTTCGCCTATGGTCCGGTAAGCCTGGAAGTGTTTTTTCAGTACCAATACGGAAACCTGGCATTCAACCAGGACCTGTATAACCTGGCGCAGGCCGGATCCATCGGGCAGGACAATCAAACGGTGGACCAGTCGTTTTTCTGGCGCGTGCCCGGGCAAATCACCAACGTGCCGAAGCCCTACGAAGGGGGGCGGGTTCCCGGACACTCGGGCTACCAGCAGTTTTCCACCAAACAAATTTCTGACGGTAGTTATATACGGCTAAAGCAGGTCACGCTTAATTACAACCTCCCAAAAAACCTGCTTTCGAAGGCCCGGATAGACGAAATGAACGTATTTGTCCAGGGGCTTAATCTTTGGACCCTGACCAAATACAACGGCCTGGACCCGGAGGTGAATTCCATCGGAGATACCTACGGAACCTACCCCACAGCCCGGCAAATTACCGCAGGAATCAACCTTACCTTTTGACAGGAATGATGAAGAAGATGATAAAAACATGCTTTTCGATGGGGTTGGCAGCACTTCCCCTGTTGGCTTGCACCGATCTGAATACCACCCCCAGGCAGAGCCTGACCCCGGAAGTGGCTTTCAACGACGTGTCCGGCTATCAATCGGTGGCCAATTCCATGTATAACCGGGCCACTAGCTTCAGCTATTACGGCCAAACCATGATGATTGCCCCGGAGATTTTAGCGGATAACTTGCGCCTGGTGGCCAATTCTGGCCGATACCAAGGCGAAGAAGCAAACGGGGATCGGGACCACATTGCCATTTGGAATGGCGTGGTGTATGGCGGCATTAATGACGCCAACCTGATCATCGAAACCATCGACGACGAGTCGGTGTCTGGAGAAGAACAAGAGAAATCCTTTATCAAGGGGGACGCTTACTTTATGCGGGCCTTGTTTTACTTTGATTTGTGCCGGGTCTACGGCTACGAGCCCGGGAGGGAAGTGAATGGCTTCGATTTGGGGCCGATCCTTCGACTGCAGCCCACCCTGGTGGCTTCGGATGCCGATTTCCGGACCCGGTCCACGGTAGAAGAAGTGTACGAGCAGATCGAGCGGGATTTATTGGCTGCCATCCCGCTGGTGGGAGCCGTTCCGATCGGCTCCGATGGCGTGTACTATGCCAATACCGGAGCAGCCCTCACCCTGCTGGCTCGTCTTTACCTTTATTGGGGGCGAATGGAGGACGCAGAGGCAGCAGCGACTTCGGCCATGAATCTCCTCGGTTTGCGAACCAACGGGGATGGATTGCTGGAAGCCGGGCAGTACGTGCAGGGTTTTTCCCGGGCGCCTCATCCGGAATCCCTGTTTGAACTGGAACTGCGGCAGGTGGACTGGAGCAGCGTGGACGGCGTAAACAACAGCCTGAATTCCCTGGTCTCCGACAACGAACCAGCCGCTCAGTTTATCATCGGCGCCTCCAATGAATTGATGGCCGCCTACGAAACGGGAGACGTGCGCCGCGAATGCTGGAGGGAAACCACCCGGGACGGCATCGAGGGCCCGGTATACGCCAGTAGAAAATGGACCGGCTACAAAGGAGATTTTTTGGAAAACCTTCCAATCATCCGGGCGGCCGAGTTGTACCTGATCCGTGCGGAGGCCAGGTACCAAAACAACCCACAAGGAGCTCGGGAAGACATCAATGCCCTCCGATCCAAACGCGGACTGGGAGCGATCGATAACTTACTGTCCGGAGAAGCCCTGCTCAACCGCATCCTGCTGGAGCGAAGGCTGGAATTTGCCCTGGAAGGCCATCGTTTTTTCGACTTGAAAAGAAACGGTCGGGATATAAGCAAACATGCAGATTTTCTCGAAGTTCCCTATACCGATTACAGGATTCTGGCAAACCTACCCTTGTCCCAGATTCAATTGAATGAAAACCTTGAGCAAAACCCGGGATATTAAGCTATGGCTACCTTACAACGAATCGTCGGATACGTGTTACTCTTAGGAATGGTTTCCTGGATTTCTTCCTGTATGGATGAATCCGGGTTTACGATTGTCTGGGAAGGTATGGAAGTAGAATTTGAAGATGCCTCCCGCCCCAACAATACCATCCGGAAAATCATGACCAAACTAAACGATACCCAAGTGGATCAGGAGGTCGTGCGGGTGAATCTGGTCGGCGCGCAGGTGGATCAGCCGGTTAATCTATTGCTGGGAGTCGATCCCACGTCCACGGCCGTGGAGGGCGTACATTACCGCCTGAGCAACCCGGAGGTGACCATTCCTGCCAATAGCAGTTTTGTAGACGTGCCGCTTGAAATTCTGACCGGTAATCTGGCGAACGAAGAGACGCCTAACCTGGTCCTTCGGATTCTGGATGCCGGAGAAACGAAAATCAGCACCAACTACAACCAATTGACCATTGAGATTCGGCTTTCCTGCCCATCCGACCTGGCAGGCACATACAGTACCGTTACGGTGGGTACGGGAGGAACCGTCAATTACGAAGTGACGATTACCGAGTTGGAGCCGTTTACTTACCGAATTTCGGACATCACCGGCGGGGTGTATTCCCAAACCTTCGGGGCGGAAGACAATCCGGCTGTGTTTACCGAGCTATGTGGAGAGATCACCATCACCGATCAACCCGATCTGGTCTTTGGTGGAGACACCTTCAATGGTACGGGAAGGGTAAACGAAGACGGCACCATTCGGATAAGTTGGAGAACGGAGGAATCCGAGGAGAGCGGCGTCACGACCCTGACCCGGGTGGTGGAATAGCCGGCTGCTAGCAATGAAGAAGAGAACAGTAGCCTGATGAAATCATCAGAAACGTTTGTAGAAAATCAGATGAAAAAAACGCTCATTTTGATCGCTTTCCTGTTCGCGGGAGGGTTGGTTGTCGCCCAGAATACGGGAGATACCCAGGGAGGTTTACAGAAAGTCCGCACCGAGGTATTTCAGAGGTTGCAGCAAAATGTGAAGCAGTACAGCTTGGGCCCTGCGGAGAAGATTGCCCTTGCCGAGCAGTTGGGTATTCCGGTTCGCTTACGGCTTGCCGATCAGCGAATGGCGGTTTTTCAATACCTGGACGAAAGTAATCATCCGGTCTATTATACCACGCACAACCTGGCCGCTGCAGCGGCTACGGGTACCAATGCCTTGCAGGAGGGCGGAAGTCTGGGGCTTAGCCTTGCAGGAGCGGACATGGTGATTGGCATCTATGACCAGACCCGTCCAAAAGCTTCCCACAACGAATTTGGCAATCGGGTCACCCAAATTGACGGGTCTACCGAGGAAATCAGTAACCACGCCACCCACGTTACCGGGACCATTCTTGCAGCCGGAAACAATCGAAACGCGCGAGGGATGGCCAATCAGGCAACGGGATGGGCCTTTAACTGGGATGCAGACATTTCTAAAATGACCCAAAATAGCTATGACCCCCAACTCAATCCGCAAGGGCACCTGGTGTCCAACCATTCCTATGGATTCCTGACGGGCTGGTTCCGGGATAGCAACAACAATTGGGCCTGGTCAGGTAACGAGGGCGTCAGTCCAAACGAGGACTATCGCTTCGGTTTCTACTCCAACAAATCCAGACAAATCGATGAACTATCGTTTTCAAAGCCCTATTACACGATCGTTTGGGCGGCGGGAAACGACCGATCGGATGTTGGGGATGGTTCCCGCGACTCGGACGGTCCCGATGATTCGATTGGTCCGGAAGGGGTAGCCAAGAACAGCCTCACGGTTGGTGCAGTCAACTTGTTGGGGGAATACACCGACCCCAGAGATGTTATCATGAGTTCGTTTTCCAGCTGGGGCCCGGTGGACGATGGCCGGATCAAACCCGATCTGGTAGGAAAAGGAGTCAACGTGTTTAGCTCGGCCATTTTGGACGCTAATAATGGTGACAGTTATGCCAGTTTGAGCGGCACCTCCATGGCTTCGCCCAATGTTTCGGGTTCCTTGCTTTTGTTGCAAGAGCTTTATGGAGACCGAAATGCGGGGCGGTACATGCTTTCTTCCACGTTGAAGGCGCTGGCTATACAAACCACAAAAGAAGCCGGCATGAACCCTGGTCCGGATTATATGTTCGGCTGGGGACTGCTCGACGCCGCAGCCGCAGCCCGGATGATAATCGATGAAGACGGTAGTTCTACTGTTATCCGCGAGCGGGACCTGCGGCAGGGCGAGGTATACGAATTTGAGTTTATTTCCAATGGAATAGAACCCATCAAAGCAACCATTGCCTGGACCGATCCTGCGGGGTCGCCCCCCTCACCCAGCCTAAACCCAGCTAATTTGATGTTGGTCAATGACCTGGATTTACGAATTATTGGCGAAGATGGGACTACCTATTTTCCCTGGACGCTCGATCCCCGGGATGGGTCCAGCGCGATCGCTTCCAATGATACCGATAACTTCCGAGACAATGTGGAGCAGATTGAGGTTACCAACCCTGCACCGCAGCGCTACACCCTCCGGGTAAGCCATAAAGGAACCCTTACCAATGGAATTCAGCCCTTCAGTTTGGTGTTTTCTGCCGGCGTGTCCGGAGGACAGTCCAGTACTTTGTATTGGATTGGCAGCGATGGTAACTGGGACAATCCCCGTAATTGGTCCCTGAGTAGCGATGGGGTAGCCGCTAACCGGATCCCGGACGCCGGTACACGTGTGGTCATCGATCGCCCCATCGAGGGAGGAAGAATTGCCCTGGGCAGGGAGACGGACGTTTTCAGCCTAAATATTTTTGGCGATAGCGGTTGGGTGCTTGATCTGGATCAAAATGAGCTACGGGTACGCAACGGATTCCGTTCGAGTAATAACCTGACTGAGTTGCAGAATGGGCAAATCCGGTTTGAAGGTGCAGACCAAAACGAGAATATCCTGGATTTTGGGCAGTTGACCTTCACCGATATCGACTTGTTTTTTGAGCAGGGACAGTGGCGCATTCTGTCCATGCCCCCTCCAACCCGTTTGGATATAGAAGCGGCAACCGTCGATTTTGCAATGGACAGCCTGTCGGTGCGTTCCTTTGCCCTGGGAGCCAATGCGGCGCTTCGGGGCAATCTGGAGACGTTAGCATTTGAGGTTGATTTCCGCAGTCTCCCGGGCGCCAGTATCGAAGCGGAGTTGAATTTGGTATTTACCGGAGAAAACGGCGTGTTTGAAGACCTCGCCGCCACCCGCTTGGCACACCTGAAAAATAGTGGGGGAGTACTGGAGCTACAAGCCACCGGATTGATAGAAACCCTAGAATTGGACGGGGAGACTCGTATACTACAGGACAACATCCAGGTGGAGGTGCTGGCATTGAATAGCGGTGCCCAGTTGGTTTTGTCAAGTGGGCAATCGTTGACGGTCGTGGAGACGATCAGTCACTCGGGCGGTCCAAATGCCCAATCCATGATTCGCTCCTCCGGCAAAGCGACCTTGATTCACAATCCCTACAGAAAATACTGCTTTGACGGGCTAAGTGTAGAAAACGTGGACCTGCAGGGCGAGGCTGTAATCAACCTGAATCCACAGTCCTCTGTAATCAATGCGGCCAACTGGAGCAATATTCGCTGCGAAAACGTGCTTTTTGCCAATTTTGACGTGGAGTTTAACTGTGCGGGAGGGGTGACCGAATTTATCAACCTCTCGGAAGGTAGTATCAATCGCTATCGCTGGAACTTTGCCGGATTTGGCACCTCCAGTGAGGCGCAGCCTACCTTTATTTTTTCAAACGCCAGAACCTATTTGGTGCGGTTGGAAATCGCCGGTCCGGGTGGGGAGACCACCTTCGAACGAAGCATTACCATCAATCCCAATTCCCTGCGTAAACCGGAAATCGTTGCCAATGGGGCGCAGCTTACCTCGCGGGTGCCTGCGGCTTCGTACCAATGGTACAACAATGGCGTCAAGATCCCAGGTGCTATCGAGCGGTCCCTACTGGTGGAGGATGGCGGGGCCTATCAGGTGACCGTTATAGACGATCAGTGCAACCGGATTTCGGATCTGGTGGTAGTTTCCAGTACGGGGGACGATACCTTTTCCGGAAGGGCCGGCTATGCATTGGGCCCCAATCCGGTAGGGGAGCGGTTGTCTCTGTTCATGCACAATGATTTTAGAGGAGAGGTGGCGGTGTCACTTTTTGATGCAACTGGTAGGGAGCGGTTCCGCGATGAATTTGCCAAAACGGCCCATGGAATGGAGTACCTGATGGATTTTGCCTACCCGGCTGGTCTGTACCTGGTACAGGTTCGGGCAGGAAAGGAAGTGCATACCTTCAAAGTGCTGAAGGAGTGAGGGCAACTGGCAACGGGAGTGTCTGCCTTGCCGACCTGTGATTCGAAGGTTTCGCACGGGTTATTGGAATGTTTTTGTGTCTTTTTTATGTACCTTTGTGGCCGAAATCGAATAGAAACAATGGTACACGTTTGTCGGAAGGAACATTTTAACGCAGCCCATAAATTATGGAATCCAAAATGGTCCGAAGAGAAAAATAAGGCTGTTTTTGGCCCCTGCGCCAATGAAAACTGGCACGGGCATAATTTTGAATTGATCGTTACCATCAAGGGTAGGCCCGATGCAGATACCGGCTTTGTGGTGGATTTAAAGCAGTTGAGTACGCTGATACGCCGGGAGGTAATTGACAAGGTTGATCATAAAAACCTGAACATGGACGTGCCTTTTATGGCTGGAAAGATGGCCAGTTGCGAAAACCTGGTCATGGAATTTTGGAAAATATTGCAGCCATTGGTGGATGAACTGGTCAAAGAAGGAGGTTTGTACAGGCTTACCCTGTACGAAACGCCGCGTAATTTTGTCGAATATTATGGGGAATAAGCCCTATTGGAACCAATAAATCCCAGTCCGTTGAACTACTATATTATCGCCGGCGAACGTTCCGGAGACCTGCATGCGTCCAATTTGATTCATGCGTTGAAACAAGTAGATTCGGATGCCGAATTCCGGGGCATGGGTGGGGATTATATGGAATCGGCGGGCTGCCTGCTGACGGCCCATTACCGGGAAATGGCCCTGATGGGCTTTGTGGAGGTGGTGCTGCATTTCCGGCGGGTAGTGAAGTACCTGAATAAAATTAAGGCAGACTTGCTGGAACACCGGCCGGATGCCTTGATACTGGTTGATTTTGGTGGATTTAATATGAAGATGGCGGCGTTTGCCAGCGAGCAGGGGATACCTGTTCACTATTACATTGCTCCTAAGGTCTGGGCCTGGAACCAAAACCGGGCGTTGAAGCTAAAAAAGTACGTCGATCACCTGTATTGCATTTTGCCATTTGAGCCCGAATTTTTCAAAAAATTTGATTGGGAGGTGGCCTACGTAGGGAACCCACTTTTGGACGAAAAGAAGAAATTCCAGCCCGACCCCGATTTTTTGCAGAGGCACCAAATCCGCGCCGAAAGACTGGTCGCACTGCTTCCGGGAAGCAGGAAACAGGAGATCCACCAGATGCTGCAAACCATGATTGCCCTAAAATCCGAATTTGACGAAGTAGAATGGGTAGTGGCTGGAGTAAAGAATCTGCCCGCCGACGTGTACGATAAGGCAACTGCCGCCGGAATAAAGGTGATTTTTGACCAAACCTACGATATCCTATACCACGCCCGCGCAGCGGTGGTGACCTCCGGAACGGCGACCTTGGAAACGGCTTTGTTTCGGGTACCTCAAGTGGTCGTATACAAGACCAGCGGCATCTCCTACGCCATTGCCAAACGATTGATTCGGGTGCCATTTATTTCCCTGGTTAATCTGATTGCCGGGGCTGGATTGGTAGAGGAGCTCATTCAAAGGGATTATTCGCCAGGAACCGTAAAGAGGGAATTGGAGGTGTTGCTTCCCGACGGCCCCAAACGGCAGGCCCAATTGCAGGGGTATAAAGCGATGTTGGAGAAGATCGGTACCAAAGCGGCATCCCGGGAGACAGCCGGATTGATTTATCGTTCCCTGTCTGGGTTAGGGGCATCAAGCAAATAATAGTTGCCTACCGATAGGCACTCCTATCGCAAGATTTTCTGATCCATTTTTTTCCGCAACAAAAAAGCCCCCCGAGTAGGCGGGAGGCTTTATGAAAGTCAGTAGACTACCAAGGTATCAGGCGACCTGAAGCTTCTTGAATTTTGATTTTTCAAATTGGGAACTGGCGTACTCCAGGTCGATGACCAGGGTTTGCTCTCCTTCTTCGGAAGGCAATTCGTACATGGCATCCGTGATGATGGCCTCGCAAATGGACCGAAGGCCCCGAGCTCCCAAATTGAATTCCACGGCTTTCTCCACAATAAAATCGATCCCCGATTCCTCAAAGGTGAGGGTTACGTTTTCCATGGCCAGCAACTTGATGTACTGCTTGGTTAACGCATTTTTCGGTTCTGTTAAAATTCGCTTAAGGGTTGCTTTGTCCAGCGGGTCCAGGTGCGTAATGACGGGAAGTCGACCAATCAGTTCCGGGATTAAGCCATACGCTTTTAGGTCCTGCGCGGTCACGTACTGCAACAGGTTGTTACGGTCGATTGCCTCAGCACCGGTCTTTTTGCTAAAGCCGAGCGGCTGGGTATTTAACCTGCCGGCGATATGCCTTCCGATCCCATCAAACGCACCGCCACAGATAAATAAAATGTTTTCGGTGTTGACCGAAATCATTTTTTGGTCCGGATGCTTTCGCCCACCTTGGGGGGGTACGTTTACCACGGTGCCTTCCAGTAATTTCAACATGGCTTGCTGCACGCCTTCTCCGCTGACATCACGGGTTATGGAAGGGTTGTCTGATTTTCTGGCAATTTTATCGAGTTCGTCAATGTAAACAATGCCTCTCTCAGCGGCTTCCACATTGTAATCGGCCGCTTGAAGCAAACGGGTAAGGATGCTTTCCACGTCTTCGCCCACGTAACCAGCTTCGGTAAGTACGGTGGCGTCGGCAATACAGAAAGGCACTTCCAGTGTTTTTGCCAGCGTTTTTGCCAGGTAGGTTTTTCCGGTACCGGTATCGCCCACCATGATGATGTTGGATTTTTCGATTTTTACTTCGTCCTCCTTATCCTCTTTTTGTCCCAATCGTTTGTAATGGTTGTACACGGCAACGGTCAGCACTTTTTTTGCCTCTTGCTGACCGATGACGTATTCGTCCAGGTAAGCGGTCAGTTCTTTTGGCTTCTTTAAATTGAATTTGGGTTTTTTGGACTGTTTTTTGGTTTTATCCTCTTCTCCCAAAATCTGGAATGCCTGTTCGATACAATAATTACAGATATGGGCAGAAATACCGGAGACCATCAGGTCTACGTCTTTTTTATTTCTGCCGCAAAAGGAACACGTTACTTGAGCCATTCAGTTATTCTTTTTCTTTTCGCGTCAATACTTCGTCTATCAAACCGTACTCTTTGGCGGCGGAAGCCCGCATCCAGTAATCCCGGTCCGAGTCTTTTTCAATCTGTTCGATACTTTTACCACTGTGCTGGGCCAGGATTTCGTACAGTTCGTTTCTCAGCTCGAGGATTTGTTTTACGGTGATTTCCATATCTTTGGATTGCCCCTGCATCCCGCCGGATGGCTGGTGGATCATGATCCGGGAATGAGGCAGGGCGGCACGCTTGCCTGCGGCACCTCCGGCCAACAATACGGCGCCCATGGAGGCGGCCAATCCGGTACAGATGGTACCTACTTCGGGGTTGATGTACTGCATGGTATCGTAGATCCCTAGGCCCGCATAGACCGATCCACCCGGACTGTTGATGTAGAGCAATATGTCTTTCTTGGAATCGACCGATTCCAAAAACAGAAGCTGCGCTGTAATGATATTGGCGATGTGCTCGTCTACTCCAGTCCCCAAAAATATGATTCGGTCCATTATCAATCGGGAGAAAACATCGATTTCCCGAAAGTTTGTGGGCCGCTCTTCGATCACCGCCCGGGTCATATTTTCTACGGAATGGGTATATTGGTCAAAGGTATTTCCACTAATTCCCTGGCCTTTGACGGCAAATTTTCTAAATTCTTCTTTATTCATCGTTACCTTTTTTATTGAACGGATACAAAAATAAAAAAAGCCCTTACAAAAGGACTTTTTATGAACAAATAATTTCTGTAATTAGTTTTCGAGAAGTTCTTTAAACTTTTCGACGCCGATTTTCTCTTCTTTGATTTTCGCCTTTTCCCGAACGAAATCAAGTACCTTTTCATTTTGAACGGCGGTGAGCATCTGCATGTAATTTTTTCCCTCATTTCCCTGAAGGTAATTTTCTAAAAACATGTCCATGTTTTCCTCCAATTGAGAACCCATACCGGAGGAGGCCAGTTGCTCTCGGATCATGTCCTTTGTTTTTTCGATCACGTCCTCGTGTTCTGCTTTGATCTCGTTTACCTTGGCGATTTGATTGGATAGCAGGGACCAGGTCAGTTGTTTGGCGTACGCGGGAAATTCTTTTTCCACCTCTTCTTCGCTGAATTTGCCTTCATTGGCACGTACCAACCATTCCTTCAAAAATGATTCGGGAAGGTCCAGTGGATGGGCTTTTATCAAGCTTTCTTTCAGTTGCTCCTCGTTGAAGACTTTGACTTCTTTTTGGTAGTTTTCCGTGAGGATGGTCTTAATCTTCTCCAGAAAAGCTTCCTCGGAATCGACCTGACCGGGGCCAAACACCTTGTCAAACAGTTCCTGGTCCAGGGCTGCCTCTTCGGTTCGGTTGATGTTTTGTACGGTAAAGGTAAAATCCCCCTGTAGTTTTTCCGCTTCTTCCTTTCCGATGTTCAGGACCTCCGCCAGGTCCCCTTTGATGGCCTTGGATGGGTCAAAGCTGATGATATCCCCTTTTTTTACACCGATAAATTTTTTAACAGAACGTCCGTCCATCTCCTTTAGCGGGAGGGAAAGCGTTTCTTCGAAACTGCCGTCCTCTGCTTTAAGATCGCCGTACAAGAAATCGCTTTCGGCGCTTTCCTCCGGATTGGTCATTTTACCGTACTGTTTTTTGATATTATCCAGGGCTTCGTTGACTTCCTTATCCGAAAGTGTGATCGTATAATTTTTGGCTTCGAGTTTTTGGTCCAGGTTAACCGAGATTGTTTCTACAAAGCCAATTTTATAAGCAAACTCGAATTCCTTTTGCTTTTTCCAGTCGATGGATTCGGTTTCGTCCTCTTTTGGCAGGGGATCTCCAAGGATTTCAAATTCCTGCTCCTTTAGGTAGTCGTTGAGGGACTTGGACAAAATTGCATTGATCTCTTCCACCAAAACAGAGGTGCCGTAGAGGTTTTTTACCATACCAAACGGAGCCTTACCGGGCCGAAACCCTTTGATGGTCGCCTTTTTGGCATAGTCTTTTATCTTGGCATCAACTTTTGGTTGATAATCCGCCTCTTCCAATTTTATTTTGACCGAAGCTTCATTGGCTGCATGTTTGTCTAATGTAATTTCCAAGGGATATTTGTTTAATGTTTACCAATAACAAAAACCCTCCATCCTGATGTACCAAAAGGCAGCGTATCAAGATCGAGGGATTTTCAAGGTTGTGCGGATGGAGGGACTCGAACCCCCATGCCTCGCGGCGCTAGATCCTAAGTCTAGTGCGTCTACCAATTTCGCCACATCCGCATGTAAAGGTGACTTTTCTTTGTACGTTTATTACCGTGTGTAATAAGCAGAAGCGTTTGCGCCCCGATAGTTCCGGTATCCTGCCGTTTACCGGTGTACCCGTCGTTTTAAATGTGGATGCAAAGGTAATCATCAATTTTAAAGTTTCAATAAGTTGATCTAAAAAAATTAAAATATTACTTTAAGTTTTGATTCTCTGGACCGGATTAATTTTATAACTTGTATCACATGATCAAAGTTGATGTAGAAGAGGAACGGAAGGAAATTCTCAAACGGTACCGCAAATTACTGCGGGTTGCGAAGCCTTTGTTAAAATCTGGCGATGCCAAATTGATAAAAAAAGCATTTAATGTAGCAAACGAGGCGCACAAGGAGATGCGGAGGAAGTCGGGAGAGCCCTATATTTACCATCCCTTGGAAGTCGCGTTGATTTGTGTGGAAGAGATTGGTCTTGGAACGACCAGCATCATCTCTGCTTTGCTTCACGATGTGGTCGAGGACACCGATCTTGAGTTGGACGATATCGAGCGGGAATTTGGGGTAAAGGTGGCGCAAATCATCGATGGCTTGACCAAGATAGCCGGAGTTTTTGATTACGGCACCTCCCAGCAGGCGGAAAATTTCCGAAAGATGCTCATCACCTTATCGGATGATGTTCGCGTAATTTTGATAAAGTTGGCCGACCGGCTAAACAACATGCGGACCCTGGAATCCATGCCCCGGCACAAGCAGCTCAAAATCGCCTCTGAAACGAAGTTTTTGTACGCGCCCCTGGCCCACCGATTGGGTTTGTATTCCATTAAATCCGAATTGGAGGATCTGCACCTAAAGTTCATGGATAAAGAGGCCTACGAATTCATCATCAAGAAAGTAAAGGACTCTCGCCTGTCCAGAAACAAATTTATCAAGACCTTTATCGCTCCGATAGAAAAGGAATTGCAGGAGCAGGGGTTTACCTTTGTGATCAAGGGGCGACCGAAGTCGGTTTATTCCATCTACAATAAAATGAAGTCCCAAAACATCCCCTTTGAGGAGGTGTTTGATTTGTTCGCCATTCGGATCATCATCGACACGCCCTACGAAAACGAAAAAGCTGACTGCTGGCAGGTTTACTCCACGGTCACCGATTTTTACCGGCCCAATCCGGACCGGCTGCGGGATTGGATAAGTACGCCGAGAGCCAACGGGTACGAGTCCCTGCACACCACGGTGATGAGTCAGACCGGGCAGTGGGTGGAAGTGCAGATTCGAACCCAACGCATGGATGACATAGCTGAGCGGGGCTATGCGGCGCATTGGAAATACAAGGAAAAGGAGAATGCACCGGAAAAGGCTGCGGGCAGCCTTGACGAATGGATTACCCAGGTTCGGACCTTGCTGGAAAACAACGACGGCTCGGCCATCGAATTTATGGATGATTTCCGTGGCAATTTATTTCAGGACGAAGTATTTGTGTTTACTCCGAAAGGGGATCTGAAGGTGCTTCCCTTTGGAGCAACCGCGCTTGATTTTGCTTTCGAAATCCACTCGGAAGTCGGTGCCAAATGCATCGGCGCCAAGGTCAACCAAAAGCTGGTATCTATCGGACACAAACTGAAGAATGGCGATCAGGTAGAAATTCTTACCTCTAATAAACAAAAGCCTACAGAAGATTGGTTGAAGTCGGTGGTGACCTCCCGGGCACGGGCAAAGATCAAAGACGCGCTGAAGGAAGAGAAAAAAGGCTACATGATGGACGGAAAAGAAATCGTCCAACGAAAGCTCAAGCAGATGAAAATCGATTTTTCTTCGGAAATAGTGGAACAGCTCCGGGCATTTTTCGAGACCAAGACCACCTCTGAGTTTTATTACAAAGTTGGCAGGGGGATCATTGACCCGACAGCGATCAAGAGTTTTCGGGATTTTAAGCAAAAGAAGAAATCCAGAAAGAGTCCGCTGCTTCACGTGACGGACGAAAAATCCTTTACCAAGGAGATTAAAAATCTAAAGGGTCCCGACCACGACCAGCTGTTGATTGGGGAGGACATGGACGTGGTGGATTATATTTTGGCTAAATGCTGTAACCCGATCCCGGGAGACGATGTCTTTGGATTTGTGACGGTGAATGAAGGGATTAAGATTCACCGTACGGCTTGTCCGAATGCCCTGGAGCTATTGTCCAATCACGGAAATCGGGTGATTAAAGCCCGATGGACCAGCCAACAGCAGATCGCCTTTTTGGCGGGGTTAAAGATCGTTGGAACCGATCGCGTGGGATTGATTAGCGACCTTACCAAAGTCATTTCGAACGAGTTGAAGGTCAACATGCGCTCCATCACGGTGGACTCGGACAGTGGGATTTTCGAAGGCAGCATCAAGTTGTACGTCCATAGTACAAATCATTTGGAAAAACTCATCGACAACCTTTCCCGTGTACAGGGTGTGCTGAAGGTCTCCCGCTTTGATTAGCGCAGGGAAAGCAGCCTTTTTCAAATAAGAACTGTATATTTGTAAAAAAAAGCGATGTATGGCTTCAACTGAAAGTCCTTACGAAAAGGTAAAAAAAATCTTTACTGCCTACCTGGAAAACAAGAAACTGAGAAAAACACCGGAGCGGTACGCCATTCTGGAGGAAATATATAGCCGTGGAGGCCACTTTGACGTGGAAGGCTTGTATATCAGTATGAAAAATAAGAATTACCGGGTCAGTCGTGCCACCGTCTATAACACCCTGGACTTATTGGTAGAATGCGATCTGGTAACCAAACACCAGTTTGGTAAAAACCTGGCACAATACGAAAAATCGTATGGGTACAAGCAGCACGATCACCTCATCTGTACGGAGTGCCACCAAGTGAAGGAATTTTGTGATCCCCGCATTCAAAACATTCAAAATACCGTAGGAGAAGTCCTTCATTTTAACATCATCCATCACTCCCTATTATTATATGGAAATTGTACGGATGAAAATTGCGAATTCAAAAAAGGAAAACAACCCGAAAAAACCACTACTAAACGCTAATCCATGAAAGCAGAATTTGAGTCCCGGGTGCAGGGCAAAACATTGGTAGTAAAAATTAAAGGAGATTTGATAGGTGACGAGTCGGGTCCGCAGTTGGTTGGCATCGTTTCGGACGGGTTAGAAGAGGGGATCAGGAGCTGTATCGTGGACCTCAGCGCGGTTCGGTACATTAGCTCCAGTGGCATTGGCGTATTGATAACGATTCTTACAAAGGTGCGAAATGCAGACGGAGAGGTGTACCTTACCTCTCCTTCCGAACATGTCAAAAAGCTGTTAATCATCACCAAGCTCAATAATATTTTTACCGTTTACGACTCTTTGGAAGAAGCATTGAGTCAATCCAGTTAGGTCTGAGCGTTTTTTTATTCCGAATAAAATGCACCCGGAAGTTGTAAAATTTTACAATACTGGCAATCTTCACGGCAAATTTTGATACAAGACTTAGATACTTATTTTATAACGATAATGAAAATGGACGTTCTTTTAGGTCTCCAATGGGGTGACGAAGGCAAGGGAAAAGTAGTGGATTACCTGGCACCGGATTATGAAATCGTGGCCCGGTTTCAGGGAGGTCCGAATGCGGGACACACGTTGGAGTTTGATGGTATCAAACATGTGTTGCATCAAATACCCAGCGGAATTTTCAGGCAAAATATCCACAATATTATCGGAAACGGCGTGGTATTGGACCCGGTGGTCTTGAGAAAAGAAATTGAAGCCCTGAAGAAATTCAACATTGACTTTAAGAAGAATCTTGCCATTTCAAAGAAGGCTACGATCATTTTGCCTACCCACAAACTGCTTGATGCTGCGTACGAAAAATCCAAAGGAGACAAAAAAATCGGGTCAACCCTCAAAGGGATTGGGCCTACCTATCAGGACAAAATCGGCAGGATGGCACTGCGGGTAGGCGACATGCTTTCTCCCGATTTTAAGGAAAAATACACCGAATTGGTGCAACGGCACCAGTCCATTCTGGACTATTACCAATTTAGCCTGAAAAATCTTCCTGCCCTCGAGGCCGATTTCTTTGAAGCCGTGGAGTTTTTCAAGTCGCTGCAACTGGTGGAAACCGAGTTTGAGGTAAATGCTGCGCTGAAATCCGGAAAAAGAGTACTGGCAGAAGGAGCACAAGGAGCCCTCCTGGACATAGATTTTGGGAGTTATCCCTTCGTTACCAGTAGCAGTACCATGACGGCTGGTGCCTGTACGGGATTGGGCGTTCCCCCTACGTCCATTGGAGAGGTGTTTGGAATTTTTAAAGCCTATTGTACCCGTGTGGGTAGCGGACCCTTCCCGACGGAGTTGTTTGATGCAGACGGGGAGAAAATGAGAAGGGAAGGCAATGAATTTGGCTCCACAACAGGCAGGGCCCGGCGCTGTGGCTGGCTTGACCTACCTGCATTGAAGTATTCCATCATGATCAATGGGGTCACCCAGCTCTTCATGATGAAAGCGGATGTACTGAATGGTTTTGAGGAAATAAAGGTCTGTACCGGCTACGAACTCCCTGATGGGACCCATACCGATCGACTCATACTTACCGGATCGGATCAGGATGCGAAGCCGGTATACCATCGGCTGAAGGGATGGAATTGCTCCTTGCAGGAGGTGACTACCTACGCTGATTTTCCCGAAGCATTAAGAAATTATGTGGACTATCTGGAAGGCGAACTGGAAGTACCCATTACCATGGTGTCGGTGGGGCCGGACCGGAAAAAAACGATTCTCAAATAATTCGCGCGAATTCAATCAAAAAAGGCTTCTTTTTACCGAATAAAAGAAGCCTTTTTTGATTTGTTTTTTATTTGCCTATCTTAATACCGGATCTTGATTTACCCTGGTTTTGGATGGGTTAACGGAAGGAAGCGTAAAACCTTTTGCTGTCCGGATGGCTTATCAGCATAGAAGGGGTAGGTATAACGAGCCAAAGATCCTTTCTGTGATCCTATCCTATCCGGATTTAAGCATGTTCAAGATAAATGCATTTGTACTCCTGCTCAGTATTGCCCTTCGCTGCGTTCCTGTTTTTGGGCAGCAGGGTTTTCCGTATTGCGAGTCCTTTCAGGGAGAAATAGAGCGACAGCAAACCGTACTGGGGGGTACCGCAAAACTTTTTGACGGGGTATTGCGCCTTACCGAAGCGGTCATGGACCAAAATGGGTACGTGTACATCGACGTTCCTTTTTCCTCCAGGTTTGGCGTAAAAGCGTCTTTTGAATATTTTAGTTACGGCGGAGACGGAGCGGATGGTCTGTCGGTTTTTTTATTCGATGGGTCAACGAATGGATTCTCTCCCGGTGGGTTTGGAGGTTCCCTTGGGTATGCTCCCCGGCAGGGGACAACGGGTCTGTCCCGTGCCTATATGGGGATCGGTTTTGATAGTTTCGGGAATTTTGGAAATACCTCAAGCGGAAAATCGGGAGGGTTTCCGGGGCAGGAGAACCTCCTGCACCCCAACAGCATCGTGGTGCGTGGGCCGGGACAGGGCAGTACCGGGTATCCGTTTATTGCAGGTGTTAAGACCAATGAAGGTGGACAAAATGGTTTGCCTGCCGATCAGCGCTTCCCCATCAGTTCGGGAGGTATTGGCACCCGGCGTGTTACGGATTCGGATGCCCCAGGGTACCGAAAGGTTTTGGTAAAATTGGCACCGCATGAGTCTGGACTTGGGTTTATGCTGGACGTGGAAATGATATTCACGACAGTTCGGGGTAACCCGAGACAGATCAGCCTGCTGGAAAATGTGCGGTATGCCTTTCCCGCTCCCGAGACCCTGAAAATTGGATTTGCCGCGTCCACGGGAGGGCAGACAAACATCCACGAAATACGGAATTTGTTGGTGGAGGTAGCGGATGAAGACCAACTCACTTTTCCAACCACGGAACCTGTGGAGGATTTAATCGTTTGTTTGGGCCAGGAGAATTTCCTGGAGTTACCGGAAGAAAATATCAACTTACCCAATGAAGATTCCCGCATTGCCTGTGTTCGGTTTTTTGCATCGCAGGAAGACATTCCGAACCAGATCTCCGATCCGTGCCTGGTAGGATCTTGCGGGGATACAGGAGGCGTACTCGAACTGCAGGCGGGTACGTTCAGGTACCTGGGGCTGGCTGGTGAGTTTTCGTTCACTCCCAGCGAGGGCTTTACGGGTAGCGAGGTTGAGGCCTATTACACAGTCACGGACAATTACGGCAAAACATCGGAGGGGAGTTTGGTCAATTTGGAGGTATATACGGCCCCCGAGCCCATCACCCTCATGGTGAACGATTTGCCCCTGCAACGGCTGGAAGCTTGTCCGGACGAAGAGATCATTCTGAGCGTTTATTCGGTAGAGCCATTGATTGCTTTCGAGTGGTTTTTGGATGGTGCACCGCTCCCGGGGGAAACGAGTCCCGAACTCGTTGTCACGAACCCAGGGCGCTATTCCGGAAGGGTGACCTCTTTTCAAGGATGCCGGTTGCTAACCGACACCACGGAGGTTTTTTTTCCGGAATTTCCGGATTTGGAAATCGAACCGACGGTAATTATTTGCAACCCAGAGGTATTCCCCGATATGCGCCAATACATTGTGGATTACGATGGGGAAGCCTACGATTACCAAATGGAATCCGAACAGGGTGAGATTTTTGAAAACGATTCCATTACAGGTATCGCTACCGAAGGCGTCTTTCTTTTACGGGTAAAACCCAAGGAACTCGATTGCTGGTCGAACCCGGTTACCTTCCGGGTGGTGGTGCCTGACGAGCCGCTAGAAGCTGCCTTTGATTATGTATTAAACGCTACAGGTCTCAAAGAAGAAGCGCCGGATGGAAT
Organism: Cyclobacterium xiamenense; assembly: GCF_009467825.1. GTDB lineage: Bacteria > Bacteroidota > Bacteroidia > Cytophagales > Cyclobacteriaceae > Cyclobacterium > Cyclobacterium xiamenense. The sequence goes on along the minus strand of NZ_WIOK01000043.1, from coordinate 1,694 downwards.
CCTTGCGGATGACCGAATTCGGTTTTTAGATCAATCGGCGGGTCTCCCGAGAAGCTGGGAGTGGGATTTCGGGGATGGAACGGTAAGCAATCAGCGTTCCCCTGCACATGTTTTTGGGGAGAAGGGGGATTTTTTGGTGACGCTGACCGTCGGGACAGGTCCCGATTGTGAGAGCACGTATCAAATGACGATAACTATCCGGAGAACTTACCGGGTGATGTTTCCTACCGGTTTCACACCGACCCGATCCGAGGATCGGTTTTTTATACCTAAAATGAAAGGTATAGCATCCATGGATCTAAAGGTATTTAGCCCCTGGGGAGAATTTTTGTTTCAAACCACAGACATGAATGGAGATGGATGGGATGGCACACTGAATGGTGAGCCATTGCCTCCCGGAACCTACGCTTACCGGGCGGATTTTGAAACCACCAGAGGGGAAAAGGTATCCCGATCTGGTAAATTCCTGTTAATCAGATGAGGAAAGCATTTAGAGGATCGGTAATTTTGTTTATCATGCTGGGCTTCCAGCAGCTGTTTGCACAGGACATGCAATTTTCGCAATTTTATGCGGCTCCTATTTACCTGAATCCGGCATTTACAGGAAGCACCGAATGGACGCGGGTGGGCATGAATTACCGGAATCAATGGCCAGGGTTGGACCATAGTTTTAATACGTTTTCGGCTTACTTTGATCACTTTATTGATCACCGCAACAGTGGGATCGGCGTTATTGCAAACGGCACCCGGGATACTTTCGCTCAATTGCAAAACATCGATGTTGGCCTGAGCTATTCGTATCGGGTACGGCTGGGTGAAGAGCGGTTCTTGCATGCGGGTTTTCAGGCCAGCTTTGTAAACAGAAATGTGAACGTAGAGAGTATTGTCCTAGGCACGCAGTTGGATATAGACCGGGGGATTGTGGTAGGAGAGGGGGTTAACTGGGTAACGGATGTCAGTCAGCGAAGTCATGAGGATATCAATGCGGGACTGTACTATTACGACGACAAGTTTTGGCTGGGAGTTGCGGCCCACCATTTGACGCGGCCCTACACATCGTTTTTGCAAATGGAGGAAAACAGGCTTCCGATTCGGTATTCCGTCCATGGGGGAGTTACGTTAGACGTGTTCAGTAACGCAATAGGCGATGTCATAAACAACACCCTGCAGGAACGAACCCTTTCCCTGGCGTTTAATTACAGGCGACAGGGCGTGTTCGATCAATTGGATCTTGGGGCGGAATTGTTTTACGCACCGGTGATTCTCGGATTTTGGTACAGGGGGTTGCCTACCAAACATGCGTTGCCAAATAACGAAGCGTTGATTGCCCTGATGGGGTTTTCTTTGCCGAATGACCTACAGGTAGGGTACAGTTATGATTTCACCATTTCCAGGCTTGGGTGGAGGAATTCCGGGGGTGCGCATGAGGTATCGGTGAGGTATACTTTTCGGAATTACAAGTTGGGGAAAAAGCACGACCGGGCTATTCCGGGCTTCAAGTATTAGCTGTTTGTGCCAGGTAGATTTTTCTATAAAATTTACCGGCTGATTTCCAGCTACATTGAACTTTTTCCAAATCTTTTCGTGTTAACTCTATTGCCTACCAAAAAAAAGCGTTCATCTTTGTGATCCCAAACGGGGGGAAACGGAATGAGTTAGCGAATGCATCCGGAGGTCGTTGAAAAAAGATTAAA
>NZ_WIOK01000042.1 GCF_009467825.1 Cyclobacterium xiamenense | reverse complement strand
AAAATGAAAGAAGGGATTTTTGAAAATCTAATACAAAGGATGGTGGCGAAGCCACCGTATCCGTACAAAGCCTTTATTTGATAAGTGCCTTATTCAAAATAACTATTTAAAGATGGCTTTTTTGCGTAAAAAATAAAAGGAAATACGGTATAAATTCAGTTTTCTAAAATCATTTTAGCAATAGTTAGTTGATAAGCTGGGTAGAGGAAAAGGAGCTCACGAGTCAATTCTGTACTTTCACGAATTTATTCCTCAGCTTTGCGAATTTTATACCGGTCATTTATTTTTGCCTGCGTATCTTTAACTACTGGTTGATTTTGATGCGGCGGTTTATTAGGTGTTCATTGAAAGGCTGGCATAAAAAAAAACCTGCAAGAAATGTTGCAGGCTTTTTAGCATCGAAATTAAAACGGTTGTTGTTTAATCCGGTAGTACGGTGTAGGGACTAATTGGTGTTTAGCTTCCACCACCATTCGCTGGGTCGTCATTCGACTTGCCCCCACCTCCCGTTATTAGTTCGGTATCAGGATTTTCTCTTGGAAAACCCTCTTTTTCGTCAATACCAATGAAGTCGCACGAAGCAACTAGTAACATAAGTGCAATTATCAACACCTTCCATTTGATTTTAGCCTTCATAACTTTTTAGGTTTTTAATTGAAGTTTGATTCAAATGGACCCGAGTGGGTTGACAAGAATTAGGAAGGGTCCGTTTCCTATTTCTTGTCAATTCCCTTAGCATCTGCGCCGATACGTATTTACATTGGTTAGTAAATTCTGATCAGTTTTTTCGGCCGACATAGAAATAACCGGATAAGAACTAAATTTGGTTCATGTAATAAAATTCAGTATAAAAAATATAAAAAGTAAAAAAATAAAAAATAATATATAGTAAAAATTTGTTTCATTACACTATGTGTGCTTCAAAATACTCATACATAGCGCCGGGGCCAGTAATTTTTTTTCCAGTGGAAAAATTTTTCAACAACAGAATCGGTTTTAAAAAAATAATTCAGTATTTTAAAAATAATTACTGAATTATTCTGCATCACGTGTAGTCTTGTTATCAAATCGAATCCACACTCCTGATCTATGGCAGCGCTACAATACCTTAATTATGCTAAAAATCACCCATACTTAAAGGAATTGGTCCAAGATGAAAGAGGAAAATACGAGCCTTTTTACAAGTTGGGCGAGCGTGTGAAGGATAAAGTCGCGGAACTTCTTCGGATAAGGGGACGCAGAGAAAATGAGCTATCCGAATACATTCCTTTTTTAAACAATGATCCGGGGGAGGTCAAACAAAATCATCAGACAAATTTAAGAAAATTGGGGTGGCCGGATGATCAATGGCCTTTTGCGAAAGATAGCAAAATACTGCGTTCGTTTTGGTATTGTTACGCTAAATTTAAATACGACGGTAAGTTTCGTTATGATGGCTTTGTAAAGCTGGACATACTTGATCTTTTGAGTCAGTTTGTTGGCTTAAGGGACTTTGGAGAGTTTGTTCATGTGGAGTTTTCCTGTCCCGATGGGTTGGTTATAGCACTTGTGAACAATACAACGACTAAAGACGCTCAAATAAAGGATAATCTTAAATTGTTACTTCTCAACTTGATTGAAAATGAAAACTTACCAATTTCGGGTAACATCAATGGCGCAGGAGGACAGCGAATTCCCAGCGCAAATACTTTTTCCGAAGCGAAGGAAATTGCAATCGAAGACAAAGCAGATTTGGTAATCTTTGTTAATGGAACCGCAGGAGATTTCGTCTCGTTGAATTGCCATGCCTTTAATGAGGTTTGGGCGCAACATCATGGAAGCTGGGAAAAAAAAATCAGGATTCACGAAATAATAAACGACGAAGATAAAGTACTACAAAAAAAAATACAGCATACCCTATACTGGTGCCTTTCTCACCTTTATTTTTTTAAAAGGAGATTACAGCTTAGCTGTGATTACCTGACAAAAGCAAAGCGACTAAAGTTGGATACGATAGAAGTTCCTTTTCGCTTGGGAGTACTACATGACTTGCTGGAGAAACCAAACATAGCTAAAACCGAATATTTAAGACTATTAACTCAAATCGGGGTAGAGGACGCAGCTATTCAATTAAAACACCTGATCGAAACAAATGAAAATCAACCAACAAATAATGGGAATTACATCAAAATTGAAGGGAATATGATCAAATTAGATGATATTTACATCGGACTTTCTGTAGATCATGTGGAAAAAAATATGATGTATTTTGAAATTGTCAGAACAAAGCTTTTTAGCCTTCTTCGGGAAAAACTACCCCGGGATGCGTATGAAAGAACATTGGACAAGATTACAAAAAATTCTAAATTAGATGGCTTGGCGGAAAAATACAAACCTATGTTCGGAGAAGCATTTTTTGAGATGGGAATGGTATTGATTGAAAAATTTCAAAAGGGAGAAGATGTGGATTTAGATAATATTTGCAACTGTTTCGAAAAGGCAGTTTCAGTTTGTACTAAGGAGCGTATTCATACGTACTGTTTTGAATTTTTCGGGAAATTCGATTATTTGCAAAAAATTAAAAATGTAATTCTAGAAAATCATCGAAACCGATCGGATATTCTTGCTATTTATTCAGTATAAATTGCGAGGTAAAAGCCAATAAACATCGCGTGGTAAAAGAAATGCGATAGGCGTCGAGAGTATTATCCAGGGAACCGCGCACTCACCTCCCCAACCACTCCTTAAACTCCGCCGTTTTTTCCGAGCTGCTGATGCATTCCTTGGCGCAGGGGGGCTGTAGGTCCAGTTTGATCCGGCTGCGGGAGTAGGCATGCATCTGACGAATGGCGGCTACCTGTACCACAAAACTTCGGTTTACCCGGAAAAACACCTCCGGGTCAAGCCCCTCCGCTAGCTGATCCAGCGTCTCGTCCAGCACGTATTTGCTGCCCGATTGGTCGACCAGGTATACGGCCTTGTTTTCGGCAAAAAAATAGGCCACCTCTGCGATTCCAATGGACTTGATCGTGTTTCCATAGGCCAGCAAAAAACGTTTCCGGTAGGGCGTTTCTCCCTTTCGGAGTTGGGCCAGCAGTGCATCCAGGGAGGCTACCTGCGTCCCGGAAGCCTGTATGGATTTTAATTTTTGCAAGCTGGCTGACAGGGCGTCCTGCCCGATGGGCTTGAGCAGATAGGCGATACCATTGACCTGAAATGCCCGCAGGGCGTATTCATCGTAGGCGGTGGTAAAGATGACCGGGCAACTTACTTCCACCTGCTCAAAAATCTCAAAACCGGAGCCATCCGCCAGGTGAATGTCCAGAAAAATCAGGTCGGGTTGGTTGTTTTTAAGAAAGGCTACCGCGGCACCTACCGAGTCAACCTTGGCCTGCACCCGTATTTCCGGAGCGATCTGTTGCAGCATTCGCTCCAGGCGGTCTGCCGCCAGCTTTTCGTCTTCTACAAGTAAGGTGGTGTACATGCTTGCTTAATCGGTTTCAGGGATCAGGGGAATTTCGGCACAAAAATACCCCGCTTGTTCGTAAAAATTAGCTTCTTTGTTCGCTACCAATTGCAGCCGTTGGGCGATGTTTTTCAGGCCGGTCTGCGTAGACGGAGCGGGATGGCTGCGTAGCTGCAGGTTGTTCCTGACCAGCAACCGGTCCTCAATCAGTTCCAGCCGGATGGTCAGTGGCTTTCCCTGTAAAATCTGGTTGTGCTTGATGGCATTTTCTACCAGGTTTTGCACAATTAGCGGTGGAATATGGTACCGGTCCACCTGCGCATCCAGGCGGTTCTCGAAGATCAGGTGGTCGCCAAACCGGATTTTTTGCAGGTAGATATAGGATTCCACAAAGTCCATCTCCTCCCGAAGCCTGACAAAGTTTTTGCCGTTCACTTCCAATACGTAGCGGTAGATATCAGCAAATTCCTGCACAAATTGTTCCGCTTTTTCCGGATCCACCGGAATCAGGGAGGCCAGGGTGTTTAGGCTGTTAAATAGGAAATGGGGATTCACCTGGTTTTTGAGGCTTTCAAATTGCAGGCGGGCTTCCGTTTTTTTCAGCCGCTCACTTTCCAGCAGGGAGGATTTCCATAGCTCGAAGTAAAACACGGTTTCGTAGACGATGGCAATGATGGCGGTAATAAACAGCCCCATTCCTAGTATTTGGAGGTGGAAGTCCGCTTCGTAGGGGATCCAACCAATCCCGTGCAGCAAGAAGATCACCAGGCTGCCGGCAAGGACGGTGTACCCAACGGAAAGCACCGCCTGGGTGAGGATGCGCTGCCGGGTCTGCTGGATTCGCGGGTACCGTTCGCGAACCCAGCCGACCAGTCGAAAATTGCCTTCCCAAAACGCAAAGGTAAAGACACCGTTGACCAGCAACTCCGGCCAAAAGGGGGCGATGGGCTGCACCACCGTCAGCAGGAGGGACAATCCGAGCATCAACAGGTACCGGTCATAAGGGGCCTTTATCTTCATTTGTTGGTTGTTGCCGACGACAAGATACGCAAAGCACTTAGATTATGCCTAAAAAGTCAACCGGTACTGCGGAATCGGAAAGATGCCGAGCTGGTAACTGTTGACAATGGACTGGGATATTGGATTGTAGGTCTGCCGAAACAGGTTTTGGTGGTTGGTGAGATTTTGTATGTCCAGCGACCATTCGTGGGTCAGGTTTTTCTTGTTTACCCGGTATACGGCCTTGAGATCGGTACGGAAATAGTCCGGGTTTTTGACCGAAAAGGCCCGGTCTTCCTGGAATACCGCCTGGTTTTCCAGGATGCTGCGTTCCAAATCGATGGGCGTACGATACTGACCACCCGCATAGGTCAGTTTTATATCCAGGGCAAAGGTGCGGTTTGGCCCCCCGATTTCCCATTCTTTTCCAAACAGACCGTTCACTACGTACCGACTGTTAAAGGCCGTATTTCTCCAGACAGCATCGCTCCCCCTATACCGGGAATCAAATAAGGAGGCCGTGGCCAGAAAATACGATCCCGCACTAAATTGCTTTTCTAAGGTGAGTTCCAAGCCGTAATTGCGACCCCGGCCCCGATTGGTCAGGCTGTCCACATTCGGCAAACCAAAATCGGCGCCGGCATTGAGCAGGGAGAAGCTACTCGGAGCGGTTTCTACCGGTACATCGTATACGTGTTGGTAGTAGATTTCGGACTTCAGGTGCACATCCGGGCTGAATTGATGCCGGAATCCGGCCACCAGGTGGTGAGATTTGCTGAAATCCAGCCCTTTATTCGTTTGCAGGCTTTGCTCGTTCGGGCCCTCGGACTCGAGGAAATAGGTGGGAATGGGCTGCAATTGGCTGTGCAGGCCGTAGCCAAAACTGAAGGTATTGCGGTCATTTTGTTCAAAAGACAGACCGAACCGTGGCTCAAGCTGCCGGGCATCGTTCAACACAAAATACTGGTAGTGGAGGCCGATGTTGGCGCTGAGGCGTTGGTCCAGCCGGTGTTGCCATTGCAGGTGGGATTGGAACAAGCCCGACGAACCGGATGCATTGCGTAAGTCGCGGAAGCGGTCTTCCGCTGCCTGATACAGACTATCCCGCAGGTTGAATTGCAGGTGATCATAATTCATGCCGGCGCGAAAATTGTTCCGGCTGTCTACCTTGCGGTAAAGCTCGTATTGTGCCCGGAACTTGTTTAATCCAAAATGGTTGCGAAAAAGGGGACTTGGTTCCCTGTTTTCCAAACTTAGGGAATCCACACGGTTTCCCGAAAAACTGTGATCCGCCGACAACGTCACTACGCCGTAGGTCTGCGTATCGTAATACTGCCGGTGGGTCAATCCGACGACGCCCATTTTTGCCCGGTTGTAAATGTTTTGGGTTAGCTCTGAGTATAGGTCCGTGGCGCTGCTGTCCGTTTCCGATCCAAGCAGGTCGATGTTACTCTTTCCGCCAATCGCAAAAACCGAAAACCGTCCCCAGGAACGGGTAGGCAGGTCTAGTTTTAGGGAAAAGTCCTGGTAATAGGGTACTGCCGCTCCTGTGCCGGCCGAAAAACCGATCTCCTGCATCAATGCAAAGGTTGAATACCGGTAATTCAGTAGGTAGGATGCACCGTTAGCGCCACCCAACGGCCCCTCGGTCCCAAGTTCCAATCCATTGAATCCCATTTGCACCAGGTGCTCCCTGCGATAGGCATTGCCTTTACGAAGGTTGAGATCAAAAACCCCGGCCGTGGCATTTCCATAGGCGGCAGGAAAAGCACCCGTGATAAAATCACTTTTATCCAGAAGGTTGCTGTTGAGGATGCTTACCGGACCACCGGTGGTACCCATGGCGCCAAAATGGTTGGGGTTGGGAATGTCTACCCCTTCCAATCTCCACAAAACGCCGGTGGGGGAATTGCCCCGAATGACTATGTCGTTTCGGGAATCATTCGCGCCGCTTACCCCGGCGAAGTTTTGGGCCATGCGGGCGGGATCGTTTCGGCTGCCGGCAAATCGCTGGGTGGCCTCCATGTCAAAACCCCTGGCCGAAACGGTGGCCATTTCATTCTGGGCTTGCCGGGAGTCTCCTCCGGCCTGCACCACCACGGTTTCCATCTGTTCCAGACTTTCCTCCAATTGAATGGTGAGGACTACTTCTTTTCCGCTGGTAATGGGGATTTCGCGAAGCGTGCTGGGTTCGTATCCCAGGTAACTTACCTGTATGCTGGCCCTTCCGGCAGGAACGGCGGTTAAGGTAAACCTACCCTCCAGGTCGGTGGCTGTTCCAATCAGGGGGTCGGTACCCATGATGCGTACCGAAGCTCCCGGCAACGGAGATTGGCTGACCAGGTCCAGAACGGTTCCCCGGACGGTTTGCGTGTAGGATGGGTTGTCTTGTGCGGTCGCCCAGTGGGATAGACCTAGCAGGATTAGCAGAAGTAACGTTTTTTGTCGCATGTCGTTTCTCAAATAGGTTCGTTAGTAGGAGAGCAAAACAATGCATCCAGCCGGAAAATGGAAAATCGGGCTGGACGGATTCGAATACGTTCGGGATGAATCCGTAAATTAACCGGATGAATTTCCGATGGCGAAAAAGAAATGCGTCCGTTCGCTGCGGGTAAACCACTACCAATTATGCATCAGCTTCTTTTTATTGACTGGCTGGCAGCGGCCGATTATGCCTTTCTGGTCCTGCATACCGGGTTGATCCTTTTCAATCTGGGGGGCTGGCTGAGCCCCTCTACCCGAAAAGCACACCTGGTTTGCATTTCCCTGACCCTGGCTTCCTGGGTTTTCCTGGGAATCTGGTACGGATGGGGGTACTGCCCCTGCACGGACTGGCATTGGGAAATCCTCCGCCTCCGAGGCGTGGAGGGCTTACCCAATTCCTATATTAGTTACTTGCTGGAACGTATCCTGGGCTGGCAGCCTGCGGCCAAGTTGGTGGACGGTGCCACCCTTGGCCTTGCATTGGCGGCCTTTTTTCTATCCCTGTGGCTGAATATCCGAAAACCTTCCAGTGAGGAGAATAGTCGGCGAAAATAATAAAAGATAAATTTGTCCTTAATTAATTTTTCCGTAGCTTTGTTTTATATAAAAGATAATCAAATCCTAATACCTTTTAATTATGGAACAGCTAGCAGTGGAAAAAGTCGGAGACATTGTCGCCAGGGATTTCAGAACGGCGAAAATTTTCACGGAATACGGCATTGACTTTTGTTGCGGAGGTGGCATCAGCGTTACCGAGGCTTGTCGGAAAAAAGGGATAAATGCAGCGGATCTCGTTATGAAACTTGGGGGATTGGAAAACAGTTCGAAGGACCTACGCTACGCCCAAATGAGTTCCGTTGAGTTGATCGCACACATTGTGAACACCCATCACCGGCAAGTGGAAGAAAGCCTGCCCTCCCTGAAATGCTACCTGGATAAACTTGAGAAAGTACATGGGGAGCGTCATCCGGAGTTGGCAGAAATCAACCGGTTATTTTCCGGAGCAGCGGATGCCCTGACCGTGCACATGAAGAAAGAAGAACTGATCCTTTTTCCCTACATAGAGGCCATGGAAAAAGCCCGAAGCGAAGGGATTGCACCTCCTGATCCTCATTTTGGACACATCGAAAACCCCATTGGCATGATGGAAGACGATCATGCGGCCGAAGGAGCCCGTTTTTCCCGACTTTCGGAACTTAGTCAGGGATACAATCCGCCGGCCGATGCCTGTCAGACCTATAAGGTAGCGTTTGCCATGTTGGAGGAGTTTGAGAAAGACCTGCACGTGCACATTCATTTGGAAAACAACCTGTTGTTTCCCGCTGCCCGTGTTCTGCACGAGGGGATACAAAAAACGGAAGCAGGATCCCGTTAAAACAACCATTCGCTACCGAAAAAGTCCGGATAGTCCCGGTCTTTTTCCTTGTTTGCCCGGAATTCCTGTTGGTTTTTTCAGGGATTTTTGAAATTTTGTTTTAGTTTTAATTTCAAATCGGTACGGGGGCCCAGGCACTTGGGCCCGTTTGAAATTTCCAACTTTATTGGTGGGCATGCACCGGCGGTTTTTAGCGGTTGTTTGCTCACAAAAACAGCGTATGGGTCAACAACAAAAAATTGTGGTGGTGGGGAGTTCGAATACCGATATGGTCGTTCGCGTGAAGCGGTTTCCGGTACCAGGTGAAACCGTTCACGGAGAAGAATTCAGCATTCATCCCGGTGGGAAAGGCGCCAATCAGGCCATTGCAGCAGTGAGACTGGGCGGAGAGGTGGCCTTTGTGGCCCGATTGGGAAACGATGCCTTCGGTCACCAAACATTGGAAAACTTCAAAAACGAGGGCTTGGATATTCAGGCAGTGGCGCTGGACGAGCAATTGCCCTCCGGGGTGGCCCAGATTATGGTGGACGCTTCGGGCGAAAACACCATTGTCGTGGCCAGTGGGGCAAATCAGGGGCTCTTGCCCCAACAGCTGGAAGCCCATGCAGGGCTGCTGGAAGAAGCAGCGTTTATTTTGACGCAGTTAGAAACCCCCATGGAAACAATCGTTTACCTGGCGAATACCTACGGGGGAAAGGGCAAAAAGCTGATCCTGAACCCGGCCCCTGCCTGCGAATTGCCCGAAGCAATCTATAAAAATTTATACGCCATTGTCCCCAACGAGGAAGAGACCAAATTTCTCACCGGGATACGGGTTACGAACGAAGCGACGGCCGTACATGCCGCTGCCCATTTTCATCAAAAAGGCGTACAGGTGGTGGTCATTACCCTGGGGGCCGCGGGTGCCTTTCTTTCCACTCCCGACTATACCGGTAGCCTGGCCTCACCGGAGGTAATTCCGGTAGACAGCACGGCTGCGGGCGATACCTTTATCGGCGCAGTAGCTGCCGGACTGAGTGCTGGGATGGATTGGGTGGAGGCGGTGACTTTTGCCAACCGGGCAGCTGCCCTATCCGTGACAAAAAAAGGAGCCCAGCCCTCCATTCCCTTTTTGCAACAGGTCCGGGAATTTAACTAAAGGCTTTTTTTGGCATACACAGCCAAGCGCAAATTCAATCCGGAGAATAGGCTGAAGCGGTTCTACCTGTCGGCTGGCCTTACCTGCCGTAGATTTCATAGGCCAGACGTCCGATTTCGGCAATGATTTTTTCGGCCTCTTCGATTTCCTGAAAATGCTCCACAAAAACGGAAACAACCAGGGGGCGCTTTCCGAAAATAATTCCTGCATCTCCCCGAACATAGTCCAGTGTTCCGGTTTTGTGGGCTACTTCCAGGTTTTTTGGCAGGAGAGCGGGCAAGGTTTGCCGGTCCGCGCAGGCAGTCAGTAATTGCCGGGCGGATGCTGCGGTTTCAGCAGAAACGGACTTCGAATCGAGTAGCATCAACAAAATCCGGTTGATCTCCGCAGGGCTGGTGTAGTTTTGTTTTCCTTGTTCGATGGCAGCAAAATCCATCATTTTTCGGTTGAGCTGCGTGGCGGTAAAGCCACGTTCGTTCAGCCAGCCCTGTATCCGTTCCATCCCAAGTTCGTCGATCAGTATATTGGTGGCGGTATTGTCGCTGATCCGAATCATTTCCGTAGCCAGTGTGCGGTAGGTAAGCAGGCTTCCATCCGGCTCAAATTGCAACTCCCCGGCGCCCCCCACTTTGTCCTGATTCCGTAAGTGGTACCGATCTTCCAGGGAAAGTTCCTCGTTTTCCACTGCTTCCAGAAGCGCGAGCAGTATGGGTATTTTAATGATACTGGCAGAGGGAACCCCTTTATCCGGCTCGTATTCCGCCAGAATTTCTCCCTCCGCACCTTGGATCAGGAAGGAAAGTTCGGTGTCTGGGGCAAGTGTTTCCAGGTATTCCAGAAGCGCATCCTGCCCATTGGCAAGGAAAACAGGCCACTGCAAGACACAGATTAACAGCAGGTAGCGGATTTGTGATGGAAGCGATTTTTTCATAAGGTAAGGAGTTGCTTAAAAGCCCGTGTATTCGTAGGAAGATTGAAGTCCCAGTGGGATTTCCAGCGTCCAGTAAATCAGCAGAAAGGCGGTCCAGATCACCAGTAAATACATGGTATAGGGCAGCATGAGCGAAACCAGGGTTCCGATACCGGTGTTTTTCACGTACCGTTGGCCAAAGATCACCACCAGGGGAAAATAGGGAAGGAGGGGAGTGATGATGTTGGATACCGAATCGCCCACGCGGTAGGCGGCCTGCGTCAGGTCGGGGGAAATTCCCAGCTGCATAAGCATGGGAACAAAGATGGGGCTGATCAGGGCCCATTTGGCCGATGCCGATCCAACCAACAGGTTGACAAAAGCGCTTAGAAAGACGATCCCGACCACCGTTACCTGCGAGGGCAATTGCAGGCTTTGCAGAAAGGCCGCTCCTTTTAGTGCCGTCATGGATCCAATATTCGACTGGGAGAAGGCATCGATAAAGAGCGCGCAGAAAAAGGCCATGACGATGTACTGCGCCATGCTTCCCATGGCTTTGCTCATGGAGGCGATCACATCGCCGGAGGATGTATAGGTGCCGGCAACGAATCCGTAGAGGATGCCCGGGATCCAAAAGACGAGGAAAATTAGCGGAACAATGGATTGCATCAAAGGAGCAGCAAAAGAGGTAATTTCTCCATCGGGGGCCCGAAGGCTGGAATCCAGCGGGTAAGCCCAGGCAACCAAACCCAGCAGGCCCAGCACCAAGACCAGGCTGGCTAGTTTAAATCCTTTTTTCTCTTTGGGACCCAATTCGTCCATTCGGGGCACGTCCGTCAGGTTTTCGTCTACGGGATTGGTGCGCAACAGCCGCGGCTCAATAACCCTGTCGGTCAGGTACCAGGCCACCCCGATCACCACCAAGCTGGAAAGACCGGTAAAGAAAATATTGTTCAAGGGGTTTAACTGAATGCCGGGATCCAGGATTTGGGCCGCAGACTGCGTGAAGGATTGCAAAAGCGGGTCGATGGCCGAGGGAATAAAATTGGCACTGAATCCACCGGAGACCCCCGCAAAGGTAGCAGCGATCCCCGCCAGCGGGTGCCGGCCGGCGGCATAGAAAATCACGCCTCCCAGGGGAATGACCAGCACGTAACCGGCATCCGCAGCCGTATGGCTGACAATGGCTACCAATACCAAAATGGGAGTGAGCAGGCTTTTTGGCGTAAATCCCAACAGGTATTTCAGACCGGCATTGATAAAGCCGGAATACTCTGCCACGCCCACGCCGAGCATCGCCAGTAGTACCACGCCTAGGGGAGGGAAATTAATGAAGGTGGGAATCATTCGCGAAAGAAACGCAGCGATACGTTCACCGGTTAGCAGGTTTTGGATGTACAGTTTTTCGCCTGTCCGTGGGTCCAATTCGTTGAAATCGATGGGTGACAGTAATGCCGAAAAAAGCCAGGTGAGCAGCATAAGGATCAAAAAAAGCACGGCAGGATCCGGTAATTTGTTGCCAGCGCGCTCAATGCTGTTGAGAAACCGGTCCAGCAGGCTGTTTTTATTCGTGGATTGTTTCATGGGTAGGTTTTTGGAAAGCTAAAAATAACACTCCACCGCTGAATTCCCGGAAAATGGCCTAAAAAATTAACGGGATGGGTCAATTCGACAAGTAGCCGAGCCGATTCCCCAACCCCGAAGCGGGTTGAACCACCGCTTGCACCTCGATACTGGATTTTTCCATCCTGTCTCCGTTGCCGATCTGGGCTCGATCGCAGGGCATACGATTCAACCCCGTCCGGGGTTGGCGGCGTAGGGTGATTCGCGATCCGTGGGCTGCACCCACGGTTAGTATTGTTCAGGCCCTTCAGGCCTGTCCTTACAGCGGAAATCATCAACAGTCAGAAAGGGTGTTTATAGAAAGCGATCTTCCGTTCGAGTAATCCGATGAAATGATGTCCCTTAGTATTTTCCTACAAACAAGCGTCCATTCGACGCCGAAACCTGAAGGGCTTCCCTAACAATAACCCCGGGCGAAACCCGGGGCCCAAGCGCCGATAAATCCTTTCCCCAACCCCGAAGCGGGTTGAACCACCGCTTGCACCTCGATGCTGGATTTTGCCATCCTGTCTCGGCTGCCGATCTGGGCTCGATCGCAGGGCACACGATTCAACCCCGTCTGGGGTTGGCGGCGTAGGGTGATTCGCGATCCGTGGGCTGCACCCACGGTTAGTATTGTTCAGGCCCTTCAGGCCTGTCCTTACAGCGGAAATCATCAACAGTCAGAAAGGGTGTTTATAGAAAGCGATCTTCCGTTCGAGCAATCCGATGAAATGACGTCCCTTAGTATTTTCCTACAAACAAGCGTCCATTCGACGCCGAAGCCTGAAGGGCTTCCCTAACAATAACCCCGGGCGAAACCCGGGGCCCAGACGCCGATAAATCCTTTCCCCAACCCCGAAGCGGGTTGAACCACCGCTTGCACCTCGATGCTGGATTTTGCCATTGTGTCTCCGTTGCCGATCTGGGCTCGATCGCAGGGCATACGATTCAACCCCGTCCGGGGTTGGCGGCGTAGGGTGATTCGTGATCCGTGGGCTGCACCCACGGTTAGTATTGTTCAGGCCCTTCAGGCCTGTCCTTACAGCGGAAATCATCAACAGTCAAAAAGGGTGTTTATAGAAAGCGATCTTCCGTTCGAGCAATCCGATGAAATGACGTCCCTTAGTATTTTCCTACAAACAAGCGTCCATTCGACGCCGAAGCCTGAAGGGCTTCCCTAACAATAACCCCGGGCGAAACCCGGGGCCCAAGCGCCGATAAATCCTTTCCCCAACCCCGAAGCGGGTTGAACCACCGCTTGCACCTCGATGCTGGATTTTGCCATCCTGTCTCGGCTGCCGATCTGGGCTCGATCGCAGGGCACACGATTCAACCCCGTCTGGGGTTGGAGGCGTAGGGTGATTCGTGATCCGTAGGCTGCACCCACGGTTAGTATTGTTCAGGCCCTTCAGGCCTGTCCTTACAGCGGAAATCATCAACAGTCAGAAAGGGTGTTTATAGAAAGCGATCTTCCGTTCGAGCAATCCGATGAAATGACGTCCCTTAGTATTTTCCTACAAACAAGCGTCCATTCGACGCCGAGGCCTGAAGGGCTTCCCTAACAATAACCCCGGGCGAAACCCGGGGCCCAGGCGCCGATAAATCCTTTCCCCAACCCCGAAGCGGGTTGAACTACCGCTTGCACCTCGATGCTGGATTTTGCCATTGTGTCTCCGCTGCCGATCTGGGCTCGATCGCAGGGCACACGATTCAACCCCGTCTGGGGTTGGCGGCGTAGGGTGATTCGCGATCCGTGGGCTGCACCCACGGTTAGTATTGTTCAGGCCCTTCAGGCCTGTCCTTACAGCGGAAATCATCAACAGTCAGAAAGGGTGTTTATAGAAAGCGATCTTCCGTTCGATTAATCCGATGAAATGACGTCCCTTAGTATTTTCCTACAAACAAGCGTCCATTCGACGCCGAAACCTGAAGGGCTTCCCTAACAATAACCCCGGGCGAAACCCGGGGCCCAGGCGCCGATAAATCCTTTCCCCAACCCCGAAGCGGGTTGAACCACCGCTTGCACCTCGATGCTGGATTTTGCCATCCTGTCTCGGCTGCCGATCTGGGCTCGATCGCAGGGCACACGATTCAACCCCGTCTGGGGTTGGAGGCGTAGGGTGATTCGTGATCCGTGGGTCGGTCGCCGGATTGCTCGTGGAGGACTTACTGCACGTAGGCTTTCAGCAGGGCATCCACGGTTTCGTCCAAATCGGGGGAAATCCCTGGATGGGGTCGGGAAGTTTGGATGATGGAACTTCGGACAGCGGTCAGCCAGCGAAAGCGGGAAGCGATGGGTTCCTTGGAAATGGGGCTGTTGGCATTTTTCCCCTCACATACCTGTATGAATGCCTGGAGGTGTTTTCGGATCGTTTCCGTATCGGTCTCGGGGTCCAGCGCTTTTAGTTTTTGTTCGTTCAGGACCGCGGTACAGCGGAGGTATTGCTGCTGTATGGAGCAAAGGACCACGCCCACGTTGATGAATTCCTCCTTCTCCACCCGGGGCACTACCCGAATGATGGCATACTCATACAAGTGCTTTTCTGGCATGCTGTGCTTCGTTTAAAAAGGTTTCCGAATGCTTGAGCCGGAGCAATAGAAAATCCGTATACACCTGCTTCCAGTCTTCCATTGCTCCGGTTTCTCCCATGGCTTCCAGCCATTCCCCGGGTAGGGATTGGACGATGTTCCAGAGTGCCTCTGGGGTAAGTAGTTGTCTGAACTTCTCGTCGGCTTTTTCCAATTCTCCGGCCCGGGGCAATAACACGTGATCTTTGATCAGGGGGAAAGGGCTTTTGGCGTGTTTTTCCCAGTTTTCCCAGGTATGGTGAAAAATAAAGGAGGCGCCATGGTCGATCAGCCACAGTTCCCGGTGCCACATCAGCATGTTGGTATTCCGAAAGGTTCGGTCCACGTTGGTAATGTAGGCATCCAGCCAGACGACGGCCGATGCCAGTTCGCTTGAAACCGCATCGGCTGCCGGATCAAAATTGACCGCTGCGGATAAGAAATGAAGCCCCAGATTCAATCCCTGGCTGCTTTTCAATAAGTCCTGGATTTCTTCGTCTCCCTCCGTTTGGCCAAATGCCGGGTCCAGCCGGGCAAAGACCAACTCCGGTACCTTGAATCCCAATAACCGGGCGATTTCTCCACCCAACAGTTCCGCCAGTAAGGCCTTTTCCCGTTGTCCGGCGCCTCGGAATTTGATCACGTAGTTAAAGCCGTCGTCTGCCTGGGCCAGGGCGGGCAGGGAGCCTCCCTCACGCAAAGGCATTTTGTATTGCATGACCTGTACCGTACGGAGTGCTACTTCGTTCATTTTTCTGTGGCGATGGGACGGTTGTTTCGGGACCATTCGCTCCAGGAACCCACGTAGAGTTTGGGGATTTCCAGCCCGGCATGCGCCAGTGCCAATAAGGTGTGGCAGGCGGTGACACCCGACCCGCAGTGTATCGCGGTGTTTTCCGGAGAAATGCCGGCAAGCACTTCCTGGTATTTTGCTTTGAGGGTGTCTGCGGGCAGAAAGAAGCCATCCGCTCCCAGGTTTTCTGAGAAAGGTACATTTATGGCTCCAGGTATGTGACCAGCCACCAGGTCAATGGGTTCGGTGGCCCCGGAGTAGCGCACAGCCTCGCGTACGTCGATCACCCGGCAGTCTTCTGCGCCGGCCTTCGCTCCCACCTCTTCCATGTCCGCCAGGGGCAACTGCCACTGCTGTACCGGATAGGCGGGTCCTGGTGTCGGGATTTCTTCACCGGAGGCCGTTGGGAATCCTGCGGACACCGCCGCTTGCAGTCCCCCATCCACTACCTGTACCTGGGTATGTCCAACGGCCGTCAACATCCACCAGAACCGGGCAGCAGACATACCGCCCTGCTTGTCATCGTAAACAATGACCCGGCTTTCCGGACGGATTCCCAGTTTGCCCAGAGTTTTGCCGAAGTCCGTTGGCGTGGGGAGGGGATGCCTTCCTCCGGCAGCAGGGTTTTCTTTGATATCGGACAAGTCCTCGTTTAAAGCGACGTGAATCGCGCCACGAAGGTGTTGCTTTTTATAGGCTTCTTTGTCAAAACGGGCATCTACCAGCACCACTGCAGGGTCCTTTACCAGCGCTGCCAGGACGGTAGGAGGGATCAAGGGTTGACTTCCGGTTTTCATTTTTTAGGTTGTTTGAGGTGGTACATCTATCGTATCCGCCAAAGATAACCGCTAAAACTCAGATATGGGGAGTAATTCCCCCAAAATGAGCAAATTCAGCCGGGCCCTGTCGGGAAACTGGACAGGGCATAGATCCACTATAGTTGGCAGTAGGGGCCGAATAGGTTGTCCCGGTGCCGCTCGGATGTCGCCAATTGCGCTGGGAATGGCCCTTTGTAGAAATGGTTTTTGGAACCCGGTAATGAATGGTCAGCGGAACAATTGCCATTCGAGGAGCTTTGGTCCGCTAGTAATTTGGCAAAATACACCAAAAGCCCCCGCCTCCAGAAAAGCAGCATGCGCGACTCAAGAGCTCGTTTACTGGTCGGAATTTTCCTGCAGAATTGCTTTGGCCCGTTTCAGGCTGTACAGGTATCCCAGCATCGCGGGAGTTACCAATGCAAATACCGCCAGGTTGCCCAGCCCTTTTGCTTTTTTCATGGAGAGGGTAGCCAATAGTACGGCCAATGGGATGCCGTATTTCAATCCAAAATCGAGGTACTTTTGATAGGTTGTCATTGTCATTGTCCTACTTTTTTTCTATCTCCGGTACAAGATTGGTGCCGAATCCGTGGCTTCTTGCCCCATCTTGAAACCTAAGCGGATATTCCGTAAAGAAGGCAAGTGGGATGGTTACTGCATTTTTAAGAACCTGCCGTTGTAGCCGGAGGAATGGGTTGAGGGGAACAAGGTATCGCTGCTGGCGGGTTTAGTAGGAAAAGCGCAACTGTCTGCCTGGATCATCTGGCCGGATGAGATTCGAGAGGCTGATTCCCAGCAGGCGCACGGGGCCCGAAAGCTCCTCTTGCCTGATCAGCTCCAACGCGAGGGCTTCCATGCTACCGGGAGGAATGGCTTCCGGAAAGGTCCTGCTGCGGGTATGGACCGTAAAATCATTGTATTTGATCTTCAGGGTCAGGGTTCTTCCTGCGGTTTGCGACTGCTGCAGCCGGCGAAAAAATTCCGGAAGGATTTTGTTTGTGAGCGTTTCGGCGACCGAGCTGCTGGTCAGCAGGTCTTTTTCAAAGGTATTTTCAACACCCAGTGATTTTCGAATCCGGTCTGGTTTCACTTCGCTTTCGTGAATCCCCCGAACGATATCGTAATAGTGCCGGCCGGATTTTCCAAATCTTCGGGTGAGGAATACCAGGGAATAGGCTTTTAGGTCCCGTCCACAATGAATGCCCAGTGCTTTCATTTTTTCTGCCGTCACTTTGCCAATACCGAAAAACTTTTCGATCGGTAGTTTTTCAAGAAAGGCCTCTGCTTTTTCCGGAGGGATGACCGCCTGTCCATTCGGTTTATTTAGGTCAGAAGCTACTTTGGCCAAAAATTTATTGTACGAAATACCTGCCGATGCGGTGAGTCCGGTTTCCAAGAAAATGCGGTGCCGGATGGCTTTGGCGATCTGGGTAGCGTAGGGAAGTGCGAAATGATTGTTGGTTACATCCAGAAAAGCTTCATCCAGGGACAACGGTTCTACCAGGTCTGTAAACTCCAGAAAGATTTTTCGAATGACCCGGGAAATCTCCTTGTACCGGTCAAAACGGGGCGGAACGAAAATAAGGTTGGGGCATTTTTGTGCCGCCAATCGGGAAGGCATGGCCGATCGTACGCCAAATTTCCGGGCTTCGTAACTGGCAGCAGCCACCACGCCGCGTTCCCGATTTCCGCCTACGGCCAGGGGTTTTCCCCGGTATTCCGGATGATCCAATTGCTCTACCGAAGCGAAAAACGCATCCATGTCCACGTGTATGATTTTCCGGTAGGCAGTCATCACACTCCTTAGACGGTTCCCTGGGCATTCATGGCGTTGGCTACTTTTTCGAAGGCCCCAATATTTGCCGCATTCAGGTAGTCCTGATCGGTGAGTCCATGGGTTGCGATGGTTTCCAGGCACTTTTCATGAATGTCTTTCATGATGATGCGAAGTTCTTTTTCCAGGTCCTGTTTGCTCCAGTAGCGCCCCATTCGGTTCTGGGTCATCTCCAGTCCCGATACGGCCACTCCCCCCGCATTGGAAGCCTTTCCGGGTCCGTAGAGCACCTTGGATCGTTGCAAGTAGTTGATGGCTTTGGGTGTGCAAGGCATGTTCGCTCCTTCGGCCAGCAGGGTCAGGCCATTTTCCCGGAGCGTTTTGGCATCGTTTTCGTCCAGTTCGTTTTGGGTGGCACAGGGAAAGGCACAATCCGCCGGTAGGGTCCAGATATTTTTTTCACCAGCGGGGGTATAGACTGCCGATTTGTAGTTATCAGCAAATGCAGAAATACTTTTACGCTGCCCGTTTTTGATCTTCTTTAAAAAACGCAACTTGTCTTCCGTCATGCCATCCGGATCGTGAATGAAGCCGGTGGAATCCGAAAAACCGACCACTTTTGCCCCTTCTTGCAGCAATTTTTCGATGGCGAATTGGGAAACGTTACCTGCGCCGGATACCAGGCACACCTTGTTTTCCAAGGTGGCATCTACTTCCGTCAGCATGAAATGAGCAAAATGGATGAGACCGTATCCGGTGGCCTCCGGACGCAGGAAGGAGCCGCCCCAGTCCAGTCCTTTGCCGGTCAGGACACCTTGAAACTCGTTTTGTATTTTTTTGTAGGTACCAAATAAGTAGCCGATTTCTCGTTCGCCCACGCCGATATCTCCGGCGGGTACGTCGGTAAAATGACCGATGTGCCGGTAGGCTTCCATCATCCAGGCCTGACAAAAGCGCATGACTTCCCCATCCGATTTCCCTTTTGGGTCAAAGTCGGCACCGCCTTTACCTGCCCCTAATGGCAACCCCGTCAGCGCATTCTTAAAAATCTGTTCAAACGCGAGAAACTTTAAAATACTCTGGTTGACACTCGGGTGAAACCGAAGCCCCCCTTTGTACGGACCCAATGCGCTATTCATCTGCACCCGGTATCCCCGGTTGACCTGCACCTGACCCCGATCGTCTGTCCAGCATACCCGAAAGGAAATGATGCGCTCGGGTTCGCAGATGCGTTCAAAAAGTCTGGCATCCACGTAGTCACGCTGATTTTTAAGTACCGGAAGTACACTGTCAAACACCTCCTCCACCGCCTGATGGAACTCAGGCTCGTTGGGGTTTTTTTCAATAACGCTTTTCAGAATCTGGTTTAGTGTTGCCATTACGTTGGGAATTAGTTGATGGATACAATTTGGTCAAGGCTTGGATGATCGGGGCGGCTTTTAGCTGGCATTCCTGGTATTCTTCGGTGGCATTGGCATCCAATGTGATCGCACTGCCCACCCCGAAATAGAACGAACGATCCGCTTGATTGATCACGATGCTGCGAATTACTACGCAAAAGTCAAAATCTCCCGAGGGATTAATGTAGCCCAGAGCGCCCGAAAACCAGGACCGCTTAAAGGATTCGTAGGCTTCGATCAGTTCCATGGACCGGACTTTTGGGGCTCCCGTCATGCTTCCCATGGGGAAGGTTTTTGACACAATTTCCTCAAACGTAGTTCCTGGTCGAAGCCGGCAACTGACCGTGGAAATCATTTGGGTAATCCGTTGGAAAGAATAAATACCGAACAGTTCGTCCACGGAGACAGAGCCGGTTTCAGCGACGCGGGACAAATCATTTCGCATCAAATCTACAATCATGAGATTTTCGGCGCGTTCCTTCTCACTTTCCGCCAATTTTTTTTTCAAGAAAGCATCCTCCTCCGGACTGTCGCCCCTTTTTACACTCCCTTTGATTGGTTGGGAAAGCAGGAGGTTCCCCTGTTTTTTCAAAAACCGTTCGGGAGAGGCCGCACATAGGTACAAGTCATCGGCTTTAAACAGGGCGCTAAAGGGCATGGGGGACTGGGCACAGAGCTCCAGGTAGACGCGTTCCGGTTCGCAAACCGGTAGCTTTCCGTGGAAATCCATGCAGAAATTCAGCTCGTAAATATCTCCCTCCAGAATATGGTTTTGGATGTTGGTGAACAGGCGGGTATAGGACTCCTGGTCATGGGAGGAATGAAGCGAGAAGCCCTCCGGGCTGTCGGTTGTTCGCAAGCGGGTGGATGCGATTGCCGCGGCGATCCTTTCCGGGTCTTTGCCGGTAATCTCGGCTGAATCAGCCGTGAAACGAATGGTTACCTCCGGGCTGAAAAACCGACTATCGGGGCAATCGATCCAGGGAATATTCCGGCTATTCAGCCGCTCGTAGTTGTTTTTCTGGTCGTAGGAAAGGATGCCGATTTTTGGCCTATCTGCCGGCAAATCGGCTAAATTTTCCAGCGAAACCGCCTGGTTTCCTCCGTAAAAAACCTGTTCGAAGGCTCCCTGGGGATAGTCGATACCGTTGGCATGGAAATAACCATAAAACCGAAAGTGAATTGCTCCCCATACCAGCATCTGTTGGACCCACGAGGGACCGATGGGTAGTGTAAGGCTGGCTTCAATTTCGGACATGCCTGCAAAAATAGCAAAATGAAATTAAAAAAAGGGGACCTATAGCCCCCTCTTTGCAACTAGCTAATATCCCCTTCCTTAATTCGCTTTGATATCAAAATTTACGGATACCGTGTTGTAAATAAACTGATCTTTTGCTTTATCTACGGCCGTAGCTTCGTCCCCGTAGGACAATCCCCAGGCAGTTCGGTCGATATTGAATCCGGCTTGCGCTGTAATCATCCCATTTTCCATGGATACACTAGCGGGAAACTTGATGTTTTTGGTGTTTCCCCTCATGGTAAGGTTGCCACTTATCCAATGGGTGGGTGAGTCCGGAGCAATTTCGGAAGCACTTTTCGGGGTGTTTTCCGTTTCAAACTGCTCCTGATCTTCAATGGCATCTCCGGCTCCATATGGGCTG
Source organism: Cyclobacterium xiamenense (assembly GCF_009467825.1). Classification (GTDB taxonomy): domain Bacteria; phylum Bacteroidota; class Bacteroidia; order Cytophagales; family Cyclobacteriaceae; genus Cyclobacterium; species Cyclobacterium xiamenense. Next base: position 18,734 of record NZ_WIOK01000042.1, on the reverse strand, counting down.
ATCTCCGTGATGACAAAGGTTGCTTTCGGATGGTTGGCAGCATCGAAAAAGTCATCGGATTGCAGGTGGTTCCACAGTTTTCCGTGATTTTCGCTTCCCTCTTCCAAATCGTGAATTTCAAGACCGGTAATGTCGAAAGAAAATTCGCCCGCGGTAATGGCATCTCCCTCGATTGAAAGTGTTCCATCGGTAACCGGAATCAGACCAAAGTGCTGTCCCGTGGGCTTGTATCCCCTCCAATTTACCTTACTGCTACCCAGGTCAAGGCTTAGTGTCTGACCGGTTGCCGCTGCAGCTTCCTGCGCTTCGGTGGTCTCTACGGTATCCGAACTTTTTCCGCAAGCGAAGGTCAATAGCGAGGCGGCTAGGATAAAACCTGATAATTTCATTGCTTTCATAAATAATACTGGTTTAATTAAGATTGGTTTTTTATTGATTTCAATGTATACACACTTAAACTGTGTTCCTGTAGAAAAGTTCAGCTTTTTCGAACATTAATTTCTTTATTGGTAATTTAATTGAAGAAAATGGCAATTTAATTCTGAAAGACGATGGCTTTAGTAAAAAGTATTGAAAATAAGACCCCGCAATTCGGATCCGATTGTTGGTTGGCAGATACGGCTACGATCATCGGAGACGTGATCATGGGCAAGCAGTGTACCGTGTGGTTCAACGCGGTGGTACGTGGAGACGTGCATTCCATTCGCATGGGCGACCGCACCAACGTGCAGGACGGTGCAATCATTCATTGCACCTACCAAAAATTTCCGGTGACCATTGGTTCGGATGTTTCCATTGCACATGGTGCGATCGTCCACGGGTGTACCCTTGCAGACCGAGTGCTGGTAGGCATGGGAGCAATCGTGATGGACGGTGCGCAGGTGGGCGAAGGGGCGGTGATCGCAGCAGGAGCGGTGGTTTTGGAAGGAACGGTGGTTGAAAAAAATAGCATTTACGCCGGTATTCCTGCAAAAAAGGTCAAAGATACCGGGCCGGAAATGCAAGAAACCATCCGTAGGATAGCCGCCAATTACCCCAGGTATGCCTCCTGGTATCGGGAAGAAAGTTAGATTTGTTCGTCGGGTCGGAATCGCATGCGGTTGGGGTAAGGAAAGGCATGGAGGAATTCACCTTTTTCTAACCGATTTTGGATTTCTTTCCAGTAACCGGGGTCGAAAAGCTGTGGATTGGATTGAATGAAGAAGTCCCTGACATCCGCCCTGCCGATCATAAACCGCTTGAAATCTTCGGGAAATACATCTTTCTCGCCAATTTCGTACCAGGGTTCGGAAGCATAGATCTGCTCGTAGGTTTCTGGTTTGGGTTTGGACCGGAAATTCATGCTGTCCAGAAATTCGATTTCGTCGTAGTCGTAAAAGATGACGCGGTTTTGCCGGGTGACACCGAAATTTTTTGTCATCATATCACCTGGAAAAATATTGGCCTGGGCCATCTGCAGGATGGCTTGGGCGTAGTCGTTTACCACCAATCGGGCCAATTTAAGGCTGCAGGTTTCCAGGAAAAGATTCAGCGGTGTTAGCCTCCGTTCGATGTACAAATGGCGAATGATCAGGGTATCCCCCTCTATTCGCAACAGGGAGTTGACTGATTTATTTAGTTCACTCATAAGTTCCGGATGGATTCGGTCCAGGGGTAGCTTGAAGTTTTCGAATTCGTGCGTATCTGCCATTCTTCCGACACGGTCATGCAGGCCCACCAGTTTGTATTTTTCCCGAACCTGCTGCCGGGTCATGTTCTTTGGGGGGTCAAAATGATCCTTTATTAGTTTGAAAACAATGTTGTAGGAGGGTAGGGTAAAAACCGTCATCACCATCCCCCGTATCCCCGGTGCCAGGATAAATTCATCCTGGCTCTCCCGTAAATGGCGGATAAAGTCGCGGTAGAAGGAGGTTTTGCCGTGTTTGTTGAATCCAATGGCATTGTACAGCTCGTAAGGTTTTTTGTGCGGGATGACGGCGTTGAGAAAAGCGACGGTTTGAGAGGGGATTTCCACGGGTGCCATGAAATAGGAACGCGTGTAGCTAAATATCCCGCTCATGATATTGGGATCAAAAATTAAGGTATCGGCAAAAACCCCCTGTTGATTATTTACAAAGGGGATAATGAATGGCATCCATTTATTGCCCAGGAATATTCTTCCAATAAGGTAAGCAGCTTTGTTGCGGTAAAAAACGTTTCGCAACACCTGTGTGGTTGTCTCTTCGCTGATCCGGTACCGACTCAAAACGACCTTCTCAACCTCCCGTGTCAGCAACTGAATATCTTCTTCTTTCCTGAGATACCTGTTACCAAAAGTAAAATCCTCCAACATGCTACGGAAAAAAAGGGGGAGGCTGGGACCGGCAGGGTAGGTACGGTAAAGCTTCGGGTCGGTTTGTTCGGGCAATTCGGGAAAAGGAGCTTCCACAAACATCATGTTTTCGTCAATACGGTTTCCAGGAAACGTTTTGCGAAAGACCGAGTTGAAAAAAGTCGCTGCCAGTTCTTTGTCATTTCTGCCTTTTATCGTTTCCAGGTAGTCCGATTTCATCGATTTCCAGACCCGGTCCTCAGCTATGCGTTCACCGAGGAGTTCCCGGCACTGGGCCACGATATAGGCCAGGTGGTCTTTATACAGTCGAAGCCGCCTTTTATGATTTTCCTGCAAGCTTTTCCAATCCCTCTCCATAAAGTTTTTGGGGATCTCCCGGGTGATTTGGTTGAAGTCGGAGATGTATTGATCGAATCCATTTAAGATGGTGGAGACGGTTTGATGGTGCGAGTCTTTTTTCATGCGTTATCTCTGTACTAAAAAAACGGTAGTTTTGGAGCAGGATATTAGGTTATTATTTTTCCCTGGCAAAGTTTTTTGCCTTTGGATTTGTAGATTATTTCGTTAAATTTCGACGAGTTTATTCATTTTTACATGAATACAACCCAATAGGTTTAATAGGTTTGATAAGTGAAAAAGGCCTGAATGGTATTCAGGCCTTTTTTCAGCTTTACTACTAGTCTGCATAAGATGGAACTAACTGACCTGGTAAACGTGCTCGAAAGCGCCTTGAAAGGACCCTTACCCGGCAGGCTGGGGCAGCAAGAAATGGCGCCCTTACCGCTGGAGGAAGCGCGGTTTGACCGGTTTCGAATGGAACATGCCAGAAAGGGGGCGGTGCTGCTATTGATCTGCCCTTCTACAACAGGGGTGCAAATTCCTTTTATCAAACGAGCTGCGTACGCGGGCGTTCACAGCGGTCAGATTGCATTGCCCGGGGGTAAAATGGAGCCCGATGACCACGATTTGAGGATTACGGCGGTACGGGAGACGGAAGAAGAAATCGGAGTGGATCGACGAAAAATCCAGCTGCTCGGCGCACTGTCCGACTTGTACATCCCACCAAGTAATTTTTACATTCGCCCGTTCATTGGGTTTACGTCTGAGGTCCCGTTGTTTAAGCCGGATGCCAGGGAAGTTGAACGGCTCATTTGCAGCGATTTCGACGCATTGATAGACGAACGGAATAAAAAAAGGAAATCGTTTCCGATACCCTCCGGAGGGGAGATAATGGCGCCCTATTTTGAGATTGATCGGGAGGTGGTTTGGGGCGCTACGGCCATGATTCTAAGTGAATTTTTACTACTATGGAAAAACAGAGGGAATGGGGACTAATGCATTGATTCAGGATGATGCCGTTGTTTTTGGCTTGATCATGGCCGTTCTTGGTCTGGTGTTTTACACCTCTGGCAGTAAGCACCCTTTTTTTGTGGTATTCTACCGCTTCGTGCCCGTCGTTTTGCTTTGTTATTTTATTCCCGCTTTGTTCAATACATTCGGGCTGGTTTCCGGTGCGGAATCAAATTTGTATTATGTGGCCTCCCGGTATTTATTACCAACCTCATTGGTATTGCTCACGTTGAGTATTGATCTGAAAAGTATCCTGCAGTTAGGACCGAAGGCCCTGGTTATGTTTTTGACCGGTACGTTTGGGATTATCCTGGGCGGGCCTGCGGCGTTATTTTTGGTTTCTCTGGTGTTTCCGGAAGTATTGGGAGGTATGGGTGCCGATGAGACCTGGAGGGGGTTGGCGACCATTGCCGGAAGTTGGATCGGGGGCAGTGCCAACCAAACCGCCATGCTCGAGGTATTCGGTGCCAGTCCGGCACTTTTCAGTCAGATGATCGCGGTGGACGTGATCGTTGCGAATTTATGGATGGCTTTTTTGCTGTACTGGGCGGCAAAGCCGGGGCCTATTGACCGCCTGTTGAAGGCAGATATTACCGCCATCACGAACCTCAAGGAGAAAGTCGCACACTACCAGAAAAATAACACCAAAATCCCTCAGTTATCGGATACCATGAGCATCCTGGGTCTGGGCTTTTTTATCACGGGATTGTCCCATTTTTTCGCCGGACGATTAGCGCCCTATATAGGCGATACCTACCCCTGGCTCAAGCCCTATTCCCTGGATTCCCCTTTTTTCTGGCTGGTAATTTTGGCTACTTCGGGCGGGTTGGTTTTATCCTTTACCCGTTGCCGAAAACTCGAAGGAGTAGGCGCCTCGCGCATGGGTAGTGTCCTCTTGTACGTATTGGTAGCGAGCATTGGCTTGCAAATGGATTTGCGTGCCGTACTGGACAATCCACTTTTCTTCCTCATTGGGATCACCTGGATGGCCTTTCATATTTTCTTCATGCTTTTGGTTGCCTATTTGATTCGCGCGCCGTTTTTTTACGTTGCCATCGGGTCTCAGGCAAACGTAGGAGGCGCTGCATCGGCACCCATTGTTGCCTCGGCCTTTCACCCGGCATTGGCTCCAGTAGGGGTATTGCTGGCTGTTTTGGGCTATGCGGTGGGAACGTATGGAGCCTACCTGTGTGGGGTGTTGTTGCAGCTCACATTTGGAAGCTAATTGGAAATAGGGAAGAAATCGAGCCTGCCTACCGGACAGGCAGGCATGACGTACCCGTCATAGACCGTGATGATTATGAGCCATGCAAGTTTCTCCCGAGTAAGGATCGGGACAGGCAATGTGGCAAGTTAGAGACACGTATAAACACATGAAAAAACGTCGGAAGTTTATTTTTGTTTGTCTGGGTTCGGACTGCAAATCCAACAAGGCAAAAAGTTTCGCCGAGGATATTGGTAGTATCATCCATTCCGGATCCTTTCGGGGAAAGTATAAATTGGTAAAAACCAAGTGCATGGATTGCTGCAAGTCCGGACCTGTAGCCGTTGTCAACGACCAATTAATAAAAAAGGGGGATTTGAAGCAGTTAGTAGAGGAATTGGCGACTGACTAAATGCGTTCCCCGTATGCTGCGTAAGGGCGATCGGTATTGTTTTGCCAATGCCCCTATATTAGTAGGATAAATTTAGGATGGAATTGATATTTGTTAGTAACTTATGGCATTGATTATAACATACTGATTTCGCGGACAACTCTTCGGATTTCCCGATGGTTCTGAATGAAAACACCGATTTTTAAAATGGATAAAGGATTTGAAAAAAATCTCTATCAACGTTTCGGCGGGGAACGCTATTTATTTTTAGTATTTGATAAAAGTCATGTGATTTTTTCAGAGGGTGACTGGGCGCCCTTCAAAGGAAAGGAGGAGGGTTGGGAGTCGTATTTGGAAGGTTTTGAGGGCCTTACTCGCGAGATACAGGCCTACTTTGAAGACAAAGAACCGGGTGATCTCACTTTCGATTATTCGTCGGAGCGCAACCCGGGATTTGCCCTGAAAATCTCTGGAAAGCATGTGCTGGGAAAGGGGAAATTGTGCACGGTTACCGGTATTTTCAATCCTCCAAAGGAACTTGCTTCGGATGGCAAGAAGGCGGAAAATACCTCCTCCGATCAGGATGTAGCGCTCCTGTTGCACCGAAAGGTGGAATTTGAGCGGATGATTAACTGGGTGACTACCCGTTTTTTGAATGCCGGTGATGACGAATGGGATCAGGTAGTGATAAAGGCCCTTTCGATGATTGCCCATGCGCAGGGGGCGACGCAAGCCAATTTTTTTCTGGTGTACGAAGAGATCAAGCTTTTGGAATGCGTTTTTGAATGGGCCCAAAATCCAGACGATGCCTCCAGGAAAATCAGTCAATCGATTTCGTTTGCGGGGCAGGAGAGTTTTTTGCAGGGACTGGCGGAATCCAGGTTTCGGGCCGTTGGGGATTTGCAGCAACGCGACGGAATCCATCCGTTCGAAAGCCATATTGGAGAGCGGTTTGGTATTCGGGCTTTCATTTTGGTTCCAATTTTTGCTGAAAACAAACTCATGGGCATGTATACCCTGAGTAGCCCTTCGGTGCAGAAAGACTGGATTCAGGACCACCGGGACGAGTACATTCTGAAGCAATTGGGAGATGTGTTGGGGGCGGCCTTTATCAATCGATCCACCAAATCGAGGCTGTTTCGAAACGAAAAGCTGTTAAGCTCCACCGAGATTCTGGCAAAATCGGGATCCTGGCGCTTCAATAATTCGGACCGAAAAATTTATTTTTCCAAAGGGATTAACCGGATTTTTGAAATGGATGCTGCTTCCGATGCGATGAGTATCCGTAATTTCCTAAACCTGATTCGGCTAAAGGATAAGGACAAGGTGAAATCCATGGTTCAGAAAGCAATCACCCGACGAAAATCAGTTTCCGGTGAGTTTATTTTTACGACGGAAAGCGGCAAAGAAAAGTACATTGCATACGGTATACAAGTAAATCAACTTAGCCCACAGGGCAATCTGGAAGTTTTTGGCTATTGCAACGACATCACGGAAAAGAAAACCGTTGAGCGAAAGCTCCTTTTTGAGTCGCAGATTCTGGCGCAGGTCAACGAGCCCATCTATGTCACGGATCTGCAGCTCAACGTGATTTACATGAATCAGGCGGCTATTTTCGAAGGAGAGCCCAAGCCCAGCGGTCAGGGAAAAATCAGTGACTTCTTTCAGATTACCAGTGCTCCATCCAAATCGTTCCCCGGCCTGATTCGCAAGGCGGAAGATTTGGGTATTTGGTTGGAAGAAGTTCAGATCCTGGATAATACCAGCAAGGTGCAGCCTTACGAAGTCTCGGTAAAACCCATCAACAACATTGAAATCGAGAAAATCGGGTATTCTTTTTTGATTCGTAACCTGACCTCCAAGATTCAGCGGGAAGAATTGGCCAAAAAGGCCAAATTGATCGTAGAAAATAGTCCGGCAATTTTATTTGAGGTGGCTCCCAGCCAGGGATTTAAACTCTCATTCATCACGGAAAATATCAATCAGTTTGGTTACCGGGCCGAGCAGCTCTTGCGTCAATCCGCCAGTTTGCCGGATATCATTCATCCGGAGGACTTGGCAATTTTCGAAAAGGAACTGATTCATCCCGAAAAGACGCAGTACAGCCGGGAATACCGCCTATTGTCCGCAGATGGCTCGTATCGCTGGGTAGAAGATAAAATACGCCCCATATTCAATCAGCAGGGAACGGTGGTGCTTTACGAAGGACTGTTGCACGATGTGACGGAACGAAAAAAGGACCGATTGGAAATCGAAAAAATAAAAAACCGATACCGGGTACTCGCCTCAAATATTCCGCACACGAATGTTTTTCTAATTGATCGAAATCTAAAATACCTGGTGGCCGAGGGATCGAATTTTAAATATTGGGGACTTGACAAAGCGTATTTCGAGGGAAAAACCATCCACGAGGTGCACACCACAACGCTGGAAGAAGTGGGTCCCATGTTTAAAGAAGCCCTGGAAAAACGAAACACCGTTAGCAAAGTAATGCCCTATATGAGTCGGTTCTACGAACTGACAGGTAAGCCCATTTTTAACGGCGACAATCTGGAATATTATCTGGGGATTGTACGGGATATTTCGGAAGAATACAAGGCAAAAAAAGAGCTGAAAAAAAGCGAAATCAAATACCGGAATTTGGTAGAGGAATCTACTGAAATTATTTTCTCCATCACCGCTCAAATGGAGCTAAGCTACGTATCTCCAAATATCAAGCAGTTTTTAGGCTACGAAACCTACGAGTTTACCAGCGGTGATTTTACCGACTACCTCCATCCCGAGGACGCAAAGGTTTTTTTGGATGGGCAAATCAAGCCCATTACCTATTTCCAGGAAAATCCCGAATTCGAATTTCGCCTACGGCACAAAAAGGGACATTACCGGGTGTTTAGTTCTAGTGGGAAAGTAATCAAAGACGAAAAAGGGGAGGTACGGTACTATACCGGTATCGCCAGAGACATCACCAAACTCAAAGAAACCCAAAAGGAGCTGTACAAAGCCAAAGAAAAAGCAGAGGCCGCGCTGAATGCAAAAAGCCAATTTTTGTCGGTGATGAGCCATGAAATCCGTACGCCGATGAATGCGGTAATCGGTCTTTCCCACCTCCTACTGGAAGACAACCCCAGGGAAGACCAATTGGAAAACCTGCGAACCTTGCAGTTTTCCGCGGAAAACCTTCTGGGACTGATCAACGATATTCTGGATTTTAACAAGATTGATTCGGGAAAATTGATTCTGGAAAAAGTACCCTTCGAACCAAAAAACCTGATCAATCGAATCATCCATTCCTATTCCTATCAAATCCGGGATAAATCCCTGGAAATTATCTACGAGCCGGATTTTGACCTGCCCGAACTCCTCATCGGCGATCCGGTGCGAATTGCGCAGATACTCAATAACCTGATCAGCAATGCCATCAAATTTACGGACAGGGGTTATATCAAAATCAGCCTGGACCGAATCAAGCAGCAGGATAATTGGGTAACCATCCGCTTTACGGTCAAAGATACGGGTATTGGCATTGCCAAAAACAAAGTCAAAACCATTTTTGATGCCTTTACGCAGGCGAGTACCGACACGACTCGAAAATACGGGGGTACTGGCCTGGGACTGGCCATTGTCAAAAAGCTTACCAAACTCTTCGGCACACAAATCCGCCTCGAATCCAAACTGGGAGAAGGCTCCACGTTCTGGTTTGACGTTGCATTTGAAATTCAGGACGCACGTACGCAATTGAAGGCAAAGGATGAAGTAGACTCCGACAGAAAGCTGGAGCATAAGAAAATTCTGGTAGCAGAAGACAACCAGGTCAATCAAATTCTATTAAAAAAGTACCTTTCCAAGTGGGGAGTGGGGGAAATTTGTTTTGCGGCCAACGGGAAAATTGCCTTGGATCATTTTTTCAAAACCGATTTCGACATGGTCCTGCTGGATTTGCAAATGCCGGAAATGGACGGCTTCGAGGTGGCGAAAATCATTCGTAAACTGGATTTGCTGTCTAAAAGAAATGTCCCGATTATAGCGCTGACAGCGTCCTCATTACTGGAAGTAAAGGATCAGCTGGAGGCTTCGGGCATGGACGATTATATTTCCAAACCCTTCACCCCGGAAAACCTTTACGGGAAAATTATTAAATACCTCTGATCGCCCTCCGCCTTAATGGTTGGACGGTATGGTTTTTCATCCTGTAAAATCCTACCTTTGCATCTTTCATCCGTGCTATGAGAGGAATTATAGGTGCTTTGCTTTGCTACTTTTTCGTGTTTGGAAGTCTTCGCGCTCAGGGTAATCTGACGGAGCGTTCTACGCTGTATTTTCTGGTAGGCAGTTCGGGATCTACCATCCGGGACTTTAATGAGATGCTTGCGGAAAAAGGCATTAGCCCACTCAGAGGGGGTTACCGAACCATCGGAATTGGCTACCAATACCGACTCACGGACTTTATCCTGGGTTTTGAGCTCCTGCAAAACAATGGATCCAATTCCTATTTCCGGGAGTACCGCATGGACCACCGCACCACCCGGTTTTACCTGAATGTGGGCTATTCACTGACACAAGAGGGAAGGTTTCAGTTGATTCACTACATGTCCCTGGGATCGGGTTACCTCAACTTTCAAATGCTCCGGGACGAACGCCGGGTGGATGACCTGAATGCCTTTCTGGAGCAACCCGCACAGGGCTTTCTGATACGGAAGCACGATATCCAACGGGGCAGTGGAAATTTAGGCGGGTTCCTCACAGAGATTGGCTTCCAGTTTGGGTACGATATTCCCTTGCCAGGCCTGGAGGAAAACATGGGATTAATGGGCAAGTTTGGGTATTCCTTTTCCCCGTTTGCAGGCGCCTGGAATCTCAACGGGATTACCTTTGACAACCTGCAAAGTGGGGCCTTCCTTCGCCTCGGAGCCGCGCTCTCCATGCCGGATCAGAATCTCTTTTTCCCCGATGCAGGGATCGGGGTGCATTTTTTTTACGGAAGAAATTTCCGCAGTCCGGATCGCTTAAATTCCTATTTCGTGGAAAACGGATGGAATCCCCTGGAACAGGCGCCGTATAATTTGGGTATTAAAATCATGGGTGAGAACAGAAGCCGCATGTACGGAGTGGACGTGTTTAATCTGGGTACTAGTGGAGAGGCAGGGCCTACCCATCGCCACACCCTGAATAGTGTGCGGGTTTATGGGAACTACGGGTACCAATTGTTTAAGCGGCGAAACCTGGAACTCGGCGCAACGCTGGGTTTGGGCTACGGCAACCTGCGCTACAGCCTGGAGCACACCGCTAAACCCGATTTCCCCCTTTTGTTTGAAGAACCGGATTTTGACGGCTACCTCCGAAGCAGTGGGCTCATGAGTAAATCAGAAGTGGCGGTTTCTTACGCCCTCCCGGTATTTAACAACACCTTTCGCCTGGTGTATTCCGCCCATGCCGGATACGAAGTTCCCCTAAGCAGGTATCGTTTGGGGGAGCTAACCATGGCAAACTACATGTCGGGTCCCTACGTGCAACTGGGTTTCGGCCTGCGTCCCTAGCCGGACTACCGTTTATCAGCTCAGGTCTCTTACTTTGATTCAAAGTTTTTTGGAAAAAAGGGGTTTTTTTTCCTTAAATCCTGTTACTTTTGGCATTGCTTATCGAGAAAGACGGAGGGTAGGGCCCTATGATGTCTTAGCAACCTGATGTGACAAGGTGCTAATTCCCGTTCCGGACATGCCGGATAAAGATGAGCCGAAAAAGGTAGAGATTCCATTCTAGTTTTAGCCCGGTTCATGCTCGTATAAGTTTTTTATAAAATTACGACAACATGCCAAACAGAACCGAAGTATTGCTTCAGCAGCTGCAAAAAAGAATATTGATTTTGGATGGGGCCATGGGTACCATGATACAGCGGTATGCCCTGCAGGAAGACGATTTTAGAAACGAGGCCCTCTATGGAGTGAAGAAGTCCCTGAAGGGAAACAACGACCTGCTCTCACTCACCCGGCCGGAAATCATCAAAGAGATCCATCAAGCCTATTTTGATGCGGGTGCGGATATTGTCGAAACGAATACCTTTAGCAGCACATCCATTGCCCAGGAAGACTACGGCCTTGCCGACCTGGCTTACCAACTCAATGCGGAATCGGCCCGACTGGCGCGCGAGGTGGCCGATGCCTGTACCGCAAAAAATCCAAAAAAGCCCCGATTTGTAGCGGGTGCCATCGGTCCTACCAACCGTACGGCTTCCCTTTCGCCCGATGTAAACGACCCAGGCTACCGGGCAATTAATTTTGACCAACTGGTGGAAGCCTACAGCGAGCAGGTGGAAGGATTGTTGGATGGAGGCGTTGATATGCTGTTGATCGAAACCATCTTCGACACCCTAAATGCCAAAGCAGCCCTCTTCGCAATACAAGAGGTCTACGAAAAAAGAGGGATTCCCCTGGATCCGCAGGATGGCGGAATTCCCATCATGGTATCTGGAACCATCACGGATGCCTCGGGCAGGACCCTTTCCGGCCAGACTACCGAAGCCTTTTTGATTTCGCTCTCCCATGTGCCCCTGCTTAGCATCGGGCTAAATTGTGCGCTGGGAGCCAAAGAGTTGCGCCCTTACCTGAAGGTTTTGGCCGAAAATGCCCCCTATTACGTAAGCGTCTATCCCAATGCCGGTCTTCCCAATGAGTTTGGAAAATACGATCAAGGTCCGGGTGAAATGAACGATCAATTGACGGATTTTCTTAAGGAAGGCTGGATCAATATTCTGGGTGGCTGCTGCGGCACCACACCGGAACACATTGCCGCCATTTCCAATACTGCCTCTAAATTTTCGCCAAGACCACTGAAGGTAGCTACCCAAGAAAAATAACCCCATGAACGATTTTACGAAAACAACCACATTGAAACTTTCCGGTTTGGAACCCTTGGTTTTTGGCCCCACCATCAATTTTGTAAATATTGGGGAAAGGACCAATGTGACCGGTTCCAAGAAATTTGCCAGGCTGATTTTAAACGGGAAGTACGACGAAGCCCTGGAAGTTGCCCTGGATCAGGTACGGGGAGGAGCACAGATTCTGGATGTCTGCATGGACGAAGCCATGCTGGACGGGGAAGCGGCCATGGTGAAATTCCTGAACCTGATCGCCTCCGAACCCGAAATTAGCCGCATACCCGTGATGGTCGATAGCTCCAAGTGGAAGATCATTCTGGCCGGCCTCAAATGCATTCAGGGAAAAGGAATCGTCAATTCCATCAGTTTGAAAAATGGAGAGGAGGAGTTTATCCAACAGGCCCGGACCATCAAGAAGTTTGGTGCAGCTGTGGTCGTGATGGCATTTGATGAAAAAGGCCAGGCCGATAGCTACGAACGAAGGATTCAGATTTGCGAGCGTAGCTACAACCTACTTACCCAAACCGTTAAATTCAACCCCCAGGACATCATTTTTGATCCGAATATATTTCCGGTGGCAACCGGAATGGACGAACACAAAAACAACGCCATTGATTTTTTCCGGGCCACCCGATGGATTAAAGACCATCTTCCGGGAGCAAAAGTAAGTGGAGGAGTGAGTAACGTTTCCTTTTCCTTCCGGGGAAACAACCCCGTACGGGAGGCCATGCATGCGGTATTTCTGTACCATGCCATTAAAAACGGAATGGACATGGGCATCGTGAATCCCTCCCTGCTGGAAATATACGACGACATTCCAAAAGACCTGCTGCAACACGTGGAAGACGTGATTTGGAATCGCCGGGAAGATGCTACCGAACGGTTGCTTGACTTTGCGGAAACGGTGAAATCCCAGGGAAAAAAAAGTAAGACAGACGAGGCGTGGAGAAGTCAGCCGGTGCAAAAACGCATCCAACATGCCTTGGTAAAAGGAATATTGGATCACATTGTGGAAGATACCGAAGAAGCCCGCCTGGACCTACAGGATCCGCTCAAGGTAATCGAAGGTCCGCTGATGGACGGGATGAATGTGGTAGGAGACCTTTTCGGGGAAGGAAAGATGTTTTTGCCCCAGGTGGTAAAAAGTGCCCGGGTGATGAAAAAGGCAGTGGCCTACCTGGAGCCGTTCATGCCCCTGCCGGAAGAAGCCAAAGAGGGCGAGCCGGAAACCGATAATATAAACCGGATTCTACTCGCCACAGTAAAAGGAGACGTGCACGATATCGGCAAAAATATCGTGGGAGTGGTGCTGGCATGCAACAGCTACAAGATCATTGACCTGGGCGTGATGGTGGAAACCGAAAAAATTATCGACGAGGCAGTCGCTCAAAAAGTGGATATCATTGGACTAAGTGGGCTGATTACCCCTTCTCTGGACGAGATGGTAAACGTCGCAGCCGAGATGGAACGGCGTGGGCTTACCATTCCCCTGCTGATAGGAGGGGCGACTACCTCGCGCATCCATACAGCCGTGAAAATAGATCCGGTGTATAGCGGCACTGTGGTACACGTGGCGGATGCTTCCAAATCCGTTCCTGTGGCGGGAGAAGCCATCAACAAAGATACGCGGGAGAAATACCGGAAGGAAATGAAAGCGCTGTACAGCCGCCTGCGTGACGAACACGAGGCCAAACAACAGGTCAAACAGCTCGTTACATACAAGGAAGCAAAAACCAATCCCGTTCCACTGGACTGGTCCCACTACCAGCCCTTCGTGCCAAAAAAAACCGGTTTGCATGTGCTGGATAGGTTGAACCTGGGCACCATTCGCGGGTACATCGACTGGACTCCGTTTTTTAGCACCTGGATGCTGGCCGGTAAGTTTCCAAAAATCCTCAAAGATCCGGTAGTAGGCAAAGAGGCACTCAAACTCTACAACGATGCCAACAACATGCTAGACCGCATTGTCAACGAGGGTTGGCTCAAAGCAAAGGCCGTTTTGGGGCTTTTTCCCGTGCACCGCTCGGGAGATGATTTGATCATCGACCCGGAGTTCACTCCTGGAAAACAGTACGTGTTTCACTTCCTCCGGCAGCAGGGAAGGAAAGGAAAAGGGGTACCTAACCGGAGTTTGGTGGATTACATTCATCCGAAGCAACAGGATTATTTTGGGGGATTTGCGGTGACTGCTGGCTTGGGGATCGAGGAGAGATTAAAAGTCTTTCAGGAAAACGGAGACGATTACAACGACATCATGCTGAAAGCCATGGCAGACCGGCTTGCCGAAGCGGCTGCAGAATACCTGCACGAACGGGTACGAAAAGAATTCTGGGGCTACGACCCGGAAGAATCCCTGGACAACGAGGGCCTGATTCGCGAATCCTATCAAGGCATCCGTCCGGCACCGGGATATCCCGCCTGCCCCGAGCACTCGGAAAAACGAACCCTTTTTGACCTGTTGGACGTGGAAAACCGGATAGGGATCACACTCACGGATAGCTTTGCGATGTACCCTACCTCCTCCGTTAGCGGTTTTTATTTTGGACATCCGGAGAGCAAGTACTTTGGATTGGGAAAAATCGGCGAAGATCAGGTCGAAGATTATGCCCGACGCAAAGGGGTTTCCAAAGCCCAGGCCGAACGTTGGTTGTCTCCCAACCTTTCTTATTCTCCGCAGTTATCCTACGGGGGATAGCTCCAAACAGCCGCCCATTACCTAAAACGAATGAAAGTAACCGAATACATACAAGCAGCAAAGAAGACGTTGTTTTCTTTTGAAATTCTACCTCCCCTTAAAGGGCAGAGTCTCAGCCACCTATTGGAAGGCATCGCACCGCTCATGGAGTTCAAACCTCCCTTTATCGATGTTACGTATCATCGGGAGGAGTACGTGTATAAAAAGCATGCCAACGGCTTGCTGGAAAAAGTCAGCACCCGCAAACGACCCGGTACGGTGGGCATCTGTGCAGCGATCATGAACCGGTTTCACATAGATGCCGTTCCACATCTTTTATGCGGTGGGTTTTCCCGCGAGGAAACCGAAAATGCCCTGATTGACCTCTACTTTATCGGGGTGGAAAATGTGCTGGCTTTGCGTGGAGACGCGCCGAAATCTGAAGCCAATTTTCTTCCCAATAAGGACGGGCACCGGTATGCCAGTGAATTGGTCGAGCAGATTATCGGAATGAATCATGGCCGTTACCTGAACGACGAGACGGAAGTGGGATTCCGCACGGATTTCTGCGTGGGCGTGGCCGGGTATCCGGAAAAGCACTTTGAAGCTCCCAGCTTGAATTTCGACCTGAAAAAACTCAAGGCCAAGGTGGATGCCGGGGCCAGCTACATCGTAACCCAGATGTTTTTCGACAATAAAAAATATTTCGATTTTGTCGATAAAGTACGGGAAGTGGGTATCGACCTGCCCATCATCCCGGGGCTCAAACCCATTACCACCCTGTCCCAGATTGTCAACCTGCCCAAAACCTTTTACCTGGACTTGCCGGACGACCTGCTGTCGGGATTGGAAAAATGCAAAAACAATGCGGATGTAAAGGAAGTAGGGATCGAGTGGGCCATCCAACAAAGCAAGGAGTTGGTGGCTTACGGTGTACCCAGCCTTCACTACTACACGATGAGTAAGGCCGATGCCACCTATCGCGTCGCCAGGGAGGTTTTTTGATGGGGAATGCGTCTTTAAATAAATTCTTTTTCCAGTAATCAACCGAATACAGTGGACTATCGGGCAGTAAAAATGCAGTTTAGACATTCGGGGAAACTTCGCTTCGAAGATCCGATCGGGAATCGCTTTCGATGGGGAAGGTTCGATTCCTGGCAGGCAGGAAATACCGGTATTTTTCTTCTCCACGACCTGCAGCAACTCCGAGGGTTGGTGGGAACCTTCGCGGAGGTAGCCCTGGACCTGGTAGCGTATTCTTCGGATCAGGTGATTTTCCATAGTCCGCCGGAAGGCTTCTTATGGGGTAAAACGAATTCCGAAGGATTGATTACATTTGCACTGATTAAATCACCTTACTGGTACCGACTCTTGTATGATCTGCGGGAAATCGTGTACATGCAATGGGATGAGGGCGCCGAACAAGGCGAAGGGGAATGGATACCGGCAGTGCAGGATTTTCCCCTGCCAGCGGCAGGAGGCCGCGCCATTGAAATCCATGCGGACGGTCGGGTGAAAATACGAAACGCATGAATCTGAAAAAATCGCTCGCGACCATACCCATTTTTCAACAGGTTGGGACTGTTGCAGACCAGCTGAATATGGAAACCTATCTGGTGGGAGGATACGTTCGGGATTTACTTCTCGATCGTCCGAGCAAAGACATTGATTTCGTTTGCATCGGAGATGGCATCACGCTGGCGAAAGCCGTATCCGCTTCGCTTCCGGACCACCCACCGGTAGCGGTATTTAAAAACTTTGGGACGGCCATGATTAAGGTCGGTGACTGGGAGGTGGAATTTGTAGGCGCCCGAAAGGAGTCCTACCAACGTCATTCGCGGAAGCCCCAGGTAGAAGCGGGAACGCTGCAGGAAGATCAGGAGCGGCGGGATTTCACGATCAATACCCTGGGGATATCAATTAATGAGGCGAACTATGGCGAGCTGCTGGACCCATTTGATGGGGTAAAGGACCTCAAGCGGAAAATCATTCGTACACCTGCCGACCCGGAGGTTACCTTTTCGGACGACCCGCTTCGCATGATGCGAGCCATTCGGTTTGCCGCTCAATTGAAATTTGATATCGCACCGGATACGTTCGAGGGGATCCTGAAAAACGCAGACCGGCTATCCATTATTTCCGGAGAACGGATTATCGACGAACTCAACAAGATCATTCTGACCGAAAAACCCTCGTATGGGTTTAAATTGTTGTTTGTCAGTGGATTGCTGGAGCATTTTTTTCCGGAAATGGTTGCCTTGCAGGGCGTTGATTCGGTTGGGGATAAGTCGCACAAGGACAATTTCTACCATACGCTGCAGGTATTGGATAATGTGTCCACCAGAACCGATTCCTTATGGCTACGATGGGCAGCCATCATGCACGATATTGCCAAACCGGCCACCAAGCGGTTTAATCAGAAAGTAGGCTGGACTTTCCACGGACACGAAGATAAAGGTGCCCGGATGACGCCCGGAATCTTTCGTCGGCTAAAACTTCCCATGGACGAACGCATGAAATACGTCCAGAAATTGGTAAAATTGCACCTGCGCCCGATAGCCCTGGTTAACGATAAGGTAACCGACGCGGCGCTTCGGAGGCTGCTGTTCGAAGCGGGAGACGATATAGACGACTTAATGCAGCTTTGCCGCGCGGACGTGACGTCAAAAAATGACCACAAAGTCAAACGTTTTCTGGCAAATTTCGATAAAGTAGAAAAAAAGTTGCAGGAAGTAGAAGCAAAAGATCAGGTGAGAAATTTTCAACCTCCTGTCTCTGGTGATGAAATCATGGCTATATTTGGCCTGAAACCCTCACGGGTCGTAGGTGATTTGAAAGAAGAAATCAAAGAAGCGATTCTGGAGGGGCAGATTCAGAACAATAAATCGGAAGCCTTGGAGTTAATGTACCGACTGGCTGCAAAAAAAGGAATAGAGAAAAAAACAAACCATTGACGATACCTATGAAATACGCCGTACTGTTTTTGTTGTTGTGCCTGGGTGCACAAGGTGCAGTAAATGCACAAGATGAGGCCAACACCGATTCTACTGCCGCCTCGGTTTCCAGTAGCAACAAAGCGAAAAATGATGTCGATAACCGCATTTATGCCCTGGCCATGCGCTACAATGACGTGTCCGTAGCGAAAATGAAATTGTACGAACTCATGGAGCGGAATCCCCGCAATCTTTCGTATCCGGAAACACTTGCCCGACTTTATTTTGAAATGGAACAATACGGATCCTCCGCATTGGTGGCATTGGATATCCTCGAACGAAACGACAAAAGCATCACTGGGCTGGAAGTCGCTGCTTTTTCATTGGAGCAATTGGGCGCGTTGGAACGCGCACTTCCGCATTTTGAATCGCTTCATTTGCTTTCAGGAGATCTCTTTAGCCTGTATAAAACCGGATACCTGCAGTATACCTTGAAAAAATACGAGGAGGCGCTGAATTCGGTAAACATGCTGATAAAGGATAGCAAGTCCAGCGAGCAGAAGCTAAATTTTCCCATGGGGGAAAATAACATGCAGGAGGTCAGCATGAGAGCTGCCGCGCAAAACCTAAAAGGACTGATATATAAGGACCAGGGAAGTAACGAGGAGGCAAAGGCGGCCTTCGAGGAAGCGCTGGTGCTCAGTCCGGAGTTTCAGTTGGCGAAGGAAAATCTGGCGGAATTGTAAGATCGGGTGATTTTCAGCCCATTTCGGCCTGTCCCGGTCAACGGACAGGCCATCGTATTTTTGTCAGGGCCCTATTTCTGGTTCTTGTTTTTTTCATCGGCTTCATTAAAGAGCGCTTGCATATCCTTGTTTTTTAACTCATATTCCTCAAAACAGCAATGTAGTTGCTATGAATCGGGCTTTATTGGACTTTGAACGGGCAACCCTTTTTATATTTTTCATCTCACGTTAAA
>NZ_WIOK01000041.1 GCF_009467825.1 Cyclobacterium xiamenense | reverse complement strand
ATTCTGCGGAAAACTTCCTCCTTGTTTGCTTGTTCATAAGGTTAAATTTAATCGTTTTTTTTAACTTAACCTCTGGTCTCAATTTTGGGGAGTATTATAGTATTCGGATTGTTTTGCTCGATCTGCTCTGGAGAGGCATAAGCCAATGTAAAACTGCTCACCTGCTCGGTACCCTCCTCCAGCATTTGCGCAACGCCAAAATCCAGCAACTTAACCTGACCCTCTTCGGTGACAACAATATTCTTCGGCTTTAGATCCAGATGGACAATGAGCGATTGATGTGCATGCATAACGGCCTGACAGATATCCTCAAATAAATGTAGGCGGGCCGTTATGCTGAGCTTTCTAAATTGACAATAGGCAATGAGATTTTGGCCCGACACCCACTCCATGGTGAAAAAAGGGCGTTCATCTTCTGTAAAGCCGCCGTCATACAGCCTGGCAATATTCGGATGGTTCAGTTTGGCTAAAATCTGGCGTTCCCGCTCAAACAAACTTCTATGAGAAGGATTTACCGACACCGGTTTCATCAGTTTGACGGCAACGGTTTGATCAAACAGCCCATCATCCCGACCAGCCTTGAAAACGGTACCCATGGCACCTTGCCCGATCACTTCGGTCAGTACAAAGGCGCCAATCCGACTCCCGATGAGGTCATAATCGTTTTCTAAAATTGAAAAAATAGTTCCACTTTCCGTGTTGAATAAGCGGTGCGATTGTCGATCTGCATTTAGAAGGTCGAACAATTGCCTGTAAAGTAGTGAATCCGTCCGGGATAAAAACGCCAACTTTTCCGCACGTGCTGCATCGGGCATTTCCAGTAATTCGTGAAAAAGGGATGCAATAGTCTCCCATCGTCGGTCCGCTCTCCCCATCCTGCTAATTCTTAAGTTCCTTGCTCAGCCATGCTTTGGCAAATCGCCAATCTTTTCTAACGGTGTCTATGGAAACACCCAACATCTCGGCGATCTCTTCGTGTTTGTAACCCCCGAAAAAATGGTATTCAACTACTCTACAATACCTGTTGTTAAATGCCTTTAGCCGCATGAGCGCATCGTTCAACTGAATAACCTCCTCGGGAGTTGTCTGCACGACCGGTTCGATGTCTCCATAGGTTAGTTGAATTTGATCGCCACCTCGTTTGATTCTTTTCTTCTGCCTTGCATAATCGACCAAAAAACGCCGCATAACCAAGGCCGCAATTGCCATAAAATGCCGCTTGTTGGCAAATCCGTTTTTCCTGTTTTCCAACTTCAAAAACGCCTCGTGCACCAAGGCGGACGTGTCCAAGGTATCGGTATGGTATTCAAACCGAAGCTTCTGCCGAGCCAGGGAATGCAGCTCATCGTAGCAAAACAAATAATGCTGCCTCAGTGAGGCGAATGTACCCGATTGCTGCTGAAAATTTCTGGATGTTTCCATACAATGTTTTCTGATAGTATCGAATGAATCCAAAAATACTGTTTCTGCCGCTAATAATCTAATCGTCAACCAGCTATCCTCGCTAAAAAACCCAATTTGTAAAAAAGGTAGCCGAATCGTATTCGTCCTGCAACGAAAGCACGCATCGCTTAAAACCGCGCTATGCCTTCGGAGACGCTTTTTCCTCTCCGGCAAACCCCTATTTTTCCAGAAATGCCCGATTGCTGCTTTTGATCCAACCTGTCGCTCCCATCCCTGTTATAGAATAAAGGCGTATGAATCGGAAATCATACGCCTCTATTTGTTTTCATCGGCCTTTATTATTCCTGCTGCAAAATTACTTTCATCGCGTCAATGTAGGAGGGCTCGGGTACTTCCTGCCCTTGTACCAACATGACGAAATGCTCCGCAAGAATCTCCTCCGGATGCAGCGTATAGTTGGTATTGTCTCCAATCTTTTGCTTCAAATCCGTGGCCGCAGCAAAATTTTTGAGTACCGGCATGTTGTCTACCAGTGTCGCTTGTTTGCCATCGTCCGGTCCATCCACAAACATCAGCCGTTGCTTCAGGTAGGTAAAAAAGGAGCCTCCGTCCCATTCTTCTTCGGAGATGAGTACAAATACCACTTCTTCTGATTCCCCGTCTACTTGCAAGGTGATCGTATGTTCCAAAAAAGGCGCATCCGGGTTGGTGGTCACAAAATCACGAATCCCCTCCGGATACACAATCCGGTTGGTTTCCATAAAATTTATGGTCTCAAATAAGGCCGTCCTTCGTTCGGGTTTGAAGCGTGTCAAAATGTGAAACAACTCGTGAATGAGAAAACTCTCATTCACCAGGCCGCGGACCACGATGTAGTTTTCCCGGGTATAACTCACCGCTCCCCCTTCTTCATCCATGGTGGATTTGACCAGCAGTATCTCCTCCGGAAACTCCAGCTTGAGACCCAGGGCATCAATTTTATCCTTTATTCCCAGGATCCGTTCTTCCAACACTTCTTTTTCCTCTTCCGTCCAGGCTTGTGCTTGTTGGGAAGCGTAGGTCAGGTAATCCTCTTCCTCGGTACTGGCTTTGTTTTTCGTTCTGGAAATCAAGTCAAATTTACTCAACTCCTGCGTGTAGGAATCAGAGGTTCCCAGCCGCTCGGCAGCTTCCTCCTGTGGGGTAAAAACAATGGTGGTATTTTCATCCAGGGGAACGACTATATCCGGATCCCTTGGCGTAGGATTGGTTGGCTCCTCAAGTTCTTCCGGCTCTTGAATGGGATCCGGATCATCTACAGTGCAGGCCATGAGTAATGCCAGCATAATTAGGGGGTAAATCAACAACTTTTTCATTTGATTTGAATTAATTAGTAGTAGGTATTATTTTTTATTTTTTTGGTCCAATACTTGTTGCAGTAGCCGCGCAAAACTGGCATCGTTTGGCGGAGATAACATCGTGATGTGTTCGCCTTCCGCCTCCCATACACGTAGTTCGTTTACAAAGGGTTTCCAGCCAAAACCCTCCTTGTCCGGTAGGTAACCGGAAGCAATCCGGGCCTTAATTAGGTCTACCGCTCCATCGTAATACGGTATCTCGTATCCCTTACAGGCCTCTTTGTAAACGTACTCCACTCGTTTGTATGTTTTGAGCAACGAAGACTCTGCCTTTTCCTGCTCGGCTCCCAATAGTTTGTGAACCTTTCGAAATTTCCTTTGCCAGGATGCTTTTT
The DNA here is from genome assembly GCF_009467825.1 of Cyclobacterium xiamenense. Taxonomy (GTDB): domain Bacteria; phylum Bacteroidota; class Bacteroidia; order Cytophagales; family Cyclobacteriaceae; genus Cyclobacterium; species Cyclobacterium xiamenense. The sequence goes on along the minus strand of NZ_WIOK01000041.1, from coordinate 37,484 downwards.
TTATACGTTTGAAAATGTCCGGATGCCGGAGCAGAAGTTCCACATCAAATTTCCTTTTGCCGAAAAAATATTCCATGTTTTTCAGCAAGCGCATCCCTAAGGCGAGGTGGTAATTCCGCTGGAATGCATAGGTGTCGAACAAGACCAACTTTTCCACAGATTTCCCCATTTTTCTCAGTTGGCAGGCCATTTCATACGCGATAATTCCTCCCAACGAATATCCTGCCAGAAAATACGGTCCATTCGGATTTTGCTGCAAAACTTCCGAAAGGTACTGAGAAGCTATGGCCTCGACGGTCTGCAGGGGCTGCTCTACCCCGTCCAGTCCTTTGGCCTGAATCCCGAATACCGGTTGCTCCCGGTCCATTTCCCTGGCCACGGCATAAAACGGAAGAATGTTCAAACCTCCTCCGTGAACGATGTACAGGGGCGGCTTCGAACCGGCATTTTTTATCGCTACCAGGCTTTTCCACTCGCTGTCTCCCAGTACACCGCTTTTGATGGCTTGAGATAAGTTTTGAATGGTCGGGTATTTAAACAGCACCGATAAGGGCAGCCGAATGCCATAGACGTTTTCCAACTGCACCATCACCTTTACGGCCGTCAGGGAATGTCCGCCTATCTCAAAAAAATTGTCGGTTTTACGGATTTGTTCCAGCCCCAGTGCCTTTTTCCAAATTTCCGCCACCAATCGCTCTTCCGGATCAAATCCTGCCCCATCGCCCGTCGAAGCCGCGGACCCTCTTTCCGGATCGGGCAGTGCCTCGCGGTTTACCTTCCCATTTTCGGTTAATGAAAAAGCTTTCACCCACAAATAGTCTGTCGGAATCATCACCTCTGCCAGATTCTCAGCCAATTGATTTCTCCACTGCCTGACCTGATTGGCCTCCGGGTACTGCCATACCTGGGCTTCCAGGATAGCCTCTTGCGTTGGGACCAAATAGGCCCGCAAAAATGCCTGTTCGTTTGCGTCCTTCCGCACCAAAACGATCGCATCCTTGATTCCTTTCAGTTGACGAAGCCCGCTTTCCACCTCAGCCAATTCGATTCGGTGTCCACGGATCTTTACCTGATGGTCCATGCGACCACTGACGACCAATTCGTCCGCAGGCGTAATCCAACCCAAATCCCCGGTTTTGTATACACGATGGCGCGAACCAGCCTCCGCGGGAATCTCGATAAATCGTTCTCGGGTCAGTTCGGGCTGGTTTAAATAACCGGACCCGACCCCGTGTCCAGCAACCCAGATTTCTCCCTTTCTTCCCTTTTGAACGGGATTTCCATCTTTATCCACGACGTAAAGCCGGGTATTGACCGCCGGCTTGCCCACCGTTATTTCCCGATCCGTTGCGCGCACCTGCTTGATGGTGGCATAAACTGTCGTTTCTGTAGGGCCGTATACGTTCCACAATTCTGCCCCAAGCGGCAATAGGCGCTGGACCAGGTTCATTTCCAGAGGCTCTCCCCCGCTGATCATCCGCAAGCTTTCAACTTTCCGCGTCCAGCCTCCCTCCAACATCATTTTCCAGTGGGAAGGCGTGGCAAACATAACCGTGATGGCACGGTTTTCCAGTTCCTCCAGAATGACCCTGGGTTCTTTTCGCTGCTCTCGGTCAAGAATTATTATCTGGGCCCCGAAAACCAACGAAACCAGGGTTTCCAATAGCGCAATATCAAACGAAACCGAACTTACGGCCAATACCCTGTCCGTGGCGGAAATCCCCGGTTGATCGTTTACGACCGACACGAAATGGAATAAATTGAGGTGATCCAAGGCAACCCCCTTTGGCTTGCCGGTGGTACCGGAAGTATAGATAAGGTATGCGGGATCGTCCGGGACGGAATGGACTTCCGTATTTCGCGTGGGGTATTCCCCGGCCCTGTCCTGAAACTCCTCCCAGAGGATTTTCGTCACGCTGGTCTCTATTTGATGCTCGTCAGCACCGGTGATGAAAAACGAGCAGGAATCCTCCAGCATGTACCCAATGCGCTGTGCAGGTAAATCGGTATCCAGTGGCAGGTAAGCGCCGCCGGCCTTGAGAATGCCCAGGATACCTATCACGAACGCTGGAGAACGCGGAAGCAGAATGCCCACGACCTCCCCTTTTTTTAGCCCTTGGTCCAACAGATACGCAGCCAGCTGGTTTGCCTGGGAATTTAACGAGGCATAGGACAGCTCGGCCCTTCCGAAAAAAACCGCCGTCCGATCCCCGTTGCGGCTTGCAGCTGCCTCGATCATTCGTTGGATCGGCAGGTAGCGTTGATTGATTCCTTCGTAAGCTTCTACTTTACCGAGGCCACTGAAAGCGCGATCGGGCACCAATTGGGAGAGCTTTTGATTGGGATCAGCCAGCCCCGAATCCAATAGTTGAATGTATTGGGAAGCCAGCTTTTCGATCCTTTCGGCATCAAAGATATCTTTGGAATATTCGATCCGGACGCCAATTCCTGTGCTGCTTTCCTTGACCAGAAAGGTAAGGTCAAATTTAGCGGTGGTTTGAGGGACGGATTGTACCTCCATGGACAAGCCCTCTGCACTATTTCTTACCTCATCACCGTACTCCATCACAAACATGACTTGAAAAAGTGGATTCACTCCAAATTGCCGGTGCTGGGCAGTGGCCGCGACAATCTTTTCAAAGGGTACTTCCTGGTGTTCATAGGCCTCCAGTGTGTTTTTTTTCACCGCTAATAGGGTATCCCGAAACGAGTCACTCGGATTCAGCTTGCTGCGAATGGGCAGTGGGTTGACAAAATACCCGATCATTGGCTCTGTTTCCGTGTGATTTCTCCCGCCCATAGCGGTACCCACACACAGGTCTCGCTGCCCGCTGTTTCGTTCCAGCAGGGACTTAAAAGCTGCTAGCAATAGCATAAAAGGAGAAAGACCCAACTGCTTAGCCAGCTCCAGAATACGCTTGCGGAGATCCGAACCGATGCGGATATCGTACGTGGCGCCGTCATGGGATTTCCGGTGTGCACGCACTCCCTCCCCATAAAAATGAAAGGGCCGCAGACCGGCAAGTTTTTCTTTCCAATACTGCATTTTTGCTGCCAGGGTCTCATCCCGGAGCCGATTTCGCTGCCAGAGGGCGTAGTCCGCGTATTGAATTTTTAGATGAGGCAAAAGTGGGCTTTCTCCCCGTTTTTCCGACTTTACCAACGCAAAGAGTTCGCTGAGAAATACGGAAATGGACCATCCGTCAAATGCGATGTGATGAACGACGACGAATAGATGGCATGCATCCCCGTCCAGCGGGTATTTTTTGGCGCGAATCATGTAATCCTTTCCCAAATCGAAAGGCCGCGCCAGAAACTCGGCCATTTCTCGATCAGGCAAACCGGCTTGAGAGGCTCCCAAATGCCCGGAAGCTTCGGCCAACTCCCAGGCTGCAACCGGCATTACCTGCTGGGAGGCCTCATCTCCCCGTTCCCGGATTACGGTCCGCAGGACCTCATGGCGCTCCATGATGCTTTTGATGGCCTCCTGCAACACCATCCTGCGGGTTTCTCCGGTAATTTTTATCAGTAAGGGAATATGGTATTGGCTGGAACCTTCCAGCTTATCGGTCAGCCATAGACTCTCCTGACCAAAAGACAGGGGAACACGGTCCGGCCGTGGCCTGCATGGAAGAATACGGGCAGATACCGTACTCGTTTGTTCGCGACTTCGGATCAAATCGGCAATGGCCGAAACCGTTGGGTGGGAAAACAATTCGGTCACGCTTATTTCTACCCCGATGGACTCCCGTATTTTGCCGAGCAGTCTCAGGGCCAAAAGTGAATTTCCGCCCAATAAAAAGAAATTATCCCGGACTCCTGCCTGATCCGAACGCAACACCGTTCGCCATAGGTCGAGCAAGTTGCTTTCCAGCAAGGTGGTGGGCGGTGCAAAGCCTTTCTGTTCCGAAGCCAGAATTGCCGCTTTTTCAAGCTGCTTCCGGTCGATTTTGCCATTGGGTGTCAGTGGAAAGCGATCCACCTGTACCACCTGAGAAGGCAACATGTAGCCCGGCAAGGCATCGCGCAATTTTCCTTGAATTTTCCTCGTGTCCAATGGTTGGTCGGCGGTAAAAAATCCAGCCAGCCGCTTTTCACCGGAAGCCGCTTGCTGAAGTACTACTACCGCGTTCTTTACCCCCGGGATGGCCTGCATTAGGGTAGCTATTTCATCCAATTCGATTCGGTACCCGTTCAACTTGATTTGATTATCCAGTCTACCCAAGAAGTCAATTTTCCCATCCGAACGCCAAACACCCCGGTCTCCGGTTTTGTATAGGATACTTCCAGCCGCTTTTACAAGGGGATTTGGAACGAATTTTTCCGCCGTCAATCCGGGTCGGTTCCAGTAGCCCTGTGCCAGCCCCCTGCCTCCCAGGTAGATCTCTCCAGGCACGCCCACCGGACAAGGCATGAGATCCGCATTCAGAACATAGGCGAAACTACCGGCTATTGGTCGGCCGATGGAGACCGGTTTGCCAGGCAGGAGCCGCTCACAGGTAGAATACGTGGTATCCTCCGTGGGGCCATACAGGTTGCGGACAGGTAGGCTTTCCAGATCCAGCTGATTTACAAGCGATCCGGGTAGGAGTTCGCCCGCCATGTTTAGCAAAGCCACATGAGCCAAATCCACCTTTTCTTCCAGCAGCTTCTGCACCAGGCTGGGGACCGTATTGATCAGCACCCCTTGATCCCCGGGAAGGTATTCCGGAATCTGAAGCCCGTTCTGAAGAATACGGATCGGCTTCCCAAAGGCCAGCGGGAAAAATAATTCGAAGATCGACAGGTCAAAGCACATGGATGTCGCGGCGTACATCAACGCAAAACTTTCCGGGGCAAATTCCCTGCCGCACCAATCCAAAAATGCGGCAAGATTGGCCTGCGTCAGGCAAACGCCCTTGGGTTTTCCTGTGGTTCCGGAGGTATAAATCAGGTAAGCCCGCTGATCCGGGGACAAATTTGGTAGTCGCTGTGGCTCAAAATCGCTCTCTTTTAACCCTTGCTGCAACCGGAGGAGTTTTCCCCCATGTTTCGGCTCAATTAGGCCAGCCGATGCCTCGTCGACCAGCAAGTGCGAAGCTCCGCAATCCGCCACGATAAACGCAATCCGTTCGGCAGGGTAGGCCGGGTCCACCGGCACGTAGGCTGCGCCTGCCTTCCATATTCCCAGCATGGCTGCAACCATATCCGACCCCCGCGCGGCCAATAGTACCACGTGGTCGCCCTGCCGGACCCCTTCCCGTACCAGCCAATCGGCAAGCTTGGTTGCTCGGCGATCCAGGCTACTAAAATCCATTCGTTCCCGGCCTGTCAATAAGGCGGTTTCAGGCCCTTTCCTCGCTACCTGTTCCTCAAAGCGGTCGAAAAAACTTCGGTAAACGGTATCTGCCTGAGACGCTTCCTCACCGGAAAGCGCATCCAGTTCGTCGGCAGAAAGCAAGGTCATTTTCTTAACCGGAGAATGCAGCTGTTCGGGCAGCGTCTGCATTAATTGCCGGAAATGAGCGAGCAAGCGTTCAATGGTTTCTGGAGCGAACTTTCCTGCGTCGTACTCAATGCTTCCCTGGAGACCAGTGGCATCCCCGGCCAGGCTGAAGCTAAGATCTAATTTGGCGGCAAATGGATCCACATCCAGACTTCCGACCTCAATATCTGGTAACTGCAAATTCGCTGCGTCAGCGGCACCTTCGTGCATGACAAAAAGTGTGTTGAAGAATGGTTTTCCTCCGGTATCACCCGAAGAAAATGCCTCCACCAATTTCAGGAAGGGAATCCGGGCATGGGCCAAGGCCTCCCTTACTTCCTTTTTAATGGCATGCAAAAACTGGTCAAAGGTATCCGCTGGTTGGATGCGGGACCGCAGCGGTACGGTCGTGATCAGGTAGCCAATCTGCTCTTCGGCACCCGGAAAATTTCGGTCTGCGACCGTGGTTCCGACACAAATGTCTACCTGGTTCGTATACCGGTACAGCAACACCTTAAACAAGGCCAAAAACGTCATGAACAGGGTAGCCTGATGTTCTTTTCCAATAGCTGCGACCGGCGCAATTTCTTGCCGATCCAGAAAAAACCGCAGAATGCCTGCCGGACGAGGGCCTGCGGATGTCTGCGAGTAATCGGTTGGCAACTGCAAGATTTCCCAGCCAGCCAGGGTTTTTTCCCAATAAGCCATCGATCCGGTATCTTCGGGCACCTCCCGCTGGTCATGGACAGTGGCGGGCGGTGGTTCTACGAAGTCCGGGGAATCCTCCAAAACAGCCCCGGTAGCGAGGGAACGGTAATTGTCCGACAGCTCCCGAAGAAAAATCTTCATCGAATGATCGTCGAATGCGATGTGGTGGAAAACCAAGCCCAATACATGCCTTTCCTTGCCAAAGGAAAGCAATCTACCCCGCACCATAAAGTCTTCCCGGAGATCAAAAGGCTTCCGAAAAAAGTCGTCGAAGTCTTCCCGAACCACCGATTCGGAAAACTCCCGTTCCGACTCCCGGTATAGGTCAAACTTCCAATGCGCTGCTGCCTTCAGGCGAACCCGATCGATTCCCAAAATGCAGGTCCGTAGGCTTTTGTGTTTTTTTATCACCGCCCGTATGGCCACTTCCAACCTGTTCGGATCCAGTTTTCCGGTTAGCAGGTAGCTTACCGATAGGTGGTAAGCCAGGGAACCCTCCAGCTGATCGACTATCCAAAGAGACTGTTGGGCAGAAGAGACCGCCGGAGGCAGCGGTTGTGCGCGGGAAGGAGCGGCGGACGCGCCGCTTTTCACCACCTCGGCTTGCCGTCTCCGTCGAACTACCCCGTGCAATTCAGAAATCGTTGGGTGGTCAAAAATATCCGAAACGCGAAGGCCTACTTTGTGCTCGTTGTTCAGACGAGCCACCAGCTGCATGGCTGCAAGCGAATTGCCACCCAATTCAAAGATATTTTTGGATACATCTGGTTGCTCCACTCCAAGTACGTCCCCGACTGCTTGCACCAAATAGTGCAATTCCTTATCGGACAGCCCATTCATTTTCGTCTCCTCTGGTAGGCCCGCCAGCAGCGCTTGCTGGTCCAATTTCCCGTTCTCGGTACGTGGAAAACGGTCTCTCAGTTCGATTTTACCCGGAATCATGTATACGGGAAGGCGTTTTTCGAGCAAATGCCGGGCCTCGCCCGCATTCAGTCGTCCCTTCGGAACGATAAAAAGCAGGAGTTGCGGATTCGACCCAAGGGGTTCGGCCAGCATTGCAACCGCCTCCGAAACCTTTTCTGAATCGAGCAGCACCTTTTCGATTTCTGCCAAATCAATGCGGTTTCCCTGAAATTTTACCTGGCGGTCGTTCCTTCCTTCAAATACCAAACGCCCATCCGGAAGGCTTCGAACCCGATCTCCTGTTGCATACAGGATGGCTCCCTTCTCCTCACTGAACGGATCCGGAAGAAACCGGGCGGCTGTCAGGGCCGGATCTTTCCAATAGCCCTGGGCCACTTGAATGCCGCCAATGTATAGTTCTCCACCGATGCCCGCAGGCAAACGCGCTCCCGTTTTTGGATCCAATACGTAACAGCTGACTCCCGCTAGTGGCGTTCCGATAGTAATGGGATCCTGCTTAGGCGTGATTTCTGCGACGGTGGACCAGATGGTGGTTTCGGTAGGGCCGTATTCGTTGTAGAGGCGTACCTGATTCATTTCCTGAAAATGGGCAAGGGCAAGTGTTTTGGGCAGGCTCTCTCCTCCCAAAATGACACGCTCCAGCTGCTGCCCCTTCAAAAGCCCTTCTTCAAGAAGAAAACGGTAGTAGCTGGGCACACAAAGCAAGGTATTGGTTCCCGCCAATAAGGAAGGAATCGCTTCGGGTTCCCGAATGGACTCGGCAGAACTCATGACCAGACTACCTCCGGTACATAAGGGCCAAAAAATGGCTGCCAGGGAGGCATCAAAGCTCAGCGGCGGAATCAGCAAAAGGTGGGGAACACCCGGATACCGATCAATCCTATTTTGGGTAGCAGCAAACAACTGCCGGTGATTTACCTGCACGCCTTTGGGCGATCCGGTACTACCAGATGTATAGAGGATGTAGGCAGGGGTATCCGGGTTGATGCGGTCTAACCCAGCCGATGTCGTACTTTCGCCCACCCTTACGGCTTCATCAAAGGCGAGCAGGGTGAATTTTTCACTCGGGTCCGACGTCTCGCCCTCGCTAAAAAGGAAGGTAGCATTCAGCTGCTGAAGGATTTCCCGCTTTCGCTGTTCCGGCCATTCCGGATTCAGTGGTACGAAGGCTTTACCCGATTTGATTATTCCCAGGATAGTGGCCACATAGCGGTGCGTCCGGTCCATACTCACCGGAACCAATTGCTGGAATTGAAACGCTGGATCGCCTAGAAACTGACTGATTTTGGTAGCCAGCTCGTCCAGTTCGGTATAGGTATAGCTGTGGGATGCCTCCCTAATTGCTTTCTTTTCCGGATAGCTGTTAACCTGTTTTTGAAATAAATCAAGAACCGTCTGCGCCTTCTCAGGAGACTTACCAGTTAATTCATTCAAAAACCGTTTGCTATTCATCTAGTCCTATCTCCTCTTTTTTTTAATGTTACCCCTGTAGTCGGCCTGGTCCACTACGGCGTGTTTTTCTTAGCATTCGCCAGAGAACCTGGATAAACAGGGACCCTACGTAAGAACGGTGGAATTTCCGACGAACCGAAAACACGTCGAAACCTCCCCAACCAACTGCAAACCGGGATACCGCCAAGCCCATATTTTCCGAAAATGCGCTATTTTCGGTACCTGGGAACTACCCATCCCTTCTGGCTGGATGTTTGAAAAAAACCCTTTCTTCCACATAATCATTTTAAGAATGAGGGAAAATGCTTCGAAATAAGGAGTTTTTTGGTGTTATTTAAAAACAATATATACTATTCCACGTGACTTACCAATAGGCCATCAACAAATTTATTATTTTGTAATTCATTTTTATAGGTTTGAAATGCAAATATATAGAATTTTTTTTTATTTTATCGATACAAACGGTAAATCTGCGTTAACCAGATCGCTGGATGGTAATAAATACCGACCTGGCATCGGGTTTCTATAAACAAAAAGTATGCGTAATTTTCGGAATTGGAATACGACAAGTGATGCCCGTTAATTTTGATAACCGATGATAGATTTCCCCTCCAAAGAACGCCTGGCCCATATCGTCTACGAGTCCGATGACCGGGCTTCGAAAAACTTTGATCTGGCCTTGCTGCTCTTGATTTTGATGAGTGTCAGTATTGTGGTACTGGATTCCGTTGAGGAAATTCACGCCAATTATGGATCCCTTTTGTACGCACTGGAATGGTTTTTTACGCTGGTTTTTACCGTGGAATACCTATTCCGAATTTGGTTGAGTAACAACAAGCGGGGATACATTTTTGGGTTCTACGGTTTGGTGGACTTACTGGCGATTTTGCCCACCTACCTGAGTTTATTTCTCTTTCAAACCCAGTACCTAACGGTTATCCGTGGCTTGCGCTTTCTGCGGATTTTGCGGATCTTGAAACTACCCAAATATGTACAAGAGGCTTCCCTACTAACCACTGCCTTAAAGCACAGTCAGGCAAAAATCAAGATTTTTGTTGGTTCCGTGCTGACCATCGTCCTGATCATGGGCTCGGTCATGTACATTGTGGAGGGACCAGAAAGTGGTTTTACTTCCATTCCGCGCTCCATGTATTGGGCCATCGTCACCTTAACCACCGTGGGATACGGAGACATAGCCCCCATCACCGATCTCGGGCAATTCATCGCCGCCCTGATCATGCTGATGGGCTATGCGATCATTGCAGTCCCCACAGGTATCGTCAGCTCCGAGTTGACCGCAGCAAGGCTGGATGAAAACCGCCAGGCGAAAACCCCGGATGCACCTGGACGGCCCTGTCCGGAGTGTGGCGTACAAAGCCATAGCGAGGATGCGCTATTCTGCCGGAAATGTGGTGCAAAACTGGATGCCGCAACCCCCTGATTACAAGCTCATTGTCTCTAAACGGTAAATCCACCGTCGATAACATAGGTGGCTCCGGTAATAAATTTGCTCTGCTCCGAAGCCAGAAACAAGGCCAAATCGGCAATGTCCTCGTTGCTGGCATACCGGCCTAGCGGAATCATCTTGGTGAAATTTTCTTTTACGGATTCGCCCTGTCCTGGAGCGAAGCCATCTTCCAGGGAACGCATCATCCGGTTATCCACCGGAGAAGGGTGGATGGAGTTTACCCGTATATTGCCCGGTGCTCCCTCCAGGGCACCCACCCGCATCAGCCCGATTGTGGCATGTTTGCTGCCCACATAGGCACTGACCTGAGCGGTACCGCGCAAGCCGGCCACCGAGGACGTGATGATGACCGATCCGCCGCCGTCTGCCTTCATGATCGGAAAGGCATACTTCATCCCCAGCCATACACCCTTTACATTTACGCCCATCACCTGATCAAAGGTCTCCTCCGGATAGTCCTCCATGGGCTTGACCACGCCTTCCATACCCGCATTGAGAAACAACACATCTATCCTGCCATACTTCTCTTTTACCTGCTTCGTGTATTTTTGCACCTCGCCGGCATGGCTTACGTCCGCCCGGATGTACAGCACCTTTTCTCTCCCCAGGCTCTCTTCGGCCAGTTTCAAGTTTTCCTCACTAAAGTCTACGATGGCTACTCCTTTGGCTCCTTCTGCCAAAAATAGCCTGGCAGTGGCCAATCCGATTCCTCCGGCTCCACCAGTAATTAGTGCTACTTTATTCGTTAGTCTCATGATATTTTAATTTGGGTTTACACATAATTCTATTGCTTTACTCACTTAAATTTAAGGCGTTTGCCAGGGAAATCTCCCGACCATGCTCATGCAAAAACATGAGAAAAATCATGGAATGGGTCCGAGTAATTCCTTTAGCGGCACCCAGGAATACCCCCATTCCCGCATAAGGGTCAGTAGCGCTGGTAACCGATGGTAAAATTTATCCGCCCTCCCCGGTCCGGCCCCTATGTGGACCAACAGAATGAAGCCGTTGAAGCCGTCTGCTCCGGAAGACTCCCAGTCCCGGATGCTGTCGAAAATCGCTTCGCTGCTCCGAAAATTCGGCATATCCTCCGTTGTGTAGTCGGCATGGCTGAGGGTGCCCCTCGTGTAGTTAATCAATTGCATACCCATCTCTTGGGTCCAATGGGCAATGCTGTCGTTGTACCACTCGTAGGGCGGCAGGAAAAAGGGAGCTTCTTCCATCGCAACACCAAACCGCGCTAGTTCTTTGTAATTCGCCAGCAAATCTGCCACAAACTGCTCCCGGGTAATCAGCAGGTCGTTGCGGTCGTCCCAACTTGCATACAAAAGGTGTCGGTCCGAGTGTGCCCCCAGGAAGTGGCCATCCGCCTGTAAGGCGCGGATTTGTTCGTTAAAATCGGGATTTCTGTAGAAATCGCCGGTAAAGAAAAAAGAGGCCGGCACCCGCTGTTCCTGCAACGCTTTCCGGATAAATTCGGCCCCTTCTGCGTAGGCATGACCGGTAAACACCAAACTCAGGGACTTTTCCTGCCGATCTCCCCGGGTAATGGCGCCAAATTCGTATTGGTTTTGCGCCTGCACAGCGGGCACAGTTAGCAGCAAAAGCAGCCAACTCATGCCAAAAATCCCGGGAACTGCCAGCCGTCTTTGCGGGCTGGCCCATCCGTTTGTCATCCGAGCTAATTTTTTCCTCATGCTGGCACCGAATTCGTACTTTTCGCCGGGACAATTCCTGGTTTAGGAACCATTGCCAGGCGCAAAGCTATTCAAAAGTTACTGCTTTTTCCGGGGCAATCCTATTTCGGAACCCAAAAAAAGATCTGGCGGAAGCCGCTCCAAACCGGAACGATTGGCATGCGAATGGATCTGGGCAGATTTCCCTGTTCGGGAGCGAAGCACTGTATCCGTACGTTGTTTGCGTACGAAGACAGGCGGAACACACCCGCTCATGTGGTTTACGAAAAACATTCGTATCTTGGATGCATCTCCTTTTTCTCCCAACGTATGAACCCAGCGCGTATCCTTTCCAATTGCTTGATTCTTTTTTGCCTATCGCTCGTTTTTTCTGTGGCAGCTCAGGCACAGGAGGCCGTCCCCTGGAAGGACGTTTTGAGCCAATCGCCCACTTGGTACGGTTCCGAAGAGGCGCTACGCATCGCCGAAAATATCCTGCTACACCAGAAGCAGAACGGCGGTTGGTACAAGAATATCGACATGGCGGCACCAATTACCGACACCGAACGGAGCGCCCTGATTGCGGAAAAATCCGAATGCATGGGCACGACGCTGGATAACGGAGCGGGATTCGTACAGATTGACTACCTGGCCCGTGTATACCAGCAAACGGGCGGGGACCGTTGGAAAGAGGCTGCACTAGCCGGCATCGACTACCTACTGGCAGCCCAATACCGCAATGGAGGCTGGCCGCAATATTACCCCTTGCGGGAGGGCTATTACAGCCGCATTACCTTTAACGACAACGCCATGATCGCGGCGATGAATCTGCTCCGTGCAGTGGCTAAAAAAGACCCTTTGTATGCATTTGCCGGGAACCGGAGAAGGAAAAAAGCCAAGCAGGCCATCGATAAGGGACTGGACGTGATCCTGGCCTCGCAGATTCGGGTAAACGGACAACTGACGGCCTGGTGCGCCCAAATTGACGAGGAAGACCTGAGTCCTGCTCAGGCCCGCGCGTACGAACTTCCTTCCATCAGTGGGTCGGAAAGCGTAGGAATCGTTCGCTACCTGATGCAACTGGAGCGTCCGAATAAAGCCGTAATTCAGGCTATCGAAAGCGCCGTGCGCTGGTTTCGGGAAGTTCAACTGGAAAACATTCGCCTGGAACGGGTCGAAAACGCCGATTTGCCGCGAGGTTACGATCGGGTTGTCGTTCCGGACCCGGACGCCGAACCCCTTTGGGCCCGGTTTTACGAAATTGGCACCAACCGCCCCATCTTTGTTGGCAGGGACAGTGTGGTTCGGTATGCCCTGGCCGAGATCGAGCACGAAAGGCGCGTTGGATACAGCTATTTGGGAGCCTATGCACGGGAATTGCTGGCAACGAACTACCCGCAATGGAAGGCGGGGCGCTAACGGCTTTCGGTAATCCCTTCGATGATTCTTTTAGCCGGTAGTTGGACCCATCTTGCCCGCCATTGGGCTTCCCAGCGTTTAGTCCAACCAGAAATCCACTGTCCCGTTTTCCGCTTCCTTTCGAGTGAATCGCTCAAAATACCTCCGCTGTACCATTCCCTCTACCGATGACTCCTCAACGAGCAGGTTGCAGCCAATCAACTCATAGGTAGCGCCGGTACTGATAGAATGTCGGTCGTATTCGGGAAATACTCCCAAACTCCCCAGGTCAACCAGCGTCTCCCGACTTTCAATCTTCGTAAACCGAAGCCGTCGGGTGCTAGCGTCAAAAGAATAGTCTCCCCAGAACAGGTGATCCTTCGCATTGTAGCGGTAGGCAGGTTTCTTGTCACAAAAATCGGAACTACCCGGATCAATGTTCTGAATGGTCAGGGATAGTAAACCATTCATGGTGCCGTCGGCCTTGAAAGTCAGGTACTCCCTATCCACTGTACTGAAATGTTCGTAGTCCAGGGAGATCCATTCGGACTCTGGAATAAAACTGCTGAGGCAATTTACGGACCTCCCGTCCCGGCAGCAACCATTTAGGGAAAATGTGTAGATTTCTGAAATGCCTGGAGAGGAGTCAAACTCCCCGTTGACGGTAGTCCATTTCCAAACCCAGGTATCATCGGGGCCGGGCGTACAGGAAGGAACGGTATTGGCATCTGGAATCATTACCCGACGCTTGATCCGATCAACGGGCACACCGGCAGTCGTAACCGGCAGAATTTCGATGTCCACGTACGGTGGGAGCTGCTGTTCGCCGCATTGCAGGGACCACTCAAAGGCAAGCGTGGTTTGCGGACAGGACGGGACTTCTGTCAGCCGGCTCTGCCTGCTGGTCAAAAACAGGGAGTCATTCACGCTGCTTCGGATAAATGTTTCGGGGGTCACAGTAACGTATTCCTCGGAACCGACCACCCAAATCAGCAGGGAAGCGATGTCCTCCTCACCGCAGTCGGAAGTCCGTAGGTGTATGCGGTCCGTGTGATTGGCATTCAGGTACAGGGTATCCTTGTCGATCTTGAAATCCAGAAGCATCGCGGGTTCCGGGATGGTTCCCCTGACCAGACGCGCATTGCTGATGCTCAGACAACTTGTGACATCGATGCCAGGTGGCGGTTGCTCCTCCATTTCCTCTTCGGGGATTACCGGATCCGTTCCCTCCGGTACCGACTCGATGCAAGCGACCGTATTGAGTAAAAAAGCAACGATTACAGGCAAGAACTTATAGTTTATAAATAATTTTTTGCTCATGGCTTGGTACTATTTTATCCAAACCCTAAATTGACTAAAATAAACTATCCACCCAATACCTCAATTGAGGTACGTTCCGATACGCATGGTCAACGATTACAATGACTTGGTGAGGGCCTTTGGAAGACAGGACTACCTGATATACCAGAACGACTATTTGGAAATCGTCAAAAAGAATCCCCTGGTAAACGGTTTCTGGACCGCTGGAAAGTGGTTTTCCTTTGTTGCCAATACCCGTACATGGAACCTGGAATACGTGGCCGGCGACAGCCTGGAGGTGAGCGGCTACAGCCACCGGGAAATCATGAACCTAAACCGGGAATTCGTCGCCAATTTTCTTTATCCCGAAGACTACGGGTTTGTCAACAAAGCGATCCAACAAGCCATGATGTATGTAAACGAACGGCCGATAGCGCAGCGGCCCAGCATATTTATGGTCTTTTACAACCGGTGTAACCGCCGGGACAAACAAGTGCTTACCATCCAAAACCAAAACATCCCCCTGGTATTTGACGAAAAAAACCTGCCTTATGTATTTGCCAATATCATCACGGATATTTCTCATTTGAATCCAACCAATATCCCACAGGCCGTTTTGCTGAATAAAGCCACCCAGGAGCAATTTTACATGGACAGCAAAAACCTACAGCTCAGCCCTTATCGATCCATTTTTTCTACCCGTGAATTGGAAGTCCTTCGATTGCTGATCAAGGGATATTCGAGTAGAAAAATTGCGGCAGCGTTGGATATCCGGTACGAAACGGCCCGTACACACAGAAAAAACATTTTGGCAAAGGCACAACTGAAAAATACCGGGGAGTTGATCCACTTTGTATTGGTGGATAAGATTCTCTAACGTTTTTTTCTCGAAGAACCGATTGCTCCCTCAGAAAAAAATGGCTTTTGGCGAAAGTTCTTGACCGAAAATAACTAATCGGAACAGGAGTTGTTCGTTTTTTAATCCGCCGATTGTCCTCCAACTGCTTTTTCTGCGAGTTAAATCTATCGGGCAGAAACAAAAAAAGCCATGAAACAACGTTTCATAGCTTTAGTCAATTAACAATAAACCCAAAATAACCTGCTGTAGGAGAAGGATTCGAACCTCCACGGGGCGGTTGGGCAAAATACGAGCTCGCTATTTGCTTTATTCCGGACTCCCCACCCCCGAGACAGGAGGGCATGTCTGCCAGTTTCATCACCCTACAGTGTGTGTGATTTAATTTTGCATGAAGATGAAAACGAAAAAGCGTCGCCGCCTTTTACTCGCCTGCCGAAGGCAGGTTTCATCATCCTACAGTATCCTGTCAAAACTGCTGGCCGTTACGCCAGTCAAGACCGTTTGTCTTTGTTTGATATCTCAAAGGTAACAAATGGATCGATAAAATAAAACATTGGCAAAAAAATACCTTATTTTTTACGTTATTTTTATTTTTTATCCTTTTTTGTTGCGCTATTTATATTTTAGATATCGAAATATCTGCACAAATTGCGTATTTTTTAATTGTCCAAGACGATGCTTTTTTAGTAGGGCAAAAAGCCGGAATTAGACCCCTTTTTGCCAATAGTAGAACAAGGAGGGCAGGATTGGGCTCTAGCCGAAGCGCTTACAAACCCCCTGGGCCATTGTGCCAGCCTCCACTTTCTCCATCCACCAGGTTTACCTGTAAGATTAGCCAGTGTCCACAGTATGCGCTCACTGTACCCAACAGCCATGCGAACAAGCCGCCACCGCCCCGCTGACCATCAAGGTGCCACTCGGGTCTTTCTCCGGCTGAAACAGGGAGCAAAAAATACCTGCGGCTTATTTGGTTTGTTTACTTTAATTTTTGTTTTTTTACGTTTATTTACTAATTTTAATTGCTTCGGGTAGGGAACAGCCTGCCTGATCGCCCAGATTTTGACTGAATGGGGATTAAGAAAGAGGCGACAACGTGTCCCGCGCGACTGCCTAAGGCTCCGGGTTGCTTTCTTACACTTTGCTTTTCTTTCGGAACCGTTCGAATTTTCGGCACCAAAAACACGTACCTGCATGGATTTATTGCCCAATCAACGCCGTGAAAAGATCATCGAGCTGCTAAAGGAGGATGGTTCGGCAAAAGTCTCCACACTGTCGCGGATATTTAAGGTGACCGAGGTGACCATACGGCAGGATTTGGAAAAGCTGGAAAAAACGGGACAGGTAGTCCGGGAGCACGGCGGGGTTTTTCTGAAAAACATGGAAGATCAGGTCAGAAATTTTTCCTTGCTCAACCAGGACAACCTGGATAAGAAGGAACTGATCGCCTTAAAATGCCTCGAATACATCGAAAGCGGGGACACCATTATTTTGGACTCGGGTTCGACTACCACCGAAATTGCCAAAAAGCTCAAGGGGTTTCGGGACCTTACCGTGATCACGAATGCGCTCAACATCGCGCTGATACTGGGGGCGGAGCCGCACATTGAAGTGGTCATGACGGGAGGAGAGTTCAAGCCACCAACCCTTTCGCTAACGGGTCAAAAAGCGGCTGATTTCTTTTCCGGCCTGTACGTGCAGAAATTATTCCTGGCCACGGCTGGCATCTCCCTCAAGGCAGGATTGACCTATCCGAGTATCAGCGATATTGTGGTAAAAAAAGCCATGATAGACGCGGCCGACACCACGTACCTGGTGGCCGATTCGACAAAATTCGGAAAGAGTGCCTTTGCCAGTTTGGGGGCGCTCTCGCTGATCGACTATATCATCACCGATTCCAAGGTGGATCCCAGGCACCAGGACCTGTTTAAAGCAAACGAAATAGAACTCATACTTTCAGACTAAAGACATGTTATTCAAAGGAAAAGAACGACAAAAAGCCTGTTTGGGTGTCGTTATTGGCAACAGGGATTTTTTCCCGGATCAGTTGGTATCGGAAGCCCGGAAAGACATCCTGGAGCTTTTTGAAACCTTGGACATCAAGCCCGTACTCCTCGGGGATCAGGACACCAAACTGGGAGGCGTGGAAACCTATCAAGACGCGGTAAAATGCGCCGAATTGTTTAAAGATCACCGTGACGAACTCATGGGAATCCTGGTGATCCTTCCCAATTTCGGAGACGAACGAGGGGTAGCCGAGACCATTAATCTGGCCGATTTGCATGTGCCGGTACTCGTTCAGGCTTACCCCGACGATTTGAACAAATTGGATGTGGCCCGCAGGAGGGATGCCTGGTGTGGCAAAATTTCCGTATGCAATAACCTGTACCAGTACGGCATCCCCTTCACCCTTACCTCATCCCATGTCGTTTCACCGGATTCCCCCGGGTTTTCGCAAGAACTGTTGGACTTTGTAGCGGTATGCCGGGTGGTCAAGGGCATGCGCAAGGTACGGATTGGCGCCATCGGAGCCCGGCCTGGCGGTTTCAATACAGTGCGGTACAGTGAGAAAATACTGCAACGCAACGGAGTTTCCGTGACTACCATCGACCTTTCGGAAATCCTGGGAAAAGCCGGAAAACTGGATGCCGCGGAAAGCCGGGTACAGGCAACGTTGGAGCAAATTGCGGCCTACACCGCGCTGGGAAAGACCCCCCAACAGTCCTTGATTCAAATCGCCAAAATGGACGTGGTGCTCAACGAATTTGTGGAGGAAAACGCATTGGATGCCACGGCGATCCAGTGCTGGACGTCGGTGCAGGAAAACTACGGCTGCAATGTATGTACGAGCATGAGCATGATGAGCGAAAACATGCAACCCAGCGCCTGTGAGGTGGATGTCACCGGTACCCTTACCATGTACGCCATGCAGCTCGCTTCCGGCTCGCCCAGTGCCCTGGTGGATTGGAACAACAATTACGCAACGGATCCCGAAAAGGTGGTACTTTTCCATTGCGGCAATTGGGCCAAATCGTTCTTGCCGGACATTGAAATGGGAACGGCTCCCATTCTGGGTACATCCGTAGGCGAGGAAAACACCTATGGAGCGCTCTCCGGAAGGACTCCCGCTTCCCCCCTTACCTTCGGACGCATCAGTACCGATGACCCCAAAGGCATCATAAAAGCCTATATCGGACAGGGTGACCTTACCGACGATCCCTTGCATACCTTCGGAAACCGTGCGGTAGCCAAAATACCGGACCTGCAGGGTCTGATGCAGTACGTATGCAAAAACGGATTTGAGCACCACGTGGTCATGAATGCCTCTCACTCCGGCCAGGTGCTGAAGGAAGCTTTTGAAAATTATTTGGGCTACGAAGTACATCAACATGCCTGAGCCAGGCAATAGTCGTTATCAGCATAAACCGCATACCATGACAGACAAGCAACTACAGTTGAAATCCCTGGAACTGCGAAAAAAAACCCTGCAATACATCAAGCAGGCCGGGGCCGGGCATACTGGGGGCAGCCTGTCCTGCCTGGACATCCTGCATGTACTCTATCGGGATGTACTGCGTGTAGGGCCGGAAAATTTCCACGACCCCGACAGGGACCGTTACATTCAGAGCAAAGGACATTCGGTCGAAGCCCTGTACGTGGTTCTGGCGGATAACGGCTTTTTCCCGTTTTCCGAACTGGATACCCTCTGCAGGTACCAATCCCACTTCATCGGCCATCCCACGCGGAAAGTGCCCGGGATCGAACAAAACACGGGGGCACTCGGCCATGGCCTACCCCTGAGCGTGGGAACGGCCCTCGCCGGGAAAATGGATCAAAAGCCCTACCGGGTCTTTACCCTATTGGGCGACGGAGAGCTCCTGGAAGGGTCCAATTGGGAAGCGGCAATGGCAGCCGCCCATTACCAGCTGGACAACCTGACTGCCATCCTGGATTACAATAAATTGCAAATAACAGGCCCGGTGGAAGAGGTGCTCCATTCGGGGCCGCTGCCCGAAAAATGGAAGGCATTTGGCTGGGAAGTACGGGAAGTAGACGGGCACGATATCGGTGCTTTGCGAAAGGCACTCCATTCCGTGCCATTCGTCAAAGGCAAACCGAGCTTCCTCATCGCGCATACCCTGAAAGGAAAGGGGGTGAGCTTTATGGAAAATACCCTGAAGTGGCACCATGGGGTCCCCAGCGACGAAGAATACCTGCTCGCTATCAAAGAACTGGAAGATCAACAAAAGGCACTCCTGGTATGAAAACGACCGAACGATTACATATCCGGCCCGGTGCGGCCAATCTGGAAAAATTCTCCGCCACCCTACAGGAACTGGCCAGCCACGATCGGCAGGTGGTAGTCGTCTGCAGCGATTCCAGGGGCTCCGGAAAACTCGTTCCCTTTGGGAAGCAATTTCCAGAACAACTGGTTGAAGTTGGTATCGCCGAGCAGAATCTGGTAGGAATCGCGGCCGGACTGGCTTCTTGTGGAAAGAACGTCTTTGCCGTTTCACCGGCCTGTTTCCTCACGGCCCGGTCCTTCGAGCAAATCAAAAACGACGTGGCGTACTCGGATAACCCCGTCAACCTTATTGGCATAAGTGCCGGGGTCAGCTACGGGGCCCTGGGATCTACCCACCACAGTTTACACGATTTTGCTGCCTTACGCGCAGTAAACAACCTGACCATTGTCGCCCCGGCTGACAACTACGAAACAGAAATGGCCATCCGGCAGGCGGCGGATCTTGCTTCTCCGGTGTACCTGCGCTTTGGCAAAAAGGCCATGCCTTTTTTGAGCGATACACCGGATTTTCGACTGGGAAAGGGCAGAACGATTCGCGCTGGGACGGATGCGGTAATCCTCGCAACGGGGGAAACCGTTTACCCATCCCTGTTGGCAGCAATCCGTTTGGAACAACAGTACCAATGGCAGGTCGGTGTCATCAGCATGCACACGATCAAGCCACTGGATGAGGACTTGCTGGAAGAAGTCGGCAAGAAGTATCCGGCGGTTTTAACCGTAGAGGAGCACAGCATTTATGGAGGACTAGGGGAGGCATGTGCCGCCTTTTTTATGCAAAGAGGGCATACGCCTCGCTTTAAAATCATGGGGATTCCCGATGAATATACCGTCACGGGTTCTCAAAAAGAAATATTTGAGCATTATGGTATCTCCGAATCGGGGATCGCCGGGGCTCTTGTACACCTACTTCACTAGACCATCGAAGGTGCAGCCATCGGTCGATGTTCGGCAGTTGGCCAATAAACGCAAAAGCAACCCATTTATGAAACGTTCAGTCTTACTTGGCACGGCATGGTTATTACTCCTTGGAATCGGATTTGCCTGCCACCGGAATACACAGGAAGGTCCCGAACGCATCGCCGTGGTGGTTTCAACCCTGAACAACCCCTGGTTTGTGGTATTGGCAGAGACCGCCGCGGCAGAAGCCCGGGCATTGGGATACGAGACGACCATTTTTGACTCCCAAAACAACACGGCGTTGGAAACCGATCATTTTGAAAATGCCATTAGCTCCGGATACCGGGCAATTTTGTTTAACCCTACCGATGCGGAGGGATCGGTCAGCAATGTGGTCAAAGCAGCAAATGCAGGATTGGGCGTATTTTGCATGGACCGGGAAGTCAACTCCGACCGGGCGGCCTCTCAAATCCTTTCGGACAACTATTCCGGCTGTGTGTCCCTAGGAAAGTATTTCGTTGAAAAAATGGACAAAAAGGGCAATTACGTGGAACTGCTCGGGCTGGTTGGCGATAACAATACCTGGAACCGATCCAGTGGGTTTCACAGCGTGGTCGACCACTACCCTGACTTGAAAATGGTCGCCCAGCAGAGCGCCGATTTTGACCGGAACAAGGCCATGGAAGTGATGGAATCCATTCTTCAGGTGCATCCGGATGTCGATGCGGTTTTCTGCGGAAACGATGCCATGGCGATGGGTGCCTTTCAGGCCCTGAAAGCCGCCGGATTGGCTGAAACGGTCCACGTTTTTGGTTTTGACGGAGCTGCCGATGTGATCGAAGCGGTCGAACAGGGAAACATCGCGGCCACAGCCATGCAGTTCCCCAAAGTAATGGCCGAAACGGCCGCTCAGCTTGCCGACCAATTCATTCGCGGAGAAACGAATTTCATCCCAAAATTACCCGTAGATGTGGAATTGGTACATGCAGGCAACGTGCACCATTACGCCGCCTACGGCAAGAGCGAAGAATGAGCCAACCAAAAAGTTATCCCAATAAACCCAATGCGCGATGAAGAGCATAGCCAAGTGGAAAAACGTATTGCTGGGACTCACCGCGGTGCTGATTCTGTTCAGTACCCTGCGTTTTGAAAAGCTGGACGAGGTACGCGCCCGGGCAAACGTCGGCGCCTTTGATCCCGAAGCCTTTGCCCGGGATTTCTGGGAGCAGGAACTAATAAACAGCCTGGACGAAGCCGTTGACCTGGGAACGTTGATGGAAATGCTGGAACAAAATCCCGGCGCTGCCTTCGACGAACATTCAAACGCGGTGGGGATCGGAAACATCCGCTTCTTTTTCGTTAGTGGCTCAGGAACCCTGCAACAAATCGGCGAAAATGCCCTTACTCTTTCCCTGGAGGGCAAAGAAAACCTGCCCAGCGTCAACCTGGCTACCGAATATATTTTCGGCAATGCAGTCCGGGATGGCAGCGGCAAGATTAACATCCAGGATTTTGACAACACCATGGACTTCAACAAGGTCTCCGAAGCCCTCAATGCCATCGTTCGGACGGAAGTACTTCCACCCCTCAAACAAGGGGCGACCCCTGATCGGTCAATTCGCTTTACCGGGGCCATCGAAATGAACCGCAGCCAGGTAAATCTGGCTGAACTGGAGGTGATACCCATATCCATTGACTTCGAAAACAATCCAGATGAAACAGCCAACTGAAGCCCTGTTACGGGTTGATTCGATCAGTAAATCCTTTGCCGGCATTCAGGCCCTGCAGCAGGTGAGCCTGGATTTGTACCCGGGGAAGGTTACGGCAATTCTGGGAGAAAACGGAGCTGGAAAATCTACCCTGATGAAAATCATATCGGGGGTGTATGCCGATTACCAGGGCAGGCTTTTTTATGCCGGAGAGCCGGTCACGTTTACCGATCCAAAATCAGCCCAGGACCGCGGAATCAGCATGATTCACCAGGAGTTGAACCTGATCCCTCAATTATGTATCCGGGAAAATGTATTTTTGGGAAGGGAACCGCGGACCTCGCTTGGCTTCCTGGATGTAAAGATGATGCGGGAGCAGTGCCAGGCCCTGCTGGAGCGGGTCGGGTTAGCCCTTGACCCGGATACTCCGGTAGAGCAGCTGAAAGTGGGGCAGCAGCAATTGGTGGAAATTGCCAAAGCCCTGTCGCTCGACAGCCAGGTGCTCATCATGGACGAACCCACCTCTGCGATTAGCGAGAATGAAGTAGCCGTACTTTTCCACATCATCCGCACGCTCAAAAAGGAAGGAAAGGCCATTGCTTACATTTCTCATAAATTGGATGAGTTGTTTGAGATCGCCGATAATTACGTGGTTTTGCGGGACGGAAAGTTGATTGAGACAGGTGCATTGAAAGATACAAGCAGCGATGCCTTGATCCGAAAAATGGTGGGCCGGGAACTGCAACTCCACCGAAACGATAGAAGCAGCGTCTCCTCCGATTGCCTGTTGCAGGTACGGGATTTAGCCCTTACCGACCCGAACCGAGAGCAGCGGTATTTGTTAAAAGCCATCGACTTTGACCTGTTCAAAGGAGAAGTGCTGGGCCTATTTGGATTGATGGGCGCCGGGAGGACCGAACTGCTGGAGGCCCTGTTTGGGCTGCGTCCGGGACAGGTCGAGGGGTCCATTGCGCTGGGCGGCCGCAAAGGACCCTTTCGCAGGCCAAAGGAAGCCATGCAAGCCGGTCTGGGCCTGGTACCCGAAGACCGAAAGCAGGAGGGACTGGTCCTGGGAATGGACATCGCCCAAAATACCAGCCTCGCCGTACTGGATGAGCTGGTTTCGGGAGGCTGGATCCAGGAGGGGAAAGAAGCGCAATTGGCTGAAAAATACCGGCGAGAGCTGCAGATCAAAACTACCGGCATTCGGCAGCGGGTGGAAAACCTGAGTGGCGGTAACCAGCAAAAAGTGGTCCTCGCAAAATGGCTGGCTACCAAACCCAAGGTACTCCTGCTCGATGAGCCCACCCGCGGCATTGACATTCCCGCCAAAAACGAAATTTACAAACTGATCCGGAATCTGGCTACCGAAGGATTGGGCCTGCTCGTGGTTTCCTCCGAACTGCCCGAGATACTGGCCGTGGCCGATCGGGTACTGGTGCTCTCGGAAGGCAGATTAACCGCTACGATTCCCATTGATGAAAGCACGTCCGAAGACCGCATCCTCACTGCCGCCATTCCCAAAAAACACCCAAGCCCATGACCGCTTTAAAAATCCCAACCCATCAGCTATCCAGGTTCCAGTCTTTGATCGCCCTGTTTATCCTTTGTTTGGTCCTGAGTATTCTTTCCGACCGCTTCCTGACCACTGCCAACGCCTGGAACGTGATGCGGCAAGTATCGGTGAACATCTGCCTTTCGGTGGGCATGACCCTGGTTATTCTGACAGCCGGTATCGACCTCTCTGTAGGGTCTATCCTTGCCTTGTGTGGTGCCGTGACGGCTTCCCTTTTAAAAAACGGTCTTGCTTTTGAATCCCTGAATCTCTTTGTGGGTTTCGCACCCCTGGGAGCGGTGATGGTCGGACTGGCGCTGGGTGTAGGCCTGGGTTGGTTCAATGGATGGACCATTACCCGCTTTAGTGTGCCTCCCTTCGTAGCCACGCTGGCCATGTTGACCATCGCCAGGGGACTTACCATGTTGTGGACCGGTGGCTTTCCAATCAATGGACTGGGCGAGCAGTTTGCTTTTTTGGGAACGGGCTGGTTTCTGGGAATTCCCATGCCGGTTTGGATCACCGCAGTGATCGTGGCATGGGCCGTGCTGTTGACCAACAAAACCCGGTTTGGACGATACGTGTATGCCATCGGCGGCAATGAGCGGGCTGCACGGCTATCGGGGATTGCGATCAATAAGGTGAAAATGTCCGTCTATGCCCTGGCCGGAGGGCTGGCCGCCGTCGGAGGCATCCTTGTCACCTCCCGCCTGGACTCTGCCCAGCCCAATGCCGGAATCAGCTACGAGCTGGATGCCATCGCCGCCGTGGTTATCGGCGGCACCTCCCTGTCCGGCGGCAAGGGGAGTATCCTGGGTGCCGTGCTGGGTGGGGTCATTATCGGCGTGCTAAACAATGGATTGGTCCTCTTGAACGTATCGCCCTTCTGGCAACAGGTGGTGAAGGGCCTGGTCATCCTATTGGCTGTGATGATCGATAAAGCCAACACCCGGAAATAAGTACCGGCTTTGCGCATTACCCCGGAGCCAGGTAACGCGGCAGCCCCTCAACCGAAAACCTTATGAACAAAAATCAAGACAACAACTGTTTTATCCTTTCCATCGATCAGGGTACCAGTGGAACCAAGGTACTGATCATTGACCAAAAGGGGCAGCCCATCGCCAAATCTACCGCCCCCTTGAGCAGCCTGTACCTGGAAGGAGGCTGGGTAGAACAGGTTCCCGGGGATCTGCTCGCAAACGTACTGGATGCCTTGAAAACATGCCTCAGCGATTTCGAACAAGCCGGGTATTCCCGTGCCCACATCCGGACCTGTGGTATTTCCAATCAACGGGAAACCTTTTTGGTATGGGATCGGCAAGGCAAGCCCCTATGCAATGCCATCGTCTGGCAATGCAAGCGCTCCATTCCCATTTGCAAGCGGCTAAAAGAACAAGGGCTGGAAGGACGCATCAAGGAAACCACCGGACTGATCATCGATCCTTATTTTTCGGGAACCAAGTTGATCTGGCTCCGGGAGCAGGATCCAACGGTCAGAAAAGCCATGCAGGCTGGAACGGCCTATTTCGGAACCGTGGATACCTGGCTGCTATACGCGCTTACAGCCGGCGAGGCCTATCTTACCGACTATACCAATGCTTCCCGTACCCTGTTTTTCGATCTGCGGCGGCTGGACTGGGACTGGGATTTGGTCGGACAGCTGGGGTTAACCGGCATTCAGCTGCCGGAAGTCCGGCCCTCTGCCGCGGATTTTGGTCAATCGGATTTCAATGGGCTCTTTGATCGCCCCATTCCGATCTCCGCCATGATCGGCGATTCCCATGCGGCGGCCTTTGGCGAAGGCTGTTTTACGCCCGGAACGGCCAAAGCCACCTTGGGTACGGGCTGCTCCGTGCTGATGCATGCTGGAAACCGTCCCATCCCTTCCGCCCATGGAATGGTCACCACCATCTGCTGGAGCACCGCAGAAGAGGTGGCCTACGGGCTGGAGGGAGTCATCGTTTCCTGCGGTGCCAGCCTGGAATGGCTCAAACAGCAGTTGAACCTGTTTTCCGACAGCACGGAAACCGAAGCCATGGCAAGCGCATTGGAATCAAGTCAGGGCGTCTATTTGATTCCTGCCTTCAGTGGACTTGGAGCCCCCCATTGGGACATGAGCCGAAAGGCCTCTCTGGTTGGGCTAACGTTTGATTGCCACAAGGGCCATGTCGTCCGGGCAGCCCTGGAGTCCATTCCCTATCAAATCAAGGATGTGATTACTGCCATGGAACAGGACAGCGGCCTGGACCTCGAACGCCTAATGGTCGATGGCGGCATCAGCAACAATGCATTTGTCACCCAATTTCTTGCCGATCTTTTGCAAAAGCAGGTCAGTCGGATGGCCAATGCGGACGTATCTGCCCTGGGGGCAGCCTACCTGGCGGGACTGCAGGCCGGTATTTTCCCCAACCTGGAAGTGCTACAAGGGTTTCAGGAACGAACCAACATCCTACCGGTCAATAATGCGGCCGTCGCCGCCAGTTACCGGGCCTGGCAGGAACTAATTGCCCAAAAGCACGGGGTGTAGCCGACCGGCAATGCGCTACTGTAAAGCGTCGCAGCTAGGGATAAGCGTAGGGATTTTCGGCCCCAACGGACCTCACTTTTTCCCAGGATTGGCTCCCGACTTTCCGGGTATTTGGTTAAATTAGCTGAATGACCGCCGCTTACGATTGCCTTTTCAGGTATTTTCACCAAAAATCCCCCCTGACCAACCAAGAATTCGCTCGCATTTCCCGGTTCTTTACCCCCAAAAAAGTAAGGCGAAACGAGATCCTTTTGCGAGAAGGGGAGACCTGTCCGTTTAACCTGTTTGTGGTCAAGGGCTGCTTGCGTTTTTACTCGGTCAATTTGGCCGGGGAAGTCGCCACCCGCTATTTTGCCTTCGAAGGCAAATTTGCTACAGCCCTGTCCAGCCTGATCGAAGGCAAGCCCTCCATGGAGTACATTCAGGCCGCGGAACCCTCGGAACTGTTGGTCGTATCCAAAACCGACTACCTGGAGTTGGTAGAAACCGTACCGCAGGTAAACAAGGCCTACCGGCACCTATTGGAAATGGCCTATGTGACTTCCCAACAACGGATTTATCATTTTTTAAATTTGCCTGCCCTGGACCGGCTAAAATGGGTGATGGAGCACCATCCGGGCATTTTAAGCCGCCTTTCCAGCAAAATGGTGGCTTCCTACCTGGGCGTGACGCCCTACACCTTGAGTCGGTTGAAATCCCAGCTATGACGGGTTTTGACGGCAAATCCTTGCGCTAGGGCAAGGTTTGGGCTTCCAGAGCCTCCTACCTTTGGTATTCCCAGCCGTAAAAATACACGCCATGAAAATAATACTTCGAACGCTACTGCTTACCTGTTTCCTGCTTCCTGCCTTGCCGCTTAGTAGCGCGGCACAGAAACCGAAACCCCCGCTTCCGGTTGAGGTCCTTTTCGGACACGACCGGTTCTTTTTTCAGATGGAGGTGATCAAGAAATTCAGCGAACAGAGCCACTTTGGCTTGTTGAGCATTGCGACCTTTGCCGCGGACTACAGAAACGACATGCGGGAAAATTCCCTGACCATTCCCGTGCAGGTGAATTACACCTTTAAAAAGGGTTTTGGTGTGATGGCAGGGGTGGAAAACAACGATGCGGTGGGGTTCTCGCCCATCCTCGGACCGCAACATGTGTATGCTTCCCGGACATTTCTTGCCGTGACCGTCGCCTCGTACTTCCTTAACGGCAACAACGACCTGGGCTTATTTGGCCTGTACGAATACCGGCCTCCCATTGGCAAGGGTTGGTCCCTATACAGCAGGCTACAGTTTATCTACAATCAGAACCTGTCCGAAGGGCAGCACAACCGGAGTTTTGTCTACCTGCGCGGCGGCCTGAAAAAAGACCAACTTATTTTTGGCGTAGGGGCCAACCTGGACCAATACGGGCCGGAAAAATCGGTTGGTGAAAACTACGGACTATTTGTACGGTGGGAATTCAACTAGCCACTAGGGATAGCCCCTAAAAAAATCGATGAAAGCGAGTTGGTTTGCACCTCATCGATCCGGCAAAAGGCCCGCGGCCTTTGCTGGTACTTCCCCCCAGTTGGGCAGGAATCCGGGGATACCGGCAACTCCGGAGTGCAGGGCAGTACCACGACACTTCGACATGCCGCCAATCCCTCGGGACTGCGCACAAAAAAAGCCATGAAACAACGTTTCATAGCTTTAGTCAATTAACAATAAACCCAAAATAACCTGCTGTAGGAGAAGGATTCGAACCTCCACGGGGCGGTTGGGCAAAATACGAGCTCGCTATTTGCTTTATTCCGGACTCCCCACCCCCGAGACAGGAGGGCATGTCTGCCAGTTTCATCACCCTACAGTGTGTGTGATCTTATTTTGCATGAAGATAAAAACGAAAAAGCGTTGTCGCCTTTTACTCGCCTACCGAAGGCAGGTTTCATCATCCTACAGTATTGTGTCAAAACTGCTGGCTGTTACGCCAGTCAAGACCGTTTGTCTTTGTTTGATATCTCAAAGGTAATAAATGGATCGATAAAATAAAATTTCAACAACAAATTAAGCAATTTTTTACAGTATTTTTATTAAAAAACTGTTTTTATTATACTTTTAATAACTGAGACTAAAAAATCGAACAAGGAATTGACTATTTTTCAACGTAAATGGCAAAAAATGGCTTTACGGGCCGTTAACCCGCTTTTCAGGGCTGGGTTTTGGAGGAGTGGACAAGCAATTGCTGTATTTCCTGCAATTCGGAGGCGCTCAGATCCCGCCATTGGCCGGTAGGCAGGTCCAGGCGAATATTCATGATGCGGATACGCTTCAGCGACACCACCTGGTAGCCCAGGTATTCGCACATGCGGCGGATTTGGCGGTTGAGGCCCTGGGTCAGAATAATTTTGAAGGTGTTTTTTCCCAACTGCCTCACCTCACAGGTTCGGGTCATGACCCCCAATATGGGCACACCGCTGCTCATCTTCTCGATAAAATCCGGACGAATGGGCTTGTTTACCCGGACCAGGTATTCCTTTTCGTGGCGGTTGCCTGCACGCAGGATTTTATTGACGATATCCCCGTCGCTTGTCAACAGAATGAGTCCTTCGCTGGGCTTGTCCAGGCGACCGATGGGAAATATTCGCCGGGGATGGTTGATAAAATCGATGATATTGTCCTTTTCTCCTTCCGTATCGGTGGTGCAAACGATGCCCACCGGTTTGTTCAGGGCGATATAAACGGGTTTTTCCTCCGGCTCCGCGATCAATTTTCCATCCACCCGTACGCTGTCTCCCGCTCCGATCTTCGTTCCCATTTCCGGAACTTTCCCATTGATGGTGACCCGGCCGGCTTCAATGAGTTTGTCGGCCGCCCGGCGGGAACAGTAGCCCACTTCGCTCAAATACTTGTTGATCCGTACCCGGTTTTTATCTTCCATTTAGGCCCACATTTCTTCGATCAACTCGGTATAAAACTCCTTCAGCGTTTTGCCGGTTGCCCGAACCTGCTGGGAAATCAGGCTGGTTTCCGTCTGACCGGGCACGGTATTGATTTCAATAAAGAAGAAGTTGCCCGTATCTTTTTCCAAAAAATAATCCATACGGACCGATCCCTTGCAGTTGAGTTTTCGGTACACCTGTTCGGCAATCCGGTTTACCCGGTCCACTTCTCGCTCGTCCATGCGGCCCGGGGTGATCTCTTCGGAGACGCCGGGGCTGTATTTGGCTTCGAAATCAAAAAACTCTTTGGAGCTGATGATCTCCGTGGCCGGAAGCACCGTCACGGTTCCTTTTGCCCGGTAGATACCGATGGAAAACTCCCTGCCCGTGACAAACTCCTCTACCAGTACCTGCCGGTCCTCCTGAAAGGCCTTGCTCAGGGCTTCTTCCAGTTCCTCCGCTTGCTTGACCTTGCTCATGCCAATGCTGCTGCCCCCGTTATTGGGTTTGACAAAATAAGGCAGGCGCAGTTGGGCCAGGACTTCCGTGGCCGTTTCCGGGCCATGGGAAAAAAGCTGTAAGGACCGGGCCAGGTGCAGGTCCTCGATACCGGAAAGAATGGCCTTGGTATAGCCCTTGTTCATGGTGATGGAGGACGTCAGCGCGTCGCAGGTAGTATAGGGGATGCCCAGCATATCGAAATATCCTGCCAGTTTGCCATCCTCCCCTGGTGAGCCGTGGATGATATTGAAAACACCGTCGAAGCGGATCAGCTCTCCATCTTTTTGGACGGTAAACGCGTTTTTATCCACGGGCCAGTGCATGCCGTCTTCCGCTTCCAGGTACCAATTTCCGGGGTATATATGGAGCGGATACACCTGATAGCGTTCCCGGTCCAGGTGTTGGGCCACTACTGCGGCACTTTTTTCGGAGACCACCGCCTCCCCCGTATAGCCACCCATAATCAGGGCGATGTGTTTTTTTTCCATGGAGCAGATTTTCTAGGTACGAATTACCGGAATTTTGCTTTAAAAGCGAAAAGTTTATGCACCGGAAAGGTAATTAGTGGGGACTGGAACCTTTTAAATCGAAAAGGTTATTCCGGTTTATTGCGGTAAACGGCAAACCCTGAATGGATCCTCTGCGAGAAAACAGGAAAACGGCCACCTGTTTGCGAGTATTGGTCGACCATTGCACATGACTTTTACCATGGCGCCAGAGACGAAAGATATTCGAACCATAGAAGGGCATAGAAGCGAATACAAACAAGCCGGTTGAACAGATTTTTGGACAGAGCGTAAAAATTGGGTAAGCTATTGAAGCTATTTCGGCCTCGCTTATATGCCTTATATGGTTAAAATAAGTGGAACCATAGACGCACTGGTCAAAGAGAAGCGACTGCGTATGGATTGACGCCTATATTCCGCGCCTTCAGCGCTTGGGATACGGGTATACCGACCGATCACAGGGCTACACCCTGTGCTGAGGTAGTTTCGCGCCTTCAGCGCTGGAAATACGAAACCCGTACATGTCCCTATAGTATGCGGTTCAAAAAAACGGCAGATCAAAAAATTTGAACCATAGAAGAACATAGAAGGGCATAGAAGCGGATACGAACAAGTGGGTTGAACCAATTTTTGCACGGAGTGTAAAATTTGTAGAAGGGATGCAGGCCCGTTCGACATCCCTTATATGCCTTATATGGTTTAAAAAAAACGGCAAAGCAAAAAGTTGGAACCATAGAAGAACATAGAAGGGCATAGAAGCGAATACGAACAAGTGGGTTGAACCAATTTTTTGGACGGAGAGCAAAAATTGGGTAAGCTATTGAAGCTATTTCGGCATCCCTTAGATGCCTTATAGGATTCAAATAAGTGGAACCATAGACGTACTGGTCAAAGAGAAGCGACTGCGCATGGATTGACGCCTATATTCCGCGCCTTCAGCGCTTGGGATACGGGTATGCCTATCGATCACAGGGCTACACCCTGTGCTGAGGTAGTTTCGCGCCTTCAGCGCTGGAAATTCGAAACCCGTATATGTCCCTATAGTATGTGGTTCAAAAAAACGGCAGAACAAAAAATTTGAACCATAAAAGAACATAGAAGGGCATAGAAGCGAATACAAACAAGTGGGCTGAACCAATTTTTGGACGGAGCGCAAAATTTGTAGAAGGGATGCAGGCCAGTTCGGCATCCCTTATATGCCTTATAGGATTTAAAGAAAAACGGCAGAACAAAAAATTTGAACCATAGAAGAACATAGAAGGGCATAGAAGCGAATACGAACAGGGGGTTGAACCAATCTTTGCACGGAGAGCAAAATTTGTAGAAGGGATGCAGGCCCGTTCGGCATCCCTTATATGCCTTATATGGTTTAAAAAAACGGCAGATCAAAAAATTCGAACCATAGAAGAACATAGAAGGGCATAGAAGCGAATACGAACAAGTGGGTTGAACCAATTTTTGGACGGAGAGCAAAATTTGTAGAAGGGATGCACGCCAGTTCGGCATCCCTTAGATGCCTTATATGGTTAAAATAAGTGGAACCATAGAAGAACATAGAAGAGGATACGAACAGGGGGTGAACCAATTTTTTGGACAGAGCGTAAAAATCGGGTAAGCCATTGAAGCTATTTCGGCATCCCTTATATGCCTTATATGGTTTAATAAAAAACGGCAAAGCAAAAAGTTGGAACCATAGAAGTACATTGAAGAGCATAGAAGCGGATACGAACAAGTGGGTTGAACCAATCTTTGCACGGAGTGTAAAATTTGTAGAAGGGATGCAGGCCCGTTCGGCATCCCTTATATGCCTTATAGGATTTAAAAAAACGGCAGAACAAAAAATTCGAACCATCGAAGGGCATAGAAGCGGATACAAACAAGTAGGCTAAACCAATTTTTTGGACAGATTGTAAAAATTGGGTAAACGATTAAAGCTATTTCGGCATCCCTTATATGGTTTAAAAAAAAACGGCCAAGCAAAAAGTTGGAACCATAGAAGTACATATACTACGTAATCGGCAGGACTCGCGTATTGAGCGAGCGCTGTGCCGGATGGTTCGAGCCAACTTATCCCGAATTCATTGGCATCGCCAACAATACGAATTCAACGCTGAATGACAAACATACCGCCTTCCCGAAAAATACCTTTACCGACGACACCCTTTGGCGTAGGCAAGGGCTACTTTTGACGGAACCTCAAAACTATCGGTTATGACCAAAGCAACTGCCACCGCAATCATCCCGCCTGAGAAACCCGGGATCGACAACACCTCGAATAAAATCAACCTGGGGGATTTATTCGCCCCGAGAGGCAGGTACCTCAATGAACTGACCTTATTTGTCGCCCACTTTAATGCCATACCCAACCTGATCAGCGAAATAGCAATCGACTGCAAGCGGGCCAATCGCTGGTTTGAAAAACAGTACCCCTCCGAAATCAAAAAGAAATACTTTATCAAGCGGTATTTTGACGGCAGCAAAAATTCGGAGTACGACGACATCTTCTACATTCTGTACGAAGACCTGCTCGTCAATTTCGATACCAATTGCTCCACCGTACGGTTTCTCTTTGCAGAAACGGAACTTCCACGGGTAGAAGCAGTAGCTCGGGCGATCAAACGATTCAAAAAACGAACCAGGCGGCAGGCCTTCATTTACCTGCTCATGCGCTCTTCCGCCGGCTTTGAAACCAAAGCCCTGGAACTCAACCGACCCAAGCTGCGTATCGAAGACCATTACAACGATGACTTTATCGACGTTCATCGGCGGATTCTCAACCGGCTGCAACAACCAAAAGACAAGGGATTGGTGCTGTTGCACGGGAAGCCGGGAACCGGTAAAACCTCCTATATTCGCCACCTGGCAGCTTCCCTCCGAAAAAAGGTGATTTTTCTTCCGCCCAGCCTGACCAACGCCCTGACCAATCCGGATTTGATTTCCGTTTTGACCGATAATCCGGATTCCGTATTCGTCATTGAAGACGCCGAAAACATCATCGTGGACCGGGAGACAGCTGGGAATTCGCCGGTTTCCACCCTGCTCAACATCACGGACGGCTTGCTGTCCGATTGCCTTACCATCCAACTTATCTGCTCTTTCAACACCGACCTGTCCCGCGTGGACCGGGCCTTGCTGCGAAAGGGGCGGTTGATTGCCAGCTACGAATTCAAGGAACTGGAGACCGCCAAGGCCCGGGCACTTTCTGCAACGTTGGGCTTTGAAACGCAAATACATTCACCCATGACCCTAACGGCCGTTTACAATCAGGAAGAACCGGAATTTTGCCGGGAAAGAAAAACCCAGGCAATTGGGTTTGGATCAAAAAAAGGATACTAAATTCGGTAACGAGAACCCCTATAATGACCCGTCCCTACCCCCAAGCCGCCACGATTGTGGAGTAGGGCAGTAAACAAATTCCTGTGCCATGTCCAAGAAAGGCTACCTATACCGATACCTGCTCCTGATCAAAAAGCTAAAAATGAATCCCTATTCCTCCTTCGAGGAGCTTCAGCGGTACATCGATCAGCAATGTACCTACCTGCTGCTGCAAGACGATCGGCTGAGCATGGGGTTTTCCAAACGCACGCTTCAGCGGGATATACGGGAAATTCGAATGCTTTTTGGGCTGGACATCACCTATTCGCACGCCCAAAGAGGGTACCATATCTGCGAAAGCAGCGCAGAAAACCGAAACTTTCAGCGCATGATGGAAGCCTTCGATGTCTTCAGTTCCCTCAACCTGGCACAGGACCTGGCTCCCTACCTTCACCTGGAGCAAAGAAGCGCGCAAGGTACCGAACACCTGTATAGCCTGCTCCACGCAATTAAAAACCGGCGATGCATTACCTTTGACTACCGGAAGTTTTGGGACGAAACGCTCAGTCAGCGACACCTGGAGCCTTATGCATTGAAGGAATTTAAAAGCCGCTGGTACCTACTGGGAAAGGATATCCGGGACGGTCGCATCAAACGATTCGGACTGGACCGATTAACGCGCCTGAAAATTTCGGAAAACCAATTTGTGTATCCGGAAGATTACAACGTGCAACAAAGCCAACGGTACTGCTTTGGCATCATGGGGGCAACCGGGGACCAGCCGCAGGAGGTGGTATTGTCCTTTGTGCCCTTCCAGGGAAACTATATCAAAACCTTGCCGCTGCATCCCAGCCAGGAGATTCTGGTGGATACCAACGACGAACTACGCATCAAGTTGACCGTGTACCCCACGCAGGATTTGCTCATGGAACTGCTATCCTACGGGCCGCGCCTGAAAGTGCTGGCTCCCGAGGAGCTGGTAGCGCAGGTAAAACAAGCGCATCAGGAGGCATTTAATAGGTATGGGATTTGATTATGCGATGGTTTGATGGTAAGTGGGATAAAGAGATAACCTACTATCATACCCGGATGGCCATTGCAAATGACCTATGTTTTCCAAACGGTATTTTCGTAGATAGTAGGGAGAAATTGCAAATTTCACCCAGCAGGGTATGAGGACAGGATGGTTTGGTGATGGGGTGTGATTTACAAGCGGACCAATTAAACCGCCAACCGGTTATACAATTCACCCGAACACTGTACCTTTGTACCAAACAACTCCCATTGTGAACCTATTTGCTTTTTTTGATACGATTTATCCCATCAGCGCCAAAGCCAAAGAGGCCTTGAAACAGCTGATTCGGGAGCAGCGTCATGCGAAAAATGAGATCGTACAGGGAATCGGCAGCAGATGCCGGACGGTCTACCTCGTAAAAACGGGAGGCGCCCGGATTTTCTATTACAAAGACGGCAACGACATCACCGAACACTTTGCGTTTGAAAACGAGCTCATCGTCAGGGCCGAAAGCTTGTTTACCGGCAATCCCACGTCAAAAGGCATACAGGCCATCGACGATACCACGCTGCTTGCCATTGATTCGGAAAAGCTCTTTCAGCTTTATGACCAACACCACGATTTGGAACGGTTATTTCGGCTCATTTTTGAACGGGAATACGTGCATACCGTCAAACGCCTGGAAAGCTTGCAGTTTAAATCGGCGCGGGAACGGTACCTCGAACTGCTGGAGACCACCGATTTTGTTCAAAAAATACCCCTGAAGTACATCGCTTCCTATCTGGGAATCACGCAGGTTTCCCTCAGCCGCATCCGCTCCAGCCTGGGCTAGTGTTCGCCAACAAAACGGATCCACCGGCCTGGCTAGCTGCCGATACCGCCAAAAAAATTAACGCATCATTCGGATTTATCAAAAACGTCCGTATCTTTGTTAGTGATTACTCACTTACGTATGGATTTATCGGACAGACAACTGGAAATTATCGGAACGGCGGGCAAAATTCTGGCCAGTGCCGGCTTGGGTGGACTGACCACCAAAAACCTGGCCAGGGAAATCGGGTTTTCGGAAGCCGCCCTGTACCGGCATTTCGCCAGTAAGGAGGAGATCATCCTGGCCTTGCTTCGGTTCTTGCATGCCGATATGGATCAGCGCCTGAAAAATGTTTCCCGAACCGATACCGATCCGGTGGCCAACTTTAGGGCCCTGTTTGAAAGCCAATTTCACTTCTTTTCCCAAAATCCCCATTTTGTGGTGGCCGTCTTTTCCGATGGACTCTTTCAGGAAAGCAAAAAAATCAATCAAGCCATCCTGCAACTCATGCAGGTTAAAATGAACTACCTCCTGCCCATCGTAACCAAAGGCCAGCAACAGGGCCTATTCACGCAAGCGCTCGGCAGCGAAGAACTGGTCCATGTTATCATGGGCTCCTTTCGCCTGCAAATGTATAAGTGGCGAATCGCCAATTTTCAATTTGATATCCTCCGGCAAGGAAAATACATGCTGGAAGCATTGTTGATCCTTCTGAAACCGTAAAAAAATTTAGGTTGCTATGTTAGTAAATATTCACAAACATCACTTCTTTTGGCTTCCTTTCCTCTTGTTCAGCATTCAGGTGCAGGCACAGGTGCCGGTATGGTCACTGGAAACCTGCATCGACACGGCGTTGGTACACAACAAAACCATCCGGATCGCGCAAAACCAGGGGGAAATCGCCCGGCTTAAAAATCGGGAAGCAAAGGCACAACTTCTGCCCAAGTTGTTCTTTCAGGGGGACTATCGGTATTTTACCGAGTTGCCATACCAACTGATGCCCCAATCGGCATTTGGGGGCCCGGATGGCGTGTTCCGGGAGGTGCAATTCGGTGTGCCCCATAACATCAGCGCCAATCTAAGCGTTAAAATGCCTCTCTACGACCCACAGCTGATGGGCAGCATCCAGGCATCCCAAACCTATCAGGAACTAAGCCTGCTTCAGGAAGCCAAAACCAACGAACAAGTCTACCTTGAAGTAGCCAACTTGTACTACAATGCCCAAATCTTGGGTAACCAGTTGGCGTTTATTCGTGAAAACCTGTCCAACGGGCAAAAATTGGAGAAAACTACCCGGCTCCTTTACGAACAGACGCTTGCGCAGCGAACCGATTGGGACAAGGTACTCCTAAAAACCCAACAACTGGAAAGCACAGCAAAACAGGTTGAAAGCCAGTACAAAACCGTTTTGAATGCGCTAAAATATGTGATGGGGCTTCCCCTGCATACCGATCTGGCGGTATCGCTGCAGATCAATCGGACCCAGCAGCGTGGGGAATCCATGCGCAACACCCTGGATGAACGGGTGCAGGAGAAAAAGCAACAACTAGCCCTGCAGGAACTTTCCACCCTGCGGCACAGCAAGATTCCGTCCCTGTCACTTATAGGAAATTACGGCCGCACTGGATTTGGCTATACCGGTAATCCGGAATCCTTTCTGAAATTCTATCCGGTAAGCTTTGTAGGCGTCCAACTGAATGTTCCGCTCTTTAACGGGACGGTCACTACCCGAAAGATCCATCAGAAGAAAATTGAACTGCAGAACAGCAAATTACAACAGGAGCTAATCGCCGAACAAGCCGGCATGGCGTACCAAAATGCCTTGCTGCAAAGCCAGGTAGCTGAAAATCTGCTCCAAACCAGCCAACAACAAATCGATCTCGCAGCTTCCGTTTACCAAAAGACCCTGCTTCAACAACAAGAAGGCCTGGCAGGTCTAACCGAAGTACTCTTGGCGGACAATGCCCTGCGGGACGCCCAGCAGCACCACCTAAACGTACTGGTGGACTACCTCAAAGCAACGCTCGAACGCAAAAAAACCAGTGGAAACCTATTGAATTGAAGCGCCATGAAATCGAGCCTGCCGGTAGGCCATAGCCGTCAGTTTAAGGACGTAAAACCCTAAAGGTCAGGTTATTTTGGAAAAAACAGTAGATCCCCTTTGGGATCTTTCTTCCTTTTGTTCATA
>NZ_WIOK01000040.1 GCF_009467825.1 Cyclobacterium xiamenense | reverse complement strand
TTTATTTAAAGTGAGATGAAAAATATAAAAAGGGTTGCCCGTTCAAAGTCCAATAAAGCCCGATTCATAGCAACTACATTGCTGTTTTGAGGAATATGAGTTAGGCCATGCCGAGTCTTCTTTGCAATCGCCAAATGGAATCCATTTTAGACAAATTTCCAAGAGAATAAGGTAGTAACCTGGCGATTCCGACCAGCGTTGGGAGGGAGGGGTCTGAGGAATTAAACTTTTTACAGGCCAGTTGCCGAATACTAACCTAGCGTTCAGGAAATCAAACGAATCCATTTAAAATCACTGAAAAATCCTCCCCGCTAGATTGGCGGAGGCTATTAGGTACTTGCTAATATCCCGGTCGGTACATGCCCACCATCAGTGCGTCCAGAATTTTTGCGATTTCCTGAGGAGCTGTTTTTTCTTTTAGGTACCGGTGGTTGCCAGCGGGGTCTGCCTCCCAGGCATTGGAGCCGTCTTCGTAGACCACTACCTTTCCCCGTTCGCTCAGTTCCCAAAAGGGTTTATCCGAAAGTGCGTACAGCAAGGCCGCCTGGTCCCAGCTTTGCCGACCAAAAAACGAGTTGTACAAGGCGTAGGCCCGGTGTACCGGATGCGAATCGGGCAGGCTGTGCTCTAGAAAATCACTACCCGTGATGATGGTATTGCCAATTTCCCAACCGGCAAACACCACGTCTCCCGGCCAATTGGCCACAGCAATACGGGTGGATTCGGGGTCAGGCCGGTAGAAATTGGCTTCTTTTCCTTCTGGAAACTGCCCACCCATGCAGGACCAGAGTCGTACCTTTTGGCGAACCAACGCGTTGCCAGTCAGGGGGCTGATGCTGTCCGGGGGCGATTCGAGCAGGTTCCGGATATTGGTCAGGTGTCCAATGCTGACCAACACCACGCTTTGATCTGCGGCTGCTGCCAATAGCTGCCGGTACAAAACGGTGGCATCCAACGGTTGCTTGTCGCCGGTTGGAAATTCGCTGGCCAGCGCTTTGGTATAGCGGGAGAAACTCCGGAGGGGGATTCCTTTTTCCACGCCTACCGGAATTTCCGGCCGTTCGTAAAAGGTATTGATCGCAGCGGCGCAGGCAGCGGCATGGGTATCGTCGCTGGTGACAATAATCCCCAGAATCTTTATACGATGGTTTACTTCCAGCGTATGCAGCATGGCCAGGGCGCCCACATCGTCTACATCCGAATCCAGATCGGTATCCAAAATGACATTTATTTGCCCCCAGGCGGGCAGAAAGGCCAGGGAAAGCAACAAAGTCAGAACAAGCAGGTTAGTTTTTAGCGATTTCATGGGATTGTTGGGTTTCCGGAAAAAGACGGGAAACGAGCAGGATGCAAAGCAGACTGCTCACCATGGCAAAGGTACGAAATGGGAACTGAATACCCGCTACGGGATCTTCCATGGGATAGGGTAAAAAGGGAGGGATTCCGAAAATGGGTTCACCGCCGCCAAACCGCAGCACTAAGCCGACAACGATACCGGTCAAGGCTCCCTTTCGGTTGCTTCTTTTATCGTACAAGGCCAGCAGGAGTTGCGGAAACAGAATGACATACACCAGGTCAGCACAGAGGTACCAAAGGTCGTACACACTTTGAAGGGTCAGGGCCAGCCAGGTGGCAAGTGCTCCGATTCCAAGGATGGCCCATCGGATGGTAGCCTTGATTTGCTTATCGCTGCAGCCGGGACGCAGCAGGGGCCGGTACAGGTTCCAGGTAAATAGGGAAGCGGCAGAAAGCACCGAAGAATCTACCGAGGACATAACGGCAGCTGCTACGGCACCCAAACCCAACGCGGCGATCAGAGGCGGCGTCATTTCCAGCAGTACATAGGGCAGTACCATGGTTGCTTCCGGTGCCTCACCCAAGGCCGAACTGCTCCAATCAAACCCTACTCCGGCGAGCCCGATTAGCACTGCCGGAATGGCCATCAGGGCACAGCAAACTCCCCCATAGATGGAAAGGCGAATGGCGGATCGGTCGGAGCTGGCAGATAAAACCCGTTGGAAATAAACTTGCCAGGGGATGCCCCCCATCACGAGCAACAGGGCAAAATCCAACCATACCCAGATTTCATTACCCCAGCTGGGATCGTTCCCCGTAAATGCATTCAGCGAAGGAAAAAGCCGAAACCCATGACGAATGGCCTGATCGTATTGTGCCAGTGCCTGGTCTAATCCACCGACTGTATCCAAAGCAAAGGGAATGCTGATCCCCAATCCAAGGAGGATAAACACCAATTGTACGACGTCCGTATAGGCTACTGACCAAAGCCCGCCCAGCATGGTGTAGCCAACGGCGATGGCGGCGGAAACCAGAATGGAGGTTTCCAGGTCCAGCCCGAAGATGGTTGCAAAGGTAATCCCCAAAGCCGCCAAGATGGCTGCACTCCAGAAAATCTCCCCAATCAAGGCAGGAATAAACAGGATAGCGGCGGTTTGTTTTCCGTATTTCCGTTCGAATACGTCGATGAAGGTGGTGAATCCAAAACTGCGGATTTTGCGGGCAAAGAACAAGCCACCCAGAATCAGGCTAAGCGCATAACCCCAGGGAGCCTGCGCCCAAACCAATCCGCGGGCACTGTCAAATACCGCTTCGCTGGTTCCGATAATGTAGCCGCCTCCCACCCAGGTAGCCGTCATTGTAAAGATACCGATCCAGGCCGGCATTTTTCGTCCTGCCAGGAGCATGCCTTCGGAACTGCTGTCTCCGGATTCTTTTCTACTGGCGTAATAGCCGGTCAGTAAAATGATCAGGTAAAAGAAAACGGTGACGAATATGCCGAGACTTGTGGTATCGATAGTTTTGGAGGTTTATTTCCCGAACCAGTTGAGGGGTTGGGGGTTGAAGTTTTGATAGATGTGCTTGATTTCCTGAAATTCCTCCATGCCGGTGGTACCTAGTTCCCTTCCCAGCCCCGATTGTTTGTAGCCTCCCCAGGGAGCCTGGGTGAAATAAACGTTGAAGTCATTGACCCATACGGTACCAAACCGAAGTGCTTTCGAAACCCGGGAAATTCGATCCGGGTCGCGCGACCAAAAGCCTCCCGACAAGCCATAAATGGTGTCGTTGGCCCGAGCTACCGCTTCCGCTTCCGTCTCAAATTTTTCCACATGGACCACGGGACCGAAGATTTCTTCCTGTACAATAGGCATATCCGGCCTGCATCCGATAAGCAGGGTCGGTAAATAAAAGAAGCCCTTTTCCAATTTGGGATCGTTGTCCGGCTGTTGTCCGCCACAAACCAACACCGCCCCTTCTTGGATGGCTCTTTGTACGTGATGGGCTACTTTTTGACGCTGATCGGCGGAAATAAGTGGCCCCATCTGGGTGCTTTCTTCCATCCCGTCGCCCAAACGGATATTCCGGATTCTGCTTTCCAAATGGGCAACTACCCGATCGTGTAGGGAGGCGTGTACCAGCACCCGGGTTCCTGCCGAACAAATTTGCCCGGCGTGGAAAAAGACCCCGTTCAAAATAAAATCGATGGCTGTTTCCCAATCCCCGTCTTCAAACAGGATGTGGGGATTTTTCCCTCCCAATTCCAGGGCTACCTTCTTCACGTTTCCAGCGGCCGCCTGCATGATATTTTTACCCGTAACCACACCTCCGGTAAAGGAAATCATGTCCACTTCCAGGCTTTCGGCCAACTCGGCGCCAACCGTGGAACCGGGGCCGGTCACCGTATTGATGACTCCTTTTGGAAAGCCCACTTCTTCGGCCAGGCGGGTCCATTCCAGGGTACTCAAGGGTGTGAGTTCACTGGGCTTGATCACCAGGGTACAGCCGGCAGCGAGGGCCGGGGCAATTTTCCAGGCTGCTTGCAGCAAGGGGTAATTCCAGGGACAAATCATGCCTACCACGCCAACCGGTTCTTTTTCCAGCCGGCTGTGGCTGTGAGGATTTGGACTGGCGATGATTTCCCCTGCGTGCTTGTCCGCCAAACCTCCATAGTAGCGAAAGATACCGGCGATATCGTCCATGTCCCACAGGCTTTCGGTATAGGTCTTGCCGGTATTGAGCGTTTCCAGACGCGCCAGGTTTTCTTTTTCGGCAGCAATGCGCTCTCCCAGTTGATAGAGCAATCGCCCTCGCTCCGTGGGAGATAGCTGCTCCCAGTCGGCTCCCTGAAACGCTTTGCGGGCGCTCCGGATCGCTGCCCGGGCATCGGTCCGGTCACCTTCGGCCACCGTGGCAATGGCTTGTTGGTCAAAAGGGTTGATGATTACGCGCTCCAGCCCGGCTTGTCCGGTTACCCAGGAGCCATTGATGAAAAAAGGTTGAACTGCCATTAATGCGAAAGGTGATTTTTTTCTACTTCCGGAGAATGCGTATAATAGGGAACTTCCTGAGCTGGCTCGGGACTGTTTCCCAGTAAACTATCGGCTGCTTTTTCGGCGATCATGATTACCGGGGCATAGATATTCCCGTTGGTAATGGTCGGCATGACAGAGGCGTCCACCACACGTAGGTTTTCGAGCCCGTGTACGTTAAGATCGGCATC
The DNA here is from genome assembly GCF_009467825.1 of Cyclobacterium xiamenense. Taxonomy (GTDB): domain Bacteria; phylum Bacteroidota; class Bacteroidia; order Cytophagales; family Cyclobacteriaceae; genus Cyclobacterium; species Cyclobacterium xiamenense. The sequence goes on along the minus strand of NZ_WIOK01000040.1, from coordinate 37,403 downwards.
CACCACCGATAGCTCATCGTAGCCCATTTTACAGGTGCAACTGGGGTGGTAGGCGCTTTCTCCCTCCCGCGCCACAAAGTCCAGAATCTCTTCATCCGTTTCAACCGAGGGCCCGGGCGACAATTCATTGCCGCGCAGCTCGTCGAAAGCGGCTTGGTTGATCAGGTTTCGGGTACAGTGGATGGCTTCGATCCATTCTTTTCTTTCTTGCCGGGTAGACAGGTAATTGAACAAGATACTGGGGTATTCACTGGGATCGGCCGACTTGATTTTCACATGTCCCCGTACATCGGTATTCATTGGGCCCACGTGGAGCTGAAATCCATGTCCTTCGTTGGGAGCGGAGCCATCATAACGTATCGCGATGGGGAGGAAATGGTACTGCAGATTGGGGTAGGCCACCTCCGCGTTTCCACGGATAAAACCGCCGGCTTCGAAATGATTGCTGGCACCAATTCCTGTTTTGTTGAAGAGCCATTCCAGCCCGATTTTGGGCTGGTTGTAAAATTTAAGGGAAGGGTAGAGGCTAACCGGCTTTTTGGCAGCCCATTGCACGTAGACTTCCAGGTGGTCCTGGAGGTTTTCTCCCACCCCCTTCAGGTCTGCTACTACGGGAATTCCCAGTTTCTTGAGTTCATCGCCGTTGCCTACACCAGAGAGCTGAAGGACCTGAGGCGAGTTGATGGCTCCTCCGCTGCAAATGATTTTATTTCCATAAACTACCTGCTTTTCTTTTCCTTTCACAAATTCTACCCCGATGGCCCGATTTCCTTCAAACAAGATGCGAGAAACGGTAGATTTGAGGGAAATGGTGAGGTTTTTTCGGTTTTTTACCGGGTGAATGTAGGCCCTTGCGGCGTTCCAGCGCTTCCCTTTATAGATGGTTGCGTCAAATTTTCCGAAACCCTCCTGTTGGTACCCGTTGACATCATCGGTCAGCGGGTAGCCCGCTTGTTGGACGGATTCAAAAAAGGCATCAAACAAAGGGTTGTCGCATTTAGGCGTGGTGAGATGCAGCGGTCCGCCCACGCCCCGATACGTATCCCCGCCGATGAGCCGGTTTTCCATCCGCTTGAAATACGGAAGACAATGCGCATAGCTCCAATTTTCCAATCCGTCCATCGCGCCCCATTTTTCGTAGTCGAGTGCGTTTCCGCGAATGTAAATCATGCCGTTGATGCAGCTGGAGCCTCCCAGTACCTTGCCCCGGGGCTGGTAAATCCTACGGTTGTGCATGTAGGGTTCCGGGTCGGATTCGTAGCCCCAATTGTAGAAATTATTGGAGAGCGGGTAGGTGAGGGCTGCCGGCATGTGGATGCGAAAATCCCAGGCATGGTCCATTCTCCCTGCTTCAATGACGAGTACGTTGTTTTCGGGTTCGTTGCTTAGTCTATTGGCCAGTACGCTTCCGGCAGAGCCACCTCCAATAATGATAAAATCATACGTGTTATTCAACCTTACTAGTTTTTTGTACAAATCGATTTTTATTCCCAGGTGTCGGGTGTCGGGAATTTGCCGGACTGGCTTGTTTGCGATCAGTTACCCGATGGCATTACCCGAACGATTCCTTTCCCTTCGATGCCGGCGTAGATATAGCCGTCGGGGCCCATTACGACGTTTCGCACCCTACCCATACCGTCGATCACCTTTTCTCGCTTGGTGACGGTAGTGCCTTCCAGCGTTAGTTTTTCCAGGTAGGCAAAACTCAACGAACCGACCAATAAATCCCCCTTCCAGGAAGGGTATCGGTCACTGGTGACCACGGCAAACCCACTTGGCGCAATGGACGGTACCCAGTAGTACAGGGGTTGCTCCATGCCGGGTTTGGATGTCTCTTCGGTGAATACGGTACCGTTGTAATTGATACCGTAGGATATTACGGGCCACCCGTAATTAGCCGCTTTTTTTACAACATTGATCTCGTCACCTCCCCTGGGACCGTGCTCGTGCACCCAGATTTCACCCGTTTCGGGGTGTACAATCATTCCCTGAGGGTTTCGGTGTCCATACGAATAAATTGCTTTTTTGGCATTCGCTGTGTTGACAAATGGGTTGTCGTCGGGTACTTTTCCATCGTCGTGCAATCGGTACACTTTCCCACCATCCCGGGTGATGTCTTGAGGGTTTTCATCCCGGGCACCCCGCTCACCAATGGTAAAAAATAAGTAGCCGTCTCTGTCAAAAACGATCCGGGATCCGTAATGCTGCCCCTTTTCGGTATTCGGCGTGGCCTTGTACAGTACTTCCAGATTGGTTAGTCGCGTTCCGTCCAGCTGTGCCCGGCTGATGGCGGTATGTGCGCCACTTCCTGGTCCTTCGTCAGAAGAGTAGGAGAGGTATAGCCAACCATTGCTGGCATACTCCGGATGGAGCGCGATATCGAGCAATCCGCCCTGCCCTTTGGCCCATACCTCCGGCACGCCGCTGATTTCGGTTTTCGTTCCATTCTTAAAATGAATCAATTCTCCGGACCTTTCAGTAATCAGCAGGCCGCCGTCCGGTAAAAAAGCCATTCCCCAGGGTAATTTTAGTCCTTCTACTACCGGTTCGACGGTATAGTTGTCCCATTGAGGATCAGTTACTTCAGGACCATTGGGAGGGGTTTGGCCCATACAGGCCACGTACAGACTGACCATCAATACGGAAAGGAATAGTGATTTCATAAAGGATAGATTTGAATTTTATAGCTAAATAAAAGTCCAATTTAACCGGAAAATAGCTTCTAAACAAATGTTAAGCCAGTAGTTCGGCCTGCAAACGCAGTACCCGGTCTTCGATACTCTCCGAACTGAGGCTATTTCGGCTAAGGCGGTCAACCATAATGGGAAAGGCAAACGGGCTGATTCTCGGGGTGGTAACGAGGTGAATCTTTTGCGAGTTGATGCGTTCGATGACCTTTTCCAGCCGGCTTTTTTCCATCTGCACGTGCAGCACTTCGTTTTTTGCCTGCTTGAGCAGCAGGTTTTCCGGGTCATAGGTTTCAAACACGCCATAAAGAATCCCCGAGCTTGCCTGCAAATGCCGGGTTTGTATGCCTTTGCCAGGGTATCCCTGAAACACCAGTCCGGCGATTGCCGCGATTTCCCGAAAACGCCTCCGGGCCATTTCGCTTTCGTTGATTCCTGCGAAAATGTCGTCCATTAGCTGATCGGAAGAAAATAAATCTTCTTCCAGCGCTTCCGCTATCGGGATGGGGCTTTCAGACAGCAGTTCAAAGCCATAGTCATTCATGGCAATACTCAGGCTTATCGGATTGCTGACGCTAATACGGTAGGCCAGTAGGGCTGCCAATACTTCGTGCACAAACCGGCCTTCAAAGGGAAAGAAAAACACATGGTAGCCCTCCCTGCTTTTGCAGGTTTCGATCAAAAGGGACTGCCGATCGGGAATTCTGGACAAGGATTGTTGTAGCGCCAGGATGGGTTCGATGGTGCGTAGCTCAATGGAATCTTCCCGGTGATCGGCGGCTTTGTGCAATTCGATCCGAATCAATTCTGCCAGTCGGGAAGAAAGGGGCATGCGCCCTCCCATCCAGCGGGGAATGGTACCGGTTTTTTTCGTGGATCGGCGTACCAGCGCTTTCATCTCTTTGATTTGCACGAACTCCAGGCTTCGGCCGGCAAACCAAAAAACGTTCCCCGGTTTTAGTTTGGAAATAAAGCTTTCTTCGACCGAGCCTATGTATCCCCCGCGCAGGAATTTTACCTGAATCATGGGATCGCTGACGATCGTACCCATGGATAGTCGGTGCCGCATGGCTATTTTTCGGCTCGTTACCCGGTACAGGCCTTCGGGCAGGATCTCCACTTTTGAAAATTCCTCGTAGCTACCCAAGGCCCGGCCCCCTACCGTGATAAATTCCAACATCCACTCGAAGGATTCCTTGCTTAAATTGCGAAAAGCGTAGGCATTTCGGATGACCGGAAATACTTGTTCCGGAAAAAAACCTTCACCCAGTGCGAGGCTTACCAAAAATTGGATGAGCACATCGTAGCAGTTTTCCAACGGGACTTGCTCTTCGTAATGGTCTTGCTGTATGGCCTGTCTTAATGCGCTCGCCTCGATAAGTTCCAGGGAATGGGTAGGGACGAAATAGATATGGCTGGTGGCTCCTGGCTGATGCCCGGCCCGGCCAGCGCGCTGCACAAAGCGGGTTATGCCCTTGGGGCCGCCCACCTGAATGACGGTATCCACCGGCCGGAAATCCACACCCAGGTCCAGGCTACTGGTGCACACGACCAATTTGAGTTTCTTTTCATGCAGTGCTTGCTCTACCCAAGCCCGCACGGATGGATCCAGGGAACCGTGGTGCATGGCCATGATGCCTGCCCATTCTGGTTTCGCCTCCAGAATTTTTTGGTACCAGATTTCGGTTTGGGAGCGGGTATTCGTAAACAACAACACGCTTTGGCTTTCTTCGATCACCGGAAGGATTTTCGGGATCAGTTTATTGCCGAGATGCCCCGCCCAGGGATAGCGCTCCACTTCATCTGGCAAGACGGATACGACATGAATTTCTTTTTTGATTTTCGAGCGCACAATGAGCTCGGCTTGCTGCTCGCCCAACAGCACCCGGTGGGCTTGGGAAAGGTTGCCAATGGTCGCCGAAATACCCCAAACCTTGAGCGGTTTGGGGGTTAGCGTACGGATATGGCTGAGCGCAAGTTGTACTTGGACCCCTCGCTTGTTGGCCAACAGTTCGTGCCATTCGTCCACAACGATGGCTTTCAGGTTTTTAAAGAGTTCCGGATGGCCCTTTTGGGTGAGTAGCAAGTGCAGGCTTTCGGGCGTGGTAATCAGACATTCGGGCATGGATTTTTTTTGCTTTTGCCGCTCTGCCGTTCCTGTATCTCCGTTCCTTACGCCAATACGCCAGGGCAGGCCAATTTCTTCGCAGACCCGTGTCATCGCTTGTTGAATGTCCTGGGCCAACGCCCGTAGCGGAGAGATCCAGATGACTTGCAAGCCGTTTTTCTGCGGTTTTTGCCAGGTAGTGGGATGGTCACGCAGGTATTCCATCAGTACCGGCATGAATAGGGCCAGGGTTTTGCCGGATCCGGTTGGGGCATTGAGCAGGCCACTCTGTCCTTGTAAATAGTGCTTCCAACAGGCGTGCTGAAAATCAAACGGGGTCCATCCCTTCGATTCGAACCACTTTTCTGCCCAGTTACTTTCCATATTTTTCCAATAAAAGCTGTAAATCCTCCAGGGTGTTGGCACTTTCAATGGATTTGTCCCGTCGCCAGCGGTGAATTCGGGGAAACCGCAACGCGATACCTGACTTGTGCCTGGGGCTTTCCTGGATACCCTCAAAGGCAATCTCAAAGACCAGACCTGGTGTCACGGTTCGAACCGGGCCAAACCGTTCCCGGGTATTTTTCTTTACATAGACATCCACGGCTTTCATCTCCTGATCTGTCAGCCCGGAATAGGCTTTAGCAAACGGAACCAGTGTGTCTCCGTTCCAAACCCCAAAGGTGTAGTCGGAATACAGGTTGGCCCGGCGTCCATGGCCTTTCTGTGCGTAAATCATCACTCCATCGACGGTCAGGGGATCAATTTTCCATTTCCACCAACCGCCCCGTTTTCTTCCGGTTTGGTAGCTGCCGTCTTTTCTTTTCAACATCAACCCCTCTGCTTTTACCGACCGCGATTGTTCCCTCAGTGCTGCCAATTCCGCCCAGTTTGAGTCGGTGAGCACCTGGGAGAGCTCCAGGTTTTCCTTGGGCATGGAATGGATCAATGCCGCTAACGTCTCTCGTCGTTTCCACAATTCCCAGTGACGCACATCCTGTCCCTTCCATTCGAGCAGGTCGTACGCCATAAAGGACACCGGAGCCTCTCGAAGCAGCCGCGCACTTACGTTTTTTCTACCCAAACGTGTCTGAAGCAATCCGAAAGGAAGCGGGTTCCCATTTTCAAAGGGCATGATCTCTCCATCCAGTACCGTTCCCTCCGGCAGATTCTTCCCCATCTGCTCCAACTCCGGGAATTTATCCGTTATCAATTCTTCCCCTCTGGACCAGATAAAAACCTCTCCCTTTCGCTGGATCAGTTGCCCGCGGATACCGTCCCACTTCCATTCGGCCAGCCAATCCGAGCGGCTGCCTGGTAAGGCTTCCGTTCCTTCCAGTGGATGAGCCAGGTAAAAGGGGTAGGGGCGGGAGCGATCCGAAGATAGGTCCGCTTCAAACAATAAATCGGTGAATGTGGTTTCCAAGGGGCTCCAATTCCCCATGATGCGGTGGGCCAAGGCGGATTTTTCCATATCAAAGGTACTTGCCAATGCCCGGGTAATCAGCTGCTGACTCACACCGATCCGAAATCCCCCGGTAATGAGTTTATTAAAAACCAGCCGTTCTTCGCGGTTTAGTTTATTCCATGCGCTTGCTATTTCACGTTTTTTGGAATCCTCGTCCTGGCTCTTGAGCTTTTCCAGAAATTGAATCCACTCGTGCAAGGACCGCTCGGAACGCTCGGTATTATCTGGCAAAACCAAGGCAATGGTTTCGGCCAGATCGCCTACGGTTTGGTAGGATTCTTCAAATAGCCAATCCGGGATACCTGCCCTATCGCAGCACCAGTCCCGGAGTTGCCGCGTTGTCACCGTTCTTTTGGGTCGTTTGTGCGTAAAAAGTGCCAGCGTCCACAAGCGGTCCTGATCCGGCGCCTCGGCAAAATAGGCCTGCAAAAGCCCCAGTTTATCCCCTGTTTTATTGGTTTGATCGAGTTGAGCGATCAGGTTCGAAAAGCGCTTCATGTGGTTTTTATGATTTTCCTCACTTATTTTCACAAATTCAGGTGTTTCATAAACCAATATTTTTATTTGTTCGTTTAGAAAATGAGTAAGTAAACTACTAACAAATGAAAAAAATCCCGTTTATCGTAAGTCTGTTGCTGGCATTTGCCGGATGTCAGCAGGAAGAAAAACTACCGGAAATAGCGGCTGTTACCTATCCGCTTTATCAAAGTGCGGATTATGCGTTCGAAGGTACAGCTACTTTTGAATTGAAAGAAGATGCCAACGTTGAATTGCTAATTCAGCTGGATGGGGTACGATCCATGGATCCCTATTTCTACACTGCACACCTACACTTTGGGAGTTTTGACGAAGCAGACGCGTCCATTGCGCAAGTACTGAGCCCGATTGACAGCCGCACCTTAGAAAGCCGGACTCAACTTGGCAAACTCACTGACGGTAAAGCGATCGACTTTGAGTCCCTTAAAAATTTTGACGGGCACATCAAGATCCACCTGGCCGATCAGGGGCCGGATTACGACATCATCCTGGTAAGTGGCAATATTGGCAGCAACGATACCTCACTCGAGAATTTCAATTCCAATAAATTAGCGCTTTGTTCACCTTCCTACCCTAATTATTAATCAAATTTATTTAGCTGTGAAAACCGGTCAAAAACGTCCGGTTTTCCCTTAAATTGGGTTTATTTAGCTGATTATTGGTAAATTTGGCTGGTTAATCGACACCGGTTTTTAGGTAATGCCGCAAATAATTTAGCTACTGAAAAACATTTTTGTTTAATGTGTGTTTGTATATTATTAAACGAAATTGTTATGAAGTTATCAGCCAAATACCTACTTATAATTTTCGCATTTCTTGTTTTAAGTCATCAAGGCGCATCGGTGTCCGTAGAGGTGGATGGGGCTGTTGGTTTCAGAACGGCACAAATGGTGGCATTCTTTCAGGAATTGTTCGCTGGATTTGCACAGGACGTATCCAAACACGCAATGGACCTGCCACATACGCAAATTTTTGATAATTGATTTAATACCTACAGACTACAATACATACCAAAGCTAAACCAACGTTATCTAACAAAAAAAATCGCCTCCAACTGAAGGCGTTTTTTTTTTAATTGTAGAACAAGGCGCCAGTTACCTACAGGTGATTAAAACTATAAAGCGCCGTTATCTGTAACGCACGTGTTGCGAGGTGCGTTCTCCATTCGGATAGGTGTCGGTCTCTTTGTCCCACGGGCAGGTATAGTACGATTCAGGAACCAAAAGCCACCGGCAACTTTCCGGTGGCTTTGGTAAAAGATGAAGTAAATGATTGCCGCTTATTCTCCTCATCAATAGGCTACTTTCTCTCACATTTTATCGATTCTATCCTACTCAATGTGAACGGTAAATTTCATTTCAGTGGTATTTCCATTGGTATCTTCGGCCAAAATAACCAAGTCCAGGTGGTCTTCTCCGGAAGGCACCATAATGGCATCGTCTCCAGTCAGGACCTTGGACAGGTCGATCATTTCGTTATGGGGTAAATCGGGTCCGCTTCCTTCTTCCAACCAGGCAGAAGTTCCCCACATTTTTTCGTAAAAATACTCTTCATCGGCGATTCGATGGTTGTGTCCATCGTCTCCGCCTCCATGGTCTTCGTGTTCCTCCATCAAACGAACCCATAGAAACGCGATCGGCGCACTTAGTGTATGATCGGTTTTGCTGACGGTACCCTGTACATCGAGTGGCGAACCGGCTGCTCCTTCTAACTCATCATCGTGGAGGTTGGTGACGTCGATAGCAGGCGCGTAAGGCGTGCGGATCTGTATGGTTGCCAGGTAACTACTACCATCGGCAAATCCGGTTTGGTTGCCATGCACATCGGTCGCTTCAATCGAAAAATCATACGATCCGGCAATCACCGGGTCAGAGAGGCGGGAGTTAGCCCCGGTCCAATAAATGTCCGTACCCGTTCCGTCAATATTGATACGTGTGCTTCCCTCCGGAAAGCGAAAATCCGGGTTCGACGCTTCGGGGCTGTAAATGTCATTTACGTCCAAACGAACAAAGTCGTTTTTCATTCGGGCATGGCTGTGGCCGTCAAAATTAGCATGGATATTGACCCGTACCTGCCCAATACCGGATGCGTCTTCTACCGAAAACCGTATATGGGTGTGATCAGCTGTTTCACTGAAAATTTCGCCATTTTCGGGTTCGATGTAGTCGTGCCCATCCGCATGGTCGATGACCGGGGCCTCCAAATCTTGAGGGGGCTCATCTCCGGTTCCACAGGCAAGAAAAAAGGTAGAGGCAAAGGCGAAGAGCAGTATTCCGTTCTTTTTCATAAATCTAGTAGCAATTACAGTGGTAGTACCTAATTCAATTTTATTGCAGATGCATTGTTGTTGCAATAATAAAAGAAACGTAGAACAGTTCCTAAAAGTTGGCGAAGAAAATCTCAATTACTTTTTAGGGTGATGGGGATTTTGAGGTGGAGGTTGATATTTCGCCCTTGTTCGGGTAGGTTTAGCAGCCGGTAGCGGCTAAGGTGGTTGAAATAATACGTATTCAGCAGGTTTTGCCCACTCAACTGGAATTTCCAGGGGCTTTTTGCTACCAGTAACTCCCATCCCAATCCCGCATGCAGTAGGCCATAGCCACCGGTGACGCGTTCGTTTCGGTCCACTCGGTTTTGGCTGGCCACTTGCCGGTATTCCAAATATAGGTAGCCATTTTCCAGGATCCGGGTAGTTTGAGGAAGGGACAATTCGATGCTGCCTAGCAGACTGGCCGGCGGGGTTAAGGGCAAGGGCAAGCGGGTATCCAGGTTTTGGTTGTATACGTATTCTCCGGCCAGCGAGGCTTGCACACCTGGGATCGGTGCCCATTGAAACTTCAATTCGGCTCCGGCAAACACCGCATTGTTTTGGCGGTATTCCCAGAGGGTACTGGCCCCGGGAAGGGTAGAGAATCTTCCGGTAGGTGCCAGGTAAATATAATCCTGGTAATAGGCGAAAAAGGGGCTGAACCCAACCAGTAGCTTCTCCAGGGAATGGGTAAAGTTTAGGTCTGCCTGGTAGCTTCGCTCGCTTGTGAGATTGGCATCTCCTATTTCATGCCGGAAATTGCCGTGATGGATGCCGTTGGTGGACAGTTCGATGGGCGTAGGAATGCGGTAGCTGCTACCCAGATTCGCTTTGAAATTCGTGTGTTCATTGAAAATCCAGGACATGCCGGCAGATCCGCTTAGGTTGGCAAAGTCCCGGTCGATGTCCGGGTTTCGCTGCACCGTTTCCCCGGTTGGGTTGAGGGAGGCATCGTAAACGGGTTGTTCGTGCGCCTGTATCTGATGACGGGCACCATCGAGTCGGATCCCTGCATTTAGGATGACGTTTTCCTTCCATCGGTATTCGTGAAAGTAAAACATGCCGGCGTTCCAGGACTGAAACATGGGCAATAAAAATTCAAAGCCACCAAACCGATTGTCCATAAAGGAGGCTTGAATACCAATGATGGATTGGTGGTCGGCGTTTATGTAATGGTTAAATCGGGCATTTGCAGTGTAGGTGTCAAGGTCCAGGTAGAGTGCCAGATTGCCTTCCGGCGTAGGACCAACACCGTGGATATGTGGCAGTGATTCCTCCCTTCGTTGGTTGCGTTGGTACCCCAGATCAATTTCCAACCAGTTTTTTTTCAGTTGCACCGTGGTATTTGAAATCACCTTGAGGTGTGTATTGTTTTGCCTTGGAAATTCGATATTGCCGTACTCGCCGTTGTGGCGGAGGTTGTAGCTGTTAGGAATACCCACGGCTCCCGTAAAAATCCCCGCTTTCTGGTGAAACCGGCTAACCGTAACGGTCGTTTTTCCCCAATTTTTCCGCAACCCCGTCATGAACGAGAAATGCCTTTCTTTTCCGGCCGTATTTTTCAATCGGGAATCGAATACGGGTAATTCAAATCCAGCGTAAACGAATCGATCTGCAGGTACCCGGTAATCCTGGTAATCTTGCAGCGTGACCCTACCTTTAAATACAAAATCCTTTTCGTTGCCTTCCACCATCGCCGAATGGCTGCGCATGGCATTGTTGGTTCGGTAACTATTGATCAAATGGCCCTGAATGGTCCCTTCCCGAGGCAGCGGGGCAGGAGAGATATTGATAACCCCCGACATCCCATCCGAACCGTAGATAAGGGAAGCGGGTCCTTTGACTACTTCTACCCGGTCCACATCAAAGGGGTCAATCTCCAGCCCGTGGTCTGCGCCCCACTGTTGGCCTTCTTGCTTGATTCCCCGGTCGTTGACCATGATGCGGTTAAAGCTCATTCCCCGGATCACCGGTTTGCTGATGCCTACCCCGGTATTGATGGTACTGATGCCGGGCAACTTTTCCAGGGCATTGGCAAACGTTCCGGCGTTATTTTTTTCCAAAAATTCCCTATCCACCACCTCGATGGTTTGGGATTGTTCCACCGGGCCATTTTTGAAGGGGTTGGCTTCGATGGTGAGGGATTGCAAGGTAATGGCGGATTCGGAAAGCCGCAGGTCAAGTTCCAGGTCATTCGTGGTCAGGGTAATGGTGCGAGTCAGCGCCTTATATCCCAGGTGTGTCACGTGCAAGTGGTAGTTGCCGGGATTCAGGCCTTCCAAGCGAAAACGACCATCCAAATCAGCAGCCGTTCCCTTGCCCAACTCGTGCACAACGATCAAGGCCGGTAGACCATCGCCCTGCTCGCTCCGAACCGTTCCCGTTATGGACAGGGAACGTTTTTCCTGTGCCAAAGAATAAAGGGTTACGAAAAAGAATAAATAGCCTGAGAGTAGGAGTGTCCGCACGAATGGTGGAATTGGATGATACGAGTGAAATACAGGATACGAAGATACCAGTATTAATCCATCATTGCAACAGTATGGCAGAAATTGGGAAACACTAGCGCTTGGGTTTTATCCGGTCCAGCAAGTGTTCCAATCCGTTAAGCCGAATTTCATACATGGTTTCCAACCAAACGCCTAACTTTCCCTCGGGAAAACCCTGGCGCTTGAACCAAATCAGGTAATGTTCCGGAATATCACAGATCAGGCGGTCTTTGTATTTTCCAAAGGGCATTTTTTTGGACACCAGATCAAGTAAAATGCTCGAATCCATTGGTTTAAACGATTAGTTTAACCAGGAATCCCAGGGAATACGGCTGAGAATGAGGATGAATCCAATACCATAGAAGAGGTAGATGCTTCGAAACTTGCTTTTGCTTTCCGTTAGTTTTTTGGCGCGGCTGTATCCAACGGTAATCAATGCGACGGCAAGAATATTGATCAGCGGGTGCTCCAGGGCGTAGAGTCGACTCATCGAGTCCCCCATGGCTTCTCCGCTAAGGTTGGAAAAACCAAGCGGACTGAGGAAGTACAACACAATGCCAATGAGTAACTGTACGTGCGCGAGGATCATTCCAATCAAACCGAATTTTCGGTCTTTCTCACTAAAGGCCTTGTTGCCCAAAGCCCCAAAAAGGGCGGCGAAAATACTAAACAACAAGCCCGCCAGAACAAGGTAGGCAAGAAACGAATGAAGGTGCTGAAATCCGGTGGTCATGGTTTGTTTATTTTCAATTTTTCAAAAGGCTAAATAAAGAAAAAAATGCGACTATTCTGCCAATCAAATGGTCTTTGTGAGGGAAAGCTACGTTTTTGTTGCTCTAGATAGCTGCCCTCCCGAGAATATCCGCAGTAGAATGGGTCGGAAATGCGCTGCAAACGAACGGGAGGGGAAATTATCTTTCCCCTGAACGGAGCTTGCCTCGGGTGAAAATTAGCAATCCCTGATTTTACAAATTATCTTTGCCATTCGGATGCTTGTTTTTTTTACACACCAGCAAAATTTTCTCACTTCATGAATTATTTGAACTTTGTATTGGAGAACAAAAAACTGCTGACTTTTGGGTTACTGATGACCAGTCTTTCCGGCTACGGACAAACGTATCTGCTGGCCCTGTATGTGCCGTATCTAATCGAGGAGTTTTCGTTACAAAACGCGCAGATTAGTGGTTACTACATGATCGCTACCATCGCTAGTGCCTTGCTATTGCCTCAGTTGGGCAAATACATCGATAAGACAAGCCTGGTGAAATACACGCTTATGGCCACGGTCATCTTCATTTTATCCATGGTCTTGATGAGTTTTAACCAACATTGGTACTTGTTACCGCTGGCGTTTTTTGGACTTCGCATCGCTGGACAGGGATTGTTCAGCCACATTGCCATCACCAGCATGTCAAAGTATTTTTTAAAAGGAAGGGGAAAGGCCATCAGCCTGGCTTCGCTGGGGCATCCGGTAGGACAGGCGGCGCTACCCATCATGGTGGTAGGCCTGATCAACTTGTTTGGGTGGAGGCAATCGCTGTTGGTGAATGCATTGATCGTCCTGATCGTGGTTCCGGTATACCTAAAGCTATTTATCGACGAAAAAAAATTGGTCGTTCACGAAGAGGGCGGCAGCGCAGGAGCGGTCTCTTTGACCAAAGAAGTTTCTCAATGGGAGATTTTGAAATCCGGCAAGTTCTGGTTGCTGGCACCAAATCTCTTTGTGCTTTCGTTCACCGTAACCGGTTTGTTTTTTTACCAGTTTGCCATTGCTGAATTTAAAGGATGGACGCTGGAGTGGATGGCCGTTGGGCTTACCTTTTATGCCCTCGCCGGTTCCCTGGCCATTCTGTTTGCTGGTCCGCTGATTGATAAGTATACGGCGAGAAAATTTTTTCCATTTTACCTGATTCCTTTTCTAATCGCCATCGTCTTTATTTGGTTGGTAAACGATTCCCTGGTCATCTTTCCGTACATGATCCTTATGGGCGCTTCCGCGGGTTTTGGAAATGCGATTATTTCGGCGCTTCAGGTGGAATTGTTTGGCGCGGGCTTTATTGGAAAGGTACGGAGCATCTTTGCCTCGGTGATGGTACTTAGTTCGGCGATAGGTCCTGCTATCTACGGGCTGGTGGTGGATGCTGGCTACAGCTTCGATGCGCTGTTTATCGGATCGATCGTGCTTCTATTAGTCATCATTTTGCTCTCATTTCGAATCGTTCCGAATTATACCTATGCTAAAATGAAATACAAATTCAAGCGTAGGCATCGCCGGTTTGATTTTTTCAACATCTTTAATTTAAAGCATTGATTACTAACACATTGGTTTGAATCGACTTCAGCAGATAATTAAAAAAAAACAGGCCTTTTCAAGGGTAGGTGTTGGACCTTTTTAGCACAGCACGTACCTTTGTTTCAACGATTGAAAATTATGCAAACATTCGTGGCGCTTCTGTTATTTACCCTTTGCTATGGACTGTTGTTCTTGTCCATGTTCCCTGTAAAAAGGTTCAAAAAATTTAACGAAATCACCCATTCTGCGAAGAAAGCCCTCTACCGCCAGTACGATTTGACCTGGCCGTATTTTTTATCCTTTTTGGGGGGCTACTTGTTGGCCTCCGTCATGGTTTACCTGATCCGGGATTCTATCTGATTTAGTCTTTCCAGAGACGCTCTTCCGCATCCAGTACGGGTTTGAAGTCGATTGTAAGACCTTCCATTTTTTGTTGGATTTCGTTGAGACAAAGGTTTCCGATACTGCCTTCGTGGGTATGGTGGACTCTTTTTCCGGGAGAAAACTGCCGGTTTTCAATATCCAGTCCTACTTTTTTATAGGCATCTCGGAAGGGCATTCCCTCGAGTACCAGTCGGTTGACTTCTTCCACACTAAAGAGATAGGCATACTTTTCATCTTCGAGCAAATCTTTCTGCACGGAAATGTTTTCCAACATGAGTTGGGTGATGGATAAGCAATCCCGTAGCTGCTCAAACGCGGGAAAAATGGTTTCTTTCAACAATTGCAAGTCCCGGTGGTAACCGGTACTCAGGTTGGTCAATAGCAGGGTGATGGTTTGGGGATAGCTCTGGATCTGGTTGGTTTTGGCACGTACCAATTCAAACACGTCCGGGTTTTTCTTATGTGGCATGATGCTCGAGCCCGTAGTGAGTTCGTCGGGGAACCGAATAAACCCGAAATGTTGGTTCATAAAAAGGATCGCATCCGTAGCGAGACGGTTTAGCGTTCCTGCCGTAGCGGCCATCGCAAAGGAAAGGGATTTTTCGGTTTTTCCCCGGCTATTCTGTGCGTTCAGTACGTTGTAATGCATGTCCGCAAAGCCAAGCAATTCGGTCGTCAGGGTGCGGTTCAGGGGAAAGGAAGAGCCATAGCCCGCTGCAGACCCAAGTGGGTTGCGGTTCACCAATGCGTAGGCTGCCTGCCAAAGGTACATGTCTTCGGCCAAACCCTCCGCCATTGATCCAAACCATAGGCCGAAGGAGGAAGGCATGGCCAACTGCGTATGGGTGTAGCCTGGCATGAGGTCTCCTTTATGCTTTTCCGCCAATCGCAACAATAGCGCAAATAGCTTTTCAACCTCCTCCATGGTTTGGCGGATGGCCTGCCGGTAGTACAATTTGAGATCTACGAGTACCTGATCGTTTCTTGATCGTCCGCTATGTAGCTTTTTGCCCACGTCTCCGTAGCGTTCGGTAAGCAGAAACTCTACCTGACTGTGTACGTCCTCAACCCCCGGTGCTATGGAAAACCTTCCTTCTGCGATCTCCTGCCGAATCTCTTTGAGACCTTTTTTTAGCACTTCCAATTCCTCGGCAGTCAATAGATCGATGGAAGCGAGCATGATGGCGTGTGCCATGGAGCCTGTGACGTCGAAAGGAGCCAGGATCAAATCAAACTCCGGGTCACGTCCGATGGTGAACGTTTCAACTTCTTTTTTGCTCGTTTTGTCTTTTTGCCAAAGCTTCATGCGTTTGTCTGGATTAGGTGGGAAAAATAATTTTCCAATAGTGAAATGTACAGGGAAATACCCTCCTTGATTTCGTCGGTATGGATGTATTCGTCGGCGGTATGGGATCTCGCGGAATCTCCCGGCCCTATTTTCACAGATGGGTAGGGAATTAAGGCCTGGTCTGACAGGGTAGGGCTGCCATAGGTCTCCAATCCCATGGACCTGGCCACCAGCAGCAAGGGGTGTGTCTGGCTGATTCGGGACGGGCGCAAGCGCATGGAGCGGGGGTGAAGGTCGGCCTTTACCACTTGCCTGATTTCCTCCAGTGCTTCTTCCAGCGTGTAGGCATCGGTCACCCGCACATCCAGGGTATAGGTGCATACGTCGGGGACCACGTTGTGTTGGGAGCCCGCTTGTAGGATGGTGGCCGAGACCTTGCTGGGTCCCAGGTATGGAGAAACCTTGCGAAAGCGAAAGTCCCGTATGGCCAGTAAATCGTCCAGGGCTTCGTAAATGGCATTCAGTCCTTCTTCTCTGGCCGCATGGCCGGGACGGCCTTTTACCCGGGCATCAATGACCATCAGCCCTTTTTCTGCCACCGCCAGTTTTAGTAGTGTAGGTTCGCCTACGATGGCCAGGCTCATTTCCGGCAATTCCGGGATCAGGGATTCGATTCCGCCTTTTCCGCTGATTTCTTCTTCGGCCGACGCAATCAGCAGGAGGTTTACCGGCAGTTGCTGTTCGTGAAAGTATATAAATGTAGCAATAAGTGCGACCAAGGGGCCTCCTGCATCGTTTGATCCCAGGCCAAATAGTTTCCCTTCTTTTTCCAGGGGCTCGTATGGATCCAGGCTATAGCTCTGATTGGGTTTGACCGTATCGTGGTGGGAATTCAGGAGGACCGTCGGTAGACTTGGGTTGTATTTCGTCGCATAGCACCATATATTGTTCCCTTTTTGGTGGCAGTTAATTCCCTTTTTTTCAAGATAGGATCGGATAATCGCCGCCGTTCCGTCTTCTTCCCGGCTCAGCGACGGGGTGCGGATCAGGTCTTTGAGTAAGTGAATGGCTTCGGTATACAGTTGTTCGATGGATTCCAATGAGGCAGTTGTTTAGGTGGCGGGCTCAGTATAGCCCGTACTTTTGGGACTCAATGATGGTGCCGGCATTTTTACCTTTGGATGCCAGCAGCAGGTTTTCCGGCAAGCCCAGCCATACGTGGACAACCCCTTTGGCCAGTGCATTAAATGCGTTTTCCAGTTTGGGTATCATGCCGGAATGAATGATCTGATCCCGCAGTAATTCTTTGTATATGTCCTCGTTGATAAGGGGAATCAGTGAAGCATCGTTGTTGGCATCCATGAGTACGCCGGTTTTATCAAAACAGTAGTAGAGGTTTACTTTGTGTTTTCGGGCCAAAGCGGTTGCGATCTCGGAGGCAATTGTATCGGCGTTTGTGTTGAGCAACTGCCCCTTGCCGTCGTGCGTTATCGCAGAAAACACCGGTGCAATGGATGGTTGCAAAAGAGACTCCAATAGCTGCGTGTTTACCTGCACCACGTCCCCCACATAGCCATAATCCACGTCCGTTACCGGTCTTTTGACCGACTGTATGGCATTGCCGTCTGCTCCGGTAAGTCCGATGGCTTGCTGGCCGTACGTATGCAATTCGGCAATCAGGTTTTTGTTGATTAGTCCGGCATATACCATGGTGACCAGGTCCAGTGTTTCCCTGTCGGTAATGCGTCGTCCCCGGTACATTTGAGGTTCGATACCCATAGCCTTTCCGATCCGGCTGGCCAGCACCCCTCCTCCATGAACCAGGATTTTTTTTCCCGGAAATTTTGCAAAAAGCTGGAGGAAACGGCTGGCGTTTTCCGGATGGTCGATGACGTTTCCCCCAATTTTGATAACACTGATTTCCATGGTATGGGGATTTATAGCAGCGAATCGATTACCGCCTGTGCGGCGAATATTCTGTTTTTGGCTTGATTCTGTACCAGGCTTCGGCTACCATCCAGTATTTCGTCGCTGAGTTCCAGGTTCCTGCGCACGGGTAAGCAATGCATGACCCTGGCCTTGGAATTTTTTTTGAACTTACTTTCTTTGAGTAGCCAGTTTTCGTCTACTTTCAGAATTTTCCCATAAGGATTGAACGCGCTCCAGTTTTTCACATAGACGAAATCGGCGTCTTCCAGGGCTTTGTTTTGGTCGTATTCAATGGTCGCCCCCTGGGTAAATTGCTCGTCCAACTCGTAGCCCACCGGGTGCGTGATGGTCAGGTCATGGCCGCAGCCCAGCGCCCATTCGGAAAAGGAATTAGCGACGGCATGTGGGATGGATTTGATATGTGGAGCCCAGGTGAGTACCACCTTTGGCTTTCTTTTTTCCTGAAAATTCTCCCGAATCGTGACCATGTCCGCCAGGCTTTGCAAGGGGTGTCGGATGGCGCTTTCCAAACTGATCACCGGGATGCCGGAGTAGCGGATAAATTGATTGATGATAAAGTCCTCGGTATCTTCTTCTTTATTCGTCAGGGAGGGAAATGCACGAATGGCCAGAAAATCAAAATAGCCGCCCAACACAGCCGCCGCGTCTTTGATATGTTCCACCTTGTTTTTATTCATCAATACCCCATCCTGCATCTCCAGAGCCCAGGTTTCTTTGTCCATGTTTAGTACAAAACTCTCCACCCCCAGATTGGAAGCGGCAAGTTGCGTACTCACCCTGGTCCGTAGGCTGGGGTTTAAGAAAATCAATCCCAGACGCTTCCCTTTCCCCTTTTCCTGATGTTCCAGGGGAGATGCTTTACATGCCAGGGCTTTATCGATCAGGGAGTCGGCGAGGGTACGTGTATCAAATTGTGTAAAGTTCTTCATGGTTTTATCGGGTCGGCTTTTTGTTCGGTTACTTGTTTAAGACTGCTGAGGAATTCCTGTAAATCCGACCGTTGAATGCCCAAAGGAGGCAAGAGACGAATGGTTTCTTTGCTGGCGGCACTGCCGGTAAAGATGCGGTGATTTTTGACCAGTTTGGAGCGGAAGGGTGCGGCTTCTTCCCGGAGATCAAACCCGATCATCAGGCCTTTGCCGCGCACCGAAGAAATAGCAGGAAACTCCGTGGACAGGGCTTCCGTCAGGAAATCCCCCTGCTGTATTGCGTTCTCCATTAAATCTTCCTGTTCGATGATTTCCAATACCGCCAGCCCTGCCGCGCAGGCCAGGTGGTTTCCACCAAAAGTAGTCCCCAGCAACCCGTGGCGGGCCTGAAAATCGGGATGGATCAAAACCCCTCCAATGGGAAATCCGTTTCCCATCCCTTTTGCGATCGGAATTAAGTCCGGCTCCAGTCCAGCTGTCCATTGGTGGGCAAAAAACTTACCGGTTCTTCCATAACCCGCCTGCACTTCGTCTACAATAAAGCAGGCGTCGTATTTTTTGGCCAATGCGGAAAGCCCCTGCAAGAAGTCAGGGGGAGCAACGTGAATGCCGTTCACGCCCTGTATGCTTTCGATAAGAATGGCAGCGATCTCTTCGGTTTTCAGGCGATGTTCGACCGCCTCGAGATCATCCATTTCTTCAAAAAACACCCGATGTCCGGCGTTAAAGGGGGCAACAATTTTTGGGTTATCGGTGACCGCCACTGCTCCGGACGTTCTTCCGTGGAAGGCTCCTTTAAAGGCAATGACGCCTGCTTTTCCTGTTCGAAACGAGGCAAGTTTGAGCGCATTTTCATTGGCTTCAGCCCCGGAATTACATAAGAAAAGATCGTAGGACTCGTATCCGGATAGCTGCCCCAGTTTGGTGGCAAATTCGGTTTGTAGGGGAATGCGTACCGAATTGGAGTAAAAGGCAATTTTTTCCAGCTGATTGCGCAGACTTGCCACAAAGTGAGGATGGCTGTGCCCTACAGAAATGACAGCATGTCCGCCGTACAAATCCAGGTACCGGTTTCCGTCCTCATCCCAAAGGTACACGCCCTCCGCTCTTACAGGCGTTACCTGCATCAATGGATATACATCAAATGGCTTCATTGGTCGAAGGTTAAGTTTTTATTTGGTACTGACGTCGTTTTTCAAAACGCCACACTTTTCAATTGCAATCCCAGTTTCTCGTCCAACCCAAAGGCCAGGTTCATGTTTTGGACCGCCTGCCCGGAGGCTCCTTTCAACAAGTTATCAATGGTCGAGTAAATCACCAACTGTCCCGCTTCCTTTTTGAGGTGGACGAGGCATTTGTTGGTGTTGACTACTTGCTTGAGGTCCAGGTCCTGCTGGGTCACATGGGTAAAGGCAGCTTGACTATAGAAATGGGCATAAGCTTCTAGGGCTGCTTCTTCTGTGCCGCTGTAAGGAAAATACGCCGTCACCCAAATGCCCCGGGCAAAATTTCCCCGGTACGGAACGAAGAACACCTGTCCATGGAAATCGGAGTCCAACTGGCCAAAGGTTTGGTTGATTTCCTTCAGGTGCTGGTGGGTAAACAGTTTGTATACCGATACGTTTTGGGTCCGCTCGCTAAAATGGGTAGTGGGGCTAAGTTTCTTGCCGGCGCCGGTACTTCCCGTGATGCCGGTGACGTGTAAGGGGCCCGCGCACCAACCTTCCTTCACTGCTGGTGCCAGAGCCAGCTGAATACCCGTGGCAAAACAACCTGGGTTTGCAATTCGCTTCGCCTGTTTGATACGGGAGGCATTCACCTCGGGCAATCCATAGACAAAGCCCTGCGACTCGTCCCTAAAATCGGTACTTAGATCGATGATGACTGTTTCTTGCCCAAAGGTATGCTGCTCCAGAAAAGGCCGGGCTTCACCATGGGGCAAGCAGAGAAAAACCAGATCCAGACCTTTGGTATCAATCTGATTTGTGAAAACCAATTCCGAATCGCCAATTAAATCCGGATGTACGGCCACCACCGGTTTGCCCTGCTGACTATTGCTATGGATCCATTCCAACGACACCTGGGGATGGTGAACGAGCAGGCGAATGAGTTCACCTCCGGTATAGCCAGCGGCTCCAACGATTCCGGTTTTAATCATCCTTTTCCTGGTTTACGCTGTGAAAAATAGCGGTTTGATTGCCAAGAATTCGGGTAAATCCTTTCACGTCCTCCGCTGTATAGCCTTTATTCATCTCTCCATAGCTGCCAAACTTTGCCGACATGAGATCGTGGTCCGAATGAATACCGATCATGCTAAAGCGGTAGGGCATCAATTGAACGTTCACTTCCCCGGTTACATAGGTTTGGGTCGCTGCCATAAATGCTTCCAGATTTCGCATCACCGGATCAAGGTAATGGCCTTCGTGCAGGTGGTTTCCGTAAAATTCCGACAGCTGGTTTTTCCAAAAGGACTGCCATTTGGTCAGGGTGTGTTTTTCCAGCAGCTGGTGTGCTTTAATAATGACAAGTGGAGCAGCTGCTTCGAAACCCACACGGCCCTTGATGCCGATGATCGTATCGCCTACGTGAATGTCTCGCCCGATACCGAAAGGACCGGCAATTTCCTGTATTTTTATTATCGCGGCTACCGGATCTGCGAAAAACGCTCCATTCACCCGGTTGATCTCACCTTTTTCAAAACCAATGCGAAGAATTTCGGGATCGGTTTTGCTCACCTGGGTAGGGTAGGCTTCTTCCGGCAGGGCCTGATCCGAGGTAAGTGTCTCCTTACCCCCCACAGACGTGCCCCAAATCCCTTTGTTGATGGAATAGGCCGCTTTTTCAAAATTCATGTGCACCTGATGCTCCTTGAGGTAGCTGATCTCCTCTTCCCGGCTCAATTTGAGGTCCCGGATGGGCGTTATGATTTCCGCCTCGGGAAGGATGGTTTGAAAGATCATATCAAACCGAACCTGATCATTACCCGCCCCGGTACTTCCGTGAGCCACAGCGGTTGCTCCGATGCTTTTGGCGTATTCTGCCAGTGCTTTGGCCTGTAGGATCCGTTCGGCACTGACCGATAGCGGATAGGTTTGGTTTTTCAGTACGTTGCCGAAAATCAGGTACTTGAGTACCTCCTGGTAGTAGGTTTGGGTTACATCCAATACTTTAAACGAAGCTACGCCTAATTTTTTGGCCCGCTCTTCAATACGTTCCAATTCCTCTTGCGCAAAACCACCGGTATTGACTAGTACCGCATGTACCTCGTAGCCTTTTTCCTGACTCAAATAAATGGCACAAAATGTGGTATCCAATCCACCGCTGTATGCTAAAACTACTTTTTTCATAATGTATCTTACTGTTTGCAAACGTCGCCGCGAGCAACTTTTGACTTAGGATGATTGATTTACTTTTCCTTTGACCTTCGCCAGTGCATTTCGCTTTCCTTTGGCAATATTAAGAAACATGGCCCGTTTGATTTTAATCAATCGTTCAAAAAGGCTGAGATTCTTTTTAAATTCCGAGGAAAGCTTCTTTTGCTCCGCCTTTTTTACGCTTTTAGGTTCGTAGAGCATGGCCGTACACAAGCAGTTTGATCGGTTTTTGCTCATGAGAATGGGATAATTCACGCAGCTTTGGCATCCTTTCCAAAAATCGTCATCGGTGGTAAGGTCCGAATAACTTACCGGATAGTAGCCCAATTCGGAGTTGATCTTCATAACGGCTGCCCCGGTTGTGAGCCCGAAGATCTTGGCATCGGGGTATTTTTTTCGGCTAAGCTTAAAGACTTCTCGTTTTATTTCTCTGGCCAATCCGTGCTTTCTGAATTCCGGCGCAACAATCAGCCCCGAATTGGCCACGAACTTTCCGTGTCCCCAGGCTTCGATGTAGCAAAACCCCGCCCATTCTCCCGATTTGGTAAGTGCGATTACTGCTTTTCCTTCATTCATTTTTGTCCGAATGTATTCGGGAGACCTTTTGGCGATTCCTGTACCCCGGGCTTGTGCCGAACGTTCCATTTCCTGAGTAATGATCTCAGCGTAATGACCGTGCTCTCCCGATGCGGGTTTTATTGTAAATTTCTGGTTCGACATGGCAACATGGATTGGGGCTTATTCGCATTTCAATTTTGAAGTGCTTTCCGGCGAACAGCCCGAAGAAGGTTTGGTTGAAATGAGTGTATACGTGCTTTCGAAATGGATGCATCCACGTAGGATACATAAAAATAAGACAGGGACTATGCCCTGAAAACAGTCCGAAAGGTCTTTAAAGGAAACAGAACCGGATACCCAAAAAGATTCGTATGGGCCAGGTAGGGGTTGGATGCTATGTGCGTTTCTTTTTTCATTTTAAACCATACAAATATTTATTTATTTGATCAAATATACAAATTTTGGACCCAGATATTGCAGTCGGCCATGCAGCGGTCTTGTTCTATGCAATGCCAGTCGTTTTGCTTCTTGAATTTCTCAGGATTAATTAAAGGTATAAATTTAAATTAATGGTTATATTTTTAATTATTTAAAGACATTTATTCATTTTATTAGGAAGTTTTTTTTAAATTTTTCTATAAATTGACTTTAGCCTGTTTTTTGTTGCATGGACTAGTTGAACCAAACAGATAAAACGAAATGGCAAAATGTTTTGCATTAATGGGCTGGAGTTTGCCCGTCATAGAAAGTATGCAAAAGCTCAACAAACCGTATGTGGTAGTTTCTTACCCGGATTTTGAGGAATATGCGAAGGAGCACAGCATTCCGTTTGTTTCTTACGCGTTTAATGAATGGAGCGATTCGTCGAATTCGCTGGATTTAAAGGTAAAATTGGATGCCTTCGGTGCAGACGTGGCGGTTCCTCTCTTTGAAGAAACGGTGGAATGGGCTGGGGCACTGAATTCCCTGTACCGGGATGATCCCCGGGTGTTGAATCGGGCTTTCCTTTTTCGAAACAAAGCGATGATGAAAAGAAAAGCGTTGATCGGCGGATTGCGGGTAGGACTTTTTGAAGAGGTATACAACAAAGAGGGTGTTAAAAACTTCATGAATAGGCTCAACCAGGCCAACCTGCAAATTGACGGAGAAGAGGACAGTTGGGTTCACATCAAGCCATTTGCTTCGGCGGGAACGGTCGGACACCGGTTGCTGCGCTCACAATCCGATATCGATACCAAATGCCAGGACGATGAATTCCCCTGTCTGGCGGAAAGCCATTTGCCCGGACGAGAATTCAGCTGTGAGGCATTTATCCACGGTGGGAAAATCCGGTTTATGAATATCACCGAATACGTAAAGCT
This sequence comes from Cyclobacterium xiamenense, assembly GCF_009467825.1. Lineage (GTDB taxonomy): Bacteria > Bacteroidota > Bacteroidia > Cytophagales > Cyclobacteriaceae > Cyclobacterium > Cyclobacterium xiamenense. Next base: position 13,670 of record NZ_WIOK01000040.1, on the reverse strand, counting down.
TGGGTACTCCAACTTTATCCCCGAGGGAAATTACCTACATACCAAAAGGGAGAAGATATTGAAAGAAATGCAAAAGCTGGTTGATTTATTTGGTATTCAATACGGCATGATCCATCCCGAATGGTTTTTGACAGAAAACGATGAATTGAGCTTTGGAGAGGTGGCATGCCGGATTCCCGGCGGGCACATTCTTGAACTTTGCGGTCAGGCCTATGGCTTTGATGCACTGGCTGCGTTCGTTATGTGCCACGATCCCGAGCTTACCGAAGAGGAATTGCAACAACTATTGCCTCCGTTGGATGCGCGGCCCGAAACGTTCTATGGAAATGTGATGATTTACCCACATAAAAATCAGATTTCCAAATTGGTGATTCCAGAAGAATTGAAGGAAGAGTCCTATTTTCTGGATCACAACCTGGTACCGCCATTAAGCAGCCAGAAAATTAGCGATCGGGAAGGCTTTGGCAACCATTTTGGAACAGTCAATTTTAAGGGAGAGGATCCCGATCGGATGACAGAATTATTGCTGCATTACGAAAATGTGGATTTTTATCACTAGAATCGAGTTTAAGTAAACCAATTTTATGCAAGAAGAAGGAGTGATCTCAGAAAGCAATCTCGCGTCTTTTGACGAGTTGTTTGAGAATTATAAGTCGGCTACATCGCTGACGAGAGGGGAGAAAGCCCAGAAAATTATGGGGCAATTGGATACCTGGTGTGGGACACTACAGGGAATCCGTGAGGTTTACCAACGCATTCCTGACCTAACCGAAGCAGGAATTTTCAAAGGCGGTCCCTGGGAACACCCGGATAAGCTGGTGCCCCAATTGGTCAATGGCACCTACAAAAGTGGTCACCCCAATTCTACCATCGAACTCCTGAGCGAGCTGCGTATGCTTGCATTGCTGGAAGGAGAGATCGCAGGCAGTGAGGAACAGCAGGAGGAAGCGGACAGCTACCTCCAGGAAGTACTGGTGCACAACTTGGAGTTTGTCTTCAACGAACCCCAAGAGGAGACCCGCCTCGCCATGAGTGCGCATGAACTCACCAAGGTTCATGCACTTTTCCAGTTTATTTTGGAAAAAATTGAGCTTTCAAAAGTAAAGTCCAAGTTGGTAGAAGAGTTAACCCTTATTTGTGAACAGCGCCCGGTAGTTACAGAAAAACAGCGTCGAATCATTGCGTTGGTGAAGGAGAAAATTGAGCTGAATCCGGATGATCCGGCCGATATGGAACTATTGGCTTTCCAGCGAGTGATTTACAAACCCTCCCCGGGAGTAGCGGGAAAGGATCACCTGGCTTATGGAAAAGCGCTTAACCGAATGAAAATTGAAACACTCGAGGAAGAGGCCAGTGCGTTGGGAAACAGTATGTTGCAGTTCGGATTAGTCAGTACCTACCAGGCGGTGTTATTGGTGCACCTGGTGAAAAAGGATTACCAGGAATTGATACCGGTTTGTTTGGGCCTGAATCCAACCGGTCTTGCGCGGTTTAATGAGTTCAAGGATTTTGTCTGTTTCTTGATTTTACAGGTAATTCATCCCTTCAACGCCCAATGTATTTTTGGTCTGGCGAAAATGCTCGAGAATGGTATTATTTCGCGGGAAGCGGTTCGCTCCGGTCTTTTCAACTTGACCAAGATCACCGTTCATCCCGAAGTCGCCCGTCGCATCCTGAAATCCACCCGAACACCCCACGAAAAAGTAACGCCCAAACAGTACTTGATTGGAGCCCTTTTTCGCATTCTGGGACAGCCGCTCGGGGTAGGACAGGGAAATAACCCCACATGTCAGAGTGCGCGGGGCATAAGCATGTGGAGCCAGCATGCCCCGGCAAAGTTGATTCATATGGTACAAACGGCAGCGGTATACGATAATCTCAGTTTCCGTTTTGAGGGTCAGGAAATCAGCTATTCCACCACGCCTGCCGGATTGGTTCAAAACCTGGATCACCACCTGGATGCGGTATCCGTAACACTGGTGCCCATGCTTGACAGGGTGTATAACGAGATGATGCGAAGGGCGTCCGGGCGGGGAGAGGATCCACATAAATGGGTAAATCCAGGATTGTACGGACAATGGATCCAAATCGGATTTGCCTCCGCTTACGACTACCTTTCAAATGCCATTGTCGATTTTGATGGATTTGTGCGTGTGTTTTACACGATGTGCCATCCACGTTTCAACGGTGGCCACCGCCTGGTATATCCCAATCCCGTCGGGATTTTTATCACCTCGGCCAAAGGCGAAATGCTGGGCTTCCACGCCGTCTCGCTTCTTCGGGTGGACGAGGATCCTTCCGGCGTTGTTCGCGCCTATTTCCTAAACCCCAACAACGAAGGCCGACAGGATTGGGGACAGGAGATCAAGCCCTCAGTGTACGGAAAGGGAGAAATTCACGGAGAATCGTCCCTGCCTATTTATCAGTTTGCCGCCAGGGTGTATGCCTTTCATTACAATAACCTGGAAGCTGCTTCCAAAATGGAAACAATTCCTCAGAAGGAAGTGGACAAAGTCAGAAAGTTGGCCAAAGATAGCTGGGGGAAATCTTATACATGGTTGGAAATTAAAAAACAATGGTAAAACATTCGTCAAGAATTGAATTAAAACAAAGTGCCTATAAGAGCAATGTTAACTTTATCCGTAAAAAAATAGGTGAGAAACCCATACTCTCTTCTGTGGTCAAGGCAAATGCCTATGGCCACGGGATTGAGTCCTTCGTACCTATGGCCGAACGCTGTGGAATCAATCATTTTTGCGTGGCTTCCTCGTTTGAGGCAGAACAGGTATTGCAGGTTTGCAAGCTGGAAAGTGAGATTCTGATCATGGGTATCATCTACGAAGAGGATCTGGAGTGGGCAATATCTCATGAAATAGCTTTTTTTGTCTATTACTTTGACCGCTTGCCGAAGGCATTGGAAGCCGCAAAGCGGGTTGGGAAAAAAGCAAAAATACACCTGGAGGTAGAAACGGGCGCCAATCGAACCGGAATGCACACCAAGGAGTTTCCCAAAGCGCTTGCCTACCTCAAAAAAAATACCGACTGGCTCATTTTTGAAGGCTTGTGTACCCATTTTGGTGGAGCGGAAAGTGCAAGCAATCAATTTAAAATCGATCGGCAGCACAAACGCTACAAGGAATTTCTCCGGCAGTGCAAAGAAAAAAAATTCTTGCCTCAGTTGCGGCACATTGCCTGTTCGGCGGCTGCATTGGCGATGAAAGATACCGTCTACGACCTGGTTCGGATAGGTGTGGCCCAGTATGGATTCTGGCCCAGTCCGGATATCTATTTTTCCCATTTGCACGAGACCAACAAAAAAGCCGATACTTCTTTGAAACGGATTTTCAGCTGGAAGACAGATGTGATGGATATTCGGGAAGTGAATGAAGGGGAATTTATTGGCTACGGTACCGCATTTCAGGCCACACAAAAAATGACGATTGCGGTGCTTCCGCTGGGATATTCCAATGGCTACCCCAGGGCCTTATCCAACCGTGGGCAGGTGCTCATCCGTGGAAAGAAAGCACCCATCGTGGGTTTGATTAACATGAACTTGTTTATGGTTGATATTAGCCACATCACAGGAGTGAATGTAGGCGAAGAAGTGGTATTGATCGGGCGGCAAAACAATAACGTGATCAACGTTTCCAGCTTTACCAATGTCACGCAATTGCTAAACAACGAGATGCTTAGTCGCCTCCCTGCAGCCATTCCACGTACGGTGGTTCGCTGACGAGCACCGCACCGATCAATTTCACTATCGGGACTTACTCAAAAAAGTCTGCAGATACCAGCTGTCGGGGAATACCGGGGCCGGAAATAAACAACTGGAGTGTTTCTCCTGCGATGTCCTCGAAATAACGAACTTCCAGTTCTTGTTTGCCGGCAACCAGTTCAAGGGTGTTACTTTTTTCCGCTGCAGAATGAGAGCCGTCGTTATCAATGAGCAGTTCCCCATTCACGTACAAAAGGCTTCCATCGTCGGATTGTAGGTAAAAGGTATACTGACCTTCGGTCGGGACCACAAGTGTGGCGGTATAGCGTACAGCGAAGTGGTCTTCCCGGTGTGGGATTTCTTCGAGGCTGATCTCCGAGCTTTTTCCACTGGCTTGTATGACAAGGCCCTGGAAGTCAGGGACCCGGGAAAACGTACCTTCCAGGTATTCCCAATTGACCCGGCCCGGCTTCGTGGTCAGGCGGTATTGTTGGATTTCAGGCCGGCTTTCCTCTCCATTGACCACCGAAATTGCCGTAACCAATTCGCTCCGCTTTAAGTGGATGGGTTCCTGATAGACGGTGCCAGTGGTAGCCGTAGGAACCGTGCCATCCAGGGTATAGCGTATTTCTGCATGGGGTGCATCCGATTTTACTTCCAACAGAAGCGTGTCCTGTTTGAAAAATCCTCCGGTAGGAAAAATCAGCGGCATGGGAGCGAATGAATCGGCAGGAACCGAGGGATCAAACGCTTCGACAATCGGCCTTCCCACGCCAGCTTTGGGTGGGGTTATCCCCAGGGCGTATGCCAGGGTAGGAGCCACGTCGTACTGATAGCAAGGCTTGTCAATTACTCGGCCGGGCTGGATTCCTTTTCCGTATAGGATAATGGGGATTTCCAATTCGTCCAGACTGGTTCCCCCATGCCCTTTGCCAATACCACCATGATCTCCGGTAATCAGAATCAATGTTTCGTCCATGATACCCGCGTCTTCCAATTTTTGCACAAAGTCACCAATTAGGCTATCGTAATGCGAGATGGAGTTAAAATAGGCCCGGGAGTCGTGCCCGTCCTGATGGCCGAAATGATCGATTTCGTCGATATCAATGAATAAAAAATCTGGTTTTTCTTCGAAAAATGCCTGTACGGCTTTCGAAAAAACATCGTCTCCACTGCTTCCTTTGTATACCCGCTTTGCGGCGTCCAAATCGTAGAGACGGGCAAGTCCTCCCCATTCGTAAAACAGCTGCATGTTGGCATCTGGTAGTTGCTCGTGCATCCAGTTAAACAAACTGGGGTACCGACCACTGTCGGTTGTCAGCACGGGCGGCCACCGCTGCTTGTCTAATTCCCAGGCATTGTCATAGACCCCGTGTTGCAACGGATCGGCACCAGTGAGCATGGAGGTCCAGTTGGGGGAGGAGTTGGTCGGCAATACGGCCCGGGCAAAGGGGGCGATGGCGCCTTCTGCAACCAGTTGATTCATATAGGGCGTCTCGGCCTTTTGGAAACCCCGGGACCCAAAGGCGTCGAGACCGATGAGAATGGCGTGGGTTACTTTTCGTTCGGGGACCTTTGGCTGGCACCCGATGCAGCAGGCGAGAAACAGTAGGTTTCCCAGTAGCAGGTGCAGGTATACGGGAGTATTGGGTTTCATGATGGGCTCAATGGATCAGGGAGAATAGTTTTTCCGGCTCATCTGTTGTGATGAAATCCACGTTTTTTTCCAGCAGCCATTGCATGTCTTCTTCCTTATTGACGGTCCACACATTGACTGTCAAGCCCAATTCGTGTGCTTCGTCGATCCATTGTGGGTTTTCCTTCACGGTTTTTATGTTGTAATCAAAACCGAAAAAACCATGATCTTTTAGTTGTTTCGGTGTTTTATCTCCCATTAGATAGGCCACGTTGGCATTGGGATCCAACGCCAATACGCGCAATCCGATGTCATAATCGAAGGTGATGTAGTCGATCCATTCTTCGGCATTTAATCTTTTCACCAGTTCCACCGATTTTGTCGCCAATTCCTGCCCTCTTTCCTTGGATATCCGGGATGGTTTGATCTCAAAGATCAGTTTGGTTCCCTGCTGGGTCATTCCTTGCCGAATGTATTCTTCGGCAGTAGGGACTTTTTCTCCGTTGGGCAATGGTTTTCTTAGCAGCTCGGCATAGGTTACCTCTTCAATAACCATTCCTTCGTGATCCGCATCGTGATTGGCTACCAGCACTCCGTCGGCAGTCATCCATACATCAAATTCCGATCCTTCGCAGCCCATGTCTACTGCCTGTTGCAGGGAGGCCAGCGAATTTTGAGGATGCGGAGCGGCTTTCCAGGCTCCCCGGTGAGCGATTACTTTATTGCGGTGGAAGTTCATTTGTTGGGCATTAGTCTGCAAAAACACGGTTCCTAGTAGCAGAAAGGTAAGAAGAATGCGGTGTACCATGGGTATAACGTTGCTGGTTTTTTACGCAATATTCGAAAAGAAATGGGAATCACCAATACTTGGGGATAAATAAACGGTTACCAAATGATGAGCAGAAGGTTTCCGGAAAACGATGGGATGGAAAAGGAGACCAGGACTACTCCCAGATGCCAGTGGGAACGATTTCGAGTACGTGTCCGAAGGGGTCCTCAAAATAAAAACTATTTCGATCGCGGCCCCAGTCTTGTTCGTGGGTGATTTCGATGCCCTTTTCACGAAGAAGCGCCCGGGTAGCCAGGTAATCGGCTTCCGGTACTTCGAAGGCAATGTGTTGCTTCCCATGGGCATAATGCGGAGGGAGGCTGCTCTCCTTTCCGGTTACTTCCGGCAAAAAGCACAGCAAAACCGAATCCCCGCATCTAAAAAAAACATGCCTTCCTTCAACCTTCGAAATGAGGGGCATTTCCAATAAGCCGTTGTAGAACGCCACCGCTTTATCCAGATTAGGGATGTAAAGGCAGGTTTCTTTGATACGGTTGTACGGAATCATGAGGGGTTGTTTGGCAATTATTGATTATTTTCCAGGTAAAAGGACTGCAGGATGTAATGTAATTGCTCGTATTCAATCAGAAAGGCATCGTGTCCGTAGGCGGATTTGATTTCCCGATAGGTACCCTTGGCTACGTAGCGGGCGATATACCGGGATTCGTCGCAGGTAAACAAGACGTCGGTATCGACACCGATTGAAAGTACCCGGCAGTGGATACGGGCGAGGGCATTGGGGGTACCGCCCCTGCCTCTTCCCAAATCGTGACTATCCATGGCCTTGGAAAGAATCCAGTAAGACAGCGCATTGAAGCGATTGGCAAGCTTTTGCCCCTGGTAACGCAGGTAACTACTTATTTTAAAGTTGTCTGTTTTTTCTTCCGTCTCACTTTGGCTTTGGACAAAGGTTTGCGGGTGCCGGTAACTGAGCATGCCAATCGCCCGAGCTGTTTCCAGGCCCTTTTTTCCAGCGTCTGGATGTTCTTTTCCCCAGGTTTCATCGGATTCGATGGCCATACGTTGCGTCTCATTAAAACCGATAATCCAGGGAGATGCTTTCGCATTGGACGCGATGATAATGGCATTTTGTAAGCGATTTTGCAGGGAATAGGCCCATTCCAAAGCCACTTGACCACCCAAAGAACCTCCAATCACCGTATTTATTTTTTCCAGGCCGAGATGCAGCCGCAGCCGGTCCAGGGACGCAGCAATGTCTCGGGTGGTCAGGTTTGGGAAATCGTAATAATACGGCTTTCCGGTATCCGGACGGCTACTCAATGGCTGCGTGGATCCATAACAAGATCCGAGATAGTTTGCGCAAATGATGAAATAATTGGCAGGGTCGTAAAACTTGTCTTCTCCTACCAGGCCCGACCACCATTCCTGTGGGTTGGCGTCTCCGGTCAATGCATGCATGATCCAGATCACGTTGTCTTTTTCGACATTGAGCTGTCCCTGTGTGGTATAACTCAATTGAAACTCAGGCAATATTTCTCCAGACTCCAAGGGGAGTGCTTCCTTGCAATAAAAAATATCTCGGGTCATTTCAATGGTCAAATGCGGCGATTGAAGGTTCATTTGATGAAATTATAGTTTGTCAAAAGCTGCGCTGAGGTCTGCTTTTAGGTCTTCCACATGTTCGATTCCACAAGAAATCCGCAACAGGGTAGGCGTAACACCCGCAGCCAGCTGTTCCTCCTCGGAAAGTTGTTGATGGGTGGTAGCGGAAGGTTGGATTATCAGCGTTTTTGCATCTCCTACGTTCGCCAGGTGGGAGATCAATTCGAGGTTATTGATAAACTCCGATGCTCCTTCTTTTTCACCTTTCAGCTCGAAACTCAACACCCCGCCATAGCCATTGGGGAGGTATTTTTTTGCCTGCTCGTGATAGGCGCTGGAAGCCAATCCGGGATAATTTACCTTTTTCACTTTTGGATGTTGCTCCAGCCATTCTGCCAGGGCCAGTGCATTGTCGACGGTTCGCTGCACCCGTAGAGAAAGCGTTTCCAAGCCTTGCAACAACAAAAAGGAATTAAACGGACTTAGGGCCGGACCGAAATCCCGAAGGCCTTCCACCCGTGCACGGATAGCAAAGGCCACGTTGGGTAGGCCCAGCGGATTATTATCGCCAAAGGTTTCCCAGAAATTAAGCCCGTGATAGCCTTCCGAAGGTTCGGAGAATTGAGGAAATTTACCATTTCCCCAGTTGTAATTGCCACCGTCGACGATGATTCCCCCAATTGAGGTACCGTGCCCGCCTATCCATTTTGTGGCGGAAGAGGTCACAATAGTCGCCCCGTGTTTGATGGGCTGGCAAAGATAGCCGCCCGCACCGAAGGTATTGTCTACCACCAATGGGATATCGTATTTTTTCGCAAGTGAGGCCACGGCTTCAAAATCAGGCACATTGAATTCCGGATTGCCGATGGTTTCCACGTAAATCGCCTTTGTCTTGTCGTTGATTTTTGCTTCCAGATCGGCTGCCTTATCGGATGCAGCAAATCGGGCCTCAATGCCAATTCGTTTGAAGGAAACCTTAAACTGGTTGTACGTTCCGCCATACAGGAAGGGAGACGTGACAAAATTATCCCCAACCGTCAGGAAGTTGTTGAGGGCCAAAAACTGGGCTGCTTGTCCGGAAGCCGTCGCGACCGCTGCCACTCCACCTTCCAATGCAGCCACTCTTTTTTCAAAAACATCCGTGGTCGGATTCATGATCCGGGTGTAGATGTTGCCAAATTCTTTCAGGGCAAATAAATTGGCTCCGTGCTCGGCCGAATTAAATACGTAGGAAGTGGTTTGATAAATGGGAACCGCCCGTGAGTTGGTGGTTGGGTCAGCTTCCTGTCCTGCGTGAATTTGTAATGTTTCGAATCGGTACGTTTTTGACATGATTGTTGTGTTTTAGGTCTATGTTTTTATGAAAATGATGGGATGAATACGCATGAATTGGCGCTTAGAAACGCATGCAAAACCGCTCCGTGCCCTGATAGCACGCGTGGAGCCATTTTTTGATACGTTTGGTGGAAATTTTATCCTTTAGGTTTACCGGAAATGGCCTCATTTTGTAGAATTTATATTCCCAGATGGAACCATTCACACCTGGCAGGAATTGGCACCTTGGATTTTCCAGGTTGCCAGAGGGTCTACGAGCCTGTCTCTTACCTCTTCTTTATAAATCCTTTTCACTTTTAAAAAGTTAAAGGATGGAGCAAAATAAGCCCAGAAAGGAGTATTTTCCAATTTATTTGGTGAATTTTTTTCTTTTTTTGAAACAATATCGCAGAAAATCAGTGAGATAATCGGATGAGGCACACACGAGCAATCGGTCTATTTCTACTGGTCGGATTCGTTGTTTTTCCGGACGCCCGGGGGCAAAGGCTCACGAGATTCGCCATGGAAGGACAAACAAGTTGGATTCTCCCGCACTCGGAAGAGTTGGTTCCTATATCCCAAAGCCATCCGCAGGGAATCCGCTTGTCCTACGAAAAACTATCCCTGGAGAAATCCACCTGGGAGAATTGCAATTGTTTTTACCTCTGGGGAGGGGAGTTGGGCTATACAAATTTCAATAATCCGACCGTATTGGGAGATGCGTTTTTCTTTTCTGGTTTTTTTGAACCGGTACTCTGGCGCCGTGCCGACTGGCAGTTACGCCTAAAAGCTACCCTGGGCATGACCTACCTGACGAAGGTTTACGATGTAAATAGCAATCCGAAAAACACCTTTTTTAGTAGTCCGCTTAGCTTTTTGCTTGCAGTGGCTCCGAAAGTATCCTATCAGGTGTCCGAAAACTGGGAGGTTTTCCTATCCGGATACTACAACCATATTTCCAATGGAGGGCAAAGACAGCCCAATCGAGGCATGAATTTTCCGGGCTTTGGTTTAGGGGTCGGGTATTGGTTAGAACAACCTGTCTTCCCTGCGCATAAAAAACCCGTGCTAAGACACCGCCTTTCTTTTCTTTTGGAAAGCTTTGGCACCTTTAGGGACAATCCCGCCGACACTGGTAGGGTACCCGCACTCGGAATTTCAATGGATCTAATCCATACCCTGACGCGTATCAATCAGCTGGGGCTGGGGACCGAACTTTCCTGGGATCAGTCGCTTTCTTCCCGTGCAGAAACCCAGGGTTTTGTTCCGGCTGCCTTTCTTTCGCACCATTTGGTTTTCGGACGGGTAGATTTCAGCCAGCGGATGGGCCTGTACTTGACCGACCCAGCGCTCATCGGCCAAAATCACCGCTTCTTTCAACGTTATGCATTGAGCTACTGGTTTCCAACGGGATTTGTTTTGGGGGTAGATCTGAAGGCCCACGGCCATGTGGCGGAAAACATCGGCTTGCGTTTGGGTTGGCTGTTTTAGCTACAAAAGCTACCAAACAAAAGGTATTCTTGCCGTAAACGTTTTTGAAATTTGATGCAAATTGGATCTTTACTACCTTTCCTTCGTTAGGTGTAAGGGATTTGATAAAAAATCCCATTAATTTTATTTATTCGTTTTAATACACGGTTACTTTCATGAAAATACATTCGATGATTTCTTTTTGGATACTACTGACAGGAATCTGTCTTGGCTTCCCGCTTATTAGCTTCGGTGAAACGACTTTTCCTAGCGAAAAGGATAGCCTTGAGGCGCCGACAAATTGGTTTTTATTGGATCCGATCGAGGACGGGTATCTAGGGACGGGAGCTGAAAAAGCCCACGAAAAGTTTTTAGCCGGAAAGCGTGCAAAACGTACCGTGGTAGTGGCGGTTATCGATTCGGGAGTGGATATTGTACACGAGGATCTGAAGGATAAGATTTGGGAAAATCCTGGGGAAATTCCGGGAAATGGCATTGATGACGATGGAAACGGATACATCGATGATGTCCATGGATGGAATTTTATTGGGGGTGCCGATGGCAGCCATGTGGAAGAAGATTCACACGAGTTGACCAGGGAATACAACCGACTGAAAGCCAAATTCGGCGAGATGGCAGCGGAGGATGTGAAAAAAAGAGACCGCGAGGAATATGCCTACTGGCAGCGGGTCAACGAAAATTTTGAAGAAAGCAAAAAAGAAGCCGAGATGAATTATAACATGTACGGCAATATGCTAAATGGCTTCACAAACATGGCGAGGCTGGTGAAGGAGGAATTCGGGTTGGATGACTTCACGCTCAAAGATCTAAGCGAAATGGAGTCCGAAAAGGAGGAAATCAGCAATGCCTTGGAAATGCTTTCGCAGTTATTTTCGATGATTAATATGCCGGATCCTAGTGTCAATGAGATTTTGGAAGTACTGGATGGAGCCGTAGAGCATTTTGAAGTGCAGGCCAATTATGCCTACAATACCGATTTTGATCCCCGCGATATTGTTGGAGACGACCCGGAGGATTACAAAGAGAAATATTACGGCAACAACGACCCTACCGGTCCGGATGCTACGCATGGCACCCATGTAGCCGGAATTATAGCGGCCAAACGTGGCAACGATTTGGGTATAGACGGCATTGCAGAGCACGTGCTGATCATGCCGGTCCGTGCAGTTCCCAATGGTGACGAACGGGATAAAGACATTGCAAACGCCATTCGGTATGCCGTGGACAACGGCGCTCATATTATCAATATGAGTTTTGGAAAATCCTATTCCCCGGGAAAAAAATACGTGGACAAGGCCGTAAAATACGCCCGAAGAAAGGGCGTTCTCCTGATCCATGCGGCCGGGAATAGTTCCAAAGAAATCAATCCGGACAACAACTTCCCCAACCGTTGGTATGGACGAAGGGGTTCCTCTGATGCCTGGCTGGAAGTAGGTGCGTCCGCTGCGATTGATTCGGATAATTTGGCCGCCGATTTCTCTAATTTTAGTAACGAGGGAGTGGATCTATTTGCCCCGGGAGTGGATATTTACTCTACTGTTCCCGGCTCGGAATACGAAACCAACAGCGGTACCAGTATGGCGGCGCCGACGGTTGCCGGTGTTGCTGCCATGGTTTGGGCGTACTACCCGGACTTGAAACCCAAAGATCTTCGGGAAATCCTGATCCAATCCGTCTACAAGCCAACAACGGAGCAGGTGCAGCTCCCGGGACAAGAGGAGCTGATTGGATTTGACACGCTTAGTGCTACTGGAGGCGTAGTAAACGCTTACCAGGCCCTGCAACTGGCGGCACAGCGAAGCAAATACGACTAGAAGTACCGCATTACCCGGAAAACTGCACATGGTATGAACTACCCCATTTACATGGACTACAATGCAACCACGCCCTGCCATCCCGCAGTACTGGAGGAAATGGTGCCCTATTTTACCGAACATTTTGGTAATCCCTCCAGCGGCCAACATCCCTACGGATGGGTAGCGGAGGAGGCTGTGGAAAATGCGCGGGAACAAGTAGCTTCATTGATCGGAGCTTCTGCCGGGGAAATCGTTTTTACCAGTGGCGCCACAGAAGCCATTAATCTGGCCTTGAGGGGAGCAGTGGCCCGGTTGAGGTCCAAGGGAAATCACCTGATTACCTTTGCGACGGAACACAAGGCGGTATTGGACACCCTAAAAACTCTGGAAAGTCAGGGTTGTTCACTAACGATTCTTCCCAGCCAACCGGATGGTTCGGTATCGTTGGATTTGCTGGAAAGAAGCATCACCTCAGATACCGTTTTGATCGCGGGCATGCTGGCCAATAACGAGACGGGCTACCTGCATCCCATCCGCAAAATGGCCACAGTCGCCCGCGAACGGGGGATCGTATTCTTCACAGATGCGGTGCAGGCAGTGGGCAAGGTGCCGGTTGATGTGCGTGATTTGGGCGTAGACATGCTGGCACTTTCTTCCCACAAAATGTACGGACCCAAAGGGGTAGGGGCATTGTACTTGCGAAAAAACAAGGGAGGTGTCGGTCTGGAACCTCAGATTACCGGAGGAGGGCAGGAAATTGGTCGGCGAAGTGGTACGCTAAACGTGCCCGGCATCGTGGGCCTTGGCAAGGCTTCCGAAATAGCGCAGCAAGGAATGGATGCAGAGTCGATGCGGTTAATGCAACTTCGGGATTCCCTGGAACACGCGTTGCTGAAAATCGACGGCGCCCAACGTAACGGATCCGTCGATTCCAGGTTGCCCCATGTCAGCAACATTTCTTTTCGCGGAATTCCGGGTAAGCAATTCCTGCTTCGAATCAACAAAAAACTGGCGGTGAGTTCCGGTTCCGCTTGCAGCAGTATTTCCGACAAGCCGTCCCATGTACTGCTAGCCATGGGTTTGGATTCCCAGACCGCTATTGCTACCTTACGGCTTTCACTGGGTAGGGGCAGTACCTTGACCGATGTCAAGCAAGCGATTTGTTACATTCGCGAAGCCCATAACCAGCTAAACGAACGATCCCCAGCCGAACACTGAATTAGTGTTAAGTTAATTATGATATGACGTATTAATTTTGTACCTTTAAAAGAAACTATGAAGAGGTACACTATTAAATTATTGAAAGATGAGGTTGATGAACTCATG
>NZ_WIOK01000003.1 GCF_009467825.1 Cyclobacterium xiamenense | reverse complement strand
GTTGAAGCCCTTCAGGCTTTGGAGTCGGGGAAGAGTTTGATGAAGAGGGGAGAAGGCCGATGATTCGTTTGGCTAGTTGCTTGTTCGGATATACCTTGATATATCCAGTAAACTGATTTGACTGGAACCATGTAAAATTGTTTCCGCCTCCAAAACCACTCCGACTGATTGTCTAATTTATCCCAGGCCTGAAGGGCCTGAACACCAATAACTGATGGTGCAGCCCACGACTGATGGACTAGCGATTATCACCAACCCCGGCAGGGGTTGAACCTGATGTGGAGGTCTTCACAAGACCAACTGTTCTCGGGCTGACGGCTTCCCTTAGACCCGAAAAGAGCAGGGGACGCTGTATATCCAAAGGATAGGTGCTAGGCAGGCCCATGTTCAACCCGCTTCGGGCTTGGGTGGAGGATTGCTTTCCATAGTCCTCGGGTTTCGCCCGGGGTTATTGTAGTTGAAGCCCTTCAGGCTTCGGAGTCGGGGAAGAGTTTGATGAAGAGGGAAGAAGATCGATGATTCGTTTGGCTAGTTACTGGTTCGGACATACCTTGAAATATCCAGTAAACTGATTTGACTGGAACCATGTAAAATTGTTTCCGCCTCCAAAACCACTCCGACTGATTGTCTAATTTATCCCAGGCCTGAAGGGCCTGAACACCAATAACCGTGGGTGCAGCCCACGGCTGATGGACTAGCGATTATCACCAACCCCGGTAGGGGTTGAACCTGATTTGGAGGTCTTTGCGAGACCAACTGTTTTCGAGCTGACGGCTTTCCTTAGACCCGAAAAGAGCAGGGGAGGCTGTATATCCAAAGTATAGGCGGTAGGCAGGCCCATGTTCAACCCGCTCCGGGGTTGGGTGGAGGGTGGATTCTGGCAGCCCCCGGGTTTCGTCCGGGGTTATTGTTGTTGAAGCCCTTCAGGCTTCGGAGTCGGGGAAGAGTTTGATGGAGAGGGAAGAAGATCGATGATTCGATTCGCTAGTTACTTGTTCGGATATACCTTGAAATATCCAGTAAACTGATTTGACTGGAACCATGTAAAATTGTTTCCGCCTCCAAAACCACTCCGACTGATTGTCTAATTTATCCCAGGCCTGAAGGGCCTGAACACCAATAACCGTGGGTGCAGCCCACGGCTGATGGACTAGCGATTATCACCAACCCCGGCAGGGGTTGAACCTGATTTGGAGGTCTTTACGAGACCAACTGTTTTCGAGCTGACGGCTTTCCTTAGACCCGAGAAGAGCAGGGGACGCTGTATATCCAAAGGATAGGCGATAGGTAGGCCCATGTTCAACCCGCTCCGGGGTTGGGTGAAGGGTGGATTCTGGCAGTCCCCGGGTTTCGCCCGGGGTTATTGTTGTTGAAGCCCTTCAGGCTTCGGAGTCGGGGAAGAGTTTGATGAAGAGGGAAGTAGATCGATGATTCGTTTGGCTAGTTGCTTGTTCGGATATACCTTGAAATATCCAGTAAACTGATTTGACTGGAACAATGTAAAATTGTTTCCGCCTCCAAAACCACTCCGACTGATTGTCTAATTTATCCCAGGCCTGAAGGGCCTGAACACCAATAACCGTGGGTGCAGCCCACGGCTGATGGACTAGCGATTATCACCAACCCCGGCAGGGGTTGAACCTGTTGTGGTGGTCTTCACAAGACCAACTGTTCTCGAGCTGACGGCTTTCCTTAGACCCGAGAAGAGCAGGGGACGCTGTATATCCAAAGGATAGGCACTAGGTAGGTTCACTGCCCACCCAGTTCCTCGGCTCCGATGCTACGTCAAAGATAAAGATCCCCCTATACCGGTTCTCATTTTCTCCCAGGGGACCTGCGATCCCCCTCTGCTACCAGGCGGCGAACGTTGGCCATATGGCCTGAAAACACCTCGCTGACCGCGAACCGGGGATTGGCTTCCTGTGCCATAGAGAAAAACCTGTTCCGGCAAGTATTTAAAGGAAAATCAGGAATGTCAACTGACCAAAAAATGCTATCCATTGGTACTTTTGACTTGTCCCATTAAATTATTCAGGCTTTCGGCCAGGGTAGGATGGGCAATGGGCAGGTGTTGGATCTGATCGTAGGGAACCTTGCCTACCATGGCCATTTGTAAGACGGCCATGATTTCCCCCCCATCCAGACTCAGGATGGTGGCCCCGAGAATCTGCCGGCTTTCAGGGTCTACCAGTACCTTAAAAAAGCCTTTTGTTTCATCCGTTTCCAGGGCCCTCCCGGCATGTTTCATCCAAAAATTGCCTGTATGGTAAGGGATTCCTTTTGCTTTTGCCTGCTCCTCATTTAGTCCGATTCGCGCCAGTTGGGGGTCGATAAAGACGCAGTAGGGCACCAGGCGATCTTTTTTTGACAGGCTGGTGTTCCCTTCGTAGATTCTGTTAAAGGCCAGGTAGGCATCGTGGTAGGCCATATGCGTAAAAGG
Source organism: Cyclobacterium xiamenense (assembly GCF_009467825.1). Lineage (GTDB taxonomy): Bacteria > Bacteroidota > Bacteroidia > Cytophagales > Cyclobacteriaceae > Cyclobacterium > Cyclobacterium xiamenense. The sequence continues at coordinate 289,486 of NZ_WIOK01000003.1, read as the reverse complement.
GGGACTTCCTGCCACGTCCCCCAAGGCATAAATTCCCGGTACGGAAGTTTCAAAGTTTTCATCCACGGCGATATGGCCGCTATCCGTAAGGGTCACGCCGACGGCTTCCAGCCCTAGCGCCGCACTGCTTGGGGTTCGGCCGGTTGCTACCAGCAGGTGGGAACCAGTGACGCTTCCATTCCCCTCTGCATCTTCGTAGGCTACTGTAATCTTCCCATTCGTAAAGCTGACTTTTTTGGCTTCAATACTTACTTTGGTAGCGATCTGTTCTTCTTTGAAAATACGGGATATCTCTTCACAAACGTCTGTATCTTCCTTAGGAACCAGGCGTGATGCCATGTCCATAATGGTGACTTGACTCCCAAACCGACGAAACATCTGACCAAACTCCAACCCGATATAGCCTCCTCCCAACACAATCAGGTGTTCCGGTGTCTCTTCCAGCTCCATGATGCTCGTGCTGTCCAGAAAGGGGCAGTCTGCCAGCCCCTCAATTTCCGGAATTCGGGGAGCCGATCCCGTGTTGATAAAAATTTTCTTTGCGGACAGTACCAGGTCTGATTGCCCTTCGCGCTCCACATGTACCCGTCGATCGGATTGAAGAATAGCCGTTCCCATAACGATAGTGACCTGTTCGGATTTTTCCAGACCTTTGGCGGCACCGCCCCGAAACAGGTCGACAATATAGTTCTTTCGCTTTTTAACGTTTTTCTGATTGACGGTATAAGCTCCAACGTCCACCCCAAAATCGCCTGCCCTGCTGACGAGATGGGCTACGCGTGCCGAAGCGGCCATGGTTTTGGTGGGAGAGCAACCGTCGTTGATGCAGGTACCGCCGATGGCTCGTTTTTCAATCAGCGCGACGGAAAGGCCTTTGGCGCTGATTTTTTTGGCCAGGGGCATGCCTGATTGGCCGGCTCCGATGATAATGGCGTCAAATTCCTTCATAAAGGCTTATTCTTCTACTTTTACGCCTTTCCAAAAAGCTACATAATTTTTTATTTGTTTTGCGGCTTCTTTCGGTTCGGGATAAAACCAAGCTGCATCCCGGTTGCTGTCCTCCCCGATTTGGATGGTATAGTAGTTAGCCCGGCCTTTCCAGGGGCAATCGGTGTTGTGGTTAGACGACTTAAAAAATTCCCGATTTAGGGATTCCGGAGGGAAATAGTGGTTATTCTCTAAAAAAATCGTGTCGTTCGACTGGGCGAGGATTTTATCGTTCCAAATGGCTTTCATGGTTTCTGGTCTAATTTTACAAAAAGGTAACCAAATCCTGCCCCAAAAACAAAAAACGGCTTATTTAAGCCGCTTTTTGTTTTTTCCTTTATTCATGAATTTCAGGTTGATCACTTCCCTTTCATTCAGGAAACGGTACTTCCCTCGGGGAATGTCCTTTTTACTCAGTCCGGCAAAGGTAACCCGGTCCAGTGCTATCACTTCATACCCAAAATGGGCAAAGATTCTACGAACGATCCGGTTTTTGCCCGAGTGGATTTCCAGCCCTAAAATGGTTTTATCCAGGGAAAGTACCTGCAGGTCATCCACCTGTGTGGGGCCATCTTCCAGGGTCACACCCTCCCGAATAGCATCCACATCGTTTTTGGCGATGGGTTTGTCCAGGGTCACCTGATAGATTTTTTTTATCTCGTAGGCCGGATGGGTCAGTCTGGCGGAGAGTTCACCGTCATTGGTAAAGAGTAGCAAACCGGTGGTGTTGCGATCCAGTCTTCCGACCGGAAACAGGCGTTCTTCGCAAGCCCCCTCTACCAGGTGCATGACCGTCTTTCGTTCCAAAGGATCGTCTGTCGTGGTGATGAAATCTTTGGGTTTGTTTAGCAAGAGGTAGACCGGTTTTTCGGGCCGGATGGACTTGCCGCGGCAGGTCACCTTGTCCTTCCGGGACACCTTAAAGCCCAATTCCGTGACTACTTGACCATTCACCGTGATTTCCCCCTTTTCAATCAGGGTATCTGCTTCTCTTCGGGAACAAACGCCCGCATTGGCGATGTATTTGTTGAGTCGGATGGCTTCCGTTTCTTTCGGAGCTTGCTTTTGTATGGCGGAAAGATCGTATTCCGGTTGGGTTTCGGTTTTTATTTTTTTACCGGGTTTTCCAGATTTTTTTATCGGTGAATACGGTTTTTGAAAGCGCTTCTTTTTTGGTTCACGCGCTTCGGCTTCTCCGTAAATGGGTTTTTGATTCTTTCCTCGTCCCTTGTATTCGCTTTTTGTCGCAGCAGGGGTATTTTCAGGCTTTTGTATTTTGCCTTTTCCGGAGCGGAACGTTTTTTCGGAAGCACGCTTGTTTCCACTGGATTTTCCCGGAGAATCACCCGAGGGTGTATTGGACTTTTTCATAATGATTGCAGCATCGCTGCTGTAGTTAAACGGTACATGTAATGCACAAGCCCTACTTGAATGGGCTTGTCCTCGCTCAAAGCGGCAGCAAATTTAGGATTTATTTACGGGATAATTTTAAAAATCGAGGAAAATCATTCCTTTTGATCGCCAATTTCGTTTTCTTCGGGTTTGAAATCCTTTGGCTGGGGTAGGTCGCTGAGGTCGTTTATGCCAAAATACTCCATAAATTTTGGACTGGTGCCGTAAAGCATGGGGCGGCCAATTCCCTCGGACTTTCCTTTAATAGCGACCAGGGATTTTTCCAGGAGTTTCTGAACAGAGTAGTCGCAGTTCACACCGCGTATTTGTTCGATTTCAGATTTGGTTACCGGCTGTTTGTAGGCAATGATGGACAGTGTTTCCAATTGGGCGGTAGACAGCCGTTTTTGCGATTGGTGCTTTTGGAGAATGGCGATGCTGGTCTGATAGGCCGGTTTGGTCAAAAACTGATAGCCTCCGGCAATTTTTTCGAGGCTAAATGCGTGGGTATCGCTTTGGTACTGTTCCTGCAGGGCCTGCAGGGCTTCCTCGAGGTGTTCGACAGGAATATCGGATTCAAACATCTCGGACAGGCATTTTTGTATCTCCTCCAATCCCAGGGGATCGGAGGAGCAAAATACCAGGGCTTCTATGTGTCGGTGTAAAAAACCCAAAATTATTTTTTGGCTAATTTGGCTTCAATGCTGTGCATGGTATGCGGCACGGCCCGCAGCCGTTCTTTGCTAATGAGTTTGCCCGTATCCACACAAACCCCGTATGTCCCGTTTTTAATTCGTCTGAGCGCATTTTCAAGGTTGATGATGAACTTTTGTTGCCGGGCTGCCAGTTGACTAAGGCTCTCCCTTTCCAACGTATCGGCACCGTCTTCCAGAATTTTAGAAGTGGAGGCAGTATTGTCCGTGCCGCTGTCATTTTGTTTGCTAAGGGATCGTTTCAGTTGCCCAAGCTCTTCCCTTGCTACGGCAAGCTTTTCATTGATTAGTACTTCAAATTCCTGAAGTTCCTCCCTGGAGTAAGTGGTTTTTTCTTCCTGGCTCATGTATCCGTTTTTTAAAAATTTCCCTAAAATACAGTGACTATTCTAAAATCAAAAATCTAATATTTTTTATTTGATCGCGAAGGGCAGCCACCTGCTTCATTTAATTCTAAATCGGCTATAAAACACTGGTAAGTAGGTGTATAAATTTGTATTTGAGTGACTACGGTAGTAGAATGTTTTGAAATGGGCGAACGTAGAAATTTTTAAATTCGGATTCGACTGCCTTTCTTGAATAATCCCCGTTATTGTCGTATTTTCGTCATCTATTTAACAATAAACTAATGTTACTTTCGATGAAAAAAATTGCATGTATCGCTTTATTCGCTTTTGTATCCCTTTCCCTTCACGCCCAAAAAGCGGATAAAGAAGGATGGATCAAACTTTTTAACGGCAAATCCTTTAAGGGGTGGAGTATCAGCGAAAATCCAGAATCGTTTTCGATAGAAGACGGTGTGATAAAAATTGATGGCCCACGGGCGCATCTATTCTACACCGGAAAAGTGGCGGACCATGACTTCAAAAACTTCGAATTGAAACTGCAAATCAAAACCATGCCCAATGCCAACTCAGGTATATTTATTCACACCGAATTCCAGGAAGGTGGCTGGCCGGAAAAGGGCTACGAAATTCAGGTAAACCAAACGCATGGGGATTGGAGAAAAACCGGAAGCGTTTACAGTTTCAAGGATGTAAAGGAAACCTACGTGACAGACGGCGAATGGTACACCAAGCACATCGTCGTGCAGGGCGATCAGGTGACGGTGAAGGTAAACGGGAAGGTAATCAACGAATTTACCGAAGCGCAAGACAGAGGTGATATCGGTGAGAGCAGAAAAAAACTGAGCAGCGGAACCATCGCGCTGCAGGCACACGATCCCAAAAGTGTGATCTACTACAAGGACATCCAAATCAAACCGCTACCCTAGTGGCGGAAGGTTTTGTTTGGCTGTCGTAAGTAGTACTTGATTTTCTAAAGACAGGTCGCGTTGTTTCGTTTTATTTCCAACCGATGAGTGGCGAACGCATACGTTTTGATCCGGAAGCGCTACGGTCCTTTACCAGCCGTGCGTTTTCTCATTTCGGTATTCCGGAGCAGGATGCCTCCCTGGCGGCCGATGTTCTTGCCTACAGCGACGAACACGGGATTGATTCCCATGGAGTGGCCCGATTAAAAACCTACGTGGATTTGTTAGAAGCGGGCAGGATCAATCCCAGACCAAAGCTCAAGATCGTCCGCGAAAAGCATGCCGTTGCCACCGTGGATGGAGACAATGGGTTGGGATTGGTCGTTGGACCGAAATGCATGGAAATGGCCATCGAAAAAGCCCGCCTTCACGGGCAAGGCTCGGTTTCCGTGTGTCACACCAACCATTACGGGGCAGCCGGCTATTATCCCTTGATGGCCGTACGTCAGGATCTCATCGGTATGTCCATGACCAATACGTCCAAAGGAGTGGCTCCTTTCAATGGCATTGAAAAAATGCTCGGTACCAACCCCCTTGCCATGGGGTTTCCGACGGGTGATGAGCCTACCGTGTTGATGGATTTTGCCAGCAGTACGGTAGCCTACGGGAAGGTGGAGATTGCCTGGAGGGCAGGGGAAAACGTACCCCTCGGCTGGTGTTTGGATGAACAGGGCCGTCCGACCACCGAGCCGGAGCGGATGATGCAGGGTGGAGCCTTGCTTCCCCTGGGTAGCACCAAAGAAGGGTCTGGACACAAAGGGTATTGCATTGGGGGGATTGTGGACATCATGACGGCGGTACTAAGTGGGGCGAATTGGGGGCCCTTTGCGATTCCTTTTGCCATAGATTCCCCGCAGTCCGAAAAGCAGGTTGGAAAGGGTATTGGTCATTTTTTTGGTGCATGGGATGTTGAGGGATTTCGCGATCTTGCGGCATTTAAGTCGGATTTGGACGCCTGGATACAGACCATGCGTACCACCCGTCATCTGCCCGGTGGTCCGGAAGTACAGATTCCGGGAGACCCGGAATGGGCCGCCTATCGGATTCGTATGAAGGAAGGCATTCCCTTACAAGTGGCAGTAGTCCGGGATTTGGAACGGATTGCGGCTGTTTTGGGTATTCCGGCCCCATAGAACCCGGCGAGTTGATTTCGTGTTATGGCTGATAGAAAGGAGGATTTCCCATGAGTATTTCGCAGCTATATAGGTCCACGGGCCCAGGTATTGCTTTTTGGACCCTATGGTTTTTTGGATTGCTTTTGGTGTCGTCGGGGCAATCGGTAAAGGCCTCGCAGCCCATCGATCCCATCGCACTGAAGGTGACCTCCCAGTTATTTGTCCCCGCCGAATACTACATCAAAGGAGTGATCGATGACCGGACGGACCAGTCTCCCGTGGCATTCCTGGTACCAAATGCCGACAGCGGTAGGCAGTTAGAAACCGTGGATCTCGAAGGGGGCGCCATGAATGCGCTGGAAAGGTACTTTTCCGGTGTACTTCCCAGAAATCCGAACCTAAAACCAATTGTGGTCCGAATCAAGGACCTGAAAATCATGGAAGTGCTGAAAGGCGAGGGGAGGGTTCTGGTGGAGGGGGAGGTTTTTTTGGATTTTTCCTTTGAATTGGATAGGGGAGACGAGTTGGTTCATTTGTTGGATTTTCAGGGAGGAATCAGTTACAAGCGGGGTGTTCGGCAATTTTACCTGATTGAACCGGTACTCAGAAGATCCATCAACAATTCGCTTACCTATTTCAATGACTGGATCGAAAAGGAATCCAAAAATGAAATCAAGTTGCTTAGCGATGTGCAGGTTCGTATCCGGGATTATCGGGAAGACTTCGGAGACGATACGGTGTTTTACAATCCCATCCGGCCCTTGACCTGGGATGATTTCAAAGGAAGGCCCCGGTTCAATAATTACGCAGCCTCCATCTTTGCCAGCATCAGTTACGAAGGTAATAGCTGGATCGAGGATGGAGAAGTAATCGTAGACCTGGTGTTTAAAACGTACATGCTAAAAAGCTCTTCCTGGGTGCGGGGGACGAATAACAGCTACGGGCTGAATCACGAGCAACGGCATTTCGATATCGCAAAAATTGTGATGGAACGCCTGAAGGAACGGGTAGAACAATTGGACCTACAGCCCCATAATTTTGATCGAAAGGTTTCTTTCCATTACCTGGAGGCCTATCGGGAAATGAATCGGCTGCAGGAGCAATACGATCGGGAAACGGCCCACGGATTAAACGGTCCGGCGCAGGGGCGTTGGAACGAGAAGATCGACGAAGAGTTAGGTCACTTTGGATTGAAGTGAATTTCGGGCAATTTCGGAAAGCAGGGCTGTAGCTGTGGGAGTGCAGGCAAGGTCCGAATTGCGCCGGAAAAGACTCGCCCTGTCGGTTTTTACAGGAAAATGAGAATAAAAAAAGTGGCCGTCGGATAGACGGCCACTTTCGTACGGAACGTTGGTAGGTGGTTTTTAAAAGGTTACCGGTTCGGCAATCCGGTATGTGCTACTTGCGGTATGGGTTCTTCCAAACATATCCCGCGCCCGTACTGTGATTGTGTGCGTACCGACCGGAAGGTTTGTAGGGACGGCGCCTCGCCAAAGGTGGGTAGAATTGACGGGGTTGGAGGGCCTTCGGCCTGCCTCCAGGGATTCCATCAGATCCCATTCCATGACATCGACCAAAAAGGAAGGGTCTGGTGCTTCGATCCAGGTCATGGGGCGCCAATCGCCATTATCGATTTTGTATTCCACCAGATCGTCTTTATCTCCAATAAAGAAGTTGGCAAATATACCGGAAGAGCTGCCGCGGTTATTGGCAACGACCTTGGGATTGAAAATCCGTATCTGATAATCCCTGGGCTCTCCTACTACCTTGTAGTCGATGGTATAGCTATTGCCCGACACGTGCAAAAGGGCATACCCTTTTGGGGTGCCATCCCGCATGGTGGAGATGGGGATTCCCTGCTCGTTGAGTTTACCGGAGTACCAATCTCCGGAGGTAGTACCGGCATTGTATTCGTGAAAACGTCCATCGCCTTCCCATCCATTTTCGGCCGTATAGAAATTGTGTCGTTGCAGGTGAGTATGGGCCGACATGGCAAGGCGGTTGGGGTAGTCTTTCAGCAAGTCAAACAATCGCTTTCGGTCGCTGTCGCGGAAGGCATTTTCGTTTTGGTGGAGCAAGGGAATGTGAAAAGAAAGTACCACCAGCCGGTCTTTGTCCACGTGTTTCAGGTTGTTTTCGACAAAATCCAACTGGTCTTGCCGAAAGCCTCCCCAATACCCTTGCCCATCTCTGGGATCGGGATAGAGAATGTCTTCCAATACGATAAAATGCGCATCTCCGTAATTAAACGCATAGGAGGAGGGGCCAAATGTCTTCTCAAAGGATTCATCCGCATGGGCATCAATCGTTGCATCGTAGTTCATGTCGTGGTTTCCCATGACGTTGTACCAGGGCCAGGCGGTTTGTTTTAGAATTTCCACGTAACCCGGATGAAGGTCCAGGTCATCACCGGATAGATCTCCGAGGCTAATCCCAAAACGAATACCGGATTCATTTTTTGCTTCACTAACCACTCCCTTTGCGAAGGCCTCCAGCTCTTTCTGCGTGTAGGGTTGCGGATCCCCGAAGACCATGGCGGTAAATTCTTCCGGTTCCTCGGATGGATAAAGGGCAAAATCTACCGATTTGGGTAATTTTCCTGTAGGGGCAACCCCGCCGTATTTCAGATCGGGGGAACCTTCCGGCTTGTGGTTGTAGTAGAATGCAGGCAATCCATTTGCTCCGGTAGGAACGGCGTAGCCGGATGGCTTGATTACAAAAATAATCTCGTCCCCGGCTATGGGAAGTTGGTACTTACCGTCCTCATCGGTGAGTACGACCTGTACGCCGTTGGTAACGGCTACCGCGGGGATGCCTTTTTCCCTGCGTTCTTTCTTGCCATTTTGGTTGCTGTCTTCAAACACGTAGCCCGAAACCTGATTCTGGGCAATAACGGAAACGCTGATGCAAACGCACCAGCATAAAAACGCGATTTTTTTCATAGCGGTTGGTTGTATTTCTTTTCGAGCAAGTTAGCTAATCGCGGATAGACTCGCGTTAACTTAACGTTATCTTTCCGTGCTGCTTCCGGAGGGTTTTTCTCCTGCCTTGTATTTGTTGAAGGGAATTGAAGACCTATCGCGGACCCCGGTTGTGAAACACCACGAGACCGTCTTTTCCGGCCACCACTATGTCCAGCAGGCCGTTTCCATTCAGGTCTTCTACCGAGAAATAAAGTCCGGCACCCTTTCCTTCTCCAAATGGGCCGTAGCTTATGATGTTTTTGGTGAAGGATTCTCCGTTCCACTTGAAATAGTACAAGCCCAAATGATCGTTTGCCCCAGGGTCTCTTCCATTGTGGGCCCGGTAGCGTTTTCCGGTGATCAATTCCATCTGTCCGTCGTTGTCAATATCGGCCCATTCCATGGTATGGTATTGGGATTGAAAAGGATCAATGGGATGTTGGATAAAGGAAATCTCCCCGCCTTCTCGCATCTGCTCGTACCAGTGCAAGCCGTAATCGTGGCCCTGCCCCACAATGAAGTCGTTCAATCCATCGGCGTTGACGTCGGTGACAATAATTGGCACACTGGCACCACCGAGGGAGAAGGAGGGATGCAGTTTCCAGCTGCCGTTTTCCAAGTCGTCAGGCGCTTCCAACCAACCTTCGGGAATGATAAAATCTCCTCGTCCATCTCCGTTGATGTCGCCAAACCCCAGACCGTGCCCGTGTTTTTCGGTGACCGGATGCTTTTCAAAACTGCCCGTTCCCTTGCCATCGGCATCTCGACTGAGGCTGTAGTAAGCCAGCGGTTGGTTGGGGGTATTGGGGACAATGTCCAGGAAGCCGTCACCGTCTACATCCCAGGCACGAGACGTTTCCACATTTCCGGTATTCGCGATTTCGTGTACCGTCCATTCCCCGTTATTTCCGGGATTTTCTACCCAGAACAATGTCTTTCCAAACCAACCTCCGGTGACGTAGTCCATCTTTCCGTCTCCATTTACGTCGAGCGGGATGGTAGAAAAATCATCGAAATACTCACTCACTCGCTTTACCTGACCGATGAGCTGTCTGGAGGTGAATTCCGGGCCTTTGTACCAATAACTGCCGGAAATCAGATCCGGATTTCCATCTCCGTCTACATCAAAAACGCCCACCGATTCCGCACTTTCCATGGCGATCAGTTGTTTTTCGAAGGTTACCGGTTTGGGGTCATCGTTGAGAAATGCCAACGTTAGGGCAATGCATGTGTATCCAATCATGGTTTAAAGGTAACCTATTTGACGTATAAAGTATCCTGCACTATCCTGTTCACCAGGGTATATGCAGCCATTCAGCCGGCGATTGGTGCTAATTTCAGTGATACTTTCTTTTTTCTCCGGGAAAGAAAATGGAGAAGGCTCCATATAAAAAAGCGATACACCGCGTTTTTCCAGGGTTTCCTCCATGGTATAAAAGAGCATGTATCCCAAGCCAAAGCCTTCATTGTCCATGGTAAATCCCCACCAGGGCCAGTACGACCAGTGCCACACCATAGGGAATAATCCAGGCAGAATAAAAATAGCCGGAAAGGCCAAAATCAATTCTGAAATACCCGATAAAAAATTCGTGGATTTGGGTGGCTTCGTCCAGCGATAAAAACACAAAAGCCAGTGCCAATCCCAGCCATCCAAGGGATAATTTGTTTACAAAAAATAAAAAATGAATAAAAAAAGCTGCATGGCCTTGTACTGGTACCGGCCATGCAGCTTTTTGCAACGGTGGAAAAAACCGCTAGTACCTCCGAAGTTTTGTTAATTATCCAGCAACCACTGATGGACCCGCTGGTTAAAATCCTCCAGGTTTTCCCAGTGGAAGGCATGCCCGCTGCCCGGGTAGATGTGCAACAGGGAATTGGGAATGGCTTCGGCTACTTCCCGGGTCATCCATAGTGGTGTGAATGCGTCTACTTCTCCGCCCAGAACAAAGGTAGGGAGAGCGATGGAGGGTAGCTGTTCCACTACCTGGTGGTGTATGCAGGCCTCAGCCTGTCCCTCCAGTCCAACCAGTGGTTGGGGATTTGGCTCCAAAGCTGCGTTTTTCCGATCCTCTACCAGACCTTGATATGCTTTTTTGTCATCAAAGGTGGCTTTGGAGAAAATCAGCAGCTGCACGTACAAGCTAAATTCTTCCGGGCGTAGCCGGGCTTTGCAGTCCACCATGTGTCGGAAGATCGTTTCGGCCATCCGGTCACACTGCGCCCAGGGGCACATGAGTACCAGGGATCGCAGCAATTCGGGATGGCGAATGGCCAGTTGCTGGGCAATGATACTGCCCATGGAGACCCCCACCACGCGTACATCGGAAAGTTCCAGGTGTTGCAACAATCCCGCACAGTCATCGGCCATTTGTGCCGAACTGTACGGGCCGGGAGGCTTGTCGGATAAGCCTACACCGCGGTTATCTACCAGTATACAACGAAAGCTTTTTTCCCAATGTGCTACGTGTTTTTCCCAGACGGCACCCGGGGCGGTGATTCCCATGATCAATAACAGTGGATCGCCAGATCCTCTTTCCTCGTAGTAGAGGTTGATTCCATTACTTTGTACGGTAGGCATCGGCTATTTCAGGTTTGGAATGAGCGATTCATGAACCCACTTACCATCGTGTAGGGTGACAAAATCGGGATCTTCCAGGGCTTCCTGGCCCTCGTCTTCACAGATGATCCAACCGTTAAACTGTTCGTCTTTCAACCACTGGGTGATGCCGGTGAAGTCTACTTTTCCTTTTCCCATCAGGGTGAATTCCGGATTTCCGTCCCAGTCCTTGTAATGGACGTGATTAATCAGCGAGCGGTATTCCTTCATTTTTGCCAGGGGGTCCATGCCCCCGTTGATGATATGGCCCACATCCGGGCACCAGCCCGTCACTTTTGGATTCAAGCTTTCTAGAATTACCTGGTAATCTTCCTCCGTTCGGGTAATGGAAGTGTGCGGAGAATTCGGGTGAAAGCTACTGACCACTCCCTGATCCGTTGCCCGGGAAGAGACGGTATTTACGATCTCGACCAGATTTTTTCTTCGCTGTACCAGATCGTGCCGCCCGGTGGGTATCTGTACCGTACAAAGAACCGACCCCGGGAATTTGGCGAGTAGTTTGATGGCCTCGTCGGCAATCTTTTTTTCCTCATCGGTTTCTTGGGTCCCGTTCCAATCCAGGGCAAGGGCCACCGCTGCCAGTTCGATATTTTCCTCTTTGAGTTTCTTTTCGAGCAGATTGGCATCAGCCAGGGGCCCCATCCAGGTGAAAATTGGCTGGATACCGGTAAATCCGGCCTTGGCGATTACTTCAATCATGTGGCCGAGCTGGCCCTTGTAGGTCTCGCCGTTATTGCTCATGAACCAGGTATAGACTTCTGCTCCAAATCGAAAAGGTAAGGTATTCATTGCTTGTTTTTGTTTTAGGGTTAGTTAACGTGAGGGATGCAAAGGGTGCGTTGGATTAAAGTCCGTGTTTGGCACCCATTTCCCGAATAAAGCGGTATCCATTTTCGGCCATTTCCCAGGGTTGGGAAAACTCCCGCCATACGCCGATGGAGTTGGCAAAGTCGGGGTCATTTCTGGTAAACCCCTCGATGGTGAGCCAGCCTCCGAACTTGATCGCTGCCAGGGTAGCAAAGGTATCGTCCCAGGGCACATGGCCGGAACCAGGGGTGCCGCGATCGTTTTCGCTGATGTGTACATGACCCAGGTAGGGAGCTACCTTTCGTAGGGCATCTCCGAGTTTTTTCTCTTCGATATTGGCATGATGGGTGTCAAACATGGCCTTCACATGGGGGTGGTCGACTTTTTTAACCAAATGGATCAGTTGGTCCATCGTGTTGCAGAGGTAGCATTCAAAGCGGTTCAGCGCTTCCGGGGTAAGGGTAATTCCGGCCTGCGCGGCATGGTCACCCGCTTGGTGCAATACCTCTGCGCTTCGGTCGTATTCCTCCTCGGTGGGAGACCGCTGGGCAAAGGTAGAAAACGCAGAGTGAAAGGGGCCACAAATCACTTTTGCACCCAGATCGTTGGAGCGGTCGATGGTCCATTTTATTTTGTCCAGAGCCTTTGCCCGCACAGCAGCGCTGGGGTCTATCGGGTTTTCATCCGGACCCAACACAAAAACGGTGGTGGTTTCAAGCCCTGCCTGGCTCGCGAAGGAGCCGATTTCCCGATAGGCTTTTTCATCGGGCGATCCCACAAAAAACTCAACGCCGTCGTAACCAATCGCTTTTAGCCGCTCAATGATGGGTTTTAGTTCATCCGAAACAACGGCAGACCATGCCAGCACGTTAAATCCAATTTTATTCATGATATGTACGTTAATGATGGGTAAAAAAACGGTGTTTTCTATGGGGATTATTCGAAATCCGATACCTTCATTCCTGTTCTGAAATTATCAAATCCAAACATGGTCGGTTCGTAGGAACCAACGATGAATACCTCGGCTTTTTCCGGAATCATTGGTTCCATGTCCAGGCCCCAGTAGGTAGCGTTGACGATAAGTCTCCGTAAATCCTCGCTGAGCAAGTCTACGGAAGCACCCATGGTACTGGCGAAGACCCTTCCTTTTTTCCCGCCCTCCAGTGCGTAGGATTTGGTCCATGCTACCGGCATCAGGGATTTTTCCCAATTGATTGGGGCATCGGGAGTCATCCCGGAGGTAGACGCCCCGTGAATCAAAACGGTGGCATCGTCTCCGATGTCGGTCACCGTATACACATCCGATGCGGCCCAAATGTCCTTAACTCCATTTAAAATAGGATTTTTGGCAGCGGCTTGTATGCCATCCAGTAAGGCCCGCGTGCCTTCCACGGCATGGTGTCCGTGGTGGGCTACCCAGGTTTCTCCCAGTATCTTTTTTCCAAATCCTTTTTCCCAGCCTGGAGATTTGCTTTGCCAATGGTACTTGGCGTAGGGACTCTTGCTTTCCGCGCTGTAATTGAAGGCATGGGTAGATGTACGCAGTGCGATCAGTGGCTTCCCTGCCTTCAGGAACGCATCGAAATAGCGCATCTGTTCGTCAGGTAGCTCCCGAAAACGCAGCAGAATAATGGCCAGGTCGGCATCCTCGAGGGCTTCCATGCCTGGGATGTTACTTTTATAGTTGGGGACTACCTCGTTTTTTTCCGGATTGATGGGAAACAGTACCGTTGTGGAAAAACCATGGTGGGTGGAAAGAATTTTTGCCAGCATAGGAAGGCCTTCCTCTGAGCGGTATTCGTCATCTCCTGCTATTAGTACGATTTTTTTTCCGTTGCCGGGGCCATCGCCACCGTCGAAATGGAGCATCAGCTTTTCCTGTTGGGCCATACACAGGCTTCCGGTCAAGGCAACGAAAACGAGTACAGCCAGGAAGGAAAGGGAGCAGCTCTTGGTGTTTAGAAAGGGTGCTTTCATGGAGAAAAGAAGTTGTTTTGGAATTTAAAGTAAGCAAATTGTTTGGAACAATTCCTACAGATAGTCGATCTATTGTACGAAAATAGGATAAAAGGGGCAAACCGGATGGTGATCATCCGTTTCGCCCCTTTTTAAATACATTTTTTTCTGAATGGTTACTTAATACCCAGCATTCTGTGTCAGCTTATCGTTGTTGCGGATCTCTGCTGTGGGAATGGGAAAGAGCAATTCCCGCTCCCGGAGCGTAGGTCCGTACGAAAACTCATGGCCTACGTAGTCTTCAAACTCCCTGGTGTTTACATTGAATGCCTTTCGTAGGCGTACCATGTCGTACCAGGTTTTGTTTTCGAAACACAATTCTACCCACTTTTCTCTCCAGACAGCCTCCCGGAATTCTTCCTTGCTGAGGTTTTCCAGCTCGGGAAGATTCGCTCTACGGCGAATACTGTTAATCGCCTCGTAGGCTGCCGTGGTAGGACCATTTGCTTCATTGATGGCCTCTGCATAGATCAGAAGAATTTCGGCGTAGCGGTATACGGGCCAGTTCATACCACTGCTGGTGGTCGATAACTGGGCTTCTTCGTCGAAATGCTTCCAAATGTAGTAATCCCCCAATTCCATGACCGTGGTTCTATCCGACTCCAGACTGTATTCGGTGTAGAAGAATTCCTTTTCTTCTGCCCGTTTGTCTCCGGATTCAAAGGATTCTACGAATTCCTGGTTGGCGAATATGCCGCCGGTTTCGGCGCTGTAGGCCGAGATTCCCCGGTTGTAAGGAATGATGGAAACTTGCCAGGAGGAAGGTACGGTAAAAGCCGCGTATTGCTTCATGAATATGTGTTCTCCCTGGTTTTTGTCTTCCACGGAATGCAGGCTGCTGTATTCATCGAATAGTTCAAATACGCCGGACTGGATGACATCATCGGCTTTTTCCGCGGCAAGTTGGTAGTACTGGTCTCCCGCCTGAAGGGGGTAGCCGGCCATGGTCAGGTATACGCTAGAGAAGAGCGATTTGACAGCACCCATAGACACCCTCCCACTGGCATCCCGCCAGGGCAAACCGGAGTCTTCCGCTACCTCCAGGTCGGCCACGATCTGATTATACACCGCCTCGGTACTTGCCGGGTCGGGGTACAATTCCGGGCTGGTCAGGTCGATGGAGGTGGTAATCAGCGGAATGTTTCCAAAGATCCGGATCAGGTTGAAATAGTAGTAGGCCCGTAAAAACCGTGCTTCTCCGAGCAGTCGGTTTTGCTGGGCGTTGTCCATTTCTATTTCCGGGATTTTTTCAATGGCCAGGTTGGCATTGGCGATACCCCGGTACGAACTGGTCCAGTAGGTTTGACCGTACCCATTGTCCGAATTGTTGATCAGGTTTCGGACAAAGAGACTGTTTTGTGCCTGGCCCAATTCCGTATTGGCAAGACCTGTAGCAAACTCCAGCATCATCCAGGGTCCCCCGCCAAATCCACTTTGCATGACCGGGTAAAGACTCTCGTAGATGGAATTCACCACGCTGGTGGCGTGCTCTGGCCGGGTGAAGTAATTTTCCAGGGTGAAATTCGACTTATCGGTTTCTTCCAGAAATTCGTTGCAACCCCAAACCGTGCTCATCACTAATCCGATGAGGCAAAACCGGCTGAATTGTATGATGTATTTTTTCATAATGTTCATTTTTTCAAGCGTTTTTGTTTACAGAGCAATGTTTACCCCCAACATAAATACCCGTGGTTTGGGGTAGGCATACAAATCTACCCCCTGGTCAAAGGGAGAACCAGAGGTAGAGACCTCGGGGTCGTATCCCTGAAATTTGGTGTTCAGGAAGAAGTTTTGAACCGATACAAAGGCACGTAGCCGGTTAAGGTTGAGGCGCTGGATCAGTTCCGGTTCGAAGGTATACGCAAACAACAGGTTTCTCCCACGCAGGAAGGAACCATCCTGTGCCCGGTCCGAATCGTTGAAGGTGTTGTACCCGGCAGTAAGCGGCCGCAATTCGGCAATATTCGTGTTTTGGTTGTCAGGGGTCCAGGCATTCAGTACCGTGCGAAAACTATTCGCAATACCTTGCCGGTCCTCGGCGGAGTGCTTGCTTCTCCACAAAACCTGGTTGCCATACATAAATTGAAGGTCCACCATCAATTCAAAATTCTTGTATTGAAAGGTGTTCATCAGCGTACCAAATCCTTTGGGAATACCCTGGCCGATGATCACCCGGTCGTTATCGTTGATGGCGCCATCGCCGTTGACATCTTCGTACTTGATATCTCCCGGGAGCTTGAAGTACTGGGCGGCCAGGTCGGCTTCGTCGGTATCCCAGGTGCCCTGGTGGACAAATCCAAAGAACGAACTTACGGGCTCTCCTTCACGAATGATTGTGGATCCCGAAAAGATATCGGCTCCACCGGTCAGTTCCAGCACGGTGTTTTTGTTGACCGAAATATTGAAATGGGTGTCCCATTTGAAGTCATTGTTGACGACGTTTACGGAGTTCAAGGCGAATTCTACGCCTTTGTTTTCCATGCTGCCAATGTTTTGGGTCACTTGGGTATAGCCGCTACTGGAGGGCACGGGTGCATTGAGCAACATGTCTTCGGTAAGCTTTCGATACAGGTCTACCTCAAAAGTGAGGCGGTTGTTAAACAAGCCCAATTCCAGTCCCACATCGGTTTGGAAGGTTTTTTCCCAACGCAGATCGGGATTTGCCAGTCGGTTTATACCCAATCCAATGGAGCGGGAGTTGTTGAAAATTACTGTATAGTTCCCCATTCCGGCCAGGGCCTGGTAGGCGGGAATTTCGGAGTTTCCGGTAACCCCGTAGCTACTTCTAAGTTTTAAATTGGAGATGGTTCGGCTATCCTTTAGGAAGTCCTCCTCGGAAACCCTCCAGGCCAATGCAGCAGACGGGAAAACCGCATAGCGGTTGGCTTCGCCAAATTTGGAAGAGCCGTCGATACGGCCGGTAAAGGTAAGCAGGTATTTTTCCTTGAGGTTGTAATTAAATCGTCCAAAATAAGAATTCAATCCATACGCGGAAGTACCGGACGTGGTCTGGAAAACGTTGGCACCTGCGCCAAGGTTATTGAATTTGAAATAGTCGTCCTGAAAATCCCGTGAGCGGGCCATGCTGTTGAAGCGGTCCACGTGCTGCCAGGAGATCCCCAGCAAGGCGTTGATGGATTGGTTTTCGTCGATTTCCTTGGTATAGGTCAGGTAGTTTTCAAATTGCCAGGAATTCAGCCGGTCGTTCATCACATAGGCATCTCCTCGTTGGTTTCTGGCGATGTAGTTAAGCATGCGACCGCCGTAATAGTCCACGCGCTGGTTGATGATGTTGGTGGCCAATACCGACCGAAACTCCAAGCCTTCGGCGAGGTTGAAGTTGGCGTACAGGTTGCCCAACATGGTTTGGGTATTTAGGATGTATACCCGGTCCTCTACCACGTGGAGTGGGTTATTGCCGCCTTCCATGCCGGGATAGTCTTCGTTTCCTGCCCAGGATCCGTCGGCATATTTGACCGGTATGATGGGGAGTGCTTCGAGGACCTGCCGCATGGCAATAATTCCACCCGCGCCGAGCGGATCTACCTGGCTTTCTTTCTGATCGGTGTAGCTGAGGCTACCACCCACTTTCAGCCAATCCTTTATTTGGCTGTCAAAGACAAACCGGCCTGCATACCGCTTCAGGTAGGAGCCACGCATCAGGCCTTCTTCGTTCCGGTGATTGACGTATATACCATAGGAGTCTTTTTCGTTGCCTCCGGTAAGTCCCAACTGGTAATTTTGGGTAACTGCCTGACGGAAGGACTCGTCCTGCCAGTCCGTATCGTGCAGGGGATTGCCATTGGCATCAAACAGTCGTGGGTTCGTTCGCTTGAGTTGTGGGTCCCGGTAAATGCCGTTCGCCCATCCCGTGGGATCGTACTTTTGGGCATTTTGGTAGGCAATGTCCTCTACCCGCAAAAATTCTTCGGAATTGAGTAGCGGGATTTTTTTGGGAAGTACACCCACACTCACATCGGTGTCGAAGGTGATCACACCGCCGGTGCTGCTGCCGCGTTTGGTAGTCACCAGAATGACGCCATTGGCTCCCCTGGCTCCATAGATAGCTGTGGCAGAAGCATCTTTCAATACCTCTACCGAGGCGATATCATTTGGGTTGATGTAGTCGATCGGTGTACTGCCATTGGCCAGGCCGGCGGCATGAATGATGACTCCATCAATCACGTAAAGCGGGTCGTTGGCGATGCTTACCGAGGTATTTCCCCTAATACGGATATTGGCTCTTCCGCCCGGGCGTCCCGAGTTAACGGATACATTTACTCCCTGTATCCGTCCAGAAAGGGCTTGGTTGAGGGAGGCAGAAGGGCGCTCTTGCAGCTCTTCGGCGTTTACCGAACCGACCGCTCCGGTCAAATCCGATTTTTTCTGGGTACCGTAGCCCACTACCACTACTTCCGATAGGTCCGAAAAGGACGAACGGAGCATGATGTCTACCTGATCCATTCCAGATTGGATGGTGATCTCCTGGGTTTCGTAGCCGATAAAACTGGCAACAAGTACTTCTCCATTGGCGACTTCCAGGCTAAACTCGCCGTCAATGTCTGAGACGGTTCCCCGGGTCGTGCCTTTTACCAGCACCGAAACCCCCGGGATCAATTCCTGGTCTTCCTGCGATTTTACAACCCCGGAGACGGTGCGCTGTCCCTGGGCCATCGCCTGTTCACCGAGCAAAAGCAGCGAAAAGGCGACCATGGCAAAGCCATAGTTAAATTTTTCAAAGAAAAATTTTTTCATACTAGTTTAGGTTTATTGATTAATTAATTTAAGAAATAAATACTTTAATTTAAAAGCATTTACTTTACTAATTTCGCTAAATTTAAATAAAAACAAAAAATATTCTATCATGTACTGTCCTGTTCGGTGCTATTATAAGTTGGTATTGCTTGTTTTTTCCCAATACGATTTTATGGATGGAAATATATCCGGATTAAACGGCTGGTTTGTGAGATGGGTGGAGCATGATTTTTATCATCAAAATTCTACCAGAAATTACCGAACCTTGATTATTTGTTATCTTTGTTCCTGCCAGATTTTGAAATCGGAACAAACGCAATGGATTCAATAAAACGAATATGTATCAGGTTTTTGATTGCCGGGAGTTTTGCCTTCCTGCTTGCCTGCTCTTCTACTGCTTACCAGGCAAAAAAGAAGGTGTATCTTTTTTCCTACTTTACCGGTAACGGTGAAGATGGGTTGCATCTGGCGTATTCCCTGGACGGGTACCAATTCAAGCCGCTGGAAGAAGGTGCGTCCTTGCTGACACCTACAGCAGGTGGGGATAAACTCATGCGCGATCCCTGCATTGTGCAGGGAAGGGATGGAAGGTTCCACATGGTATGGACCGTAAGCTGGAACGAAAAAGGACTGGGCTATGCCTATACGGACGACTTGGTAAACTGGTCGGAGCAACAGTTTATCCCGGTGATGGAACACGAACCAAATGCCAGAAACACCTGGGCACCCGAGATATTTTACGACGAAGAAAAGGATACCTACCTTATTTATTGGTCCAGTACAGTAACCGGTCGCTTTCCGGAGACCCAATCTGAAGAAGAAAACGCATACAATCACCGGCAATACTATGTAACCACAAAGGATTTTATCTCCTTTTCTGAAACCCGACTTTTTTACGAACCTGGGTTCAATGTAATTGATGGCACCATTCGGGAAGTAGACGGAGAGTACCTGCTTTTTGTCAAAGATGAAACCCGGGAGCCTCCGAAAAAAAACATCCGGATAGCCAGGAGTGAACAACCCGAAGGACCTTATGGCCCCGCCGGTGAGCCCATCACGGGAGATTACTGGGCGGAAGGCCCCACCGTGGCCAAGGTCGGAGATTACTACCTGGTTTATTTTGATAAATACATTGAAAAACGAATGGGGGCGGTGATGTCTTCTGACCTGGAAAATTGGATCGATATCTCCTCCCGGATAAATTTTCCCGTCGGCAGCCGGCACGGAACGGTCTTTCAGGTAGACAAGCGTTTTTTCGACCAGCTGCCCTTTAAGCGGTAGGTTTGGGTGCTTGGAGCATCGCCTGGGATAAGCGGGCTTTTCTCGAAAGGCGGTGATGAAGGAGTTTTTGCAGCTGCTATTGGACTTGAAACACAAGCCTACCCCAATCAGAAGAAGGGTTGCTCTCTGGATACGACCCGATTACAGGCTTGGTAATGAGTGTATTGATTTCGGGACAACTGCCGATGAAAAATAATTCGGCCCTTTGGACAGGAATAAATGGGGTTTTCTTTGTTGAAAAACAATTTATTTTTCATTTTTGCAGTCACAATTTACATGCGCACGTGGCGAAATTGGTAGACGCACTGTCTTCAGGCGGCAGCGCCTTCGGGTGTGAAGGTTCGAATCCTTTCGTGCGCACATTTTATTTCTTGGCCCATTTTTTTCGGAGCATTCGTACGAAGTTTTCGTTTTTTTCCAGTACGGGAAAATCGTCACCTAGCAGGTAACCGTAAGGTTGCAAGGAGGGTATGCGGTCAAACGCAATTTTTACGATTCCGACGAGTGGGATGAATAAGACCATTCCGGAAATACCCCAGATACCTCCGCCGATCAAAATTGCCAGCACGACTACCAAAACGTTTACTTTTACCTTAGACCCCACCACTAATGGCGTGATCAGGTTGTTTTCTAATAATTGGATACCCCACAGGACCAATAGCGTGACCATTGGAAGCAGGAAGGTGTCCGTCGTTAGGAATACATATAAAACAACGAGGATGGAACTTATGATCACACCAATATAGGGAATAAGGTTCATGACGGCAATAAACAAGGCAAAAAGAAAAAAGTACTTGATGCCAATTAGGTAGAAGTAGATGCCAGCCATGACAGCCACCAAGAAGGTTACTTTCAGCATGCCTACCAAATAGGCATGAATGACTTTTCCAGAATCCGTCACCCAGGCCAAAATGGCTTCGTTACTTTTTGATGATGCTTTTAGTAGAAAAGCGACAAAGAAATCCTTGTAATAGAGCAATAGGAAAATATACAGCGGAATAATTCCAATTAACGTTAGGGATTTTCCGGTATTGAAAACCGTCTCATTTAGGTTTTCCAGAGGTACCCAGTTGAGGGATTCCCAGCGTTCCAGTCCTTCTATGCCGGTAATCCCAAGGCGGTTTTCTATTTCAATCAGGTATGCGTTTATTTTTTCCTGAAGAATGCTACCGATTTCCGGTATGTCCGCGATAAGTAATATCATTTGGTTGAGCAATACATAAATGACGGTAGCCCCAAAAATGCTGATAATGACGAGGGTCAGTCCAATTGCCAGGGACCGGGGAAAGCGGTTGTTTTCCAGCCAGTTACTCATGGGGTGCAAGGCAAAGGCGAAAAATATCCCCCAAATCAGGGGTACCAATATAAACGACCCCACGTGCATCAACCAAAGTAGCAAGGCGACGGAGAGTAAGGAATAGGCGGTCAGTTGTACGGGATGATGGTTACGAGGCGTCATGGGGAGAAATTATTTCACAACCTAAAATTAATACGATGTCATACAGGAAACCAAAATTAGCCGACGGAATATATGTGAGGGGAATTCTTCCGAGTGAAATAACAATTAAGCAAAAATTTGCGTATTAGCACCGATTGATGTAATATTGTACCGTCAAGAAAAGCAGAAGATCGCCATCCTGGGGGTTTGAGTATTGTCTGTATACCTTTTTATACCAATCAAGATACATACCATTTCATCATTTACACAGTCTAGAATTACATTCACACGTTTTTTATGTATAACATAGAAGAATTAAGAATCAGGCTATTGTCTGAATTAAAAGAAATAGCAGAGGAGTTGGGGGTTAAGAATTTCAAGTCATTAAAGAAAGAGGATTTGGTGTATGCCATTTTGGACCAGCAGGCGATTACTCCGGAGAAATCACTTCCAAAGAAAAAGCCTTCCAAGGTAGAGACAGAAGTTGTTGTGGAAGAAAAGACCGCAGAGGAATCCAAATCCAACGCCGAGGAAAAGCCCAAATTCAGACGACAGAATGTAACCGAGATTCCCAAGGAG
This sequence comes from Cyclobacterium xiamenense, assembly GCF_009467825.1. Lineage (GTDB taxonomy): Bacteria > Bacteroidota > Bacteroidia > Cytophagales > Cyclobacteriaceae > Cyclobacterium > Cyclobacterium xiamenense. Next base: position 267,511 of record NZ_WIOK01000003.1, on the reverse strand, counting down.
GATAAAAGCGCAAACGAAAGTGTCGCCAGAGAGGACAAGCCTAAAAAACCGAAGACGGAGGATTCCTTCAAGCCCAAAGCCGACGTTCCCGATAAAAAACCCGTAGACAAAGCGGAAAATAAAAAGCCGGAAGAGAACGTGAGCAAAAGTGCCGCAAAAGGAGACGACTCCAAAGGCCGCAGTTTTCGCCCCAGACGCAGGGCTGTAGTGGACGTAGAGGAATTGAAGTCGGGAAACGATCTAAATCCAACCCCTGCAACCGAGCAAGATTTTTCAAAGAAGAGAAGCCCCAAAGAAGTGGAGGAGCCACCACAACCGGACTCTACCTTTATCCCCAAAAGAAAGACTTCGGTTACCATCAAGGATTTTGACGGGATCATTGAAAATTCAGGTGTGTTGGAGATCATGTCTGACGGCTATGGATTTTTACGTTCACTTGATTACAATTACCTGGCCTCACCGGATGACATTTACGTTTCTCCCTCTCAAATCAAACTTTTTGGACTAAAAACGGGAGATAACATTCAGGGGCAAATACGCCCTCCCAAAGAAGGCGAAAAGTATTTTGCCTTACTTAAAGTAGGGACCGTTAACGGCAAAACCTCCGATGAAATCAGGGATCGAATCCCGTTTGAATACCTCACCCCTCTCTTTCCAGAGGAGCGCTTGCGACTGACCACCAAGCACGACAATTACTCAACCCGAATCGTGGATCTTTTCGCACCCATCGGAAAAGGACAGCGAGGAATGATCGTGGCCCAACCAAAAACGGGGAAAACGGTATTGTTGCAAAAAATTGCCAATGCCATCGCCGAAAACCACCCGGAAGTTCACCTGATGATTTTATTGATCGACGAACGTCCCGAAGAAGTCACGGACATGGCGCGTTCGGTAAAAGCAGAAGTAATCTCGTCTACCTTTGACGAACAGGCCGAAAGGCACGTAAAAGTAGCAGCACTTGTATTGGAAAAAGCAAAGCGCATGGTCGAATGCGGTCACGATGTGGTGATTTTGCTTGATTCCATCACACGACTTGCGCGTGCACACAATACCGTGGTACCTTCTTCAGGAAAGATCTTGTCTGGCGGTGTGGATGCCAACGCGCTTCACAAACCCAAGCGCTTTTTCGGCGCCGCCCGAAACGTAGAAAACGGGGGGTCGCTCACCATTATCGCCACCGCGTTGGTAGAAACTGGATCCAAAATGGACGAGGTTATCTTTGAGGAATTCAAGGGAACCGGTAACATGGAGCTGTCGCTCGATAGAAAATTGTCCAACCGACGCATTTACCCAGCCATCGATGTACCAGGCTCGGGCACACGAAGGGAAGACTTGTTGATGGACAAGGAAGAAATGCAACGGGTTTGGATTTTGAGAAAAATTATGTCCGATATGACCTCTCAAGAATCCATGGAGTTTCTGTTGCAGCGTATGAAAGGCACCAGAGACAATGCGGAATTTCTGATCAGTATGAACGGGTAATTCCTGCCCAATAAACCACTGGAGCAGCGGCTTTTCCTTTTGAGGGATTGCCGCTTTTTTTTTGGGACCGCAAGATCCCCGGTAAATTGCCATACGAATAGTAACCAGGATGAATCCCATTTTTTGTCTGCATTTGCTTTCCAAACCTTCGATTGCCTTTTTTCGGATAGGCTTCTTCCGGAAACGCCGCCTTACTCTCCGGGGATTGCTTGTAGGAGGAGGGGGAATTTTTTTGGTGGCACTAATCGCTTTCAAAGCTGCCCAGTCTCATCCTCACAAAGACTCGAAAAAGGGATCGGTTTTAGTAGGTTACGTTTTGTTAAGACGCAAATAACTGACAATCCGTAGCATCCAGTATCAATGGAACGCTGCATTCGTGTCACAGAGCTGCTTTATAGCCGTCCTGAACGCCGGAAATGCTGCTGAATGTCCGGGGAAAAAGGCAATTCAAAATACAAAAAAAAGTATTTGTAAAGTTTTTGACCGTCTATTTTTCCAGTTTTGACCGCGATTCCCACAGCTTGAACGAATAATTTCCGGTAGGCGGTAAATGGCTAGTAGTTTTAGGCTACAATCTAATACGGACAGCCATGAAAACCTTTTTCCTAACCATTCAGAATTTTGCACGTTTGTTTGCCGGTGTATTGATCTATGTTTCAGTTGCACAGGCTATTGGACAGGATTTCTCAAGTGTCGCGGACGGCAAATGGAAGCAAAACTCCACCTGGAGCAGCTCGACCTCATGCAATTCGAATCAGAACCTTAGTAATGGTTTTCCTCCGATTGCGAAAAACTGGGGCTGTGCAATAACCGTAGGGATCAATCACGAGGTGGAGTACGACGGAAATGCGCAGGGTTTTGGCAGTGGCACCTTCTCCGGAGTTTGGTTAGGTGCGAATGCTAAGTTGATTTTTAACGGAAACCTCACCATTAACGGTGGCGGATCCGTTCCGCAAATCGTTTTGGCAGAAGGAGCCGAATTGGTTGTAAACGGACAGTTTGTAATAGATCGAAAAGTGACGATTGTTGTTCCCAAAAATGCAAAAATGACGAAAAAAGAATTTGTCATTGGCAACAATCAGCCCACCATCACGGTAGAAGAGGGAGGAATACTGGAAGTGCTGGAGAGAACCGTTATGAGAAGTAATGCCAACTTAAACGTATACGGGCTCTTTGAGACCGTAGATTTGAATTATACCTCCGGCGGAACCGTAACCATCGGGTCACAAAACGGGACAGCCCGGGTAACGGGCGACCTGGATATTACAAACGGCAACTTAAACCTACATGGAAGCGGAAACATTCTCGTAACTGGAACGACCTCTACCGGACAGAGCGGATCAATCCGGCTGAAAGACGATGCAAACGGATTGTTTACCGGTAATGTCACCATGAGTCACGGTGGCTCGCTACAAGCAGAAAACAATGCCTCGTTTACCTTTGAGGAAAACCTGCATACCAGCGGAGGAGCGACCATTACAACCAGGAATACAGCGATGGGGTTGATCAAGAAGGACGTTACCATGACCAATGGTTCCTTCCATTTACACGATACCTCAGAAATATTTGTTGGAGGAAAGCTCACCGCTTCCAATGGCGGTTCCATAAATGGAAAGAATACCTCCGGGTTTTTCATTTGCGACTACCCCAATTCCACCCAGAAAGAAACGTATCATGTCACCATGAAGAACGACGCCTTTTACGGTCCGGGTTGCCTGGCTTTGCCAGTGGTTTGGAAGTCGTTTTCTGTAACTCCACTTGCAGTACAAGGAAATCAATTGGTTTGGAAGACCGCTAAAGAAACTGCATCCAGCCATTATGAAATCGAACGTTCTGTCGGGGGGATAGATAACTTTGAAAAATTGGGCGAAGTTGTGGCTGCTGGCTGGACCAGTGCGGAGACCCGATATACTTTTCAGGACACCCGGCTTGGAGGCATTGAGGGGATGGTGTATTACCGACTCAAGCAGGTTGACTTTACCGGAGAAAGTGCTTATAGCGAAGTGATTTCGACGAGCGTGGAAAGCAGCAAGCTGGAGGAAATCCGCTTGACCGCTTTCCCAAACCCCAGCGATGGCTCGAACTTGCAGCTTAAAGTAAGTGAGGGATTTGTATCCGGGCCGGTACATGTGCGTTTTTCTCACGGAGCATTTTCGGTATCCTTTGAGGGTGAGATCGGAATGTCCCTGGACCAATGGCTGCAAGAGGTCATTCAAGAGGCGAGCAAAGGCGTGTGTGTGCTGGAACTCGTGTGTGGCGGAGAGGTGCACCGTGTTAAAATCATGAAGATATGAGTTCTTGCCCGACAGTTTCCGCCCCAAGAAAATTCGGCAATAGGCAATGGTCTCCTCTTTTTTTATTTCGTAGTGGTTTTGTCATCCTTAGAAGAGCTGGTTTCGAGACTAACGCAGCGAATACGCCTAAAATATGACTTACAAAACTATAAAAATGTAATTCATATAAAATAAAATGCATAATATTTTTTCGTTGGTTTGTAAAAGTTGGGAATAGGAATTACATTGGTGTTTACGTAATACATAAAAACGTATACCAAACCTATTTTCTTTACTCTTTTCATGCCAAGGTATTATCTAACAGCCCTCGTTTGTATCACGCTTGCAATTGCCACGACCCGTTTACACGCACAAGTATACGAATACACTCCGGCAGTACCGGGCTGCTCCAATACCTGGCAGGACGGGGCTTGCTGGTCGGTAAGTCCGCTAAATGACCCGATAGGCTGTACCGCGAACGGTTCCTGGCCTCCATTCGTTTCTACCGGCTGCCTGGTGGAAGTAATTGTTAACCAGGATGTCCAACTAACCGGCGATGTACTATTAGGAGGGACCTTCACTTCCCTTACGGTAGGTAATGGTGCCGAACTCACCATTACCGGTAACCTTGCCATTGAAGGAAATAGGGACATACTCGTATCCATCGAGGAAAACGCGCGCGTTGCGGTATCCGGAGAGCTCATCATTTCCCAGGGAGGAAGTTCCGATCCTACCGAGCTCTATTTGGGAGGAGACGGTTCGGGTACAATGGACGTGGGATCGGTAGAGGTACAAAATAGGGCTATTTTGCATGTGCAAGCAGGTGGAGCCATTACCAGTGCAGGGCTAACGGAATATTCCGGAAACTCTTCCGTCATCAATGTTACCGGGTTTTTTCGAACGGTAGGTTTGCTGGTCACGGGAGGTAGACAGCATCAATTCAATACCTTTCGGGATTCGCAGGTAATCATCGACCAGGACATAGACATTCGCGGGGACACCGGGATTACCATTGGAGGAACAAGCGAAGTGTCCGTAGGTGGGGATGTACTCGTGGATGGAAGTGCCACCGTTATCGCCGACGAGCAATCGAAGATATTTGTGTGCGGGAGTTATCCCACGCCTTCTGTAGGAGGGCGGACGCAAGAGCTTGACCAAGGGAAGTTTTATCCCTGCAATATACTCCCCGTGGAATTGGTAGCGCAGCAAGTCCGATTTTATCCCGAGTCCAGGAGCGTGAGGGTATCCTGGACCACGGGTGTAGAGGAAAACCACCAGTACTTTATTGTGGAAAGAGCCATTGGTAGCGTCGCCAATTTTTTTCCCTTAGCGGAAGTAAACCACCCCCTCAGCACAGCGGAAGAGGGAGCCTATTCATTTTCGGATTCCGCCCTGCCGCTGTATGAAACTCGTCTCTATTACCGGTTGGTTCAAGTGGATCAAAGTAGCAGGCAACAAATTTTGGGGGATGTTCTGGGAATACCTATTCCTGGAATTTCCTCCGAGCCGCTGGTATGGAGAATGTACCCCAACCCGGTGGAAGGTGTCGGCGTGAGGCTCTCCCTGCTGGATCAAAATAGATACAACGGTGAGCCATTGCATGTGTCGGTCTATGGTTCGGTTGGACAGGTGGTTCGTCTTGAAAACAAAGACCTGGAGGGGTTGAACCAGGAATTGGCCACGACGATTCCAACACTACCTACGGGGGTGTATGTGATTCACCTGTATTGGGGAAACGAGCGTCAGCGCTTAAAGATTATCAAAAGATGAGCGCTGATCCCTGGCGAACGGAGGCCGTTAGTAGAATTTTTTTTAAATTGTAGTACCTTTAAATTTATTGGATTTTTACCCCTACCAAAGCCAGCCATGCAACCACTGGAAGTATTAAAGCAATTTTATGGATACGCGTCGTTTAGAGGCAAACAAGAAGCCATTATCCAACAGGTATTGGAAAAAAAGGATTGCATAGCCTTGATGCCAACGGGTGCGGGGAAATCGGTCTGTTACCAGGTTCCAGCCATGATTCTACCAGGGTTGACCCTGGTGGTGTCTCCGCTAATAGCCTTGATGAAAGATCAGGTGGATGCGATGAATGAACTGGGTATTCCCGCCGCATTTTTGAATTCCACCCAGGATATCAGCGAGCAACGCCATATTTCCGATGGGGTTTTTACGGGTAGGGTTAAACTGTTGTATGTGGCGCCGGAACGCCTTTTTGGTGGTGCGTATCCATTGGTAGACTTGCTTAAAAAGGTAGAACTATCGCTGGTGGCAGTGGATGAAGCCCATTGTGTGTCCCAATGGGGGCACGATTTTAGACCGGAGTACCTGAAGTTGGGTGACCTCCGGGGGATTTTCGCCGATACGCCATTTTTAGCCCTTACAGCCACCGCAGACCAACAAACCAGAAAAGACATTGCTTTAGGGCTCAAGCTAACGAACCCTCAATGGTTTATTTCTTCCTTCGACCGCCCGAATATTACCTACCGGGTAACGCTCCGCTCCGATGCATTTGGGAAGCTGCTGGATTTTTTATCCGCACGCCCAACCGATTCCGGGATCGTGTACTGCCTGTCTCGAAAGTCGGTAGAGGAAACGGCCTGGAAGCTCAATGCCAACGGCCATGCTGCGCTTCCCTACCATGCCGGCCTGGCCAGGGAAGTCAGGCAAGCCAATCAGGAAAAGTTCATTCGGGACGAGGTTCGGATTATCGTGGCCACAGTGGCTTTTGGAATGGGCATAGACAAGTCGAATGTCCGTTTTGTGGTGCATACCAACATGCCGCAAAATATCGAAAGCTACTACCAGGAAACCGGGCGCGCCGGCCGGGATGGATTGCCTGGCGAGGCACTCTTGTTTTACAGTTTTGGGGATAGCATCACCCTGTCGCGTATGCTGGAAAATGCCGAGGATCCCACGTATGTGCGGCACATGAAATCCAAGTTGAATGAGATGGTGCAGTATTGCCAAAGCAGGGAATGCAGGAGAACGTTTCTCCTTCGGTATTTTGGGGAAGATTACCCCGGAGAATGCGGAAATTGCGACACCTGCCTACAGAAAAATGAGAAAGAAGACATGACCATTTATTCCCAAATGCTCCTTTCTGCCGTTGTTCGGTTGGACCAAAAGTTTGGTTTGGGGCATGTCATCTTGGTTTTGAGAGGCTCTCAGGCAGCTAAAATCGCATCCTGGCAGAAAACGTTATCGGTTTTTGGTATTGGCAAGGACCGGTCTGAGGAATTTTGGAAAACCCTGGGACAACAACTGATCGCGGAAGGGTATTTGAGTCAGGAAGATCCCCTTCGCCCGATTGTTAAACTCACCCAACTGGCCTGGGAAAAATTGAAGCAAAAAGAAAAGATTTTTCTCAACATGGAAAAAGATGAGTTGCTGCAAGGAGTTAGGGAAAACGAAAAGGACGAGCGGCTGCTTGCCAAACTAAAAACCGTACGCTTTGAGCTTGCACGAAAACAGGACGTCCCTCCCTACATCATTTTTTCGGATGCAACACTTGTGGAAATGGCCCGATACTACCCCACAAGTAAGCAGGCACTTCTTCAGATTCACGGAGTAGGAAACCAGAAATTGGAAAAATACGGGGATAGCTTTTTGAATGAAATACGGGGCTACCTGAATGATAACCCTACGGTATCCGGGGCAGGGGGGAGTCCGAAACCCAAACGAACAGTAAAACAAACCATTACTTCTTCCATAAACGAGACGCTAGCCTTGCTTAATCAAGGAAATTCGCTGGAGGAAATTGTGGAAAAAAGGGGGCTGGCCCGCAGCACCATTGAGGGGCACGTGTTGAAGCTTCTCGCTTCCGGAGACAGTAGTCCCGAGAAATGGCTTGCAGATGCGCAACTTCAGGAAATCGCGTCTGCCGCCGCCCAACTTCAAACCAATCTTTTGAATCCCTTAAAAGCGCATTTTGGAGAAAAATACAGTTATTTTGAGTTACGAGTGGGGCTACTGGCGAGCAAGGCCCGCGAGGAGCACTAGTCCTTCCCCTGCATGCGGACGCGGCTATATGGAAACCCATTTTTGGTGTTTTTGCGAATTTTTTAAAGTAAAAAAACAGTTGGACCGTTCAGACCGGACCTGTCATCGCCGTTCGCTGGTACCCAAGCCTCGCAACGCGGGAAATCAAAGTATTGTTTTTAAATCTTAACGCTCACTAATTCTCATTGCCCCCCTTTTAGTCGCGCGCGGGTCGCCTATCCAAGCCTGGAAATACCGATACTCTTTGAGTTAGGGGGTATGAAAATGTATTTTATAATGAATTGCTAATCAATGTGCGCGGACAAAAATGCAAAAAAAATACCCCGATCGGGGTATTTTTTGTTGAAGCCTGTTTGCCTACCTTTGATACGGGTGATTAAGCAGCTTTTTAAACTTACATTTTGCAACGTTCTAAAGGGCAATTTTACAGCTATTTTTTGGCCCTTTTTTTACTTTATCCAAGCCAGACTGATTTCATCAGGAGTTTTCATTCGATCCGCCAGTCGCATGTACCGTGCGGATAGGCCGGCGAGGTATTCTTGCGCCTTGGCTGCCACGTCAGTCAACCCTGTCACCGTTTCCACTTTCCAGAGTTTGACCAAATGATCGATGATACGCGCATAATCCCATCCGGTGTAGATCCCTACTTTTTGGGTAATGGCAGAAAACTGATCAAAGATGGACGGGTTATTCCCTCCCTCGCCCATCAGCACTGCCGGCATGACGATTTGCTTGCGCATCATTTTTTCAAAGGCAAGCATGGCGCCGCTTGGATCGATTTCGAAGATTTCCGTCATAAAGCTTTTGTAGGCTTTTTCGTGCCTTGCCTCATCTCCGGCGATTTGCTTGCATATTTTGCCAAGTACCAAATCCCCTGCCTTGTCGGCCAATTTACCGGTGTTGACGTGGGATATTTTTGTGGCTCGCTCCTGAAAGGAGGTGTAAATAATCGCCTGGTAGGGATCTTTTTCGGAGCGTGGGTCAAATCCGTTGTAGATTAGCCGGTGAATGGTTTGTTCCACCTTCCGCATATCGGCCCGGCCGGAAAGGTACAAGTATTTATTTAAAAGATCTCCATGGCGGTTTTCTTCTGCTGTCCAGGCCTTGGTCCATTGCACCCAACCTCTTTCGCTTGTCAGCGAGCCTTCCTCGTTGATGCCGGCCAGCATATTGAAGTAGGTTTGGTAGCTTGGTAATGCCTCTTCCGTAATCATGTTTCCAACAAGGGATGTGATGATCGTATCCGGAATCTCTGCGGCGCGTTTCCGTAATAACTTCACCTGATCGAGGGCATCGGGCTGGGTCATATCCGGAAGGAAATCAGTGGGTTGCCAGCAATCGTCCGGATCCATGAGTGTGGTTTTTACCGTTTCGGTGACAAAGTCATCCAATTGACTGATGACTTCGGCATTCTTTTCTAATTCGTAATTAATATTTTCTGACTTATTCATAAACTATGCGTTCGCTTTTGGAGGTCAATTTGTTTTTATACGCCAAAACATTGCTACCTTTTCACAAATTAACAACAATGCTGTCAAAAATTAAAGGCTAGATTTTTTTCAGCAACTTTGTATTCTCTACCTATGTAACGAAAGCAATGGAATATTCATTCAATTTGTATTCCCATTCCCTGTGTCGTTCAATAGGTTAATTGATAGGCCACCACTTTGTTTTTGAAAAAAGTGGGGACCAGAACAATATTTTCATCGGGGATAAATCCAATATCGGCAGTATTTGACTCCTCCTCGGTTGTATCCAGAATTTTCGTTGCCTTTCCTTCTTGAACCAGGTAGATCTCTCCTGCCCAACGGCTGGCAATAAACGTCTGTTCGTCAAGGACAATTAGTCCATCACCACCGGTCACTTCCGCATTGATGAGTTCAAAACTACCGTCACTGTTGTATTGTTTCAAACCTTCGGCATCCAGTCCATACAGAATGCCTCCATTACCGATTCGCAGTCCATTTATACTCTTTTGTTCGGTGGCAAAGGTGTGGATGCCTCCATCCTCCAGATAGTGGATGGTATTGGTGCGCATGTCGGAAAAGAAGACCTTTTTTCCGTCGCTTGTCGCATCATTTAGAAAGACTGCTCCGTCCACCTCGTACGTTTCGGTAATCTCTCCGGTAGCCAGGTCAATCTCCACCAGATGGTCGATATCGGTGACGTACAAGTGATCCTTCATTACGGTCATGCCTTTGGGGGCGTGTAGGCCGGTAACCCAATCCCGTTCCAGAATTTCTCCGGATGTACTCACTTTAGAGATGGATCCAACACCGTCTTTTTCATCGGGACCGCCTTCAATATTGGCCACGTACAGGATGTCCCCGCTTTCTTCAAAATGAACCGACTCGTTGGTGGTAAGTTCGGCAGGGGTTTCCCAAAGCAGTTCCAGACCCGGTTCCACGGGTTCCTCCGCGGCGACGGTACCCTCGCTTTCCTGATTTGTGGTGGCCGGTCCGCAGGCCATGGCCAGACCAACGACTGCACCGATGGAAAATACAAGCGGTGTGTAGGATTTTGCTGAAAACTTCATTGGCTTATTTGTTTGGTTCAAACTCTAATTTCGTCAATTTTTCGGTGAATCCGCACGATTCCCCAAAAAATGAATTTTTCCCGGGAAGTGGGTAAAAGCTGAAAGATCTGTATATTTGGATTCTACCTTGCACGAGAAACAACCACTATCAACAAAAATTACAAAAAATGAAAAAATGTACCTATGTTTTAGCACTGCTTTCAGTCATTCTCGGGTTTTCCTGCGCCACCGAGAAAAGTGAAACCATCGATTATGCGGCGCTTTCCGAGGAGGATCGCATGCGGATCGCTACGGATTTGGCGCAGCAAACAATCATGGTGGATGGCCATGTGGATCTGCCTTATCGAATGAAAGTCGGCGGCTTTACCCTTCAGCGGGAGATTCTAGATGTTTCGACGCGCACGGAGGGGGGGAATTTTGATTTTCCCCGATCCAAAGAGGGGGGGCTCGATGCTCCATTTATGTCAATTTATATCCCTGCGCGCTACCAGGAAATGGGCGGCGCCAAGGCATTGGCTGATTCACTGATTTTGATGACGGAACGCCTGACAACGACCTGGCCTGATAAATTCGGAATGGCTTATAGTCCGGCGGATATTCGTGCCAATTTTGAGGCAGGTCGAATTTCCCTACCCATGGGTATGGAAAATGGAGCCCCCATTGAGGATAAGCTGGAAAACCTGGCCTATTTCCACGAACGTGGCATCCGGTACATTACGCTGACACACAGCAAAGACAACCTGATCGGTGACTCTTCCTACGACACCACCTACATGCACGGGGGGCTTAGCGAATTCGGCGTGGAGGTCGTCAAAGAAATGAACCGACTGGGCATTATGGTCGATATCTCTCACGTATCAGACGATACGTTTTACGATGTACTCGAAGTGACCCAGGTACCCGTGATCGCTTCCCATTCTTCTGCCAGGCATTTTACGCCGGGATTTGAGCGGAACATGGGGGATGATATGATTCAGAAACTAGCTGAAAACGGAGGAGTCATCATGATCAATTTTGGGGGTAGTTTTGTGGACCAGGATTTCAGAGAGGGAAATGATGCCGTTCGCGAACATCTGGTGAACTGGCTGGCAGAAAATGAACTTAGCCGCACCGACCCCGAGGCTCAACAGTACATTTCCGAGTACGTGGCCGCCAATAATCCCTTTCCTTCGGTACAGAAGGTAGCCGATCACTTTGACCATATTGTTAGTCTGGTAGGCATTGACCATTTGGGCTTTGGATCCGATTTCGATGGGGTAGGGGATACCTTACCTACGGGGCTGAAGGACGTGTCCATGTACCCAAATTTGATCGCAGAACTGCTGAAACGTGGTTACAGCAAGGAGGATATCGAGAAAGTTTGTTACAAAAACTTGTTTCGGGTATGGAAAGCCGTGGAACAATTTGCGGCGGATAACGCCTGAGGAAACAAAAAGGCCACCTCAACATCGTTGGGTGGCCTTTTTTTCTAACTCTTGGTCTGCCTTCCTGCGTCGGTGCAGAAATGGGTATTCCCTGGCAAAATTATGCGTTCGTCATCTTGTTGAAGATTTCCAATTGCTCTTTCATGGCGGCAATGCGGTCCGCAGGGGTGGTACGCGCCTCCAGTAGAATCCAGCCCTCGTAATTGATTTCCCCAAACAGGTTCATGAGCTGTTGGTAGGGATAATTCCCGACATTTAGTTCGCGAATGTGAACGGTGTCGCCAAACCACTTTTTCACCGAATGGAAATTTGCTTCCAGGCCGGGAGGCAATAAGTCTTCGTTGTTGCAATTCCAGCATACCTTGACGCTATCCTGATCTACCTGATCAAAAATGGCCTTCATATTGGGCAGCTGTTGGGTGAGTTTTCCATGTACTTCCACCCGGACCAACTGCCCCAGGTCTTTGGCAAAGGCGCCCACCTCATTGAACGAAGCGGCGATCTGAGCGATGGTCTTTTCTTTAGAGACCGATTCGGGTAACCCATTTGGCTTCACTTTGATGCCCGTAGCGCCTATGTCTTTGCAGAGTTTTAGGTATTCCTTGGTGCCTTCGATGTTTTGGCGAACTTCCGCCTGATCCGTGTAATGGTAGGCAAAGTTGGATCCGTAGCCCAGGCAGGTAACCGGGCTATCGGCAAAGCGTTTTTTTACCTCTCGTCGTTGGCGCGAAGAGAGGGAGGTTTCCACACCGTGCGCATGTTCCGTGCGCAATTCTACTCCCAGCAAGCCCGTTTTTTCACAATTGGCGATGAGGGTGGGAAGGTCCCAGTCTTTGCCCCATTGATAGGTGACCAGGCCCAGTTTCATACCGGATTCTTTGGCAAAGACGGGCAATGCATGTTGGCCCAGTACGGATAAGCCAAGTCCGGCGGCCATACTTTTTTGAAGAAAATATCGCCGGGATAAATGGTGGTCTGTCATGTTTCGAAGGTTGTTTGGTGAAAAACGGTATGATTATTTTTTAGCATAAGCATCAGCCAATGCATTGATTTGCTCGTCTGAAAGGTCTTCGGAAGCCACCACCAGCCGGTATTTAAACGTTGCCGTTTCCCCATTATTCAGGCTGAAATTCAGTTCATTTTTTCCTTCAGAAAAAACCTTTTGTCCCAGTGTATTGGCAGCAAACAACCCGTAGTCGCGGGCATGCCAGTAGGTAGGATACCCCACGTTGGAGGGATGATCGATGATAACGAGGGAAACTTCCTCTCCGTTTATTTCACTAGAGAGCTTCATCCAACGACCCCGGGTGCTCCATACGGCCCCGCCTTCGATGCCCTCCGAACTTCTGTAGTTTCCTTTGACCAGGGTATTGTCCATTTTTTCTACCCGGGTTTTGACTCCATGGGAATCCATCAACTCGGTAGGCTTATCGGTGGGAAGTTCCAGTTCCCGGCTTACACGAATGGCAAACATGCCTTCCTTGTTGTCTGTAAATTTCACTTCATCCACAGCGGCAGTAAGCGAAGTGGTGCGATCAATTATTCGCATCCCTTCGATGGCTTGGAATGCAAATTCGGTTTCTTCCTCCAGTAAGGTGGTGTTGTCCGGAGATTTCCAAAGGGATTTCGTTTCCAATACGGCCTTTCCTTTACCTCCCTTGGCTTTCTCTACCGATTGGTGATAGATGGTTCCATAGCCTCCTTTTCTTTCCGGAGAGATGGCCTCTGAATTGTTCCAAAAATCAAGACCATTCACATCCCCGTAATTGAGCCAAACACCCACATGGTGGGGATGATCGGTTCGGTCTCCTTCTTTGTTGATTAACGGATAGCTTCTCGTCAACATGTTTCCTTCCGGTGACATCACGGGCCACAACACGGGCTTCATGATATTGTCCGGGTACATATAGGTGGTGAATAACTCACCTCCCACGACGATATCAACTTTCTTTTCTGATTCGTTTACCTGTACGGTTACGGCTTCTTTTTTGTTACTCTGACCAAAAAGCATCGTGCTGCTACTTATAATTGCGATCAATACTAGCGCCTGGGATTTCATGTGCATATCATTGTTTTTACGTGGCCACATGGCGTCTCGCATGTCTCGCCCCGGTCGTTATTGGGGCTACCATGGCGTCCCTGGGGATGTCGCCTGGTGCATACGGGATTTCATGTATTATGCCTTTAAATTTAGTTTTACCGAGTAAGGTACGAAGAAAAAACCCGGGAGTGCCAAACGGCCTGCCCGGTTTTTTTTCTGGTTTTTCGGTTTCGATGGGTGAAATTACCTGGGAGAAGCTTAGACAATCGCTGGTACTTCGAAACCCTTGCGATAGTTTCGTTTCAACATCTCGTCTGCCTCGGGATCATTCACAAAGGTCTCAGATTTTGGGTTAAACGTGAGTACCCGCTCTAGCTTGTAAGCGATGTTGCCCAGGTGGGCCAATCCGGAGGACAGATGCGCCGTTTCTACCGGACCATTCAGGATGGAAGCGTCGTGCTTGCGGACAGCCTCAATGAAGTTGGCAAAGTGTCCATCGGTACCTCCGGCTCCCCGGTCCATCCCGGAGGCAGACGGTCCTCCATCGGCTCCTGATTTACCAGGCGTGCGGTCTTTGCCCAGGAATGACTGGTACTTGTCGTAACCATCGACCACGATGTAGCCTTTGTCTCCATAGAAGATGTTACCGACCGTGGCACCACCTTCTTCGTTGGTGCACCAGGGACGTACTTCAAATTGGATGATCTTGTTTTCCTCCGGATAATTGTACACCGAAGTGAGTACCTCGGGAACTTCTTTTGCATCGTCCCACAGGAATTTCCCTCCCATCGAGGTGATTTTCGTGGGAAGCCCCACGTCCAATCCCCACATACAAAGGTCGGTTTCGTGAATTCCCTGGTTTCCTACATCCCCGTTTCCATAATCCCAATGCCAGTGCCAGTTGTAGTGCACCAGGTTGCGGGTAAAGGGACGCTTGGGAGCGGGGCCGGTCCAAAGGTCGTAGTCGATTCCCTCGGGAACGGGGGAGAATCCTTTGTCTCCAATGCTAGGTCTCCAGCGGAAGACGATGCCGCGGGCCATATAGACATTGCCAATGTACCCGTCCCGAATCAATTGGATGGCTTCGCGAACGGCCGGAGAGCTTCTCAGCTGCACGCCGTGCTGCACGATTCGATCGTACTTGTGGGCTGCTTCCACCATCTTCCTTCCCTCCCAGATATTGTGAGAGCCGGGTTTTTCTACGTAGACGTCTTTGCCAGCCTGACAGGCCCAGATTGTCGTCAGCGCATGCCAATGATTGGGCGATGCGATGCTGATCACATCGATGTCCGGATCGTCTATTACCCGGCGAAGATCCTGTTCCAGGGCTACGTCTTTTTTGTACGTATCTTTAAATTGCTTTTGTCGCTCTTTTAATAGGTTCATGTCCGGGTCGCAGAGGGTAGTAACCTGGACGTTTTCCTGATTCATCAGGCTTTGGATGTGGTTCTTTCCCCTTCCATTTACCCCTAGTACCGCCGCATTGATGCGGTCGTTGGCTCCAAACACGTTGGAGGAAAGTATGGTAGGAGCAACAATAGCTGCTGAACTTGCAATTGCTGATTTTTTTAGAAAAGTCCTTCTGGACGAATCGTTTGTCATAATATATGGTGTTTGAGTTTATAACCTTTTTACTTCCCTAAATTAAAAAATTCACCCGACTGCTACTGCTTCCGGGTGAATTTTTTATATAATCGGCATTACTCTCCGATGGCCCGCATGGGGTCTTCGTTGGGAGCGCCGGCTGGCTGAACCACGTGAGTCAATGGTTCGATGTTATTTTCGGCTCCGTTGTATCCGGTTGTTTGATTCAGGGTGGCTTCCACGTTTCCTACAAGGTAGGGCTGATAGACTGGCCAGAACACGTGGTGCGGATCCATGGTGTATCTGGTGGTATTGTAAGTCGCCCAAGGCACCTCTTCCCGGAAGAAATTGTTTTTCTCCATCATACGATCGTAGTAGAAGCTATTGGCAGAGATGGCCTCTTCGATGTTGTTTCCACTGATGGAGTACGTCTTGCCATTGTAGGCCATCTTTCCGGTTTTTGCCAGGATGATGGAGATTCGTACCAGTTCGTCGTGACGGTATTCCTCGCCAAACAGTTCCCGGTTACGCTCGTCCAAAACGGCTCCGATACCTTCGGTTTGCATATCGGCAATGGTGTACATGTGGATGGCATTGGCACGCTGGCGAATCGTATTGATGTCTTCCGCCGCTCCGGCCAGGTTGTCCTGCCAGAAACGTGCTTCGGCACGTACCAAATAGGCCTCTGCAATCCGCATGATGTACATGTCCATCTTACCCCCGTCCTGTCGGTCGGGCCGAGACTCCTGATTAACCGAGTAGAACTTGTACCGAGGATAACCGAACCAGCAGCGAATGGTGTCTTGGCAGGTCAGGTTGCCGTTTTCGTCGTACAAGCGCAGTGGCTGCATGTAATAGGGACTTCCATCGTCCAGAAGTGAAGGGTTGTCGTACAATACGTCCTCCATTTCAAACCAGTTCAGGTCCTTGTGTCGGTAGTCTTGTTCGTCAACCTCTCCTTTGAAGTTCCAGATTTCATACTGGGAATAGTTGGTCGGACGGGCAAATCCCTGACCACGACCCCATTTTTTCATCATGCGTCCCCGTGCATCGGAGGTGGACTGCTGTACATCTGTCCCGATCCGTGTGGTGCCAGGCTCCCAAACGCCCAGGTTGGTACTAACGAAGTTGGGACCCCAGGCGCGAATCCGGGCGGATCTTCCTTGTGTTCCCAAGATGAACGGTTCGTTTACTACCAGCCAGATTCCTTCCGGATTGGAAGTTTTCTGTGCTCCCTGGTCCATGTGGAGGTAGTTAACGGCGTCCACCGGTGCAAATCCGGACCTGCCTGGAAGCGGGTTACCGGTATTCGGATTATTGGTATTCGCTACTTCTACCTCGGTGACACCGGAGGGGATCATATCATCGGTGAACAACTGGGATTCTCCCCCGTTGATCACGTCGTCCATTAGGCGCTCGGCATCGGCAAAGCGCTCGTTTAGCATGTAGTACTTAGCCAGCAAGATACGAACGGCATCCTTGGGAGCCTGTCCAATCGGTAGTTGGCTTTTTGGTTTGACATGCTGAACCGCATATTCCAGGTCGGTGATCATCTGATCCCAGATTCCTTGCATGTGGAATACCTTAAAATCCCTTCGGGCTTCGGATACCACGCTCAATGGAAAGGCCACGTTACCAAAATCCATGGTCAGTTGCATGTAAAAGAAGGCACGTAGAAAATAGGCCGATCCCAGCAAGTGGTTTCTCTCCGCATCGTTTGCTCCATCCGGCCATTCCGGCACGTCGATGTAATCGATTACCGTATTCGCCTTTTTGATGTGGTTGTAGTTATCTGCGTAAAAGGAGCGCGCACGACCCGCATCGTTGTTCCGCGAATTCGTAGGGGTGGCATAGGTACGCAGGTCTACGAACGCATCGGGCTTATCCGTTGCCGATACGACCGAGGCATCGCTCATGTTGCTATTGAACATCAGTTCACGGGTATCCCCGTTCCATTGCGTCATCACCCCATGCAGAGCAGCATCGAGTGCGGTTTGCAATCCGGCCGCATCCACGAAGGTGTTTTCTGGACTAAGGAAGGACAAGGGTTGTTCTTCCAAAAAATCCTCCTGACAGGATACCGAGCCAAGGAGAAGTAGTGAAAGGCCTATTCCTTTGAATATTTTTAAATTCTTCATTGTTAAATCGTTTCTGGTTTATAGTTAATTTCCTCCACGCTGCGCTTAGAACGTGAAATCTAAACTAAAGGAGTACGTTCGAGGCATTTCCCGAGCCGATTCGGGATCACCCAGGCTTCGGTGCCAGGGGGTGAAGACGGCCGCATTCTCAATGTTTAGCGCCAGTCGTAGCCGCGTTCCATTGATTTTTTCCAGCAAACTGGGTGGAACACTGTATCCTACCGATACGTTTTGCAAACGTACATAGTCTCGGTTTAACCATACGTTTCCGCCTCCCAGGTTGATGGAGTTGATTCGGGCGAAATTGTTTTCACCGTTAAGCGGCGTCCAGTAAGGAATGGTATACCAGTTTTTGTTTTTGATGTACTGCTGGGAATTGTTAAACGGCTCTTGTGTTCCGCCTTTCCAGCCGAATTTACCGAGAAATACCAGCCCCAGGTCGAAATTTTTCCATTCGAAATCGTTTCGGAAAGTGATGTACCAGGGATTGTCGGTTAGTCCAAGAAAAACTCGGTCGTCAATATCGATGTCTCCATCGTTATCCTGATCGACGAATCGGAAGTCACCGGGGAACAATCCGTACTCCGCGGCTTCATCGGCTTCGTCCATTTGGTAGACGCCGTCCAGATCCCAATCCCAGATAATGTCTTTGTTTTCCCCAATAAACCAGCCGTTTTGCAAGTCGTCGGGCTCTCGCATGACGGTATTACCCTGCGCATCGGTCATGGGAATCGGAGCATTACCTAGGGTGGTAATCTTGTTAATCGCATAGGTGACGTTGAAGTTACTGGTCCAGGTGAAATTGCTTCGTGTCACGTTGATGGAACGGATTCCCAGATCAAATCCCCGATTTTGCAGGTTTCCTACATTGGTTTTCACGGAACCAAAACCGGTCAGTTCGGGTAACTTTTGATCCAGTAACAAATCCCTGGTCTCGGATTGGTAAATATCCAAGGAACCGCTGACCCGGTCGTTAAAGAACCCGTAGTCGATGCCTATGTTAAAGGAAGCATTTCGTTCCCAAGACAAAAAGGGATTCGCGATACGCGTAATCTCGGTACGAGGGGCAGCGAAATAGCCTCCATCGTAATTCAGGTAGAGGTTACTATTCAATCGCGCATAGGCATTGTAGTCTTCCAATCCACTACTGTTCCCGTTCACACCGTAGCTCGCTCGCACTTTGAGATAGCTAAGAATGCCCGTGTTTTGCATAAAGTCCTCGTTGGAGATTGTCCAGGCAGCGGATAGGGATGGGAAATTACCCAGCAGGTTGTTTACCCCAAATCGGGAAAAGCCATCCCGTCTGATGGAAGCGGAGAAATTATACCTATCTCCGTATGCATACGTCACACGACCCATTAGGCCGGTTCGGGAGTTTACCTCGTCGTAGGAGGACATGGTGGGGTTCAGGCCCAATTGCATCGCATGGAAGCCAAGGCTCGCGGTGGGCGAGAAGTTGTTGGTCATGGCACGCGTTTCCCAGCTTTGGTTTCTTTCGGTGTTGTACAAGCCGGTGAAGCCCAGGCGGTGTTCGCCAAATTCCTTGTTCCAGTTCAGGATGGTATTGGACTGCCAGCGGAAGGACTCGTTGTACCTTCTTTCGGCCTCATCTACCGCCCGTTGGGGATTGCCACGCTCGTCCAGATCGAAGCGCTTACGTATGGAAAAACGGGGCGTGTAATCCTGGCGTAGGCTAAAACCGAAGGGAAGCTCAAGCTGTGCATAGAGCGTGGGGTTGATCATAATTTGATTATGAAGGCGCGTATTCCAGGAGGGACCCTGATAAGGGTTGGAGATATTCGATCCCGCTGCCTGGTCATTCAGGTTTTCCCGCGTTCTGGGGGCTCCGTTTGCCCAGGGCTGATCGTACACGGAATACACCCGGTATCCTCCGTTACCGATGAATTCCTGTCCTTCGTCTATAAAGGTGAACTGCGTGTTGGTACCCACGCTCAAACGCTCGCCCAGGTTGACATCCAGATTCAGGCGAGAAGTGATTGCCTGAAAGGATTCGCCCAATCGTACGGATTCCCGGTCGCTGTAGCCCAGTGAGAAATAGTAGGCAACCCTGTCGGTTCTACCCGAAACACCCAGGTCGTAATCCTGTCGCACACCGGTGTGGAACAAGAAATCCTGCCAGTCGTAGGTAACTCCGTTTCGGTAATTTTCTACTTCGTTGTCCCAAAAACCAAAGTTATTGATTCGGGTCATGCGGATGACTTCCGGATCGGTCTCTCCAGGGATCCCATTTGCCGCCAACCAGTCGTCCTGGTACTGCGGATCAATGTCGTTAAAATCCCGGAAACGTGTCCAGGGTTCGGTAATGGTATTGGTAATGGTTTCGTTCATGTCCGTCAACCAGTCCAATACTGCCTCGCCCTGATAGGTTTGCTGTCTTCTGGCTCCGGTGACCAATCCAACGCGGGAGCTAAACGTTATTTGTGGCTTGCCGTATTGACCTTTTTTGGTGGTGAAAATCACCACACCATTTGTGGCCTGTGATCCGTATACGGCTGCCGCACTGGCATCCTTCAATACGTCCACGCTTTCAATGGTATTTGGATTGATTTCTGCCAGGTCTCCCTGGAAAATGACCCCGTCCAATACGATCAAAGGTCGGTTGGCAGCTCGTTCGTCATTGGAATTAGCCTTCATCGAATTGTCACCCCGAACTTCAAAATCCGGTACGTTTCGGGCGTTGGTGGCATACCCCACACTCAGACCGGGGACGGTGGTTCGCAAAATCTCCGACACACTGGTGGGCTTGTACTTCATCACCTCTTCCGCCTGCACGTTTACCACGGCACCGGTCAGGTCTTTCTTTTGTTGCGTACCGTAACCAATTACGACCACTTCGTCTAGTGCCTGAGCGCTTTCGGAAAGGGTGACGTCGATGGTGGATTGATTGTTTACTTCGATGGTTTGGCTTTCAAACCCAATAAAGGAAAACACAAGAGAGGACCCCTCGGGTACGGTAATGCTATACTGTCCGTCGATATCGGTAGCGGTACCGATGGAGGTACCCGGAACGGATACGGTGGCCCCTGGGATGGGTTCCCCGTTTGAATCGGTGACGGTCACATCAAAGGGAGCGTTCGATCGGAAAGCATCCAGATTTTCATTGGATGCCAATAGCGGCATCTTTTCGGTGTTCGTTAGATTCCCGTCAGGCCCATTTGGAGCGGCGATCAGCCCCCCTGTAAACAGGGCAAACAGGATTGCCGCAAGGGATGATTTGGATACCAGCCCATGGCAATTTGGTAGATTTTTTTTCATAATAAATTTTGAGTTTAATTAATTGGATCTGTAATTATCAAAGTTAATTACGGACTTATTAGGTGTTTCATAGGCAGCCGACCTTTTCTTTTACGTAGTAACCATCGATACAGGTGGTATTGAATGCAAACGAACAGTGGTCGAGAGGAAATTATAGCCAATCTAACCAAGCCGTTCACTCGCCTTATGGAATCGATTGCACAACGGAGATAAACAACCAACACCAATTTACCACTCAAACACATTTTTTTCCGTTGTTATGTCTTAAGCGCCTAATTATAGAGAAAAAAGATTGACGGTGAAAATTATTTCAAGAAAAGTTGAGCCTTTTGGCGCTTTTTTTGAAGACTAAAAATTTGTTTTAGTTATTGCTTTAAAAAACCGAATTTTCTATGGCTCACGTGGTTACATTGAAAAAATAATAATTAGGTGGTTTTAGGTATGGTTGCTGGATTCTGGTTGCCCGCAAAATGCGGGAAATTCTGTTCGGTCTGTGTGCGGGGCGTACGTAGCTACTGCTTCGGAATCAGTTGTCCAGGCAGGGCGGTCACGCAGCATGCGTCGCTCTCGTTTGGTATCCGCCAACAGCTAGAAAAGCTTTTCCATTACCGCAGGCTGGGTTACCGTCGGGTTGCCTCCCAGATGTATTTTTGTTCCACCATGGGGACACCAAAACTACTGGAATGCCTTTCCTCGGTCTTTTGGAATCCCGCCTTTCGGTACAAGCCGGCAGCCGTGGTAAGGTTGGCACTTGTCCATAAATACGCCCGTGAGTAGCCGCGCATGCAGATATGGTCCATGCATAACTGAAAGAGTTGCTTTCCCAAGCCTCTTCCCCGGTAGTCCGGACGGGTGATAAAATACCGAAGTTGGGCCGTTTGGGCATCCCGGTGAACCAACGCGATGCATCCTTTGATATCTTCTCCGGCTTTCGCTATCCAGACCTGGTCCTTGCCTTCTTGAAATTGGCTAACAAATTCGGCAAAGGTCCGGGCAACGTATTTTTCGAAGCCCAATCCAAAACCAAACTCCTTGTAGTAGTGCTTGCCATGCAGTGCGATAATGCCTCCAACATCGCCTGGTTCAAAATGGTTGATCAGGCGAAGGGAGTTATCCGGTAGGGAAAGCTGGGAATTCATGGAGCGGGAGTGGTTAGGAGGCTTGTGGTTTGGGTTATACGGTTTTACCAGCAAATTTATCAATACCCACCCGTATTTTCAAGGGAATGGCAATTCAACGAAAAGGGAAGCGGGCTCGCTGGTCGGGGAGAGGGGTATTCTCCGGGTTTTTTTGTTTCTGCCACGAATAACCTGTAACTTGACCTGATCAATGCACCCGACCCCAGGCCGGGCAGCAGCGACTTTTTTTAAACCACATAAACCCGTACAACAAAAATGGATCAAGT
Source organism: Cyclobacterium xiamenense (assembly GCF_009467825.1). Classification (GTDB taxonomy): domain Bacteria; phylum Bacteroidota; class Bacteroidia; order Cytophagales; family Cyclobacteriaceae; genus Cyclobacterium; species Cyclobacterium xiamenense. Next base: position 245,350 of record NZ_WIOK01000003.1, on the reverse strand, counting down.
AACCGTTAATTTTCAGGATGCCCAGCAGGCATTTTTGCTGCTAAAATCAATGGATAAGGATAAGATAGCTGGTTTTCTGGAAGAGATGGCCGGTCAAATTGATGGGATTCGCGAGGAACTGATACCGACAGCTGCCCGGGAATCCCATTTGCCAGAGGGAAGAATCACAGGCGAGTTGGGCCGTACCCTTGGTCAAATCCGGCTTTTTTCGCAGGTAGTGGCAGAGGGAAGTTGGGTAGAGGCCACCATCGATCAAGCAGACCCGGAGCGAAAGCCGGCACCCAAACCGGACATTCGCCGTATGTTGCGGCCCTTGGGTCCTGTCGTGGTATTTGGTGCCAGTAATTTCCCGCTGGCTTTCTCCACGGCGGGAGGAGATACGGTCTCTGCTTTAGCGGCAGGTTGCCCGGTCCTCTACAAGGCGCATCCGGCGCATCCGGAAACCTCCCGCATGGTGGCCGAGGCTATAAAGAATGCGGTGCGCACAAGTGGCCTACCCAAAGGCACCTTCCAACACATCGAGGGGGGAATAGAAACGGGACAACTGCTGGCTACCCATCCCCTGGCAAAGGCGGTAGCTTTTACTGGATCCTTTCGTGGTGGGAAAGCGCTGTTTGATGCCTGCAATGCCTGTGAGCAGCCCATACCTGTTTTTGCAGAAATGGGAAGTGTGAATCCGATTTTTGTGTTTGAAAGTTACCTTTCCGAACAGGTTGAAGCGACAGCAGCTGCCTATGCAGGCTCCCTTACGCTGGGTGTGGGGCAATTTTGTACCAACCCAGGCCTTATTTTTATTCCCAAATCAACCGAGCAGGCCTTTTCCAAGGCAGTAGTAAGCCAGCTGAAGCAGTCGGCTGCTGCGCCCATGCTTCACGAAGGCATCTGCCACAATTACTACCAGGCCCTGGAGACCTTGTCTCATGCCCGGGAAATCGAATGGCTACTGGCATCGGAACCGGGTGAGTTATTGACCGGAAATGCAGCGCTGGCCAAAGTATCGGCTTCGGATTGGTTGCAGGAGGATGCCTTCCAGGAGGAAGTCTTTGGTCCGTTTGGAATCATGGTGGTCTACGAGTCCGAGGCAGACCTGATCGCCCTCGCGCAGCAGCTCAAAGGGCAGCTCACCTGTACTGTTTGGGGCATGCCGAATGAATTGAAAAGAAGCGGTGCTTTTTTGAATCTGCTGGAGGAAAAATGTGGTCGATTATTGTTTAAGGGAGTTCCGACGGGCGTAGAAGTTGGGCATGCCATGCAGCATGGAGGACCCTTCCCATCCACCACGGATAGCCGGAGTACCTCGGTGGGGGTGCATGCTATCAAGCGCTTTGTCAGACCGGTCGCCTATCAGGACATGCCGCAAGCGCTTTTGCCCAAAGCATTGCAGGAAGCCAATCCGCTCGGTATTCGCCGAAAAGTGGATGGAGAATGGATGTAGGGATAAAGTCATCGTATTGGTAAAATTCCGGTAAAACTTTCCGGATCTGGGGATAGTTTTACCGGAAATCCATTTCCGTTCGGCATTCCACGGGGGAATTTAACCTTACCTGCTTACAGAAAAGCCACGTCATTGACGACACCTTTGCCGTATTTGCTCTCGATCAGCTGCAGGATTTTTGATTTGTTGAGCATCATCTCTTTTTTTAGCGGCCCGGAGCTGATTTTGGCATACAGTACTTTTTGGCGGATGGAAAGATGCTGGGTTCGGGAAGCTACGGTTTTGCCCATGAGCTGTTCCCATTCCTGAATGACGGTTTTTTCCGAAAAAGTATCCTTGAGGCGGTAGGCCTCCAACAATTCTTCGAAGACCTCTTTTAGTGGAGCGGTATGGTTGTTTCGTTGGTTTCCTGAAGGATACTTTTTCATGGGATAAAGATACGGGGAAACCCTTACAAAAATAACTTTGCTGCCAGGTAATCTGCTAGTAATTTTCCAGACTCGGTCAGTGTGACCCGGTCGCTTTGTTGGTGGATCATTCCCCGGGATCGTAAGTCTTCCAGGATCACTTTTCGCTCGGTGAGCAGGTCCCAATCGTATTTTTTTTTCAGATAGTCTGGCTGCACCCCCCAAATGGTCCGTAAGGAGGTCAGCAGGTACTCGTTGATGCGGTCCTCTCGTGACAGCTTCGTTTCCGAAAAGGGGAGTTGGCCCGCTTGTAAATGCCGCAGGTAGCGGGGATTGCTGGCAATGTTGTATCCCCTGTTCCTGCCGTCAAACGAGTGGGCAGCAGGTCCCAGGCCCAGGTAGGGCACCCCTTTCCAATAGTTGCTATTATGCAGGGAAAAAGCACCTTCTTTGGCAAAGTTGGAAATTTCATAGGCCACATAGCCTTTCGCAGAAAGCGTCTGCTGGAGGATTTCAAACTGTTCTGCCTGAAAATTCTCCGAGGCTGCATTGAATTTTCCTTTTTTTTCCCAAACCCCAAGCGCAGTCTTTGGCTCTACCGTCAGGCAATAGGCGCTGATATGATTCGGCGCTTCGTGCAGGGCTTGGGCCAGGTCCTGCTTCCAGATCGCATGATTGGGTTGGGGGAAGCCATAAATCAAGTCCATGGAAAGGCTTTTGAATCCGGCCTTTCTGGCTTTTTGCAATGCGGTAAGGGATTCGGCAGCGCTGTGCGAGCGATTGTAGAAGCGCAACACCTCTTCGTTGAAACTTTGTATCCCAATACTAAGGCGATCGATACCCATCTTCAGGTAGGCGTCAAGTTTCTCTTCTTCCAGATCATCCGGATTGGCTTCCAGCGTTACTTCCTGAAGTTGGCAGTCGAAATTTTCCTGCACCGTTTTCCAGATTTTCTGGATGGCTTCGGTGGGCAAAATAGAGGGCGTTCCCCCTCCGAAATAGAGCGTTTCAATGAGACTGCCTGCGGGTAGATACGATTTTCTGAGGACCAGTTCCCGGCAGATTGCATCCACCATGTCAGACGTATTTTTCAGGTTGGTACTGAAGTGGAAGTCACAATAATGGCAGGCTTGCAGGCAAAAGGGAATGTGAACGTAAATACCAGCCATTGGCTCAAGGGGTTTGTACAGGGTATTGGCATTCGTCCGGGCTCCTCCCAAGGCGGATCCTGGGATCCTGACTAAGTAGATCCTTTCGTTCCGAGACCGATCTGCAAAGCTAAAGATTCTTGCGATCAGGTTTTAGTTTTTGTTGATAAATGGCTTATTTTTGGATAAAATTTATCATTCAATCCCAATTACGATGACGACGACCCCCTCAAAAATAGCCCTGTATTCGACGATTTTCCTGCTGCTAGCTGCCTTGCAATCGCTGGCCCAGGTAGACATAAAAAAAAGTTTGGTCCCCAAAGATGCCCAGGTAACTAAGGTGGGAGAAGGCTATGCCTTTACGGAGGGACCCGCGGTGGATCGTGAAGGCAACGTGTTTTTTACCGATCAGCCGAACAACAAGATATACAAATGGAAATTTTCGACCGGGGAGATCTCGGTTTTTTCGGAAAACTCGGGAAGGTCAAATGGCCTTTACTTTAACCTGCAGGGGGACCTGATCGCTTGCGCGGACGAGGAAAACGAGCTGTGGTCGTTTGATAAGGAGGGCAATCACGAAGTGCTTCTTGAGAATTTTAAAGGAAAAAAACTAAATGGCCCGAATGACCTGTGGATCAATCCCCGGGGAGGAATCTACCTGACGGATCCACTATATGCCAGGAAGTATTGGGACAGGGATCCGGAAATGCAGCAAGACGGGCAGCATTTGTATTACCTGAGTGCCGATGGGTTGCAGTTTTTTCGGGTGGATGAAAATCTGGTAAAGCCCAACGGGCTAGTGGGTACACCGGACGGAAAAAAACTTTACGTCGCGGATATCGGGGATAATAAAACCTATGTGTACGATATTGAGGAGGATGGATACCTCACCAATCGGAAATTGTTTGTGGAAATGGGCTCGGATGGTATGACCCTTGACCACCGTGGCAATGTCTACCTAACAGGAAAAGGCGTAACCATTTTTAATAGTAAGGGCGATCAGATCGGGCACATTCCGATCGAGGCAAATTGGACGGCAAATGTATGTTTTGGTGCGGGCGACAGAAAAACGTTATTTATAACGGCGATGGATGCGGTTTATACCTTTCCGATGAAGGTAAGAGGTGTTTGGTAAGAAGCTTTCGGCTACTCATTTTTAGCTGGGCTCTAGTGGGACTTGCCGTTTTTGGCAAGGCGCAAACGACCGCTTACCAGCTAAGCGTAGCCATTGCAGCGGAGGGATCGGACACCATTCGGGAAACATACGAGCTGCCCGATAGCCTGGCAGTGTATCGTTTTTCAAGAAAACTAATTGATTCTCTTCAATGGGAAGGTTTTTTAGACGTGGAGGATTCCCTGCAGTTTTTTGGGGAAAAGAAAGCAAGCCTTTTTCTGAATGCGGGACCGCAGTACACATGGCTGTATCTGGGCAGGGGCAATCTGGAGCCCTGGATGCTACCGTCGTCTTCCCGGATGGGGTTTCCGACTCAGGGCAAGCCGTTTCGGTTTCGTGAGTTGCGGTCCATTATAGACGAAATACTTTATCGCGGTCAAAATACAGGATATCCTTTTATAGCCGTATCATTAGACAGTGTTCGGCTTAGTCAGGATCAGGTAGCAGCCGGATTACAGGTAGACAAAGGACCCTGGATCTCGTTTGATACGCTGCGGATTACGGGAGATTCCCGGACCCAACCACTGTTTCTGTCTCGAAAGCTGCGAATGGCCCCTGGAGAGCCCTTCTCTCAAAAACGGGTAGACCAAGCTTTGGACGCAGTCCGAAACACTCCCTATCTCCGTCTGGACGGGGCTCCGGAATTGTCCTTTCAAAATGAGGAAGCGACCGTTTATTTGCCGGTGAACGACCGGAAGATCAATCGGCTGGATGGGATAATTGGCTTGCTTCCAAACGAGATCGAAGCCAACAAATGGTTGGTAACCGGACAGTTTGATGTTCACCTGGCGAATGTTTCTGGAAAAGGCAGGGATTATTCCCTGAATTGGCAGCGGCTTAGCCAATATTCCCAAAACCTACGGGTGGCAGGTCGGGAGCCTTTTCTATTCGGCTCTCAACTCGACTTGGGCATATCCTTTGCCTTTCTGAAAGAGGATACCACGTTTTTAAACCGCGAGTTTGAGCTGCACGTTGGGTATCAACTGGCGGCCAAAACGTACCTCACATTCTTTGGTAAACGGCAGGCTGGGGATTTGTTGGATGTAAGCAGGTACAGCGATGCCAGTGAGCTGCCTGAAATCGCTGATTACCGGTATACCAATTACGGTGCTACTGTAGATTTTAGCGATCTGGACGATATACTCATGCCGAGAAGTGGGTGGAGGGGTTTGCTTCGTTTGGGCATAGGAAATAAGCGCCTGGTAGAAAATACCGGCCTCCCACAGGAACTGTACGAGGAGGCACAGCAAAATACCCTTCAATACTACGTGCGGGGCAATCTACAACGGTATTTTCGATGGAATCAATCGCTCAGCACCAAATTGTCCCTCGATGCAGGAGACATGTACAATAGCAATTTGTTCCTAAACGATTTATTTCGGCTGGGTGGGCTGAAAAGTATTCGTGGGTTTAATGAAAATTTCTTTTACGCAAGCAGGTATGCGTACCTGACGGTGGAACCGAGGTATTACATAGGCAACGAATCCTATTTTCTGTTGTTTTCGGACATTGGCATGCTGGAAAACCGCGTATCGGGCCAGGCGAAGGAATGGCCAATAGCCCTCGGTGGCGGATTAAGTTTGGAAACCAGCGGGGGGATCTTTACTTTCGTTTATGCGTTGGGTCAGGCTGCCAATCAGCCGATGACAGTGGCCTATTCGCGGGTTCATTTTGGGTTTACCAGTCGTTTTTAATGAAGAGAAACTATCGATTATTTTTGGGAGCGCTTGCCCTTTTTTTCGGGATATTTTTTGCGGAGACTGGTCGTGCGCAGGTGTTGATTAATTACGATCCCGAAATACAGGAGCAGGAGGGGGGCTGGCTGGCAGGTACCGAATCGATGCATGTATGGGTAGACACGAAGCAGTTTGCTGCCGCCTCCTGGCGCATCGTCGTTCCCAGAGGTGCGGGCCTTTTTATTGGAGACAATTTATGGATACTTCCGGAAAAAGATACCCTGGTATTTTTGAGCAACGAGGCACTGTTATCCCAGGCAGGTGCGGAGGGGAAAGTGAAACTCACCGCGCGGAAAAAGGGTATAGAGCAAGATGATTTTTCGGTAAAAAAAGGATTTTTCGTTTCGGATCTTTCAGAAGCGGTCACGCAAGCCGGAGCGATAAGTACACGACAAACAGACAGGGTAAAGGATTTCTTTTTTTTAGCCGTGTTGGTGCTGCTGTTTTTTATTGCACTTTTTCGCCTGTTATTTCCTACCATCTTTGGCGTTTTCTGGAATCCGGCGGGCATTTTCTCCTTCGAGGATTTGTGGGAGTCGGTTGGTTTTTCGAAGGTTTATTCCGCCGAGCTTTTGTTTTACTTGATCGTTGTCAATCTGGGTGTAGGGTTGATGGCACTTTTGGGGATGCATCTATTTGGGGTTGAACTGACGGTGCTCGCCTTTGACCAAGACGTGGAAACGATGGTATTGCTCTGGTTGGTTATTAGTTTGGTGGCTACGTTGCTGACCTTTTTTAAGTTTATGTGGTTGGCGATAAATACGTTTATTTTTGATTTGGAGCGGGTAGCACTACCTCATTTTTTTTATTTGCTAAAGGTTAGCGGTTTTGGGTTGTTGGTTGTTTTGGCAGTGACGGTTGTTTTGTATGCTAATGAGTTGATCCCGGATGGGATTTATTTGGAGGCCTTATATTATTCGTTCTTTGGGCTTTATACCTTAGGAATTATCGGTTTGACTATCTGGCTTTACAAAAAAAATGGTTTTAATAATTATCATTTATTTTCTTACCTTTGCACCTCTGAATTGATCCCCTTTTTGGTGATTTGTAAATTGCTCCTAGGGTAAAGGAAAAAATACGAAAATGACGCAATCAACAAAAGACAGATTAAACCGGGTAAGAAGTATTTTGGTTTCGCAGCCAAAACCCTCGGACGAACGTTCGCCCTATTTTCAGTTGGCTGAAAAATACAAGATCAAAATTGATTTCAGGCCGTTCATTCAGGTGGAACCGGTAACCATCAAGGACTTCAGAAAGCAAAAAATTGAGATTTTAAAACACACGGCTGTAATTTTCACCAGTAGGAATGCGATTGATCATTTTTTTGGCATTTGTCAGGAGTTGAAGATCGAGATGCCGGCAGACATGAAGTATTTTTGCATCTCGGAACAAACGGCCCACTACCTCCAGAAATACATAGTCATACGAAAGCGCAAGTTGTTTGTCGGAAACCGCACCGCTGCTGACCTGTTTGACTTTTTCAAAAAGCACAAATCAGAAAAATACCTGTTTCCCTGTTCCGATATTCGAAAAGAAGACATTCCCGACTTTTTAAGCAAGAACGGCATAGATTTCACCGAAGCCATCATTTATCATACGGTAGCTGCTGATTTATCGGATTTGAAGGATATAAAATACGATATTTTGGCATTTTACAGTCCTTCGGGTATCAAATCGCTGTTCCAGAATTTTCCGGATTTTGAGCAGGGTAAGACGCGTATTGCTGCTTTCGGCCCCACTACTGCGCAGGCGGTAAAGGAGATGGACCTGATTCTGGACATTGAGGCGCCGCTCCCAAATGCCCCAAGCATGACCGGGGCACTGGAACTGTATATAAAAAAAGCGAATAAAATCTGATTTCTTTTAATCTTTTTTCAGGTAAAGTCAGTTTAAATGTGTAGAATAGGTTTCCAATTGCAAAATGTCTTTTACACATGACCACAAAAAACTACCTGACATGCTGTGTGTTTTTTTTAGCTGCAATCCTTAGCCTTCGGCCCAATGCCGTTGCGCAGCAGGACGCGCAGTTTACGCAGTACATGTACAATGGTATGTTTTACAACCCCGCGTTCGCCGGCAAAGAGGCTGGATACCGGATTTCTGCCATGCATCGTACCCAATGGCTTGATTACAGCACCAGTACCGGTGCAGGTGGAGCACCTACTACCCAGCTACTGTCCGCTTCGGGCCGCTTCAAAAAAATCCCTATCGGGTTTGGCCTGATAGCGATAAACGACGCCATCGGCCCATTTACGAATCAGGAAGTCAACCTGTCTCTGGCGTATCACCTGACGCTGGGCCGGGGAGTATTGAGCATGGGGGCTTCGGGTGGATTTTTTTCAAGTACCATTCGCTACGATGAGTTTTTTCCGGTAAATCCGGACCCCACTGTACCTTCTGCCGGTGATGAAAATCAGGGCAACCCCAATGTGACCGTTGGGCTGATGTACGATCGGGGAAGTTATTATTTTGCCGTTAGCAGCAGAAATCTGAACGAGCCGGGTTTTGATTTTGGGGACGGAAACCTGGCAAATCGACTGGAAAACCACCATTACATCCTTGCCGGATACCGTATAAACACTTTTGCCCAATTTTCAGTTGAACCTAGTGTATTGCTAAAATCCGTATCGCTGAATAATTTTTCGTATGATGTCAGCGTTATAGGCACGTATAATAAAAAAATAAGTTTGGGATTGGCTTACAGAGGTGAGGAGTCTGCTTCCGTGTTGCTGGGATACAGTCTGTTAAGAGATAATTCCCTCAGGTTGGGTTACGCATTCGACTTGGTAGTTGGTGGATTGGAAGCAAAATCCCCCACCTCTCACGAGTTTATGTTGACCTATAATTTACCTCAGGTTTCGAAACAATTAGACAGGGTGATTCAGCGGACACCAAGATTTCGGTTCGATTAGTTAAAACATAATTGAAAAAATCCTTGTGTTTTTCTGATAAAATCTGTTAAATTTCGAATTGGTTATTTGTTTAAATGGTTGAAAATGAATGTAGTTAATTTAATGTCATTTATGCTTAAAAAAATGAATCAGCGCTTTTTCACCCTGATTTCGGGCCTGGTAATAATGACATTACTTCAGGGTTGTGGACTTTTTGGAAACAAAGGGACGGCAAGTGAAAAACTCAATCGAAGAGGTGAGGTTACCGGCGTTCCGAAGCGTTCCGGTTGGCAACAGGCTTTGCCTTTTGAAATGGCACCGGTAAAGGCCGGGACTTTTTGGATGGGGCAATCGGACGAAGACATCGCACTGAGTCGGTCCTCCATGAATAAGCAAGTTACCATATCCGAGTTTTTTATGGATAAGTACGAGGTGTCCAATAATAAGTACCGCCAGTTTTTGGATGCGGTGCGTATGGGAGACCTGGCACTCGGAACCCCTACCACACAGGCAGATCCGCCTGAGTTTGTGCTGGAGGAATTGCTTCCTGACACAACGGTATGGTCCACTAGCTTTACGCATCATTATGGGGATCCCCTGATGGAGTATTACTTTGATCACCCCGCTTTTGATGACTACCCAGTGGTCGGAATTAGTTGGGATCAGGCCAAGCAATACTGTGAGTGGAAATCCTACCACATGAATGCGAACGATGAATCCGAATTTGACACGCCCAAATTCCGATTGCCATTTGAGGCGGAATGGGAATACGCAGCCAAAGGAGGAAAAGAGATTGCCAAATACCCTTGGGGCGGGCCGTACCTGAAAAACAGACGGGGTTGCCTGATGGCAAATTTCAAACCCGGAAGGGGAAATTACATCGACGATGGTTTTGCTTACACCGCGCCGGTAGACGCCTTTGCTCCGAATGGTTTTGGATTGTACAACATGGCAGGCAACGTATCGGAATGGGTAGAGGACGCCTACAATCCGGCTGCCAACGCGCTGATCTGGGATATGAACCCTACCTTTAAGGATTCTACAGAAACCAGAAAGGTAGTTCGCGGAGGTTCCTGGAAGGACGTGGCGCACTTTTTGGAAACCAGCGCCAGGAACTACGAATACCAATACGTGCAGACTGCGCACATTGGGTTCCGTACGGCCATGACGTATATTGGGCGCTCCGGTACCATGGACGTGAAATCCAACAAACGTAGCAGACGATAAATTAGCTCATTTACCGAATACCTGAAAAAATTCCTTACTTAACGTTTTTTAAAAATTATGTCAACAGAAAATAACACCTTCGCTTATAAGTTTTACGGTTCGATCATGCCTAAGATTTATGGTATTGGCGCTGCAGTAGTAATTTTGGGAGCCATGTTTAAGATCTTGGATTGGCCATTCGCCTCTCTCATGATTGGCGTCGGCCTGACTACCGAAGCATTGATTTTCTTTTTATCTGCTTTCGAGCCAAAGAGCGAAGAATTGGACTGGACCAAAGTTTATCCGGAACTAGCCGGTAAAGATACTGGCGGAGCTGCCGCGAAGGTTGCACGTGTCAGTTCCGACCAAACTGCTCAGAAAATGGATCAACTGCTTGAAAAAGCGAAGATTGGTCCGGAATTACTCGAAAGCTTGGGTAAGGGCATGCAAAACCTGGCCAGTACAACGGAAAAATTGGGCACGCTTACGGACGCAACGGTGGCTACCAACGAATACGCTGAAAACGTGAAAAAAGCCTCGAAGTCGTTGGTTGATATCAACAGCTCCTACAGCAAAACGGCTACTGCACTGGCAGAAATGTCCTCTGCGTCAGAAGATGCCAAAGCTTACCGGGATCAAATTCTCAACGTAACCCGCAGTCTTTCGGCATTGAATAACGTGTACGAAGAGGAATTGAAAGATTCCAACATGCATGCCAAGACCATCAGCAAGTTTTATTCAAACGTCACTGCTGCCATGGAAGGCATTGCCGAGGCCGGCAAAGAAACAGAAACTTTTAAAACCGAACTGGCGAAACTGAACCAAAATGTCAACTCCCTAAACAAGGTGTATGGCGGTATGCTTTCAGCAATGAAAGGATAGTTTCGTTGAATGAGCAGTTCTTACTTATTTTAATCTTAGAAAACATACTATAGCTTATGGCGGGTGGTAAAGAAACACCAAGGCAGAAAATGATCGGGATGATGTACCTGGTTCTTACTGCTTTATTGGCACTACAGGTAAGTAACCAAATCCTTCAGAAGTTTATTCTGATCAATGACGGTTTGGAGCGAACATCGACGAATTTCATCAAGAAAAATCAGTTTTCTGTAAATATCATTTCCTCTACCGTGGAACAGCAGGGCAACAACCCGGTGGACGTCCCAAAGGTGGAAGTAGCGCAGCAAATACGAGAGAAGAGTTCGGAGCTTTACCAGTATCTGGAGGAGGCCAAAGCACGGTTAATCGAGGAATCAAACGCGATTGACGATGAGGGAAACTTCAAGACCTCGGCGCTGAAGAACGTAGACATACCCGGCAATATTTTTAATAATAATCGCCTGGGGTACGAAATGCAGGAAAAGCTCAACGAATACCCGGAGGATCTAACTCAGATGCTGGCCGATCTGAACATCCCGGTTTCTTTTGAGAAGATCGCCAAGGACGCCAATGAGATCGACCTGTTTAAAAACGATGTCGACGTCAGTTATAAAGACTATGTAAATCTGAATTACGTAAAATCTCCCATAGGAGCGGTCCTGGCCATTATTAGCCAGCACCAGAATGAAGTCCTCAATATAGAAAGCGAAGCCCTCAACGCGATCACCAATTCTTTGGGCTCGTTTATCTTTGAAGCAGACAATTTAAAGGCGCGCGTTGCCGCAAATTCCAATGTGGTGGCCGCAGGGACCACGTTCGAAGCAGAAATGTTTTTGGCTTCTTCTTCATCCTCTACGGAATTAAAGATGACGGCTGATGGCCGTGAGATACCCGTAGAGGCCGGATTTGGTAAAATTGCATTCCCAGTAGCTCCTGCGTCGAATTACGATGACCGGGGTCTTGCACCCCGGACGCTTAGAGGGGAAATCGTCGTGCCCATAGGTGGGCAGGACAGTGTGTTTACCATCGATTACGACTATTTTGTGGCCCAGCCGGTCATCAAAGTTAGCTCGGAGGTTGTAAACCAGCTGTATGCAGAATGCGCCAACGATTTGGTGATCGAAGTGCCTGCACTTGGGAATTCCTATGCCCCGGAGTTCTCGGTCGCCGGCGGTCAGGCCATCAAGGGTTCCCGGCCTTCCGACGTGACGGTAATTCCGGCTGCTTCAGGGACGGTAAACATTACGGTTTCCAGTGGAGGCAATCGCATTGGTACCGTAGAGTACGATATTAAGCCGGTACCGGCACCCACGATCCGTCCGTTTAACGGGGACACCCAAATTGATTTACAGAATCCCACTCCTGCCAATGGCTTGACCAACTTGCAAATACGAGCGATACCGGAGCCAACATTTGGTCGGACCATGTCCAGAGATGCTAATTTTGAGGTGACTGCAGGGGAGGTTCGATTGGTTAGAAACGATGTGCCCAGAGAAAGCGTAAACATTACCGGACAAAATGTAGCGGTCAGGAATTTGCTGGCACAGGCGCAGGGTGGAGATCGACTGGTGATAATTGCCAGGGAAGTAACCCGAACCAATTTTAGAGGAAATAAAATTACAAGTACCGTTAACGAAGTCTTTTCCATTCCGATCAGGTAATAAGTCCTCGTTTGGAGCGTTGTAGAATTAAATGAGAGAGAAACCATGATTGTATCGATAAAATCATCCCTGACGAATTGGCTGTTTTGCCTGGCGCTAAGCTTGTTGGCCCTGCCGGCATTTTCTCAAAACACCAATACCCAAAATCCGAATATGGATCTGGGCGATACCGAGTTTGAGATGGACACGGTCTTTTCTGTACTTCCTATTCGGGAGGACGATAAAATGTACCAAGTGGGAGTATGGAGAAGGATTGACCTTCGGGAAAAGTTCAACCTACCCCTTTATGGAACCGGTGGACTTAAATCGGATGGCATCATGATGAACATCTACAATGCCATCGTAAACGAAAATGCATTCGAAATTTTTGCGGACGAAGAGTTTACACAGCCGCTTTCTATTAGTGAGTTCCAAACGAATTTTCTCACGGCTGAAAACGGAGATAGCACGTTTGTAAAGGACATCTATTACCTGGATTTTCGGGAGGACTTTGTATTTGACAAGCACCGGTCGGAGGTAAAATTTGATGTTAAATACCTGGAGTTGGTCATGCCCTCCGAAACCAATTCTGGAGCTGGTCAAAAGTCCATCGCTTTTATTCGATTCAAGGATTTTTACGAGTATTTTGATGATATGGAGAAGGGGCAGTGGCTAAATTTCCAAAATACATCCAAACACCTTCCTTACAGCCAGGCCTTTGATCTGCGGTTGTTCCGATCGGTGGTAAGAAAATACACCAACCCGGATAACGCACTTATCGTCGACATGATTGATCCAAATAATCCCAATGCGCAGTTGCAGGCTTTTCTGAACTCCCTGGAATTTGAATACGATTTGCTCGAATGGGAAAACAACTTGTGGGAGTGGTAGAAAAAAAGGAATTTGAACCGTTTTTTGCATAAAAGAGGCGACTTCTTGAAGTCGCTTTTTTTATGGGTGAATGGCCGAAAAAATTTTTTCCGCCTTGTCTTTTCCTACCAATTCGACGAGCGACTCCCTGCTTGCGCTTTCGATATTTTTGAAGGATTTGAAATGCTTCAGAAGCTTTTGAGCGGTACTCTCGCCGATTCCCTCGATGTGGGTTAATTGGGAACCCAGCGCGCCTTTGCTTCGGAGGTTTCGGTGAAAGGTTATGGCAAATCGGTGGGCTTCATCGCGGATTCGTTGAATTAGCCGAAGGGATTCAGACTTTTTGTCGATAAATACGGGGTATTGATCCCCTGGGAAATAGATTTCTTCCAGCCGCTTGGCGATTCCAATAATGGGGATTTTTCCATACAAGTCCAGATCACGCAAGGCAGCTACTGCAGACGACAATTGCCCTTTACCCCCATCAATGACGATCAGGTTTGGAAGCGAAGTACCTTCCTCAAGGATTCGCTTGTACCGTCGTTGCACTACCTCTTCCATGCTGGCAAAGTCATTCGGTCCTGTCACCGTTTTGATGTGGTAGTGGCGGTATTCTTTCTTAGCGGGCTTACCGTCCATAAAGCACACCATACTCGCCACAGGATGGCTCCCCTGAATGTTTGAATTGTCAAAGCACTCGATATGTTTCGGTAGTTCCCTGAGCGAGAGATCCTGTTGCAATTGAAGCAAGACCCGGTTTTTCTTGTTTTTATTCTCACCGGCCAGGAGTGCTTTTTCTTTTTTGTAATACAGGGCGTTTTTTAGACTCAGTTCTACCAGTTTTCGTTTGTCTCCGATTTTTGGAACGGTGAAAACCATCCCCTCTGGCAGATCCTCGCAGTCCTTATTTACTAGCACTTCTTTTGCGTCGCTCTGAAATTGGTCGCGAAGGTGAACGACTGCAGTAAGTAACAAATCCTGATCGGATTCGTCCAGACGTTTTTTGAGTTCCACGGTTTTGCTCAGTGTGATGGCTCCATTTTTTATTCGGAGGTAATTGACGAAAGCAAATTTTTCGTCGCTCACAATGGCGAATACATCGAGACTATCGGTATTGGGGTTGATTACGAGCGATTTGGCCTGGTATTTTTCCAGTAGATCCAGTTTCTCTTTGAAGAGATGAGCCTGCTCGTAGTCTAACGATGCTGCCGCAGCCTGCATGTTTTCCTTAAAGTAAGATTTGGCCACGCCGAGGTTTCCTTTGAGAATGTTTTTTGCCTGCTCAATGTCGTACCGGTAGCTTTTTTCATCCTGGTGCCCTTCACAGGGACCTTTGCAGTTTCCCAGATGGTATTCGAGGCAAACCTTGAATTTATCGGCAGCAATCTTTTCTGGCGAGAGGTCTAGCTTGCAGGTTCGGATGGTAAATAGTGAGAGGATGAGGTCCAGCACATTGTTCATAGCCTTGACGCTGGCAAAGGGACCAAAATAGGTACCTCTGGAGGGAATGACGCGTCTGGTAGGATAGATTCTGGGGAAATGCTCATTCGTAAGCACCAGGTAGGGATACGTTTTATCGTCCTTCAATAAGACGTTGTACCTGGGCTGGGCTTTTTTGATGAGGTTGTTTTCCAATAACAAGGCATCAAATTCGGAATTGACAATGGTGATTTCAATCGTCTGTATTTCCCGCACCATTCTGCGGGTTTTTTGGTTGATCCCCGAATTTTTATTGAAATAGCTACCGACCCGTTTTTTGAGATTCTTTGCCTTTCCTACATAGATGAGTTTGCCTTCTTTGTTGTAATACCGGTACACCCCCGGAAGATCGGGAAGTTGATGGTGTTCGGCAGGCAGGTAAGAAGGGGAAAGCATGTCCATATAGACAGAATCGTAAAATCCAACAGATTGTTCCGCAGATTAAAAATCCGTGCTGGTTGCATCGTAATCGAACTCCTGGTATACATCCTGATTCAGATCGTATTTGGAGCAATCAATTTCGATGCTGAGGGGTCTTTCCGGTTTGGGGAAAGGGCCTTTGGTTATACCCAAGCTGGGGTCTTCATACACTTTGGTCATGAATTTTGCCCAGATAGGTCGGGCGGTGCGGGAACCCTGCCCGTTGAGCCAACTGCGAAAGTGGATGGCACGGTCGTCTCCACCCACCCAAACGCCACTGACCAGGTCTTTGGTGATGCCGATGTACCAGCCATCTGAGGCATTTTGTGTGGTCCCTGTTTTGCCGCCAATTTCGTTCCCTTCGTCCCGCAGGTTACGAGGCAATCCCTGACTGGTACCGCCCTCTTCTTCTGTACCTCCCCGCAACATGTAGACCATAATGTAGGCATGTTCCTCACTCATGGCCGGGCGTTTTCTCGGAATGAACTGATGCAATACGTTGCCATTTTTGTCTTCAATCCGGTCGATGTATATGGGAGTAATGTGTTCTCCCTTGTTGACGAAGGTGCTAAATGATCCGACCATTTCCATAATGGAGACGTCTACGGTGCCCAAGGCCAATGCAGGTACTTCTTCCAGTTCACTGGTAATCCCAATTCGATGGGCCGTCTCCACCACCACGCCCGGACTCAGTTTTTTCATCATATAGGCGGTGATCGAATTTACCGACTGGGACATGGCAGCACGGATGGTCATGCGTTCGAAGGTGAATTCCCCATTGGCATTGCTCGGTCGCCAGGTGGGTTGGTCGGGTTGGTTGATTTCAACCGGCTGATCGATGACCGTATAGCAGGGGCCGTACCCATTTTCAATTGCTGCTGCATACACAAAGGGCTTGAAGGTAGACCCAGGCTGCCGTTTGCCTTGCTTGACATGGTCGTACTTGAAATACTTGTGGTTGGTACCTCCCACCCAGGCTTTGATGTGCCCACTGTGTGGATCCATCGAAACGAATCCGGTTTGCAGAAATTTTTTGTAATACCGAAGAGAATCCATGGTACTCATGAGGGTATCGATTTCGCCCTTTTCGTACGAGAATACGGTCATTTTTTTCTTTTCGTTGAGTTTGACGGAAATGCTATCCTCGTTATCTCCGTAGCGGGATTTCAGGTTTCGGTAGGCCTGTGTTCGTTTTACTGCATTTTCAATAAAATCCGGAATTACCCTGCCCTGGCTGTCTATCCAGGGATCGCGGTTACCCATTTCTTCTCTAAATTTCGCCTGAAGTTCTGGCATGTGTTCGGCTACCGCCTCTTCGGCATATTTCTGAAGCCGGCTGTCAATGGTGGTATACACGCGCAATCCATCACCAAAGAGATCGTAATTGCTTCCGTCGGGCTTGAGGTTTTCTTTTGTCCACTGGATCAGATCAGCCTTTACTACTTCCCGAAAGTAGGTAGCCAAGCCTTCATTGTGTCCTTCCACCAGGTATTCCAGCTCAATGGGTAGCTTGGACAGGCTATCGAATTGGGATTGCGTGATGAACCCGTACTTATTCATCTGAGAAAGTACCGTATTTCGTCTCCGGTTGGAATTCTCGGGATTATACACGGGGCTGTAATAGGAGGGCGCTTTGAAAAGTCCGACCAGGGTGGCGGATTCCTGGATATTCAGATCCCTTGGCTCCTTGTTAAAAAATGTACCGGCGGCAGTTTTGATCCCAAAGGCGTTGCTACCAAAGTCGGAAGTATTCAGGTACATGGTAAGCAATTCTTCTTTGGTATAGGCCCGTTCCAGTTTTGCAGCCACGATCCATTCCTTGGTTTTGATAATGACCATGCGCAAAATGGGAACATTGCTGAGAAGGCCCTGGGATTCCCTGGTCCGGGTTTTAAACAAGTTTTTTGCCGTCTGTTGACTCAGCGTACTTCCTCCCCCGGCACCCCGTTGACCGAGTAGCAAGGTTTTGACCAACACCCGTGACAGACCTCTGGGATCAATTCCGGAATGGTCTTCGAAGCGAACATCCTCCGTGGCGATGAGGGCGTTTATCAGGTTGGGGGAGAGTTCGTTATAGCTGACAGGTGTCCGGTTTTCCCGGAAGTATTTTCCCAGCAAAACGCCGTCTGCCGAATAGAGCTCCGATGCCAGTTCGCTTTCTGGGTTTTCCAGGGATTCAAAGTCCGGCAAGTCTCCAAAAAGACCCAGAAAGTTGACATTCACTGCAGCGATGAAGAGAACGATCCCTACCAAACCCACAATAAAAACCAGCCACATGTACCGGATGATTTTCGTGTACAGGGGCATGCGGTTACTTTTCTTATTCGTATTCATATAGGTTATCAGTAAGCTTGCTCATAGAAGGTCCGGTATTCTTCCAGATCTTTTCGTTTGTTGAGTTGCTGAAAATTTTCTATGGAAATCACAAAACTACTATTTTTTATCTCCTCAGGTAAGGAATCATTGTTAAAACTGTTTAAAAACGTATCCAGGTATTCCAGGGATTTTTCAGCATTTGGAAAGGGGCTGATGATTAAAATTTTGGTCTCTCGGTTGAGCGCGATGGTTCCGGTTCGTAAGCGCTCATTGGTGAAATTTGCCGTATGGAAATTTTCCAATTCGGCGGTTAGGTTGCCAACGTTTTCCGCCAACTCCTCGCCCATTGGTAAAATGAAGATATGGGTTTGACTGGGGTTTTCGCTGTACGGAGACAGGTCGCCTGGGGTGGAGGGGGCTGTCTCGGCCTCTTCGCCTGACCCATCTTCAGCCCCCATTTGGGCAGTTTGCTCTTCCGGTACATCGGACGCGTCTCCTTCACTGACTGCCTGCAGCAGATTCCCGGCAAATTCCAGTAGTTTTTCGTCCTGGGCATTTTGCAGAAATCCTTCCAATCGTTCCTTGTATTGGTCTACCGACTCCAGCTTTCCGGCAACGAGAATATCCAGCAGCAATAATCGGTCCGTATGTTTGCTCAGGGGGTATCGGTTTAGTGTTTCCCGAATGATGCCCCGGGCGGCGGCATATTCTCCCTCACCATAATGCGCGTAGGCTTTTTTGTAGTTTTGGGCCGATTCGAAATTTGCCTGGGAGCCGGATACCTCTTCTGGATTGTTAACGGATTTCGTAAACTGGGAATTGGGAAATTCGGTATTTAGTAACTGCGCGTATCGTTCCGGGTTGCGGTTCAAATCGCGTGAGGCAAGGTACAAGGTGTAGTAGGCTTCTGGCTTTTTTGGCGTTTCGGGAAATTCGTCGATCAATTTTTCGAGATTGGCAATGGCCGTTTCAGGGCGCTTCAGGTCGAAGTAAAGCAGCTTACCCAGGTTAAAATAGGCATTTTCGGTCTCTTCGAGCATTTTTTGCCGGGTCTCCGGTTCGTTGGGGATTTGGCTAAGCAGGCTGCTTTTGTCCGGAAGTTGTGTGGCAAACGAGGCTTCGGAAGAGGTTTCCGTAAGATCCTCGGCTTCTACTGCGGTGGAAGGGCTCGTTTCATCGGTATTGTCCTGAAAGCCCCGGTTACTACTCCGCCAATTATCCGAGAGCGGTCGATTGCCCCAGGTTCTGCTGAATTCAAGCGAGCCTCGTTGGATCGCAGCCGGGTTATCCCAGTAAAAGCTTGAGGTGCTTCCTCCGCCGCTTCCGCCAAATGCCAGCAGGTTGTCGAAAATTCCCGTGGTTTTCTTTTCGCTGGCCTCCTCGGCCTCCCGGATGAGGCGTTCTTCTTCCTGGGCCAGGTACGTATCCACGTAAGCCTCCTGCTCGGCTGCACTAAGTTGGCTTAGCCGTAAAAGGCTGTCATTTCTCGTCAGCAGCTCGTAGTTTTCGGCATATTGATCGAAGACCACCTTCCGTGATGCAAGGGAAGCGTAATTTCGATCGGTTTCTTTGAATTTTGCAAGGGCACTGTCCAGGTAGTACTTGGTTTTAAGAAAATCTTCTTTTTCCCTCAGAAACACCTCCGACAATTCCTCATAGATGTATCCCTTTTGTCGGTCATTTTCTCCAGGTTGTTTTGCCGCTTTTGAATACAAACGTATGGCTTCGTCCAGGTTTCCCTGTTTTTTTTCAAAGCGACCCTTTTCGAATAAGATCACGTCCCGAAATTCGACGTTTTTGTTGTCTGCATACAAGTTATCGTAATAATCCCGTACACGCTTCAGGTCTTTGCTTTTTTCCAACTCGGCCACCTGCTGAGAATACAATTGGGCAAAAAAGGTTCGTTCGTAGGTTGGACTCCCGGACAGCGATTTTTGGTAGTATTCGTAGGCGAAGGCATCCAGGCCGGCAAGTTGGTACATCTGCCCCAAAATGAAATTGATCCGGGAAGCCTCTGCTTTGTCATCGGTAAACTCCAGGGCCTTAAACAGTGAAGGCACAATCATGTCCGTCTCGCCCCTGGCTTCGTAGTAGTAGGCCAGCGTGGTGTACAACAACTTTTTGTTCTCCCGGCTGATGGAAGGTTCTTTGGAAAGGTAGTCTACCACAAAATTCGCGTCTTCAAACTGCCGGAGATCAATGAACGATTTCAGTAAGCGAATCAGCGATTCGTGGCGTACCTCGTCCTGCGCGCTGTTTACATTCAGGTACTTGAAGGTATTTTGTGCCTCGTCAAACTTTGCCTGGTAATAATCTACTCGTCCGATCAATAAATAGGAAGGATCCACCCATTTGCTGATTTTATGCCAGTCCACCGCTTTGGACGCCATTTCTCTGGCCTCGACCAACAACTCCTCATTTGCTTCAATGATGCTGCTATCGATCGGATAAAATACGGGCAACACCTGCGAAAAATCTTCCTGGTATTCCTGCGCTAGTTTATTCTCCAATTCCTTAATTTTTTCTTTGGCGTAATAATAGGCATTGAACCTGGCCGTTGTGTTATGGTACAGGCGGTTGGTGAAGGTGTCCTTTTGAGAGGAACAGGCCAGCAAACCTGAAAGTAGGAGGAAAGCAGTCAGTATGGAAATAAATGCGTTGTACAAGTTGTCGCGTGTTGGTTGATGGTCCAAATTAGTTCTTTTGAAAGAAAAATTTAAACGAAAGGAATTAAATTCTATTTTTGTAAAAGATAATGCATTAAACAGGGATACCATTGAGCGTAAAACAGAAAATAAACGACTGGATTGAAACCAAGTTTCTGATTGTCATCAGGAAGGAGGAGGACTTTTCGGTCATTACTTCCTTTACTATTACGAAGATACGGGTTGGATTATTGTTCACCTTGTTATTTCTCACCTGTTTTGTGTTGTCCTTGTTTTTGTCCAAGACGCTACTGGCCCGTTGGTTTGATCCCATGTACGTGGAAACAGAAAATATGGTGAGAATTTACACCTTGTCCGAGACCATCGATTCGTTGATCGTGGAGGTGGAGGCCAAGGACCAGTACGTGCGAAACATCCAAATGGTGCTTTCCGGAGAAACGGAGCCTGTTGCCGAAGAAGTCAGCCCGGAGGAAAATCAAGGCGAACAGCAGCCCGATAGATCCGGGATCGACCTGTACAAAAGTAGCGAGGCTACCCGGGATATCATCCGTGAGTTTGAATCACTTCCGCTAGAAGAAGGAGGTTTTGGAAGGTTAGACAACAGTACATTTACCGATAATTATTTCTTTCCCCCCGTAAAAGGCGTGGTGACCAACGGCTTTTCTCCCTCGGGAAACCATTTTGGAATAGACGTAGTGGCTGGAGAGGACGAGCCGGTAAAGGCCATCGCAGACGGGACCGTCATTCTCGCTACATGGACGCTTGAAACCGGATATGTAGTTGGGATACAGCATTCGAATGAATTGATTTCGATTTACAAACATAATTCTGTAATATTGAAAGCCGTAGGCGATCCCATCCGCGGAGGAGAGATCGTATCCATCATTGGAAATACCGGCGAGCAGAGCACGGGACAACACCTGCATCTGGAATTGTGGTACAGGGGTAATCCCCTGGATCCCAGGGAATTCATAACATTTGACTAATTATGGCAAAAAATACGGATGATAGAAGAAATACCAACGAGCTGGTGACGTCCAGCAATTTGGTAGCCGTCGGAACGGTGATCGTCGGAAATATTGGTTCACAGGGAAATATCCGCGTGGAGGGGACCGTAGAAGGATCCCTGGATTCCCAGCAAAAGATCATTATCGGCGAATCGGCAAAGGTTAACGGAGACGTTAAGGCGGCCGATGTGGAAATTTCAGGTCAGGTCAATGGGGATATTCATTGCGAAGAATCCTTATTTTTAAAAAAGACCGCATTGATAATCGGCGACATCTACACAAAGAAACTCATCATTGAAAACGGGGCTGAGTTTAATGGGAAATGTAACATGGGGACCAATAATCAGTTGAAAATTGACCGGGAACATGTCAACCCCAAAAAACAAGCCTCCTCAAATTGAGTCGCGAGGCTTTTTGAAATACATAGGGCTCGCTTTTCAGATGGGAACGATCATCGCACTGGGCACCTACCTCGGGTATAGGGTAGACCTCAAGACGGACATGGTTTTTCCGCTGTACCTGCTTATTGGTTGTTTCCTTTCCCTTGCGATCGCCTTTTACCAGCTTTTTAAATCCCTCAAATCCGATGATACCTAAGGGCCCTTCGTCAACCCACACTCCGATCGTCTAGCCATGCATATTGCCCCGATACAATGGATCCTCAAAATTACTGTTTTCACCCTTTTACTCGGGTTACTTGGTGGACTCGGGCAGGCTTTTTTTCCAGGCCCTTGGTTTCACCGACATTTCTGGACCGTTTTACTCTTCTTTGCTCTGTTAACTGGGGTTACGGGGGTGCTGGCGCTTCGGTTGATGCGGCTCGAAATGTTCCATTCAGTCTCGGTCATTCTGGGCACCACGGTGCTTCGATTGCTCCTTAGTATTGGCTTTGTTTTTTTGATTTTATTGCCCGGGGATGAAAATATACTTTGGTTTGTAATTGATTTCTTTATAATTTATTTGTTGTACTTATTGTTTGATATGTACGGCTTAATAACTAATTTGCGCCTTCATTCGAAATAGGCGATAAAAAATATTTTGATGTTCCGCAAATTTATCAGGTTAAGTTTCTTAGTGTCAGTGGTTTTACTGGCTTTTTCTGGCTCCTCGGTGGCGGCCTCCGGTGAAGATGAAGACAAGACTGGTTTCATCATGCACCACATCAAGGATTCCCATGAGTGGCATTTTGCTACCATCGGTCATACCCATGTCACCCTGCCGTTGCCGGTGATCGTTTACTCGGCAGACAGGGGCTTCGAATTCTTTTCCTCCACCTCCTTTGTGGACCCGGACACGCATCATTTTGGTGTCGAACACGCCGGTTATTACATCGACGATCACGACAAGTTGCAGGTAGTTGATGAAAGCAGAAGTTTCATCGACCTGAGCATCACTAAAAACGTAGCCATGCTATTTTTGGTGATAGGGGTTACGCTGTACCTGATGCTCGGGGCATCCAGTCATTACAAAAAACACCCAAACAGCCCTCCGAGAGGGATTGCCTCCTTTGTGGAGCCCATTGTGATTTTCGTACGGGACGAAATCGCCCTACCAAACATCGGGCCCAGGTATAAAAAGTTTACGCCTTACCTGCTATCACTGTTTTTCTTTATTTGGATAGGAAACCTTCTGGGATTGCTTCCCGGAGCGGCAAACCTCACCGGTAATATCGCCGTCACGGTTACCCTGGCGATGATTACGTTTTTCGTCACCAATTTAAACGGAAACCGGGCCTATTGGAAGCACGTAGTGGCCACGCCTGGCGTTCCGCTTCCGTTATTGCTCATCATCGTACCGGTAGAAATTATCGGTTTATTTACCAAACCCTTTGCCCTTACTGTCCGATTGTTTGTAGCCATTACTGCGGGGCACATCGTGATATTGAGTTTTATTGGGTTGATATTTGTCTTTGAATCCTATGCAGTGGGCGTTGCCTCTACCTTGATGGTGGTCTTTATCAATGTAATCGAGCTGTTGGTGGCAACCATTCAGGCATATGTATTTACCTTGTTCTCGGCCATGTATATCGGAGCAGCCGTTGCAGACCACGGACACGATCATTAATTAGAAATTTCTTTGTTCAATTTAATTTAAATAAAAAACGAGTATGTTGACTTCATTATTATTGACTGCCGGTTTTGCACTCATGGGTGCTGGTATCGGTGCCGGAATTGTTGCGATAGGCGCAGGTCTGGGTATTGGTAGAATCGGTGGACAAGCCATGGAAGGCATTGCACGACAGCCAGAGGCAGCTGGAAAAATCCAGACAGCAATGCTGATCATCGCTGCACTTATTGAAGTGGTTTCCTTGTTTGCGGTAGTAGTTTGTCTGCTGATTGCACTTAATGGTAACCTTACTTTCTAGTAAAGGCACAAGGACCGGCATTAGGCCGGTCCTTTACTTAAAATTGAACAACCCCAATATCACGCATAACACGAATTACCATGGATCTGATTAGCCCCGATTTAGGATTGATTGTCTGGCAAACGATTGGTTTTGCCATCCTGTTTCTGCTGCTGGCAAAGTTTGCCTGGAAACCCATACTTTCCGCTTTGGAAGAACGAGACGGGGCCATAGAAGCCTCCCTCAACGAGGCGCAAAAGGCCAAAATGGAAATGGCCAATTTGGTAGCCGAAAACGAGAAGTTGCTTCAGGAGGCACGTATCGAGCGGGATGAAATTCTTCGATCAGCCAACGAATATGCAGCAAAATTAATGGAGGACGCGAAAGGTGAAGCGGCCAGTGCGGGCGCTAAAATGATCGAAGAGGCCAAGGCGGTGATCGAGACAGAAAAACAAGCTGCGTTGACAGATGTGAAGATTCAGGTGGCGGAGATGTCGCTCCTCATCGCCGAAAAGCTGATGAGGCAAAATCTTTCCAGCGAGCCTTCGCAGAAGAAGTTGGTCGAGGAATTTGTAAAAGATATAAAATTAAATTAAACGCTCCGGAATGTCAGCATACAGAGTAGCTTCGCGATACGCAAAATCATTGTTGGAACTGGCAGTGGAGACCAATGTATTGGAAAGCGTGCACGAGGACATGAAGGGTGTTCTCAACACGACCGGGCAAAGCCCGGAGCTGGTTGACCTTATAAAAAGTCCAGTCATCACTTCCGATCAGAAAATGACCGTGATCCGCGCGCTTTTTGGTAAAAACGTTGCCCCCCTTACACTGAAATTTTTTGAGTTAGTGAGCAAGAAGGGCAGGGAAAGCCTGCTTCCCGAAATGGCCCGGGGATTTCACCGCCTGTACAACCAGCACATGGGTATTCAAACGGCCGAGGTAGTTGCTACCATTCAGTTGGACCAGGCATTGCGGGATTCCTTTATTGCGATTGTAAAAGAGTACTCCGGTAAGGACCGGGTGGAGTTGATAGAAAAAATCGATCCCAATCTGATCGGTGGATTTGTTTTAAACATCGAAGACAGGCAGCTTGACGAATCGATAAAGAGCAAGCTGCAACAACTGCGATTGGGTTTTACCCAAAACCTGTACGAGAAGAAATATTAATAAAAGCTGTAATCAATACTAATCCTATACAATAATGGCAGATGTAAGACCTGATGAAGTTTCGGCAATTTTGAAAGAACAACTTTCTGGTGCCAAAACCCAAGCGGAATTGGAAGAAGTTGGGACCGTGCTCCAAGTAGGTGACGGGGTAGCCCGAATTTACGGACTTTCCAAAGCGCAAGCAGGGGAATTGATCGAATTTGAGAATGGTTTGAAAGCCATGGTGCTTAACCTGGAAGAGGACAATGTGGGGGCGGTACTATTTGGTGACGCCAAGTCTGTCAGAGAGGGCGATACCGTCAAGCGAACCAGAAGAATTGCATCCATCAAAGCAGGAGAAGGCATGTTGGGCCGCGTGGTCGATACCTTGGGCACGCCGATTGACGGAAAAGGCCCCCTGGAAGGCGAGTTGTACGAAATGCCGCTGGAGCGTAAAGCCCCGGGGGTGATCTACCGGCAACCCGTAAATGAACCGCTTCAAACCGGTATCAAATCCATCGATGCCATGATTCCTATTGGTAGGGGACAGCGGGAGTTGATCATTGGCGACCGACAGACGGGTAAAACAGCCGTTGCCATCGACACGATACTGAACCAAAAAGAATTCTACGAAAAAGGGGAGCCTGTTTTTTGTATTTATGTGGCAATCGGACAGAAAGCTTCTACCGTGGCAAACGTGGTAGCGGCCCTGGAGAAAGGCGGCGCTTTGCCTTACACGGTTGTTGTAAGTGCCTCTGCTGCAGATCCTGCTCCAATGCAGTTTTTCGCACCCTTCACCGGGGCGGCTATTGGGGAGTTTTTCCGGGATACGGGCAGACCTGCCCTGGTGGTATACGATGACCTTTCCAAGCAGGCAGTGGCATACCGGGAAGTTTCCTTGCTGTTGCGACGGCCTCCGGGACGTGAAGCCTATCCTGGGGACGTTTTTTACCTTCACTCCAGATTGCTCGAACGAGCGGCTAAAATCAACGCCTCCGATAAAATTGCCAGTCAAATGAACGACTTGCCGCCGTCTCTGGTACCGCTCGTCAAGGGAGGGGGATCGTTGACGGCCCTTCCTATCATCGAAACACAGGCAGGGGACGTTTCTGCCTACATTCCTACCAACGTGATTTCCATTACCGATGGGCAGATATTTTTGGAGACCAATCTTTTTAACTCGGGTATTCGACCTGCGATCAACGTGGGTATATCGGTATCGCGTGTGGGTGGTAATGCTCAAATCAAATCGATGAAAAAGGTAGCGGGTACGCTAAAACTGGATCAGGCCCAATTCCGGGAGTTGGAAGCATTTTCCAAATTCGGTTCGGATCTGGATCCCACCACAAAGCGAACCATTGAGCGGGGACGAAGGAATCAGGAAATCTTGAAACAAGGTCAGTATTCACCGGTAAAGGTGGAGTTGCAGGTGGCCATTATTTTCGCTTCTACCAAAGGCTTACTCGATTCCGTACCGGTCGATCAGGTAAAAGCGTTTGAAAAGGATTTCTACAACCTCATCACGGCGCAATATCCCGAAGCACTCACGGCTATCAGCAAGGGCGACATGGACACCATGGGCACATTGCTTAAAAAGGCGGTTGACGAGTTGGCACCAAAATACGCAGCCAAATAATTTTCGGAATTCTGTAACAAAGAAGGATAGCAAGCAATTATGGCCAATCTCAAAGAAGTAAAGGAACGAATCAATTCGGTAAGCTCTACGCAGCAAATCACCAAAGCGATGAAAATGGTAGCGGCGGCCAAATTGAGGAGGGCTCAGGATAAAATTGTTCAAATGAGGCCTTATTCCCAAAAACTGACCTCTATTCTGAATAACATCTCCTCGGGTACCGAAGGGAGTACCGACATTGTGTACGCAGAAGAGCGGGAAGTTTCAAAACTTCTGATCGTAGCTATAACCTCCGATAAAGGCCTGTGCGGTGCCTTCAATTCCAATATCCTTAAAGCTTCCATGGCCCTTATCGAGGAGCACAAGGACAAGGAGATCACCCTGATGCCGGTAGGCAAAAAGGCCTTGGATTATTTTAAAAAGAGGTCGTTCCCCATGAATGCCGATTACGCAAAGTTGTTCGAAGACGTCTCCTTTGATCCGGTAAAGGAAGCGGCCGAATACGTGATGAAGTCATTTGTTGCGGGCAAATTTGACAAGGTGCTGCTTGTGTACAACGAGTTTAAAAACGTAGCGACTCAGGCAGTAGTAAAGGAGCAGTTTTTGCCCATAAGCAAACTGGAGCGGCAAGAAGGAGATTCGCGGCCCAGTCAGGAATACATCGTGGAACCTTCGCGGGAGTATATCATTGAGGAATTGGTTCCCAATTCGCTAAAAATTCAGTTTTACAAAGCCATTTTGGACAGCAACGCCTCCGAGCACGGAGCCAGAATGACGGCCATGAGCAAGGCAACAGACAATGCTGCAGAACTGCTCAAAGAATTGAAGCTGGTGTATAACCGAACCCGGCAGGCTGCCATTACGAATGAAATTCTTGAAATTGTGGCAGGCGCGAATGCTCTAGAGGGAAATTAACCCATTCCGGCTGCCTATGAAAACCGATTGGAATCCTTCAGTCGGTTTTTTTTTGCGCCGGCGATCCCAATGCCCGATTGATAATGCCTATATTGGGTAGCGATTGGGGCGGAAACACCCGCATATCGCACGGAATGGATTTACTGACTGCTGCCGGCAGTCACACAAGCAAATCATCGAGGAGGTAGTTACGAATCCATGAAAGAAATTGAAGCCCGTGAATTTTTAGCGCACAAGCAGGCATTTCCCGTGTTGGATACCCGCTCGCCGGCGGAGTACGAGCAGGGGCATGTACCTGGCGCAGTCAGTTTTCCACTTTTTGAAAACACGGAGCGGGAAACCATCGGAAAACTGTATAAGGAAAAGGGAAAACAGGCAGCCATCAGCGAAGGATTACGGATCACCGGGCCGAAAATGGCGGATTTTATCGAACGGGCTGTAGCTTTTGATGCGCAGCATTTTCTGGTGCATTGTTGGCGGGGAGGTATGCGTTCCCAAAGCATTGCCTGGCTGTTGGAATTGTATGGATTTTCCGTGTGGATCATGAAAGGGGGATACAAAGCGTACCGGAACTCCTTGCTGAGCTATTTTGAAGACCCACCTCCCTTACGGGTACTTACAGGCGCTACTGGCTCCATGAAAACCGCCATGCTCAAGCAACTTCGCCTGACGGGTGAGCAGGTAGTGGATTTGGAGGCCCTGGCGAATCATCAGGGATCCAGCTTTGGAAACCAACTCAGTACGGGACAACCTACCACCGAGCAATTTCAAAACGACCTGTTTGAGGCTTTTCTGGCCTTGGATCCCAAAAAGCCTGTGTGGATCGAAGACGAGTCGTTTTCCATCGGGAGGGTACATTTGATAGAGCCGCTGTACCGCAACATGCAGCTAGCGCCGCATTACCACTTGGAGCTTCCCCTCGAAAAACGGATTGATGTGCTGCTTCGTGATTACGGTCAGCTTTCGGAAGACAAGCTAATTACGGCCATACGGGGTATCGCCAGGAAGCTGGGAGTTACGAATACCGGCGAGGCGATCGCATGTGTGGAGGAGGGTGAACTAGGAAAAGCAGCGGCGATCGTATTGAACTATTACGACCGGGCCTATCGGAAAGGAATCCAACAAAAATCGGATAAAGTCGTTGAAAAATTTTACCTGACCGGCGAAAATTTGGAAGAAACCGCACAATTACTAATCAACTATGGAAAGCGAACCCATTAAATTAACGCAATACAGTCATGGAGCAGGATGCGGTTGCAAGATCTCTCCGGCGGTATTGGCCGAAATGTTGCATCAGGAACAGCCATCCGGTGTTCAGTTTCCCGGGCTCTTGGTAGGCAATGAAGAAAGCGACGATGCGGCGGTATTTGATTTGGATGGCCAAACGGCCATCGTAAGTACCACCGATTTTTTCATGCCCATCGTAGATGACCCGTTTGATTTTGGTGCCATCGCTGCTACCAATGCACTAAGCGATATTTATGCCATGGGCGCCCAACCCTTGATGGCCATTGCCATTTTGGGATGGCCCATCGACAAGTTGGCGGCTGCTGTGGCAAGCCGGGTGCTTGAGGGGGGACGCGCTGTTTGCCACCGCGCCGGGATTCCGCTTGCCGGTGGGCACAGTATCGACGCTCCGGAGCCGATTTTTGGATTGGCAGTGACCGGAAAAATACCGAGTTCCCAGGTAAAACGTAACAACGGGGCCAACGTAGGGGACCTCCTGTACCTGACCAAGCCTCTGGGGGTGGGCATGGTGACCACTGCCGAGAAAAAAGGGTTGGCGGAAGCGGCGGACCTGGTACTGGCCAAAAATGCCATGTTGCAGCTCAACACCATCGGGGCTACGGTGGCGTCCTGGTCCGAAGTTCACGCCATGACAGACGTGACCGGATTTGGGTTGGGCGGGCACCTCACCGAAATGTGTCAAGGCTCGGGCCTCTCCGCAAGGTTGGTAATGGAGCAGGTGCCGCGCTTTCCTTTTGTGGACAAATACCTCAAACTTGGCTGTATTCCCGGAGGTACGCACCGAAACTGGGATAGCTACGGACAGGGCATACAGGTTAAACGGCACGAAGATCAGCTCTTGGTGGCCGACCCGCAGACCAGCGGCGGCTTGCTGATGGCGGTGGATCCACTGGCAAAAAAATCCTTCGAAGAAAAAATGAAGAAAGAGGGCTATGAGGTGTTCCCGTTCGGTGAAATCCTCCCAAAGACAACGTTCACCATCGATCTTACCTAATCCAATAGGTCGGAAATGGTCTGCAATAAGGCTTCGCTTTCCGACAGGGCTTGTTCCAGAGGCAGACCCTCAGGTAAGCCGGGTCGCTTATGCCCCGTGTGGGTGAGCCATGCATCTCGGGCTAACTCCTGCTTTTTACGGACCAGTGGGAGCAAGTCCTGGCCATGGGGAATTGCGACAAACGCGCTGTCGGGCAGCTCCGCTTCCAGGTACCTGGATTCGCCGATTCCTTCCAACAGGCTTTTGGCCATGAGCCAATGCCCCTGTTCAGCGGGATGAATCGCATCCCTGGCCAGGGCAAAGTCGGGGTCGGCTTCTCTGCGGTCTTCCAGAAATTTACGCATCGGCCAATGCAAATCAATCACGCTCCAGCCCGCCGTGTATCGCTGGCTTACCATCCAGGAAGCATAGATGTCCAGGACCACCGCATAGGCCGGATCCTTGGAGGGGTCGAAGACGGGGGGTGTCAGATGGATAATGGAAATTCCCAGCGCCTCGGCTTTTTCTTGTAGCTTTTGTTGGCCGGCTTTGTAGGCTGCAAAACGGGATTCGTCAAAGGGCAGGTATATGCCGTCGTTCATGCCGTAACAGGAGAAAATCAGGTCCGGTGCAACCGCCTCCAGCACGGCATCCAGGCGGTGGTGCAAATCCGGCCTGGGAAACGCACCACCCGCATGCCCTTTTTCCGACAAACCGGCGACCGTTTCACTGGGCAAACCCAAGTTGAAAAACTCCCAGTCTCTGTCCGGATGCATCAATCGGAGGTAGGTTTCGGCATAGGTTAGGTATTGGCCAGCGTAGGTAATGCTATTGCCTAGAAATAGGATTTTTTTTACCGATGAGGGAATGGAATAGGGCGTCTGTGCTCCTAGTGGAAGCAACAGGAAATAGCAGGCAATGCTAAGAATGGCTTTGGAGATCATGAGAAACGTGTGGTTTTGGCGCGAATCAACCAAAGTTACCCAAAATGGATCGTTTTTTTAGGAAAGAAATGCTTACCGCTGATTTTTTTGCTTGATCCATAGCGCAAACCGAACCAGTTCCTCTTCGATACGTTCCCTTTCTGCTTGGTTTTGGTCCAGTTTTTTCTTTAGTTTTTTCAGTTGAAAATCCGGCTTAATTGCCAGCAATCGAAAGAAGAAACTGGTGACAATTAGCCCCTGTCTTGCTTTCATTACCAGTGCTCGTAGCTTGTATCCCCTGGCCAGATGGGTTAGCCGGGCTACTTTAAAAATCCGCAAGGTCCGCACGAAAGAGATGAACGGCAACACAATGATGAGCAAATCGATCCAATTTTTTTTAACGTAGCCGAACTTATCATTGGTAATGGAAACGAGCAGCATAAACTCTAGCGCGAATGCCAGCCAGATAAAGCCTTGCACCATATCCAGAACAAAGGAAAGGTCGGTTTTCAGCAACGCTTCTACCTCTTCGTAAAATTGCCACTCGATAATTAGCACAGGTAGGATCAACAAGGCAACGACAATCATCGGTACGGAAAACTTTTCTTTCAGGTGTTGCAACAGTCCCTCGTTGCATAGAGACCAATGATACACCGGCAACCAGGTCTTGTCGGGTTCTGTATAGTGCCGCAGGCTCATCCCCAAGGGGGGAAACACCAGACTCAGCAGTTTGGGAATAAAGGCCGCCCCTGCAATTTTGGTTTTAGATCGGAAGGAAAGGTAGAGAACCAGCAGCAGGTCGACCAGATACAGCAGCCAAATAATCCCATATACCTGTGCCAACTTGCTTAGGAAAGGGTTCAGGTGGACACCCGCTTCGTCAACAGAGAAATTATTCAGGATAGCTGCCGTGATCAGCAGCATCAGCAAACTGATCAGAAACAAGGGTGCAGCAGTAAGATTCTGATAGCGGGAAAGGCGGGTTACGTTTTCGCTTTTTAGTCCGGTCTGCAAGGATAAGTCCCGAGTCGATTCCAGCTGTAGCAGCATGGGAAAAACAGTGGCTAGTTCTCCAATTGGCTGGAGCATCCCCTCCCGCTTTAGAAGGGTCGCTACCTGGGCAAGAACGTACGGATTTTCACAGCGGTCGATGGCTGCAAGTAGCGAAGCTTTCCTGTCTTTTTGCTGTTGGTTCATAACTACCTATTGACAGGCAAAGATACGCCCTTGCAGCAAGGGACCAAAACCGGCCTCCCTCCCCGGTTGCTAAACAAAATAGATGTAAGTAACCATGCATAAAGAAATAAAAATTTTGCACAAAGAATACTATTGGTACTTGAATACTGGATTAAAAATAAAAGATTTTCCGGGTAGGAAAAAAACAGTAAAAATCCGTCATTTGCTCCGGGAACCGGAAAAAAAAATACGAATAAGGTAACAAGGCTCCGCTGGAAGCATTGATAAGAGCCTGGAAAGGAATTAAATGATTGTCCCCTGAGAACCCCCATTGCGTTTCTTTGCTGGGCGGGATACGAAACGGTCCGGTACCCGCTATCCGGCCGGGTGGACGCGGCAGAGGACCGGGCAGCCACCGAAAAGCACCCTGCACAATTTCCAGCTACATCACAAAACGTCCGCCTCCTCAACGAGAATATCAAGAATTGGCTGAACAGCTCCAGTACGGTAAATGGACAAGTTATACCGACTAACGTTGTGCAGAAATACAAAGATTGCCAGCAAGCGCCAAATTATACGGTGTTTTCGAATACCACGTCCGCACAGGAATGGAACGAAAACCTTGACCAAGGAGAGAAGCCGATGGTGGCGTTGGAATCTCCCCACCATAGCATTCACCGTACGGTGGGAGGCTGTGATATTCCTAGTTACAACCGCTCGCCGATCCCCGGAGCCATTGGCGACATGGGCGAAAACGACACGGCGGGTCTTCATCCCACCTGAAATAATGCGAGGCTTTCGTGGCCTGACAGCTAGAGAAGAATCCAGGCAGGAAAAGACTTCGCCGCGAGTTGCGTAGAAAATACTGGTTGGTAAGGCAAGTCGGGGCCACAAATTATTTCACCGATAGGTATAGGTATTCTCGATAAATCTGACTACATTTTCGTAAACTTTCAATAGCCATGAGCAAGGACAAAGGAGAAAAAAAAACGGATAAGAAAAAGCCCGCCAAGAACATGATGGAGAAAAGGGCAGATAAAAAGCAAAAGCAGGCAGAAAAAAAGAAAAACGGCTAATACCCGTTTGCTCGTACTAACAAATCGCCCCGGAAAAAACCGGGGCTTTTTTCGTTTATTTCCTAACTTGGCGTTCAATCAGCTTAACTAGTAAAAGACAAAATAATCCCTATCCACATGAAAAGAATCGTTTTGTGCTGCATGGCGGCACTTCTCTGGAGCAACTGCTCCTGGGGCCAGGCGGAATCCGCGACCGTTGCTACCTTTAATATCCGGTATGCCAATCCGGGAGATGCGCCGGACACTTGGGAAAACCGAAGGGCCGTGGTGGCGAACCTGATTCGCTTTCACGAATTTGATATTGTAGGAATACAAGAAGGACTCCACCGTCAGGTAATGGACTTAACCGGTCTCTTGCCCAACCATGACTTTGTAGGTGTGGGAAGAGATGATGGCAAAGAGGCGGGAGAATATTCGGCGATTTTTTACAATAAGGAGCGATTTAGTGTACTGCAGAGCGAAACCTTCTGGCTGGCACCCGAAACCAGTTACCCAAATAAAGGGTGGGATGCGGCCTTACCCCGCATCTGTACCTGGGCAAAAATGGAAGATAAAGCGGCGGGAAAGACCTTTTACGTATTCAATACGCATTTTGATCACAGGGGCGTGGAGGCAAGAAACCAATCCGCTCAATTGATTTTGGATAAAATCAAGGCAATTAACCCGGACGGTATACCCGTACTACTTACAGGGGATTTCAACGTGGGTCAGGAGACAGATGCCTACAAACTTCTGAAAGCTGCACCGGGAATGAAAGATACCTTTGATGCCGCGGGCATGGTTTATGCCAACAACGGAACGACCAATGGATTTGATACCAGTACCAGTACCGAACGAATCATCGATCATATCTTTGTGAGCGAAACCATCACGGTGAAAAAATACGGAATACTGACTGATACCTATCATGGCAGGTATCCATCGGATCATTTTCCAGTAATGGCAGTAATCTCTTGGTAACGAATAAAATATCCAGGCGGTAAGGGAATTTCGGCTATGGGAAAGCAAAACAGGCAGTATCCAACCGGACACTGCCTGTTTTGCTTTTATTAGCCTTAAAAAATACGAGTGGTCAGAAAAGCTACCTGAAAAACTTTTCCCGGGCCGGATCAGGCAAGTATGCCCGATCCGACCTGGACCTTTTTTAAAAAATATATCCTACCTGACCAAAAAATTGAATCGCTTCGTTCCCACATCCTCACAAAAATCGAGGTAAAAAAACTTCCTTCCTGCACCCAGGTACCCACTTCACGCTTCGCCCCATGCCTTCGCCTCATCAATCGCAGGGAAGAGATATTGTTGTAACCGGATTAGTTATCCGACAAAGAAGAACTCCAGATATTGTTTTTATCGTCTCCAGATAGCATTTCCATAAACTTGCTCCACGAGCTGAGGCGTTTGCGGTCTACTTCCCGGAACATCACTTGCTTCTGACGAATCACGGCAATTAGTTCCATTCCCGTTTCGTGGGGGATGTTGACGACTTCATCGCCGATTTGAATGTTGAGATTGCCGTTGTTCGGATCTACCCATGTTTTTAACTCCTGGGTATTGGTTTCAAAGGTGTACTTTAACATGACGCTGTTTTTTTAAGTAAAAATTGTTTGAAAAAAGAAATTAGTAACCCAAGGTGTACCGGCTGCGGCTGTTACGCGGCCTTGTACTTCTGGTCTTTTAATGCATGGTACCTACCCTGATCGCTTTTTTGGCCAGACAAGGACTCCATAAACTTGCTCCAGGAACTGTTTTTCTTCCGTTCGACTTCCTGAAAGATGGTTTGTTTTTGGCGGAGTACCCCAATCATTTCCGCTCCGATTTGGTGGGGAATGTTGACGGTTTCGTCTCCAATTTGGATGTTAAGGGAACCATTCTCAGGATCTACCCATGTTTTCAATTCCCGCTCTGCTGTTTCGAATGTGTACTTTAACATGACGCTGTTTTTTTATTTTAAAGAATATTATTTTACCAAAGCCTACCCGCTGTTACCTGGTTTTTCAAAACTGGAGGAAAATAAGTTGCTGTTCGTTTGTCCCCTCGCTTTGTGACTTTGTTGCTGTTTGATGATGCTAAGGTAGAGAAAATTTTTAAAACAAAAAACAATTTTGATAATTTAAAATACATTTTTAAGGGTCTAAAAATTGAAAATGGCAAATTTGCCTTTTTTTGGCCGTTTTTGGCCGATTTTTTTTAAAAAAAAAAATTGAAAAATTTTTGCACCTGCCTACTTCCCTCATACCGGTAAGGCTCAATGCGTTTGAAAAATGCGGCTGTTCTGGTACCCGCCGGATTGGCTACCGGGCCACCACTAAAAAGCTTCACAATTTCGTAATCGCCGCTCAGCATATTTAGTTAGGAATTTTCTTTGAATTTGGATAAACTGCACCTATACGCCGGTTACATTCCTTCCGTATTCAATGGAATGAGCCTATGAAACTTCCTTCATGCAAAAACAATCTTTTTTTATGACACCATCAATCAACGACTCAAGAAGAAAATTTATCAGGAACTCCGGAATGGCCACCCTCGGTTTTATGGGACTCTACCAGTTTATGAATCCGGGACTATCGCATGCGAAGCCGGGTTTAAAGCCCGCGATGGGCTATGGTCCCTTAAAAAAAGATCCTGCAGGGATTCTAAATTTGCCGGAGGGCTTTACCTATAAAATCATCAGTAATAAAGGAGACAAAATGGCAGACGGGCTTTATTTGCCAGGTCTTGCCGATGGCATGGGTGCTTTTCAGGGAAAGAATGGCAGAACCATCGTGGTTCGGAATCACGAAATCAGTCCGGACTCCCTTGAGCATTCCGGTTTTGGTGCCAATAACGAATTGATAGGAACCCTGCCGGCGGCCGAATTTTACGATTTTGGCAAAGGCATCCTGCCCTCATTGGGCGGGACCACTACCTTCGTTTACAACGAACATAGTGGAGAATTGGAGCACCAATACCTGAGCCTTGCCGGGACGATTCGAAATTGTGCCGGCGGAATCACTCCCTGGGGATCTTGGCTGACCTGTGAGGAGAGTACGCTTAGAAAGGGAGAATACGACGGCAAGCTGGAGAAAGACCACGGGTACGTCTTCGAGGTGCCAGCGCAGGAGACCATTCACCGAGCAGTACCGAAACCCATTACCGCCATGGGAAGGTTTAACCACGAGGCGGTGGCCGTAGATCCGGCTTCGGGGGTGGTGTACCTGACGGAAGATCGTGGTGACGGGATTTTTTACCGCTACGTTCCGAATAGCCCTGGCAATCTGCACCAGGGCGGAAAGCTGCAGGCGCTGGCAATCCTGGGCGAGAAAAGCCGGGATACCCGCAATTGGGAAGACAGCGAAGGCCCGGTATTTCCAATGATGAAGGGCCATAAAGTGCGTTGGATAGACCTGGAGAATGTTACATCTCCGGATGACGATCTGCGTTTTCAGGGTTTTGAAAAAGGAGCGGCCGTTTTTGCCAGGGGCGAAGGCATCTGGTGGGGCGATAAAGAAGTATATTTTGCCTGTACCAACGGAGGAAAAATTGGTGCTGGACAGGTGTTTCGGTATACCCCCAGCGAGTTTGAAGGTAGGCCGGAAGAGCAAAATGCCCCCGGCGAACTCAGTCTGTTTGCGGAGCCAAACGACCGGGAGATTCTGAAAAACTGCGACAATCTGGCCGTCGCTCCCTGGGGGGATGTGATTCTTTGTGAGGACCACAAGCATCCCTTTCTGGTCGGGATCACGCCGGAGGGAGCGTTGTACCACCTGGCAGAAAACGTGGGGTATGCATCCGAACTCGCCGGCGGCGTATTTTCTCCCTCGGGCAAGACCTATTTTGTCAACATACAAGGGCCTGGAATTACCGTGGCCATTACCGGTCCCTGGAAAAGCTGAACCACCGTATCTCCGGACCTCCCGAACAGGGCGGGTTCGGAGGTACCCGGAAGGGCGCTACTTCTGCGCACTTTCCTTTGGGTGGATAAGTGCTATGGAAGAGCAAATTGGAGAGCAAGAGACTGACTTTCTGTTTGGTTGTGACAGGGAAATCCTTTTTTGGGGCACAAAACAGAATACTTTTGTTATTCATTAAAACATCATCTATATTTGCCACTCAAAATTTAAAATGATGGCGAAGCAAAAGACCAAAAAGGGAAAGGCAGCACCTGATACATCCAACGAGCTTCTGGAAAACCCGGAAGCGATTGCTACCCGTCTTGGAAGAGGCGAAGCGTTTTTAAAACAAAACACCCGTTTGGTAGGTGGCGTTATCGGCCTGATGATTCTTATCATTGCCGGTATTGTTGGTTTTCAGATTCATAAAGCCAATCAAAACGAAAAAGCCCAGGGAGAAATGTTCCAGGCTGTCTATTATTTCGAGCAGGATAGTGTGGATTTCGCATTGAACGGCGATGGGGTGCAGCCCGGTTTTTTGGAGATAATCGATGAATATGGAGGAACTGCAGCTTCTAACCTGGCGCATTTTTACGTAGGATCCATCTACCTTTCTCAGGGTGAATACGAGTCGGCTGCCGACCATTTGAAAAAATTCTCTTCGGATGATTTTCTGGTACAGGCCCGTGCCTATTCCTTGATCGGCGATGCCTACATGGAATTGGGCACTATTTCGGAAGCGATACGGTATTATAAAAATGCCGCTAACTACAAGGAGAATAAATTTTTCACGCCAAGGTACCTGTCCAAACTGGCTATTGCCTACGAGGAAGACGGGAACCTTCAGGCGGCGATAGAAACCTATGGCGAAATAGAAAGCAACTACAGTGACGCATACGAGTATACAGAGGCCCGTAAACACAAAGCGAGGCTAGAAGGCCTGGCTTCTAACTGATAGGCGATCTATCTAGCATCAGGGAGAGTAAGGCCAGGAAGGTTTTACTCTTTTTTTATATAAACACTGGAAATCATGGCTACATCGTTAAAAAATCTCAGTCAGCATTCCGAAGGAAATATCGGGGATATTCGGGATAAAAAATTTGCCCTACTGGTCTCCGAATGGAATGATGAAATAACCGAATCCCTGTATAGCGGGGCTTTGGAGACACTGCTTCGCCATGGGGCCAGGCGGGAACACATCGTTCGGAAAAACGTCCCCGGATCATTCGAATTGCCCCTGGGGGCCCAGTGGATGGCCAAACAGGAAGACATTGACGCAGTGATATGCCTGGGATGTGTGATTCAGGGAGAAACCAGACATTTTGAGTTTATTTGCAATGCTGTTGCACAGGGCATAACGCAGGTGGGCTTGACCTTTGATAAGCCGGTGATTTTTGGGGTATTGACCCCGGATACCCAGCAGCAGGCCCTGGACCGGGCGGGTGGCAAGCACGGTAACAAGGGAGATGAAGCCGCCATAACGGCTATAAAAATGCTCGGATTTTAGCGGCATTTCTGGCAATTCATTCATTTAATAAACTGCAATACGCATGAAAATCATGAAATTTGGCGGCACTTCTGTAGGGAGGCCGGAACGAATGCACCAGGTAAAAGACTTGATTACTTCGGACGAGGAAAGAAAGATCGTGGTCTTGTCGGCCTTGTCCGGTACCACCAATGCTCTGGTTAGTATAGGTGAAGCGTTGGCAGACGGAAAAAAGGACAAAGCAAAACAAAAAATCGACGAACTTCAGGAGCATTACACGAATTTTTATTTGGAGCTGCTGACCTCCAAGGCTGGGCGTTCAAAGGCGGTTCAGATCATTAAGGAACATTTTGAATTTTTGACGATCATCTTGAAAATTTCTTTCAACGAGGCCATCAACAAAGACATTTTGGCCCAGGGCGAACTATTGTCCACCAAATTGTTTTATACCTTGCTACAGGAGCTGGAGATTCCGGCGGTGTTTTTACCTGCGCTGGAATTTATGAGTATCGATGAAAACGACGAGCCGGAATTGCCCCGGATTAGGGAACGGCTGGCATCTATTTTGGCCAGGTATCCGGAAGACAGTATTTTTGTAACGCAAGGGTATATTTGCAAGAACCACCGAAACGAAGTGGATAACCTGAAACGAGGGGGCAGCGATTATTCGGCGTCTTTGATCGGGGCGGCGGTAGACGCTACGGCGGTGGAGATTTGGACGGATATCGATGGCATGCACAACAACGATCCCAGGATCGTGGAGCAGACCAGACCGATCGCACACCTTTCCTTTGACGAAGCGGCAGAGCTGGCTTATTTTGGGGCGAAAATCTTGCATCCTGCCTCTATTTGGCCGGCACAGCTCCACAACGTGCCGGTAAAACTGCTAAATACCATGGCTCCCGAGGCTGCCGGTACACGCATCACGGGAACGGGAGAAGGAACCGTGGGCGTAAAAGCCATCGCTGCCAAAGACGGCATTACCGCTGTAAAGATCAAATCCAGTCGGATGTTGCTTGCGTATGGTTTCCTTCGAAAAGTGTTTGAGATCTTCGAAAAATACCGAACCTCCATCGACATGATTACCACCTCGGAAGTGGCAATATCCCTGACCTTGGATGATGTATCCCATCTCAAGGAAATTACCGCCGAGCTGCAAAAGCTGGGGAAAGTGGAGGTAGATCATCACCTATCCATCATTTGTATCGTGGGCAATGCCATTATGGAAGAAACCGGTGTGCTGCAAAAAATCATGGATAGTTTGGAACAGTTTCCATTGCGCATGGTTTCCTACGGGGGAAGCAAGCACAATGTGTCCATTCTCATAGACGGAAAACACAAGGAACAAGCCCTGAAACGTCTAAACGAGGGGCTTTTTGATTTTGATTAGATGAGCGAAAGGTCCCACAGAAAATCGCCCAATTTCCTGGAAAGGCTTAAATCCAAATGGAAGCTCGCCAGTTTGTGGCAGGTTGTCTTGGTATTGGTTGTTTTTGCCTGCACGGGATTTACTATATTATTTGTCAAAAAACCCATTTTTTCTTTTCTTGGTGTGGATACCAGCAGTGGGGGTTTCTACAAAACCCTGCTATATCTATTGCTGGTACTCCCGTTGTATCAGGTTTTTTTGCTTTTTTATGGATTCATCTTTGGGCAATTTTCTTTCTTTTGGGAAAAAGAAAAGCAGTTTCTCCGAAGGTTAGGAAAACTGTTTACAGGGAAAAAAAATTAACTTGCAAGGATTTTGAATTAATCGGAATAAATGGCCAAGCAACGAGGTTTACCATTAGATAAAAGCGAAAAAAGAAAACTGAATAAGAAGAACCTTGAAAAGCTCTCCGGTATTTTCCGGTTTGCTCTTCCGTACAAAGGTCCTTTTTTGCTGGGGATGCTGTTTCTTTTGTTCTCCAGTCTCATGCTTCTCACCTTTCCCTTTGTTGCGGGTAAATTGATTGATGCTGCCTCGGGGAAGGAATGGATTGTAAACGATATCGATGGTATTGCCTACATACTGCTTGGTATTTTGTTGGTGCAGAGTATTTTCTCATTTTTCAGGGTTTGGTTGTTTGCACAAGTAAGTGAACGATCCATGCGAGACATACGGGTAGCACTATACGACCGCCTGGTTCGATTGCCCATGACCTTTTTTGACAAACGCCGCACCGGGGAGTTGATTAGCCGGATCACTGCCGATGTAAGCATGCTACAGGATACCTTTTCCATCACCCTGGCGGAATTGCTTCGTCAGGTGATCACCTTACTGGTGGGTATTGGCTTTCTAATCTATACCACTCCCAGGCTTACCCTATTTATGCTGGCCACTATTCCGGTGCTGGTGATCATTGCGATGGTATTCGGTAGGTTCATTCGAAGGCTTTCGAAAAAGACGCAGGACGAATTGGCAGGGGCCAATGTGGTGGTCGAAGAGACGTTGCAATCCATCGTTACCGTAAAATCCTTTACCGGAGAGGTCTACGAATCCAACCGCTACCGAAGCCGGCTGGATCGGG
This sequence comes from Cyclobacterium xiamenense, assembly GCF_009467825.1. GTDB lineage: Bacteria > Bacteroidota > Bacteroidia > Cytophagales > Cyclobacteriaceae > Cyclobacterium > Cyclobacterium xiamenense. Next base: position 204,777 of record NZ_WIOK01000003.1, on the reverse strand, counting down.
TAGTTGGCGTCGCGCTGAAGGCGGCTGGGTTTCGGGGCGCATTTATCTCCTTTATCATTTTTGCGCTTTTCGGCGGGATTGTGGCCGTCATCTGGTACGGGGCCACACTGGTGAGCGCTGGTGAAATGAGTATTGGCGACCTGGTTTCCTTTGTTTTGTACACAACCTTCATCGGGGGCTCCATCGCTGGTTTGGGGGATATTTACGGGCAGGTTCAGAAGGCCATCGGCTCATCTGAGCGGGTGCTGGAGATTCTCGAAGAGGCAGCGGAAGTAGCGATCCCGGTAAGAAAAGATACCGTTCTCTCGGGTTCCATTTCCTTTGAGGAAGTAGTTTTTCATTACCCAACGCGCCCGGAATACCGGGTGTTGGATGGCTTTAGCATGGAGATCGCTCCGGGGGAAAAAGTGGCCCTGGCAGGGCATAGCGGGGCAGGCAAATCAACCGTAATCCAATTATTGCTCAAATTTTACTCGGTAGGGACGGGGGATATTTTGCTGGATGGTGAATCCATCCGGGATTGGGATCCGCAACAGCTGCGAAAGAATATTGGGATTGTACCTCAGGAAGTATTGTTGTTTGGAGGGACCATTCGCGAAAACATCCTGTACGCCAAACCCGATGCAAGCGAGCAGGAACTCGTCCAGGCCGCCCGGCAGGCAAATGCCTGGGAGTTCATTGAAAGTTTTCCGGATGGGTTGGATACCTTGGTGGGTGAGCGCGGCATAAAGTTATCCGGCGGCCAACGCCAGCGTATCGCTATTGCCAGGGCCATCCTGAAAGACCCTGCCATTCTGATTTTGGACGAAGCCACTTCCTCGTTGGATGCAGCTTCGGAGGCATTGGTGCAGGAGGCGCTGGACCAGTTGATGCAGGGGCGTACCACCATCATCATTGCCCACCGACTGGCCACCATTCGTAAAGTGGATCGGATTTACGTGTTAAAAGACGGAAAAATTATCGAAGAAGGTAACCACGAACAGCTCGCTGCCAGGGAAGGCGGGCACTATGCCAATTTGGTTAGTCTGCAATTTGCTGCGGAGACCGTACGGCCTTCAAACTAATATCCAGGCTTTTCACGTGGTGGGTGAGTGCTCCAACCGAAATATAATCAACGCCGGATTCGGCAATAGGTACAATACGTTGCTCATCGATACCGCCCGAGGCTTCCGTCTCGTAGCGACCACCAATCATGCGTACCGCCTCTTTCATGGTTGGGACGTCCATGTTGTCAAGCATGATGATGTCCACCCCTCCTACGCGCATGACTTCCCTGACCTCGTCGAGACTGCGGGTTTCGATTTCAATTTTTAGGTTCAGTTCCTCGCGTTGCAGGTAGGTTTTCGCAGCAGTTATCGCCCGGGATATGCCACCCGCAAAGTCGATGTGGTTATCCTTTAGCATGATCATGTCGTACAGGGCAAATCGGTGATTTTTTCCTCCTCCTATTGAAACGGCCCATTTTTCCAACATGCGAAAATTGGGTGTGGTTTTCCGGGTATCCAGTAGCCGCGCGTTGGTATGCTGAATCAGGGCATGCATTGCTTTGGTTTTGGTTGCAATTCCACTCATGCGTTGCATGCAATTCAAAACCAATCGTTCGGTGGTGAGGATGGAAGCAGCCTTTCCAGTTACCCAAAATCCGATTTGTCCGGGCCCAACTGTTTGTCCGTCCGCTACCTGGGTTTCGACCTGTAATTCGGGATCGTGAAAATGAAAGATCATTTTCGCCAGTTCAAGACCTGCGATGACCCCCGGTTCTTTGATAAGTAACTGGGCTTTGCCAGGCTGATCGGCCGGGACTGCGGCTAGCGTGGAGTGATCTCCCTCGCCCACATCCTCCTGAAATGCCGCCTGTATGAAACTGGTTAATCGCTCTTTCGTTAGGTATTCCTGCATGGTACGTCAAAAGTAAGAAATATTTTGAAACAGGCAGGGCTAAATTAGTGCCGGATAAAATCCATGCTGTAAATAAGGAAGGAATGCTCGTCCCTTTTCTTGTGGCGGATCAGCACGCGAAAATCACCCCTACTGGAACGATACGTGCCGATCAGGTAAGAAAGGCTTGTGCTGGTTTGCCCTTTTTGCTGCAACTCAAATCCCTCCGAGGGTTGGTTTTTAAAAAAGTCTCTCAGTACAATCTCTGCCTGATTTCTGGAGAAGTCGCGTTTGGTGTTATCAAAGCTAATTTCCACCCGATCGTCCAGGTATTTCGAGATTTCCTGGATGGAGCCCCGTTGCATGGCAAATGCAAGGTCATTTTCCTGCTCCTGAGCGAGGGTAAGCATTGGTAACCAACAAACGAAAAAGCCAATCGCAATGAATTTGGGGATCAAACAAAACATGATTTTTCCCGCCACAAAATCCAGGCCAAAATCTAGGGTAGCGGCGGAAGCAGGTAAGGTAGTTACAAGGACCTGGGGATACGCAGGGGAGATTATTGGATAATTTGCTGAGCCCTATCTTTAATTATCTTATATTTGCGAGGCAGTGAATGATGCCTCAAGATGTATCCCTTCAGGAGGAACAGCCGGGTCACGGGCTCTGGGAGCCTCCGGAATTTTTGTTTGCGTATAACCAATAAAAAAAAACATGAATAAGAAAGTTTTATTAATGATCCTGGATGGGTGGGGAATTGCTCCCAACCCAGAAGTTTCTGCGATTGATAAAGCCAAGACCCCGTTTATCGATAGTTTGTATGAGAAGTATCCCCATTCGCGGCTAGATGCGTCCGGCCTGGCCGTAGGGCTACCGGAGGGACAAATGGGCAACTCGGAAGTGGGTCACATGAATATAGGTGCCGGAAGGGTCGTGTACCAGGATTTGGTAAAAATAAATAAAGCGGTTCAGGAAGGGGCATTATCCAGGGACCCCGTGCTTAAGGCTGCTTTTGACGATGCAAAAGTCAACGGTAAAAAGGTGCATTTGGTTGGACTGGTGTCAGACGGAGGGGTTCACGCACACATTTTCCATTTGAAGGGCTTGTGTGACGCGGCCCGGGACAATGGCATGGAGGATGTTTTTATCCATGCATTCACCGATGGACGGGATACCGACCCGAAGAGTGGACTTCGTTTTTTGGAGGATCTCAAAATCCATTGCGAAGGATCGGTGGGTAAAATCGCTTCCATCGTCGGGAGGTATTATGCAATGGATCGGGACAAACGCTGGGAGCGCGTGAAACTAGCCTACGATGCCATGGTGCACGGTGAGGGAGAAAAATCAAAAGACATGCTTTCTGCCATCCGGAAATCCTATGCCAATGGTGTCACGGACGAATTCATTCGCCCAATTATTCAGGTAGACGAAACCGGTAAGCCATTGGCGACGATTGAGGAAGGAGATACGGTCATTTGTTTTAATTTTCGAACAGATCGGGGAAGGGAAATTACGGAGGTGCTCACACAGAAGGATTTCCCGGATTACAACATGAAAAAGTTAGCGTTGAATTACATCACCTTCACCCTGTATGATGAAAATTTTGAGGGTATTCCGGTGGTTTTTGAAAAAGACAACTTGAGTAATACCTTGGGGGCGGTATTGGAACAGCACCACAAAAAACAAATACGCATCGCTGAAACGGAAAAATACCCCCATGTGACTTTTTTCTTTTCTGGAGGCAGAGAGAAGGCGTTTGAAGGAGAAAGCAGGATTCTCTGCAACTCACCCAAAGTAGCCACCTACGATTTGCAGCCAGAGATGTCTGCCTACGAAATTGCAAAGAAAATAAATCAGGAGTTACCGAAGAGGGAAGCGGATTTTATTTGCCTGAATTTTGCAAACGCGGATATGGTGGGGCACACCGGTGTTTTTGATGCGGCGGTAAAAGCCTGTGAGGCGGTGGATGAATGTGCCGCTTCGGTCATTGAAACGGCGCTGGAAAATGATTACACGGTGATTGTCATCGCCGATCACGGCAACAGCGATTGCATGGTGAACCCGGATGGAACCCCAAACACGGCACACACCACCAATTTGGTTCCCTGCATCATGGTAGACAAAAACGACCGTCTGGAAGTAATGGATGGTAAGTTGGGAGACCTGGCGCCCACGATTTTGAAGCTGATCGGGTTGGAGCCGCCACAGGAAATGACCGGAACCATTCTCCTGAAGGACCATTCATGAACCCCCTATTCCGCAGGTTTTTGATACTGGCACTCGCGGCACCGGTCTTGTTTTCGTGCAAGGAGGATGCGGATGCACCATTCGCCAATCCGACGCAAATTGATCGGTATTTTCCGGTGTCCGATTTCCTGGAAGAGAAGATCGCCCAACGCGCGGGAGCCGCCGTGTCTAAGACCATTCGCTTCAACGAGGAAGTCGAGGAAGCTCGGTTTGAACCGGACGAGGAAGCCTGGCGAAAGGAACTGGACTTTTTTTTTCAGGCCGATATCAACAAGGCGGCACTGGCCACGTCTTACGAAACTACCGAGGAAGACGGACGATTGATTCATGCCCTCAAGCCCGGAGAAAAAGGAACCGTACAGCAAATCCTTGTACAAAAGCATGGGGAGCGGATCGAAGCGATTCGCATAGAGACAGTGACGAGTAATTTATTTTACCAATCGGAAGTGAATGGTGTCTTATTTTTGGATGATAACGAAGACCTGGTCGAATACCAGCTCAAGGGAAACCAAAAGGTCTGGTTCATGGGACCCACCCGTCTGGAAGTACGTGCGTCTGTGAGCAAGTAAGCAACGCCCGGAACTGTCAGCGAACAAACGGTGCAGCTCCTCACGTAGGGGTTGCACCGTTTGGTTTTATGGAGGAGATCGCAGCGTATAGGGCTCGGTAGCTCTCTGATCCATTCAATTGGGAAAAAGTATCCCATAGGTTTTACAGGTCTTTACGTTGCCTGGTGTTCGGCGCGTAGGTTACCCGGCAAAGGCGAAAAAGACCAGCCAGGTGATAAATAAGATCGGTAGCAAGATGGGAATGGAAAATCGCAAAATATACCCAAAAAAGGAGGGCATTTTTATTCCGCTTTGTTCAGCGATGGATTTGACCATGAAATTGGGACCATTGCCTATGTACGTCATGGCGCCGAAGAAAACCGATGCGATGGAGATGGCCATCAATTCAAAAGACGAATCCAGGTAGTTATTTAAAGCAAAGTCCTTTACCTGTTGTATCACGTTGATATCGGCTCCCTGGGAGGCCATGGCCGCGGCAAGAAAATTCAGGTAGGTGGGTGCATTATCCAGGAATCCGGAAAGCAGCCCGGTGCCCCAATACAGGCTATTGTAGGTAATCATGGCGGCTCCTTCCTCAGATTGCGCGAAGGTACCCACCAGTTCCAGCGCCGGCATCATCGTCCCGAAGATACCGATGAAGATAAATGCCACTTCCCGTATGGGCTCAAAATTAAACTCATTCCCGGTCAAGGCTTTTTTGTCCGCAAATCTAAAGGATAAATAGGCCACTGCAAACATGATAGATTCCCTGATAAAACTGAATTTCTGCCCGTCGTAATGAATCGCAGGCACCCAATCCAAGACGTTTGGATCCAGGAAGACCGAAATGATGATGACCAATAGCCACAGAAAATTTTTGGTTCCTGAAAGCGATATTTTGTTGGAATAACTTACTTCCTCATCGAGCTCAGCCGTCCCTTTCGTTCCGCCAAATCGTCGGTCAATCAGGTAAAATAGAATTGCCAGAATGGTAAGGGCGAGTACCCATGCGGGCCAGTTATGGGTCAGGGTCCAGAAAAAAGGCACCCCTTTCAGGAAACCTAGGAAGAGCGGTGGATCTCCGATTGGTGTGAGCGACCCGCCAATATTACTCACCATAAATATAAAGAAGATGATGTGGTACGGTTGGATGTTGTCTTTATTCAGGCGTATGAACGGACGAATCAGCAACATGGAGGCTCCAGTGGTACCGATCAGGTTGGAAATAACTGCACCAACTACCAGCAAGGTGACATTTGCCAAAGCCGTTGATTTCTTATCAACTTCGATGAGGATGCCTCCGGAGGCAATAAACAAGGAAGCGAGCAATGCAATGAATTGTACGTACTCAGCAAGGGCGTGCACCGGGTTGTGAACGTTGTGTAAGACAAAGAGGTAATAAAGGACGACGGTGGCTGCCAGACTGACAGCAATTTTTGGATAATTATGGTGCCAGAAATGTTCGTAAAACAAGGGTCCGGTTGCAATCATGAGAAGCAGGGCTACAAAGGGAATTACCAACCATGCCGGGGCATGTCCATGCGCTGCTTCGTGTTCCGGTTCGGCCGGATGTACCGAATCGGTAATGGGAGATTGCGGCGCCTCGGTTTGTTGGTCGGCCAATGCAATCGATTCAGATGGGGAAATAGAACGGGCTTGTACTTGGTTTGAAATCAGGAAAAGAAATCCAAATAGCAGGAACCATGAAGCGAAATAGTTCTTCATTCACGTCAAATTATTGGTCAAAGAATGATTAAGTAAAGCATTTCCAAGGCTCTTGGAAAATCGGTCGGTTGCAATAAATTCCTCTAAACTAGTTATTTTGTGGTGTAGGAACCAAATAAATTAATGGGAGCGGTCAAAAATAGTGGATATTTTTGACCGCATAAATCCCGGTAAACCCTTAACCAAGCTGTTGAAGGGCGATTTCCAAAGCCGTTTGGGCGATTTTATTTGGACTGCCCTGTGCTTGATGGCATTGTTTTAAGGCTTTGTGAATGGTTTTGCTGACGTCGCCAAACAAGGCTTCATCGGTAAGTAGGACGCGGTCAGACATGAGGTAAGCCGCCAATCGGGAAATGCCCACGTTTGAGATAAAGTCCGGGATGAGGGATATTTTTTCGTCAGCGAGGGTACTGATAGGTCCCATAAAAATGTCGTTTTCGGCAAAAGGAAAATTTGCCCCGCTAGCGATCAAGGTCAGGCCTCCAGCCATCAATTTTTCTAATTTGGCTTTGTCTACCAGACGGGATTTAGCGGCAGGAATGAAAATGTCAGCGGAGAGATTCCAGAATTTTTCGTTCCCTTCCTCGAAAGGGATTCGTTTGGTGCTCACCAGTTTGTTTTTTTCTTTTGACAAAAACAATTTCGTTATGGCTGCTTCATCCAACCCATCCGGGTCAATGATGGCACCCTCCAGGGATAAAATACCGACCACCTGTACGCCTTCTTTGGCTAGGAAGTAGGCGGCCGCTGCCCCCACATTGCCCCAGCCCTGTATCATTGCTTTTTTTCCGGTGGCGGATCCTCCCCACAGCTGGTAGTAGTGCAGGACAGCAGCCGCCAGTCCGAATCCGGTGATCATATCGCTTACCCGGTACTTGGCCGAACCCGGGGGGAAATAGTCCGGGTTTTCGATGATTTTGGACAAGCCCTGCCTAAGTTGTCCGATCTTTCGAATTTTCTTTGGCCCTTCGGGTGTAAAATGGCCGGTGACAATCCCTTCTTGTGGATGCCAAAGGCCGTGGTTTTCGGTCAGGGGAATCAGTTCCTTGCTTTCGCTGATGTGGATACCGGCCCCGGTACCGAAGTAGCTTTTGAGAATGGGGGAGACCACGTGAAACCACCTTTTGAGTACACCTTCTTTTCGGGGGTCCTCCGGATCAAAATTAATACCTGCTTTCGCCCCCCCAATCGGAGGTCCGGAGATGGTATATTTGATAGCGGTATTTTTGGCCAGCTGGATCACATCTTTTTTTTCCAGCCCCTTTTTCATTCGGGTATCCCCACCGGCTGCTCCGCCTCTAAGCGAATCAATGACCAGCCACCCTTCTGCTTCCGTTTCGCTGTCGCTCCATTCAAAAACTATTTCCGGTTGACGGTTTTCAAATTTTTTTAGTAGTTCTCTCATTATCTTGGTTTGATTTCAATTTAGGGGAAAAGCCCAAAAACGGTGCCACCGCAGGAATCCCGGGAAGCACCGGTCACGGATGCCAGGCAGTTGGTTTCGCCGCGTAGCCGTAAGACGCCTAAAAACCCGAACACCAAGGCCTCTTTAAAATCGATGATTTCGTTTTCGGGAAGCGTCAGGTTTGCATATGTTCCGATTTTTTCGGAAAGTTTTTCGATAAAAAATACGTTATACGCACCTCCTCCCGTGATCAGTAGCTGTTTTTTGTTTGTTCCCGGATTTTCCTGATGCTGGATGACACCGGCGATGTTATCGGCGAAATGTTCGATTAGCGTAGCCAGTACATCCGGGATCGCATGGGTACCTTTTTCGAGTAAGGGAATAAAATCTGCTTCAATATGCTCCCTCCCAAGTGATTTCGCTCCCGAAAGAGAATAATAGGGAAGTTGGCCCAGGTCGGCGAGCAATTCTGGAATGACCATTCCCTCACGAGCCAGGTTTCCACCGGCGTCAAACGTGTTGCCTACTTTCCTGGAAAAATGATTCAATAGCAAATTAAAGGGACAGGTATCAAAAGCAATCCGCTGGCCTCCCGTATGCATCGATATATTGGCGATTCCTCCCAGGTTTAAGGCAAAGTCGAAGTCCGGAAAAAGCAAGGCATCGCCAATAGGAACGAGGGGAGCGCCCTGCCCACCCAATACCACGTCCAGTATGCGAAAGTCATTGATTACGGGAAGCCCGGAGGCTTCGCATAGGGCCTGTCCATTACCGATTTGGCGCGTCATGCCCCTCTCGGGCCGGTGAAATACCGTATGGCCATGGGAGGCAATGGCATCAGGTTGAAAGGCATTCCTCGTGCAAAAATCCCTGACTACCTGTCCCATCCAGGTTCCAAATGCGATATCAAGGAATTCCAGGGATTCTGCATCCAGCAAATGGGCAGATTGGAGCGATTGCCCCAGCTTCTCCGGAAAGGGGATGGTGGCCGCTTGTATGATCTCAAACTCCCATTGCTTGTTTTTTTCGTAGGAGCAGAAGGCCAGGTCCAGCCCGTCACCCGACGTGCCGGACATGAGCCCGATTAGCTTATACCTGTCGTTGTTGATCATGGGTTAAAGTTTGTTAAAAACCGCTTACCAAAGATAAAAATAATAGGTAGCCGATCCCCCTCCAAAGTAAAATGACTAATTTTGAACGGGTTTATGGAATGCGACAATGCCAGACAGACGAAATTGGGTGATAGATATCGGGAATACCAGAATTAAAGCTGGGATCTTCATGCAGGGGCAACTGCTAGATTCGGCTACGGTTACCGGATACGAAGCACTGGCAGACATGTTGCAACCCGCGGCAGGTGACAGGGTACTCATTGCGTCCGTAAACTGGACAGAGGAAGACCTGAGGGAAAAAATTGACTTTCCGTTTTTGTTTTTTGACAAAGAGACCCCCTTGCCTATACAAAACCATTACCGCTCGCCCAACACCTTGGGGCTGGATCGGCTGGCAGCGGTGATTGGTGCACGGGCATTCGTAGCAGACGGAGCGGTCTTGTGCATAGACCTTGGCACCTGCATCACCTACGATTTTATGGATGGTTCCGACAATTTCCAGGGGGGAGCGATTTCACCCGGCATGGGACTGCGGGCCAGGGCCATGCATGCATTTACGGCGAGACTTCCACTGGTGGAACCGATACAGGAGGTTCCTTTCTTTTTAGGAAGGGACACACGCACTTGCATGAAGTCCGGAATTTATCACGGCGTACTGGGAGAAATACACGAGTACATCCGCCTGTTTACTGCGAGCTATGGCAAAGTAAAGGTCTTTATTTGTGGTGGAGATGCTGAAATCTTTGAAAGCTTAACAAAAGACCACATATTTGTAATCCCCAATTTGGTTCTATACGGATTGGACAGAATTTTAACATACAATGTCGAGAACTAAACTACTTGTGACCAGCCTGGGATTTTTCCTGGGATTTGCGGTCATTCACCATACCAGTTTTGCACAATTTTCCTCCTCTACCTACAGTTCACTGGGAGTAGGGGTTTTTAATAATTCCGGACTGACCCAAAACCAGGGAATGGGGGGCATGGGAATTAGCTTTGGCAATAGTTACAGCGTCAATCATGTCAATCCCGCGATTTCGGTAAAAAACACGGCCTATAGTTTTCAGGCCGCATTGAACTACAACCAAATGTCTGCGGCCACCGAATCCAGCTCCGAACAATTGGACGGCGGGGGCCTCAGTTATGTAGCCATGTCTTTTCCCGTGATCCCCCGAAAGTTTACCATGGGTCTGGGATTGAACCAGTTAACCGGGGTTGATTATAACATTACAGTCAATTCTCCAGTTACCAATACGGATTTGGTGGCGCAGAACATTATCGAAGGCAGGGGAGGGTTGAGTCAGGTCTACCTGCAGGGCGGCTTTCAGGTGTACAAGAGCCTAAGCCTGGGCTTGGAAGGTGCTTACACCTTTGGATCGACAATCCGTACCAACCAATTGGATCTATTGGATACGGCCATGAATGGAATCGGTATTTCTTCGGAATATTACGAACGACTGACGTTCAGCGACGTCACCTTCAAGGCGAGTATTTTTTATGCGCAGCCGCTGGGAGATGAAAAATACCTGAATCTGGGCGCCATCTATCACATGTATGGAGATATTAATGGAAAAGAGTTTGCAAAAATGGCAGAATCGGGCCAAGCTAGCATTCCCAATTCACCCGGAGATGTGCTGGCAGATAATATTTCGGGAAGTATTTTTCTGCCTAATAAGATAGGTTATGGTGTAACTTATGAAAAAATTAATAAATTTGCTATAGGAGTAGAAGCGCAGTTTCAGGATTTTACCGATTTTAGGGATTTTAATGCCAGTGAGGGGAATCTGCAAAATGCGTTTAAACTGGCACTGGGGGGGCAATACATACCGAATGCCTTTTCAATGGAGAGCATGTTGAGCAGGTCAACGTTCCGGGCTGGCCTGGAATACGAGCGACTTCCCTACCTGCTGAACCAGAACCAAATTGATGATATTGGCATTAATTTTGGTACCAGCATACCGGTGTACAGCCTATCCTTATTAAATGTGGCGGTTAAGGTAGGCACCAGAGGAACGGTCAGTGATGGGTTGGTAAGGGAAAATTATTTTAAAGTTTCGTTAGGAATTTCAATAAATGACAACAGTTGGTTTTACAAAAAAGTATTTGAATGATGTTGACAAACATGAAAATTAAATCGGCAATTATCGGATGTTTGTCCTTCCTCATGGTTGGACTGGTTCAGGCGCAAGACAACTGGAATTGGCCATCCGATCAGGCAATGGAAGCAAAGGCCCGGGAATACAATGCGGCTTACAATGACTACATGAAAGCAGAGGAGTTCCTAAAAGCCAAAGGTCCCCTGCACTGGTTATTGACAAACGCGCCGGATTTGAATGAGGCGCTTTACATCAACGGCGTAAAAGTCTACGAAGGTGCCGCTGAACTGGCAACGGACGAAGCAGAGATCGCTTCCTTCCAGGATTCGGTGTTGACGATATATGACCTGCGGAACGAGTTATATGACAACGAACCACAATGGATCGCAAACAAGGCATATTACGCGTACAAGTTTTACAAAGGCAACAAAGACAAAGTAGACATTGCGACGAAACTGTTTGAACGAACCATCGAAATCCACGGGAAACTGGAGCCATCGTCATTGAACGCTGCGTATTTCGATGCGGTCTACCGAAACTTCGCGTTTAACAAGGCGTACACCCCAGATGAAGTGATCGGCAAGTACGAATTCATCATGACCAAACTTGACGAAGACGAAGCTGCCGGTCAAAACGTAGCCACCTCCAAGGGAACGCTCGAGCAGTTGTTGGCGGCGATGGATATTATCAACTGTGAGTTTATCGAAAACAACATGGGCCCCAAGTTGACAGCGGACCCCACGAACCTGAAGCTAGCGAAACAGATATTTCAGTACTCGATCAAAGAGAAGTGTACCAGCAGCGATATTTTCCTGAAGGCACTTGAGACCATCGATAACGACAGCCCTACGTTCAGTACCTCTCAGGTGCGGGGCATGCGTTACATGCAAAACTCAGAATACGCAAAAGCGGGTGAGCTGTTCGAAAAAGCACTGACGCTTGCCGAAACCGACGAGCAAAAAGCGGAAATTCACTGGGATATGGCAAAAGTTCATGCCAACCTGGGAAGAAAAAGTCAGGCCCGCTCCTCTGCCTTGAAAGCAGCGGAGTTGAATGAAGAGAGAGAATCCGACGCGTATTCCTTTATCGGAGGCTTGATCATGTCCTCGTCTAACGATTGCAAAGGAGGTCAGAGCCGGGTGAAAGATTACTCCATATACATTGCCGCCTACAATGCCTATGCACGGGCGGGCGATAGCCAGGGAATGGCAAATGCAAAATCAAGGTTCCCATCAAAGGAAGAACTCTTTACCGAAGGATTCCAGGTAGGCGATACGATTAGTACCGGCTGTTGGGTAGGCCAGACGGTTACCCTCGCAACCAGAGATTGATGTGTCCGGGACTACCTTTTTCTCTGTGTAGTCCGAGTTAGCCAATAAGCAAAAAAAAAGGCGGTAGCACTACCGCCTTTTTGCATTTACGCTCACTGATTTCTACGGGAGGAAAAAATAAAACCCTATGCCGGATTGCTTTGTCAAGCTGGATAGGAATACTCCTCGCTATCGAATATTCCTCTGAAAATTGTACGTATCTTTGCACCGGTATATGAACCATAAGAGTTTCAAAATAAATCGCTGTGGGATTGGCGGCTTGTCAGAAATGAATTGGCATGTTGTATTTCCGAAGGCATGGATGTGGGGCATCCTCCTTTTTGGCGCGTTGTTTTCTTGTCGGGAAGACGTGGATAAAAGCCAATTGGAGAATTACGAGGGCCCCTACCGCATCAGCCACGAAATTGAGCTCTTACACAGCGATTCGGCGTTGGTACGAACCAAATTGATGGCAGCGAAACAACTTGAATATTTGAATCGGGATACCGAGTTTCCGGAAGGCATCGTGATTCACTTCTTTGACAGAGATGGGACCTTGAGCACGACGATTCGCGCCGATCGGGGATATTATGACCGTAAAAATAATTTGTACCGCGGCGAAGGGGACGTACAGGTAGAGAATTTAAAGAAGGAACAAAAATTATCTTCCGAGGAGTTATTTTGGGATCCGGGCAAGAAAAAAATTTACACGGAAAAGTTCGTTACTGTAGAAGAGCCGGATCAGATTATCAAAGGAACCGGGATGGAGGCTGATGAGGGGTTTAACGAGTATACATTTACAAATGTGAGCGGGGAAATCGAAAATGCACTTTAAGTCGTACGAATGAAATTGACGAGTACCATTTTACTATCTTTAGCCGCCGCCATGGTGGTTATTGGCGCCCACCTCACCATGAAGACAGGCATCGTGGCATCGTATCCGTTTTTTATGTTTGCGGTGATGTTGCTGTTTTGGCACATGTACCGCAGGAATAAGGACGAACAGGCAGAGAAAAAAAAGGAGCAAAAAGGCAACAAATCAAAAAAACGTAAGTCCAATGGATGAGCAGTATTTTCTCCTGGTCGTGGTAAGTTTATTGTTTTCCGCCCTTTTTTCGGGAATGGAGATTGCATTTGTGTCGGCAAACCGCCTGCACATTGAGCTGCAAAGCAAGCAAGGGAAAATTTCCGGCAGGATTTTGTCCAATTTCATTCAAAACCCCGGCCAGTTTATCGGGACCACCCTGATGGGAAACACGATCAGTCTGGTTTTATATGGTATTTTTATGGCGTATTTGTTGGGGCCACCCTTGGGGTACCTTTTGCCCGAAGCGATCAATACCCAGGCGGGAGTGATGGTGGTTCAAACCGTCGTTTCTACCATTGTGGTACTGATTACGGCGGAATTCATCCCTAAAAGCATTTTTATTCTGAATCCCAACAGTATGTTGACGGTTTTTTCCTTTCCTTTTGTACTCATCTATTACTTCTTGTACCCCGTAGTTTGGATAGTGGTGGGGCTTTCCAAATTTACGATTACTAAAGTGCTGAAACTGGATTACAACGAAGACCGGCCGGCGTTTACCATTACCGATTTAAACAGCTTCATCCAAAACTACCTGGATACCAAAGGTGAGGACGTGGACATCGATGCCAAGATCTTTGATAATGCGGTCGATTTCAAGAAAGTGAAAGTCAGGGAGTGTATGGTGCCCCGGACGGATATCGTGGCTGTGGAAGTAGAAGATCCCATTGCCGATTTAAAAAGTGTTTTTGTAGAAAGCGGGCACTCCAAAATCATCATTTATAAGGAAACAATCGACGATGTTATCGGGTACTGTCACCACCTGGAATTGTTTAAAAAACCGAAGTCCATTGAGGACATACTGACCCCAATCATCATTGTACCCGAGTCCGCCCTGGCCAACGAATTATTGGTACAGTTTATTAAGGAGAGAAAAAGCCTTGCCCTGGTAGTGGATGAATTCGGTGGAACGAGCGGGATCGTCAGTATGGAAGATATCATCGAAGAGATTTTTGGGGAGATTGAGGACGAGTACGACAGCGATGACCTGATCGAGCAAAAAATTTCCGAGCAGGAGTACCTATTAAGTGCCCGGCACGAGATTGACTACATCAATGAAAAATACGAATGGAACCTTCCCGAAGGAGAATTTGAGACGTTGGCTGGATTCATTCTGTCGCTAACGGAGAGCATTCCGCAAAAGGGAGAGTCGGTAACTTACGGTCCATTTACCTTTACGGTTGTTTCCAAACAGGACCACCGGATCGATACCATAAAAATTAAATTAGAGGAATAACCCGTGTCGCAGAAATAACTGATTTATAGATGAGGTAATATTTTGAATTTACCTTCAGATGTAATTATTTTGCGACACTGCAAAAAACAGGATAATGGCATTAATAAAACAAATTAGACAAAGGACAGGACTTGCGATCGGTGTGATTGCGGTGGGACTGATTTTCTTTTTGGTAGGCGGGGATATTTTGGGCCCAAATTCCACTATTCTGGGGTCCAGTCGGACCACAGTCGGAGAAATAGCCGGAGAAGACATTTCCTATGACGAATACGTTCAGAAAATCGAACAGACCAAAATGAGTTTTCAGCAAAATACGGGTAGAAACCCCAATGAAAACGAGTTATCTAGTATTCGGGAGCAAGCCTGGCAGGCCTTGATCGTGGAAAAGATCTTTTCCCAACAATACCAGGAACTAGGTCTGGTCGTTTCGGACGAGGAGCTGGTCGACATGGTGCAGGGAAAAAACATCATTGGCGAATTGCGGCGGCAACTCACCAACCCCCAAACCGGAGAATTTGACCGGGATCAATTGGTGACCTTTCTTCAATCTCTTCAAACGGCGGATCCTCAGCAGCAAATGTTTTGGGCACAACAGGAAAAGTTATTTGCCGATTCCCGTTTACGGATCAAATACGATAATATTCTGGCCACCTCAGAGTACGCCACGACGACGGAGGGGCAGCTTCAGCATAAGATGGCGAATACCATTGCCGACGTACGGCACATACAGATTCCGTATTATGCCGTCTCCGATTCACTGGTACAGGTATCCGATTCCGAAGTCCGATCGTATATCAGCAAAAACCAAGAAAAGTTTAAAGTTACGGAAAGCAGGGGACTGCGTTACGTACGGTTTCCCCTTCATCCTAGCCCGGAAGATTCTGCTGCCACGCTGGAACAAATCAATGGCCTTGTCGCCGAACTGAGGGAGGCATCCAATGATTCTGCGTTTGTGGTGCGGAACTCTGAAGCGCAGAATCCTTTCCAAACCATCAACCCGGGAGATCCGCTTCCGGTGAACTTTAGCAACAATGTAGAAGAACCCGAGACAGGAGTGGTGTATGGTCCTTTTCTGAGCAATAATTCCAGTTATGTAGCCTATAAGATTTCCGATAGGTACGATGGCGCGCCGCGAATGAGGGCCAGTCACATATTGTTGAATGCCGAAGGATTGGAAGGCGAAGCCAAAGAACAAGTTCGGGCCCGGGCCCAGGAAGTGTTGGAGGAAGTCAATGAAACCGGAAACTTTGAGGTTGCAGCCGCCCAGTATGGCGAAGACGCTACCTCGCAGCGAGGCGGGGATCTGGGATGGTTTTTCCGGGATGATTTTGTCACGGAGTTTGCCGATGCCGTTTTCAGTGCAAGAAGCGAAGGGGTAATCAACCGACTGGTGGAAACTGAATACGGATTTCACATCATCAAGGTGACAGAGATGCCGCAGACAGAAACCAAAAAATTGGCTGTTTTGGAATTGGAGTTGATTGCCAGTGACATTACCCGAAACGACATATTCCGAAATGCCGATTACTTTGCGGCAAATTCTACCAATGCCACCACCTTCGAAGCAAACGCCGAGAAGGAGGATTACCAGGTAGTGTCAGCCATTGGTGTGGGGCCCACAGCTCGCTCGTTAAATAACATGACCGGTGCCCGGGAGATCGTTCGATGGGCATTCAATGACGCTTCAGTGGGTACAGTTTCTGACGTTTTCGAACTCGATGATGCCTACGTGGTGGCGTTGCTTTCCGGCAAGACAGAGGAGGGTGACGGAACGATTGCCAATCCCGAGATAAAAGCTCAGGCGACCAACCAACTGAAAAACGAGAAGAAAGCAGCGTACATTAAGGAGAAAATATCCGGTTTGGAAACATTGGAGGCGATTAAAGAGGTCTTCCCCGATGCATCCATCGGGTCAACACCTGATTTACGTATGAACGCGAGCGTATTGCCTGGTGTAGGATTTGCGCCGAAGGCAGTTGGCGCTATTTTTGGATTACGCGAGTCCGGGGAAATGACCGATCCGATCCAAGAGGATATTGGTGTCATCGTTGCCCAATTGAACGACATTATCCCCGCATCCGAAATAGCCGACTACACCCGCTATCAAAACGAATTGACGGCAAATGCTTCCCAGCGAACGGGCTACATGATCATGATGGCTATGGAAGAGCTGGCAGAAGTAAAGGATTATCGGTATAAGTTCTTTTAATACCAGAATTAAGCAAAAATTTTATCCCATCCTTTTCGAAGGATGGGATTTTTTGGTTTTTAGGGATTTAATTTGCTGTAAAAATCGTTGCAAACGTATATGAGCAGTAAATTCGACACCGATTCATTTAAGGAAAAACTGGAAAATCAAACCAGTTTTCCTGCGTTGTACATGTTTAAGTTTATTGTGCCCACCGGCAAAGAAGGAGAAGTAGCTGCCTTATTGCCTGGCCATGAGATGAAATTACGCGTTTCATCGAAGGGAAAATATACCAGTGCCACCATCAAGGCAATGATGCCAGACAGCCAATCGATCATCGAGGTGTACAAAGCGGCTGCAAAAATTGAAGGAGTAGTATCACTATAACCAACCAAGATATGTGGAAAGAAGAAGATAATAAGTTGACACAAACATTCGAGTTTAAGGACTTTCAGGAGGCTTTTGCCTTTATGACGCGTGTAGCCTTTCTCGCCGAGGCTCACGAGCACCATCCCAACTGGAGTAATGTCTACAACAAGGTACAGATAGAACTGACTACCCACGATCAGGGCAATACCATTACAGAAAAAGATAGAAAATTGGCAGAAGCCATAGCGGCGATACTCTAATGGCGGAAAGTGCTTCCACGAGCCTATTTTTGGTACCCACGCCAATAGGCAACCTGAAGGACATTACACTTAGGGCCCTGGAAACGCTCCAGGAAGTGGATGTGATCTTAGCAGAAGATACGCGAACGTCCGGTAAGTTGCTAAAACACCATGCCGTTCGGCGGCCGTTGGAGAGCTATCACATTCATAACGAACACCAAAGTATTTCCCGGATTTTAAAAAGAATGGGTGAAGGGATGGTTTTCGCCTTGATAACGGATGCCGGCACCCCCGGGATTTCAGATCCTGGCTTTTTGTTGGTCAGGGAGGCCATTGGCGCAGGATTTGAGGTTTGCAGCCTCCCTGGCGCCACCGCCATCATACCCGCTCTTGTCAATTCCGGGCTACCCAACGACCGATTCGTATTTGAAGGCTTCTTGCCGCATAAAAAAGGAAGAAATACCCGCCTACAATCCCTGAAGGACGAAACACGGACCATGGTTTTCTACGAATCTCCACACCGGCTGCTAAAGACCCTGCAACAGTTATCCGAGACGTTTGGACCGGAAAGGCAGGCCTGCGTGAGTCGGGAAATGACCAAGATGCATGAGGAAAATATCCGCGGCAGCCTGATGGAAATTCTAGATTACTATAACGAACATACACTTAAAGGAGAAATCGTTATCACGGTTTCGGGAAAATAATGGACAAACTTGAATTGGAAAGGGTCACCCGGGAAGTAGCCGTGCTGGCCCGGCATGCCGGCGCATTCATTCGGGAGGAAGGGAAGAGCTTCAATCGCGAAAAAGTGGAGCAAAAGGGCTTTAATGACCTGGTTTCGTACGTGGACAAAGGAGCGGAAAAGATCATCGTCGAGGGATTGGCCGAATTGCTTCCGCAGGCGGGGTTTATCACGGAAGAGGGGACCCGTTCCGATGACAAACAGGAACTCACCTGGATTGTCGATCCCCTCGATGGGACCACCAATTTTGTTCACGGAATTCCAACCTATGCCGTATCAATCGCCCTGGCCCGAGGAAACGAAGTCCTTTCCGGGGTGGTATACGAAATCAATTTGGACGAGTGTTTTGCGGCCAGTCTGGGATCGGAAGCGACCTGCAATGACCAACCCATTCGGGTGAGTACTGCTGCGGACCTGGGGAATAGCCTGGTTGCGACCGGCTTTCCGTACGATGCCGGAGGAAAAACAGACCAGTACCTTGACTTGCTTGCCCATTTTCTAAAAAAAACCCACGGGCTCCGACGGCTCGGTTCTGCCGCGGTAGATTTGTGTTACGTGGCCTGCGGAAGGGTAGAGGGTTACCTGGAGTATAACCTGCAGTCCTACGACGTGGCTGCGGGTACGTTGATCGTAAAACAAGCCGGGGGCCAGGTTACTGACTTTCGTGGCGGTGAAAATTACTTGTTTGGAGGACAAATTCTGGCCAGCAATGGAAAGGTCCACCAAGACCTACTGGATGCAATCACTACTTATTTTGAACTTTAGTAAGAAATAATTGGTCTTTGGAATTTGTGACTAACTGCAAAAAACATATTTCAAAAAAAATATTTAAGCGTTTGAAAAATAAATTTGTATTTTCGCTATAATTGATTAGCTTTCAAACATTTAATACGAAACACCAAGTAGTGACCAAATCACCCAAGGCTTGTACCTACCGCGGTTTTCAAACAAACGGTTTATTAGTGGAGTTTACATGCATCATAACATAAATAAAATGAATATAGGGATTATAGGAGGTACCGACCTGGCGACCAACTTGGGGAATAAGTTTATCGCGAGAGGTATGGATGTGGTATTTGGAGTCCGAGAGGGATTCAGTACCCGAAAGGTGGAGTGGAAAATTCTTAGAATGCAGAATCATTATGTACTGAATTATGCGGACGCGATCACTGCATCGGATATTGTTCTGATTTGCTGTGAGAATGAATTTTTACCCGTTGTTTGTAATTACCTGAAGGAATACGGGACTGATGAAAAATTATACATTGACTGCACCAATGGCCTGCACGATGAAAGTTTAAACTGTAATACCACGTATATCCGAAAGGAAACTGGTCACGAACGCTTGTTTAAAGCATTCAATAACCTGGGGTTGGATTATCCCAAGTCCGATCCGCTCGAGCTAATAAAGGAAACGTACTTTTGTGGGGATAGCAGGGAAGATCGGATCTTGCTAAAAAAACTTATCGAGCTTATCGGATTTAAGGCGATTGACGCGGGAATGATTAAAAATGCCTGTTTGCTGGAAGCAGTGTACCACCTAAGCAAGGAAATTTCTCATGCAAAATCAGGCGATTGCCATTTTCGGTTGATGTCCGTATAGGCCTTGTGGCCCCTCCCCATTTTTAGACCTACCTCAGGTTATTTTTGTTGCCGTTAGGTAACGGTACTGTTTTTGCATATTCATTTGTATACTTCGTGCCCAAAATCACGTAATAAACTAATGGATAGCACGTGTAAATTTTTAGACAGAAACTACCATGAAAAAACTCGTTTTCGCATTTCTGACAGTCGTTGCCATTTTACTCCTGGTACTCGCCGTTGTTCCTTTTTTCTTTAAAGATAAGATTTTCGATATGCTGGATCGGGAATTTGCCGCTTCTGTCAACGCACAGGTGTACTATGACCGGAATGAAGTCGGATTGACTGTGTTTCAAAACTTTCCCTATTTGACAGCAAGCATGGGAGACTTTGGGGTGAAAGGCAACCCACCGTTTCAGAACGACACCCTGATCCATGTAAGCTCTCTCCACGTAGACGTGGACGTTTGGTCTGTGTTATTTGAGGAGAATCCCCGACTCAAAGGTATGCACCTGGAAGATGGGCAACTTACGATCAGGGTTCTTGAGGACGGGCAGGCAAATTATTTGATCGCCATGGAAGAGGATGCGGTGGAGCAACCGGCTCCAGCAGCCTCGTTCTTTCAAATGGGAATAGACCTGATAGACGTGAAGAATGTAGATTTGATTTACGACGACCGTTCGCTGGACTACCTGATGGCCTTGTCAGGCATCGATCTGCAGGGTAGCGGAGACCTGACGCTGGACGTTTACGATTTGCAGCTGAAGGGTACGATGGATGTAGTGAATGTAACCTATGAAGGAGTGGAATACCTTTCGGACAAATTTCTCACACTCGACTCAAAAATTAACGTGGATCTGGAAAACATGCGCTTTTCCGCAGAAAATGCCTTGTTGAAACTAAACGAATTTGGATTCGGGATCGATGGATTCCTGGCGATGCCCGAGGAGTCGATCGAGATGGATATGGTTTTTTCTGGTCAAAACAACGATTTTAAGAGCATTTTGTCGCTCGTACCTGGAATTTATTCCGACTCCTTTTCCGCTTTGACCTCCTCTGGGTCCATGGATTTTAAAGGAGCCGTTCGCGGGGTGTACAGTGAAACAAGTTTTCCGGGATTTGATTTTGCGTTGACCGTAAATGATGGGATGTTTCAATATCCGGATCTTCCCCGGCCGGTTCAACACGTGAACCTGGATTTGAAGGTAGCCAATGCTACCGGAGATCTGGACCGTACCTCGGTGGACCTTTCCCGATTCTCCCTGGAGTTTGGCAACCAGCCAGTCGTGGGACACTTTCAGTTAAAAGACCTCCTTCGTTACGAAATGGACGCCGGGCTCAAAGGGAACCTGGACTTGGCGGAGTTGACCTCCATCTTCCCGATGGAGGGGCTTGAGCTCAGAGGAAAACTCTTTCTGGATGTGAAAGCAGCGGGGAGGTATGACAGCATTGCCGGGGAAATCCCACAGCTAGCTGCCGACTTCACCTTTGAGGAAGGGTACGTAAAGAGTGACAATTACCCAGCTCCCATCGAAGGTATCCACTTTCGGGCAAACGCAGAAAACACGTCTGGGAGGATGCGGGACCTGCTGGTAAATGTGTCGACGTTCGGTTTCGAATTGGAAGGCGAAAGCGTAAGCGGAAGGTTAATGCTGGAAGACCTGGAAGCCATGAGGTACGATTTTTCCCTGCGTGGGGCAGCGGACCTGGCAAAATTGGCATCCGTTTTTCCATTGGAAAACACCCTGCTGGAAGGAAAGGTGCGGGCAGCGATTGATGCGAAGGGCAGTTACGAAGCAATAGAAGCCAACCGTTTTGCAGCACTTGAGACTAGCGGAGAGCTGCAGGTGCTTGATTTTTACTATGCGGATGAAACGTATCCCCAAGGGATACGAATAAATGAAGCACTTGGTGATTTCAGCCCGGAAAGTATCCGTCTGACCAAATTTGACGCCCGTTTCGGGGAAAGCCCCCTGGAGGCAACGGGGGCCCTTGCGAACTACATGGGCTATCTGTTTGGTGCAGCGGGACAGGCCCTCAGAGGCAACCTGGATCTCTATTCCAGTAGCTTCAACGTCAACGAATGGATGACCGCTTCTGAAAATACCGAAGAAGATAGCAGTAGCCTACAAGTGGTTCCGTTGCCAACAGATGTAGACTTCACCATGCGCGTGAAGGCAGATCGGATTCGGTACGATAACCTTTCCCTTACCGATGCCAGTGGAGCGTTGCGGTTGGCAGACGGTGTATTGCGCCTGGATGGATTTACCACCCGTGCCCTGGGCGGCTCCCTTGCATTCGATGGCACGTACGACCCACGGGACCTGATCCATCCCTCGTTTGCCATGGAACTGGATATCGGCGGGATGGGTATTCAGGAAGCCTTTCAGTCATTTACTACCATAAAAACCTTTGCGCCGATTGCGCAGCATGTGGCTGGGACCTTTGCAACCAAATTTGCGTTTTCCGGACTTCTGGGACAGGATATGCTGCCTGTTTTGTCTAGCCTGGACGGGAATGGACAAATCGCAGTCAGCGAAACCGCGGTCAACGAGAGTCCGCTGATAAAAGGAATCGCAAACCTAACCCCATTGAAGGATGCAGCAGCGCTTCGGTTGAAGCCCTTGGATATCCGCGTTGACATCAACGATGGCATGCTACAGGTAGCGCCCTTTGAGCTGCAGCTATGGAATTATGCGGCCAACGTTCAGGGTAGTACCGGATTTGATGGCCGGATGAATTACCTGGTGACGGTAGCAGTACCGGCCGATACCTTTGGTCCACAGGTAACCGGCCTGGTCGGTGGGTTAGTGGGAACCGACCTTTCGGGAACCACCATTCCACTGGCAATTACCCTGGGGGGAACCTATGGACGGCCGGAAATTTCCCTGGCATCCTCGGAAAGTCTGGAAAGCTACGTTTCGAACGCAATAAAACAGCAGCTATCAGGAGGTAAGGCAACTGCCAAAGAAAACATCGCCGCTGAATTCAAAGCGCGGGAGGACAGTTTGCGGCAAGAGGTAAAAGAAAAGGCAGCGGTCGCGCGGGATAGCGTGGAGCAGGAAGCCTCCAGGCTGGTCGAAGAAACCAAAGAAAAGGCGGCAAACGAGGTCAAAAATCTCTTACGAGGATTTACAAACCGAAAAAAAACTACTGGAGAGGAAAACCCAGACCCGGAATAACACTACCGGAAGTACTCCAATAGGTAATACCAGCCCGTTAATGTCAGGAACGACAGGGGGATGCCAATGCCCACCAACAGGGAAGCCAGTTTTGGTCGAAGGTTGTAGTTGGTCGCGATGATGGAAGAGGTGATCATGGGAGCCATTGCGGCCTCCATTACGCTTACCTTGAATATCAGGTTTTGTTCTCCCTCCGGTCGCAATAGCCAAAAATACACCAAAAAAATTACGGTCGGTACCAGCAGCAGTTTGTGAATCAGCCCGTACCAGAGGAAATTATCCTTGATATCGTTGAGTTTTATCTTGATTTGCAAACCCACCGCGATCAGTGCAATGGGCGTTAGCGTGGCAGCAAAACTTTCGAGAATTTCCTGCACCACCCCGCGTATCTCTACTTGAAAAACGTTCAACAACAAGGCCATCAGGAAAAATAGAAACGGGGGAAAGACCAGCATTCGTTTGGAGATGTCTCGTTTCCGCATTTTTTCGGCACCGTACAGGGAAGCAACAATAATCGCCAGGCTACTGACTACTAAAAACGAACCGGGCTGATCCACCAATACTGCGATTTTTAGGCCTTCGGCACCGTAGATTGCTTCGATGATCGGATAGCCGACGAAACCGGTATTGGAGAGTCCGCCGCAAATAATCAGACAGCCAATGGTATTTCTTTTCCAGCCGAGTTTTTTTCCCAGATAGCCGAACAGCACCCAGCTGAGCGAAAAGATGATCCACGCCACAGAAATCGGCAATAGCAGGGAAGGGCTTAGTTCCAACTTGGAAATATACAGCAAGGAAACAGCCGGTAACACTACGTAGATGAGGTAGGCGTTCAGTGCTTTTGGAGCGTCGGTCGGAAATTCCTTAATTCTCTGGAGGAATACGCCAACCAGTATGGAACTAAGGACAAGCAGTATGTTTGACATGGGATAGACTTGCGGGCAAAACTACGTAATTTCTCAGAAATAGCAGGTAAAAAGCGATGGATTACCTGTATCCGAAGTGAACCCGTTTTTGGGCAAAATAGTCTTTCAGTTGCGGATAAAGTTCGCTTTCGGCGATTGGAATACCAGCCAGCGTTTGGTTGATGTTTCCGATTTCTGCTTCCGGATCTACTTCCAGCGACTCGATCAATAAGATCAACTCCTGAAGGTTCAGGGGTCTTTTGGAAACTTCCGGCTTGGATTGGTATTCGTTGCCATAAAAGTCCACGATTTCAAAAAACAATTCGCCATCCAAAGCGGTAGCGAAAATACATATTTCCTCTCCCCATTGGCTTTCGGGATAGGTGAGCTTTACGAGCAGCGCGCTCGCTCCTGTTCCATTGAAATAGGTCGCGGGTCTGTAATCGAAATCCATCTCACACAAATATAAGCGATTAAACTTCCAAATAGAAATCCGAACTCCTTGGGTGCTTATTGTTAGACAAGACTAAAATAAAAATAAGACTTATCTTTTGTTTCCATTGCTGCCTTGCCAATTAATGCGTAAGTTTGTTGTTCATTGACTGCTGAATTTTGAGATTGATTCGAAAAATAGTACCGAATGTTACGTATGGATTGCTGCTTGTACTCGGTTTGATGCAGGTCAATAACGTGATCTTTTACCACGAGCACGTGCTGGAGTCGGGGGAAATAATCCGTCACGCTCATCCCTTTCTTTCCGAAGAGGACGAGCAAAACCGGGAGCATTCCGAAAATGAGATCTTACTGTTGGACATGCTGACGCATGTGCAGTTTTTTTTGCCTGACCGATTGGGTTTTGTCTATGAAGCTACTCACGTGTACGATGTCCCCCGGCCGCTTTTGCCCTTGGAGCATCCCGGTGTTCAGTTCCGGGAAACCCTGTCCTTGAGGGGTCCCCCGGCCATTCGCTACCACTGACCTCTTTTTCCAAACGTTTGTGGAAACAGGGGAGTTTTTCTTTGGCCTACCGGCATGCCCTTGGGTAGTACCGGCATTGGTCGTGGCTTTTTTCATTTAATCCAATCGCTATGAATTACCTATTTACCCTGGGAATTTTCCTCCTGCCCTTAGTCCCGGCGGCCTGGGCACAAACCCATGCACTGTCAGGAACCTTGCGGGACGGGGACACCTCCGAGCCGCTCATTGGCGTCACGGTTTTTGTACCAGAGCTTGGCAGAGGCGCCATCTCTAATGCAGCGGGTCTTTATCGGATCGATGGGCTGCCCTCCCGAAATCTTACCATCCAGTTTTCCTACGTGGGATATGCCACGGCACTGAGAAAAGTCAATGCGGCCAACCAATCCACGCTGGACGTTCAGCTCGAATCGGCGACTGCCTCTGTGGACGAGGTCGTGGTTTCTGCCGGCTACATTATGAGTAGGGAACGTTCCCCCATTTCTATCGAAAAAATTAACAAACAATCCCTGCTGCGAAATCCCTACCCCAGTTTGATGACCGGGCTTGCAAAAACACCCGGGGTGAGCGAGGTTTCCCTGGGGCCGGGTATCAGCAAGCCCGTGATTCGGGGCCTATCGTTCAGCAGGGTTTTGTCTGTTTACCAGGGGGCGCGGTTTGAAAACCAACAATGGGGGGCAGACCACGGACTTGGCCTTACCGAAACGGGCCTTTCGGGTGTTGAAATCATCAAGGGCCCTGCGTCCATTATTTACGGCTCTGGAGCCATGGCAGGGGTGGTAAATTTGATCGAAGCTCCCGATGCAGCCGCCGGAGAAGTGACCGGCGACGTGCAGGCCCGCGTGTACAGCAACTCCCTCGGCCGGCGAATGGAGGCCGGGATCAAAGGAGCGTCGGAGGATGGTTTTCTCTGGTCCCTGAGGGGAGCCTCCGAATCCCATGCGGACTACCAGGACGGATCGGGTGCCACCATTGGAAACACCCGCTTCCAAACGCAAGGCATCAAAGCGGGGGTGGGCCTTAGAAAAAACTGGGGGGACACCCGAATCCGGTATACCTACCTGAAGCAAAAGCTGGGGATTTTGGATGAGAATAATCAGGAGGCACTGGTAACCACGCGAAATGACCGAGCCCTTCAGTTGCCATTTCAAGACGTTTCGGACCATTTTTTAAACTCAGAGACCAATCTTTTTCTGGGAGAAGACAAACTAAAAGCCACTTTTGGCTACCATTGGAATTTTCGGGAGGAAACAGAGGATGATTTTGCCCGGGTAGATTTGGGCTTGCGGCAGCGCAATTTCATGTACGATATCAAGTACTACAAATCCCTTGGCCCGAAGATCGAAGCGATCGTAGGGGTTCAGGGTTTTTTGCTGCGTACGGTGAATTACGTAGATGCGGCGGAGATATTGATTCCGGATGCCGTGAAGGACGACCGATCGCTGTACGCCTTGCTGAATTATTCCGATCCGCACTGGGTCGTGCAGGGGGGGCTCCGGTACGATTACCGCAAGGTGACAGCCGACGCCAGTGCACCAAATTTTCTAGACTACGGTTTTGAACTTCCCGGGTCGCCGGCCGATCGGAAACTTAGCAGGTCGTTTGATGGAATCACCGGCAGTGCGGGAGCTACGTTTCGCCCCACGGAGTCCTGGCGTTTCCGCTTGAATGTGGCCTCTGGTTTCAGGGCACCGGATTTGGCCGAATTGTATTCCAACGGCCCGCATCCGGGCACGGCCCGGTTTGAGCAAGGAAGCGCTGATTTCGTCCGCGAGCAAAACATTCAGTCGGATTTCGGGATACGGTACCAGGTTGCCGATTTTTCCGTTTCCACAGAGGTCTTTTACAACCGGGTAAACAACTACATTTATTTTGCCCCCTCAGACGAACGAAGAGGCGACCTGACTGTCTGGAAATTTGAGCAGGACAATGCGGGACTCTACGGAGGAGAGGTAATGCTTGCTATTCATCCGTCGGCCCTACCAGGGCTTTCCGGGACTACCTCGTATAGCCTGGTGATTGGGAAGCGCAGATCGGACCAAACCTATTTGCCGTACATTCCGGCCTTTCGATGGAATCAAGACCTTGGATTTACGTTCGGTGACTACGGGAGTTTCAAGCAACCCTATGTAAACGTGACAGGGAGTCTGGTATTGGATCAAAACCGACCGGCTCCCCTGGAGGAATCCACGCCCGGGTATTATATTTTGGGTCTGCATGCAGGGATTCGTTTGAACCTCTGGCAACAGGAATTGGATGTATCCCTGGCAGCAAACAATATCCTCGATACCTACTTTCTGGACCACATGTCCCTATACCGTCCATTCGGTGTGGCGCAAACAGGTAGAAACATCTCCCTAAACCTGCAATTCAGGTTTTAAGCATCCAGGATTGGTTCAATAAGGTAGCCAGCAGGGTCCCGAACCAGGAATAATATTTCTTATACGATTGCCCAATCAATTTGAACAGACAATTGGATTATACGCAGT
Organism: Cyclobacterium xiamenense; assembly: GCF_009467825.1. GTDB lineage: Bacteria > Bacteroidota > Bacteroidia > Cytophagales > Cyclobacteriaceae > Cyclobacterium > Cyclobacterium xiamenense. The sequence continues at coordinate 177,465 of NZ_WIOK01000003.1, read as the reverse complement.
TTAGGAGTAATTTTGGCATTCGAATTTGAAATCAAACGGATTGCAACTTCCCCGTTTTCCTTAGATGGATAAGGGAAGCAAGGCAAAAATGACAGGCTTACTACATGAAACGAGATCAATTGATATTTGACCTGATTGGCAGGGAAGAGGACCGGCAAAAAAGAGGAATAGAACTGATTGCTTCAGAAAACTTTACCAGCAAACAGGTCATGGAGGCTGCCGGTAGCGTACTTACGAATAAATACGCCGAAGGATTGCCAAAGAAAAGGTATTATGGTGGATGTGAAATCGTAGACGACATTGAGCAAATTGCCATAGACCGGGCCAAAGAGTTATTTGGTGCTTCCTGGGCCAATGTACAACCCCATTCCGGGGCACAGGCCAACGCCGCTGTTTTTCTGGCTTGTCTGAATGCCGGTGACGCTATCCTTGGGTTTGATTTATCCCACGGTGGACATTTGACCCATGGCTCTCCTGTCAACTTTTCCGGCAAGTTATACGACCCCCATTTTTACGGGGTGGAGGAAGCTACCGGAGTCATTGATTACGACAAGGTAGAAGAAAAAGCCCTCGCTGTAAAACCCAAGTTGCTCATTTGCGGCGCTTCTGCTTACAGCAGGGACTGGGATTACGAACGGCTACGCAACATCGCCGATCAGGTGGGGGCGATTTTGCTGGCGGACATTTCCCATCCCTCGGGATTGATCGCACGTGGTTTGCTAAATGATCCGCTTGAGTTTTGTCACGTAGTGACGACCACCACCCACAAGACATTGAGAGGCCCCCGAGGAGGGCTGATCTTGATGCGGGAGGATTTTGATAACCCCTTTGGGGTAAAAAATCCGAAAGGTGAATTGCGCAAGATGTCTGCCCTGCTTGATTCAGGTGTATTTCCAGGTACACAGGGCGGACCATTGGAACACATTATAGCAGCGAAGGCCATCGCTTTTCAGGAAGCACTTTCCGATGAATACATGGACTACGTGGTGCAGGTGAAGAAAAATGCGGCGGTAATGGCCGATGCCTTCGTCAAAAAGGGATACCAATTGATATCCGGTGGTACCGACAACCACCTCATGCTGATCGATTTACGAAATAAAGAGCTGACTGGTAAGATTGCGGAGGAAACCCTGGGGAAAGTAGACATCACCATCAATAAAAACATGGTTCCTTTTGATACCAAGTCGCCCTTCGTAACTTCCGGCATGCGTATCGGCACGGCAGCGGTTACGACCCGGGGACTGAAGGAAGCAGATATGGTTCGAATTGTGGGCTTGATCGACCGTTCCCTGATACACCACGGAGACGAAAGTCAATTGGAATCGATCAAGGTAGAAGTAAACGAGTGGATGGTTCAATTTCCCTTATACTAAAAAAATAGAAACGTACGTGGCACTGGATCAATACAACGAAGAAGAGGAAGAAGAGAACGGCATGTCCTTTCTGGACCATTTGGAGCAACTGCGATGGCATTTGCTGCGATCAATATCTGCCATTTTGGTTTTTATGGTTCTGGCCTTTCTTTCGAAGAGCTTTGTTTTCGGGCAGGTGATATTAGGCCCGTCCAAAATTGACTTCATCACGTACCGCGTACTGTGCCAGTTGTCGGATTTTTTCTCATTGCCGGCGCTGTGCATCGAGCAGCTCCCGTTTATCATTCAGAGCAGACAGATGACCGGGCAGTTTTCCATGCACATTACCTCTAGTTTGGTCGTTGGTTTGATCGCTTCCTTCCCCTACGTATTTTGGGAGGTATGGCGATTTATCAGCCCCGGATTGTACGACAAGGAAAAGAATGCAGCCCGTGGAGCCGTGTTTTTCGTGAGTTTACTGTTTTTTATGGGGGCTAGTTTTGGGTATTTTATCCTTTCTCCTTTGTCGATCAACTTCCTGTCTAACTATCAGTTAGACCCCTCCATTGCCAACGAATTTGACATAACTTCGTATGTTTCTACCTTGTCCATGTTGGTGCTTGCATCGGCGGTGATGTTTCAATTGCCCATCGTGATTTATTTTCTAACCCAGGCGGGTTTGGTATCTTCCTTGATGCTAAAGACGTACCGAAGGCATGCTATCGTGGTGATCCTGGTCTTGTCTGCGCTGATTACTCCTCCGGATGTAATCAGCCAAATTCTGATAGCAATGCCTATTTTGGTATTGTATGAGGCCGGAATCATCATCGCCAAGCGGCTGGAGAAAAAGCGTAGGGAAGATGAATTGGAAAACGGGTTTTAAACCATTAGACATGTCTGAGAAAATTGCCATCGGCGGCGATCATGCCGGTTTTGCCTACAAGCAGCAGCTGATCGACCGGCTGGAAAAAAAAGGCTACGAAGTCAAGGACTTTGGTCCCTATACGGATGCATCGGTAGATTATCCGGATTACGTGCACCCTTTGTGCGAAGCGGTGGAATCGGGTGAATTTCGCCTGGGAGTAATCCTCTGCGGAAGCGGAAACGGAGTGGCGATCACGGCTAATAAGCACCAAGCCATTCGTGCTGCTATTTGCTGGAATGAGGAGCTGGCGGAGTTGGCTCGGCAGCACAACGACGCCAACCTAATCTCTATCCCTTCCCGGTTCGTTTCTTTCGAGCTTACCGAAAAAATGGTGTTGCGGTTTCTTACTACCGAATTTGAAGGAGGAAGGCATGCCAGACGCGTGAATAAGATACCCTGCTAATCGGTGATTGAGGAAAGGCCTGGCTTTCGCAATCAAACGCTTTCGTTTTATTCGGTTCTTTGGAGCACCTGTCCATTTCTGCGGTAAAGCTGATCCAAAGCAGGAATGCCGCTTGCCCAGGAAGCATAGGTTGTGTCCACATCGATGATCAGGTCGGGGGAGGCTTTCCGTAGGTCGTTATAAAACTTCATTTTCCTGTCCATTGGATCCATTTCTTCAAAATACTGTCTGGTTAGACGGAAATTCAGGTAAGGATTGCCCATTCCGGTTCTGGAGTAGCGGTCCAGATTTTCTCCCAGTACCATGACTTTTATATCCCCATCTGTTTGGGTAGTTTCCATTGATCTAGCCGCATAACTGTCAAACGCGGGGGTATGGCTTTGGTAGAATACCCAACCATAGCCTATCAGTGGTATTAGCAAGAGGTACCCGTAGATCATGCCTTGCTGGGTGCTTCTTTTCTTACCGAGGCTGAGCAAGTGGGAGATAAAATAGACCAGCGGGGGGATAAGCATGACAAATTGGAACGGACTTACCCGATCGAGAAGAAAAAACGACCCCAGGTTTACCAGTAAAAATACCAACATCAACTGATTTTGCTTTTGTTGGGTCACATTCATGCGGTGCTGCAGGCTATTATTGATATAACCGATAAGGGCGAGGAACAAGGGTAGGGAAAAAATCACCAAGAGCCCGTTGGTGTTGACGTGGTAAACAGGGGGCACCTTAAATCCCAGCAGCAGGTACAATTCAATGAATTCGCTTAGGCCATCCCGTAGAAAATAGTAGACCATACAAAGGCTCATTGGAAGCAAGTAGGCGGTAAGCAGCAGGCACAACTGCTGAAAGGAAATCCCAATGATAAACAAGCCTGTAAGTAGTAGGAAAGGGAGAAAGACCAGGTAAGGGAAATGAAAACAAAACGCCACGCCTCCCCAAAACCCCATCAACAGAACGGAAGGTACCGGATTGGCATTGATGGTCGTTTGGCTCAGTAAATGTCCCATTGCCAGCATTAGGAAAAGGCTGCCCATCAATGCCGGAGAAAGCGTCATGAAATCGAAGGATAGTTGAAAGGTGATGGCCATGATCAAGGCGGGCAGGTAGTTATTCTCCTCGTAGGCGTTGATTTTGATAAAAAGTTCGTTGGTAAAATAGATTTGGGAGATCAGTAGAACAAAAGCAATAATCCGAAACGAAAGCAGGGAATTGCCTGTCAGCAGTTCATTGAACCAATAAATTACCACTGAAAACGGCCCCGTACCGTCCAGCGTATCAACGTAGGGCAGGTTTCCTGCCGCCGTTCGCTCGCCCAGCATTTGCCAAAGCAATTCCGGTTGGGTAAGGGGAATGTCGATAAACGAATACGGAATCCGGAAAAGCAACAGTAGGAAAAAGATTCCAACCATTCGCAACGGGTCGTTAATTTTGAAAAATTCAAGCAAGGCTTATATTTGTTTAAAACTCAATTTACGAAATTAAAGGTTACCCGTATATTTCACTAAATTTGTTACGAATAAAAACGGCAGCATGGAAACGAAGCGACAACAAAAATATTCGAAATTAATCCAAAAGGAGCTGGGAGAAATTTTTCAGCGGGAGGGGAAGCCGCTGGTAGGCAAAGCCATGGTGACCGTAGTTCGGGTACTGATGAGTCCGGACCTCGGTGTGGCGAAGGTAAATTTGAGTTTTTTACTGGCCGATAACCAGGCGTTGTTTGAGCGGATAAATGAAAATAAGGGTCAGCTACGGAAATTCCTGGGCAACCGCATCGGGAAGTCGGTACGGGTGATTCCCGAATTGGTCTTTTACCTGGATGAGTCCGCTGCTTACGCCCAACACATGGACGAGGTGATCTCCAAACTGGAGATTCCGGACCCGTCGGATGAAACGGAAGACGAAGAAGAAAACTAACCAATGCACACTTGAACCTCTCCTATTTCATAGCGGCAAGGTACTTTAAGAGTAAAGCCAAAAAAAATTTCATCACGGTTCTGTCGAGGATTTCGATGATCGGTGTGGCCGTCGGAACCATGGCTCTGGTGGTCGTATTGTCCGTATTTAATGGATTGGAAGATCTGATAAAGGGGCTATATGCGTCCTTTGATGCGGATTTGAAGGTGATGCCGGTTATGGGGAAGTCGTTTGAAGTGGACGGGGACTTTCTCGCTTCCATAGAAAATAGCGAGGGAGTGGCCATTCTAACAGAGGTGATTGAGGACAATGCCCTGGTTCGCTACGGGGATCATCAGGTAGTGGCTACGCTAAAAGGTGTTTCGGATAATTTTCTGGGACAAAACCGCTTTGAAAAAGGGCGCCTTACGGGAGAAATGAGCTTGGGGGAGGAGGGTAGGCCCGAGGCCATTCTCGGTAGGGGCTTGTCGTATTTTCTTCTGCTTGATCTGGACGATGAATTTGAATTGATGCAGGTTTTTTATCCCAAAGAGCCCCGGGCGGGTAGCATTGATCCCTCTAGTATGTACAATCGCGAAGTGATCCGTCCCGCAGGGATATTTAGTATCGAAAAACAATACGACGACGAATACCTCATTGTCCCCTTGGATTTTGCCGCCCGCTTATTGGAGTACGGCGAACGGCGAACTGCGTTGGAAATCAAGGTAGCGGAAGGTTATTCCATTCAGGCGGTGAAGGACAATTTACGGCAATTACTGGGCGAAGATTTTTCGGTAAAAGACAGTGACGAGCAACATGCAAGCTTACTGATGACCATCCGGCTGGAAAAACTATTCGTTTTCCTTACCCTAACCTTTATTTTAGCAGTCGCGTCGTTCAATATATTTTTTTCACTGAGCATGCTCGCCATAGAAAAAAAGAAAGACATCGCGGTTTTGCTATCCATGGGGGGAACGCGTCGGTTTATCCGAGCCATTTTTTTGAAGGAAGGGGCCATTATCGCCTTTTCGGGGGCAGTTGCAGGTTTGTTGCTTGGTTTCTTGATTTGCTGGATTCAGGATAGGTTCGGTTTGGTTTCACTGGGTGTTACCTCCTCCATTGTGGATGCCTACCCGGTAAAGATGCAATGGACGGACTTTTTGTATACCAGTCTGAGTGTGATCATCATTACCCTGTTGGCATCTTACCGGCCGGCCTTGATTGCCTCGAAGGTTTCAACCACCCGACATTTATAGCCGATAAAAGGGATGATCTCTTTAAATTTTTTAAATATTTCTGTAATTTGCAAACTGCCAAATCTAAAAAACACAGCAATACGTTCCTTTTTGTTCAAAAACACCTGCAATGAAAGTAGCTTCCGAAAAGCCGTTTGAAATCGTATATTCTCTTTTTAGTCATGAGTTTCTTGGTATTCTTTTTGAGTCTTTTGCGGTACAGCTGGACGAAAAAGGGAGGTTGTCTTTTGCGTATCAAAATATTTCCTACAAGAATGCGCGTGAATTTGAGGGAGGCATCGATGACACCGACCTGGAGCTGATACGCCTGATGGACAGCATGCAGCAGGAAGCGATCATAAAAAAGTTTAATGTAAAAAATAACAAGCCCAAAGAATTTTTACGGAAGGTATTCGAGGAAGGGCAGCAAACGCAGGCCAACAAGGAAATACAAAAGCTAATCGAGGGTAGGCTGGAAATTACCCGGGCAAAAATTTTAGAAAAAATCAAACACAAGCGCTTGTTTGAAATGGGAAACGATGGAAATCCGGTATGGAAGGAAATCGAAATCATGCCCGAGAAAGCATCTGTGCTTTTTCATTTCCGGAGAAACGAAGAAAACACGCATTATTTCCCAACCATCAAGTATAAAAGCGAAAAACTGGAATGGCAGTACAAAGGAAGCTATCTTATTTGCCACCAACCGGCCTGGCTGGTGGTCGATTCTCGACTTTTTAGCTTCGAAAAGGATGTGGATGGGAAAAAGCTGCTTCCTTTTTTGAATAAAAAGTTTATCGTTATTCCCAAAAAAGTTGAGGAATCCTATTACCAAAAGTTTGTGACCCAGTTGCTGGCTTCCTTTGATGTGTTTGCGAAAGGCTTCGAAATCAAAGTAGAGCGATCCGATCCCCAACCGATCTTGTTTTTAGGCGATTTGCCGGGTAACCCTACCGTGGATATGTTTGGAAAAAACACCGGTATCGAAGAAGAAGAGAAAATGGTATTTGATCTTCGTTTTACGTACGGAGACTATACCTTTAGAGCAGATCAGGCCAAACCTACCAATGTGGAATTGGAAAAAAACGGAGATGATTATACCTTTCATAAGGTAGTGCGGGATCTGGACCGAGAAACCTACTATGGAGATTTCCTAAAGTCGAAAGGGTTGCCGGTAAGGAATGGCCGGTTTTCCATGTCCAAGCGGGAAGCCTACGACTGGATCATTAACCATCGACCGGGTTTGGACGAGTTGGGCATAAAAATTCACCAGACTTCTCAGGATAAAGGCAAGAAGTATTTCATTGGTTCGGCCAAGATCAATGTGAAAATCCACGAAAAAATTGATTGGTTCGATGTAGAAGCTACCGTTACGTTTGGAGAGTACGAAATATCCTTCCTGAAATTCAGGAAATTACTCATGAAAGGTAAAACGGAAATCCAACTTCCAAATGACGAGGTGGCCATTATTCCAAAATCCTGGTTTGTGAATTATGGAGAGATTTTTTCTTTTATGGAAGAGAAGGAGGCCGAACAGGGCAACTTCAAATTAAAGAAGCATCACATTGCATTGGCGCAAGAACTCGAGAAAGGGAATCTAATCAAACTGTCTCTGAGTGAGCGGCTGAAAAAATTGAAAGATTTTTCTTCCATTGACGATTACGCCTTGTCCCATTACTTCAAAGGTACACTTCGTCCGTATCAGAAGGCGGGTTATAATTGGATGCGGTTTCTCAACGAGTACAATTTTGGTGGATGCCTGGCTGACGATATGGGCCTGGGAAAAACCGTGCAAACCCTGGCATTGCTGGCCATGGAAAAGGAACGTTCGGAGGGAACTACTTCGCTGCTCGTCATGCCCACCTCCCTGATATACAACTGGGAGCTGGAGGCCAAAAAATTTACTCCTAAACTGCGAATACTAATTTATACCGGGACACAGCGCATCAAGGACTGCAGCCAGTTTGGGCGGTACGATCTGGTGCTGACCTCGTACGGCATCGCCCGATTGGATATCGAAATTTTAAAGGAGTTTTATTTTAACTATATCATTCTGGACGAATCTCAGGCGATCAAAAACCCCGATAGCATCATTTCCAAAGCAGTGATCCAACTAAAGAGCAATCATAAACTGATTTTGACAGGTACTCCGGTTGAAAACGGTACCATGGACCTGTGGTCGCAGATGAACTTTATCAATCGGGGCCTGTTGGGTGGGCAAACAGCGTTTAAGAAACAGTTTTTGATGCCCATCGAAAAAAAGAACGACACCGACAAAATTGGAAAGCTCAACGCGATGATCAAGCCTTTTATCCTGAGGAGGCTAAAATCTCAAGTGGCCACCGACCTTCCGGAAAAAGTGGTCAATGTACAATACTCTACCATGACCTCGGAACAGGAAAACGCCTACGAGGATGTCAAGGCCTATTACCGGGACAAGATCATTGATGAGTTATCTATTCCCGGAGTTTCCAAGAAATCGCTCACCTTACTGAGAGGGTTGACTCAGCTCCGCCAACTGGCAAATCATCCAAAAATGGTGGACGAGGGATACACCGGCGACTCGGGTAAACTGGAAGACGTGACCCATATGGTAAAATCCACGGTAAGTGAAGGGCATAAAGTATTGATTTTTAGTCAATTTGTCAGGCATCTGGCGATTGTCAAAGAATTCTTATGCCAGGAACAAATCCCCTTTGCCTATTTGGATGGCGCAACGAAAGACCGGCAGGCACAAGTAACCCGCTTCCAGGAAGATCCCAACATACAGGTATTCCTGATTTCGCTCAAAGCTGGTGGAGTGGGCCTAAATCTGACCAAAGCGGAATACGTGTTTTTGTTGGACCCCTGGTGGAATCCTGCCGTAGAGTCGCAGGCCATTGACCGAGCTCATCGCATCGGTCAACAAAATAAAGTAATCATTTATAAGTTCATTACCCGAAATACGGTCGAGGAAAAGATCATGGCGCTTCAGGAACGAAAAATGGCGCTTGCGGGCGAATTGATCAGTACCGAGGAGAGTTTTATCAAAAGCCTTAGCCAGGAAGATATTTCCGCATTGCTTGCTTAACCTTTTTCCCTACAGCATCTGCCGATAACTCAATAAACCTATCCCATGCATACTGCCATACTCATCATCCAATGCAAAGACAACAAAGGCATTGTCGCCGCCGTTTCCCGGTTTTTGTTCGAAAATAATGGAAATATTTTGGCCATTGATCAATACATAGACGAGGAGATCGGGGATTTTTTCATGCGGGCAGAGTGGGAACTTGATACCTTTGGGATTGCCAAAGACCAAATTCACGAACAATTTGGCAGTCAGGTAGCGGCGGTTTTTGACATGAACTATACCTTGTCATTTAATTTCCCAAAGCCAAAAATGGCGCTGTTCGTTTCAAAATTGTCACACTGTTTGTTTGACATACTCAGCCGGTATTATTCCGGGCAGTTTCAGGTGGATATCCCCCTGGTTATTTCCAATCACCCGGACCTTGAGCCGGTGGTCAAGGCCTTTGGGATTCCTTTCTACCACCTGCCGGTAACGAAGGCAAACAAAGTGAGCCAGGAAGCAGAACAGATTCGCTTGCTTCAGGCGCATGGTGTCGATTTTGTGGTGCTAGCCCGGTACATGCAGATTTTGTCCCCTGTTTTTATCTCCCATTTTCCAAACAGCATCATCAATATCCACCATTCGTTTTTACCGGCCTTTGTCGGCGCAAAACCCTACCACGCTGCCTACAAAAGAGGGGTGAAAATAATTGGTGCAACGGCCCATTACGTGACGGAAGAACTGGACGCAGGGCCCATCATCGAGCAGGATGTGGCGCGCGTAAGGCACCACAATACCGTCGATGAGCTGGTGCAAATCGGGCAGGACGTCGAAAAAGTAGTCCTTTCCAGGGCCATCAAATACCACCTGGCCCAAAAAATTAAGGTAGTGGGCAACCGCACCATTATTTTTAGCTGAGCCGGATGCTTTTTTGACGAAAGTCTGGTCTCTTCATTCGACCTAATTTTTTTCCATTTCTACCAGGATGTTTCCGCCATCGTCGTAAAGTACCAATGTTCCGGCACGGTAGGTATAGCTGGTACTGGATTCCAGATTGGAAAGGAACCGTTTTTCCAGGTTGATGTCGTCGCAGGAATCGGTGTCCGCATACAGCGTCGAAAATTTAATTTGCTCCCGGTTATAGGTGGCAGCCCCCCGGTAGTCGTTGCACCCGGCAAATCCGCCAATTGCCTGTTCCTCCTTAAATTCGAGCGAAAGATCGGCTAATTTCTCCTTTGCGGCCGAAGATCCCGCCAAATCCGTTACGAACCAATCGTGATCCGATAGCTCTACGGGTTCGGGATTGCAGGCAACCAAACCGATGGCCAGTAAACCTGTAAGAACTGTGTTGAATAAGAATTTCATAGAATCGTTTTTACGTTTGAAATATCGGATACCAGGATGTGCCTGGTAAGTACGTCAAGCAAATACCATTCTAAAAACCGATTAGGAGATAATTTTTCTGGGAATATCGTGGGGCAACCGGGTCAATAGCTCGTAATTCACCTGTTGGGTGGATTCGCCAAAGGAGGCAACCGTGATCTCATTTCTTTTTTGGCGGCCGATGATCACCACCTCATCCCCCTTACGGGCCTTTTGGAGATCGGTGATATCGATGGATATGGCATTCATCGTGACGGTCCCTACTACCGGAAGGATTTTCCCATGAATCAGCACTTTTCCCAAATTGCTCAGGTTCCGGCTGAATCCATGGCAGTATCCGATGGGTACCAGCGCAATGGTCATGTTGCGGGACGCCATGTAGCTGTTGCCATAGCCCACAAAATCACCAATTTTCACCTTTTTGACACTCATCACCTGGCTTTTCCAACTGATCAATCGTTTCAAAGGATTTTTCATGTTCGGAGCCAGCTGTTTAAATTTAAACATGTAGGTTTCCTGACTGGGCCAGAAGCCGTACTGAGCGATTCCGATGCGTACCATATCCATGATGGTCTCGGGGTAGCTCAGGGAAGCGGCCGAGCAGGCAGTGTGGTATTTATCAAAATACAAGCCCTTTTCCTGAAACCATTGTTTGAATTCCAGGTAGGTTTTAATCTGATTTTGAATACGAACGTAATTGCCGACACTTTCCGCTCCAGCGTAATGGGTGCAAAGACCGCACAACTGTAGGTTTTCCCGGTTTGAAAGCAGTACTTCCGCCAGGGCGGTTCGTTCCTCCCATTCAAAACCCGTCCGATGAAACCCGGTTTCGACTTCTACATGGATTTTTGCCTTTTTCCCGAGAGTTTTGCTGGTTTCGATGGCGCATCTCAATCGGTCTAGCTCAAATACATAGAAGCTGATTTCGTGCTGGATCAGGTAGGGGATACTCTCGTTGTCCACCATTCCCATGATCATGATTTCACTGTTTTTTGTGGAGGAAGCTTCCACCCGGATGGCCTCATCGGTGCTGAATGTGCTGAAGTGCCGAATTCCAGCGCTTTCTGCTATTTTAACGGTGTTTTCTATCCCGTGGCCGTAGGCATTTCCTTTGACGACCGAAGAGATGGTGACGTGCGACCCTACCTGACTTCGAATAAATTTGAGGTTATTTTTGTAAGCGCCCTTGCTCAGTTCAATGTAGGAGGTGTGAACCATAAAATTAATAGTTTAGTTTTTTGATGATGGCTGTAAAAAGCGCGACACCCGTCCCCAGGATTTCGTCCGGAAAATCGTAATGCCCCTCGTGAAGTTGGGGTTGTTGCTTGCCCGCGCCCAAGCCGAATAGAAAGCTGTTGGTCAGGGAGGCGAATTTGCCAAAATCCTCTGACCAGCGAAACGGAGTCCGAATGTGTTTTCGCTTTAAGGCGAGTTCTTTGGCGGCGTCATTTACCAGTTCCCAGGGTACCACGTCGTTGATAACGGCCTCAAATTCCTCGCAATAGCTGATGTTATAGTCCAGGCCCTGCTCCCTGGCAATCAAGCCAACTAGTTTTTCTGCATGGTTGGTCAGGGCCTGCATGGTCTTGTTGTCGAAGGTACGTAGGGTAGCCATCACTTGTGCTTCACCGGGAGAGGTCCCAAAGGCAATCTCTCCCAGTTGGGCATGGATGACGGTTACCAACGAGAAGTCCGGGATGCTTTCGGGTAATTTTTCCAAAGCGATTATCAATTTGCACATGGCTTCTGCCGGGCTCAAGCCGTCTTCCGGATGTGCGGCATGGCTTGTTTTCCCATGTAAGGAAATGGTCATTCCTTTAGAAGCAGCGGTAAATGCACCTTTTTTTAGAACAATTTCATTTTTGGCGTACCCGGGCAGGTTGTGCAGGGCAAAAGCAAAATCCGGCTGTATCTGAGCGAAATTTGTTGATTCAATCATCTGGCCAGCCCCCAGTCCGGTTTCCTCAGAGGGCTGGAAGATCAAGACCACCTTTCCTTTCGCGGGTCGTTGCGCTGCCAGTTCCAGTCCTACACCGCAAACAATGGCCATGTGACCGTCATGGCCACAGGTGTGGGAGACACCCTGATTTTTGCTTTTATGGCGGTGATTCCCCACTTCTGGAATTGGTAGTGCGTCCAGCTCCGCCCGAATCAGCGTGGTTGGGCCTTTTTCTTTTCCTTTAAAAACCACCCCTAGCCCATAGGGCCCCAGGTCTTCCACGATTTCATCCGGCTGTAGCGCCTCGAAAAAAGCTTTTATCTTTGAAGAGGTTTGCTGTTCTTTTCCGGAAACTTCCGGTTCCTGATGCAACTCCTTTCTGAAAGCACGTATTTTTTTTACTGTTTGGGAATTCATTGTCATGCAAGTCAATTGTTGTGTTTACTACCAAAAGGCCTGGAGACCCAGCCAGGAACAGGGGTCCGGGCAATTGGATAAATAGTGATCGGTTTCCATCTCTGCACAAACTCCTGGATAGTCTCCCGACCAATTGCCCAAATCACGAATGATCTGAAAATGCACGTGTGGAGGCCAGTTTCCATTCTCTCCGGCCGGACCCAAATGTCCGATTTTTTCTCCGCTAAGAAAAGTTTGTCCGGGTTTTAACTGATTCAGGTCTTTACGACTCAGGTGGCCATACAGGCTAAAGATTGTTTCTTTCTGCCAGTGATGTTCCAGGATGATCGTGGGCCCATAATTTCCAAAACCGGCGTTATCCTGAAAACTGTGCACCTTTCCCGGCAGCGGGCAAAAGACAGCTGTTCCGGACGGAGCCCAGATATCCACGCCCAGGTGGATGTTTCGGAAGGTACACAGCTGGTGTGCAAATACCTGGCTTCGCTGGTAAATTGCTCGTTTTTCAGCATATCCGCCCACACCGTATTTCTTTTGCCCGTCTGCCAGCAGACCTGAGATAAAGGCCGAAAACGCCAGGGTATCCTGCAAGTCAATCTGGCATAAGGACCTGTTCGCGGCGCTCATGTCCAGGCCGAGGGTATTGTCCCTGTTGAGCGCTTCCCCCATTAGCGGGAAGAAATCGGTTGTTTGTGTGGCCATATGCGGTATGCAAAAACAATTTCTAAAAACAGACTCAATATAGGGATTTTGTCAGCGGGTAAAAGGAAATCCCACGGATTTCTGGATGCAAAGATTCAACCAAAGTCTTTGCCGCTTTTGGATTTTTATGCATTTTTAGCCTATGAAAAAGAAGCTGGAAATTGATTCACACAGCATCGTTGAAGCGCGTGAGCGAATCGATGCCTTCGTGCATTGGACGCCGCTGATGCGTTCATCCGCTATCAACAAGCTTGCAGGATGTGAGTTGATTTTTAAGTGTGAGAATTTTCAGAAAGTGGGCGCTTTCAAAGCCAGGGGAGCGGCAAATGCGGTACTAAAACTGCAGCCTTCCCAACGGGAGAAAGGAGTAGCTACACACTCCTCCGGTAACCATGCTGCGGCCCTGGCACGGGCTGCCTCCGCAGCTGGAATCCCGGCCTATATCGTGATGCCCGCTACTGCTCCGGAAATAAAAAAACGGGCCGTGAGAGAATACGGAGGACTGATTTTCGAATGTGAGCCTAACCTGCAGGCCCGGGAGGAAGGTCTTCGGTCCGTTGTGTCCACCTATGGAGCGGTTTTTATCCCTCCCTATGACCATTGGGATGTAATAGAAGGTCAAGCTACCTGCGCTTACGAAATCGTTGAATCCGGCTTGTCCCTCGATGTATTGATGACGCCGGTTGGAGGTGGAGGACTACTTTCCGGGACGGCACTTGCGACCCATTTTTTTTCGCCCGAAACGAAGGTGATCGGCGCAGAACCTGAAGGTGCAGACGATGCTCAAAAGTCCTTCCTGGCCGGAAAACGGATTCCATTGCAACAGGCAAATTCCATCGCGGATGGATTGTTGACTTCATTGGGAGAAATAAATTTCGCTATCATATCCCGCTACGTCACGGACATCCTTACGGTCAGTGATGATGAAATCATTGCTGCCATGAAATTGATCTATGAACGAATGAAGTTGGTGGTAGAGCCCAGTTGCGCGGTGCCTCTTGCCGTGGTATTGCGAAATAAATCCCGTTTTCAGGGGCAGCAGGTGGGAATTATCTTATCGGGAGGCAATGTGGACCTGGCTCGGCTGCCTTTTCGGTGAGGCCGTTCTTTTTTTCCTAACCTATTGGCCCGGGTAAAGTCCTTTTAGCTGAGTGACGGTGTAATCCACTTCCTCATTCGTAGTGAAGCGGCTGAAGGAAAACCGTACGTTTTCTCTTTCCGGATCCGCACCCAGCGCTTGCAGGACATGGGAACCCAATCGGGCACCACTGCTGCAAGCCGATCCTCCGGATGCGGAAATGCCCGCGAGATCCAGGTGAAACAAGAGCATGCCACGGGTAGCTTCATTGGGAGGAAAACCGACGTTAAGGACGGTGTACAGACTCCGGGATGGATCCCCGGACAAGCCATTAAAGGTGACTCCTGGTATGGCTTGCTGAAGCTGCCGTATGAAATAATCTTTCAGGGCGGAAACCTGCTGGCGGTGTTGTTCTTGGTTTTCCTGGGCGATTTCCATGGCTTTGGCCATGCCGGCGATTGCGGCAATGTTTTCGGTACCCCCTCTACGATTCCGTTCCTGAGAGCCCCCTTCGATTAGGGGAGGGATTTTTTTAGCTTTATTGATGTATAGAAATCCCACTCCTTTTGGTCCGTGAAATTTATGGGCCGATCCAACAATGGCATCGACGGACAGCTCTTGTAAATTAAGCGGGTAGTGGCCGACGGTTTGTACCGTGTCCGAATGAAAATAGGCTCCGTGTTCCCGACAGTATTGCGACACGGCAGCCAGGTCGGCGAGGTTGCCAATTTCGTTGTTGCCGTGCATGAGGGATACCAGGGAGCGGGGATTTTTTTGGAGAAGTTGCTCCAGTTGTTCCAGATTCACCGAGCCGTTTGCGTCGACGTCTAGCAAAGATAGGGTAATGCCAAGCCTCCTGCTGGCCTGCTCGACCACGTGCAAAACCGCGTGGTGTTCCAACGGGGAACTAATAATTTGCTGAATTCCATAGGCAGAAATCGCTCCCAGGAGGGCCGTGTTATCGGCTTCCGTACCGCCGGAGGTAAAAACGATTTCCCCGGGACTAACGCACAGCAGGGAAGCGATTTTTTTTCGGGCTTTTTCCAGTTCCACCCGTGCATTTCTGCCGTGTGCATGTACCGAGGAAGGGTTTCCGTAGTTACCCGTAAAAAACGGCATCATGGCCTCCAATACCCGTTCGTCCAGGGGCGTTGTAGCGGCATTGTCTAAATAGATCGAGGGCAAACTGGCCATGCGTAGGGGGGCGGAAATTAGCTTTTCTCGGCAATGATTTCTTTGATATCCAACATGATTTTGTTGGCGAGGTGGTCGGCAGTTGCGGAGGTTTCCGATTCGGAGTAGATACGAATGATGGGTTCGGTATTGGACTTTCTCAGGTGCACCCATTCCTTGTCGAATTCGATCTTTACACCGTCGAGGGTGTTGATCGGATACTTCTGGTACTTCAATTTGATTCGATCAAGGATACCGTCCACATTGATGGTAGGCGTGAGTTCAATCTTGTTTTTTGAGATGAAATAATTGGGGTAGCTGGCCCTAAGTCGACTGGTTGTTTTTCCAAACTTAGCCAGATGGGTCAGGAATAAGCCAATGCCCACCAAGGCATCTCGGCCATAATGAGATTCCGGATAAATGATCCCTCCATTTCCTTCACCGCCAATGATGGCATCCGTAGCTTTCATTTGATTGACGACATTCACCTCGCCCACAGCCGCGGCCTGGTACTGCCCGCCCCTCTTGTCGGTGACGTCCCGAAGGGCCCGTGTGGAGCTCAGGTTGGAAACGGTGTTGCCTGTTTTTTGCGAGAGTACGTAGTCCGCCACAGCCACGAGCGTATATTCTTCGCCGAAGAAGCTCCCGTCTTCGTTTAGGAAGGCAAGGCGATCCACATCCGGGTCGACCACGATGCCCAGGTCATAATTTCCATTTTCCAGCTTTAGTGAAATATCCCGCAGGTGCTCGGGAAGGGGCTCAGGATTGTGAGGAAACTCCCCGTTGGGTTCACAAAACAGCTCTTCCACCAGTTCCACGCCGAGGGCTTTTAGCAGCCTTGGCACAGCCAAACCTCCGGTAGAATTCACACAGTCAACAATGATTTTAAATTTTCGCTCGGCGATTGCTTCCCGGTCCACCAGGTCGAGGCCAAGTACGTGCTGGATGTGGTAGTCGAGGTAGTCGTCGTTTTTGCTATAGGTTCCCAGCTTGCGAACTTCTGCAAATAGGAAGTCATCCGTTGCTGCTTTTCGCAAGACTTCCTGACCCTCGCTGTCAGAAATGAACTCGCCCTGCTTATTTAGAAGCTTCAAGGCATTCCATTGAATGGGATTGTGACTAGCGGTCACGATGATTCCCCCTCCGGCATTTTCTCTGGGAACGGCCAATTCTACGGTTGGGGTAGTGCTTAGGCCCAGGTCGACCACATCCAGCCCCATCCCCAGCAGGGTTTGGGTTACCAGTTGCGCAACCATTTCTCCGGACAAGCGCGCATCCCTGCCGATCACAATTTTTTTCTGATCGGAATTTTCCAGGACCCAGGCGCCGTAAGCGGCGGAAAATTTTACAATATCCAACGGAGTCAGGCCTTCTCCGGGTTTCCCACCGATGGTGCCCCGTATACCTGAGATTGATTTGATTAATGCCACGTAAAAGAAATTTATAAAAGAATGTGTAAAAGTAGGTCCATTTGCATCTGCCAGGGCATCCTTCTTATTTAAACCGGGCCATTACCTTGTCCACCTCGTTGTCAGGGTTGCCGCAAGAAGCGTCGGAATCCACTTTTTTTCCGCAATAGCCGCAGGTTCCCCCATCTTTGTTCAGGTAGGGGTTTTGAGAGGCGCAGGTTCCTTTGAACTGTCCGTTTTTAAGGAAAATAAGCCTTACAGACATCAAAATGAAAAAAATCGCCAGGAATGCCAATGTTAAATATACAGTTGTCATATCAAATTTATTTCTGCAAATTTACGTATTACTTTCAAAACGTTCCTACCGACGTATAAGTTTCCTAGCAATTTTATACCTATGTCCGAAAAGAGGAAATCCCAACTGACAGCTTTTGATCAATTGTTGACCATTATGGATGAACTGCGGGAGCAATGTCCCTGGGATAAAAAGCAGACCATGGAGACGCTCCGGCACCTGACGATCGAAGAGACCTTTGAGTTATCGGATGCCATCCTCGATAGCGATCTGGAAGAAGTTAAGAAGGAGTTGGGGGATTTGTTGCTTCACATTGTTTTTTACGCGCGACTGGGTGATGAGCAGCGGGCTTTTGATATTGGGGCCGTGATTCGGCAGCTAAACGAGAAGCTGATCAGACGGCATCCGCATATCTATGCGGAGACGGAAGCGAAGGACGAAGAGGCCGTCAAACAGAACTGGGAGAAAATCAAGCTTAAGGAAAAGGGAAACCAAAGTGTCCTGGGAGGCGTACCCAAGTCGCTTCCTGCTTTGATCAAAGCCATGCGGATTCAAGAGAAAGCACGTGGGGTAGGATTTGATTGGGAAGCCGACGAGCAGGTCTGGGAGAAAGTACAGGAAGAACTACAGGAATTCAAAGAGGCCATGGATCAGCGGGAGCGGGACAGAGATGCAGTGGCGGCCGAATTTGGAGATGTGCTCTTTTCTCTGATCAATTATGCCCGATTCCTGGATATCAATCCGGAGGAGGCACTGGAACGTACCAACCGAAAATTCATCCACCGATTTCAATTTTTGGAAAAAGCAGCCAGAAATTCCGGAAAATCACTTGCCGATATGAGTCTGGCTGAAATGGACGTATTTTGGGAGGAAGCAAAAAAACGGGAGTGAAAAAATGGCGCAAGAAAATAAAATTTCGGAAGCCGGATTATCCACCCTTTCGTTTGACCCATCATGCAAAAAAATTATAATTTTTCAAGTTTATCCACAAAGTAACGATTTTTTTTAACTATATAAATGCCTGAAAAACAGTAGAATAAATAAGGATCTTCACTCGATGTGAATAACTGGACGAAAATGTGGATAAAAAAAGCTTGCTTTTTTCATTCGCTGAATGCCGCGAAATTAGCTGGTTTTTGCCGGTTGGTTTTGTCGCCGTTTCTTTGGTTACGCCTCCCGTAGCTCCCTTATTTAATTGCCGGGAATAGAATTTAATTTTGTTCGCTGCCCGGTAACCGGGCTTACAATAGCCGGACAATTTCATCCAGGTAATCCCGGTTATTTGAAAGCCGCGGTACTTTGTTTTGTCCTCCGAGTTTCCCTTTGGATTTGAGCCATTTCTCAAACAATCCCTCTTCGACCAGGTGGACGATCGGTAATTTGAGTACCATGTCGCGGTAGCGTTTGGCATCGTAATCTGAATTGGCTGCACGCAGCTCTTCGTCCAGGATTCGAACAAAGGTCTCGCGGTCCTCTGGGAAATGCACAAACTCGATGATCCACTCGTGTGTACCCTGTTCCTGATTATCGCCAAAATACACGGGTGCTGCGGTAAAGTTGCTAATGCTGGCTCCGGTGATTTTGCACGTATTTTCGATGGCTTTTTCAGCGTTTTCTACGATGAGTTCTTCGCCAAATGCGTTGATAAAGTGCTTGGTACGTCCGGAAATTTTGAAACGATAGGGCCGGATGGAGGTAAACTTCACGGTGTCCCCAATTTTATAGCGCCAGAGTCCGGCATTCGTGGTAATCAGCAAGGCATAGTTTTTCCCCACTTCTACCTCATCCAGGGGAATGACTGTAGGCTGCTCCTGCTCCAGTTCTTCCATAGGGATGAATTCGTAAAATATTCCATAATCGAGCATTAACAGCAGTTCGTCACTGTCGATTTGGTCTTGAATACCAAAAAAACCTTCGGAGGCATTGTATGTTTCCATGTAATGCATTCCTTCCGAAGGGATGAGTTTCTGAAAAAGGTTTCGGTAGGGACCAAAAGCCACTGCACCATGAAAAAACACTTCCAAGTTGGGCCAGACATCCAGAATGTTGCTGCTTCCGGTCTTTTCGAGAACTTTATCGATCAAAACGAGCGTCCAGGTAGGCACGCCGGTTAGGCTGGTTACGTTTTCGCCAATCGTTTCCTCGGCCATTTTTTCGATTTTTTCCTCCCACTCACTCATGAGGGCGACCTCCAGGCTGGGCGTTCGGGCCAATTGTGCCCATTTGGGTAGGTTGCGCATAATGACCGCTGAGATGTCGCCATAGGAACTACTTTTGTTGTAATCCAGCGGGTTGGTTTGCAGGCTGCCGCCAATAGACAGGCTTTTTCCGGTAAAAAGTTTGGTATTGGGATAGTTGGTTACGTAGAGGGAAAGCATGTCTTTTCCTCCTTTGAAGTGGCATTCTTCCAAACTCTCCGGCGATACCGGGATGAATTTACTGCGGGAGGAGGTAGTACCGGAGGACTTGGAAAACCAATGGATGGGGGTGGGCCATATCACGTTCTGCTGGCCTTTCATCGTCTGTTCGATATAAGGCATGATGCTTTCGTAGTCGTGCATAGGCACCCACTGATTAAAATCTTTGTACGAGGAAATTTGCCTGAAATGATGCTTTTTACCAAACTCGGTGTCTCTGGCGGTGTAGATCAATTTAAACAGAATCTCGTGCTGGATTTCGAGGGGGTTGTTTTTGAATTTTTCAATCTGACCAATCCGGTTCTTAAAGATCCAGGTCATAAAGGTATTGATGACTTCCATGTGAGGGATTTCCGTTTAAATTTTTCTTTTTAGCTCAAAGTTTTTGCCCAGATAAACCTTTCGGACCTGCTCGTCTGCAGCGAGTTCCTCGGCAGTACCGGCTTTG
Organism: Cyclobacterium xiamenense; assembly: GCF_009467825.1. Classification (GTDB taxonomy): domain Bacteria; phylum Bacteroidota; class Bacteroidia; order Cytophagales; family Cyclobacteriaceae; genus Cyclobacterium; species Cyclobacterium xiamenense. The sequence goes on along the minus strand of NZ_WIOK01000003.1, from coordinate 157,350 downwards.
AGTAGCCGACCTTCAAACATTAAATAAGCACGGTCGGTGATGGAAAGTGTCTCGTTTACATTGTGGTCGGTGATCAGGATCCCGATATTTTTGTCTTTAAGTTTGGCAACGATGTATTGGATTTCTTCTACCGCAATGGGGTCTACTCCGGCAAAGGGTTCGTCCAGAAGCACAAACTTGGGGTCCACCGATAGTGCCCGGGCGATTTCGGTTCGTCGCCGTTCTCCCCCGGAGAGCACCATGCCGAGGTTTTTCCGTACATGGGTAAGGCTGAATTCCTCCAGAAGCTGATCCACTTTTTCCTTTTGCTCCTTTTTAGGTAAGCTGGTCATTTCCAATACCGCCAGGATATTCTCTTCTACCGTGAGTTTCCGGAAAACTGAAGCTTCCTGAGCCAGGTAGCCGATTCCCAGTTTTGCCCGCCTATACATGGGGAGGGAGGTGATGTCATCTCCGTCCAGGAAGACCCTTCCGCCGTTAGGCTTGATTAGGCCCACGATCATGTAGAACGACGTAGTCTTACCGGCTCCGTTGGGCCCCAATAGCCCGACAATTTCTCCCTGTTCTACGGAGACGGAGATGTCATTCACCACCTTTTTTTTCTTGTATATCTTGATCAGGTGTTCTGCCCTTAATATCATTGTTAGTCAAATTTGATATCCTTTACGTACAATTGGAGGCTGCTGGTGTTGCGAAAGGTATTTTCTCGAATTTCGAATGCGATATTAAAACGCATTTTACTGTTTAGCAACTCGTAGTACTTAGCAAATCCGAAGCCAATACAGACGGGACGGGTATTTTGTCCGTCTTGAATGATTTCAAACCGGAGGTGTTTGTCTTTTAAAACCCGCACGTTTTCGGCATGTACCTGATTTGCGCAAAAAACAGGCTCCGGATTGCCCGGACCAAAGGGAGCCATTTGCTTTAAAATGTTGTAAAACCGGTAGTTAATTTGATCCAAAATCAGTTCCTCGTCGATCTCAAGAATGGGTTTTAAGTGAATCTCACTGACTCGTTCGCTGACAATGGATTCAAATTTCTTTTGAAAGGCGGGGACGTTTTCGACGGATAAGGTAAGTCCGGCAGCGTATTTATGTCCGCCAAATTGCTCCAGTAAATCGCTGCAAGCAGCGATGGCTTCGTAAATATCAAAGTCGAAAACGGAGCGTGCGCTGCCGGTGGCCTTGTTATTGGATTCGGTGAGGATGATCGTAGGCCGGTAATATTTTTCGATGCAGCGGGAAGCCACGATGCCGATAACCCCCTTGTGCCAATCTTCTTTAAACAGCACGGTACTTTTGGAGCTGCCATTTTGTTCCTGGGTATCGATCATTTCCAACGCTTCCCGGGTGATGTTTTCATCGAAATTTTTTCGGGCAGCATTGACATCTTCAACCAGCTCGGCCCGTCGGACACCTTCGTCAAGGCTGGAAGCAATGAGTAATTCCACAGAAGCTTTGGCATGTTCCAGGCGACCGGAGGCGTTGATCCTCGGACCGATTTTGAATACAATGTCGGTGATGTCGATGTCCTTTTCGACTTTGCCCTTAAGGATCAACGCTTTGATTCCGGGCCTTGGGTTGTTGTTGATCCGGTCCAGTCCGTAGTAGGCGAGAATACGGTTCTCCCCGGTGATGGGGACGATATCCGAAGCGATACTGATGGCGACCAGGTCCAGATAGGAGTACAGGTTTGCCTGACTTCGCCCGGTGAATTCCGAGAAGGCCTGAACCAATTTAAAGCCCACCCCACAGCCACTCAGTTCTTTGTACGGATAGGAGCAATCCTTGCGTTTGGGATCCAAAACGGCGATGGCTTTAGGAAGCTGCTCTCCGGGGGTGTGGTGATCACAGATGATACAATCCACCCCCAATTCATTAGCCAAATCGATTTTGTCCAGGGCTTTAATGCCACAGTCCAGGGACACCAGAAGCTTGAACTTGTTTTCTGCGGCATACCGAACGCCTTTTTCCGAAATACCGTACCCTTCTTTGTACCGATCGGGGATATAAAAGGCCACGTGTGGGTAAAACGAGGTAAGAAAACTGTAAAACATGGCGACAGAGGTGGTCCCGTCCACGTCGTAATCGCCATATACCAAAATGGGCTCGTTGTTTTCAATGGCCCTGACGAGGCGGTTTACAGCCAGATCCATGTCCTTCATGCGCATGGGATCGTGTAGTTTGTCGAGGTCCGGACGAAAAAAATCTTTGGCTTGCTGAAAATCCGCTATACCCCGATTTACCAGCATGTTCGCAAGGGTAGGGTTTACGTTGATATCGCTGCTCAGGCGTTCGACGGTCTCTTCTAGCGCCTTGTGTTTACGTTTCCATCTAAAATCCATACTGGGGTAAATTACAAAACAAACAGGCCGGACAGGGCAAAAAATTCCCATATCTTCGCTAAAAAACGAAAGCAATGCCCAAACATCAGGAGGCTAGCCGCTTAAAATTACTCAATCACCTCGGTAAGTACCTCCTTAAGTGGGACGCGTTCACCGTCCTTGTACGGCACGATCCAGGCTTCTTTTACGCCGATTTTGCGTAGTTTTTTCTTGAATGCATCGGCCATCTCGTAGTCCCGAAACTGGCCCAGCACGTATTTGATGTAGCCGTCCTGGTCGATAATTTTGAGGTCGCTGCCATTTTCGGTAAGCTCTCGCAGGTCATAGTCATCAAATGCGGCCAGTTGGACCTTGAATACCACCCCACGATCCCAGGGATTGGTTTCTGTGTCCGCTACCGGGCGGTCTCCCGACGCTTGCGTTCCCATTCTGGAAAGTTGTTGCGTTAAGCGGCTGATTTCATGATTCTTATCTTCAATGACCTGATTCAGGTTCGCCTCTTTTTCCGAGTAACTGCGATTTTCCTCAGCGAGCTGTTCGTTGGTTTCCACCAGGTTTTTGTACCCTTCCGGCGTCAGCTCTTTTTTCTGCTGTTTCCAGGAAGCGTATTCCTCCTTGCTTAATCCCCCGATGGTCTTAGGTGAACAGGAAATCAGCAATAACCCCAGAAATAGCAACGCATATAGTTTGTTGAAATTCATTGTGATGCCAAATTAAAACCGTGTATGTCAATAAGGACATCCTTAAATTACAAAAAATAAACCATTATCTGTTTTTTAGCCGACAAAATCCCAAAAAAAAGCGGTTCCTGTGAAAAAGAACCGCTTTTTTCTAGACATTGACGTGTCTCTCTGCGTGGTAGGAGGATCGAACCAATGGTCCGGATTCTACGTATTTGAGTCCTCTTTCCAGTCCGGCTTCCCGGTAGGCTTCGAACTGTTCCGGGTGGATGAATTCCGCCACTTCAATGTGGCGGCTGGTAGGCTGCAGGTACTGACCGAGTGTTAAGATATCGCATCCATGCGCGACCAAATGATCCATGGCCTGATGCACTTCCTCTTTGGTTTCCCCCAATCCTAGCATGATGCCTGTCTTGGTTCGTTTGCCGTATTCTTTGGTTAGCTTTATTTGCTCCAGGGAACGCGCGTACTTGGCTTGGGGGCGTACCCTTCGGTACAGGCGTTCGACGGTTTCCATGTTGTGGGAAACTACTTCCTGACCTGCACTAATCATGCGGTACAAGGCATCCCAGTTGCTTTTCACATCGGGTATCAAGGTTTCAATGGTCGTTTCCGGCGAAAGTTTCTTGGTTTCGGTGACTGTCTGGTACCAAATTTCTGCTCCCCGGTCTTTTAGCTCATCCCGGTTTACCGAGGTGATAACGGCATGTTTTACCTGCATGAGCTTGATAGCTTCGGCGACGCGTCTGGGCTCGTCCTCATCGTATTCCGGAGGCCTTCCGGTGGCCACGGCGCAGAAGGAGCATGAGCGGGTACAAACGTTTCCAAGTATCATAAAGGTCGCCGTTCCGGCGCCCCAGCATTCGCCCATGTTGGGACAGTTTCCACTTTCACAAATGGTGTGCAGTTTGTGTTCGTCCACCAGTTTGCGCACCTTTGCGTATTCTTTGCCAATGGGTAATTTTACCCGGAGCCAGTCTGGTTTTTTCTTTTTTGTTTGTGCTTCAGCTATTACCGGCAGTTCTATCATATCGAATGTTTTATTCGGTCCAAAATTAATGAAATAGGCAGGAATCCCAAAGGAACCCGATTTGCTACCGCCGAAACCCGTAAAAGAGGGTAAAGTAGACGGATTGGAAAACCTGCCGATTTTCCGTAGTGGGCATCAAAGGAATCTCTTTGGTAAAACCCTCTAATTGGTAACCCAGTTCCACTCCGGTTACGTTCGATTTAAAAAATCCGAATTCAAAGGTCATGGCTGCCTTGGCATTTCCACCAAAGGCAATCTCGGAATCCCCGATTCCCTCAAAAAGCCTGCCTGGGCCCAACACGTTGAATCGACTTTGGTGCACGGCAGGATCGTATTGCTCGCGTACCGTCTCGGTGCGGTTGAGCGAATATTCGATAAAATACGGAGCAATCAGGCCGATGGATGGACCAATGGCACCCAACAGGGAAATTTGGACGCCTTGATGGGGGGCTTTCTTAAAAATAAGCACCTCTCTACCGTATTGGGGGCGAATGGCATACAGGTAATTGGATTTACCAAAGATGTAGCTGTTTCCCAAAACGGTATTGTATCGGACCTCTTTCGGATTTTTTACGTTTGCCAATTCCAGATTGAAAAATTGAAACAAATTATCACCTATACGGGAGCCCAATTTGAAGCTGACACCGCCGATTAATCCTCCATTGGTATTTTTATTGATTCCAAACAGTACCTCCTGATCGTAGTCGTAGTCACCCGCCTCACCGCGCTGTGCCAGCAATGGATGCGTAGCCAGCAACGCCAGAGCCAGAATAAGTAAGTATTTCATTTTAACCTTCATAGATGATCAGGAAAATAAACGCTAAATTTGTGCGCATTGTTACCGTTGCAGGTCTAAAAATAATCAGATTATGCTAACAAACAAAGGCCAACTGGAGCGGACAATACGTATCCGGTTATTATGGGCTTGATTTATCGGTTTGGCAGGTAAGCATTTTCAGCCAGGCTTTTCGCCCCAAATGAACAGCCGCTTCGCCGATTTATGGAACCTGAGAGAAAAATTTTTGTCTGCCTGTAGCGTTTCTTTCAGGGATTGCGTCAGGATAATGAACCTACTTAGTATTAACGAAAGGCTTTTGGAGAAAGACCTCATACAAAAAGCGCAAAAACGGGACCGGAGTTCGTTGGAAAGGCTTTACCGGCACTTTTATGGCTATGCCATGAGTGTCGCGCTTCGGTATTCCGGAAGTAGGGAGGAGGCCTGTGAAATCGTCAACGACAGCTTTATGAAAGCGTTCGATAAATTGGATCAGTTTTCAATCGACAATTCGTTTAAGGCCTGGTTTCGACGGATCATTATCAATACGTCGGTGGATTATTACCGAAAAAACTTAAAACATTACGCGGCGATGGATATCGAAAAGGCCAATGCCGTGACCTACGATCCGGACATCATAGATACGTTGTCAAAAGAAGACATCCTTCGCTCGCTAGGAGAGCTTCCCGAAACCTTGCGCCTGGTATTCAACATGTATGAAATTGAGGGGTACAAGCACAATGAAATTGGAGAAAAACTGGGAATGCCCGCTAGTACTTGCCGAACGTACCTGGCAAGAGCCAAAGAAAAATTACGCGAAAAAATTATTGCAATCAATCAAATAAAAAATGAAGGAGCAGTTCGATAAGAAACTTGTGGAGAAGATCAAAGCCTCCTTCAGTAGCCATGAAGAGCCCTTTGATCCACAGGCTTGGGAAAAGTTTTCGAAGGCCTATTTCAAGCCCAAAAAAAGCGGGCGTTGGCTTGTTTTATGGCCCTTTCTGGGGGCAGGAATTGCCGCCAGTCTGCTCTTTTTCTTCCTGTATTACCCCGAACAAGCAATTATTGAAGAGAAGGTGCGGGCCTTGACAGACTCCATTTCGATAGAGGATCCGCTGTTTTCTGAGGAAAATAGCCAGCCTGTCATTGATTCAACCGCGCCCACCTCCTCTAGTGAGAAGCCAGCTGAAAACGCTCAACAAGGCCCTGCTCTTGCCTTAGCTCCAACAGCCATTCCGGCGCGAAAAGGTAGCCCGGAATCGAACGACAAGCGAAAAGTGGAAGCAGTGCCCGAAACAGTCGCAGGAGATCCGGGTTTTTGGTCCATGGCCTTTGGAGACGCATGGGCGGATTTTCAGGCCGTAGTGACGGAAAAAGTCGCTTCCGATTTTCTTTTTGAATCCATTCCGCAAACCGAACAGAAGGAAGGCATTTCCGAGTCCGAGGCCCAACAAATGGTAGACCAGTGGAAAACAGCCGAGGAAGTACCGGAGGCCAACGAGGTACCCACCGAATCTCGTGCAGTGAAAGTTGGCCTGATGGTAAGCCCTCAGGCCAACTCCAACCCGGTATCAGGCATGAATCTGGGAGCAGGGTTGATGTCTGAAATATCGCTGACCAAGAGACTAAAACTGGATGTAGGTCTGGCCTATGCAAGCCAACGTGTTTCGCCGCAAAATTTCCAACCGCTCCGGCAGCAAGCAACCCCTAGTTTTGATGCGCGCACGAATAGCAACATCATTGATACCGACTATCAATTGAATTTTGCATCACTGGATATTCCCGTTAACCTGAAATACAAGGTATTCGACAAAAAACAGACGGGTATCTACCTCATTACCGGACTTTCCAGCATGGTTTATTTGGAGCAAAACACCGTGGAAACCGTGCAAACCCAATCCTTGTTCACCGCCAATAGCATGAGTGGTACGTTGGAATATGCGCCAAATGTGCAACAATTCAGTACCATCAATACACCTGCTTCCGATCAGCGTAACGCCGACTTGGCGGGTTTGTTGAACATTTCCTTTGGGTACGAATACAAGCTAAACAACGAATTTTATTTTTCCCTGGAGCCGTTTTACAAACTACCGCTAAGCAACCTTACCTTTGCCAACCAACAGTTTTCCATCGGTGGAGTAAACCTTCGCATGAATTTCAACCTAAAGAATAAATAAACCATATCCATTAAATTAGCTATTTTACCATGATTTTATCCAACAGATTTGGCTGGCTTTTAGGGCTTTCCACCATGTTATTCACCTCCTGCATAGAAGAAACCGAAACCGATCTGGATCAGTCCATCACCCGGGACAATTTGATAATGGAGGAGTACATTTCCTCCAATAATATCAATGCAACCAAGGCGCAAGCAGGGTTTTATTACGAAAAAACCGAGGAAAAGCCGGACGCCGCTCAGTTTGTCAATGCAGACTACATCGGTATTTACTATGAAATCAAAACTATAGACGGTCAGTTGATCGATTCCTACCTGGATGAATCCAAGGAACCGAAATATTTTAACTATAGCCAGGATGGCTTGTGGCCCATCGCCATCACCTATGCCGCAGGTCTTGCTAGGGAAGGGGAAGAAATGATGCTTTATACCCCATCCTACCTGGCTTTTGGGAATTATGGGTATGAGCAATTGATCCTACCTGCTTCAAACCTGGTAATCCAGCTGAAATTTGTCAAGAAATATACAGAAGAAGAGCTTCAGCAACGGGAGGAACAACTGATTCAAGACTTCATCGAGGAAAACGAACTGGAGGGGTTTGAAGAAGTTGCCGACGGGGTTTATTTCCGGAGCGTGGAAGTAGGAGACGAAACCAAAACCGAATCGAAATTGGGGAGCAATGTCTCGTTTGATTTTGAGTTGTTCGAATTGGGAGCGGCAGCGCCTGCTTTCGAGTCCTACACCTCCAATCAACCCACGACCATTTCCATAGGCAGTTCGGGATTGACCTTTTTGAACGAAGGCTTGAAGGGCGTTTTGCCAGATGAAAAGATCGAAGTGCTGGCCACCTCTTTTGCCTCCTACGTAAATTCCATTCAAATTCTTCCCGAAGCGATCCGAGCGGACTTGGTAGAGAGGGGGGAGCAGATCGATCTGGTGAGGCCCTTTACTCCCGTTTGGTTCAAAGCAGAAATATTGGCGGTGCAATAAATTGACACTGAAGCTGATTCACAAAAGGGGCTGTCTAAACGTATAAAGGCAGCCTTTTTCTGTTGGATCGGTGTGGGGTGTCAGGAGTAGCAAGGCAAAAACCTGAGCGATGCCACTGCTGGTATAAATCTCCATTTATAGCCAGAGATTTTTCAAGAAGGGGATTTCTAACAGCCGCTCTATGCTGAGGCCAAAAGTAATGGCCCAAAAAAGCGAACTCACCAGCATGCTGAACAGGATTTTTCGTTTGGCGATTCCAAAGGAGGTGAGTACTACCGTACCTCCGATTGGCGTAAGCACTACCGGCGTCAAAAATGCGATGCCCCAAATACCAAACCTGTGCCAGACATGGATGATATTGCGCGTCTTTTTTGAAAAGCGTTTGGGTTTTTTTCGTCGGATCAAACCCCAGTTTTTTCTAAACCACTCGCCCAAAAAAGAAAACAACACAACCGAAGTCATCATACCTGACACCGTAACGACTACAATTTCACCTAGTCCGAAACCAGCTGCAGAGCCCAGGAGCGGGCCTGCGATGAATTTAAACAGGCATAGGAAATAGATGCCCAAAAAAGTAACCAGGTACTCGCTCATGCGATCAATAGGTATAAATAAATACCATATCCTACGAGCAATACCGCCCCATTGACACGGGAGATCAAGTAATTGATTCGCATAAAGGGAAACAGCAGTAATGTAAATCCAAGCATCCAGATAAAATCCGAATAAATAAAGTCCGGAGTAACGGGTATGGGTTTGATCACCGCCGTAAAGCCGATGATGGAGAAAACATTCATGATGTTGCTTCCCAGAATGTTTCCCAGTGCCAATGCCGTTTCTTTTTTTATGGCAGCAAGAACCGACGTCACCAGTTCCGGGAGGCTGGTGCCAATTGCAATAATGGTCACCCCAATGATTCGCTCGCTGATGCCCAGGGCCTGTGCGATTTGGGTCCCGTTTTCCACCACCAGGTCCGATCCGAAATACAAACCGGCTGCGCCTCCTGCCAGCTGTAGGATTGCCAGCCAGACTGGTTGTTTTTTCATGGCTTCGGCATCTGCTTCCGAAAACTCTACCCGCTCAATCGTTTTGAAGAAGTACCAATTGAGTGCGACAAAACAAAACAAGAGAACCATCCCTTCTACGAACGAAATGAGGCCATTGAAGGCGAAAACGAAAAAAAGCAGGGAACTGATCAGGGTAAACGGATAGTCCAATCGAAGGGTAGATTTTTCAATGTAGATGGGAAAAATAAGCACACTGATGCCCAGAACAAGCGTAATGTTCGATATGTTACTTCCTACTACGTTTCCAATGGCAATATCGCTCGATCCTTTCAAGGCAGCTGTCACGCTCACCAATAGTTCCGGAGCAGAGGTACCAAAGGCCACAATGGTGAGACCAATAAGTCCAGGACTCAACCCAAGACGGGAAGCGATGGAAGATGCTCCATCCACCAGAAATTTTCCACCAAACAGCAATACCAGCAGTCCTACTGCTAACAACAAGTAACTCATGTAGTACGAATCAATTAAAGTTTAGGCCCAAAAGCGAGATCACCGGCATCCCCGAGCCCTGGAATGATGTAGGATTGTGCATTTAATTTTTCATCGAGCGCCACCGTCCAAAAACGGTGGGGAATGTTCAGGTTTTTTTGTATGTAATCGATTCCTTCCGGTGCAGCTATTACGCTTACAATTTCAATCTTTTTCGGTTTTCCGTGGCTTATCAAGTGTTGAGCGCTCTTCACAAAGGACTTTCCAGTGGCTAACATGGGATCGACCAAAAGCACCGTTTTGTTTTCCAACGAAGGGGCAGCCAGGTAATTCAGACGGATTGAAATTTCCGTTTCATTGGGGTGGTTTTCTACGCGGTATGCACCAATAAATCCACTGTCGGCCCGATCAAAAAAATTGAGCACCCCCTGGTAAAAAGGAACCGCTGCCCGAAGTACCGAGACAATCACGGGCTGTTCTGCGGGTATCTCGGTTTGTACGTTACCAAAGGGTCCAGATAGTTCTGAGGGGGTGTAGGGAAGCGATTTTGAAATCTCATAGGCCATGATCTCTCCCAGGCGTTCCAGATTTTTCCGAAAACGCATGCGGTCCCCCTGAACCGAAACGTCCCGGAGTTCTGCCAGAAATTGATTGGCTATGGAGTTTTTTTGTGTTAGGATGAACATGACAAAACAAAGTAAAACAAAAAAACCCGATCCAAACAGACCGGGTTTTACTATTTCAATGTTTTTCTCGTTTTATTTAATCTCGAAGCTCACCCTTCTGGCCATTTGACGTGCATCAGCAGATGACTTATCAACGCTGGTATCTTCACCGTACCCTTTGTACGAAAGTCTGGATTCGGAAACTCCGGAGGCGATCAAGAGATCGTACACAGACTTAGCTCGTCTCTCAGAAAGCTTGATGTTGTAGTCCTCAGGACCTAATTCGTCAGCATAGCCTTTCAGCTCTACCTGAACACCTGGATTGCGCTTCATGAAGTTAGAAACGTAGTGAGCTGCAGATGCAGAGTAACCAAGTGGCTTTGCGCTGTCAAAAGCAAAGTACACGTTCACGTACCCGTCGTTGATAGCCTTCGCCAGGTAATCGATCTCTTCGGTATCGTCAGGCGCACATCCGTCAAGGGAAGCAGGGCCGGGAACGAAGGGACACTTATCCACGTGGTCAGGAATACCGTCACCGTCTGAATCCATGGTTACACCGTGGGAATCTACACGGGCGCCGGCAGGAGTGTTTGGCTCTTTGTCCAGGTAATCCGGAACACCGTCTCCATCGGAGTCTTTCAGCATGTCCTTGATTTCACCGATTTGCGTTGCCAATTCTTCTTTGGTAGCATACTTGCTTTCTCTCAGGTACCAGTCTGCGTGTGTCGCATTGCTGCCCAGATAGAAAGTCAATCCAACTGTTCCGGTCCACCACACAGCGTTCGCGCCATAGTATCCGTTATCAGTAGCGGGGTTGATGGACGAAGCGCCATCGAAGGCTACGTCCTGACGACCGGCTACAATATTGGTGATATCTCCATTTAAGGCGATACGGTCACTAAGTCTGACCTGTAGTGTCATTCCCGTGATAATATTGTATTGGTTGTCCTGAAAATCAGCCCACTGATTCTCCTGGGGTGTCAACCTTCCGATTCCACCTCCGAAGTGTCCCAATAGATTGAACGTCTGAGAAAAGGTTTCCCAATTCATGATACGTCCAAGATTGGCTACACCCTGAAGGTTTACCCGGTAGTAGTTTGAAGAGAAATCCGGTGTATCGCTTGCATTGTTGAAGCTACCAAAACCAAAATCAAGTTTGGTTCCAAATTTCTCGTTAAACATGTATCTGGCTCCCAGATCTACATGGCCCAGGTTTAATGTCGGAGAAAAATATCCCGGCGTGATTGGCGCCATTGGTTTATTGAACCCTCCATTAACTTCTATGGACCATTTGTTGAAGTCGTCTTGAGCATTAGCACCTATCGCTAAAGCACCAACCATTAGTGTTGATAGTATTATTTTTTTCATGATAAAAAATTTTTTACAACATTCAGTGTTTTAATTGATTTTGATTGCTACTAGTTTTTACTCGGTTTGTGTTACAAATGTATATTAATTTACGGGAACTTTAAACATCTATCTCAATTGTTTCCATAAAAAGGATTCTGAACCCGAAATTTATAAAATAATTTAACATAAACTATGCCAATGGACGATTTATTGAAAGAAATTCTACTAATAAATAGCGTATCGGGCGACGAATCCAGAATATCCGATTGTTTAATCAACCACATTGTGAAACGAAGAAGCTCATGGAATGTTTCACCAAAAATTTTTTTTGGAGATGAATTTCATGAAAATATTTTGTTGGTTTTTGGAAATCCCCAAACGGCTGCATTTGCACACATGGATACGGTAGGCTTTACGAGCAGGTACGAAAACCAACTGGTGCCGGTAGGTGGACCGGAAGTGATTCCTGGTACCTGGCTTCAGGGAGAAGATGCCGTAGGTGCCATTCGTTGCCGGATTCAGGAGCAGCAAGGGAATGTATACCACGACTTTCCGCGCGCTATTCAGCGCGGGACGCTTTTGTCTTTTGAGCAAGACATTCGGATGGCAGCGGGAACCATTGAGGCGGCCTACCTGGACAATCGGTTAGGCCTGTATGCGCTGCTCAAACTCTGTGAAACCCTCGAGAACGGTATCGTTGCATTTACTACCTACGAAGAACATGGAGGTGGTTCCATGCCCTTTCTAATCCGGTTTATCTACGAAAATTGGGCAATCAAACAGGCACTGATAGCGGATGTTACCTGGGTTACGGACGGCGTACACCTGCATCAGGGAGCAGTGGTATCCCTTCGGGACAGTTTTATTCCCCGGAAAACCTTTCTGAACAAAATCATTCGCCTGGCGGAGGAGAGCGAAGTTCCCTATCAGCTGGAGGTGGAAGCAGCCGGCGGGAGCGATGGGCGGGAAATCCAAATGAGTCCCTATCCGATCGATTGGTGTTTTATCGGAATCGGGGAAGAAAATCCCCATACGCCTTCGGAAAAAGCCTCTTTTTTTGATTTGGATTGCATGATTAAATTGTATCAATATTTGATGCAAAATTTGTAATGGATTCGAAAAAGTCTTTTATTCGGTGATACATTTTGGTAGAAGGGCTGCCCAACCCAGGAACTGGAACGAAGATGATCAAGATCAAAGACCTCTTTTTTGCACCATTTATTACGGAAGCGCAACTTTTAAGCCGGGTAAACGAATTGGGGGCCGAAATAAACGAAGACTACCGCGGGAAATCTCCCGTATTAGTCGCCGTATTGAACGGTAGTTTCATGTTTATGTCGGATATTTGCAAGGCAATTGATCTGCCGATCGGCATCACGTTTGTTAAAATCGCTTCCTATTCCGGGACACAAAGCACCGGGAAGGTCCGAAGTTTGCTAGGATTGGAGTGCGACCTAAGCGGAAAAGACGTGATCGTTATCGAAGATATTGTAGATACGGGAAAAAGCATGGCCTACTTGTTGGACTTGTTAGGGCGAGAAAATCCGCGTAGTGTGGAAATTGCCAGTTTGTTGCTGAAGCCGACGGCCCTTCAGGAAAACCTACGGATTCGGTACCTTGGTTTCGAGATCCCGGATTTGTTTGTGGTCGGCTATGGACTGGACTATTCGGGGCAGGGTAGGAATCTCCGGGCGCTCTATCAGAAGACAGAAATCCAATCATTTAATCATAAAAAAAATTAACCTATGTTGAATATTGTTTTGTTTGGCCCTCCCGGTGCGGGAAAGGGTACCCAAAGTGAAAAATTGATCGAAAAATATAAAATCGACCACATTTCCACCGGAGATCTTTTCCGGAAACACCTGGGGGAAGGTACGGAACTGGGAAAACTGGCCCAAAAATACATGGATGAGGGCAACCTGGTTCCTGACGAGGTCGTCATTGGTATGGTGGATGAGAAGATCAATGCCACCGCCGATCTGACCGGGTTCATTTTCGACGGCTTTCCCCGCACGGTGGCGCAGGCTAAAGCGCTGGATGAGTTGCTGACGAAAAAAGGAACGCGTATTTCGGGCATGATCTCCCTGGAGGTGCCCGAGGAGGAATTGAAAAAGCGTATCAAGGAACGAGGAAAAACCTCGGGAAGGGCAGACGATCAGGATGAAGACAAAATAAATAACCGCATCAAGGTCTACAACGAAGAAACCCTCCCAGTGGCGAACTACTACGAGGAACAAGGCAAACTGGCAAAAATTCATGGCGTAGGAGCCATTGATGAGATTTTCCAGAAGATATGCGCTGTTATAGATGCGTATTAATCCGTACCTTTGCGTTTCAGTGATTGGCTAAGCATCTGGGCTTGGCCATTTTCTTTTTCGGCAGGTTGAAGGACATCCTGCCGGAAAAACTAATGAGCAACCAACTAGGATTCATACAAGCGTGGCAAGTTCCAATTTTATTGATTACGTGAAATTTTGCTCCCGTTCGGGAGCCGGGGGCAACGGTTCGGTCCATTTTCGCCGGGAAAAACACGTGCCCAAGGGCGGTCCCGATGGAGGCGATGGCGGCCGTGGTGGACACGTGATCCTAAGAGGCAATGCCCAACTATGGACCTTGCTGCACCTCAAGTACAAAAAACACGTTATCGCCGAACGGGGCAGCAATGGAGAAGGGGGCCGGCGAAAGGGATCTGACGGGCAGGATGTAGTCCTGGAAGTACCCATCGGTACCGTGGCCAAAGAAGCCGAAACCGGCGAGGTCCGGTGCGAAATTACCGAGGACGGGCAGGAGTTTATCCTCACCCCGGGCGGCAGAGGGGGCTTGGGAAACGATCATTTTAAAACAGCCACCAATCAGGCGCCCCACTATGCCCAACCGGGAGGAGAGGGCGTGGAAGAATGGATGGTCCTTGAATTGAAGCTACTAGCGGATGTGGGCCTGGTCGGTTTTCCGAATGCGGGAAAATCTACACTCCTTTCCTGTCTATCGGCTGCCAAACCCGAAATAGCAGACTATGCGTTTACCACCCTGGTTCCGAACCTGGGTGTGGTCGATTACCGGGAAGGCAGGTCCTTTGTGATGGCGGACATTCCGGGGATAATCGAGGGTGCTGCCGAAGGAAAGGGGCTGGGCTTGCGTTTTCTGCGACACATTGAGCGGAACTCCATCCTGCTTTTTGTTATTCCGGCGGATGCGGCTCACCTGGGAGAACAGTACCGGATCTTGGTTTCGGAACTGAACCAATACAATCCGGAGCTACTCGACAAGAAGCGCATCCTGGCGATCTCCAAGGCGGATCTATTGGATGCCGAACTCATGAACGCCCTGGAAGCCGAACTACCGATAGAGGTACCGCATGTATTTATATCTGCGGTGACTGGATACCATCTCTCCGAACTAAAGGACTTGATTTGGAAGTCCTTGCACTAGCGTGTCAGAATGGCACATTCGGGAAAGATGGCAAGTTAATTGTTTCCGTATATTGGATTTTTGAAAAACAGATATAAAAATGACAGATAGAGCAAAAGAAGATAAGGATCAAGGCCTTGAACAGACAGAAACCGTCGAAAACCCTGTAAACGAAGGAGATGAAAACAAAGAGTCCGCTTCGAACGTTTCAAATGAAACCGATGAAGCGGAAGGTGCGGAGTCGGACAAATTGGCAAGGGAAAATCAGGAGCTGAAGGACAAGTATGTCAGGCTGTATTCAGAATTCGAAAACTTCCGAAGAAGGACTGCAAAGGAACGTTTGGAGTTGGTAAATACGGCTTCCAAAGACTTGATGCAGGAGGTGCTACCCATTCTGGATGATTTTGAACGTTCCTTTAAGGCCGAAAATGCCTCCGATCCGGAGGAGGAACAAAAACAGGCCGGAAGCAAGTTAATCTACAATAAATTACTGCGGGTACTTACCGCCAAGGGCTTGCAGCCGATGGAGGATCTGGTTGGGAAGGACTTTGACGCGGAATATCACGAGGCAATTACCCAAATACCTGCTCCTTCCGAGGAGTTAAAAGGCAAAATCGTCGATGTGGTCGAAAAAGGATACACCATGGCCGGCAAGGTCGTTCGGTTTGCAAAAGTGGTCATTGGAAACTAAAGATATATGGCAAAAAGAGATTATTACGAAGTGCTTGGTATCGCAAAGGGTGCCAGCGCCGAAGAGATAAAAAAGGCGTACAGAAAACTGGCGATCAAGTACCACCCGGACAAAAACCCGGGGGACCCCAGTGCTGAGGATAAGTTTAAGGAAGCCGCAGAGGCCTACGAGGTGCTGAGTAATCCGGAGAAACGCCAGCGTTACGACCAATTTGGACACCAGGGAGTCGGTGGAAACGGCGGCTTCGGTGGAGGAGGAATGAATATGGACGACATCTTCTCTCAATTTGGTGATATCTTTGGCGGGGGAGGTTTTGATTCCTTCTTTGGCGGAGGAGGCAGAAGTTCACGCCGAACGAAGAAAGGCACCAACCTGCGCGTCAAGCTCAAGCTTACCCTCCAGGAGCTGGCAAATGGCGTGGAGAAAAAGATTAAAGTAAAGCGGCACATGATTGCCGATGGGGTTACCTTTAAGACCTGCTCCACCTGCCAGGGAGCGGGACAGATCAAAAAAGTGGTGAATACCATGCTGGGACAGATGGTCTCCGCCAGTACCTGCCCTGCCTGTGAAGGAAGCGGTCAGGTAGTGGATAAAAAGCCCGCCAATGCCGATGCCCGAGGGCTGGTGGTGAAGGAAGAGATCATTCCCATCAATATTCCGGCCGGTGTGTCGGAAGGCATGCAACTCAGCTTGAGTAGCAAAGGAAACGAAATTCCCGGAGGCGTTCCAGGGGATTTACTGATTCTGATAGAGGAAATTGCCGATGAGGTGCTCGTACGGGATGGTAATAACGTGGTCTATGACCTCTACCTGAGCTTTGTGGACGTGGCCCTCGGAGCTTCGTTGGAAGTGCCTACCATCGATGGCAAAGTGAAAATAAAAATAGAGCCAGGTACCCAGGCGGGAAAAATTTTACGTCTGAAGGGGAAAGGCATCAAGGAATTAAACGGCTACGGAAAAGGAGACCAGCTCATCCACGTAAACGTGTGGACGCCGAAGGAGGTGACCAAAGAGGAGCGGGAAAAACTGGAGTCGCTCCGGGATTCGGAAAACTTCAAACCCAATCCGGGAAAGTCTGAAAAAAGTATCTTTGATAAAGTAAAGGAATTCTTTTGAAAGTGAATGGCCAGAATACGGCCATTCACTTTTTTCAAAGAAACCTTTTGAAAGCCAACCCGTATTAATTCCGTATGTTTAAGGAATTGATTGTAGTAGCTAGTCTGTTTACCTGTCTGAGTTTTTCCTCCAATGGGCAAATTTTAAGGCATTTTGAGGTGTCCGATCGGGAAGGGATTAACTTGGTTAATCTGCACTTTTCCAGCTACAAAGGCGTGTCTACCATTCAGCGTGCCTACAAGGGCTTGCCCTTCCATGCAGATGCCAGTCTGGGTACCGTCAACATCCTGCCTACCTTCATTCACCATTTTTCCGACGGGGTACTGCATGCCCAATTGGACCATAAAAATGTGGAATCCGAAAGCCTCAGCAAAAACCTTTCTTACCGGCTTTTTTCAAGTGGAGACGCTGATTTTGACCATAATTGGCAGGTAGGACTGGATGCCGGTTTTCTTTACGACCTACACCTGAACTTTGGCATCGGCAAAGCCCGGCTGGATTTTGCCAACCTACCCATTTCCAATTGCATCATCAAGACCGCCTCTGCCGACGTTTTTTTGAATTATTCCAACCCGGTACCCAATTCCGTTGCCATGGATACCCTTGCCGTGGCCATCAATATGGGTTCTTTCTACGCAGATGACCTGCAGCTGTCCAATGCCCGCTTGTTGCTGGTGGATGTGAACTACGGCTCGGTGAACCTCTCCTTTGGGGATACCATGGCCCAACGGACCACGGTCAACGCCATGGTCGGCGCTGGTTCCGTATCCATCAAGCTGCCCGAAGAAAAACTCCCCTACCTGGTGAAGATCAAAGCAACCGCCATGTGCCGGACCAAGGTGCCGCGACACCTCCGGGAAATCGCAGAAAACACCTATGTCAGCAAGGGCTACCAGGCAGACGCCAAAAACCTCATGACCTTTTTGATTGATGTTTCCGTGGGATCTGTATCTTTGGAATAAGAACTTCCCGTTGTTTGTTTTTGGGTTGGAAAGAGACGATTAAATTTTACTTCTGTTGGAACTGTTACACGTCCGTTCGTTAAATAAATCCTATGGGGCACATCAAGCCCTGAAAGACTTTGACCTCTCCGTTGAGCAAGGGCTCATTTTTGGGCTTTTGGGGCCCAACGGAGCCGGAAAGACCACCTTCATCCGCATCGTTAACCAGATTATCGAACAGGATTCCGGGGACATTCGGATTAAAGGCGAACCGCTGCGCATGCGGCACGTGCGGGACATCGGCTACCTGCCCGAGGAAAGAGGGCTGTACAAAGCGATGAAAGTAACCGAACAGCTCCTGTATTTTGCCCAAATCAAAGGACTCAAAAAGCAGGAAGCCCTGCTGCGGATAAACCGTTGGCTGGATAAATTGGATCTGACCCGCTGGAAAGAAAATAAAATACAAGACCTGTCCAAAGGCATGGCGCAGAAAGTGCAGTTCATCGCCACCGTGATCCACCAGCCGGACCTGTTAATTCTCGACGAGCCCTTCTCGGGCTTTGATCCGGTCAATGCAGAAATAATCAAAAACGAAATTCTGGAATTAAAGCGTCTGGGTACCACCATTATCCTGTCCACCCACCGCATGGAGTCGGTAGAATTGCTCTGCGACCAAATAGCTCTAATCAACCGGGCCCGTAAAGTTCTCGACGGTCCGGTAAAAACGATAAAGGACGAAGCAAAGACCAACCGGTTCCTCGTAAAACTAATTCCGGAGACGCCCACTATGTCCCTTCCCTGGGAAGACGTCGTCCGTAGGGAAGGATGGGTGGAATTTACCGTGGAGCTTCAGGGACGGCAGCCCAATTCGCTGCTGCGGGAGCTGATGGAGCAGGGCGAAATCCTGGGATTCGAAGAGATCATCCCCAGCATTGAGGAAATATTCATTCAAAAAATCAACGAGAGTCATGCCGGGTAAAATTCTGCTAGTCATCAAACGAGAGTACCTGGCCCGGGTAAAGAAACGGTCGTTTTTACTCGCCACGCTCATCACGCCCTTGATTTTTCCCACCATCCTGGGATTGTTTCTCTGGATTGCACTGACCGACCTGCCCACCGAGAGCCGGCGCTTTATCGAGGTGGTGGACGAAAACAATGCCTATTTTCTCGAAAGCAACGAAATGTATGCGTTTTCCTACGAGGGACTCGACCGGGAAGCAGCCAAAGTTCTGGTCGAAGAAGGACAGCGGTTTGGTTTGCTGTACATCCCCAGACTGGACCTGGAAAATCCGAAGGGCATCGTTTTTTACTGCGAAGAAACCCCTTCGCTTACGACCATCGCGAGCCTGGAGGCCGCCCTGGAGCAAAAAATTGAAGAGCTTCGCCTGTTTAACTCTGGAATTGATCCGGCCGTGCTTTCCGCCTTGAAAACCGATGTTTCCGTGCAGTCGGTGATCGTGGGGGAACCGGGAGGGGACCGCGTTTCCCACGCCGTGGTCAACTATGCGGTGGGCTTCATTGCTGGCATACTGATCTATACGTTCATTTTTGTCTATGGGAACCAAATCATGCAAGGGGTCATCGAAGAAAAATCCAGCCGGATCATTGAGATTCTGGTATCCTCGCTGAAACCCTTTCAGCTGATGATGGGCAAGATTCTGGGAATCGGAGCGGTGGGATTGACGCAGTTTTTGATATGGATCGTGCTTATCGGCGCCGTTTCGTCCCTGGTCATGGGCTACTTCGGGATGAAAATGCCGCAGCAACAACTCATGGAGATGTCGGGGCAGCCGGGAGTATTTCCGGATACTGGGCAGCAGGATGTCGGCGAAATGCTGCAATTGCTTCAGGGAATTGACTTTCTGCAGTTAACGCTCGCATTCCTGATCTACTTCGTCGGCGGCTACCTGCTTTACGGGGCGTTTTTTGCGGCCATAGGCGCGGCGGTAGACAGTCCCTCGGATGCGCAACAGTTCATGTTTCCGGTAACCATCCCGCTCTTGATCGCCTACATGGGCTTGTTTATTTTTGTGTTGGACGATCCCAACAGCCGCGTGTCGTATTGGCTTTCCATCATACCCTTTACCTCTCCGGTAGCCATGATGGGTCGGGTGAGTTTTGGGGTGCCCTGGCACCAATTGGCCCTTTCCATCGCCTTATTGGTGGCCGGTTTTTTGGTCACTACCTGGATGGCCGGGAAGATTTACCGGATCGGTATTCTGGTGCACGGTACCAAGGTGGGCTACAAGGTGCTCTGGAAATGGCTCACCGACAATAACTAAGAATTTTTCACGGCCAAGTGGGGGTCCTGCTACCGGTGGATTTTTTTCCACTCCGAAGCAATAATGACGCGTAACTATTGTTTCTGAATAGGAACTTCTTTAAGTTCGGAAACATCTTTTGCCAATGAAGAGAAAATTTCAAGACCTGACATCACTGGATCTCTACAAAAACAGGGGGAAGGTAAAATGGGCGGTATTTGCCTTTTCCATCATTATTGGCCTGGGGTCTATCTACTACACCAATACCCTGGTGGAGGAGCTGAAGATACGGGAGAGGCGGCAGGTAGACCTGTACGCCGAGGCACTGGAATATGCCTCTGTCAACTCCGATAACCTGACTTTCGTCTTTCAGGTAATCATCCAGGAAAACAGGTCCATACCCGTCATCACCGTGAATGCAGCGGGGGAGCCGATTGAGTACAAAAACGTTCACTTCCGAAAAAACAGTACCGAGGAGGAAAAGAAGCAACAACTACTCGAAGAACTGGCTTCGATGAAGGAGCTTTACGAGCCCATACGTCTCTCGGACGATGCCTTTATTTTCTACAGAAACTCCGACCTGCTCACCCGTCTTCAGTACTACCCCTACGTGCAGCTTTCGGTGATTTTGGTTTTTGGCATTCTTGCTTACGCTTTCTTTAACCAAAGCAAGGTGGCCGAACAAAACCGCCTCTGGGCAGGCCTTACCAAGGAGACCGCCCATCAGTTGGGAACCCCCCTTGCCTCCCTCATGGCCTGGGTAGATTACCTGCGTAATTCTCCCGTATTTGAGGAAAATCAGGAGGTGATTCAGGAGCTGGAGAAGGATATCCACAAGCTAAGCATGGTGACCGAGCGCTTCAGTAATATTGGCAGCACGCCGGTAATCAAACCCGAAAATGTGTATCAGGTCATCGGAGACGCCATCAGTTACCTGCGGCCGCGGATTTCTAGTAAGGTAAGCATGGATCTCAATTCCCATGCGGAAGACATCTATGCGCAGATGAACCGCTCCCTGTTTGAATGGGTCATTGAAAATATTTGCAAAAATGCAGTAGATGCCATGAAAGGGCAAGGTGCGATTCACATCAACATCGTGAAGGAGAGCGAAAAATACGTGTTTGTCGATATCAGCGATACCGGAAAAGGCATTGAGAAGAAAATGTTTGGAAAGGTATTTAACCCCGGCTTTACCACCCGGCAACGCGGCTGGGGCCTGGGACTTACCCTGGCAAAGCGGATCATTGAAGGCTACCACAATGGTCGTATTTTCGTCAATGCCTCCGAACTGGGAAAGGGGACAACTTTTCGGATCGTATTGCTGGGTGTGCGGGAAGCCGAGGAGTGAGCCGTAAGGGGACCGTCCGTCTACAAATAAAAAGCGCATGGCTCCTCGGGAAACCATGCGCTTTTTGTGTCCGGTTGCTATTCTCCTAAAAAGGGGTAGCGGTAATCCGTGGCGCTGACAAAGGTTTCCTTAATGGTGCGGGGAGAAACCCAACGCAGCAGGTTAATCATGGAGCCTGCCTTATCGTTGGTACCGGAAGCCCGTGCGCCTCCAAAGGGCTGTTGCCCCACCACCGCTCCGGTAGGCTTGTCGTTGATGTAGAAATTACCGGCTGCATGCCGCAAGTTGGAAGTGGCCAGTTCGATGGCGTATCGGTCCCTGGAAAAGACCGCGCCGGTAAGCGCATAGGGGGAGGTCTGATTGACCAGTTCCAGGGCTTCTTCGTAATGGTTTTCCTGGTAGACGTAAATACTCAGCACGGGACCGAAGATTTCCTCAACCATGGTAGTGTACAGGGGATCCTGCACCAGTAGTACCGTAGGCTCGATAAAATATCCCTTGGATTTGTCGCAGGTACCTCCGGCAATTACTTCCACCTGATCCGCTTTTTTTGCTGCCTCGATGTATCCGCTGATCTTATCAAAGGCTTTTTCATCGATAACGGCATTGATGAAATTGCCAAAATCCTCCGGCCCTCCCATCTTCATGGAAGCCAGGTCTGCCAGCAAAAAGTCCTTTACCTGTTCCCATAGATTGGTAGGAATATAGGCCCGGGAAGCCGCGCTGCATTTTTGCCCCTGGTATTCAAAGGCCCCCCGGCTGAGGGCCGTGGCCACTGCCTTCGGATCGGCCGATTTGTGGGCGATCACAAAGTCCTTGCCGCCCGTTTCGCCCACGATGCGCGGATACGTTTTGTACAGCGCAATGTTCGCCCCGATGGTTTTCCATAGATGCTGAAACACCCCCGTGGATCCGGTAAAATGCAGCCCTGCAAAATCGGGATGCGAGAAAATCACTTCTCCGGCATCCGGTCCATCCACGTAGATGAGGTTGATGACACCATCCGGTACCCCTGCCTCTTGGAATACCTGCATCAACACTTGGGCTGCATAGATCTGGGTATGGGCCGGTTTCCAGATGACTGTATTTCCCATCATGGCTGGTGCCGTCGGCAGGTTGCCGGCAATTGCCGTGAAATTAAACGGAGTAATGGCAAAAACGAATCCTTCCAGCGGCCGGTGTTCGGTGCGGTTCCAGACGCCATTCCCACTGATAGGCGGCTGTTGTGCATAGATTTCGGACATAAATTTCACGTTGAACCGCAGAAAATCGATCAACTCGCAAGCCGCATCGATCTCCGCCTGGAAGGCATTTTTGGATTGTCCCAGCATGGTGGCGGCATTGATCCGGTGTCGGTAGGGCCCCGCGAGCAAGTCGGCCGCCTTCAGAAAAATAGCTGCCCGTTGCTCCCATTGCATGTTTTCCCAGGCATGTTTGGCTCCCAATGCAGCGTTTATCGCCTGGGTGACGTGGCCCTTGTCTCCTTCGTGAAAATGCCCCAATAAGTGCTTGTGATCGTGAGGAGGGTGCAGGGATTGGGTCTTTTCCGTTCGGATTTCCTCCCCGCCGATGTACATGGGAATGTCTTTCACCTGCGAACGTGCAGCGGCGATGGCCTCCTGAAGAGCGGCCCTTTCCGGTGAGCCGGGTGCATAGTCTTTTACGGGTTCATTGCTTGGTTCGGGTACGGTAAAAAAGCCTTTAAGCATAAAGTGTCGGTGTTTTGGTGCAAGAAATGGTTTTATAGCGTGTACACGTTAACAACGAACTGCTCCTGCGCAGGGTTCAAAGGAAGGTTTTTAATTCCGAAAGGTGGCGGATGGTAAAGGTAGCGGGAACCGGGCTTTTTAGGCCCCTGGGATTAAAATGTACCTGATCGATGGAGGCATTTTTGGCGCCGAGGATATCCGAGGTAGGGTTGTCCCCGATCATCAGGCATTCGTTGGGAAGGGTGCCGATTTCCCGGAGGGTATGGGCAAAAATACGCTGATCGGGTTTTCGAAACCCAGAAGATTCGGAGGTAACCACTACTTTGAAATGCTTGTCGAGCCCGGAGGCTTTTAATTTGGCGTATTGGCTCTCGTTAAACCCATTGGTGACGATGTGTAAATCGTAGGTTTCGCCCAGGTAGTGCAACATTTCCACGGCCTGATCCATTACCTTTGCCTTGGAAGAGGTAAGGCGGATAAAATCGTCTTCCAGGGATCGGGGAATATGGGCCTCTGAGAGCTGAGCTCGGGTAAAGACCTTCGGGAATCGGATGGCCCGCAGCTGATCTCGATCCACCTGCCCACGGTTAAACTGATCCCAGAGCTCCAGGTTGGTGGCCTGAAAGGCCTCAAAAAACGCCTCAAACGTAGCGGTACCCAGTTCGGCCAATCGGTGCTGCGCATACAATTCCGTGAGGGAATCCCTCACATTGCTGTCGTAATCCCATAGGGTATGGTCCAAATCAAAAAGCAGGTGGCGGTAAGGTTTCATGGAAAGTTACTTTCGATACAGGTTGTTTTCAATCTTGTTTTTGGCCAGTTCCCGGTTGGAGTAGAGGATTTCGTAGATTTCCTGATCCCGGAGCAGGTTTTGGTCTTTTTGGATAAATTTCAAAATTTGCCCCAGGACTTCCTGGGCCTCCTCCAGAATGTAGTAGAAGGTCCATTGATCGGTTTTCCGGCTTCCGATCAATCCCGCGTTTTTTAAGTAGGTGACGTGTCGACTCGTTTTGGTCTGGGTAAAATCCAGAATGTGTTCCATGTCCGATATACACAATTCCTCGTTTTGCATCAGCAAATGGAGGATTCGTACCCGGGGTTCTTCCGAAAGCGCCTTGAAGACACGCATCCCATAACTTAAACTTATGTTTTTTAAGCGCATTTAATTAACTTTAACAAATAAAACCGGTTGAAGTTAATGAATTCAGGTGTATTTCTCTTATTATCGTGAAATCATTGGCTTTGTTACAAAACCGGCTTGCTTTCGTACTGTATGCCAAGATGGGAGGCAGGCCTTTGGAAAAATGAGATACGTGAAAAAGTACTTACGAATAGCCCTACTCGTCCTCGTTGCGTATGCGGCGCATTGCTTGCCGGCCAATGCCCAGGATACGCCGGAGCGAAAGGTAGTGCAACTGTCGGGCGTCATTTTGAATGCAGACAGTACCACGGCCATTCCCGGGGTGAACATCTACGTGCCCAAAAAGGGCAGGGGAACGAGCAGCAATCGGTTCGGGTACTTTTCCATGCCCGTGCTGGCGGGAGACAGCGTGGTTTTTTCCTTTATTGGTCTCAAGCGACAGACGATTACCATTCCGGAAGATATTGATGAAGATAAGGTAAGCTACATCCTCACCATGGTGCAGGACGAAATCGCCCTGCAGGAGGTGCAGGTCATGCCCTATCCCACCGAGGAGGAATTCAAAAATGCCATTTTGGCGGTGAATATCGATGCGGAACCTCCACTCAACCGGGGCAACCTTAGCCCCCAGTTACTCCTCCGCTGGGCGGAAGAAATGCCCGCTTCCGGCAACGAGAATTTCCGGCAATTTACCAACCAGCAGACCCAGCAAACCCTGGACCGGTATGGACCAAGACCCCTGCCCTTGCTCAATCCCTTTGCCTGGGCCCAATTCATCAAATCCATCAAAAACGGAGACCTGAAAAACCGGGATTAATTCCAGATGAACCTGGGATGAAGTTTCGGCCGTTAATCCCATTTTACAGGAATTACTTGGTTCGGTATGCATCTCTTGAAGGGCCAAAAAGGTATATTTGCGCATATCAGAAACCAATAGCATGATGAAAAAAATTATTGTTCTGGGACTGTTGATCCTTTCTCAGGTAGGCAGGGCTCAGGATACGCCATCCGCTCCTGTGGAACGACCCAAACTGGTCGTAGGAATCGTGGTAGACCAAATGCGTCAGGAGTATTTTTACCGCTATCAGGACCGGTTCGTGGAGGATGGCTTCAAAAGACTGATGAACGAAGGGTTCATGATGCAAAATGGCCATTACAATTACATCCCCACCTACACCGGCCCGGGACATGCTTCCGTTTACACCGGCACTACCCCGGCTACCCATGGCATCATTGGCAACGATTGGTTTGTACGGTCGCTGGGACGAACGGTGTATTGTGCCGAAGACAGTACCGTTACAGGAGTGGCCGGCACCGCTTCGAGTGGCGAGATTTCTCCCAAAAACCTATTGAGCAGTACCATTACGGATGAGCTGATGTTTGCTACCGGAAAGCGGTCGAAAGTGGTTGGGATCGCCATTAAGGACCGAGGGGCGGCCTTGCCAGCCGGACACATGGGGGATGCCTACTGGTACGATGCCAAAACCGGGGAATTCATGACATCCACTTATTACTACGAGGCCTTGCCGGATTGGGTCAAGGCCTTTAACGACAGAAAATTACCGCAGAACTATTTGTCCCAAACCTGGGAGCCACTATTTCCGGTAGAAACCTATGTGCAGGGGGCAGCGGATGACAATGCGTTTGAATCGCCCTTCATTGGCATGGAAACACCTACTTTTCCCTATGAACTGCCCGCTTTGACGGAGGACAATGGAGGACTGGGCCTGATCAGCACCACTCCCTACGGCAATACCCTCACCCTGGACCTGGCCTATGCCGCTCTGGAAGGGGAGCAATTGGGGAAAAGAGGAGAGACGGACTTTCTGGCGGTGAGTTTTTCTTCTACCGATTATATCGGACACCGGTTTGGCCCCTCTTCGGTAGAGGTGGAGGACAATTACCTACGCCTGGACCGGGAATTGGCGGAATTTTTTGATTACCTGGACCGGGAGATCGGCGAGGGCGAATACCTGGTGTTTTTGACGGCAGACCATGGCGTAGCGGACGTGGTCAGTTACATGCAGAGCGAACGGGTGGCTGCCGGAAGCTTGGATACGCGCTTTGTACTGACCCAATTAAAAGGATTTACCAATCAGCAATTTGGGGAGGGAGACTGGATTTCCAATTACTCCAACGAGCAGGTCTTCTTAAACCAGGAGCTGGCCAAAGAGAAGGGGCTGGTGCTGGCCGACATGCAAAAGGAAGTCGCCGATTTCCTGCTGCGCTTTGACGGAATTAAGGAAACCTACACGGCGGAGGACTTGAGACGATTGGAATACAACCATGGCAGGAAACATTTGCTTCAGATGGGCTTCAACCACAAGGCTTCCGGGGATGTGCTGGTCATATTGGAACCGGCCTGGCTGACCAATTCCGTCCGGGGCACCACCCACGGCACCGGCTATACTTACGATACGCATGTACCGATTGTATTTTACGGTTGGGGCGTTCCGGCCGGAAGCAGCAGCCGCTATGCCACCATCACCGATATTGCCCCCACGCTGGCCATGCTGCTAAAAACCAGGCTTCCCAATGGAGCTTCCGGTCAGCCGATCGGTGAGATAGTGGATGCGAAATGATTGGTTATAAGGGAAGTTAGCTAGTCTTAAGATTTAATGCTTTCGGTTTGATCCGGAATGCGGCATTATTTGGGAATGTATGTGTAAAATCACAGCGAGTACAAATCCCTCCGCCGCGGCGGAGGGCAAGGGGGATTTTTTCGTTCGTAAAAATTTTTCAACAGATTGGTAAGAAATGGAACCAATCCAATCCCAGATCGGCAGAGGGGACAGGTTGGCAACAATCCATGTTGAGCTGCAAGCGGTGGTTCAACCCACTCCGGGGTTGGCGCAAGATTTAACGGCTCATAGACCCCGGGTTTCGCCCGGGGCTATTTTTATTGAAGCCCTTCAGGCTTCGGAGTCAATTAGGTGATCTTTGTCGATAAGCAATTTTGGACTTCATTAGAATATGATTGGGCGGAAGAAAAAATAGTTTTTGAAAATGCCGTTTTAGATGATTAATGATTCTCTCAGTAAAGGCAGGCCTGAAGGGCCTAAACAACACTAACCGTGGGTGCAGCCCACGGCTCGTGGACTACCTCCAAACTCTCCAACCCCGGATGGGGTTCACGGGGAGCTAAACGATGATTGAGTAAGGTATGAAGAAAAGGTGCCCCGACGGACAATAGGAACAATAAAAGGCATTGAGATACCAATTTGAAGTTGAGTTCCAGGTAGTTTAGTGAAAATTTCAGAGAATTTCTGAAAAAGGACTAACGTTTCTTTACAGCCCAGCGTTTTTGAGCAGATCGCCCAGCTGGTCTTTAGTCAGATTTTCAAGTTGACTCTTGTCGTAGATGTGTAGCAAATAAACTTCCTGGTCATCGGTTACAAGAAAAGTAATCACTCTGGCTCCACCAGACTTCCCTCTATTTTTTTAGGATATCTTTATCCGAATCTTATAGAGGTTATGCCCAAGAGGGGTTCCGGATGCAGGATTTTCGACCAAGGTCTCAATTAAATACTGTAAGTCAGTTTTTAGGGAGGAATACTTTTTGGCCAGTTTTTTAGCCAACTTTTTAAAATTAGGTGTGGGGATTACCTTATAGCTCATTGAGGAATTCTTCGGCCGATTGCCTGGGGAGCTTCCCTTCCTTCATACGTTTGACCTGGATCAGGCTATTTTGAAGTTCCTCCAATGCCTTTTCTTCGTCATCTGCTACCTCTACATAATCCAGGGTCTTGATAAACTCCAGGAAAACGTCAAATTTATTGTCTGCGATATTTATCGTAAGCTGCTTCATTTTTTTACTAATCCGTTGGCTTTATGTTTACTTCTAGCCGCAACTAGTTTAGATATACGGGCAAGTGGGACCTAATGTTAGGAACGAAAATACTCAGAAAACACTAAAATCGGAAATGGAAGCCCAATAGTCAGCAGTCAAGGTACATTCCTATAAAGCCGTGAAAACCAGTTACCGGATGGCACAATGTCAAAACACAACCTAAATCCCCCGCATACGCTTTAAAACAGATCAGTTGTAAATTTTTTCAGTATTTTTTAAAAGAATAGTTTTAGTTCTCGGGTTTTTTTATCATTTTAAGTGATATTCAATGTTTTATCTGACGTTTACAAACCTGTCAGGTTTTTATGTAGAAGTAACAAAAAACAAAACTTGGCCAGGGGAAACCTGTCAGGTTTTATCGGCTTGTAATCAGTTAATTACCGGATTGTATGGCAGATTTACGGTTTTCCTTGATCTCGAATAAAGATGTGAGGCAATGGATTTCCCATTAATAAAAAGAAAATGGCAGCCTTTGGGGCTGTAACGGTTATGCTGGTGGCCGGCTGGCAGTTTGGGGTTAGTGGGACGGAAGCGCCCTTTTCTGCA
Organism: Cyclobacterium xiamenense; assembly: GCF_009467825.1. Taxonomy (GTDB): domain Bacteria; phylum Bacteroidota; class Bacteroidia; order Cytophagales; family Cyclobacteriaceae; genus Cyclobacterium; species Cyclobacterium xiamenense. The sequence continues at coordinate 128,833 of NZ_WIOK01000003.1, read as the reverse complement.
ACCGAAGTGGCCTTGGAGAAGGCGATTGCGGGTTCTAATGAATATGGAGGCGTATGTTGCTCGTGGAATGACTCCTGTCCGCACCCAATTGGGTTGAAATTTGCAGACTCCATTTGGGTGCCAAATGATGATACCTGTATTTAACTAACTTTTAATGGAGTAGGCTTCAAAGATGTCCTACTCCCTTTCAACTTGATTTTGATATCAATTCTCAAGAAATGATGCGCAATAAATTAACCCTTCTAGTTGGATTTTTCGCTTTAGGCTTTGCCTGTTCTCCCGCATCGGAGGAAAACGAAATCGAAGAAATCGTTGTTTTTGATGAAAAGGATCTTCCGGATCCGATAGCCTTGGTCGGGAAAAAGTACAATTTTCCCAACATAACAAACCCGAGAAATATTTTGTGTTTGGGAGATTACCTGGTGGTAAGTGAAAGAAGCAATGGCGATCTTTTGCATATCCTTGACATACAATCCGAAAAATACATCCGCAGTACCGGGAAGAATGGCCTTGGTCCGGGAGAAGCAACCCTGGTATGGAAATTGGAACCCGCCTCTGAAAAAGAAAGCTTCTGGTGCTACGATTTGGAACAAACTTTTTTTTCAAAGTACTCCGTTAATGAAGGGACTTCCAAATTGGCAGAAAGCCAGTTGAGATTGGGAGAGATTTTCCATTATGTAGCTGATTTGACCTGGGCATCAGATACCAGCTTATTGGTTACGATGGTGGATGGTAACGATAAGTATTTTGAGGTGTCGCTGCAAGGGGATACATTGGCCGCCTACGGTACCTGGGACAGTATGATCGATCGCAAAGATGTTCCTTACAATGTGATAAGCAGTATACATCAGGGAAGATTAAAAGCCTCTCCCGATAAACGTAAATTTATCGCTGCAGGATCCAGACGGGATTTTATCGATGTATTGGATAAGGCATCTGGAAAGATCCTTTCTATCAGAGGTCCCGTTGATGAAGTTCCGGAATTTGAGGTGGACTACAGTAGGGGCTATCCCATGGCAGCTATGAACATGAAAACACTTACGGTAAAGTATTTGGACAGTTTTGCCGGGAAAGAACGAATATACGGGCTTCACCTGGGTAAAAGCTTTCGAAACATCAGTGATCCAGATGAATTGAATCGGATTTTTGTTTTTGATTACCAAGGAAAAATTGTACATCAGTATTCGCTAGACTACCCGCTAACCGCATTTACCGTGGATGAAGAGAAGGGTGTCATCTATGGACTCACCGTAGATGCGGAGCCCAATGTTGTTGCCTTTGCCTTGCCGGAGAGTTCGCTACTCACAGAATAGGCAGGTGATAGGCTGGTTGAAGCGATTTGATTATAAGCTCCTTTCTATGAAAAACCGCTTTTGTAGGGTTCGGGTATTTTCCATTATTTTTTCTGCTTGCAAAATGTGCGCTTCTGCGTTTAATTTTCTGAAATTTCGTTTAAGGAGTAGATCCTGCCCTCTTTTTTATTATACCCGTACGGGTTTAAATTGTAAATAATAATCGAATTTATACCCAATAGGGTATAATAAGTAAGTATCTACGCAAATTTGTACCCGAAGGGGTATATTTTCACTTCTTTTTTGTATATTTGTACCCAAACGGGTAACTACCATACGAATGAATACCGGAAATAACTATCCTGCTTTACCCTTAAGCAGTTTTGTAAAGGAGAAAAGAAAGGCACTAGGCCTTACGCAACAAGGTCTGGCAGATAAAGCTGGCGTCGGCTTACGTTTTGTACGTGAGCTAGAACGTGATAAACCTTCCCTGCAAAAAGATAAAGTTAACCAGGTATTGATATTGTTTGGTTATGAACTCGGTCCGGTGCCAATAAACCGCAATAAACTGATCCATGAGAAAGGCTAAAGTATTTATGCACAACGATTGGGCAGGAATCCTGCAAGAAGACGAGGAAGGATATCATTTTCAATACAGGGATGTTTATCTGAAAAGAGATAATGCAGAGCCAGTAAGTTTAACACTTCCGCTACAGGAAAAACCATTTCAGGATAAAGTGCTCTTTCCGTTTTTTGACGGTCTGATACCGGAGGGTTGGTTATTGGATATCGCTGAAAAAAACTGGAAACTAAGTGCACGGGATCGGATGGGTTTGTTACTTAAAACATGTCACGACTGCATTGGCGCAGTAAGTATTGAATCATTGGAAGAGGAAAAAGAAGATGAGTAAAAATTGCTGTTTATATTGTTATAAGGAACTGGATAGAGGCGAAATGGATTTTCACTCTAAATGCAGCAAGAAACTATTCGGTATGTCGGTTCCTCCCCTATTGGAATATACCAATGATCAGATGCTGGAACTGGCTGAAAAGGTTATACAGCGCCAGTCGTCCGTAACCGGCGTACAGGCAAAGCTTTCCTTAGGGCTGGAAACAATGACTGAAAAAGATACGCCTCAAAAACTGACGATTATGGGTGTTTGGGGCGGATACATATTGAAACCGCCGAGTGAACATTATCCAAGTTTACCCGAGCTGGAAGACCTCACGATGCATTTGGCAGCCATAGCCGGAATAAGGACTGTTCCGCATTCACTGATCCGGTTAAAGTCAGGTGAGCTTTCTTACATCACCAAACGAATAGATAGAAAAGGAAAGCAAAAATTCCATATGGAAGACATGTGCCAACTGACTGAACGGTTAACAGAATCAAAATACCGTGGTTCCTATGAACAGATTGGAAAAGCACTGGTTCACTTTTCGACCAATCCCGGATTTGATATCATCAACTTTTTTGAGCAGGTTGTATTTTGTTTCCTCACCGGCAACAATGACATGCACCTGAAAAACTTCTCCTTGTTTAAAGATCCGAAAAGGGGATACAACCTGAGTCCCGCTTATGACATGGTAGCTGCCCAATTGGTGGTTGAAGGAGATAACGAAGAATTGGCACTCACCCTTAACGGAAAAAAAAGGAAACTAACACGCAGGGATTTTGAAGCAGCAATGGGGAGGTTTGAAATCGATCAGAAAGCATTCGATAATATCTTCGAGCGTTTCAAAAAGACGATACCTAAATGGCATGGGTTTGTGGAAAAAAGCTTTCTTCCGGATGGAATGAAGGAAGCCTATCAAGTAATGATTGATAAAAAAGCCAGACAGATAGGAGTATTTCAGCCCATGCCTAAATCTGATTCGGAATACGGCATTTTTTGACGGAAATCAGGTTGTGACATCAGCTTCAAAAAATACTGAAAATCAGGACAATCCGGTTTTGATCTATTCCGACGTACAATTCAGGGACTAAAACCAATACCCAATCCTTCTTTTGAATTATACCTATACGGGTCCAATTCGTAGATAACTCATTTTCCTCAAAACAGCAATGTAGTTGCTATGAATCGGGCTTTATTGGACTGTGAACGGGCAATCCATGTTAATTTTTCACCTCACTTTAAATAAAATGGGGTGAAAAACTGTTTTAGTAGCAACTACAATGGCCCTATCTGCTCAATAGAGCAAGTTTTAAGGAACTTGAGTAAAAAGTCCCACCAATAAATTTTGTGACTAAACCCAGGGGCGTAGCCCTGTAATCGTAGTAGAAGAAACCTGCGTCGACGAAAATGAGGGGCGTTAGCCCTGAAATCTATTCCGTCCTTCCTTCAAGACAACAATTTGGAGTCAAAGCCCTCACAGAATTGTTCAGGCCGCAACACACCTTTATCTTAGAACGGTTGTCATTTTCTGGTTGGAATGAATCTATATCCACTCGAAATCCAGGCACGTATCCCTGACATCTCAGTCAGTCGTACCATTCAAAAAGATATTTGGGATCCTATTCAACACTGAATTTGTCAAGCAACATCAAATACTCATCCCTAAACGATTGCTTCTTATGGTGTTCGGGTTGGTTCAAGACATATTTTACGACCCTGTCAATGTGGGACCTGGAATAGGTGAACGCCCCAAATCCGTGCTGCCATGCAAATTTACCAGGAACAAGCTTTTTTTGGTTCAGCCATGTCGTTGAACCTGATTTGACCTGTTCCATTAGTTTGGAAGGGGAAATAGTAGGGTGTATGCTCGCAAAAAGATGTGTATGATCCGGATTACAATAGATAGCATACGTTTTACATTTATGGTTGGAAACGATGCCACACATCACCTTTTCCAATTCGTCACGATAAGACTCCCTGATAAAGTTTCCCCTGCCCTCGACAGAGAAAACGAATTGGACGTATAGTTGTGTATTATGTATTTGCCATGGCACGATGTCAGGGCTGAGCCCCTTTGGGTCCCTAAAACTAATCTAGTTCTACAAAGATTAAGTACCAAAGCTTTTGCCACTTGTTTTACATTTCCACGGCTAAAAGATTTCAGGGCTACGCCCCTATGGTTCGTGATACTAATTACGATCTACAACGGTTTGGGAAAAAGCTATATTTCTAAACTTGAAAATGGAAGAGCTAATATACAACTATCGACTTTGATACGAATTTTTGAACTGGGGCTAAATAAGAAGCCTGGATTAACTTTCTTAAAAATGGAAAAGGAATAGCGCCTTACCTAGTCCTCAGATCCCGGAAAGAGCGACTCCGACTCCCCTTTTTTTAGGTCTATAACCCATTCTTTACCTTTATAAAGTACCTTGGTTTTGCCCCCGCGCAGCGCCAGAATAGTCGCTTTTTTCAGTTTTCCAGCTTCCCATTCCATACCTACCTCAAAATTCCCTCGTGCTTTCAGGCCGGTTACCTGGCCCCTGTCCCATGCCTCGGGCAGTGCCGGTAGTAAGCGGATGATCCCTTCCTCATGCGACTGCAGGAGCATTTCGGCAATGCCTGCTGTGGCCCCAAAGTTGCCCTCAATCTGGAAAATCTTTCCGAGCAAATCAAACATATTGGGAGCCAGTTGGGTGGCCATCATTTGGTGGATGTGATCCAGGGCTTCGTCCCCCTGCTGTAAACGCGCATAAAAATTGATAATCCAGGCCCTGCTCCAGCCAGTTTGCCCGCCACCACCGAAGGCCAGTCGCCTTTCGATGGTTTTTTCTGCAGCCTGGAACAATTCGGGTGTTGCTGCAGTGATTTGATTGGAGGGGTACAAGGCATACAAGTGAGACATGTGCCGGTGGCCCGGTTCCGCCTCTTCATAGTCCTCGTACCATTCCTGAAGGGTGCCGTCTTTGCCAATTTTTATTGGGGGTAATTTAGCGGTAGCTTTTTCTATTTCCGCTGTCAATTCTTGCACTCCCAGGATTTCCTCTGCTTCCAGGCAGGCCCTAAAGATGTCATTTATTATTTGGATGTCCATGCTGGCAGCCGTGGTGTTTCTCGTGGGTTTACCGGTAGTTGGATCTATATAGGCGTTCTCCGGTGAGTAGGAGGGAGACGTGACCAATTCGCCTTTATCATTTTCCTTCAGAAAGTCCAAAATAAATTGTGCTGCTCCTGCTAGGACCGGGTAGGCCGTTTCTTTTAAATAGTCTTGATCCTGGGTAAATTCATAATGCCTCCATAAGGAAAGGGACATCCAGGCACCTGCCAGGGGGTTGGAATAACCGTTGGTGACCTGAGATTCCTTGGTCGAGCCCGATGGCGTAGTCCTTCCAAACGGATTGCTTACGTGATGGGCCATCCAGCCGGAAGAGCCAATAAAGTTTTTTGCGGTAGTGCTTCCTTTTTCCGCCAATTTTACCATAAAATGGGACAGGGGAACAAAAGCCTCGGATAAATTGGTCAGGTCGGCAGGCCAGTAATTCATCTGTAAATTAATGTTCAGGTGAAAATCCGATTCCCAGGGAGCCCACATTTCCTTGTTCCAGATGCCCTGAAGGTTTGCAGGAAGAACGGCCCTGTTGACCGAGCTACCCATCAGGAGGTACCTTCCGTATTGAAAAAACAATTCCGTAAGGTGGTTGTCATTCGTACCTTCCCGCACCTGCTCCAGCCGCTTGTCGGTCGGAAGGCTGTCCCGATGCGGGCTGCCTAAGGAAAGCGAAACCCGATTAAATAGGTCACGGTGCTCAGAAACATGCTTTTCCCGGGCTGTCTCGTAACGGGTTGCTTTTGCTTCCTCCAGTAGTTGTAACGCAGTCGCTTTGGCGTTTATGTTTCTGTCAAAATTCAGCTTGGCTACATTGTAATCCGTCGCTGCACTTAGGATCAGGGTAAAGCCGGTGCTGTTTTCGATGCTAAGGGATTTTTCATTTCCGCGTATCGTTCCATTATCCAAAACGGCTGTGATTTGGGAAGAAAACTTCATGTGATGCCCCGGTTTTCCGGAACCGCCCACATTGTCATCGTACCCATCGGGATCATCAAATACCTGTCCGTCCACGAATAGAATCTCTTCGTCTCCCACGCGTTGGACGATGTCTTTCTCTCGTTCAAAACGAATCGTGCTGCTTACCGGCGGTCCATCCAGGCTCTCAAAGCGGTAAAAAATGACATTGTATTTGTTGGAGGAAAAAGCCTCTCGGCGGTACCTTTTCCCTGCTATGGAATAAGTAGCCGTGACCAGGCCCGTTTCCATATTCAGTGATCGGCGGTAATTCTCCGGGGAACGTTGATGGTCAAAAGAAATATGCAATTCACCTAAAGGCTCATAGGAACGTATGGAGGTAGGGGAGACGGCCAGGTATTCCATGGCGTAGTCCAGGGCCTCCTGGTAGTTTCCATCCAGATTCAACCGCTGAAATTCAGCATAATGCTGGCGCACGTTTTCGGGGTACGGGTCTTCCGGCATACCGGCCCAAAGGCTTTCTTCATTGAGCTGAACACGCTCCTCCTGCAGCCCTCCATATACCATGGCACCCAATCTCCCATTGCCAATGGGAAGGGCTTCCAGCCAGTCTTCGGCAGGAGAAGTGTACCAAAGTTCCATCCTGGGGGAGGCATCTACTAAATTACCTGCAATTTGGCAGGTACTGGCAAAGGGAGTGAGGCTGATGAATAGCAGCAGAAGAAGCTGTCGCATGTTGGGTTGGTGTTGATGATGTCGCATACTACCAAAATAGGATGAATACTTTAAGAAAATCCGTTAAGTTTTCCTGCAATCGGCAGGGGATTTATCAAACCGGATCAGGTACTGACAATTTGACACGAAAATGAATTTGGAACAAGACTTGAACAAGGCAAGAATACAATAAGGACGTTGTTTACATAAAAATAAAAAATACCATGCAGGAAAAAGGTACCATTTCGATCCATACCGAAAATATTTTCCCCATTATCAAGAAGTTTCTCTATTCGGATAATGAAATTTTTCTAAGGGAACTGGTCTCCAATGCGGTGGATGCCAGCCAGAAAATCAAACGATTGGCCGCGTTGGGTGAGTACAAAGGAGAACTGGGTGACCTGACCATTGATGTCAGTTTTGACAAAGACAAAAAGACCATTACTGTCTCAGATAAGGGTATCGGCATGACTGCCGAAGAAATCAAAAAATACATCAACCAGATTGCCTTCTCCGGAGCCTCCGAATTCGTGGAGAAGTTCAAAGATGCCAAGGATGCCAATGAGATCATTGGTAAATTTGGTCTTGGGTTTTATTCGGCCTTTATGGTGGCCGATACCGTAGAAATCCATTCCCTCTCCCGGGAGGAAGGCGCGGAGCCGGCCAAATGGGTCTGTGATGGCAGTACGGAATTTGAAATCAGCCCCAGCGACAAAACCGAACGGGGAACGGATGTGATCCTGCACATCAACAGCGAGTCCGAGGAGTTTCTGGACAAGTGGAAACTGCAGGAAATTCTGGACAAATACGCCAAATTCCTACCCGTACCGATCCGGTTTGGAACAAAATCCGAAAGCGTAGAAGACGGCGTGGACGACAAGGGCGAGAAGAAGTGGAAATCGGTAGAGGTAGACAATATCATCAATACCACAAACCCAATCTGGACGCAGGCGCCAAGCGAGTTGACGGACGAGGATTACCTGAAATTCTACAAGGAATTGTACCCCATGAGCGAGGATCCGCTTTTTTGGATCCACTTGAATGTGGACTATCCGTTTAACCTGACCGGCGTTCTCTATTTCCCCAAGGTCAAGAACGACTTTGACTTGCAGCGCAACAAAATTAAACTGTTTAGTCGGCAGGTCTTTATTACCGATGAGGTAAAAGATATCGTGCCGGAATTTTTGATGCTATTGCACGGGGTGATCGATTCTCCGGACATTCCGCTGAACGTTTCCCGAAGCTTTCTGCAGGCAGACAGCAACGTCAAGAAAATCAACAATTACATCACCAAAAAAGTCGCGGACAAGCTGGGCGAATTGTTCAAAAAAGACCGGAAGGTGTACGAAGAAAAGTGGAAGGACATCGGCCTTTTTGTGAAGTACGGGATGATATCGGAGGACAAGTTTTACGAAAAAGGCAAGGACTTTGCCCTGCTTACCAATACAAACGGGGAGCATTTTACGCTGGACGAATACCGGGAAAAGGTCAAGCCCTATCAAACCGGCAAAGACGAAACGTTGGTATACTTGTATGCCACCGATGCCGATAAGCAGGATACCTTTATCCAGTCCGCCAATAAAAAGGATTACGACGTGCTGTTAATGGATTCACCGATTGACAGCCACTTTATCCAGCACCTGGAGGGAAAGTTGGAAAAGGCCAGCCTGAAGCGCGTGGATGCCGATGTGGTGGACAAGTTGATTGATAAAGAAGGCGGATACGAAAACCTGTTGACCGAAGAGCAATCCAATAAGGTGAAAGAGATCTTTGAAAAGGCCATCAATAACAAGACCTATTCCGTGGAGGTGCAAGGTTCCAGTCCGGAGGAGTTGCCCGTTACCGTGACCATGGACGAGTTCATGCGTAGGATGAAGGACATGGCGAAAAACGGTGGAGGCATGGGCCTTTACGGTTCCTTCCCCGATAATTACAAGGTAGGGGTCAATGGCAATCATCCGGTGGTCGACAAAATCCTCAAATCGGAGGATGCTGCGGAGCAGGAAAGGTTGGCCAAGCAGGCATTTGATCTGGCCCTGCTTTCACAGGGGCTGCTGACAGGCAAGGAGCTTACAGCCTTTGTGAAACGAAGTGTGGAATTGATCTGAGCGTAAAATGTATTCGTAGAAAGGGAAAGCGGGGACAGTGCCTTGCTTTCCCTTTTTTGTTTACACGTCGATCGTAGAAAGATTGGAGTTGCTGAATGGCAGCATAAAGCGGAATTGGTGCCATTTCAACGGGCTTAGAAAGTCTCACGGTAATATCCTAACCGAAAATCCGTACGTACCCAAATCCCCCAAGGGGGCAGGGGGGATTTATTACCAATGTTCTGACTCGTCCTGAAAAAAGTTTACAGGTTTAAATTTTATTCATTGTTAGTCCTACCACAAATTTACATTCTCGAAAAAATCCCCCTCGCCCCCTTAAAAGGGGGATTTGCTGAAATGCCATATTAAAGCTGAATTGGTGGCCTTGAGACGGGCTGAGGCAACTCGCAGGCAATAGTTGACCTGCAATCCCTACCAATCCGAATCCCTACGCCGCGGCGGAGGGAATTAGTTCAAGTTGGGCATTTAGGTTCGTTTATACCAATGCGATTTGTTTCAGGAATTTAGGATTAGCCAGGGGTAACCATAGTGCCTGGAAATCGGAACGTCACCCAATCCCCTTTCCACCCCAGTGAACTAGTTAAAACACCGATTGGCCGGAACGGATAACCTGTGTATATTTACCTGCGGCCGCTTTTCATCAAAACGAGCGGCCCATTGCATCCACCATTTCTGAACCTAACCGATGAAACGAATCGTACTGTTTGCCTGCTTCGCTGCTTTTTTATTCATGGAAACCGATGCCTGTGCGCAATCCGATACAATGACGCTGAAGGTGATGGCCTGGAACATTTTGCACGGCGGTAACGATATTCCCAATGGACCCGACCGGGTAATAGATATCATTCGGGAAATTGACCCGGATGTGATTTTGATGGTGGAAACCTACGGTTCCGGACCGCATATAGCGGAGACCTTAGGGTATCATTTTCATCTGATCGCACCTGAAGCCACCGATCCGGACGACGAAAGCATCAACCTTTCCATCTATTCCAAACATCCCTTTGGGGAGCGAATCGATACCGGGTATCCGTTTTACCTGGGTGGACGGGAGGTACTGGTCGATGGGCGGAAAATAAACGTTTTTTCGAATTGGTTTTACTATTTGCCCTGGGAGGATTCACCGGAGCAGATGGGGAAATCAGTCGAAGAACTGCTGGCCTGGGAAGCCGCAGGCAAACGTACCGAAATGATTCAAAACGTATTGCCTTACCTTGAAAAATATGCAGGTGCCACTGATTCGATTCCCATGATTTTGGGCGGTGACATGAATTCCCCTTCCCATCTCGACTGGAATGAGGAAACCAAGGCACGTCATAATGGCCTGGTGGTACCCTGGTATGCGACAAAGGTATTGGCCGATATGGGCCTCAAGGATTCCTTTCGGGACGTGCATCCCAACCCAAACTGGTATCCCGGCATTACCTGGGATGTAAAGGAAAAGGAGGATTCTCATCGCATCGATTATATATTTTACAAAGGAAATTTAAAACCGTTGACTTCTACCGCCCATATGGCCTATTTCGGCGAAAACCTGCGGGTAAACGGCAAGGAAATTCCGTATCCTTCGGATCATGGGTTCGTCGTTACTACCTTTGCGTTGGAATCATTGCCTCACTAAAGATCGATGGAGTAAGCAGATACACAAACCATGAACCGACGGAAATTTTTACACCAAACAGGGATGGCTGCCTTGATGGCGGGAGCGACGGGGACCTGCCTTAGCTATGCGCCTTCGGCGGTACCCCGTCAAAAACTAACATTTGGAATCGTCGCAGACGTGCACAAAGACTTGATGCCAGATGCAAGCCATCGGCTCGAACAGTTCATTCAAGAGGCTGAGGAACGAAAGGCCAACTTCATCATTCAGTTGGGGGATTTCTGCATGGGGGAGCGCAGCAATAGAGCGTTTATGGGGATTTGGGAATCTTTTCGGGGACCGAAATACCACGTGTTGGGCAACCACGACATGGATAAGAACTCCAAAAAGGAAATGCTGGATTTTTGGGGCATGCCCCAGACCTACTATTCTTACGATTTTGGGGGCTATCATTTTATCGTACTGGATGCAAATTTCATTTTCCAGGACGGGAAGTATATCGATTACGAACGGGCAAATTTTTACATTCCGGACAGCGCCCGTACCTTTGTCCACCCCGAACAGATCGACTGGTTTAAAGCGGATTTGGCGGAAACCCGGCTACCTACCCTTGTCTTTTCGCACCAAAGCTTGTGGAACTATACCTGGGGAATAAAGAACCGCTTGGAGATTCAAAAAATTATGGAAAGCCACAAGGAAAAGGTCATTTGCTGCTTCAACGGGCACGACCACATCGATTACCACCACCACCAAAATGGAATCGACTACCTGGAGATCAACAGCATGTCCTATCATTGGACGGCGGCTGCCTACCAAAGCCGGGATCGTTTTCCCAAAGCCGATTACGAACAGTATCCCTCCCTGCCCAACATTGCCGCGTACGAGGCGCCCTTGTACGCGTTTGCAACCTTGGATCCGAAGGGAATCTTGCAGGTAGAGGGCGTGCGCAGCCAATGGATGTCGCCCTCCCCCTACACCCTGGGCATGCCAAAAGGATTTGCCGGTACCCTGGCAACCGCTGAGATCTCCGACTACCGACTGTCTTTTGGTCGGTAGGTCTCTGATCACCTGACACTTACTTCCGATTTGTCCCGCTGGCTTCGGGAACCGACGCCGCCATTTAGACGGCGGCGATCCCGTAAATGCTCCAACACTTCCCAAACTAAATTGCTTGGTGGATTGGGTCCATTCCTTGCCATTTATCATAAATTCGGAAAGAACGTGTTCATTTTTGCCGAAAGTGATTATCTTTAATCGATTCAAGCGTTTTAGACCTCTCAATCCTTCTGTCCACTCCATGCTTTCAAAAAAAACCAAATATGCGTTTCATGCCCTGACTTATCTGGGAAAAAACAAAGATCAGGGAGCCATATTGATTCAGGAGATTTCGGAAAAACACGGGATCTCCCACAAGTTTTTGGAAAATATCCTCCTCGAATTGAAGAAAGCTGGCTTTTTGGGGAGCAAAAAGGGCAAAGGAGGTGGTTATTACCTGATCAAGGAACCGGACCAAATCCCCCTTTCCCGCATTATCCGGCTGTTGGATGGCCCCATTGCCTTGCTGCCATGCGTGAGCCTCAACTACTACGAACCCTGCGAGGAGTGCGAAAGCCAGGAGAAGTGCGGGCTCAACAAAGTGATGGCAGAAGTGCGGGATGAAACCCTCAAAATCCTGGAAATGAAGACCCTACAGGATATTTTATCCAACGAATAATTTTTTTTCCATTTACTCTATATAATTTGTAGGTTTTATGTACTTTTGTACTTGTGCCGTTGGGCAAGAAGCAGATAGAAGCGCAAAAGGGAAGGAGCCCCTCACGAAAAACCGAAACACCATGATTGACGCAACCGAAATAGAAGAACTGAGCCGGCGGATAGAGAAGCTATCTCCCGGGGATGGCCTGGCGCTATTGACCGATCTTTTTCCCGGGGAAGTGGTATTTTCCACCTCGCTGGGGCAGGAGGATCAGGTGATCACCGAAATCATAGCCAAACACAAGCTTCCGGTTAAAATCTTTACCTTGGATACAGGCAGGTTGTTTTATGAAACCTACGATCTCCTCGAAAAAACGGTAGGAAAGTACGGGCTGACCATTCAGCCTTACTATCCGGAAACGGACGCGGTACAGAACCTGGTGCAGGAAAATGGCATCAACGGCTTTTACCAGTCCGTAGAAAAGCGTAAGGCTTGCTGTTTTGTGCGGAAAGTCGAGCCTCTCAGGCGGGCATTGAAGGGAAACCGTGTTTGGGTTACCGGTCTACGCGCAGGGCAGAGTTCAAACCGACAACGGATGCCCCTGCTTGAATGGGACGAAGGAAACCAAATCCTCAAATACAATCCCTTATTGCGTTGGTCAATGGACCAGATGCTGGATTATATCAAGGAGCATAAAATTCCCTATAACTCCCTGCACGACAAAGGATTCGTTAGCATTGGCTGTGCCCCCTGTACCCGGGCCATAGTACCCGGCGAGGATCCACGGGCAGGCCGCTGGTGGTGGGAAGCTTCCCACAAGGAGTGCGGCCTTCACGAGCCCGGGCAACTCACAAAAAATGCCTGATCGACACAACTGCAAATTAAAAAACTGAAAAAGTAGTACCATGCAAAGTTTCAGAACAGAAATCGAAAATCCCCTGGTGGAAAAAGATATCGTCGAATTGGCCAATAAAATCGAGCTTTTTCGAAATGGAAAAATAGACGAGGAAAAATTCAGAAGTCTCCGGTTGGCTCGGGGCGTCTACGGACAGCGACAGGAGGGGGTGCAGATGATCCGCATCAAACTTCCCTACGGAAGGGTGCGATCTTCCCAGCTTACCCGTATCTGCGATGTTTCCGAAAAATATTCCACTGGAAGGCTGCACATTACCACCCGGCAGGACATCCAAATCCATTACGTGAGCCTGGACCGAACACCGGAACTTTGGGCCGAACTGGAAAAAGACGATGTCACCCTTCGGGAGGCATGCGGCAATACCGTCCGGAACGTCACGGCTTCCGAAACGGCGGGAATTGATCCCAGGGAACCCTTCGACGTGACACCCTATGCGGATGCCACCTTTCGGTACATGCTGCGCAACCCCATTTCTCAGGAGATGGGCAGAAAATTCAAAATCAGCTTTTCCGCCAGTGAAGAAGATACGGCGCTTTCCTACCTGCATGACCTGGGATTTATTGCCAAACTGAGGACGCATGGAGACGGTACGGAAGAACGCGGATTTAAGGTGCTTTTGGGTGGAGGATTGGGATCTCAACCCCGGCACGGAGACGTGGTACACGAGTTTTTACCCACGGATCAGTTGATCCCGTTTGTAGAGGGGGTGATACGTGTCTTTGACCGCCATGGGGAACGAGCCAAGCGCATGAAAGCACGCATGAAGTTTCTCATCAACGGCCTGGGTTTGGAGGAGTTTTTACGGTTGGTAGCCGAAGAGCAAATGGCCCTGCAGCACCAATCCTTTCCGATCGACGTGAGTGACTACGAGGCTTCCAAATCCTTACCCAACCCGGTTATACCGGCGTTCACCGTTCCTACCGACGAAAATTACAGGCGATGGAAAGTGACAAACGTCCTTCCTCAAAAACAACCCGGATACGTGGCTGTGGGAGTGAAAGTGCGTTTGGGTGATTTCTACACCAAAGAGGCCCGGCAGCTGGCAAAGCTGATCAGGGAATATGCAAACGATGAATTGCGGTTTACCCTGCGGCAGAACTTTCTGATTCGTGACGTGAAAGAAGAATTGGTACCGTTTTTTTACCAGGAGCTTAAAAAATTGGGTTTGGCGGACTATGGCTACAATACCATCGGAGACATCACGGCTTGCCCCGGTACCGATACCTGTAACCTGGGAATTGCCAGCAGTACGGGTGCTGCCGATGTGATGGGAAAGGTAATTTTGGACGAATACCCCGAGTTTTTGCTGGACAAACACCTCACCATCAAGATATCCGGCTGCATGAATGCCTGCGGGCAGCACAACATGGCCTCCATCGGTTTTCAAGGCATGTCCATGAAGGTAGGTAAGTCGGTGTTGCCGGCTTTGCAGGTGCTGTTGGGCGGAGCTACGTTTGGAGACGGCAAAGGCCGTTTTTCCGACAAAGTCATTAAAATCCCGAGTAAGCGCGGACCGCAAGCCTTGCGCGTTTTATTGGACGATTACAAGGCCCAAGCCGAAAAAGGGGAGAACTATGCGCGGTACTACGAGCGTCAGGGACAGATGTATTTTTATGAACTACTCAAGCCCCTGGCGGGAACGGATACCATCACGGAATCGGATTTCATCGATTGGGGCAACGAGGAGCCTTACGTAAAAGCCATCGGAGTAGGAGAATGTGCCGGGGTGGTCATCGATCTGGTGTCTACCCTGCTGCTGGAAGCCCGGGAGAAGCTGGCCGATGCGGAGGATAGTTTGAAAGCCGAAAAATGGGCCGATGGGATCTATCAAGCATACACGTGCATGGTGAATGCCGCAAAGGCGATTTTGACCGCCGAGGGAGTAAATACTAATAGCTACGCCAGCATTGTTTCCGAATTTGAAGCGCACTTCATCGATTCCGGCAAGATTGACCTGGGTGGTTCTTTTTCCGATTTGGTCTACGAAATCAAACAGCATTCGCCTACCGCAGATTTTGCCCGGGAGTATTACCAGACGGCAGAGAAGGTCTACGAAGCGATCAGTGAATTTAGGTCTAAAGAAGTACATGCATGAGGAATGAGGTCAGACCACGCGTAACCCTGGTGGGAGCAGGACCGGGCGATCCGGAGTTGATCACCCTAAAAGGAGTGTTGGCACTAAACAAGGCCGATGTGGTCTTGTACGATGCCCTGATCGATCGGGCGCTGCTGCACCATGCGCCAGACAAGGCACTGAAAATATTTGTAGGCAAACGCCATGGAAGTCACCAAAACCCACAGGATGAAACCAATCGCCTTTGTGTGGTCTACGCCCAAAAATACGGGCATGTGGTGCGCCTGAAAGGCGGAGATCCCTTTGTATTTGGCAGAGGAGCGGAGGAATTGGATTACATCCAGCAGTTTGGAATAGATACAGCGGTGGTTCCCGGTATTTCGTCCACAGTGGCCGTTCCGGCTTCGGTAGGCATACCTGTGACCAAGCGAGGCATTTCCGAGAGCTATTGGGTAATTACAGGCACGACCTCCAGTGGCGCCCTTTCCGACGACCTCAAGCTGGCCTGCCGCTCCAAAGCCACCGTGGTGCTCTTAATGGGTACCAAAAAGCTAAAGGAAATCGTGCATACCTACGAAGCACAGGGCCTCACGGACAAACCCATCGCCATCGTCGAGCGGGGCACCACCCGGGAGGAAAAAGTGGTGGCGGGCACCATGGAAGATATTGTAGCGAAAGCGACGGAGCAGCAGATTGGGGCTCCTGCGATCATTGTCATCGGCGAAGTGGTACGGGAGAGTCCTCGGTTGCGAGAAGTATACGAAGAAGTTCTTTGCGAACACCAATTGATTTCCTGGTCCAATGAATGAATTGTATCCCATCTTTTTGAAAGTCCATCAACTCGAAACCTTGCTGGTAGGCGCGGGATTTGTAGGGCTGGAAAAGCTCACCTTTTTACTTAAGTCCAGTCCGCATGCCACTGTCACGGTCGTATCCGTGGAGATTTCTGACGAAATCCGAGAAATCGCCCGCAATAATCCCCGGATTCGCTTGATACAGGATGCCTACCATTCGCGCTATTTGGATCAAAAGCACTTGGTGATCGCTGCAACCAACTTTCCGGAGGTCAATAAAACCGTTTACCGGGATGCCAAAGAAAGGTATTTGCTGGTCAATGTGGCGGATACGCCGGAGTTTTGCGACTTTTATCTGGGAGGAATCGTCACGAAGGGAAACGTGAAAATTGCTATTAGTACCAATGGCAAGAGCCCAACAACGGCCAAACGATTGCGGCAATTGCTGGAAGAAACCATTCCGGAAGACATCAATGAAATGGTGGAAAACATCAACAAATACCGAGATACCCTGAAGGGGGATTTTGAGTACAAGGTAGAGGCACTAAATAAGTTGACGGAAGGACTAATAAAAAAGGATTGAAAAAAGACCAAAAAAAGAAAGGGGCGGTTAGCCCCTCTTTTTCTTTTCATTTTTTAGGTTCTTAATATAGGTTTTTATCAATTTTAATTTTTCGTTTTCATTCAGCCGTAGGTTATGCTGAAAAAACGTGTCGAGACTCCAGTACATTTTTTTAATTGTTAGTATGACATTAAATATAACGTTTTTCCCTGATTATTTGTTTGCCTAACCCATAAATCTTTATCATTCATTGCATTAATTAAATTTATCAGCGAGGGAGATACTGGCTATACCCGGCCACCATTGGGTGAAGTTTGAAGCATCACCCTCTTATCATTGAGCTGCCAACAGATAGTAACCGCCCAAAAACCATTTGCAATGGCTAGTCGAATGCGTTTTTGAGAACGCATACACCGTTCGCATTTCCCTGGAACCCGGCATTGCTACTGCTTCAGGATTCGTACATCCTCGGATAAAAAGGTGTAGATACAATTTACAATCAGTCTTTAGGGAATCACCCCGAATACCCCATAGAAAAATTGGTCGAATAACTATCGAATTTATCAGATAGCGTAGCTTGCCGGCGTAGCTAAAATCTGTTAAAATCGGCACCAAACGGTGGTGAAAAAAAAGCACCTCACTTGCCCAGATCAGCTCGGGTATACCCAGTCCCAACACCAGTTCTGGTTTTTACAACTCCTCCAGGTTCTCCAAATACCTTTCCGCCTGCTTTAGTATTTCATCTTTTTGCTTCATTTTCGAGAGGGTGTTGTACACGAAGCCGATGCGGGGATTATTTTCCAATTTTTCCCGGTTTCGCTCGTAAAAGGCCCAATACAAACTGTTGAAAGGGCATGCTTTATCTCCCGTTTTTTTGGTTTTTGAATAATGGCAGGAACCGCAATAGTTGCTCATTTTATCAATATAATTGGCAGAGGAGACATAGGGCTTGGTACCCACGATACCGCCATCGGCAAACTGACTCATGCCCCTTGTATTGGTGATTTCCACCCATTCGATGGCATCAATATAAATACCCAGGTACCACCGATCCACCTCGTCCGGATCAATTCCGGCCATCAGGGCAAAATTTCCGGTAACCATCAGCCGCTGAATATGGTGGGCGTAGGCATGCTCCAGGGATTGGCCGATGGCATGTTTCAGGCAATTCATTTTCGTGTTTCCATCCCAGAAAAAGGAGGGTAGGGCTCGTTTGTGGCCAAAGAAGTTCATCTGGGCATAGTCCGGCATCTTCGCCCAATAGATTCCCCGCATAAATTCCCGCCATCCCAGAATTTGCCGGATAAAGCCCTCCACCTGAGGCAACCCGTAGGTTTCGGGATCCTTTTCCAGGCAATCTTGTGCCGCGCGGATCACTTCCAATGGATGGAGCATCTTGCTATTCAGTGCAAAGCTGAGCCGGCTGTGAAACAGAAAGGGTTCGGCGGTATGCATGGCATCCTGGTACCTGCCAAAATGAGGAAGCAGATGTGTGAGAAAATGGTCTAGCAAGGTTAGTGATTCCTGCCGCGAGCAGGGCCAGGGAAAACGGCTGGGGTCCACCTCGCCTAGTGTCTGTACTCCAGCGTTGTGGATGGATTGCAACAGCGATCCCATGTCGCGATCAAACGACGGAAAATCAGGGACCGATACTTCTTCCCGGAATGCGTTTCGGTTTTCCTTATCGAAATTCCATTCTCCTCCCTGCGGCTTTTTTCCCTGCATCAATACGCTGAACTCCTGCCGCATGGACCGGTAAAAGGATTCCATCAGGTAGGTTTTCTTACCGGAAAAGAATCTTTTTACGGCCATTCGGTCAGTCAAAAAATGTTCGGTATCAAAACATGCCGTTTTGATGGGTAGCTGTTCACAGATCCGCTGAAGCTGTTGGTCGAGTCTGTACTCGTCCGGAAGTAGGTACTCAAATCGGTCAAATTGCTCCCGGTCAATCAAATTGCCAATGTTTTTTTCCAGGCACTGCCTGTTTTCCGGGTCATCGATACGCAGGTAGCGTACCCGATGTCCTTTCTCTGTCAACTCCTCCGCAAAATTTCGCATGGATTGAAAAAACACCAGCACCTTTTGTACATGATGCCGGACGTAATCCGTTTCCTGCCGCATTTCCAGCATTAGGTAGACCACTTCCTCCCTCGTTTCGGTAAACCAGGAATGGTGTGGGTTTAATTGATCCCCCAGAATGAGTCGTACTATTTTTTTCATCGCTGCTTGTTTGGTTCCCTACAATAAAGCAGCTTTTTCCCTTCTTTGTTTTCGGATTGATTGATTGAAAAATTGTCGCTCCCCCAAGGGTTTCAGGAGCTGATGCGGTGGTCGGAATCCAACAGCTCAATGTATTCCCCAAAATAGTAATTGAACGTGATGATCAAATGGTTCAGATCCCCGGATTGCATCTCCTCCTGGATACGAAACGTATCCATGCCCAACGCTTCGCTTAAAGTCTCGGCGTATTCCAGCAGGTCCTGACCGATGATGCGAGCATCTTTCTGGTCCAGGTGGATCTGCATAATCGCTTTTGTTTTGGACGCCATCATTTTTTGTAATGTGTTAAAAGTTAATTAAGTTTTCGGTTTTGTTATTTTCCGGAAAGTCCGGGTTTGCATGCCTTTTTCGTAGACACTGGCCCCGATTCAGTGTTTTTGAACGATAAATTTTGTTTTATACAAATTCTTTTTTGCCTTTTGTTTTTTGAAATATTATTTTATGCAACTAGAACACAGTTAAATGAAATACTCAAAATATGTTCTATTCCTATAAATAATAGAATAAAATTAGAATTCCCAAATTAACGTAAAAAATAATTTTTGGCGGGATTAATGGTAAAAAACCATGCTTTATTTGGTAGATGCAAAAACGAAGTTACTCCCCGGGATTTTGGAACAGGTGCCGGGAATCGAAAAAAAGAAGGGGGCAAAAAAATTTGCCCCCTATTTGATTTATATATCAACGGTCGGTTGATTTTTTAGTAAGTCCTCAAAGGTTTCCCGCTTCCGAATCAGGTGATCTCTGCCGTGCAGGAGCAATACCTCTGCCGGGCGGAATCGGGAATTGTAGTTGGAAGCCATGCTGTAGCCATAGGCACCGGCGTTTTTGATGGCCAGTACATCGCCTTCTTTTACTTCCCGAAGCTTGCGATCGGCAGCGATGGTGTCGGTTTCGCATATATAGCCCACGATCGTATACACCCGCTCCGGCCCATCCAGCTTGCTGATGTTGACCACGCCGTGATAGGCATCGTACATCATGGGGCGCAGCAGGTGGTTGAGCCCGGAGTCTACCCCCACAAAGGTAGTGGCAGGAGTGGGCTTGACCACGTTGGCTTTTACCAGCAGGTAGCCACATTCGCTTACCAAAAACTTACCGGGTTCAAACCAAATTTCCAGTTCCTTACCGTATTCCTTGCAAAATTGTTGAAAAGCAGCCGATACTTTTTTTCCCACGTCCTGAATATCGGTGGTGATGTCTCCGTCTTTGTAGGCTACCTTGAATCCGCCACCAAAATCCAGAAACTCCAACTGCCCAAATTCCCGGGCAGCATCAAAGAGTATTTCTGCTCCTTTTAAAAACACTTCGGCGTCCAAAATATCCGAGCCGGTATGCACGTGAAGCCCTACCACCCGCAAGTCGTAGGCCTGTACAATTTTCAGGACATGTTTGAGCTGAAGGATGGAGATACCAAATTTGCTGTCGATATGGCCTACGGATATTTTTGCATTTCCCCCGGCCAGGATGTGGGGATTCAGTCGGATACACAGGGGCACGGATGGCCCGTACTCGGTTCCAAAATGTTCCAACATGGGGATATTGTCGATGTTGATTGTCACCCCTAGCTCGACTGCTTGCTTGATTTCCTCAAAGTCCACGCAGTTTGGGGTATACATGATTTCCGCTGCCGCAAAGCCGGCATGCATGCATAGCTGTACTTCTTCTATGGAAACGGCGTCTACCCCGGTGCCAGCCTGACGCATCAGCTTTAGGATGGTGAGGTTGGATAAGGCCTTGGTTGCATACTTAATTTTCATCGTTACCCCTGAAAAGGCCTGCTTGAGGGCTTCTACCTGCGCAAGGATTTTTTCTCCATCATAGACATAAACCGGCGTTCCGTATTTTTTTGCCACATCCAATAGGGGGATTTCCTGGATGCAGTAACGTTGGTTGCTAATTTCCATAGGTGTTGATTTAGCTGGCAAAGATAGCTAAAGCAAGCCAAACTTAAAACGAATTTCACCACCGTAACCCAAAGGGAATTCTGTTTTGAAAAACCTTGTTGGTATCTTAGATAGGTTGCCTTTGCGAACCCTGTTAAAAAAAGTTAAGGAAATGATTTCCTGATGGATATCGTTTAAATTTGTATCATGTCAAAGACCAGCATTAAAATCATTATCTTTTTGATGACGCTTGCCAGTCTGGGGTTGATTGGTTTTCAGTTTTACTGGGTGGGAAACGTACTAAAGATCAACGAAGAGCGATTCGAGCAAAACGTGTTTCAGGCACTGGCATCCACTTCCGAGCGGCTGGAGAAGGGAGAGGCCAGTGATATCTTGCTGAGTTCCCTGGCTCGGGACACCTTGTTTCAAAAAGCCCTTCTGGAGCCTATAGAGCCCATTCAGGTGCAGGTTAGGCACCGGCAGGTGGCGATCAACCGGCCATCCATGGTGGATTCCCTGTTTGACCAAAAAATTCCCCAGATATCCTCGACCTTCCGCAAATTGATCGCTTCCAAAGAAGGGGAACCAAAGAGTTTTAGCCAAATCGAAAAGTACTTTTACATGTCCCCGTCGGTGGCATCTACGCTCTTTACACCGGACGAACTGGCCATTCTATTGCAGGAAAAGGAACGGTACCTGGAGTTTTTGAGCCAGAAAGACAATTACATTAGTAGACGCCAATACGCCAGCAACCGGCAGGACTTTATCATCGAGGAATTCAATGTTTCCCGAAACGTGGCAGAGTCCATCGTGCAGGCAAACATGAAAATTGAATTGGTGGAGGTGGTCATCCACCAATTGTTGTCCCAGGGCAATCAGAATATCCTAAACCGGGTCGATACGGCCCAGGTGCGCAGGGAGGTGCGGGATCAGTTGGTCAACCGAAACATCAACCAGCCCTTTGAGCTGGGGATCATCGATGGAAACGACCGCATCGTCGGCGTCGGGTCCGTTTCTAACCTGGAGTTTTTAAAAGCGAAGGGCATCAGGGCAGAACTCTTCCCCAGCGACTTGTTGGGCCTGGAAAACTTCCTGGTTATCCATTTTCCAACGAAGGAAAACTACCTCATGCAGCAGGTCTTTTTACCCTTATCCAGTTCTTTGCTGTTTATGGCGATTATCATCGTCTGTTTCGTGTATGCCATCAAGGTAATTATCCGGCAAAAGAAAATTTCCGAGGTCAAAAATGATTTCATCAACAACATGACCCACGAGTTCAAAACGCCCATTTCTACCGTAAGCCTGGCCATCGAGGCCCTCCAGGATCCGGATTTGCTGGGCCAAAAATCACTACGTACCCGCTACCTGGGGATCATCAAAGATGAAAACGCCCGGCTGGGACAGCAGGTCGAGCAGGTCTTGCAGGCCGCTGCCCTGGATAAAAAAGACTTCAAGCTGGAGGTAGAACCCATCAACCTGGTGGATGCGGTGGAAGAAGCCAAAAAGCATTTTGAACTGCTGGTTGAGAAACGGGGTGGGGCCATCGAAACGGACTACCAGGTGCAGACAGGCATCCTGGAGGCCGATCCCTTTCATCTAAACAACATCCTAAATAACTTATTAGACAATGCCAATAAATATTCTGGCGATTCCCCTTCCATTCGGGTTTCTGTCCGGGAGAGGAACGATCGGTATACGCTGGCCATTCAGGATGCCGGCATTGGCATGAGCAAGGAGGCCCAAAAACGAATATTTGACAAATTCTACCGGGTACCTACGGGCAATATTCACGACGTGAAAGGGTTTGGACTGGGCCTCTCCTACGTAAAAACGATGGTAGAGGCACATAAAGGAAGCATACAGGTGGAAAGTGAGCCGGGTCAGGGAAGTATTTTCACCATTAATTTACCAAAAAGGCAATGAGCAACGAACGAATATTATTGGTAGAAGATGATCCCAACCTGGGCGACATTCTAAAGGAATACCTGGGGGTAAAAGGATACGAGGTTACCTTGTGCCGGGACGGCGAAGAAGGCTGGGCCAGCTATAAGAAGGAGTATTTCCAACTGTGCATCCTCGACGTAATGATGCCGAAAAAGGATGGTTTTACCCTGGGAAAGGAAATCCGGAAGGTGGAAGAAAACATTCCCATCATTTACCTCACGGCAAAAAATCTCAAAGAAGATGTCATTCAGGGATTTCGGATAGGGGCGGACGATTACATTACCAAGCCATTCAGCATGGAGGAATTGCTATTGCGAATTGGCGCCATCCTGCGAAGGACCAAGGCCAGGGGAGAACGAACCGCATTGAAGACCTATTCCTTCGGCAGCTTTGTGCTGCATTACGACACGCAACAATTGGAAGGTCCGGATGGGATGCACAAATTGACCTCCAAAGAAAACGAGCTTCTTCGCCTATTGGCGGCATCGATGAACGAAACGGTGAGTCGCTCCTTTGCACTCAAACAAATCTGGGGAGACGATAGCTATTTCAACGCCCGAAGCATGGATGTATACCTTAGCAAAATTCGTAAACTGCTAAAAGGCGACAACGGTGTTCAAATCGTTACCCTCCACGGAGAGGGCTTCAAATTGGTGGCCAACTGAGATCTTTTGTCCTTCCTTTGATTAATTCTTTGAATAGGGTTTAATTTGTGCTTCATTTAATCCCGTTTCCCATGCCCAAAGAAATCATCCAATCCGCGGAAGCACCCGCCCCCATCGGTCCCTACAGCCAGGCAGTTAAAAGTAACGGCTTGCTCTTTGTCTCCGGGCAGATTGCCCTGGACGCTGAAACCGGAGAACTCCTCAACGAAAACATTACCGAGGAAACACACGCGGTCATGAGAAACCTGGAGGCCATCTTGCGCGCGGCGGGCTCTTCCTTTGACCGGGTGGTCAAATGCAGTATCTTTGTAAAAAACATGGATGATTTTGCCACCATCAACGAAGCGTACGGACAATACTTCAAAAGCTCCCCTCCGGCCCGTGAAACCGTGGAAGTAAGCAGGCTTCCAAAAAACGTGCAGGTGGAAATATCCTGCATTGCTGAGGTGTAAACTTTATCCCGAATTGCTTGTTAGTTCATGGTGAGATTGGTGCCCACATACAGCGAAACATTTGTGTCTACCCTGGACAGCCGGCAGGTCGTGAAAAAACTCGACCGCATCACGCGAAAAGTGAATTACCTGGACCGGCCCCTGCCCCTGTCGGAGGAAGAGGTAGTATTTAACGGCACCCTGGAAAAAACTTGTTTTCGAATCTCAAAAAAAATCAACAAAGCGGATAGTTTTCTCCCCTTGATCAAAGGGGAGGTTTACCCCCTGTCCAAAGGCTGCCTGATCTCGCTGGAATATTCGTTTTTCCCCAGTACGGCCTTCTTTCTGGGTTTTTGGGGCGTGATCAGCTTTGGGTTGACGGTGGTTTTTTTGTCGGTTTTTCAGGACTGGAAGATGGCCCTGCTCAGCGTTTTGGCTGGATTGGCCAACTACGGTTTTGCTTTCTGGCATTTTCGGCGAAAGGTCCGCGAAAGCCAGGCACTTTTTCACGAGGCCATGGGACTGAATACCGGCAAGAATGCCTCCCGGTGATTCCTTTCGCAGGAAATTGCAGGAACTAAGCACCCGGGACCTATGGATTATGCCCTGCCTGTTGTAATTTAGCAGCTGAATTGTTTTTAACGTAAACCAAGCCATTCAATGGAATACAGAATAGAAAAGGATACCATGGGACCCGTGGAGGTTCCCGCCGACAAGTACTGGGGCGCCCAAACCCAGCGCTCGGTGAATAATTTTAAGATTGGCGGATCCCGGCAGCAGATGCCCTTGGAAATCGTGCATGCATTCGCTATCCTAAAAAAATCTGCCGCACTTACGAATGCCGAGTTGGGCGTGATGGATCAGGAAAAAGCGGACATCATCGCCACCGTCTGCGACGAAATCCTGGAGGGCAAACTGGACGACCAGTTTCCTCTGGTGGTCTGGCAGACTGGCTCGGGAACCCAATCCAACATGAACGTAAACGAGGTGGTTGCCTACCGGGCACACGTCCTTTCCGGAGGAAGCCTACAGGACGAAACGAAGAAGATTCATCCCAACGATGACGTAAACAAGTCCCAGTCTTCCAACGATACCTTTCCCACTGCCATGCACATTGCTGCCTATAAGATGGTGGCGGAAACGACCCTTCCGGGCGTACAAAAGCTACGGGATACACTGAAAGCCAAATCAGAGGCCTTTATGGATGTGGTGAAAATCGGCCGTACCCATTTCATGGACGCCACCCCGCTGACCCTGGGGCAGGAGTTTTCCGGCTACGTGGCGCAACTGGACCACGCCATGCGGGCGATAAAAAACACCCTTCCCCACCTGTCTGAATTGGCACTGGGAGGCACGGCCGTAGGAACCGGCCTCAACACCCCTAAAGGTTATGCGGAGCTGGTGGCGGCAAAAATCGCCCACTTTTCCGGCAATCCGTTTGTCACCGCTCCCAACAAATTTGAGTCGCTGGCGGCGCATGACGCCATCGTGGAAACCCACGGGGCCTTAAAGCAACTGGCCGTGAGCCTGATGAAAATTGCGAACGACATTCGCATGCTGTCATCCGGACCCCGATCGGGCATTGGCGAATTATTGATCCCCGAAAACGAACCCGGATCCTCCATCATGCCTGGAAAGGTCAATCCTACCCAGGCGGAAGCCCTAACCATGGTTTGTGCGCAGGTCATCGGAAACGATACGGCCGTGTCTGTAGGCGGTGCCAACGGTCATTTTGAACTGAACGTATTCAAACCCATGATGGTAAACAACCTGCTGATATCCGCGCGCCTGTTGGGAGATGCTTGCGTATCTTTCAACGATAACTGTGCCATCGGGATCGAGCCCAACAAGCCCTTTATCCAGCGTCACCTGGAGAATAGCCTGATGTTGGTGACGGCGCTAAACACCCATATTGGCTATGAAAATGCAGCAAAAATTGCCAAAAAGGCACACAAGGAGGGCACCAGCCTCCGCGAAGCCGCTATTTCGCTGGAGCTGCTGAGCAGCGAGCAATTCGACGAATGGGTCAAACCGGAAGACATGACCGGGAGCCTCAAGTAAAGGCTGTACCCGATAAAAAAAGCCCCTTCGGTATCATGGCCAAAGGGGCTTTTTTTTATTCCACCGCTTCTTTTTCCTCTTCGTAGGCGGCGGTGGGAATGCAGCTGCACATTAGGTTCCGGTCTCCGTAGGCAGCATCGATTCGACCCACGGTAGGCCAAAATTTATTCTCCTTGACAAAGGGCAGGGGGTAGGCTGCCCGTTCGCGGGAATAGGCAAATTCCCAGGTATCACCGAGCAGTATCTCAGCCGTATGCGGGGCGTTTTTCAGCAAGTTCGACACCCGGTCTACCTTTCCTTCCTCGATTTCCCGAATTTCCTGTCGGATGGCGATCATCGCATCGCAGAAGCGGTCCAATTCCGCTTTGGACTCCGATTCGGTGGGTTCCACCATCAGTGTACCGGCTACGGGAAACGAGACGGTCGGTGCGTGAAATCCGTAATCCATCAGGCGTTTGGCGATGTCTTCTACTTCCACCCCACATTCCTTGAAATTCCGGCAATCCAGGATCATCTCGTGGGCCGCACGGCCCTTACTCCCGGTATAGAGAATGGGATAATCGGCTTCCAGCCGCTTTTTGATGTAATTGGTGTTTAGTATGGCCATTTTGGTAGCATGGGCCAGCCCTTTTTCTCCCATCATCGCAATGTAGGCATAGGAAATGGGCAAAATGCTGGCGCTGCCATAGGGTGCCGCAGAGATGGGGCTGATGGCAGCCGTTCCCCCGGTCCGGACAAAGGGATTGCCCGGCAGAAAAGGGGCCAGGTGCTTGGCCACACAAATGGGCCCCATACCCGGTCCCCCACCGCCATGAGGAATACAGAAGGTCTTGTGAAGGTTCAGGTGGCAAACATCGGCGCCGATCATTCCCGGACTGGTCAGCCCCACCTGGGCGTTCATGTTGGCTCCGTCCATATAGACTTGCCCTCCGTACTCGTGCACCAGGGCACATATTTCCTGAATGGCTTCCTCGAATACGCCGTGGGTGGAGGGGTAGGTGACCATCAATGCCGCCAACCGGTCTTTGTACTTGGTGGCCAACTCCCGAAAGGCTTCCACATCGATATTGCCCCGTTCGTCGCAGGGCACCAACACCACTTGCATGCCCGCCATCACCGCCGATGCGGGGTTGGTTCCGTGCGCAGAGGTGGGAATAAGCACGATATTTCGGAATTCCTCCCCGCGGCTCATGTGGTAGGCCCGGATGACCATCAAACCTGCGTATTCTCCCTGCGCACCCGAATTTGGTTGCAAACTGGTGTCTGCAAATCCAGTGATTTCGCTCAGCCAGTTTCTCAACTCCTGAAACATTTCGTAATAGCCTGCCGCCTGATCCTGCGGGACAAAGGGATGCAACTGACCGATTTCCGGCCAGGTCACCGGAATCATCTCTGCGGTGGCGTTGAGCTTCATCGTGCAAGAGCCCAGGGAAATCATGGAATGCACCAGGGAAAGGTCTTTGTTTTCCAGGCGCTTCATGTACCGCAGCATCTCGTGTTCGGAGTGGTACCGGTGAAACACTTCGTGATCCAGGTAGGAACTGGTTCGCTCCAATCCAGCCGGAATGATTCCTTCTACCTGATCCGGCACCGCAGGTGTTGCTACCTGCAGCAGGTTAGTCGATTTGGCAAACACTTCGTAGAGCTCCACCACATCTGCCCGGTTTTTCACCTGGTCAAAACTCAGCAGGATGTACTCTTTTTCGTAGCGGAAATTCAACCGTTTCGACAGGGCAAAGGCCCTGATCTTTTCCTTCTGCACCTCGTCCACGCGGATTCGGATGGTATCAAAAAAGACCTTATTCACCTGTTCGTAACCCAATTGGGACAGCCAATCCGCGGTCATTACGGCGAGTCCATGCGTGCGGGAGGCAATGGCCTTCAGCCCCTTGGGTCCGTGGTACACCGCATACATGCCGGCCATGACTGCCAGCAGTACCTGCGCCGTGCAAATATTGGAAGTAGCTTTCTCCCGCTTGATGTGTTGCTCCCGGGTTTGAAGCGCCATGCGGTAGGCGTTCTTCCCCGATTTGTCCACCGAGACGCCGATGATTCGTCCGGGAATTTGCCGTTTGAATGCTTCTTTGGTGGCAAAAAAGGCCGCATGCGGCCCGCCAAAACCCATGGGTACTCCAAATCGCTGGCTACTACCGATCACTACATCTGCCCCCATCTCTCCGGGAGGCTTTAGCAAGGTAAGGCTTAGCAGATCGGTGCTGAAGGCCGTAAAGACGCTGTTTTCCCGAGCAGCTTCTACGAGACGGCTGTAATCGATGACTTCGCCGTCTGCATTGGGATATTGGAGCAACAACCCAAATAGGTCGGGATCCGTCAGGTCCAGTTCCTGAAGGGACCCAAAAAACAGATCGATGCCCACTGGAAGGGCACGGGTTTTAAGGATTTCTTTCGTTTGTTCGAATACGTTTTCGTCTACAAAAAACCGATTCGCCTGCTTCTTGGCCCGGGGTCTGCTGGCATGCAGCATGGTCATGGCTTCCCCGGCGGCGGTACCTTCGTCCAGCAGGGAGGCATTGGCCAATTCCATGCCGGTGAGTT
Organism: Cyclobacterium xiamenense; assembly: GCF_009467825.1. Lineage (GTDB taxonomy): Bacteria > Bacteroidota > Bacteroidia > Cytophagales > Cyclobacteriaceae > Cyclobacterium > Cyclobacterium xiamenense. The sequence goes on along the minus strand of NZ_WIOK01000003.1, from coordinate 100,334 downwards.
CGGCTACCATGGTTTGAAAGTTGATCAGCGCCTCCAATCGGCCCTGGGCAATTTCGGCCTGATAGGGCGTGTACGCGGTGTACCATCCCGGATTTTCCAGGATGTTTCGCTGAATCACCCCCGGTACCAGGGTATCGTAATAACCCAGGCCTATATACGATTTATACAATTGATTTTTGCCAGCTGTCTTTTTGAAACTTTTTAGAAATGCCGTTTCCGATAGCGCTTTGGGAAGTTGTAGTGGTTTTTTGAGGCGAATACTCTGGGGAATCGTTTCATCAATCAAGGTATCCAGAGAGGAGACCCCGATGGCATCCAACATGGATTGGATGTCGTTTTCCGAAGGAGCAATGTGCCTGTTTTTAAATTTTTCCGAAGAAGCAAGGTTGATTTTCATATATCCAATAAAATATCATTATTTTTGGCCGAATCAATTTTTCCTGAATCGAACCGCAAAGGTAGAAATATTAGCCGATTTAGGTATTGATTTTACCCTTAATTATCTTCTTACTAACCAGTTGAGACTGAATTAGGTTTACAAAATACCATCGTTTCAAATCATTAATCCGTTATCATGAAAAAGTTACCGCTGATTGCCGCAGCATTGTTGTTGGCAGTTTTTTCCTTTCCTGCAGTGGGTCAAGAAGACCTGTCTTTACGGTATGCCGCCACCATTCAAGCCGGGGATTTGGAAAAACACTTGACCTACCTGGCCTCCGACGAGTTGGAAGGCAGGGATACCGGAGAAAAGGGGCAAAAGCTGGCTGCAGCCTATCTGGTTGATTTTTATCAGAAGCAAGGATTGGCAGGACCGGTGTCCGGCAATTACCTGCAGGCATTTGAGCTTTCCAGCGTCCGCTGGGAGGACTTGGAATTACAGGTGGGCAAAAACGATCTGGTGCTGAATGAGGATTTTGTCTTTATTGGGGATGCAGATACCAAAAAGCGCATTCGTACCGACTTGGTCTTTCTGGGCTTGTCTTCGGACGAAAACCTGGCGAAAGTGGATGTGGAAGGCAAGTTGGTGGGCATGTGGGCCATCGGTGCACGTTCGGCAGATGTCGTCGGCAAGGTCATGGAGGCCGGAGCCGAAGGGGTGATTCTGGTAACCATGGAGGGACAGGCCAATTTCGACCGGGTAGCCAATCGGTACAAAAGCCTTTCCGGAAGGGGTAGGCTGGGTTTTGATCGGCCTACCGAACACAAACCCGTGTTTATGGTTAGTTCGGAGACGATGGGAAAGTTGTTTGAAACCCCTGTGGAGGAGCTCAAGGAAGCCGCAAAAAACAATCCGGAATCCATCCCTTCCCAAAAAGCACGCTACCGCGTACGCAAGGATAAGATGATGGTAGATACCGAAAACGTATTGGCCTACCTGGAGGGAACCGATAAAAAAGAGGAAGTGCTGGTCATTTCTTCCCACTACGACCATGTGGGTGTCAACAGCCAGGGGGAAATCAACAATGGGGCGGATGACGACGGCTCGGGTACCGTATCTGTGATGGAAATCGCCGAAGCCTTTGCAACGGCCGCAAAAGATGGGTACCGCCCTCGTAGAAGCATTCTGTTTCTTAACGTTACTGGCGAGGAAAAAGGCCTGTTGGGCTCGGAATACTACGCCGAAAACCCCCTATTTCCCTTGGAAAATACGGTAAACAACCTGAACATCGACATGGTGGGTCGGATCGATTACGAGTACCAGGATGCCGAAAACCAGGATTACGTCTACGTGATCGGTTCCGAAATGCTGTCCTCCCAACTCAAGATCATCAATGAGTACAACAACATCACCTATACCAACCTCATCCTGGATTACCGCTACGATGCCGAGGACGATCCCAACCGGTTTTATTACCGCTCCGATCATTACAATTTCGCCAAGCACAACATTCCCGTGATCTTCTTTTTCAACGGTGTTCACGACGATTACCATCAGCCCAGCGATACGGTGGATAAAATTGAGTTTGACCTGATGGAAAAACGCGCCCGGCTGATTTTTCACACGGCGTGGGACCTCTCCAACCGGGAACACCGTACCCCTGTGGACGGGACGAATACCCGGCTGGACAGGTAGTCATTGGCAATAGGGAATTTTATAAAAAAACCGCCGGATCCGATTCGGCGGTTTTTTTTGCTTCAACCCGGCCCTGTTCCTGTTGGGTCTTTTTGACTTTTTCTTTACTTTTCTAAAAATAGCCCGTATATTAATAGACCTATAAACAACCAAAAAATGAACCTATCCACAATCATGAATCCTTTTTGCTTGAGTTTTTTCGCCCTAATGCTGTTTCTCCAGGCCGAGGCCCAACAATTGCCCTCCAAAGCCATGCAAATAAAAACTGCCGTGATGGCTGCCCCCGAGGACCTGCGTGACGGGGCCTTGGTCTATGGCTACGATACCCGGGGCAATTGGACCGTCTTGCGGGAAGGTAGCAACGACATGGTTTGCATCGCCGACGATCCCAACGCCGAGGGATTTAGTGTGGCCTGCTACCACAAGCAGCTGGAACCCTTTATGGAGCGCGGCAGGGAATTGAAGAAAGAGGGCAAAAATTTTAAGGAAATTTTTGACACCCGGGAGGCGGAAGCCAAAGCCGGCACCCTACAGATGCCCAAAGATGGGGCCACGCTGTATTCCCTTTCAGCGGCTGCCGAGGATTACGACGGCATGAATGGCGAAGTGAAAAATACCTACCTGCGCTACGTGGTCTACATTCCCTGGGCGACGCAAGAAAGCACCGGACTGGCATTGAAGCCCGAAGCGCCCGGCATGCCCTGGATCATGGATCCCGGTACCCACCGCGCCCATATCATGATCAACCCACCGAAGGAGTAGTCTTTCAAAAATTTAGTGACATTTCATTTTGAATGGTAGGGTAGTTTTCATTTCTATCTGTCGAACGTATTACGTGGCGTCGATCAATTTTAGTTCTAAATTATATTTAAATACTGAGAATTATAAAATGTTATTTTGATTTTAGAAGATGGATCATTGGCTAATGTTGCTTGGTGTTCAGTCTAAAATCTTGGTTAAAGAAACGTCGTGACAGGGTAGGGTCATGTACTACGCGAAAGTATGTGTTGCCGAATGCATTTATATACGCACCGATTAACGCCAGTACGGCAAATGAGCTTTGGCAATAGGAGGTGCAAATGTCACCTCGATGGGGAGCTAGCCCTACTTTGAATTTCAGAAATCGAAAATGTTGATTAAAAGGGGGTAGGGGTTCCGGGAATACGTCGAAAATCTTAGTACAAGATTCATTTGATCCTATGGATGAGGTTGTCCTTACATACATTAATAAATTTAAAAAACTGAGAGTAGACCGCTCACATGGAATCGCTCCACACAAACCCATTCTACTCATTACTATCATTCAGTCCTATCAAACAGGACAAATCACGGATAATCGAGTTTATATCACCCCTGAACTTGTTGCTCTTTTCAAATCTAATTGGAATGCGCTTGTTACCAGCAACCACGATTGCCGAATTTCCTATCCGTTTTTCTACATGAAAAGCGAAGGGTTTTGGAAACTCGTACCAAGGTCAGGATTTAGTGATCTGAATAAAATGGGCTCTTTGGTAAAAAGCTTTTCCAATCTCAACGCAGCCGTAGCTTATGCTGAGATTAAACGAGAACTTTATGATCTTTTTACCGACCACGAGTCAAGTCACATTCTCCTACACTTTTTGTTAGAAGAGTATTTTCCTGGTTCGAGGGTGGAGTTTTCGAAAGGAGCCACCCATGCAAATCAAATCCTTGTAGACGCAATAAATATGATCGTCAATGAGCCTCCGATTGCATATAGAAGGTCGATAAAACAGTTAATTGACAAGAAAGAAGACGAAGAAATATTTTTACGAGGTAGTTTATTTAAGCGGGAAATTCCTAGAATTTATGCCAACCGATGTTGCATTTCAGGATTGAAGATCGACACCACCTATACTATTTCGATGATAGATGCGTGCCACATAGTGCCTTTCAGCGAAAGCTATGACGATACTGTTTCTAATGGCATTGCTCTTTGTCCGAATTTACACCGTGCGTTTGACCGCGGATTGATATCTATAAATCAGGACTTTGTTGTTCGTGTTTCTGGCAATTTTATTGAGGAAGGATCTTATTCAGTTAGAAGATTTGACGGCAAAAGAATTGAACTCCCTTCCAAGATGAAACATTGGCCTGCTATCGAGAATTTAGAATGGCACAAGAAATTTATCTTTAGGAATTAATGCGAACAAATATTGCTCATACAGCCAACTTAAAAACTGATTATCCCAATCGTATAATGACGAGAACCGGAGCCATGATACCAAAAAAGGAGTGGTGCGGGGCAATCTTATCGACGGAGAGTCCTTCTTTTTTGTTGGATTTTTTTCAAAATTGGCGAGGTTTAAAAAGAGTGCCGAAGTCGTGCGCGGTGAATGCCGCATAAAAAAGGCAAATTACCCATGCTGCTTAAAGTTGAAAAATGGAAATTTGTTATTAAAATAGTTGACCCCCCGAACAGAAAATCGAAGACCAATCTCGGATAGCAGTTGGCATCGATGGGGCTTCCGAAGGGGCTGGAAATAAATGGAAGGCGCTCGAACGCACTGATCAAAACATCCGCTATTGAAAAAGTGGCAAGTACCCGAATTGTAACCGTAGGGACCATGAACAGACGAAAATTTATCAAAAAAACGGCCGCGGGAGCGCTTGGGCTCATGGGGACGCATGCATTGTCTTCAGTAGGAATGCAGGCATTGGCGCATGCGCCGGAGCTAACCATCACCAAAATCGAAACCGTGCGTTTTAGCAAAGATCTGAAAATCGCCGGTGCCGGTGTGCAATGGATGTGGCTGCGCCTGCATACCGATGCCGGAATCATCGGGACGGGGGAAACCTACCCGTTCAACGAGGCGAGTGCCGCAGCAATCAAAGACCTCGAATGGCATAGTTGGGCGGGAAAACTGATCGGTACCAATCCACTGGAAATCGAACAAACCTGGGAACGGATATTCCGGCAGAATGCCTACCATGTCAACGGCGGTGCCGAAATGCGTGCCCTGTCGGCCATCAATATCGCCCAGTGGGATATCCTGGGCCAGGTGAGTAAGCTGCCCTTGTACCAGTTGCTCGGAGGATCTAAAAACAAAAACATCCGCGTGTACAATACCTATACGGACTCGAGAAACATCAACGGCTGGAAGTTGGAAGACGATATGGAAAAGATTGCCCGATTTCTGGTGGATCAGGGCATCCCGGCCATTAAGTATTGCCCGTTTGACAGGGTAGGAAACAAGAATAAAGGCGAATACATTTCGCAGAAAGACATCGAGCAATCATTGACCTGGATCAAACGCGTACAGGATGCGGTTGGGGCCGATCTGGATATCGGCTGCGAATTTCACAGCATTTGGAACCTACCCAGCGCGATCCGGATCGCCAAAGCACTGGAGCCCTTCAATGTCCTGTTTCTCGAAGACATGCTCCTGCAAGACAACATGCAGGCGTACGTATCGCTAAATCAGGAGACCAGCATCCCCCTGGTGGTCAGTGAGCGCCTGGCCACCCGCTTTGGTTTTCGGGAAATGTTCGAGGCAAAAGCCGCCGAAATAGCCATGTACGATCTCACCTGGTGTGGCGGGATATCCGAAGGCAAGAAAATTTCGGACCTGGCCAACACCTATTACATCCCCACCATGATGCACACGGCCGGGGGACCCATACTTTGGTATGCGTCGGTACATCTGGCTGCCGCGGTTACCAATTTACACTTTGTGGAAAGCGTGTACCCCTATTGGAAAGAACGGGATCCTTTTTTCTTTGCCAACACTCCGCAGGTAGAAAATGGTTGCGTACACCCTCCGGACCTGCCCGGTCTTGGACTCCAGTTTAATCCGGGACTATTCGATCGCAAGGAGCTGATCGTCGAAACCATCGCTGGCAGATGATTGCTTTCAGCATTGCACCGGCAGGCGAATACCCGGATTTTTTACCACGGATTTGCCGGCCTGGCGAGGTGACGTCCCGGGGATGCGGACGGTGGTAGTCCAAAAAAAAATAGCCAACTCACCTATCAGGGGTGGTTTTGGGGAAGGTTGAGGTAAATAGGAACAGTAATTTGGTATTTATACTGAATTTGTTAAAAAATGGATCCCTTTTTCAACCAAAAATTCTTTTCTTTGACCGGTAAATCAATGAGCAGCCAGGGGATTCCGCTGCCGACGCTTTTTCCACGTCAACCACCATGTACATGCACAACCGATTGCGCGGCTTCCTGCTGCTTTTGTTCCTGTTATCCGGACTACTGTCCATCAGCCAGGGACAAACCATTACACAGCCAATTGTATTTACCGAAGGATGGGTTACGGGCTTTGGGACGCCGGAAAAATACCCCCGCTATGCCCGAACCGAATTCCCCGTGGACCCGGTCATTTCCCGCCTCCTGTCCGTTAAGTTGATTCGGCCGGAGGGCAGCCAGGATTCCCCTTCGCTTGATTGGGAGCCGATCGAAGCAGACGCGGAAGGCTATTTCAAGCACAAGTACCTGGCTTCCGGAGGCTTGTACCTGGAATACGAGAGTCCTTCCGACCGGGTAGTCATCCTGGATGCATCGGGTCACGGAAAAGCCTATGTGAATGGCGTTCCCCGGGAGGGGGACCATTTTGGCTTTGGCATCACCAAGGTTCCGGTACAACTTACGAAAGGGCGGAACACGTTTTATTTGACCTCGGGCAGAAATCCGGAAATACGAGCAGCGCTGCGTGCGGTGGAGTCGCCGGTACAGCTAAGCGACGATCAGTTGACTTTGCCTGACCTGATACAGGAGGAGACTGGGTTCAAATGGGCAGGTATCAAGGTGATCAATGCCGCTGAAACCGCGGCGACCGACTACCGGATCCTGGCCCGGGTGGAAGGCGGGGAGGAAATGAGCACTGCGCTTCCGGTCATCGAAAAGCTAACCTCGCGGATCGTCCCCTTTCGGATTCCGGAATTGGAGGGTGTACTTCGCAGCGAGGCAGTCGTTCAGCTGCGCCTGCTTTCCGCATCCGGGCAGGAGTTGGGTTCGCTGACCCTGCCGTTGAAGAATCGCTCCGCCGGCGGCCTGCACAACCGGACGTTTATTAGCTCCATTGACGGCAGTGTACAGTATTACGCAGTACAGCCCGGGCAGGTTCCGGAAGGGCAGGCGCCGGCCTTGTTCTTTTCCACGCATGGTGCCGGGGTGGAGGCCAGTGGGCAGGCTGCGGTTTATACTTCCAAGGATTGGGGTCACCTGATCGCGCCGACAAACCGGGGGCCGTTTGGCTTTGCCTGGGAAGACTGGGGGCGTCTGGATGCCCTCGAGGTGCTGGAAATCGGCAAGAAGCGCTTTCAGCCGGATCCACAGAAAATCTACCTGACCGGCCATTCCATGGGGGGGCATGCCAGCTGGTACCTGGGGGCCAGTTATCCGGACTATTGGGCCGCTATCGGGCCCGCTGCCGGCTACGCCGAGCTGCACGATTGGATCGAGCATGTTCGGAAGGTGGAGACGCCCATTCAGCGCATGTTTGCACGGGCCGGAAACGCCCAGCGTACCCGGCTATTGCATCGGAATTACCTGCATTTTGGAGTGTATATCAATCACGGAGATGCCGATGCGGTGGTGCCCGTGCGGCATGCCCGGGAGATGAGGCAGCTATTGGCGGGTTTTCACCCCGACTTTTCCTATTACGAATACCCGGGTGGCGGGCATTGGTACGGGAATCACTCAGCCGATTGGCCCCCCATGTTTGATTTTTTCAAAAGTCACCAACTACCCCTGCCGGCCCAGGTGCGCAAGTTGCAATTCCAAACAGCCAGTCCGGGAATTTCCTCCCGTTCTCATTGGGTAACCCTTTATCAACAAACCCATCCTTACCAAATCAGCGAAGTGGATTTGGCGCTGGGCGCGGATTCCTTGTCGCTTCAGGGTACAACCCAGAATGTAACCGTGTTGCAATTGGATCTGAGCAAGGCCGCGGTATTGTTTCCCCTGTTGATTGCCTTGGACGAAAGCCAGCTGAGGTTGGAAAGGGCAGTGAAGGAAATTACCTTGGTTCGTACCGATACAGGGGAATGGGAGGTGGGCACGCTGCCAGGCCGGGATGAAAAAGGCCCCCACCGATATGGCGGTTTTAAAGATGCTTTTCGTCACCGGATGATCTTTGTCTACGGTACCCAGGGTAGCCCGGAAGAAAACGCCTGGAATTTTTACAAAGCGCGCTTTGATGCCGAAACCTTTGGCTATCGTGGAAACGGAGCCATTGAACTGCTGCCGGACAGGCAATTCTCCCCCGAAGCGTACCCGGATAGGGGAGTGATCTTGTACGGCAACGCGGATACCAATAACGCCTGGAAGCAGTTATTGGCCGAAAGCCCGGTACAGGTAAGGCGGGGAGAAATGAAATTGGGCGAACGGGTATGGACCGGCGAGGGTTGGGGTTGTTATTTTATTCAACCCCGTCCGGATAGTGACATTGCCTCGGTGGGGGTGGTTGCCGGAACCGGTCCGGCGGGCTTTGCCGCCGTGCACGCCAACCACTATTTTTTGGCAGGAACCGCTTTTCCGGACCTGACCATCGTGGGCGCGGATGTGTTTGAAACCGGATACGGGGCTGTGGTAGGAACCGGGTATTTTGGAAACGACTGGGGGGTGGAAACCGGAGATTTTGTCTGGAAAGAAAACCGGTGAAACCAGGGGACGGTGTTTTTCACAGAAGGCGTTGGCTTTTTCTATGGAGGAAATGCGGAAAAAATCCCGTACTGCCTGAAAGCGAGCCTTTTTCCTTGAAAACCTCCCTCGAAAAATTGACATTTTAGGTAATTTTTCAGAAATTAAATTATAAACGAATGGAATGTTAATTTGACGACTGGTTTCAACCTCTTAACACAAAAACTTTGGAAAAGAGTTGGTACGAACGAAACAAAGAAAAGGTATTAAAGCAGCGAAGGGAGCGGTACCTGAAAGACCTTGAATTTCGGGAAAAGGCGCGAGCTACTTACCGGGAGCGCTACCAAAACGATCCCGACTACCGGGCCAAGACCTTGCAGCGCGCGAAGGAACGGTATCACATCGACGAGGACTACAGACGCGCGACTAATGAACGCTCCAAAAAGCAGCACAAAAATCGCGATTAACTGCGCATTGCCGCACCGGCGCTTTCCAGAAACGGGCTGGAGCTCAGGCTATCGGTTGCTTTTTTTTGCGGATAGCAGTACCGCATAGGCTCGGGTCTTACCAGTACCCGTGAAACCGACCCATCCAATAGGCCACCAGGTAGTAGCTGCCATTTTCTTCGCTCAATCCGGCCCCACCGCCATCCAGTTGCTTGGGATTGGTATTCCAACGGAAAACATTACTCTCCCCGGCAGGAAGCGCTACCAACGCTTGTTCGGCCCTACCACGACCCGGAAATTCATCCCTTTTTAAATCCCAACGGTGGCTATTGGTAAAGGACCAATTGATCTGGTCGAGGGGGAATTCTTCCAATGCCGCCTGCGCCAAATCCAAATCCAGTTCCTCCCCCAGCAGGCTGCTTGCCAGGAGGTTCCACACCGGCATGCGGTCGTTGCGTACCGCCTCCCAGGAACGCCGCAGACTTTTCACGTACAGCTTCCGGGACGGATCATCTTCCCCGGTGTACCGAAGCAGGTTGTAATAGGGGAAAAAATTCAGGATATCGTCCGAATGGCTGATTTCAAAGGGGTCAGTCATTTTTGCCTTCACCGCATTTTTGGCATATCCCTCTTCTTCTACCAGGTATCGGTAGGCTTTCTCGAATTTTTCCTTGCCCGTAAAATGGTAGGCCGTTTTCAAATGCGAAAGGATCTGCAAAGAATTCAGGCCACGTTCGTACATCCAGTTAGTGGAGCGATTGAGTGAGTCGGGGTTCCAGATTCCCCAGCGGGTAGGTAGTCCGTCAGCATCGATAAGTTGAAACTCGTTGTCCAAAATGTGGCTGACGATTCGATCGATTAGATCCACAATCCGTTTTTGCTGCGAGGCGTCGGCCAGGTATTCGTGAAAGAGGCTTAGGGAAAAGAGGTGCCCGACGATTTCGTCTGAGCTGGTATCGTCCAGCCATTGCCATACCCCATCGGCCGAATCGTGCCAATTTTTGGGATGGGGAGAGCGGGAGGGAGCGACCATGTCCGTTGCTCTGGCGTACGACCGTGCGGGATAACCGGAGATACCAGTAACGGTTTCCAGCCGTTCCAATGCTTCAAATGTGCGTACCGCGCGCACCCGGGCAGTTTCGTCCCGGGTGACGGCGTACCGGTAGCATTGCGCGATCAGGTAGCAGGAGGTCCAAAGCCCGTCGTTGTCCTGGTTTTCTAAAAAACTACTGCCCAGCTCGCCGGGTAGTGCGAGTTTGGAGCGGTTGATGAGTCCCAGCCGGTTGTGCCGTGCTTCTGCCACCCGCTCCAGCGAGTCGGCTTTCTCCTCCATAGACATGGGGATACTGGCCAATTCCACGATTCCTTCGGATGTGGCCACCCAAACCCTATCGTTCCCCAGGGGCAACAGGTCGAGTACCCGGTCGTCCGGAAGCCAGCGCTTGCCGGCGTAGTAGTGCCAGCTGCTGTCTTTTTTGATCAGTCCTTTTTCCGTGGCCATCCAGATCGTTCCATCTTTGATAGCCATGCGCGTAACCGGCCCGTAGGGCAAACCGTCCGATCCCCGTGCCATCCAATGATTTCCCTCCGCAGCCAGGGCGCCTATGGCATTTGCGGAACTAAAATAGAGGGTTTTTCCCTCGTCCGCGGGTTCCAGTGTCAGGTAATTGCTCTCGTGGCCTGGAGCCATTACGTCTTGGTCAAAGTTTGTCCAGCGACCCTTCTGCCGCCGCCAAAGACCCCGGTCTGCAGCCAGCCACCAATTTCCCTCTGCGTCCACGGCCAGGGAATTTACGGCCATTTCCTCTGGAAACGGGACCCGGGTCCAGGCATCCTGCCAAATGTGCAGGCCCCGGTTGGTGCCTACAAGGAGTGTTTGGGATGTCGCCCAGGCAAGGCTGCGGATCGACTCACCCGGCAGCAAGGCTGGATTGGGGATGCGTTTTCCATCTTCTGCCCATAGGGAGCGACCATTGGAGAGCCAGATTTGTCGGGAGGCGTCCATGGTTGCAACTTGTAGCCCGGTAATAAAAGGCGCTCCCGACCAGCTGTCCTGATAATATGTAAACAGGCCGTGGGAGGTAACGACCCGAATGGAATCTCCTTTTGCAAAAAGCCGGAGTACCTCCATTCCTGCGTTTGGAGGCAAGGCGATCGTTTTTCGAATCTGTTGCGAAATGGATGACATTACCTGACCTGCAGATGGGAACGATAACGCCAGGCAAAACAGGGCAATGATCCAACTCGTGGTGCGTGCTTTCATGGGTGTTTTTCAGTGGTATAAAGACAGGTGGCCAATTCGCCTCCAGGGATTTTTTTAACATGGAAATATAGAATATACTGGATTGGATAAGGGATAGGCTACTTCTGACCTGCCTTGGGATGAAAACGACTTCTCTCCGAAGGAGTTTCGTTTGCGAATCGAATTGTGAACGGTAAAAAAGAGGTTTTTTCACTAGCAAGCGAACCGGAAGTATCCGTATATTCGGGAGCCTTAGCTGACCGGGTTGCAAACCAGGCGGCCTGAGTCAGACTGGTCCAAGGAGCGCTTCCCAGTCTGGGATGACGATCGGTGTCAGCTAGGCGGCGACCTTTGAAGACAAACGATAGACCCATGAAGTACTGTTTTTTTCCGGCATTGATTTTCGTCATTACCTCCATTCAGGCGCAGCCCTCACCGGATGCCATCCAGTTTGTAAGACAAGGCGTGAAGCGGTTTGTTTTCGATCCGGAGCAGCGCATTCCTTTGGCCTCCCTGGACCCCCAATCCATCATTGGATTGCCCGCCATGCATCCGGTTAGGCACCACCGGGACGAAAAAGCTGCTTTGCTCGTCGAAAATGAACAGCTGATTGTCCGTTCCGAAGGTGCTTCCCACACCGAAGTCTGGTTTGGCGGATTCAACCCGTTTGCCACCTATTCCCTGGACCTGGGAGACCTCAGGGGGAGTGGCGCGCTGGGATTTACGTTTGGTGCGGGATCAGATGGCATGCGTGTGGGGCTGGAATACAGCGAAGGCCTGTTCCAGGATTTACGGATGGAGGTATACCAAGATTCTGTACGGGTACTATCTGCGTCCATTCAAACTGCTTCCATAGACTCCCTGGCAGGGAAACGACTGATCTTACAACTTTTGGGCAGCGGATTGACGGTGTACCTTCAGGATGTGGGCTTGCCTTTGGCTATTGGGCAGGGAGAATTCAGCCAGTACCTGGATTTACGGCAGCGAGATAGAATCAATCGTTTTCAATCGCAGGTGTTCCTGGAGATTTCGCAGGGTGCCGTGCACATCGATCGGGTCGATGCCTACCTTGGAGCCGGCATGGGTCTGGCGGATATTCGGGCCATTACCTACGAAGATGGAAGCCCCTTGCTGGATCGGGGAAGGTTGTGGTACACCCTCACCATCCGTGGACGGGGATTGCCCCATCCCCTCCAGGGAGTATTTAGCCTGGACCCCACGGTTTTCGATATCCGATTGGAGGGAGTGATCGTTTTTGACCGCAACGATGGCCTGCTGCGAAACGAGGTAGCCTCCCATTTGTTTTACGACCGAAGGGAGGAAATCTGGAAAGGCCTTACCACGGGGTTTAGTGCTTATGCCGACGAGGACGAAGCGAAGCAACTGCTTACCATATCCAGCAAAAAGGATCCCCGGTTTGGCTTTTCGGTCATGAAGGCAAGGCCTTTCGGTATGGTGGGAGATATCGAAGATCCGCACCTGATTTTTGATGCAGCGGCGAACAAATGGCGCATGCTGACCTGCATCAATCAAAACGGATACAAGGCCATCCTGTTGGAGTCGGAGGAGTGGAATCGGGGATTTGTTCCCCTTGCCGGTCCGGTATCGGTAAACTCCACGGGTACCTCGCTTCAAAAAATTGGGGATCACCGCTACGCCTTCTTCGGGAGCAGCGAACGAAAAATTTTCATTTACAGCTACCCGGACCTTCGGGAACGGGGAAACTTGCAAATGGACCTCCCTCCCTGGGATGCGGAATCGGGTACCCGGGTATGGCCCAATGTGGTCGAATTACCCGAGGGGTATCCCTTTCGGTACCTCGCTTTGATGATGGATCGGTACAATTATCCGGGCATTCAGGGCCCGCAATGGACCTATGGGGCCATTTACCTGTACCATGGGTTTGACTGATGCTAAAGCGGGCAATGTACCGAAATGGGAGGGTTGCCAATTACTGGGAATTCCGGCTCCACTTGATGCTACAGCCGATCGCTTTGGTCGTTTCCCGTGGTACCTTCGCTCCGCTTAGCAAGGCATCCAGGGCATCCGCGAGGTAAAATTCGCTGACGGAAGTGGCATCCTGGTAGTTGTTATCAATGGCGCCGATATACCGCACGATGTACCGATCGGATTCTTTTTCCAACAGGTATACCTGGGGAGTTCGGGTAGCGCCGTAGGCCCGGATTACCTCCTGGCTCTTGTCGTAGGCGTAAGCAAAGGGAAATTTCTTTTCTGCAGCCCTTGTTTTCATGGCCTCAAAACTATCCCCCGGACTGATCTTCTCGTCGTTCGAATTGATTGCGATCAGGGGGTACCCTTTGGAGGCATAGGTCTGATGCAACTCGATCATGCGGTCCTCGTAGGCCTGTACATAGGGGCAGGTATTGCAGGAGAAGATAACAATAGCCCCCTGGTTTCCTTCCAATCCTTCAAGCGATACCTGCGAACCGCTGACGGTTTGCAGGTGAAAATCCATCGCTTCATCGCCTACCTCGTATCCATTATTTTGGGCCAGGGAAACGGTCGCCAGCAGCAACAATGCCTGGAGTATACCGATAAATTTTTTGGTGTTTTTCATGGTGCTTATTGTTTGAGTTGGTCAATACGCTGAAGCAATTCGGTTTCTTCCATCGCCCCCTCGTGAAAGTGTCTGCTACCGTCTGCCTGGATAAAAAGCGTGGCCGGAATGGCTCCGGTCCAGTCGGGGCTGACTTTGTCGATCCAGGAATTGAAATCCACGTCATTTAACAGGTAGACGGGGGATTCGATGGCTTTTCGTTCGATAAATGCCGTTACCCGTTCGGGTCGTCGGGCATCGTCTATGGAGATAAAGTAGAGCTCCAGCTCCTTGTCTGACTGATTGGCTTTTTCGAAATAGGGCATTTCCTTGATGCAGGGGGCGCACCAGGTTGCCCAAAAATTGAAAACACGCAACTTTTCCGACTCCTCGGCCGCCAGCTGCTCAAATTCTTGGAAGGAAATAACTTTAAACGCTGATTTCGGTAGGTCTTTGTTCGAAAATCCCGGCAAAAGCACGAGAAGCAAGACGAAAAAAAATCCGGTAATACTGGTTTTCATGAGAGTGGGGGTTAAGGCACGCACACGGCTTTATACGAATTTGGTGGGGATTGGTTGGGCAACCAAGGCGGCATTAAACGGCCAATTCGCTGCACGAATCGAGGTAGCAACTCCTAACTTATTGCGGGATGCGTCCGCGGGCAGGCCTGCGTCGGAACGAGTTACTCCAATTTTTGCGCTTTTTTTCGGCAAAAATCGATTTTTTTCATCGCTTTAGCGACGAATTTAGTAGCTTGTATTCGGAATTGTCCAAAACCAGTACTAACCTAAAATAAACCAAGTTTTGCCATGCGACTGTTACAGGCGTTTACCTTGCTTTTTTTTGTGTCTTTTTCCATTGTTCGGGCTCAGGAAAGCCGGGTCTTTGATGCCCTAACGATGGACAGCAAAATCCTGAATATGGAACGGAAGTTTGCCGTATACCTCCCTCCCGGTTATGATCATTCCCAGCGTTCGTACCCGGTACTGTATTTGCTCCACGGAGCAGGCGATGACCAAACCGGATGGGTACAATTCGGTGAGGTGCAGCACATTGCCGATCAGGCATTTGCCGAAGGCATCGCCACGCAGATGATTGTGGTCATGCCAGATGCCAATACCGGAAGGAGGGGCTATTTCAACGATGTGAACGGAGAATGGCGGTACGAAGACTTCTTTTTTGAGGAATTGATGCCCTACGTGGAATCGCAGTACCGAATCAAGAAAGAAAAACGGTACCGGGCCATTGCCGGTTTGTCCATGGGCGGAGGGGGCACCTTTTTCTATGCCATGCATCGGCCGGACCTATTTTCTTCGGCTTGTCCCCTGAGTGCAGCCTTGCGAAGTGCCAGCCTCGAGGAGTTTAAAAAGGGTTTGGAAAATAGCGGAACGGTGGTAAAGGACTCCGCCGTGTTGGAGGCATATTATGACCGGCATCAGGCGCTTCGGCAGATCGAGTTAAACGCTCCCGAAGCGATGAAATCGGTAAAATGGTATTTCGATTGCGGAGACGACGATTTTCTTTACGAGGGCAATAGCCTCGTGCATATTGCGCTGAAGAAAAAGGAAATACCCCATGAGTTCAGGATTCGGGACGGGGCCCACAACTGGACGTATTGGCGGGAATCACTTCCGGAAGTACTGCGGTTTGTTTCGGATACTTTTCGTCAGAAGTAACATCAGACGCCAATATCCTCTTGCCAGATACCGGGATTTCTCTGTATAAAGCGATGCATAAGCGCCTGACATACGGGGTCTTGTAACACGGTTAGGCTTACGTTGTACTGTTTGAGTAGTTCTTCGGAACCCCGGAAGGTATCGTTCTCGCCGATGACTACGCGGGGAATACCGTAGAGTAAAATCGCACCCGAGCACATTGGACATGGGGAAAGCGTGGTATACAAGGTGCACTCTCGATACACCGCAGCCGGTTGCCTTCCAGCATTTTCCAGGGCATCCATTTCTCCATGCAGGATGCTACTTCCTTTTTGGACGCGTTGGTTATGGCCCCGGCCGATAATCCTGTTCCGGTACACCAGTACCGACCCGATCGGGATTCCGCCCTGGTCCAGGCTTTTTTTCGCTTCGACGATCGCTGCCTCCATCCATGAATCCATTCCTACTTCCGTTGGTTTACCTCTCAACTTACGAAAAATTCCGGTAGAAATACCCACTTCGGGTCGCTAGGTTTTGGCATAGACCATTTTGCGGGATACTTTCTTCAAGAGTGCTTCGACCAGCCCGTTGTTCAAGCTCTCCTTCGACCCATAGATCCCGTTGTGGAATTGAAGCAGCAATTCCCCGTCTGCTGCATTGTAGATAAACAAATTGATAACGGCCAGATTGGCTTCGGGTGCGAGAATTCCTTCATTTTCTTCTCCATTCGCCCCAAGGGGTTGGTTGGTTTCGTAACTGCCGGTGACGATGGCATCTACCCCAAGTATGGCTGCCAGTTGAGATGGAGCTATGTCCTGGTAATTTTCCAGGCTTATTCCCGCAGCGGTCAATTTACTATTGGTAACCGCAGGATCCTGCACGTTTACAGCAAGTTTGCCCGTTTCTTTGTGGTTTTGAAACCAGGTAAAAAGCGCCTGTTGAATGCTTTGTCCCTCCAATCGTTCCAGCGAAGCAAGTTCATCGGCCGATAGCGACTCCATTTGATCCGGCCGCAAGGTCACCCGGGCCTGAAACGGCAGGGTAGCAATGGTTTCGTGATTTTCTACGATGGTTTCAACATCTGCATTTTTGAAAAAATGACTTTGTGCGCCAGCCTCAAAAGCGACCATACCGCACCAAAAAAAGATTCCAACTACGTTTTTCATGGTTTCAGTCAATAAGTAACGAATTTCAGGGGCCTGTTTCACTCCCGGATCTTCGAAAAGTGTCCTGGGATCGTCCGCTGCTAGCTGCTCCTACAAAAAATCATGCAGGTTACCTTCTGCAAATATCGCAGACAAAATCCAAATAATAACGGTTTATTTCAGATAAATCAGTAAAAAAATCTAAAAAATATTTATTTTGCAATTTTAAATTCGTAAAACGCATTTTCTTGTGTACCAGCGGGCAGAGTTTTTTTCGGAAAATTCCATCGGATTTGTTTGCCAAACAGTGCGACTCGGAGCAAGGCTTATTTTTTCCACTTACCCTTGGTTTTCATCTGATTTCTGTTTCGCTTCGCCTTGCTGTTTTTGTTGCCACGTTTTTTTGGTTTTTCAATACGGGCTGGCTGGTAGGATTTTTTCTCGTGAAAGGCCCCTTTGAATTCCGGATCCTCCCCTTTTTTCTGTTTGTCGATTTCACGTTCGTAGCCTTGCTGCTCGTCAAAGGGGGTTTCGTGTGCAGGAATATCTTTAGGGATGCGTCGTTCTTGCACTTCCTTGCGGATAATGGCTTCAATTTTTTCGAAGTGATAGCTTTCGGCCGGGTTGATAAAGGTGACGGCGGTGCCCTCGTTTTCTGCCCTGCCCGTGCGGCCGATTCGGTGCACGTAATCCTCGTAGATAAGGGGCACGTCGAAATTCACCACATGGCTGACCATGCTGATGTCCAGTCCGCGTGCCGCCACATCGGTTGCCACCAAGATCTTTACCTGACCTTTTTTAAATTCGTCCATGCTGTTGATCCGGGTGTTTTGGCCTTTGTTGGCATGGATGACCCGAATGCTTCCTGACTGTCGGTGTTGCAGGTAGCGAAATACTTCCTCGGCATTCTTTCTGGACTTGGTAAAGACGATGCCCCGGTCAAAGCCAGGCCCGCTCACTACTTTTTCCAGCAGGTCCAGTTTGGTTCGGACGTTGGGCACGTAATACTTGTATTGATCGATGGTGCCCGCCGTACTGGCCTGCGGGGCCACTTCCACGCGTTCTGGAAATTCCAGAAATTCGTGGGATAGGTTTTCTATTTTGTCGCTGAAGGTAGCGGAAAAAAGCATGTTTTGGCGTTTTACCGGTATGATTTCCAGGATGGCACGGATTTGGGGCAGAAAGCCCATGTCGAGCATTTTGTCTGCCTCGTCCAGTATCATGGTTTTGATATCCCGAGTGTAGACCACACCCTTTTTATACAGATCGAGAAAGCGCCCCGGGGTGGCAATGAGGATGTCTACTCCCTGCTGTACTTTTTCGATCTGCGGTTTGGGTCCCAGTCCGCCGTACAGGCAGACGTAGCGCAGGTCGGTGTATTTGCCAAAACCCCTGACTGCCTCTTCGATTTGCATGACAAGTTCCCGGGTGGGGGCCAGGATCAGGGCACGGGGATGCTGCCCCTGGGCGTATTTTACTTTAAACAGGAGCGGAAGTACAAAAGCCGCGGTTTTCCCGGTGCCGGTTTGAGCAATGCCCAGGATGTCGTGTCCGGACAGCGCCAGGGGAATGGCTTTTTCCTGTATGGGGGTGGGTTTTTCGTAGCCAATTTCCTGCACTGCACGTAAAAGTTGCTTGTTTAGATTAAAATTTTCAAAAGATTGCAGTTGATCGACCATGATTTTATATTTTTATGAAACGATTCAAGGGGGTATTTCGATGTACCCTTTCCCTCAAAGAACGATGGTATGAAAAGAATTTTAATCCGGAATGCAAATATAGTGAATGAAGGTAAGATTATGCAGGGCGACCTCTATATTAAAGAGGGGTTGATCTTTGCGGTGGGGGGCGACCTCTCGGGATACGAGGCAGATACGGAGATCGATGGCAGCGGAAAGTACCTGCTGCCAGGTCTTATCGACGATCAGGTTCACTTCCGTGAGCCCGGTTTGACTCACAAGGCAGAAATCTATACCGAAAGTAAGGCAGCCGTAGCTGGAGGAATTACCAGCTATATGGAAATGCCCAACACCGTGCCGCAGGCGACTACCTTGGAGTTGCTTGAAGACAAATACGAGCTGGCTGCCAAAAAATCCCTTGCCAATTACTCCTTTTATCTGGGGGCTACCAACGATAACATCGAGACCATCAAAAAAGTAGACCCGCAGACGGTATGCGGGGTGAAGGTTTTTCAGGGTTCTTCTACGGGCAACATGCTGGTGGACAATCCGGATAGTTTGGAGCAGATTTTCAAGCACAGCCCCACCATCATCGCCACCCACAGCGAAAACGATCACATCATCAAAGAAAATCTGGAAAAATACAAAAAAGAATACGGAGAGGATATTCCGGTCCGTTTCCATCCAAAAATCCGATCCTGGCAGGCCTGCTACGATGCGTCGAAAACCGTGGTCGATATGGCCCGTATGTACGGCAGCAAGCTGCACGTGTTGCATATCAGTACAGGAGAGGAGGTCAAGCTATTTGATAAGGACCTGCCATTGGCGGAGAAGCGGATTACTGCCGAAGCCTGTGTGCATCACTTGTGGTTTTCAGAAGAGGATTACGAACGCAAAGGGAATCTAATCAAGTGGAATCCGGCCATTAAAACGGCAAAAGACCGGGAAGCGATTTTGAAGGGCCTGCTCGACGGGCATATCGACGTATTGGCGACCGATCACGCTCCCCATACGCTGGAGGAAAAGGCGAAGCGCTACCAATCGGCTCCTTCGGGTGGACCCTTGGTGCAGCATTGCCTGCCGGCTCTTCTGGAAATGTACCACAAAGGCCTGATCAGTCTGGAACAAATCGTCCAAAAAAGCAGTCACAACGTGGCGATCTTGTTTGAAATCGAAAAGCGCGGCTACCTGCGTCCGGGCTACCACGCCGATATGGTGTTGGTGGACCTGGATGATCCCTGGGAAGTCAGCCGGGACAATGTACTATCCAAGTGCGGATGGTCTCCGTTTGAGGGGCAAACGTTTCGCTCCAAAATCACCCATACGATCGTTTCCGGACACCTTGCGTACGCTAACGGAACCTTCCACGAAGAGCGACAAGGCCAACGACTTAAATTTTCCAGAAATGTATAGCAAATGTATTGTTTGACTAAAAAAAGCATATTACCTTTGCATTCCCATCCGATAAACGCATTGGAAAAGTGAAAAATGGTGATTGTAGCTCAGCTGGTTAGAGCGCTGGTTTGTGGCACCAGAGGTCGCCGGTTCGAACCCGGTCTTTCACCCCCTAGACCCTCCCAGATACCGGGAGGGTTGTTTTTTTTGGGAAGGCAACTTTTTACGGCGAGTGTTCGTTTGTTGCTTTTGTAGCCGCGTAAACCTAGGGTGTACGGAAATGTTGGGGGGTTAGTGAACGGGTTTCCGGTCCTAACCAGGGCCTGGTTTTATTCGGATTGGGTTGGTAGTGTGTGGCATGTAATTTGAGTATCAGGTATCGCAGGATTTAATTAATTTCCAGAAGTCATGTTTAAATTATTTCAACCTTCTAAAAAATTTCCTCAAATCAGGTATATCAATTTGAACCAGGTTCATTTGTATATGGCTAAATTTGAAGAGTCGATCAGGAATTTCGAAGAAATTCAGAAAGAAAGTGCTTGATCGACAGGGTAGTATACGACAAAGAATGGGGGACATCATGTCCCCTTTTTTTATGGCTGAATTGGTGGTCGGAAATTGTTGGTCTTTTTATAACGGTATTTGGAGTAGTTTTTTCGCCATTAATTTTTCTTTACGAAGTATTCAAGTATTTTTATAAAAACCACAAACTTTTGTTTAAATGAGCTACATACATTTCGATAAGACGCAACTCATTAACCTGAATTATTCTTTAGAAAAAGAAATCATCCGGTCCAATCGATCCGGATGCTATACGAGTACGACGATTATCGGCTGCAATACAAGGAAATACCACGGGCTCTTGGTGGCACCCCAGCCGCAGATCGATGGACAGCTACACGTATTGCTTTCCAATCTGCACGAAACCATCGCACAAAAGGATGCTTTGTTTAATCTAGGTATCAATAAGTATCCGGGAAACTATTACCCTCGCGGACACAAATACCTGGAGGATTTTGACTCCGAGCCCATACCGAAACTCCGATACCGGGTAGGGGGGGTAGTTCTGGAAAAAGAAATCATCCTGGATTCGACGGCGGACCGCGTCATGGTAAAATACACCCTGGTGGATGCGCTGATTCCCACCAAACTGCGGGTAAGCCCCTTTCTGGCATTTCGGGGGTACCATTCCCTGTCCAAGGCCAATACCTATGTCAATAAAAAGATTAAAAAAATAAAAAGTGGCGTACAGTTTCGCCTGTACGAGGCCTACGACCCTCTTTCCCTTCAAATCTCAAAGGATAACGTTTTTGTGCCGGTTCCCGATTGGTTTTACAACATCGAATATATCCGGGAGATTGAACGGGGATACGATTACCAGGAGGACCTGTACGTACCGGGCTATTTCGAATTTAGCATGGAAAAAGGAGAGTCAGTGATCTTGTCTGCCGGCCTGAAGGAAGCAGTTCCGGAAAAGCTCCAGGAGTCCTTCAAGGAGGAAATCAGCCGCCGCATTCCGCGGGATAACTTTGTCAATTGCCTCAAAAACTCGGCCGGGCAATTTATCAGCCGACGGAATGGAGAGACCCGGGTCATTGCCGGCTATCCCTGGTTTGGCTGGTGGGGAAGGGATACCTTCATTGCCTTACCGGGCCTGACGCTGACCATGGGGGATAAGCAGACATTTTTGGACGTGATGGACTCCATGTCCCGGGACTTGAAAGGTGCCTTGTTTCCAAACGTCGGTAGCGGGGTGATGACCAACATGAACAGCATTGATGCCCCTCTTTGGTATTTCTGGGCTTTGCAGCAATACGTGATTTTTACTGGCGATGCGGATACGGTCCGTGACCGTTACCTCGAAAAGCTCAAGGGAATCATCGACGGTTTTGTGAGAGGAACTGCTTTTAACATCCATGTGATGGAAAATGGCCTATTGTGTGGGGGGGAAGAGGGCATCGCGCTGACCTGGATGGACGCTGTCACCAAAGACGGGCCAGTCACTCAGCGCCTGGGCTGCCCCGTAGAAATCAACGCCCTGTGGTACAATGCCTTGCGTTTTTATCACGAACTCTGCGGAGATGAGGAAGCAAAAGCACTGGCGGATACACTGGAAGAATCGTTTGTAACCGAATTTTGGAACGAGAAGAAAGGGTACCTGGCTGACGTGGTGCAGGGAGAGAAAAAGGATTGGTCCATCCGGCCAAACATGGTATTTGCCACATCCCTTCCCTACAGCCCGCTTAGTAACGAACAGAAGGACCAGGTACTGGAGGTGGTCAAAAACAACTTGTTTACCAACCGGGGACTCCGGACACTGGCCCCCAGTGATCCCCGTTACAAAGGGTATTATCAGGGCGATCAGTACGAGCGAGACAATGCCTACCACCAGGGTACTGCCTGGCCTTGGTTGCTGGGCCATTTTGCCGAAGGATACTTAAAGCTGCATGGGAAACAAGGGAAAAAATTGGTGGAGAACATGATCAGTAGCTTTGATGGGGTGATGACCCAGTACGGAGTGGGAGCTATCGCCGAAATTTACGATGGAGATCCTCCCCACAGGCCGAAGGGGGCGATTTCTCAGGCATGGAGCGTCGGGGAATTGCTGCGGATGAAATATTTAGTCGACAATCTTTAAAAAGGTTTTTTTATGAAAGTTTTAATGTTTGGATGGGAATTTCCTCCCCATATTTCCGGAGGTTTAGGTACTGCCTGCTATGGGTTGGTAAAGGGAATGGCCCACCACAAACAAGACCTGATTTTCGTAGTTCCGAAGCTTTGGGGAGACGAGGACCCGCTTGCGGAGTTCGTTAACGCCAGCGATGTGGAAATCGATTACCGGGAACGACGTTTCAGGGATATCTGGAAAAACCTTACCTACCTGGAAGTCAGTTCTTTTTTAATTCCTTACCTGAGTCCCGAAGAGTACCACAACCATACCGAACGCCTGCTGAAGGACCAGGACGAGCTGGAATCCAGCGTGCTTTCCAATAAATTTTCCTTTAGCGGCAAATACGGCAAAGACCTGATCCTGGAGGTATCCCGCTATGCGCTGGTGGCCGCACAAATTGCGAAAAACAAAAAATTTGACCTCATCCATGCCCACGACTGGCTTTCGTTTCCTGCAGGAATTGCCGCCAAAAAAATGAGCGGGAAGCCCCTAATCGCCCATGTACATGCCACCGAATTTGACCGATCCGGTCAGACGGTGAATCAGCGCGTGTACGATATTGAAAAAGCCGGCATGGAAGCCGCAGATAAAATCATCGCCGTCAGCCAACTTACCAAAAACACCATCGTATCAAAATACGGGATTCCCGAAGAAAAGGTGACGGTGGTGCACAATGCCGTCCTGGATACCAGCATCATCAAATCCAAGGAGGAGAAGAAAGTACCCGAGAAAATAGTCACATTCCTCGGACGTATCACCTTTCAAAAAGGTCCTGAATATTTTGTTGAAGCGGCACACAAAGTCATTCGAAAGGACGATAATGTACGTTTTGTCATGGCCGGTTCAGGGGACTTACTCAACCGCATGATTCAGCGGGTGGCCGAGTTGCGGATCGGAACCAAGTTTCATTTCACCGGATTTCTCAAAGGTGACGATGTGGACAAAATGTTTGCGATCAGCGATGTGTACGTCATGCCTTCGGTATCCGAGCCATTTGGTATTTCCCCATTGGAAGCCGTCCGCCACAATACCCCGGTGATCATTTCCAAACAATCCGGCGTGGCAGAAGTACTCCAAAATGCCGTTAAAGTCGATTTTTGGGACATCGATGCCATGGCAGACGCCATCTTTGCGCTGTTGCATTACAATGGGATTTCAAAAATGTTCCGGGAGCTAGGCAGAGAGGAACTGAAGCGGCTCAAATGGGAACATGTGGCCAAAAAGGTCATCGATATATACAAGGAAACCGTAAATCAATAGGATATGAGAACCATTTGTTTTTATTTTCAAGTACACCAACCTTTTCGATTAAAGCCCTACCGATTTTTTGAAATTGGGGACGATCACGATTATTGGGACGATTACGCCAATAGAAACATCATGAACAAGGTGGCTAAAAAGTGTTACCTGCCCATGAACCAGCTGCTGCTCGAACTCATTCGGAAGTTTGACGGGAAATTTAAGGTTTGTTTTTCCCTGTCAGGAACCATTCTCGACCAGATGGAAGCCTATGCCCCGGAGGTATTGCACAGCTTTCAGGAGTTGGTCGCTACCGGTCACGTAGAGCTGCTCAACGAGACGTACGCCCACTCCCTCTGCGCCCTGAAAAGTGAATCGGAATTCAAAGATATGGTCCAGCTGCATCAGGAGAAAATAAAGCAGCATTTCAATGGCTATACCCCCCGGGTGTTTCGGAACACCGAACTCATTTACTCCGACAGCATCGGAGAAATGGTCGCGGGAATGGGCTTCGATGGCATTCTTTCAGAGGGAGCCAAACATATCTTGGGTTGGAAAAGCCCGAATTTTGTCTACGTCAATGCCAACGAGCCCAAACTCAAGGTTCTGCTAAAAAACTTCCGGCTGAGCGATGACATTGCCTTTCGCTTTGGCGAGAAAAAATGGTCCGACTACCCGCTGACAACCGATAAATTCATGGGTTGGCTCAACCAGGTACCGGCCGAAGACGAAGTGATCAATTTGTTCATGGATTACGAAACGTTTGGGGAGCATCAGTGGAAGGAAACGGGGATTTTCGAGTTCATGCGTCACCTGCCGGATGCGGTTTTTAACCAAACCAATTTCACGTTCTCCACCCCCTCGGAGGTCATTGCGAACGCTTCCCCTGTCGGGAAAATTCACGTACCCATTCCCATTTCCTGGGCCGATGAAGAGCGTGACCTGACCGCATGGCTGGGCAATGACCTTCAGGACGAAGCCTTTGACAGGCTATTTGAACTCGAAGCGAAGGTAAAGAGTTCCAACGACCCGGAAATCCACCGGGACTGGCGCTACCTGCAGACCAGCGATCATTTTTACTACATGTGTACCAAGTTTTTTTCGGATGGGGATATTCATGCTTATTTCAGCCCCTATGAAAGCCCTTACGAAGCCTTTATCAATTATATGAATGTGCTGAGCGACTTTATTTTGCGTCTCAAACAAGGAGAACGCGCCCCGGTCTCTGGCTAAAAATCTTCGGGACTTTTGTTCCCGTCAGACCGGCCACCCTCAGCCAGCGGTAGGAACTCCTATTACCTACCAATGAGGAGGATGGCCGGTTTTTTTACATCAACGAAAACTATACTGTACCTGACTTCCTTTTTCCGGATCCAATTCAATGGTGGCGTACACCGCAATTTCTTGTTGGAGTTCCTCCACGTGGCTGATGATGCCGACGATGCGGTTTTCGTGACGCAATGCTTTTAGCGTCTCAAAAACCACTCGCAGGGATTGCCGGTCCAGGGCGCCAAACCCCTCGTCCAGAAAGAAAAAGCTTTGGTCGGCCTGGTTGAGGGATTTGATTTTTTCAGCCAGTGCCAGCGCCAGACAGAGCGAGGCCTGAAAGGTTTGCCCACCAGAGAGGGTTTTCAACAAGCGTTTCTTTCCTCCATTGAGGTGGTCGGTCACCCAAAACGTGTTGGCATCGTCAATTTCCAGACTCAGGCTATTTTTGGTCAGTTTGGAAAAACGGAGGTTGGCGGTATTGCAAAGCTCTTGCAGGTAGATGCGACTCAGGTACTTGACAAATCCGGAGCCCTTGAACAGCTGCTCCAGTTCTTTGAGGTAGCTTAGGCGGGTCTGCAGTTTGTTGGCGGCCTGGCTGAGTTCGGACTTGAGGGATAGTTTTTCCCGAATTTCGGCCAGAGATCGCAACAACAGTGTCAGCTGGTTTTTTAAATCCTCCAATTCGCCTTTCGCTTCTCCATGCGCTACCGAAAGGGCATCGTAGGCTTGTTGCCGGAAGTCCACCACTCCTTTTAACTTCTCCAGTTCAGTAATTCGCGAGTTGACCACTGAGCAGTTTTGCTCGTATTCCCGAATCAGTCGATCGGTTTTTTCAGCATCTAGTTTACTGGTAAAAAGTTCAGTTAATTCCGCATCGTCCGAAAACCCGTATTCCAGCAATAGTTTGGCATACTCCGCTTTCAGGCTTTCCAGCTTTTGCTGGCAGGTTTCTTTTTTTTGCGCAAAATTTTGGAGGTTGGCCAGGTTTGTGGCAGCTTTATCGCGCGTATCTTTTAGTACTTTTTGCTTCCCATCCAGCAGGTGGGCGGTCTCTCGTATGTCTTGCTGTACTTTTGCGATCGTTTTCCGAATGGTACCGGAGGCGGTATTCAGATAGGCTTGACCAAACTCCCTGTCAGAAATTTCTTCTTCCTTTGCGGCTGCCGTGCTGCGAAGGCCGAGCAACTGCTGCTCCACTTCCCGGTACCGGTTCTGATCGTGTTGAATCTTTTTTCTGAGCTGATCCAATTGTTTTCGGAGTTCCCGGATAGTTTTCTGGCGGGCGGATTGCTGTCGCAGCCGTTGTTCGAGTTCCTCGCATTTGGCATCCAGGGCTTCGGGTCCCTCGATCCCTTTGGTGGCGAGGATTTGCAGTAGTTGATCGAGTTGTAGCTGTACCTGCTCCCGTTCCTGTTCTGCATGTCGTATCAGTCCGGCCTGGTGTTCCTGTTTGGTTTGAAGGAGCAGGAGATCCCTCGTCAACACCCGTGTTTGCTCCAGTTCTTCCAGGGAGTGCTGCAGCGATTTCTGTAGCGTGGTTAGCGCATCTTTGCCCGCAGGGTTGCCTGCAAGTGGAAAGGGATGCTCCAGTGATCCACACAAAGGGCAGGCCTCTCCTTCCTTCAAGGCATGGGCGTGGGATTGTAGGGCTTTTTTCGCTATCAATTCGTCCTTTTTCAGCTCCAGGGCTTTGATTGACTCTTTTTGGACATCCATCCACTCATCCATATCGGTGTAAGCGGCTGGCCGTAGGGCCTGGGATTGGGCTATCTTGCTGGAAATCGCGCTTGCCTCTGCCTGTAGCCTTTCTAGCTGCTCCTGTAGGGATTTTTTTTGCGTCAGTAGTTTTCTCCATTCCCTACCCTCCTGCTGAAGTTCGGCTAGCTCCAGATGTCCATCGGCAGTTTCGACGGATTCGGCTTCCTGCTCCTGTTTTTCCAGGTCTTTTTCTCCGGATTGGAGGCTTTGCTGAGCGGTTTCCAGCTGTGGTTTCAGGGATTCCAGGTTTTCCTGGAGGGCACGAAGCTGTTGATTCAGGCCTTGAATTTCCAATACTTTCTGCAAATCCCGTATTTTGGCCTCGCGCTGTGGGCGTTGGTCTACTTTTCGTTTCAGTTCGGCTTCCTGTTTTTCCAGTGTTTCGATCTCTGTTTTGTAGGTTTCTTTGAATCGGGTGCAGTTAATGGTCCCGACAGTCGCCTCCTCCAGCGCAAGTTCTTCTTCGGTTATTTTTTCCCATACCGGGCGTAGGTAGGTATTCGCCTGCAGGAATTTTTTGAGTTCCTCTTTCTTTTTTTCAATTTCCGGAAGTTGTTGTTGCAGTACCTCCCAGGTTTTTTTGGACTGGATAAGTTCTTGATGCTTTTCCCGAAACCGTTCCATTTCTTGCAGGCTTCGGGAAGATTTCTCGAAGGCTTTTTCTTTTTCGTTGACCAGGTGCGCTATTTTTTCTGCTTCCGCTTGTTCTTCCGCTAGCTTTTCTGGTGAAAGCGCTTCCAGGGCTTCCAGACGGGTTTCGAGTTTGATCATTTCCTCTTTGGCCTTTTTGAACAGGATGCCCGTCTTACCGGAAAGATCAAATCGCTCCAGTCCAAACAGCTCCTTCATCATGGAGGCCCTGGGTCCGGGGGTCAGATCGATAAATTCCCGAAACTTGCCCTGGGGAATGATCACCGTTTGTTTGAAATGGTCCATTTTCATCCCCAGGATAGCCTCAGCTTTTTCTGGAATGGGAATCCATTCGTTCTGATCGTTGCGGTAAAAGTGGTGTTCTGGCGTGCGTATTTCGTCAAAATTTTTGGGGTTACGTTTGACACTGTACCGAGCGAGGAACCGTTTTTGGTTGTTTTTTCCCGCCCGAAACTCAAAACTGATCAGCAATGACTCGCTCTGAAGGTTGACCATGCTGTTTTTTTCACCCCTATCGGAAAGCCTTTCCGTGCTGCCATACAAGGCCAGAAGGATGGCTTCCAACAAGGAAGACTTCCCACTGCCCACGGCACCAAATATACCAAAGAGACCGGCTGCCGTCAGCGAGCTGAAGTCAATCGTCTGGGGTTCCTTGTAGGAATACAGTCCTTGAAGGGTGAGTTTTTCGGGAATCATGAGGGGTCGGCTTGGGAGATAACTTCGTTAAATATGCCCAGCAGTTCCTGGTTGGGCGGCTGTCCTTTTTCGCTCTGGTAATACATCCGGAAAAGGCTGGACATGTCCCGTTCCAAGTCCTGCACCTGCAGTTGCTGTTCGCCGGCGCGTTCCCTGGATTGAATCAATGGGATGAGGTTGATGATGCCGTCGTGGGCGTTCATCAGGCTACGCCGGGTTGCCGCATCTATCGAGTGGCTGGTTTCGTAGGTAAGCTCTACGAAGCAATCCGGATGGGTTTCCAGCCATTCCAGTGCAGCGGTTAGGTTATCGAAGGTTTTTCTTTCCAGCGTCCGGCCCTGATAAAGGGGCAGAGGTTCGTAGTGCACGGGTTTTCCGGGTGCTGCTTCGATCAGGACGACCTGTTTTTGCTGACCCGCTTCGCTAAAGGAGTAGGCCAGTGGGGAACTGGCGTAGACTGCTGGTACGGGTGCGGTGCTGCAGGCATGGTAGCGGTGCAGGTGCCCCAGGGCCGCGTACTGTATCTGGGCCGGTATGTGAGCGGTATACAGCGCCTGCGCACCGCCCACATGAAGGATGGGACGTTCGCTCTCGGGTTCCGGCTCGGGTTTTTCGCCTTCTTTGACGAAAAAGAAATGCCCTAGAAAAAGGTTAACGCCCTGCTCGTCACAATACCGATCGGCGATTTCTTGCCACCTGTCTGCCAGCACCTGTCGCAGTTCCGCTTCCCGGTCGGCTTCGCCCAGGTAGGTGCGGAGGAGCAATTCATTGGCGTAGGGAGCCAGGATGATGCGGACGGGAAAATCAAAGCGGGGCAGCTTGAGGGAAACAAAGCCGGTGTCTGAAAAAAGGACTTCCGAGCCGTTTTCCAGTTTTCCCGTAGGAATCACCGTATCGTACCGGCTGTAAAAGAAGATTCCCAGTTCCCTGGCTAGCGGATCGGGGGCTTCGATAAACTGCGTGCTGTCGTGGTTGCCGGAAATGACGACGATGGGACGGTCTCCGTTTTTGGATAGCCTGCGAAGTGTTTTGTAAAGCAATTCTACGGCTTCGTGACTGGGGTTAAAGGTGTCAAAGACGTCTCCTGCGAGCAGCACCATGTCTACTTCGTGCCGGTCGGCCAGGTCGATGATTTCTTCCAGGACCAATTTCTGCTCCTCCAGACGCGATACGTCCTGCAGCCTTTTCCCCAAATGCCAATCTGCCGTGTGTAATAGTTTCATGAGCGAAATACCAAGTGCTAAAAGTTTAATTTACGGTTAAATTTACTTCAAACTCCGAGCAGGGCAAAGGCTATTCGTTAAAATTTACCCCAGTTGGAACAGGTTTATTTGGGAAAAATCCATTTATTTGGTTGGAAATAGAATGGCGTAGTGTTTGTATTATCTGGAATGAATGTGATGGATGGTGTAAGAATAGTGTTGGTGGCAGCCTTGTTGGCTGCCTTTGGGCCGCCTGTGGCGTCCAGGGCTCAGTCTCCTTTTACTGCCCCTGACTCCCTGTTGGTAATCCAGGAAGGGATTGCCAGTTTCTACGCCGAAAGGTTTCACAACCGGATGACGGCAAACGGAGAGATCTACGATATGTGGCAGTTTACCGCCGCCCACAAGCACCTTCCCTTTGGTACCCTGGTAAAAGTGACGAATAAAAAGAACGGCTACCAGGCCATCGTTCGGATCAACGACCGGCTGCCCAAGTCCTCTACGCGCATCATTGACCTTTCTAAGGGTGTGGCAACGCATCTCGACATGGTAAACGACGGGATCGTGCCTGTGAGCCTGGAATTGCTCAGTCATCATGCCATTGATTGGGTGCGGCAGCAGTACCGGGAATTACCAAAAGATATTCGGTTGCGAAGCTATTTTTTCGATATTGCCTATAAGAAAGATTGGGATTCCGTTAAAAAACCAATCAGACAATTTCCCTAAGAGGTTCCGCATGCGGCCGAATTCCGGACTTGAATCTTTTTTTTAACCAACCCTGGATCAATCCACACAGATTTGACCGTTGCATGGTCGTTACAGATTATTGTTTTACTTTTGCGGACGCCAATGCCTGCAAACTACCGTCTATATGAGCAAAGTAAGAGCCAAAAAGCACCTGGGACAACACTTCCTCTGCGATCTGCAGGTGGCGGAGCGAATAGCGTCTTCGCTTACCGGATTTGGGGATACCCGTAAGCTGTTGGAAATCGGTCCAGGTATGGGCGTTTTGACCGATTACTTGCTCGAAAAGCCCTGGGAATTGACCTTAATCGAGATTGACTCCGAATCCGTCAGCTACCTGCGGGAAAAATATGCGGGACGGGCGCTTACCATTTTGGAAGGGGACTTTTTGGCCAGCCAATACCGGAGCTTGTACGAGGCGCCCTATGCCATCATTGGAAATTTTCCCTACAATATTTCCAGTCAGATATTCTTTAAGGTGCTCGAAGAGCGACATCAGGTAATGGAAGTGGTGGGGATGCTACAAAAAGAGGTAGCCGAACGAATTACTTCTCCAAAGGGCAGCAAGACGTATGGTATTTTGAGTGTTTTGCTCCAGGCATTTTATGTGGCAGAGTATTTGTTTACAGTACCTCCGGATGTTTTTGATCCGCCGCCCAAAGTAACCAGTGCTGTCATCCGCCTGAAACGGAATTCGGTACAGGAGCTTCCCTGTAACGAAAAGCTATTTTTCAGGTTGGTAAAACAGGCATTTCACACCCGAAGAAAAACCCTGCGCAATGCCTTGAAGCCCATGGGCCTCTCCGAGGAATTTAGATCCATGGAACTATTGGATTTACGGGCGGAACAGTTGGGTGTGGACGATTTTGTTTATTTAACGCAAAAACTGGAATCATCTTGGAAGCTATAAAGTCATTTGAACTCTCCAAGGAATACTTGGAGCTGCTTCGGGAAAGTATCGAAGAAGCGCATATTCCGTTTATCCAGGAATCCATGCAGGACGCCAAGAAGGCGGATATTGCCTCCCTGCTGGACGAATTGGACATGGAGGAGGCGCTCTTTGTGCTACGGGCATTGGACCCGGATTTTTCGGCAGATATACTGATCGAACTGGACGAAGATTCCCAGTACAAGGTGATTACCGCCATGCCGGCCGAGGAGTTGGCCACCCTGATTGATCACATGGACTCGGACGATGCGGTGGACGTGTTGAATCAATTGGTGGTAAACGACCGGGAGGCTGTCATCAGCCACCTGGAGCAAAAGGAAAAATCGTTGTATATCATCGAACTTCTCCGCTACGATGAGGACAGTGCCGGTGGATTGATGGCCAAGGAAATCATCAAGGCCAACCTCAACTGGACCGTGGTACAGACCATCGAAGAAATCCGCAGACAGGCAGAGAATGTGGAAAAGATTTTTTCGATTTATGTTGTTGATAATAAAGAAAAGCTGTTGGGAAGAGTGGCTTTAAAAAAGCTGATTTTGGCGGGATCCGATACCAAAGTAGCCGATCTTTACGAAGACAACATCATCTCCGTTCCTACCTACATGGAAGGGGAAGAGGTGGCAGAGATCATGCGGAAATACGACCTGGAGGCCGTACCGGTAGTGAATGTAAAAAACAAGCTGGTGGGGCGGATTACGGTCGACGATATTCTGGACTTGATCCGGGAGCAGGCCGAGGAAGACATTCAGGCAATGACTGGTTTTTCCGACGACGTGGAAGAATCCGACTCGGTCTACCGACTATCCCGGGCCCGGCTCCCCTGGCTGTTTATCGGCATGGTGGGGGGGCTCATTGGGGCTGGGTTCATTGGTTTTTTTGAAGAAGGCTTAAGTGCAGTTACCGCACTGGCCTTTTTTATTCCGCTGATCACGGCCACTGGGGGAAACGTGGGGATTCAGTCGTCTACCCTGGTGGTGCAGAGCCTGGCAAACAAGTCTGTTTTTGAGGACAGTCTAACCAAACGTTTTTTCAAGGTACTTTTGGTGGCGGTGTTCAATGGTTTGGTTTTGGCAGGTTTTGTTTTGCTAACGGTAGTTTTTCTATACGGTCAAGAAACCAAATTTGGTCTGGTGGTGGCCATTGCGCTATTCAGCGTGGTCCTGCTTGCTTCGTTTATGGGTACGCTTACCCCGATCGTATTGGATAAGATGGGCATCAATCCGGCCATGGCGTCGGGCCCCTTTATTACCACCGCCAACGATCTGCTTGGCCTTGGCGTATATTTTGCGGTGGCCACTTTACTTTTGAACCTATAATTGACGCATGAGAATACTTATCATCGACCAAATGCACGAGAGTATCGTGCCTTTGCTGGAGGAGAATGGGCATCGGGTGGACTACCGGCCGGAGATAGACCGGGAAGAAATCCTGGCCGTTATAGCTGGGTATGAAGGTCTGGTTATTCGGTCCAAAACCCCCATCGACGAGGAGTTGCTACGCGCAGCGCCCTTGCTCCAATTTGTGGCAAGGGCGGGTGCCGGCCTGGACAACATTGATCTGGCGTACCTGGAAGCAAATGGTATCGCCCTGCATCATGCGGCAGAAGGCAACCGGGATGCGGTGGCCGAACATGCCCTCGGGATGCTGCTGGCGTTGTTTAATCAGTACCAGCAATCCGATCAGCAGGTGCGACGGGGCATTTGGGATCGGGAAGGCAATCGGGGGGAAGAATTGTGCGGCAAGACTGTGGGCATTTTTGGATACGGCAATATGGGATCGGCTTTTGCCCAACGTCTTCGGGGTTTTGACGTGGAAATACTTGCCTATGATAAGTTTAAGACCGGTTTTGGTGATCCGTGGGTTACGGAATGCAGCTTTGACACCCTGCAGGAGAAGGCCGATGTACTAAGTATCCACGTGCCACTCACGCCCGATACCCGGTATTTTTTTAGCCCGGAAGTCGTGGCGGGATTCCGAAAGCCCTTTTACCTGATCAATACGGCCCGGGGAGAGGTAATCCGACTCGATACCCTGAACGAGGCCTTGGAGAACGGACAGTTAAAAGGAGCCGTGCTAGACGTCTTGGAAAAGGAAAAGCTCCATGCGTTGACGGCGGCCGAACGTCTCTCGTTTGACGCCCTCACGAAGCGAACCAATGTACTTTTTTCACCGCATGTAGCGGGCTGGACTCAGGAGTCTTACCGGAAAATCAATCAGGTTTTGGTGGCTAAGATCGCGGGTAAATGGAAGGGCTGAGCACCCAATAATTAGCCCCTTAAATTGTAAAATAAGAATTCTTATTTTATCTTTGTTAATACGAAATACAGGAAGCATATGGAAACGGTCTCAATGTTGAGACCGTTATTTTATTTATTATCAGGCTATTAATTAGTTGTTATGGGAAACATACAATATTACACGGAAGAAGGATTGAAGAAGCTCAAGGACGAGCTTCATCAGTTAAAGACGAAAGGCAGATCGGACATTGCCAGACAGATTGCCGAGGCCAGAGACAAGGGAGACTTAAGTGAGAATGCGGAATACGATGCCGCCAAAGATGCCCAGGGTCATTTGGAATTAAAAATTGCCAAGCTTGAGAATGTGCTGGGCAATGCACGGGTTTTGGACAATTCCAAATTGGATACTTCCAAGGTAGGAATTCTGTGTACCGTCAAAATCAAAAACGTGAAAAACGGCATGACCGTGACCTACACGTTGGTTTCGGAAGAGGAAGCCGATCTGAAAGCCAATAAAATCTCACTGGCCTCTCCTTTCGGAAAAGGCCTAATGGGCAAAAAGGTGGGGGAAGTCGCAGAGATACAGGCCCCCGCAGGAAAGCTCGAATTTGAGATTCTCGACATCAGTTATTAACTTTCATCCCGATTGCGTAGCATCGGGATTTTTTGTTTTTATCAACGATTTAATTGCCTGCAGTATGCCTTCCGTATTTTCGAAAATAATCAACCGGGAAATCCCCGGACACATCGTCGCCGAAGACGAGCAGCACATTGCCTTTCTGGACATCATGCCATTGGTAGCCGGCCACGTATTGGTCGTTCCGAAAAAAGAAGTGGATTACATTTACGATTTGGACGATTCCTTGTATACCAGTCTCCACCTCTTTGCAAAAAAAGTAGCCAAGGCCCAGGAACGTGTTATTTCCTGCACCCGTATCGGTGTCGCCGTCATTGGTCTGGAAGTTCCCCATGTGCACATTCACCTGGTACCATTAAATTCCATGGACGACATTAACTTCAGCCGCCCAAAGCTGAAACTTTCCACGGAAGAATTGGCAGAAATTGCCAAAAAGATCAAATCAGCAGTTGATAACGCTTGACGACAAGGGTATTTATTGCCCCCAGGCCGACCTGTACATCGATCCCTGGAAACCCGTAAGAAATGCGGTGATTACCCATGCCCATGCGGACCATGCCCGCTGGGGAATGGCCCGCTACCTGGCGCAGGACCAATCCCGGGAGGTACTCAAA
Organism: Cyclobacterium xiamenense; assembly: GCF_009467825.1. Lineage (GTDB taxonomy): Bacteria > Bacteroidota > Bacteroidia > Cytophagales > Cyclobacteriaceae > Cyclobacterium > Cyclobacterium xiamenense. The sequence goes on along the minus strand of NZ_WIOK01000003.1, from coordinate 65,864 downwards.
CACCGCCTGGGCAGCCAGATCGAACTGGATACCCTTCCTTATGGGAAAACCGTGTCTATCAACGGGGTCCGACTTTCCCTGCATCCGGCAGGCCACATCCCCGGATCGGCCCAGGTCCGGCTGGAGTACCGGGGAGAAGTTACCGTCATCAGCGGCGATTACAAAACCGAGGCGGACGGGTTGAGTACGGCGTTCGAGCCGGTTGCCTGCCATACCTTTGTTTCAGAATGCACTTTCGGCTTACCGGTATACCGGTGGGAACCTCAGGAAACGATTTTCCGGGACCTAAACCGGTGGTGGGCGAATAACCGAAAGGAAAACCGATGTTCCGTGGTTTTTGCCTATTCGCTGGGAAAGGCCCAACGGGTACTCCGGAATCTGGACTCCAGTTTGGGTCCTGTATTTGTTCACGGGGCCATCTGGAATACCAACCAGGCACTAGCGGCAGATGGGATTGCCCTGCCACCTGCGGAGAAATTCACAGCGGAGGTGCCCAAGACAGTCCGTGCGCAGGCCTTGATTTTAGCCCCGCCATCTGCGGCGGGTAGTCCCTGGATGAAGCAGTTTACTCCGTATCGTACGGCCATTTGCTCGGGCTGGATGAACATTCGCGGAGCGCGTAGGCGCCGGGCGGTGGATGCGGGTTTTGTGCTTTCCGACCATGCCGACTGGCCTGGATTGAATCAGGCCATCGAGGCAACCGGCGCGGAAAGGGTATTGATGACCCACGGGTTTAACGATGTGTTTGCGCGATACCTGCAGGAAAAAGGATTGGATGCCAGTGCCTTGCAAACGCTGTTTACAGGAGAATCGCCGGATGCCGAAGACACCTGAGTTTTTGGTTAGGCTCGGTAACTGGTGAAAATCCCGTATTTTGTTTCGGGATTTGGCAGGGGCTGATTACCTTTGCGCATGGCAGAACAGATTTTAATTCTAGATTTTGGTTCACAGTACACCCAGCTTATCGCCAGGCGCGTGAGGGAATTGGACGTGTATTGCGAGATTCACCCGTTCAACAACGTTCCTCCGCTAAGTTCCGATATCAAAGGCGTCATCCTGTCCGGTAGTCCTTGTTCTGTCCGCGATCAGGGTTCTCCGGATCTGGACTTGAGTATTTTTAGGGGGAAAATTCCCGTCTTAGGGGTGTGCTACGGGGCACAGCTAATGGCTCAAAAATACGGGGGAAACGTGACGCCTTCCGAAATACGCGAATATGGCCGGGCAAACCTCTCCCACCTGGACACCCATGCGGCACTTTTTAAAGAAATGACGCACGGATCCCAGGTTTGGATGTCGCACGGAGACACGATTAAAGAATTGCCGGAGGGTTTTGATATCATAGCCAGTACGCCTTCGGTGAGAATTGCGGCGTACAAGGTGCAGGGCGAAGAAACCTACGGTATCCAATTTCACCCGGAAGTGACGCACTCCACGGAAGGGAAAAACCTACTCAGAAACTTTGTGGTCCAGATATGCGGCTGCTCCCAGGATTGGACGTCAGACGTATTTATCGACATCACCGTAGCGGAATTGAAAAAGACCATCGGATCCGATCGTGTGGTGATGGGGCTTTCGGGAGGTGTGGACTCCTCGGTAGCCGCTACCCTGATCCACCGGGCCATTGGTGAGCAACTCACCTGTGTGTTTGTGGATAACGGCCTATTGCGAAAAAATGAATTTGAGGAAGTGTTGGACTCCTACAAGGACATGGGACTGAACGTCATTGGAGTCAATGCCCGGAAGCAATTTTACGAGGCACTTCGGGGCATCTCCGATCCCGAAGGAAAGCGCAAGGCCATCGGCCGAACGTTTATCGAAATTTTTGATGAAGAAGCGCATAAAATCCAGGAAGTGAAATGGTTGGGACAAGGCACCATCTACCCGGATGTGATCGAGTCGGTGTCCGTAAATGGCCCCTCGGCTACCATCAAATCCCACCACAACGTGGGAGGGTTGCCCGATTTTATGAAACTGAAAGTGGTAGAACCCCTCAAAACACTATTTAAGGACGGTGTTCGGGAAGTAGGAAGGGCACTGGACATTCCCGAAACGATTATTGGCCGGCACCCCTTTCCCGGGCCGGGTCTCGGGATACGAATCCTGGGGGACGTCACCCCGGAAAAGGTACAAACGCTGCAGGAAGTAGACCATATTTTCATCCAGGGACTGAAAGATGCCGGTCTGTACGACCAGGTTTGGCAGGCTGGAGCAATCCTGCTGCCCATACAGTCGGTGGGTGTGATGGGTGACGAACGTACCTACGAACGCGTCATCGCCCTTCGGGCTGTATCTTCTATTGACGGCATGACTGCCGACTGGATTCATCTCCCGTACGATTTTCTTGGCAAAGTTTCCAACGACATCATCAATAAAGTCAAAGGCGTCAACCGGGTGGTCTACGATATCAGTTCCAAGCCACCTGCGACCATCGAATGGGAATAAGTTGCCCGAATGCAAACCTGATGAAGATATCAGGTTTTTTTATGAAAAATTGCCTCAAAAACCGTTAAATTCGTGCGTGTGTGATTCAAGTGGTTTTTTTGCAAAATCAGGTATGAAGTTTGACCCTCCTGTAACTAAACGATTCCCATCTATGAAATTATTCCTGTTCGTTGCCTGTCTCCTATTTCCGTTGGCTAGCCTGATTGCTCAGGAGGATACCACCAATTACCAGCGGGCCATACGCCTGATTGACCAGGGGACGCATGACGAAGCCATGGAGCTCCTCCGCCCGTATCTGGACGAAGAGCGGTACGGCAATCTTTCCGGATATGCGCGGTACCATTTTGCCCGGGCGGCCTATGAAAACCGGCAGTACGAATTGGCAAAAAACGTTCTGGCAGAATTGCTCGAGCGCAGCGCATGGGAGCGAGCCGATGAGGCCCGGTACCTGCTGGCGCTGACCCATTTTCAGCTATCGGCTCCTTCGGAAGCCTTGCGGCAGGTCGATGCCATTCGTGACGAATCCCTAAAAAGGGAGGCCCATGAGGCAAGTTATGAATTCCTGAAGATCAGCTCCTCCAGTTTACTCAGCTTGCAATACGCCGCCTATCCAGAAAACCTGGGGCTGGTCATGGCGTTGAAGGAAAAGTTGGAATCCCAACGTTCCCTCTCCAGTAGTGAGCAAGAGATTTATCAGGAAATCAGAAACGCTGCCTATACCCAGATGGGGAATGGCGACAAAATAGCTCCGGATGAAGTGTTGGATGTGGCGGTGGTATTGCCGTTTAATTACGACGGAGGCTCCGGGGTGAACAGTCTCCAGAAAAATAATTTTGTCTTGCAACTGTATCAGGGGATTATGATGGCCTTCGAAGAGGCAAAGGCCAGGGGAGTGGCTGTAAATTTCCAGACCTTTGACACCGAACGAAGCGCCGAAAAAGTATCACAGATTCTTAGGGACCCTTTTTTACGAAAAGCTGATGTGATTCTAGGGCCCATTTATCCGGAAGAGACCGCGGAAGTTGCCGCGTTTGCCCAAATCTACGAGATTCCTCAAATCAATCCCTTGTCAAACATCGACGATAATATCCGGGATTTCAGGTATTCCTATCTGTTTCGCCCATCCGTGCAAGCACTCAGCCAAAAGGTAATCGATTATTGCCGCAGGTTTGAAGGCAACCGCGTCGCTTTGGCGTATTCGGGTGCCAGTAGGGACGAGCAACTTGCCGGCATGTTTACGGAAATGGCCAGAAGAAGTGGCCTGGAGATCGTCAATAGCCAAAAGCTGAGTACCCGGGAAACCCGGGAATTTTTTGAGAGTCTGGGCCTGGGAAACGAAGAGGGGGCGTCGGTGGACGTAATCGTTATTTTTTCCGATGATCCAAATATCGCTTCTCCCACATTTGCCCTGGTGGAATCCCTGGAATCGGGCATCCCTGTGGTGGTCATGGAAAGTTGGTTGTATTTTAATTTTGCCAATTATGAAATGATGGAGTCCCAAAATTTTCATTTTGTCGGTAACAATACAGTGGATTTTACGGACGAAAAGCTGACCGAATTTCGGGAGCGATTTCTGGAAAAATTTAACGAATATCCTTCTTCCTTTGTATACATGGGGTATGATTTGACCGACATGGTCTCCCGGGTGATCAATGCTGCGTCCGGTTTTGACTTTCAGGAAAATCTCAACCGCAAGGGCTTTCAGGAGGGAAATTTGACATTTGGGTTTGATTTTTCAAATGTTAAGTACAATAATTACGTGCCCATTTTGAGGCTGGAAGAAGGAGTATTGACCATTGAAGAAGAATAAATGCCGATGATTACAGAAAACAGCAAACGCCTTTTCGAACAAGCAAAACAAACCATACCCGGAGGAGTAAATTCTCCCGTCAGGGCGTTTAAGGCGGTGGGGGGCAACCCGCTGTTTATCGCCAGAGCCGAGGGACCCTACATTTATGACGCGGATGGAAACCAATACATCGAATTAATCAATAGCTGGGGTCCCATGGTCCTGGGTCACAACCATCCCGAGGTCAAGGAGGCGGTGATCAAAGCCATGGAAGGAGGGACCTCTTTCGGTGCGCCCACCGCCCGGGAGGTGGAAATTGCCGAGTTGATCGCAAGCATGGTGCCCTCGGTGGAGAAGGTTCGCATGGTCAATAGCGGTACGGAAGCGACCATGTCTGCCATCCGCCTGGCACGGGGATACACCGGTAAAGAAAAATTTATCAAGTTCGAAGGCAACTACCACGGACATGGAGACAGTTTTCTGATTTCAGCCGGTTCAGGTGCCATTACCATGGGAAATCCGGATTCTCCCGGAGTGACCAAAGGAACTGCCCGGGACACCTTGTTGGCGCCCTACAACGACCTGGAAAAGGTACGACTATTGGTAGAGGCCAACAAGGACGAAATTGCCGCCATGATCCTGGAGCCTGTGGCTGGAAATATGGGTTGCGTATTGCCGGAACCTGGATTTTTGGAAGGCTTGCGAAAAATATGCGACGAAGAGGGTATCGTGCTGATATTTGATGAGGTAATGACCGGCTTTCGGCTAGCTCCGGGAGGGGCACAGGAACTGCTGGGTGTCACCCCGGACATGACCACTCTGGGAAAAATCATTGGCGGGGGAATGCCGGTTGGCGCCTATGGAGGGCGCAAGGAGATCATGGATTTCGTTTCTCCACAAGGCCCGGTTTACCAGGCGGGCACCCTGTCCGGAAACCCCATTGCCATGGCCGCCGGATTGGCCATGCTGCAGCACCTCAAACACCATCCTGCCGTCTATACCCAGCTGAAAACAATCGGGGAAACCCTGGTGGAAGGGATTCACGCCAGCCTGGATCGACTGGGGCTTCCCTACACCACCAATGCCATCGGGAGCATGTATAGCCTGTTTTTTACCGACCGCCAGGTAAAGCACTTTGACGATGCGCAGACTTGTGATACGGCGTTGTTTGGACGGTATTTTAACGCCATGTTGAAGCAGGGTGTATATCTGGCCCCCTCTCAGTATGAAAGCTTGTTTTTATCCACCGCCCTGGAACAGGAGCACCTGGACAAAATTTTGGATGCCAATGAAAATGCGTTAAGGAGTCTGTAAGAAGAAAGGAATGCCTTTGGAAATGGCAACGATTTTTTTTGCAGGGGTTTTCAGTGAAAGCCGGTTGGAATACTGGCCGAAAGCGGGGTTGGGAAAATGTAAAAAAATACCAACCGTTTTTTTACGGGTAGCGGCATTACTACTAGTGAATACATGTATTTCTAACCAACAGAAGGGAAAATGGCTGAATTAATCGATGCATTCGACGCATACAATGAAATTGAAAATTACGCCTATTTTGCCGTGTGCTTTGATCAATTGCCCTCCAGTCTCTATTTTAATACGAGGCTTAAGATGGAACGGGCAACTATGGAAAAAGTGCTGGAAACAATCGACCTGGACTCGCAGGAGATGCATGTGGTTTTTAAACATTGGCATACCGGAGATACCAAAGAAGCCGACACTAGCGGAGATTTTCCCTACAAATACCTTTTGAAAAGCAAGGTCAGCAAATTACTCATCTGGCTGGCATTGGAATTCGATAAATTGGAGGTCGATTTTCTGTACGACGTTTCGGACCTACAGCTGGAGCAGTGGGTACTTGCAACGAACCATAAATTAAGAACGACGTTTGGCCTGGATCGGAGCCCAGACTTTAAGGTATTGTCAAGAAATGAGAATGGATTTTTCACGGAGGGAATAAAAACAGACCACTTTGCGTGCGACATTCAAAAGCTGTACAACGATGATTTCGTTGAAATTAACGCGCTTATCGAGGACGCATTGGAATCGGACAAAGCGGGATTAATTTTGCTGCACGGGGTCCCGGGAGCTGGTAAAACTTCCTACATAAAAAATCTGATTTGCAAGCACGTCAAAAAGACGTTTATCTTTATTCAAAATGAGTTTATCAACGAGTTGCTACACCCTAACTTTGTTTCCTTTCTTCTCAAAAACCAAAATGCGGTTTTAATTATTGAAGATGCAGAAAAAGTACTGACGAGCCGGGAACAGGTGAACGAAACCTCGGTGGTATCTACGATCCTGCAATTAACAGACGGGCTGTTTAGTGACTATTTGAACTTTAAAATCATTTGTACTTTTAATACCAGCATCGATAAAATTGACAAAGCCCTGCTTAGAAAAGGCCGGATGATTGCCTACTATGAATTCCAGCCATTGGTTCCGGAGAAAGCCAATAAGCTGCTCAGCCAGATGAACTACGAATCTACCAACACGCCCATGACGCTGGCAGATATATTCAACTATCAGAAAAAGAGCTTTCAACAAGCGAAAAAAAGCAGCATTGGCTTTCGGAAGTGAGTCAAACTATTACGTGGATTCTTGACGGCATGGATAACGGTTCTAGGTTGACATCCATCGATAATGACGCAGTCTTTTTGGGTATTGTGCAAAAATACCTGGGAGCGGACGAACGGCTAGCATTAGTTCTTTCCGATGGTACCCTGTGGGAGAAGGAGCACCTCGATCGAAAATTTGACTTTATATTCGCCGATACCTGGCATGGTAAATACCTGCTTTTGGACGAAATACCGGGAATGGTAAAGCGAGGCGGGCTTTACCTGGTGGGGATGACATGCTGTCGCAGGCAAACTGGCCCGAGGGACATCTGGCAAAGGCGTGCAATTTTGTGAGCGATGTGGAGCGATTTGTCTGTTACCTAACAGAACAGGGCGACAGGAAGAATCATAGCGGTAATGAAATAGGTTGAAAGATGAAATCCGCTGGCAAATACGACCGTGGACATCGGATCCAACTGATTTGGATGGAACACGACCAACGAAACCAAATGACGAAAAATGATTTTTCGTCGCAGGATCGGGAAAAGCGGGAATCTGCCTCATCCGCTGCCTGCGCGGTCGGGGATATCGGGTGATGAACAATCGCCTCAAGCTTCGGAATCACCCTGGAGTAGGCATGTTTATCGCCGGCTGCACCGCTTCCTGCCAAATGTTTAATCCCAGGCGAACGCAAGGCGCGTACCTGGCGTCTTTGCAGCAAAAAACCCTGTTTTATCCTTTGCCCAGTAACGAGCGCAGGTGCTTTTAACAGTTGACGCCAATAGATTGGTGATGAATGAACTATATGTTACTAAATTATCCCGGTAATCTCTAAAAAGATCTTTTTTCCGTTTAGGTATTGGCATTATTCATCTACCAGGTGACGAAATTACTGGGTAATTTTTTAAAAACCCAAGGGTAACAATTTTGAATTAGCTGTCAAAATTGTTACCCTTGTGTTGGCTTAGGCCAAATGTTCTGAACAGGTATAGAACTTTTTTTACTCGCTTGAAATCCACGATTTGTCTTTGTGCTGATAGAAATATCGCGGGAAAGGAGCAAAAACCAGATTTGTAATGATTATACCGAAGCATACAGAAGTTGTAGTTTGTTCGTACGGGGGAGTTGGAACTACCTTTTTAATGGAGTATTTAAGTAATTTCAAAAAGATAAATCGATTTTACGATGAAGACGGCGCCAAGCATTTTCCTATACCGCCGATTAGTGTAAATAAGAACCTGAAATTTGTTTATATTTTCGGAGACCCCGAGATGGCTACGATTTCGTTGTTTCGAAGAAATTTTCACCACAGGCAATCCACGAAACTTCTACGACTCACTACTAAAAATCTCAAACCAATACCGCTTGAGATGTCGCTGGAAGCCTATGTTTCCGAGGGCATTGATCGATTTTTATTTGAGGATCACTTTAACAATTGGTACAAACATTACCTGACGCATCCGACAATCTTTATACGGTACGAAAACCTATACGATGTCTTGCCTACGCTTTTTGATTTTCTGGATATCCCCAGAGAGCACCTTAAGGGTTTCCCTCCAAAACGAGAGAGATCCTCGGTTGGAACCGTTTCGGACGATACAAAACGAAAAATAACACACATGTATGGGGAGTTTTCCCATGCACTAAAGGAGTTGCCAGATTGTGAAATCAAGGAACCGGTCAGTGAAAAGCCGCTTTTCGTTACCTACCTGAAACCGATCTACGCAAAAGTTATGCTGATTTGGCTGTTATTTGTGTTCCAGTTAACTGCAAAAAAGCGACTACCTGGCATCTATGGATTTCTTCGGGACATCAAGACAAAGGTAACCGGCAGGTAACAAGCACGAAATGGCAATAGGGCTTCCGGTTTTTTATTCGGGAACGGTCCGTACTGCAATCCTACAGTCTAGCTGGACTGCCCCAACTTCCTTACCCTTTTGGAAAATTGGCACGAATATGTACATACGCAGGAAAGCAGACAGGTTGGGTAGTTGGCGAAATTTGCGTATTCTTGGAGTAGTGAGTTGGTGCGTATGGCCTCCCTTTTAACGTCCGAGAGAAAATGTTTCCGGATTGGCAAAAAGCAGCAAGTTACAGAGAAAAATAGATTACTGAACGAAAAAAACCATGAGAAAAAAACGACTAGTTTTCACCGGAGGATCGGGAAAAGCTGGAAAACACGTCATTCCCTACCTGCTTGATCAGGGATATCGGGTGATGAACGTGGACCTGAAGCCGTTGGATCACCTCGGCGTAGACAACCTTATCGCCGACATCACCGATTCCGGCCAAATGTTTAATGCCATGAGCTCCTATGCGGGCTTGGACGAATTGGAACCGGGCGGCGGTGTTCCTCCATTTGATGCGGTGGTCCATTTTGCGGCGGTGCCTCGTATTCTAATCAACCCGGATAATGAAACCTTTCGGGTCAATACCCTGGGCACCTATAACGTGATCGAAGCGGCGGTGAAGCTGGGTATCAAAAAGATAATCATCGCCTCCTCAGAGACTACCTATGGTGTTTGTTTTTCCGATGGACCCACCGACCCCCACTCCCTACCCCTGGAGGAAGACTACGACGTGGATCCCATGGATAGTTACGGGCTATCCAAGGTGGTCAATGAAAAAACGGCCCGCGCCTTCCAGCGAAGGTCAGGTGTGGATATCTACGCCCTCCGAATAGGAAATGTGATCGAGCCCCACGAATACCGGGAGCTGTTTCCGTACTATTTCAAGCATCCCGAAGTACGACGTCGAAACGCCTTTTGCTACATAGACGCACGTGACCTGGGACAGATTGTGGATTTGTGCGTGCAAAAAGATGGACTGGGGTATCAGGTATTCAATGCCGGGAACGACCATAATGGGGCAATTATACCCAGCAAGGAATTGGCTGAACGGTTTTTTCCGGGGGTGCCGGTTACGCGGGAATTGCAGGAACATGAAGCCTTGTTTTCCAATCGAAAAATTCGCGAAGTTTTGGGGTTCAAAGAACAACACAATTGGCGGAAATACGTGAAAGAAGAGTAGGTGGGTTGCGGACAGCCTGGTGACTGTCACCAATGGTGAGGAGTATAAAACACCGGTTGCAGTCAACAAATCATTTATTTCTCACACTATTTTTACAACCTATAACTACCATTCACGATGAAAAAAACGAGAACCGCTATTTTTGGCTTGGCTCTTATCTTTGGTTTGGGCTCCTGTGGAGTCAATCAGGCCTGGATACTCAACCAGAATCAAAACAACACCCAGGTAAATCTTGGAAGCAATAACTTTCAGGTACTGGGTCAGGTAAAGGGAGCTGCCGAGGTAGACTACGTACTCATTTTCGGGGGAAAGAATCGAAGGAATTTGTTTAACGAAGCATACTCCGCCATGATTGAAGAGGCCGATCTGAACCGCGGATCGCGAACCCTTACCAATATTCTAACCGAAGAGCAAATAGGTGGAGTGCCCCCATTTTACTACAAACGAACCATCACGGTAAGTGCGACGGTGGTAGAGTTTACCAAGTAATCCTTTCCTTCCCAACGAAAGCAGAAGTAGCACTAAGAAAGTTTCCGGGGGCATAAGCCTCCGGATGTCTTTTTACAAATTCTGCTGGTAGTTGTACTGGTTCTTCGATGCCTTTTTTTGGTAGTTTTGTACGGATGGGAAACAAGTAATAACCAGGATGCCTGTTTTACCGTACACCGTATTTAAATTAAGACAATTCTCCGGTTATGATTTTCTCTCTAGTTGGATACAGGAAAATAATTGTTTTTGCGCTGGTAGCATTAATAGTTATTCCCTGTTCAATAACGAGAGAATTTTCGCAAATATCATTTGCGAATACTACCGATCAACCTACTCAAAAGCAGAATGGAAATGCATGTTTGACTTTTTTTAAGCTGGAAAAGGAGCATAAAAAGGAAGAAAAACAAATTGATATCGCTAATTTTCGCCATTTTTCGAATGAAGCACCTATTTTAGCCGGCCTTAAAACCAACCTTTTATTCCATTTTTATGATCATCAAAAAGAAAAAATTCCCACCTATCTTTTTTATCAACAATTTCTGATTTGATACCACCTTCCTGAATGAATAGGTGATTTTATATCAAACAAAGAAACTATTAAACAATGAACAAATCAATTGTGGTGAGTGGGATTTCCGTACTCCTGTTCCGAATTATGCTTAGCGGGATATTTATAATGGCTGGAATTGCTCACCTGACCAATCCGGAACAGGTCGCACAGCGCATTCAGTCGGCTGCTTTTAATTCATTTGCCGCTTTTTTTGGTGATCCGTACCTATTAGGAATAGGAACGGGTTACGTGTTATTAATTGGCGGGTTGGCTTTCCTACTGGGGCTTTTCCCACGCTGGGCAGCGCTTGTTTTATTTTTGGTCCTGATTCCAATTACGATTACCGTACAGCTAGGCAATGGTTGGATTCACGGGCCATTGTGGAAAAACATGGCCATTTTTGGAGGCTTGTTGTTTTTCATCATAAATGATCCAAAAGTTTACAGTATTTATAATAAATAAAGAAATAATGAAAATATCATTGATCACATGTATCGCTTTGCTGACCCTCGGCCTGAGTCTGTCTAATGCACAAACGGCTTAGGCTGTCAGGGAAACCGAGCATGCTATCCGGAAGGATGGCAAGTATGCCATGTTGGTTCAGAAAGCCCAACATTTGAAGGCCGGAATAAAAACCGGTATTGTATTCAAATCAGAAAGTGAAGAAATAGATTTTCAAATCGTAGCCTGTGGTATGCTGGTGAAGGAGATTTCTGAGGATGCAGAATTACAGGAACTGATTCAAAATTCAGTGGCTGACCATGGTTTGAAGATTCTGGTCTGCGGGCTATCTATTCAGCAATTTGGAGTAGATAAAACACGGTTGCCGGATGAGACTCCCATTACGGACAATGGATTGATCTATATGTTTGGGTTGCAGGAGTTAGGGTACAGGTCCATCACCCTCTGATGGCCTTCCGTGAACACTAAAAAAACCAGTCTCCAAAAGGGACTGGTTTTTTTAATGTTGGATCAGGAGCAATTGCATTTAATTTGGAATCAAAAGCACCTGTTTCTATTGATGGCTTCTCCGCTTTAACATAGAGGCTTCTAAAATTCCTTATTCAGGAGATTTAGGGATGTAAATGGCAATACACTCGGTGGAGGTCGGACGGTAGTAGTTTGTTCATGTCCGGTACCGTGTTTTTTTCAACCATAAAATAAGAATAAATTTGCGGGAGGGAAACTGACATAAATTCATTTCCCCTACCTATTCCCCTGATTGCCAATCTGCCCTATAGAAGGTGCCCTCTTGCATCTTTCCACAGGGGTTTAACTACCAGATTAATCCCAATCATCCGGATTTCTCTTGAATCCAGGTGATTTCAAAAATCACACGGTCGTTTGGCTCCAGATTTAGGCTGGTATAGGTGCCAACAGGCTAGTAATTGACACTGCAGCTGACTCTTTTTAGCCCTATGAGCCTGAAAACCAAAACAAATGATTGAAATGTACTTCTCTATCAGCGAGTACCTCGAAATATTTAATTTTTCTTGCGTAAATTGTCTGTTGCACAAAAATAAAGGCAATGTACGCTTCCAAAATGACACCTTTAAGCTCCCTGGATACCTGGATTCCATTGCTTCAGGAATTGGTTTGGCCCATTACCGTATTGCTTATCTTGTTCTTTTTGAGAAAATACATCCCCCAATTGGTGGAGCGGACCACCAAAATCGGCGCAATGGGTATCGAATTAGAATTTGAAACGGCAAAAGAATTTTCCTCCTCTTGGAGCAATGAATACGTAGGGGACATTCGGACCGGCGTAAAGTCCGATGACTTTTCCAGCGGTGTCATGGACCTGATGGACCAGTTCAGTAAAGAAGGCAGCTACGATTATGCAAGCATTGACCTCTACGGAGGAAAGGCCTGGCTTACATCGCGATTGTACATTTTCTCTACAATCTTGTCAAAGGCAAGAGGGATTCACTACTGGGTGTTTGTCGACTCCCATGATTCCCTACACAAAAAATTTATCGGTTACGTGGATTCCAGCAGCTTGCGGATGCAGCTGTCGGATCGTTTTCCGGAGCTGTGCAGGGCCTATTCGGAGGCCTTGTTGGCAGTTTGTCCAGAAGGGGATACCTGTTTGAAGCAGGCCGATTCCTGGAAGATCACCCAACTGGTCCAGCATTTTTTAAAAGGTATTCAGAAAGAATATCCCCAACAAGCAGGGCCTGGGGTGGACCCGCATGCAGCCCAGGAAATAGAAAAAGGATGGGCGCTCCTGAAAGACCAGACGACGCTGGAAAAGGCCCGATTTCTGGATATCAACGAACTTAGAGAGATCTGCGGAGAGTGGATACGGACGGATGTCCTTCGAAGTGTGGAAACTGCCTCAACGGAATACCTGGCAGAAAAAATACTCCTTAGTAACGAGCAACTCATTCCGGAGCTTGACTCCGAAAATCGGTTTTTGGACATGGTGGATGTCGTCCAGGCAAAAAAGGCTTTGATAAAAAAAGGGAGGGATGCGGCGAAATAGTTTGGCCAACCCTGCGGAATAGGTGATTCAAAGCCCTCGCAACAGGTATCGGGGAATTTAATATCTCAGGCCCAGTAGGAACCTCTCGTAGCAGGCGTAAAAAAATTTTGACTTATACGGGGGGTGCTCTTGGGTAGGTTCTTGAAGGGTAGCAACGGATCCGAGCGGTTTTGTGGGAATAGGTTTATTTGAGAACGATAAGCCATTGTTTGTTTATAGAACGTACGTTCCAAATATAGATTAATGCAAGTATGAGCGAGATGAAACAAACCGATGAGAACGAACCTATTTGCTATCCTGCCGCTATTACTACTGAGTAACTGCTCGGAGAACGAACCGACGGTTGACCTGGAAAAGGGCAGAAAGTTTGACATGGGCTTTACTACCTGGAGTTTTGGCCCCCGGTCGCAAGATGTAACCGATACGTATTCGTTTATCGCAGCCAATGCGGATATCTACGCGGAACACCTGGATACCGCGATCCCTTGGAATGCCTGGATAAATGAGCAGCCGTTACCGGTAGCATTTATAAACGAAATCTCCGGAAGGGTAAATCGAAAAATCTCCGGAAAGCAATAGTTGCTTTCCGTCAGCGTATTAGACGCAAACAGATCGGAACTTGCTGCTGATTTTAGCGGCGCAACGCCCGCCTACGCCCGCCTGGATGATTCCGCGATAAAAGAGGGATATTTCAAACATATCCGCTATTTGGTTCGCGAGTTTAAACCAGATTATTTGGTCATTGGTATTGAAGTCAACGAATTGAAACTGAGATCTCCGGAAAAATGGGATGCCTATAGAAACCTAATCACGGATGTTAAATCCAGGATTAGGCAGTTGTACCCTGCATTGAAAATATCCGAATCCATATCGCTGCATAATCTTTACGAGGCAGACGTTTCTGATCCGCAAAGCCATGTTGAGGACATCATGAACCACATAAATCAGAATGACTTTGTGGCAGTTAGTTTTTACCCATTTTTGAAAAATTTGCGTACAAATACCGACTTTCAGCGGGCGCTGGAGTTTTTACACAAGCAGGCGATCGCCCCAATTGCATTGGTGGAAACGGCACATATTGCGCAAAACCTGCTGATTCCAAACCTCAACGTCTCTATTGAGGGAACCGAAAACGAGCAACGCGCTTACCTGGAAACAGTCCTTGAAAATGCCGACTCCCAGGGCTACGAATTTATCATCTGGTGGGCGCATCGGGATTTCGATGCGCTTTGGGAAACCTTTCCCGATGAAGTAAGGGATATCGGACAGCTATGGAGGGATACGGGTCTGCTCGATGAAAATGGAGAGGAACGACCTGCTTTTTCTGTATGGCAATCCTATTTCAAAAAATCGTGCCAGGAATTGGGGGCGAAATTTGGCCTTCCGTTTTTGGCGCATTAGGAGCCGTGCGCAAGGGCAGGTTGCCAGACCAATTGGTTAACGGGAACCACAAAAAAAATCACAAGAGCCGAAGCCCTTGTGATGGGATGAATGTGTTGACCGATGATCGGTCAGGCAGAGGCTCCACCAAGGATGGCGTCCAATTGCATTTCTGTGAGCAACTGGTCCTGAAGGGGCTGGGTCAATTCATTGATTTTATCCACCCCCCAGGTGATCCCCACCACGGTACGGGTGGGCCTCTTGCCAAAAGCCATTTCCGCCAGATTCAAATAGGCATCCACCACCCACTGGGGGTCGGGTGCCGCTTCGCTCTGCAGCAGTTGTGTAAAGTTTTCACCCATCGCCCCAGGAACACCGGCAAGTTCTCCATAGGTTTCCAACACGCCTTCGTGGTCCGGAGCCTGACCTGAACCCAATAATCCTGTCCCAAAGGGGCCGGGTTCGACCAGCACCACATCGATCCCAAAGGGCGAAACCTCGTATCGCAGGGCTTGGGAATACCCTTCCAGGGCGTGTTTGGTAGCGGTGTATGTTCCGAAAAACGGTGGCGATATGCGCCCTACCAGCGAAGACGTGTTGATGATTAAGCCCGAACCGGCCTTTCGCATCGTGGGAAGTACTGCTTGCATGGTTCTGATCGCACCGAAATAATTGGTCTCCATTTGGAAACGAGCCTGAGCCACACTAAATGCCTCGGTAATGCCGAGATACATGATGCCCGCATTGTTGAGCAAGATATCGATCGTGTCTGTTGCCGAGAGGATGTTTTCCATGGCCAGCTGTACGGACATTTCCTCCGCCACGTCCATATCTACCACATGGATGCGAGAGGAATGGGCTAAGAGTTCGGATTTTTTTGCCGCGTTTTTCCCGTCTGGGTTTCGCATGGTGGCAAATACCTGGTAGCCCTTATCGGCAAAATCCTTTGCGGCCTGTAAGCCAAAGCCGTTACTGCTACCGGTGATGATGATTGTCTTCATTTGGATGGTTTTTATTGGTTAAAATGTGATTAGGTTCATGCCGGATAATTGAGAATGGTAACGGCTCCGAAAACCAAGTGCAAGGCCTGGCGGGCGGTAAGCTCCAGACCCATGCGATAAATTGCCCCTACGGCAACCGCCACAAAGCCCCTGGCCCCCGGCCTTGCTTGTCTTTCGTTCGTGCGGCCTTTGCTGCTTGGGCTTTTACGCCCCAAAAAGGCAATACCCGGTTCGTAATCCATCGGGCCTTCCTCGGGAACAGCACGTCAAGTCCGTGGAGCCTGAGGGGAAGAATGGACAAGATCCGCCCTACCGTTGAAACCTGCAGATCGGTCATTGTCTTACCCTGTTCTACTGGTCAAATCCGAACATTCCATTGTCGTTCGCCAGTCCTTCGGTAGGAATGGGCTGAATCACGTCCCAATGTTCCACGGCTTTTCCGTTTTCAAAGCGTAGTAAATCGTAAAAGACGTTGGTGGTTCCGTTCCATATCCCCTCGCTTACGGTTAGTACAAAATTACCTTCACCCAATACCTTATGTATTTTTGTGTATTGGAACATGTTGTTTTGGGAAGTAAGGTAGGCGACGGCTTCCAGGATACCGTCCAATCCATCGGTTATACCGGGATTGTGTTGGTCGTATTGCTCCGCACTGATGTAATCGGTGATTTTGTTTGGGTTTTTACCCATTAGAATATCCTCCACCATGGCTTTGGCGATGGCTTTGTTTTCCTCCGTCTTGGCCAAATCTTCTGCGGTCGTTGGACCGTCAGTCTGCGTCCTTCCGCTTGCCGTTTCTTTCACCACCGGGGTCATGGCATCCCAATGTTCGGCTACTTTTCCGTTATCGTCCAGGCGAATAATATCAAACGACACCATCTCGTTTGCCCCAAAAGGTACCGCGTTTCGCCAGATATTGTGCATAAATACATACTGTCCATCCTGAAACATCCGAATGTTTTCAGCGGTTGTCCCGTGTTCCTGCAATACGGGCAGCATTCCGATAAAGGGCGCCAAGCCGGTCGGGATAAATGGGTTGTGCTGGATGTAATCCGCGTTGGCCAATTCATGCATGGTTGTGGTGTCACCAGTCAAAACAGCACCCAAGAAAGTGCCTACAATCTCTTTGTTAGTCATGGTTGAAGTAGTTATGGAATCGTCCTCGCTGATCGATTTGGATGGATTGCTGCCGCAGGAAGCGAGAATACCTGACAGCAGCAGTACGCCGATTGATTTTTTCATTGATTTTGTGCGTTGATAATTAATTATTACTTTTGTTTCGCAAGCAAAAGTAAAATATAACTTTTAAAATGCAAGCAATAAATCAAATTAATTTCATTTTGCAAGTAATATTAATTAACTCCCTTCCCCATGCGACAGGAATTCAGATGCAATTGCCCCTTTACTTCCGCCCTTGATGTTTTGGGAGATAAGTGGATATTGGTGATTGTAAAACAAATGCTCATCGAGGGCAAAGAGACGTTTAAGGACTTCACGGAAAGTGAAGAAGCCATCGCTACCAATATTCTTTCGGCCAAGCTGAAAATCCTGGAAGAATTGGGTATCGTCACCAAGGCGAAACGCCCGAATAACAAAAAGACCAATCTCTATTTGCTGACCGATAAGGGATTGGCATTGACTCCCATCCTGGTAGCGCTAGCTACCTGGAGTGATAGTCACCTGCGGGATATTCACCCGAACATTGTCGAGGGAGAGTCCATGCAGCAGCTGCGGAACGATGGTGCTGCCTTTGCACGGGCGCTGGAGAAAAAGTACCGGGAAAAGCTGGCTGCTACCCTCTATGAAGGTAAAAGCGGATGAAAAGGGAAACGGACGAACGGTGAACAAACGCACACAATCTTGCAATCAGCGACTTCTTTTTCCGGATATTGTGTATAATTGGGTAATTGCTTTGCGGTAAAATTTAAAAAACGTATCTTCTCATGGAATACGAGGAAAGTATTGCGCGCTGGTTTTACGATTCCTTTTACGAAAAAAAATGGAAGGGAAGTAGTCGCGTTGTAAGCCAACTTTCCATCGATCAAGCCTATCGTGTCCAAGAGCTGGTGACAAAAAAAAGAATGGCTTCCGGCGAAAAGGCATGCGGATTCAAAGTCGGCTGTACCAGTGCTGCGATCCGGAAACAGTTTGGTTTGACCGAACCGATTTATGGGAGGATGTTTTACCCGCATGTCACCGAAAATAAGGGACTAGTTGACTGTAGTAACTACATTACCTGTGCCATAGAACCGGAGATGGTTCTAAAACTTGGAAAAGACCTCCAGGGTAAAAATCTTACAGATGCAGCACTCGTCGAAGCAATAGCCTATGTGAGTCCAGGAATCGAACTTCATGAATTCAACTTCTGGATTACGCCTCCAACGATTCAGGAGCTAATCTGTTCCGGCGGCATTCATACGGGGCTACTTATCGGGAGCCAAAAAACAGCTCCTCAGAAACTACGCTTTTATGAAGAGGCATTTAGCGTGTATAAAAACAAAAAATTAGTCGCGTCTGCCCCCGCAAGCGAAATTATGGGTGGGCCGCTACATTCACTGAGATGGCTGGTCAATTCATTGACCGAGAGAGGAACGTATTTGGCAAAAGGCAGTCTCGTTATTCCGGGTTCCCCGGTCGAGCTGATCCCTATTACACAGCGTACAGAGGTAACGATCGAAATCGATAGGGTAGGCAGTCTATCTACCTATTTTACAAAAGATTAAGCGTTGGCGCCTGATGGCATGAGTCCATCCGCCAGACAAATGCGAGCTTCTGCCGACAGGCGCTACGAAATCGGTCTTGGCAGCTCCTACCAAACATTGATGCAGACGAAAACGATAATCTACAGTTCCGGTATTCTAGGCGGCTTGTTGCTGATCATTGGTCTCATTGGATGGATTGCGGCTGTTCCATTTGCGGCCGTATTGCTAGTGATAGGAGTCCTGTTGTTAGCCCTGGTATGTGTTCCGCTCATCATGGTAGACCGGTATTGGTATGCGAAGAGAATAGACCGAATAATAAAAACCTACCAAGATACTCCGGCAAAAATTGAGCGCCTAACGGGTGAAAAATCAAAGTTCAAAGGTTGGGGCATGAACAATTCCCCCTTTCGGGAAAGAAAATCCGGCCTTACCTGGGGAGGCGGCAATGTAAAAGGTGCAAACGCAAGCAGAGGTAACAGAAGAAGGTTTTTAAAATAAGTAAGCAGACCCGATGACCTAACGTCGGTCTTTTGATTCAGGCATTACGCAGCATAATCAGGATGTATCCCATAATTCATCTACGATTTTATGACAGGGTGGCTGAAAAGAAAAGTCCGGCGAGCCCGGCTAATTTCTCCAAAATGACTTTTTTAAGAACAAAATTCGATGGACATCGTGGGAATCCGTGCCACTCGCCTACTAAAACGTAGCTTTAAATTGGGCTTAGGGGTATTTCATACAAACTAAACCCAATTACTTTACTATTTATCCGTATATTAGATGCTTACGAACCGGAAAAACGATGATTGTTCAGGGAACACGATTACCGACCTTTGACGAATTAATTGCGGTTTTGAAGCGCCGATTCCCCAATCACTCCGTTTACCTTTTTGACTCGAAACCTCAAAAAAGTATCATCGTACGAAAGTCGGCCTTGGTTGGCGCCCAGATAACCCTTCGGGAAAACGAAATGATCGTTGATGCCTGTTGCCCAAACATTTTTATATCAGCACTGATAGGTTTGATAAGTACGATTTTTCCGCCCTACCTGGAGTTCGAAATGAAGGTGACAGATTTCTTGAAAAACAAGTACAATCCATGCCACGTTTGACCTGCCCCACTTGGGTAGCTATAGCTGATCCAAAAGAATTGAGCTGAAGCTTTGGTCTTTCTTGGGCGTGCCAGCTACCATAGCGGCTTTGGTTTCCTCTCACTGTTCAGGGTATTTGAATCTGGCACGTACGCAATAAAACGACACCAGCAGCATGAATTAAGGGCATTGAGATAGCCTTTTTTAAGCAGGCCTGGTCCGCGCCAACCTGGCCAGATCGCCGCCTTTTCAAAAAAAATCAATAACTTCGACCACTCATTTGCAAATTTCCAACCGTACGCCTGCCAGCGCAACGAAACCGAACGATGACCCATCCAAAATCCATTGCTGTGTTGCCTTTTGTCAACATGAGTCCCGGAAAAGAGAACGACTATCTTTGCGACGGTATTACGGAGGAAATCATCCATGCACTGGCTAAAATCGAACAGCTGAAAGTGACCTCGCGGACCTCTAGTTTCTACTTTAAAGGGCAAAACCGGCCGCTGGCAGAAATAGGCCGTGAACTGGATGTGGCCAACCTACTCGAAGGAAGCCTGCGGGTAAGTGGCGACCGCTTGCGCATCACCGCTCAGTTAATACAGGTGTCGGACGACTCCCATTTCTGGTCCGAAAGCTGGGACAGAAAGTTGGAAGACATTTTTGCCATTCAAGATGAAATCAGCCTTCGGATTGCCGACAAGCTGCGCGAACACTTTGGGCATCTGGATATTGCCGATCAACTGGTCCAGGCCCCCACCGGGAAGGTGGAGGCCTACCGGTACTACCTACAGGGGAAATCACTTTTTAACAAGTGGAATCCCGAACACGCCAACCAGGCCATCGGGTATTTTGAAAAGGCCCTCCAGATTGACCCGGGCCTGATCGACGCACACACCGGTCTTGCCGATGCCTATAGTTTTTTGGCAGTGGCCGGCTTTGCTCCGCGCGAATTAGCTTGGAAAAAGGCGATGGAATCCATGCAGCGCGCCACCGAAATCGATCCCCGTAACGCAGTACTCAACTACCTGCTTGCCAATCAGGCCTTTTTTACCGAGGCAGACTTTGCCGGCGCCATGCGGTTTGGTCAACAGGCCATTGCCAGCAAACCGACCTATGCGGAGGGCCATCAGTTTCTGGCGTTTCTGTTTATGCTGAAGGACGATTTGAAGAAGGCAGAGGAACATTTGAGCTACGCCCGCTCCATCGACCCGCTGAACCCAGAAACAAAATTTTATCAGGCGTATTTTTTGTACCGTTCTCATTCCCTTGATCAGGCAGAAGTATTACTCGAGCAGCTATTGGAAGCAAACGACAAAAACCTACCGGCACTCATCACGCTGATTTATGTGCTCCTTAAAAGTGGTGCCTTTGAGCGGGCAGAAAGGCTGATTTTTGGCAGTCCGGCGGAGGGGATCATGCCGGATGAAAAGTTGGGGTTGGCCTGCCTGCTTTGGGTCATGCAAGGAGCCGCGGAAAAATATCCTGCCCTTCTGGACGAGTTGGAGGGGAATGCATCCCGGGATACTTCCTTTCAGGCGCATGCCTATCTGTTTCTAGTGTATGCTGCGCTAAACGAAGACAAAAAGGCATTTTCCGTATTGGAAAAATTATTTAAACACCGGTCTTCCGTTCTTTTGCTTGCTTTTGGTGATCCGCTTGCAGCTCCTCTGCGGCACAACCTCGAATATGAGGACTACGAGAAGCGAATTTACCTCCTTTCGAATCCTTCAATCAGGGCTGTTAAGCGCAATAGTGCAGTACTTGACGAAGCTGAAGCAACTGAATACCTCCGGATATTAGAGGGATTTATGGAAACAGAGAGCCCCTTTCTTGATCCTTCCCTTTCCCTTCGGTCCCTTGCCAACCAACTGGAAATGCACCCCAACCAGCTGTCCTGGCTACTGAATGAAAAGCTGGGCAAAAACTTCAACACCTATATCAACGGCTTCCGGGTGGCGCATTTCAAAAAATTGCTAACAGACTCCGGCAATGCAAACATTTCGCTGATCGGCCTGGCCTACGAAAGTGGTTTCAATTCCAAAACGGTTTTCAATACCGTATTCAAAAAAGAGACCGGCCTGACCCCCAAAGAATTTCAGAAAAACAGGCATTAATCCGATTAATTGGTTCCGGATTATAATTCCGAACCTCTTTTTCCTTTTCCCGAACTTTTGTCATGCTTCCCTGGCGCAACTTTGTTCCGAATCAACAAGGTAACGTCATGAACAACGAAAAAATGGAAGCCATCCGGGCGACCGGATACGGCCCTGCATCCGTCCTGAAATTGCAGCAGGTTAGCAAGCCCCGGCCTGCCCCGGATGAAGTGTTGGTGAAAGTGATCGCCTCCTCGGCTACAACAGCCGACGGCATGATGCGAAGCGGGAAGCCCTGGTTTGCACGTCTTTTTCTGGGGCTATTAAAACCAAAAAACTCCATACCGGGCACCGGATTTGCCGGATACATTGCAGGAATAGGAGCCGAAGTCCGCAACTTCCAGGTCGGGGACCGGGTTTTTGGTGAGACCACCCTTGGATTTGGTGCCAATGCGGAATACCTGACCCTAAAGGCCAACTGCGTCGTACTGCCCCTACCGGAAACACTGGGTTTTTCCGAGGCAGCCACCTTCTGCGATGGCCACCTGACGTCCTATAATTACCTAAAGTGTCTCGGTCGGGTAAAACCGGGAGATCAGGTTCTGATCAATGGCGCCTCCGGAAGCCTGGGTACGGCCGCTGTACAGATTGCCCGGCACCTCGGCGCGGAAGTCACGGGGGTATGCAGCGGCAAGAACGCGGGCCTGGTAAAATCCCTGGGTGCCCGTCGTGTGCTGGACTACACAAAGGAAGATTTTACACGAGGTGACAACCGCTACGACCTCATCTTCGATACCCTGGGCAAACGCTCCTTTACCGAATGCAAACGGGTATTGAAAAAACAAGGCACCTACTATTCCCCCGTACTCAAATTCTCGCTGCTGGCGCAAATGCTGTTTACCCGGTTCTTTTCGTCCAAAAAAGCCGTCTTTGCAGCGACCGGCTTGCTTTCCGAAGATCAGCTTCGCATGCTCTTGGCGGAGGTGCTGGAGCTGCAGCAAGCGGGCAAGTTACGGACCGTGATCGACCGGCAATACCCGCTTGCAAGGCTTTCCGAAGCACACCAATACATCGACTCCGGTCACAAAAAAGGAAACATCATTATTATCAACTCAGAGGATTTTACATCCTTTCAATCCATTTCAAAGCTTAAACAACAAACAACATGAAAAACGTACGAATTGCAGTTATTGCCCTGATGGTAGTTATCGGGCTGGGATCTTGTGGCGTCAATCAGGCCTGGATTTTAAACCAAAACCAAAACAGCACCGAAGTATACCTGGGCAGCAAAAATTTTGAGGTACTGGGACAGGTAAAAGGATCGGCATCGGTCGACTACGTATTGATTTTTGGCGGGACGAATCGGAAAAACCTCTACAACGAAGCCTATGCGGCCATGCTGAAGGAGGCAGATTTGACATCCGGTAGCCGTACCCTTACCAATATCCTTACCGAAGAACATGTGGGTGGGGTACCTCCCTTTTACTACAAGCGCACCCTGACCGTGAGTGGGACGGTGGTGGAATTCACCAAGTAAACGTGGATACGGATATTTCGCTATGAATCCACTAGATGAACGATCGGAAAGAAAGGTGTACATGAGGCAAACGGGCCTCATGTACCTTTTGGTAATCGTTTTGGCTGGCTTCAGTCAAGGGTACATCCGGAGTAGTTTGATCGTTTCGGATGATGCGGTGGCCACCTCCCTGAATATCTCGGGCGAGGAAGGCTTGTTTCGCCTGGGATTGGTATTCGATCTGGTGGCTTTTCTATTGGATGCGATCATTTCGATATTGTTGTTCAAGTTGTTTCGTGCCTATGGGCAGACGCTGGCGCTGACGGCAATGGTGTTGCGGCTACTGGCTCATCCGGCGATAGGTAGCTTGAATTTGCTCAATCATTACCTGGCCTTACAGACCGCTTTGGCACCGGATTTCCTCACAGGATTTGACGCACCGCAACTTCAATCGATGAGTCTACTCTTTATGGAGGCCCATCGGGTCGGTTACCTGATCGCCGGGACGTTTTTTGGCCTTCACTGTCTGCTTCTGGGTCTCCTGCTGTACCGATCTTCCCTGCCCGGCTGGTTGGGGCTCCTGATGATGTTGGCAGGCATTGGTTACGAAATGGAATCGCTTGGCAATTTTCTAGCTCCCGGTAACGAAATCTGGCTGGCCGCCCTGGTGGGAGTAACGGCCATCCTGGGAGAAGTCACCCTTACCGGGTATTTGTTGAAAAAAGGTTTTTTTACCAGTACATTGAAAGCGGATGAATCGAACTAAACGAAATATGGCTCGTTTATCCGGGCTGTCACTGATCGCCATGGCCCTGGCAGCGGGCTTCGCCTACGGGCATGTATACGGGGGCCTGATCGATTCAGGCAGTCCGGAGGAAACCTATGGCAACCTGCAGTCCTCGGCTTTGCTTTTCCGCTACGGAATTGGGGCCTGGGGAGCGATTGTGTTGTTGGACCTACTGGTAGCAGGCAGCTTGCATGGATTTCTGAGGGAAGTCCATCCCCGCCTTTCGGCGCTCACTGCCCTGATCCGGGTGGTGTATGCGTTCGTATTGCTGGCGGCAGTTGCCCATTTGGTGGAGGCGCTCGCCCTTGTGGAAACAGCTGCCCCTCCTGCCGAAGTACTGCTGGCGCTGCAGCGTTTTGAAACGGTTTGGTCCCAGGGATTGATCCTGTTTGGGTTTCACCTGCTCGGGCTGGGTTACCTAACCCTCCGCGCGCGGTTCGTGCCCTCTTATTTTGGGGGGTTATTGCTGGTGGCAGGTAGTTGCTATATCGGTATTCACCTGGCCAGAATGGTCTTTTCCAGCCATGCGGAGTCCATTTCAATGATTGAAACGGTGGCGAGCGTACCCATGGCGCTTTCCGAGATTGGCTTTGCTTTTTGGCTGCTTTACCGAGGTGTCGGTCGGCGTTTTTCTCAACCAGTTGCCAGCCTGTCATGAAACGAGTCAAAAAAGTAAGCTGGATCGCGTTTGGGTTGCTGCAGGTCGTTTTACTGACGCTGCTGGCGGCGATCCTGCTGGAGCAACGCAGCCTTTCCTACCTGAAAATAACGGAGCATGCCGCCTGGCAGCAGCGCGATTACCTCATCAAAAACGTACAAATCGTACCCATGACGTCCGATACGGTAGTCACCGACCAACGGGTGCTGGTCCGGGAGGGGCAGATCGCCGCGATCGCTCCCGATCTGGAAGCGCCCGGGATCCCGGTTATCGACGGGGAACAGGGGTACCTGATGCCCGGTATGACGGACATGCACGTGCACGTCTGGGATGCCCAGGAATTGGGATTGTACCTGGCGAACGGGATAACCTCCGTCCGAAACCTTTGGGGGCAGCCCATGCACCTGCGCCTGAAGGAATCCATAAGCCAGGGCGAATTGCTGGCGCCGGACTTCTATACCTCCGGCCCCAAGCTGACCGGGTCTGATTACGCGGGAGACGATAACCTGCAACTTGTTTCTGTAGCGCAGGCCCGGGAAAAGGTGGCAAGCTACAAGGCCCGGGGCTATGATTTTATCAAAACCTACAATGGACTGACGCCGGAGCTTTTTGAGGCCATTTTGGAGGAGTGCCGATTGCAGGAGTTGGACATCGCCGCCCATCCCTCGGCGGCCCTTCCCTATGCGGCACACCTGCGGGAGGAGATTGTCAGCGTGGAACATACAGAAGACATCGTGCAGCAGGCCCTGAACTACCAATTGGATACCGCCGGTTTGGACCGGGTAGTGGCAGACTACGCCTCCTTTCCCTCGGCCGCACACTGTCCCACGCTGGTCGTGTATTTCAATATTTACCGCCTGCTGACCGAAGCACGGATACTGGAGGCCCCCGAACTGAATTTCATGAATCCACTCATCCGGATGGTGGATAGCGAGGCCCAGTACCAACGGTGGGCAGGGGCAGCAACGGGCGATTCCCTGCTGGCAGGCAAGATTTTGGCGCAGCACCGCTTTCACCTGCTTGCCGTTCGCAAATTGCAGGAGGCGGGTGTCAACCTGGTCGCCGGTACCGATGCCGGCATTGGCATCACTCCGGCCGGTGTCTCGATGCATCAGGAGCTGGCCTTTTACCGGGAAGCCGGCCTGAGTGCTTTTGAGGCGCTACAAACCGCCACCGTCAATCCGGCAAAAACCCATGACTTTCTGGCCAATACCGGCACGGTGGAGGTGGGCAAGAAGGCCAACCTGGTATTGGTGGAAGGCAATCCGCTAAAAGATCCAAACACGCTTCGGAAACCGCTGGGGGTTTGGGTAGGCGGGCGCCACATTTCCCGGGAACAGTTGGAGGGCTTTACCGATCGTGCCCGGAACCGAAAGAACCTGCTACCCTCGGTCCTGCGCTACGGGGAGTATTTGCTGCGGGAACGGTGAGCCCGGCGAGTGTGTTTTGGCAAAGAGGTAGCGCGGCCGTGACCTACACCATTTCCTTCCTGTGCGGATAGGCTTCGTACCGGTATTTATGGTGTAGCCTTCGTAGCAGACCACTATGCCCAGGGCGACTGGGACCTGTTTTTACAGAGAGTTATGGCTGCCGTGTTAACACCATAAGGGTGTTAGATGGATTTCAACCAGAGAAAAGTAAGCAATGGCCCATTCGCATGAACATTCAGGGGGAACGAAAAACCTGAAAATCGCCTTTTTTATAAACCTTGCCTTTACCTGTCTGGAAATTGCCGGTGGGTTTCTTACGAATAGCATTGCCATTATTTCAGATGCTTTGCACGATTTCGGAGACGCTCTTTCCCTGGGGCTGGCATGGTATCTCGAAAATAAGGCCTCGCGAAAAGGGGCAACGGATACCTTTAGCTTTGGGTATGCACGCTTTCGCTTGCTGGGAGCTTTGGTAAATGCGCTGGTGTTGATCGGTGGTTCGGTGTACATACTCCTGGAAGCGGTGGAAAGGTTGCAGCATCCCGAACCGGTACAGTCCTTGTGGATGATGGGGATAGCGGTGATTGGTCTGGCGGCCAACGGTTACGCAGCCTGGCGAATCCGGGGAGCAAGCTCCCTAAACGAAAAGGTCATTAGCTGGCATTTGCTGGAAGATATATTGGGCTGGCTGGCCGTGCTGATTGTCTCCATTGTCCTGCAATTTAAAGATTGGTATTTTCTGGATCCCGCGCTGTCAATCGGCGTCACCCTTTTTATCTTGTATGGAGTGGGTCGCAGGTTATGGGAGACGCTTTATTTGCTGCTGCAAGGCGTTCCTCGAAAAATCGACCTGGAAGAGATCCGGTCAAAACTTCAGGCCCTGCCGCACGTGCAATCGATTCATCACATGCATGTCTGGTCCCTCGATGGTACCCGCCATGTATTCACGACCCATCTTGTATTGGAGAATATTTCGGAATACGGCAAAGTAGATCAGGTACGACAGCGCGCACGGGAGGCCTTGAAGGGCTACGATTTTCATCACCATACCCTACAGCTGGAATTGGATTCCAATACCTGTGAACTGTACAGGGATACGACCTGATTGCTTCCTGGCAGCTGCTCCCCGAATCTGCTGCGGGTCGCTGTTCTTTTTGGGAATGCAGGGATTGCCCTGGCGATGGTGTACCGAATTTTGTTCGAAACCGGTCGTTCTATTGGATTGAAAATCCGAAAAAGGCAATCGACGAAGTCGGAAAGGAGCACTTTTGGGAGCAAATGCTAGCCCATTCACGAAAAACCGGGGTAGGCGACCGCTTCAGGTTTGAGCACATGCTGTTCGCCTGTTAAGACCTGCGCTTCCCCGAATTTTACGAGAGAAAACCATGGAAATAAAAACCCTTAAAAAACGAACCGCCATTGCCGAAAACAGGAAAACCCATGCGGCGTACGCTCGCCTCGATAAACTGCTGTTGGCATTGCGTGCAAAGGAATTGCCCGATGAAACCATCGTCGAAATAAACGATGAAATTGATCGGATGAACGCGGTGTCGGACACCGGTCGGAATTGGCAAAAAGCAAGTAAAAAACTTCAAATTTACCTCATCCAGCGAATGGAACAGAAACACCACCTGGTCCCGAAAAACCATTACCGCAATAAGTGGCTGGCACTTGGAATGGTCTTATTCGGGCTGCCCATGGGGCTTACATTGGGGTCCAGCCTTGGCAACATGGCTTTCCTAGCGATCGGACTCCCCATCGGCATGGTTATCGGGATGGCCATCGGCACCGGGATGGATAAGAGGGCAGAAGAAGAAGGCAGGCAATTCGAATTCGATAGGGAGTAAACCGCCAGCTACTGCTCTTTGCTGCGGCTGGCAGGATGCGGTCCATAATAAGCGCCATTCCTTCGATACGCTCCGTGCACCCGCAGAGGAGAAGAGAGTGGGGAGCTAGCAACCGAAGCAACAGCTAGAGGCAGTTCACCAAAAACGGATTCCGGAAACAGCAGCCGGTGCAGCGGTACCTGCTTCTTTCCCCCGCACCGTTACTGCCAGGGCTGTCCGGTATTTTGGGGATGGAGCAATCGGCCGTCAGATTAACCCCCGAATCCTGCAACGAACCGGTTGTACGAAGCGGCTTTAAAAGCTATTGAGAGAACAGAATGGAGTACGTAAATAGAATTCTCGTGCGAAATGATTAATTTAGGACTGGAATTACATATAAGAAATTAGCTAACCCAATGATTCTTGAACCAAGGTTTTTGATATACACGTTGATAATTGACTATGAAATTTGGTAAAACCATTGAGCTTTTTCTAATCGACGGAGAACCTAACGGCAGAATGACGTGTGAACTTTCAAATTGGACAGGAAAGGCATATAAAATTCCACGAATCAAAATTAAGGATTGCTCGGATAGACCCGACCTGCTCAACCCTGGCATTTATTTGCTTTTTGGTAAAGATGAGACCGGTAAAGATCTGGTATATATCGGTGAAGCAGAAACGGTTTTCAAACGACTGATCCAGCACCTAACTCAGAAGGACTTTTGGAACGAAGCTATTGTGTTTATTAGTAAGGATGAAAATTTGAATAAAGCCCATATAAAGTACCTTGAAAACAGGCTTTTTGAATTGGCGAAGATTGTAAACAGATACCATATTGAAAATGCCACAATACCCACACAATCCTCCATTGCTGAATCAGATAGGGCGGAAATGGAGGAGTTCATAGAGAATATCAAAACGCTTATCAATACGCTCGGGCACAAGGTGTTCGAGGTCAAAAGAGAACTCAAAACCCCTAAACAGGAGGCATCAGAGACCTTTTTCATCAAAGCAGCCAGGGGAGCGGATGCGAAAGGAGAACCCACATCGGATGGCTTTGTAGTCTTTCTGGGTTCGAAAGCAGCAAATTCAATTGTACCTTCCATGACGGACAATTTCAAGAGACTGCGTGAGCAGCTCATCGAAAACGGTATATTGGTAAGAAACGAAAACTGGCTTGAGTTTTCAGAAGATTACGTTTTTTCTAGTCCATCAACCGCTGCAGTGATGGTAATGGGAAGAAATGCAAATGGACTTACGGAGTGGAAATTGAACAGCGGAATTACATTAAAAGAATTTGAATCCAATAAAGCCACCTAAAACTAAAAACGTTTTCTAAATGAAATTGGTGACATGGAATTGCAATGGCGCATTGAGAAAGAAATTCCATGAGATTTCAACCCTGGATGCCGACATTTACCTGATACAAGAATGCGAGGACCCGTTGCGGTCTAACGACAAGTTTTACCGTAAATGGTCTGAGAACCACCTGTGGGCTGGCGAAAATAAAAACAAGGGAATTGGAATTTTTGCTTCTCATTCCTATACGCTCGAACCGTTGAATTGGAGCGATCAATATGAAGATCACTTGGTAAAACACTTCCTTCCTTGTTTGGTGAATAAAGAAATTCAGCTACTGGCCGTTTGGACACATTATAACAACTCACCAACATTCGGATACATCGGGCAATTCTGGAAATACCTTCAAATCAATAAGGATAAATTCGAGAACATCATTATTGCAGGCGATTTTAACAGCAATGTGATTTGGGATAAATGGGATCGATGGTGGAACCACTCGGATTGCTCTAATCAACTGGAAGCGATCGGAGTAGTCAGTGCTTATCACCAATTGACGAAAGAACCACCGGGAAACGAAAAAAAACCGACATTTTTTCTACAACGAAATACCGATAAGCCCTACCATATAGACTATTTTTACTTATCCAAGGGTTTCCTAACAAACAAATCAGTGATTTCGGTAGGAGAACAATCGCAGTGGCTTTATTTCAGCGATCATTTGCCTGTCACTCTCGAATTTTAAAGTATTACTGCTGAATTTAATGGATGCAGATGCCATCTGGTGGGAGAGATTGAATTACTAATGCCTAGAATTTCACGTCTTGCCTGACCTACCGATTGTAAACAGGTGTGGATTTGCACAAAAAGAAAATGACAAAAACCGAAAATTTCGAAAAAGTGGAGGTTTCTTCTGCGGAAGAACTCCGGTCCTGGCTCCTGCAGCATCACCGGCAACAGGAGAGTATTTGGCTTGTCACCTGGAAGAAAAGCGACCCGCAACGCTACGTTTCAAGAGAGGAGGTGCTCGATGAGCTGCTTTGTTTTGGATGGATTGATGGCATCCGGCGCAAGCTGGACGAGGAGCGGACCATGCAATTGATTGCAAAACGCAAGGCGGAACATTGGGCGGCAACCTACAAAGAGCGGGCAGCGAGACTTATCGCGGCAGGGAACATGCACGAATCGGGTTTGAAAGCCATTGAACGCGCCACAGCAAACGGACTTTGGGATTTTATGGAGGACGTAGATCAATTGATGGTTCCCAAAGATCTGTCCGATGCGCTCGCGACCTACTCGGGGGCGACCGCCTTTTTTAATGGAATCAATCCCTCCAGCAAACGGTTTGTACTGAGATGGCTCAAACTGGCCCGGACCGAGAAAACCAGGCAAAAAAGAATCGAGCAACTCACCCAGCTGGCTGCCAGGAGTGAAAAGTTACCGGGGAGCTAGTCCTTTTTTAATCCGCCACCCCGTTCCCGCAGCCGGCCGGCTATTAAAAAAGGTGCGAACGCGCTACCTTATTTTGCTGTTCGTATGCAGCGCTCTGGAATTATGCTGTAAATCCCCCATTGCGGCAATCCGTATTTTTGCCGTATATTGAAGGCAGGGAAAAATGGGTGGCCCTTCCTCCCGAAGTTTCTTGCCCTGGGGATGGGCTCCCTTTGGCGCAGAAGAAGTATTCCGGTCGATCCCCGCCAAAGGACAGTCCTTTGCGGGAGGGCTTGGTCAGGCGTCCCTGTTCGCTTGTTTTTCCCCTCTTTCGTTCACCGCACCAACCAGAAAACTCATGAGAGTCCTTGTCCTTGCCTTCTTCCTGCCCCTGCTATGGGCCTGCCAATCAAAGCCTACCGAAGGGATCTCCCTTCCCGGCCTGCAGGAACCCGTAGAAATCGTCCGCGACCAATGGGGTGTCAACCACATCTATGCCAACAACCAACACGATTTGTTTTTTGCGCAGGGCTATGCCGCTGCCAAGGACCGCCTTTTCCAATTTGAGATCTGGAGGCGACAGGCCACCGGCACGGTAGCCGATATCCTGGGAGCGGCCGAATTGCAGCGGGACATCGGCACCCGGCTGTTTCGGTTTCGCGGAGACATGCGGGAGGAGATGAATCACTACCATCCCGAAGGAGAGGCGATCATCACCGCTTACACGGAGGGCGTCAATGCCTACATCGAAGAAATCCGGTCTACGCCCGACCGGCTTCCCCTGCCGTTCCAAATGCTGGGTATCCTGCCGGAAAAATGGACCCCCGAGGTGGTGATTTCCCGGCACCAGGGGCTGCTGGGCAATATCAACGAGGAACTGGACCTGGGGCGGGCCGTGGCGCGCCTGGGTGAAGCGCAGGTCAAAGAACTGAAGTGGTTTCATCCCAAAGAGCCCGATCTTGCCCTGGATCCGCAGATCGAGCCCGAATTGCTGTTTGACGATATTCTCGGCTTGTACAATGCCTACCGAAAACCCCTTGCCTTCAAACCCGGGGATATCCTGCCCGAATTCCGCAATCCGGCGATCGGAGATGCAGCTGAAACCGCACCGACCGCAGAGGAAGCGCCTTTTTCCCTGGGCAGCAACAATTGGGTGGTGGACGGTTCGCGTACGGCCACCGGGCATCCCTACATGGCCAACGATCCGCACCGAACCATTGCCGTCCCCTCGCTGCGCTACATGGTGCATCTGAATGCCCCCGGATGGGATGTAATCGGGGGAGGGGAACCCGAGATCCCCGGCATCTCCATCGGCCATAACGGCTACGGGGCCTGGGGGCTGACCGTGTTCCGGACGGACGGAGAGGACCTGTACGTGTACGAGCTGAATCCCGATAATCCCAACCAATACCGCTACGATGGGGCCTGGGAAGACATGGAGATCCTTACCGAGACCATCTCAGTAAAGGGCCAAGAGGATCAGGAAGTTAGCCTGCGCTACACCCGTCACGGACCGGTGACCTATGTAGATTCCGTGCATCATAGGGCCTATGCGGTACGCTGTGCCTGGCTGGAACCCGGAGGGGCTCCCTACCTGGCCTCCCTGCGCATGGACCAGGCAAAAAGCTGGGAAGAGTTTCGGGAGGCCTGTGCCTACAGTCATATTCCGGGTGAGAACATGGTTTGGGCAGACAAGGACGGTACCATTGGCTGGCAGGCCGTGGGCATTGCGCCCATTCGCCGGAATTTCAGCGGCCTGGTGCCCGTGCCCGGAGACGGGCGCTACGAGTGGGAGGGCTACCTGCCCATCCCCGAAAAGCCCCATACCGTCAATCCCCCGGAAGGCTACTTTGCTTCCGCTAACCAGAACGTGACCCCTGCCGACTATACCCATTGGGAAGCGATCGGCTATTCCTGGTCGGACCCCTTTCGCGGCGACCGGGTGGAGGAAGTACTGGAAGCGAACAATGCCCTGAATATGGAAGACATGAAAGCCCTGCAGGTAGACTACCAGAGCATTCCCGCCCGGGTGCTGGTACCCTACCTACTGGATCTTCCCCTTTTCGGTAAGGCCGCGGAGGACCGGGACCGGCTCCGGGGCTGGGACCATAGGCTGGACCCGAATTCCATTCCGGCCGCCATCTACGTGGCCTTTGAAAATGCGCTGCTGCGCCTGGCCAGCGAACGCTTTGTGCCGGAGGCCGGAAGAGAGACCATTGGCCGGATCCAATTGAAGAAAATCATGGACTGGATCGCTACCCCGGACGAACGCTTTGGGCCCGATCCGGAGGCCGGCAGGGACCGCCTGCTGGCCGATGCCTTTGGGCAGGGGCTGGCCTACCTGGAGGAAAATCTGGGCAAGAACCGGGACAACTGGCAGTACGGGCAGGAGCGGTTCAAGCATGCCTACCTGGTGCACAGCCTGGGAATGCTGGGTACCGAGGAAGTGAATGTCCAACTGAACCTCGGTCCGCTGCCGCGGGGCGGCAATGCCTATACGCCCGGCTCCACGGGGGGCAATAACCGGCAGAGTTCGGGTGCATCCTTTCGGATCATTGTGAATACGGGCGATTGGGACGCCAGTCAGGCAACCAATGCCCCCGGGCAGTCCGGCGATCCCGACAGTCCCTTTTACGACAATTTATTCGAAGCCTGGGCCAGGGACGCGTACTTTCCCCTGTACTATTCCCGGGAAAAAATCGATTCCGCGGCAGTGGATAGAACGGTTCTGACACCAGAGAACTAAGAGGGACCGTGTTGGCTGCATGGATAAAGAGCCAGTGAGAAGGGTTCCTTTTGGAGACTTGGTACCTTTGGTTTCCTATTTTCTTTTCAAAAGGCGACCGGACTGCTGGCTTTTGCCTCCGAGTTTCTTAATTTGACAATTTCAAACCGGTTGAGATACGTCGGGTATCGTACCTATGCACGCAATTCCCTACTGAAACATGGCTGTATCCGGTTGTTACCCTTTATTTTCACAAAAGAAGAACTGACAACAAATGTTCTAAAATAGAGAACGTTTAATTATCTTTGTCGTAGAAATCAATCTATGAAAAGAATAATTGCAAAAAGAACTCTACGTGAATTTTGGGAGAAACATTCCGATTCCGAGCAATATTTGAAAACCTGGTATGAAACCGTGAAATCATCAAATTGGAAGTCACCAAACGATATTAAAGAAACGTACATAAATGCAAGTATTCTAAAAGATAGTAGAGTAGTTTTTAATATAAAAGGAAATTCCTATCGACTGATTGTTAAGTTTAACTTTGACAGACAATGGGCGTTTATAAGATTTGTGGGAACTCACGCCGAGTATGATAAAATAAATGCTGATACGATTTAAAACAAACGACTATGAAAATAAAGCCTATAAAGACAGAAAAAGATTACGAACAAGCTTTAGAGAGATTAGAAGTAATTTTTGATGCCGACTCAAATTCAAAAGAAGGAGACGAAGCGGAAATCTTATCACTCCTAATCGAGAATTACGAAAACCAACATTATCCAATTGAAGCTCCAGATCCAATTGAAGCAATAAAAATAAGAATGGAGGAAATGAATCTTAAACAAAAAGATTTAGTAGGTATTATTGGTGGAAAAAGCAGGGTTTCGGAAATCTTAAACAAAAAGAAAAAATTGACAGTAGATATGATTCGAGAATTGGAACGGATTTTACATATTTCCGCCTCAGTGCTTGTGAATAATTATCAGCTGTCGAAGTAAAAAGCAAAGGGTAACATCGGTTAACAAACAATTGGTAATTGAAAAAGTAACTTAATTCAATACCTGAATACCAACTGTTGTTAACCGTGACCGTTGAAACCTTCGGCGTGCTCAGGGCAAACTCCAACGAATAATTGAAGGGTTGCTGGTTACTTGGATTACTACGGGTTTTCCTGTCTCTGATTTCTTGGCGTAGGCTGATTGAAAGAGTTACTGAATTTACGTTTTTCGTTGACCGATGGGGTCCTTTAAGACGGTGACCCTTAACTTATCAGACGAAGTACTTGATGAAACCCTGAAATCTGGTGGAAACAAATTTCACAACCAAGTTGCCTGGGCTCGCCAGTATTTAGTGTGGGAAGGGTTGTTAGACTCCTCAAAACACGGAACTTGGAAATTAACCGATAAAGGGAAGAAGACAATACTTACTGAGCAAGAAGCCAGGAATTTCTTCCTAAAATGGGTGGATTTTCACAGAAAGGCAAGAGAAGAAAAGGGACGATCAAAAGTTATTGAAGATCAGGAAGGAAATACACCTGAAGAATACGAAAAGGAATCTTCACCCGAACTTCTTGAAGTATTACAACAATTGAGTCCATCTGGTTTCGAAAAGGTTTGTCGTGAGTTACTACGAGAACATGGATTTGAGAACGTGGTGGTTACAGGTGCTTCTCACGACGGGGGAATAGACGGTTATGGAACGCTCGAAATTAACCCCTTTGTCAGTTTCAAAGTACTATTTCAATG
The DNA here is from genome assembly GCF_009467825.1 of Cyclobacterium xiamenense. Classification (GTDB taxonomy): domain Bacteria; phylum Bacteroidota; class Bacteroidia; order Cytophagales; family Cyclobacteriaceae; genus Cyclobacterium; species Cyclobacterium xiamenense. The sequence continues at coordinate 30,835 of NZ_WIOK01000003.1, read as the reverse complement.
TAAACGATACAAAGGAACCGTTTCAATAGCTCAGGTGGGGGATTTCAGAAATGCCATGATTGGAAGAGCTGAAAAAGGCATCATTTTGACAACTGGAACGTTCTCAAATGACTCAATCAAAGAAGCCAATCGTGATGGTGCACCCCAAATTGAACTTGTTGATGGGCAAAAGCTTGTTGAAATGTTTGAAAAAGTTGAACTAGGAGTAATACCACGAACTATCTATGAAGTAAACCTCCTTTACTTCAAATCATTCATGGACTAGATGTTTCCTTTATAAAAAATCATGTCCCCATACGCCGACCGCACCAACCAAAGCGATGATTCTTGCGTAGGACGTGGCTGTACTGCGAAACGGCATTCCCGAAAACGAAGAAAATGACTCAATCTGAACTGATATTGTTACATTTTACAGAAATAAGGAAACGAAGCATTAAGCTTTGGAATGGTCTTCCGGAGAGCCATTATCATTGGAAACCCGACGAGAAAGCCATGACTGCCCTAGAAATGGTTAGGCACGTGTTGGAAGCCGATTATGGATGGAATCGTATCATCAGAAATGAGTGTATGATAAACTACCAAACACCCTGGAAAAATCGACCATTTGGCAGCGTTGCCGATGAACTTGAATTTGCCGAACCCCATAGAAATGCGTTTTTAAAAACGGTTGGCCAATTTTCGGATACGGAATTAACCGAAACCAAAATCGTTCACCCTGGAAATGGTGAGGAAAAAATTCTTGGAGCCTATCTACTACGGATTGGTTACCACGAATCGGTACACGCAGGACAGTTCCTTTCGTATTTACGAACGATGAAAATCAGTCGTCCGGAGATATGGGGCTAAAAAAAACTAAAACACGCCTGCCATCAAATCAATCCTTTGGCATCCAGTGATTTTTTGAGTGTTGCATGGTTTTCCCAAAATCGACTCTGTATCCGCTGCATCCGGGTCTCAAATTCCGGATGATCCTTTAGGGGGGCGATGATCGGATCTTTTTCGAAAAATAAAAGGATCCAATATTGGTAATTGTCCTGGTTGGAAAAAATGCGTAATTGCTCCATGGCCTCTTCTATTTTGCCTTCACGTGCGTGCAATACAGCCATGCTGGCGCTTTTGTAAATGGATTGGTCCTCCTCACAGTATCGGGCATAGGCATCGAAAAACTCCCCCGCACGCTCGGGGTAGCCCATTTTCTCGTACACCGTCCCGATTTTGATATCCTCCTGGGGGTAAATGCCCAGTCCTTGTCTTTCCCTTTCGGTAACAAACTGCTCGTAATAGACAAAGGCGTTGGCATAGTCTTCCTGAAAATAATGCATTTTGGCCACTTCCTGAAGGATGTCCAGCCTACTGCTATCTCGTTGCCATTCCTGCAAAAGCCTGTCCGTGGTGCGCTCCATGTTCCGATCTTTGGCATACAGAATATAGGCATGCAGGAAGGGGGCGTATTCGTTGTCCGGATTAAATGCCAACGAGCGGTTGATATACCGGATGGATTCGTCTACAAAGCCGGTTTGAATAAGCGCATTGCTTAGGTGCAGGTAGGTATAGCTTTTTGTGACCGAGTCTTGTCCGCCGACGTCCAATTGAACGCCTTTCAGGGCGTATTCCAGATACCGGGCAGTATTGGGCGTAATGCGAGCGTAAAAGTCCGCAAGCAACTGTATTACGGAAGAGGAGTTGGGATTGTATTCCAATGCTTTTTCCAGGTGAGGCAGGGCCAGACGAAACTCCTTTGTATGCAGGTAGTAAAGTGCTTTGGCGATCAGGCTTTCGGCAGATTTAGAGTCATACAAGAGCGCCTTGTCGGCGTAGTTGTTGATGCGATCCGTGTACTGTTTCTCGATCTGATAGATGTCGAGGTAATAGTACGCAATGGCCAGGTTGGCGTAAGCCAATGCGAACTCCGGGTCTTCCTCCGTTGCCTTCTCGAGCAGGGGAATGGCCGCAAGTAGCCCCTCCCGGTTTTGTTCGTACATCCGGTCCAAGGCCTGCAAGTAATATTCGTAGGCGAGGAGGTTGTCTGTTGGCTGCTTCTCGATACGTTCTAGTTCTGCAGGCGTCACCACTACCTTGATGGCATCGGTGATTTCGCCGGCAATTTCGTTTTGCAAGGCAAAAATGTCCCCCACTTGCCGGTTGTATTGTCCCGCCCAAACCGGTTGATCGGTTTCCGCCTCCACCAATTGAACGGTTAGTACTATCCGATCCCCAATCCGCTGCCCGCTACCTTCCAGGATATAGCTGACCTGAAGGGTTTCGGCGATTTGCGGAACCGGCAGGTCGGTGTTCCGGAACTGTTCCACCGAGGTTCGACTCACCACCCGCAAGTCTTCGATCTTTTGTAGTTTACTCAAGGCGGATTCCATCAACCCATTGACAAAATACAGGTTGGAGGAATCGCTGCTTTCGTTTTTAAAGGGCAAGACGGCTATCGACTTCTCCAGCGGCTTCTCGCTGTACAGCAGCCCGTTTTTCACCAAAAAAAAGGCTCCGGCAAGCGCCAGGACCACTAAGGCTGCCAAAAAAGGCATCCGGTATTTTTTTAGGATCGGCAAGCGGGCAGGGACTTTCCGACCCGCTTTTCTGGCTTCACCGGGCGCATGGCCGTACTGTTCCCGAAAGCATTTGATAAAATAGGAAGTGCTGCCAAAGCCTACCTCAAAGGAAATCTCTGAAACGGTTAACGAAGTTTGGTTCAGTAATTCCATTCCCTTTTTCAAACGCACCTGCCGGATGTACTGACTGGCGGAAAGATGGGTGTATTTCTTGATTTTCCGGAGCAGGTTGGATCGGCTCATGTGCATCGCTTCCGCCAGTTCAGACACCCCGAAGTCTTCCCGCGAAACATTGTCCAGGACAATGGCCTCTACGGCATCGATAAATGCTTCACCGGAAATGGATAGGTCGGACATGAGGATGCTTTAACGAACGAATTTACAAATAATTCCGACAATACGCAGGGATGGAAAGCAGCCCTTTCCTTTCCGGAAAACGCGCTGATGCGTCATAATTTATATTCTTGCACCATAATTTTTATGCGCGCTGCAAATTTAATGCTTTTGGCAACATGCCGCTTACACCGGCTTTCGACACTTCGACGAGCTTTGTAGCAAGTAAGATTTCAACCAAAAAAATACAAGTCAATGAAAACGAAAAGAATCAATGCGTTTGTCTGTATGGGCTTAGTACTCGCTTTGTCGTTCGGCTGTTCCCCATCCGCTGAAAGGAAAAATGAAAATGGGATAGAAATACCGGATATGGATATCCATGCCGCAGTACTGGAAGGAAATGTAGCTGTCGTTAGGCAGCACATTGACGCAGGTTCGGATATCAATAAAAAGGAACCGATGGGTGGAGCCACGCCCCTTATCTCCGCGATCACCTTTGGAAAAACCGAAATCGCCCGGCAATTGATTGACGCGGGTGCGGACTTATCGGCAAGAAATAACGATGGGTCCACGGCCCTGCATGTGGCTGCTTTTTTCTGCCGTGTGGAAACGGTTCAGACATTGCTGGATGCGGAAGCAGATACATCCCTTCGAAACGAATACGGAGCTACGCCAAGGGAGACCGTCATGGGGCCGTTTGAAGCCGTCAAGCCGGTATATGAACTGATGCAAACGCAATTGGGCCCCTTGGGCTTGCAATTGGACCTAAGGGAACTGGAAAGGACCCGGCCCGTCGTTGCCATGATGCTACAATAACGATAGGATGAAGGAAATGGAAACCGAAAGAAGATACGATATTGATTGGCTGCGGGTAGTGGCCATCGCCTTGCTGCTGATTTACCACATAGCGATTGTGTTTCAGCCCTGGGCCAGCTTTATCGGGTTTATCGGAAGTAACGAACCGATGGAGGGGCTGTGGAAACCGATGTCCCTGTTGAACGTGTGGCGCATACCCTTCCTGTTTTACGTGTCCGGGATGGGTGTCTATTTTGCTATCCGGAGAAGAAATGGCTGGCAATTGGTAATAGAACGTTCGAAAAGAATTCTCCTACCTTTTGTGTTTGGTGTGTTTGCCATCGCGCCGCTGCACGTCTTTGTTTTCCAGTATCATTATACCTTGCCGCTGCAGTATTATCCGCATCCGGGTCACCTGTGGTTTCTGGGAAATATCTTTGTCTATGTATTGGTGTTGACACCTCTTTTCTTTCTGCTGAAGAGAAAGTCGCTACGGGTGTTCAGGAAGGGACTGTCTGCTGTCACGGGCCATCCGATCGGCCTGTTAGGCATTTCGGTCTTTTTTGTCCTGGAGGCGCTCCTTCTTCGACCAGCCGTATTTGAGATGTATGCCTTGACCTGGCATGGGTTTTTCCTGGGATTTCTGGCCTTTTTCTTTGGCTTTCTATTCGTCTACAGTGGAAAAGCTTTCTGGCAAACGGTAGGGCAATGGAAATGGCTATACCTTGGAGTGGCTTTGACCTCTTTCCTGATCCGGCTCATCTTTTTTGAAACCATGCTGCCCGGATATGCTTTGGCTCTGGAGTCCAATTGCTGGATTTTTGGCATCTTTGGTCTGGGCTACTGCTACCTGAACCGACCCAGTAGATCGCTAAGGTACTTGAGTCAGGCGGCCTACCCGGTCTATATCCTCCACATGGTGGTCTTGTATGCGGTAGCTGCTCTGGTTTTGCCACTGGCCCTTCCAAGCTGGGTCAAATTTATCGCGATTTGCGGATTGACCTTTGCCGGATGTTTTCTTCTTTACGAGGGACTTATCCGCAGAATTGGGTTGCTCGGTCCCTTGTTTGGAATGAAGAAGCAACCCAGCCGGGCCATGATGCCTGGCAAACGGGCAATAGAAACGGAAGGTACCATTCCCGGATAATGACGTTGCCTGCTATAAAAAATGGGAGGTAGCAGGGCCATGGGCCCAGGATGATAACGAGGAAAAACCCAAACGAGCCCGCCTGAAAGCAGTCAGGTTGGGTTATTGAAACAGAAAGCTGAAACGATGAATGCGAAACAAATCACCCGAGTCCTGTTGTTTATCGGGACACCGATTTCCCTGTACTTTGTGCCCTGGACGCTGTTATTTGCCTGGTTGGCGCCAATGCCGGATACGGTCGGGGAAGAAGTACAGGCTGCGCTGAAACACGATTTTGATGGCATTCTCGTGTATGTGGACCGAAAGGGAGCGGAACCGGAGTTTTACGCCGCGGGCTGGCACAACCGCGAAGCGGAACTACCTGCCCGGCCCGATGCCCTCTTTAAAATTGCCAGTATTGGCAAATTGTACGATGCCGTGCTCATCGCAAAGCTGGTCAGTGCGGGGCTTCTATCCCTGGACAACACACTTGTGGATTATTTCCCCGAGTTGGCAGGGAGAATTGAACATGCCGAACAGATTACCATCCGCATGCTCGTGCAGCATAGGAGTGGGATTCCCAATTTCACGGATACACCCGATTTTTGGATCAATCCGCCCGGCAGCAACGAAGAGGCCCTGGCACGGGTGCTCGACATGCCGGCTGATTTTGAACCGGGCGCTGCCTACGCCTATTCGAATACCAATTACCTGTTGCTTTCCCAGCTGATCGAAAGGCGGGTGGGGTATGGGAAATTTCGCTACATGCAGGAACAGATTTTCCTCCCCCTGGGGCTGAAGCATACGTTCGGTTCCCTGGAAGAAATAAATCTGGAGGATCTGATGAGTGGGTATTACGTGGGTGTGGAGGACGATATCAAAACCACAGACTATGGCTCCATGATTGCGAGCGCCGGGGATGTGGGTACCTTCCTCCGGGCACTAAACGACGGGTCCCTGATGACGGAGGAGGAACAGGAAGTCTATTCCTCCATTTACGTATACGCGCACACCGGCCTGATTCCCGGTTACCAGAGCTTTGCCCGGTACTACAAGGATATCGATACCGTGGTGATCCAGTTGGTAAATACGACGAATTTTGACGGATACACCTGGGGATTATCGGAAATCACCTTCAATCGGATCGGTAAAATCCTTCGCAAGCGATACGGAACCTGATTGAAGAACGTAAGCGGTTTGTTTCGATGAATGTGGATTTTTTACCTGTTTTCAACCCGGGAAAATGGATTTTTAGTAAATTGAAGGAAAAACAATGATAGTAACGGCATCCCTTATCCTTTTCACTGCCCTTACAGGAATCGTGATCCTTTTTCAGCTTGGCCTGGCGGCTAGCATGCCCTGGGGTGCCGCCTCCATGGGTGGCAAATACCCCGGCAAATACCCGCCGAAAATGAGGCTGGTGGCCATAGTCAACGCGGTGATTTTGGGAGGAATGCTGGTCATTGCCTGGGTAAGGGCAGGTCGGGTGTTTCCGGAGCTCCAATCCATTTCCTCGGTAGGGATTTGGGTAATGGTGGTTTTTTTTGCATTGGGAACCGTTATGAATGCCATCACCCCCAGTAAAATTGAACGAATCTGGGTGCCGGTGGTTCTGCTGCAGTTGATCAGCAGTCTGGTGCTGGCTTTGCCCTGAGGAAATTATGTCGACGGTAATGACTCCATGGATAGACTCGCAGGAAGCAAGTAAACTGGATAACCGATAAAAATGAACGGAAACGAATTTAGTCAGTACATTGACCGGCTTGTTGCTGGGGAAATAACCGAAGTGGATAGAAGATTTGTCTACCCCTATCTGTCGAGATCACTGAACGGAAAAAACCAGGAAGCAGAACTGCCACGAATAGGGGAAGCATTGGTAAAAATGGCTGGGAGCAAGAATATAAAACTACGTGTTCTTGAGAAGACGATTTGGCAGTTGGTTTGCGATATTCCGCTTCACATGTCGATAGAGACGCATCTGGATGGGGACGAGTGGATCGCGTTGCATGCAGATACGCATTATCCGGAATCGGATAGGAGGATTTGTTCGCAGTTGTTGGGCCTGGCATTAAAATTCTTGGATCTACCGAACGATGGTAGTAAAGCAGCGGAGGTAAGAAGGGCCGGGGCCTTGGAAATTCTGGCAGATTTGATCACCTACTATGCTATCCCGGAAGCGAAACCAGCTTTTTTATCCTCCGTCCGCAGCAAAAACATGGGGGAGTGCGCGGCAGCGCTGGAAGGATTGGTAAATTATTATTCTTTTTACGACGATGAAATAGAAAGTGGTTTGGAAGAAGTATTGCAAAAAATCCTGGCCAAAACCGACGATGAAGAGGTTGCAGCGAACTGCTTGTATATACAGTTCATTACCGGTGTAATTAGCGATGGGGAAACAGTTCGGGAAATGGACGATTGGAAAGAAAGGCACCGAAGGTAAAGTCCATGGAAGATTCGTACGAAAACACGCTGAAAGCGGCCTTCATGCAATGGAACGGGACCCATACGGCTCACTTGAAAAACTTATACCAGGAAAATCGGGACGACCCGTCTTTTATCCCGGCCACCCTCGCCCTTTTGGAAACAGAGGAGGCCGTGGAGGTTTCCAGCAGTTGGGTGCTGAAACATCATATTGATCAGGGTGAAATGGTATCATCCGATCAGGTCGACCAACTCGTAAAAAAATTGGCAGGACTTCGCTTTTGGGAAAGTCGGCTCCACCTGCTGCAAATGATTCCCCAAATACCCCTGACCGCAGCTCAGGCGGGGCGTCTGGAGCCCGTGGTTCGAAAGCATTTGTCGTCTGATCGCCCGTTTGTCAAAGCCTCCGCCTTTGCGGCCTATTTTGAGATTGTTAAACGTTTTCCCGAGCTAAAAAATGAATTTCGCTTGCTCTGCGAAGATTCCTTGGAAAAAGTGAGCGCTTCGGTTAAGGTAAAAATCAGACGAATTCTCAAGCAGCTACAAGCGGCGGAAAACAGATGAACCGTTCCCTATGTTTCCCATGGGGCTACAGGTTGGCCTCCCGAAAGCCAGGTAAATAATCGTATACCGGGCGAGGGCCTTTACGGTTTATTCTACCGATCCCTGGATTCGATTGCCGGCAACTTACCGCAGGTCCCGCCTTACTGCTGCTACCTTTTCCAGGAGCGCTTCCCGGCGATTGCCCGATTTGGACCCTATTGCCTGTTCGCTATCCGCGTAGAGTCGGTCGATAAAACCGACCGTTTCTTCGTCCCCCTCGCTCTGGATTTCTTCCCAAAGAGCGGACGCTTCCTCGCTTTCCCCCAGGGCTTCCAGGGCAAATAACCCCAGCAACTGCTCGGGCCGACTGAGGGACATGTCGGCCGTAGCGGCTACCACTTGTTGCATGTGGGAGCGGAACAGGTCCTCCTGGTTCTGGGCTTTGGCTACCAGTCCCAGCAAGTAATCCTGCACGGTTTCGTTCGTGGTGAACGGTTTTCCTACACCCAGATCTTCTGGCCATTCCAGGGATTTTTCCAGTTTGGTACGGGCGGACTTCCAGCGTTTTGCCTGCATGTCCTCCAAGGCTGCGTTCAGGTAAACCGTCTCAAAGAGCGCCCGTCCTTCCCCGGCTCCTTCGTACGGAAGTACATGGATTTTGTCGAGAAGGGCCATTGCCTTTTTGTACTGGCCCAGGCTATTGAGTACCCGGATGTAATCCATTTCCAGTACATAATTTCCCGAAAACCTACTCGTGGCTTCTTTCAGCAAGGAAAGCGCCTCTTTTTCCTGTCCGTTTTCGGCCCGATACCGGGCCAGGTGCTGCCAGTGTCTCCACTGCGATGTGTCCATTTCCCAGGCTTTTTTCAGATCAGCCAGCGGGTCTTTCCCTTCCAATTGCTCGAGCAGCAAGGCACGATTTAGGTAAAAGACAGCATCGTCTGCCGCTTCGCCAATTCCGGACAAAAGCGCGGCCGCCTGCGCTGTTTCGTTTACAGCCAGTTGGTTTAAGGCCAGGTAATAATCCAGTTTCCAGTGGTTTCGTTTCTCACGGGCCTGCTTTAGCATAGCGAGCGTTTCTCTCCGGTAAGGCAGCACAAAGGCAATGGCTTTGGCAAGCAGGGCATCCAGGCTCGAGTCCTGTTGGTTCTCGTCGAGAAAGGCCGTCCACAGATCTACCAGGGCATGGGGTGGACTTTGTGTAAGGACCTGCAAGGCCTCGGATTTGCGGTTGTATTTTAGATAGGTAGCTGCCAGTTCCAGGTGGGTCTGATAGGGAAATTCATTGTTAATCAGAGAATGGAAGGCTTCCAGTGCTTCTGGCCTGGGGTCGTTCAGGTATTGTTCAAACCGGATAAAGTGATTTAGGGGATCGATGTCCCACAGCTTCTCGAGGACGGCAGCGGCAAGCTGTTTCTCTCCCGCCAGCCGGTGCTTGACGGCCAGCACCTGGTAGGCCATAATGTTATGCACATTAAAATCCAGCGCTTTCCGGGCATAGTCGGATGCTTTTTCCAGATTGTTTTCAGTGAGATGGATCTCCGCCATGGCCGTATAGGCGGAAGAGCGGAATTCCATGGACCGCGAAGCCCATCCGTAGGCTTCCAGTGCATCGATGGGGCGGTCCATTGCCCTGTAAATACTACCGGCAACAAAATTTGCCTGGGGGTCAAAGAAGTCCGTGGCCAGGGGCTGGGCGATTTGCGCCAATGCGTGCTCGTACCGGCCAAAACGAAAGAGCAGCTCGGCATAATCGATGTTGGCCTGCTGATGCCCGGGCTCTTGCCGGAGAATTTCCTCGTACTTGGCCTGGGCTTCGGGATAGGCCCGACTGTAATAATCTTGTCGGGCGCTGTAATACAAGGCTTCGGTTGCTGACAGGGGCGCCGCGCCGGCTTTCTCAAAGGATCGGCTCAATTTCATGGGGTCTTCGGTTGCCCAGGAATAGACCTTTTCCGCGCCCAAAACCAATTCCAGCTTTTGAATCGGACCGTCCAGGGCCACCTCTTTGGTAATGACATCCATGGGTTTTCCTCTCAGGGGAAGGATTTGGGCGGGCTGGTCATTGATGTAGACCTGCAGGTTTTCCTGAATCGGCTCAAGCGGATTGATGGCAATGGTAAGGGTTTGGTTTTCCTCCTTGACAAAAAAGACTGCCTGCTTACTAACGGCACTGATGCCACCAATCTGCTTGACAGGAAACCAATAATCCGTCCACCGGTCAAGGGTATAGGGGGCAAAACCGGCCTTGGTCAGCGGGCTGGGTTGTCGGCTGGAAGGGGAAAATTGGTTGAGCATCCGGCCTGCCTGAAATTCCATGTACTGCCCATTTTCATCGGTCAGCAGGTCTTCCCAAATACCGCCAGAGCGGGACAGCGCCCAGAGCCATAATTTTTTGCCGGGCATGTCGTCGTAACTGGAAAAATGGCCAAAACCGTATCCCTGATCATGAAAATACCCACCAAAGTGGTTTTGAAAGGAACCTGCCATGTGGTGGGACTTGCTGGAGCCAAAGGCATTGTTGGCATACAGGCTCACCTTTCTTTCATCCTGAACGGGCCAGTCCATCAGGGCGCCGCTGTGCTGCAGGGCGATGTGTCCGGGGTAGAAGAATTCCTGATCGTCTCCCACATGAGCTGCTGCGGTCATCCAGTTGTAGTAAGGTTGCCGCAGGGGTTCGGGGTTGTACCAGATCCCTTCCGTCTCAAAATAGGCTTTATCTTTGGGTAAGTTGATCTTTACCCGCCATTGCGTCCGGGAGGGCAGGTCCATGGTTCCCACCACGCAGGTTAGGCTGCCGTCCTCGTTTTCGTAGGTAATGTAATCCACCGGTGAGGCCGTGGAGGGGGCGTGGCCAATGATGCCAAAATTAAATTCGATCCCACCGGAGGTCCAGGGACCGCGCATGGCAATGTTTCGAAATTTAACGACTTCGTTTTCGTAAATAAAATCTTTGCCGGTAGATTTTTCCACAGCACCCCATACCCGGCCGCCGATTTCAGGCATCACCGTTATCCGAAGGTAATCGTTTTCCAGGCTGACCCGATTCCACTCTTTTTTTACCGGATCGACGCTGTATCCTTCAAACCGGAAATAGGGATAGATGTCCGGTTTGTACACAAGGGAGGGTACCGGGCTTGGATCCGAATAGGGATAGGTAGTATAACTAACGGGCGCCTCGACCATACGGGTTTCTTGTCCCCAGGATAGGGATAGGCTGAGGAAAACTGCTAACAGGGTTAGCAGGTATTTCGGAAATATGGGTGCGACAAACATGGTTAAATGTACGAAAAACCAGCCAAAAATACCCAGAGGAAAAGCGAAGGAAAGTAAAAACCGAGGGACGAACGGTGCCGGCCAATAGAAAAAGTGAGGTTTTGGCAAAAAAATCAATGCAATTAAAAAAGGGAGCATTTACACTCCCTTTTTTAATTGGTTTTGCTTTTTTATTACTGGTTTTGTTTTGCCATCAGTTCGTCTACTTTTTCTTTCACCTTGGGACTTTGATTATAGGCAATGGACATTTCCTGGAATTTCTGAATTTCCATGCCGCTGTCGGTGATGTGATCTTGTAACTGCTGCTGACTTTCCTGTTGGATTTTCATAATCTCCTGTCCGGCTTGATTAAAAATCGTGATCTCATCGGGATCGTCGGTGGCGTCCATGATGTTGCCCTGACGTTGTGCTTGCATCAGCTCCTGAAATCGGGGTACCTCCATTCCTTTTTCCTCCAGGATCCCCACCATTTTGGCCTCTACTTCTGCCTGCATGGGTACCATGCTTTGGTTGATGGCTACAAATTTCTGGTAGTCTTCATCGGAAAAATTGTCGTTTACTTGTTGCTGGGCCACCGTGTCGAAGGCAAGACAAATGCCCAAAAGCATGGAAAAAAGGGATACTTTGGATACTTTTGAATAATTCATGAATCAACTCTTTTATCGGTTAAAACTTGTTTCAGTAATCAAGCCTCAATAAATATTCCAAAAAAGGGAAATAACTATACCAAATCATAGTAAATAGCAATACATTATGCGTACAAAAATTTACGGTATCAAGAATTGCAACACCATGAAGAAGACCTTTGCCTTGTTTGAAGAAGCAGGCAAGCCCTACGAATTTGTGGATTACAAAAAACAGCAGCCCGATGCCGATTTGCTTGGCAGGTTCATCGACGCGTTGGGATTGGAGCAGGTGGTCAATAAGCGGGGCACCACCTACCGCAAGTTGGACGAAGCAGCCAAGTCTGCTACGGAGAGCAAGGAGTCGGCCATTCCCTTGTTGCAAGAAAAAAGCAGCATGATCAAACGGCCGATTATCCTTTTCGAAGACGGCAGTCTATTGGCCGGGCTCGACGAAGCGAAAATCCAGGCAAAATTTTAATGCGGCCTAAACGGTCCGGGCAAATTTCGTCCGATCCGCAGGATCCATGGGTAGGATATTTACTTCCAGGTATCCTCCGGCGGCATTCGGCTGAGTAAGAAACTGAGGGACGCCGTTTACCCAATCCACCGTTTGCCGGTGGATGTGCCCGGCAAATACGCCAAGTAGGTTGGGCGCTTCAAAAACAGCCTGGTGAAATGCCATGGTGGTCTCGCTGTGCCCGGCTTCGGGCCAGCGTTGGCGCCGCTCCAACTCGTAGTTTCGGTCATTGGCCGCGTTAAACTGCGGATGCCCGCATCCATAACCTAGCGTTCGGCCGGGTGCATACAGGGGAATGTGCATCATCAAGGCCATGGGCAGCCCTTTGCGCACCTGCTCCTGAAAAAAAGCGAGTTGCTCGGGAAGAATTTCGTAGTAACTGTTATCGATGTTGACCAGGTTGATGCCCTTTACCTCCACCGCATACATCAGTGGATTTCTCCCTTGGTAGAGGGGTAACAGCCGTTTTTGTATCCAGGTCTCGCGCAGGTCGTGCAAGCTCCCTTCCATGCCTTCGTAGTGCCAATCGTGATTTCCACTGGAATAAAAGTACGGAATGCCTACTGCCTCAAGCCTTTCCAACGCCCATTCAATGGCTGCTTCGGAGGGAAAGCTAAACAGATCCCCTGTCAGGGTGATTGCATCCACCTGGGCTTCTTTGGCCGCGAGTAGCGTGGCTTCAAAGGCTTCCTCCGGGTTGGTGGGTTTCCCGGTTAGGAAATGCCTGGTTTCGTTGTACGCGGCGGCCATTCGTTTGCTGAATTGGCGGTAGGGCTGTCCTCGGTCGTCGTCGCGCCAAAGATGGGTGTCCGTTACGTGCAGGATGGACAACGACTGATCAAGACCGGGCACGTAGTAGTCGACTTTGTAATCATTTATCCCAACCGTAAAGGGCTGCTCGTTGAAATTGGCAGCATACTCGGACGCCTGGCTGTTTTGCCTCAGGCCCAGTGCAATTCCTGCGGAAAGGGCCCCGGCTTTTTGAAAGAAATGTCGTCTTTTCATGGACAGGTTGTTTTGCCTACTCGTCCCACATTGGAGCGGTCAGGCCGTTTAGGTCCCAAACCACTTTTCCAGAACGAATGGTGAGTTCGGTCTCAAATTTTTGTTTACCCATCATTTTCCCCATTCCGGTCCGTTCCGTAAATCCGAAATTCCCCTCAAGAATGTTGAGGACAGCGATGTCGGCTCCTGCCCCTGGCGTCAGGTGTCCGAACTCGGGCCGTTTGATCACCTGGGCTGGAATCCAGGTAGACGCCGCAATCACGTCGTTCAGGCTCATGCCCATGTTTAAGAACTTCGACATGATGTTGTTCATGTTTTTCATGCCGCTCATGATGCTGCTCATGTGGCTGTCGGTACTGATCACGTCCGGTTGAATGCCTTGCTCCATGGCAGGAATAGCATGTTTAAAAGCAAAGCTAGAGCCTCCATGCCCCACATCGAAGACAATTCCCCGCTCCTGAGCAGCTTTTACGAAGGGGCGCAGGTTGCCGCCCATGTCGATGATGGCCTCTCTTCCAAAGCCTCCTCCTCCAAAGATATGGGTGTAGATATCACCGGGTCGAAGCTTTTCCATAAACAGCGTCTCCAGCGACAGGGGAGGGTTGGCACCGCCAAAATCCACCATTACAGGAATATTGGCCCGTTCTCCTGCTTCCACGAGGCGGTCTATTTGCTCCCATTGGTGCCCGGAATAATGCGCGACCTTGACGCCCACGATGTGTTCGGGAAATTGCCGGGCGACCAAAGCGGTCATTTTGGGGTCCATGTCGTTTAGGTTTTGTTCGTAGGGGGAGCCCTTCATGCCATGGCCGACAATATTTAGCATGGCCAGTACCCGGGTTTGAACCCGATCGATCACTTGTTCCTTGAACTGCACGAAATTTCGCCAGCCGGCTCCGCCCGTATCCACGACTGTAGTCACGCCATATGGAAAGGTGAAGCCATCCGGATGAATGGAGCTATAGCCATTGCTGTATTGGCCGTAGGGATCCAGTCCGTAAAAATTATGTGTATGAATATCCACCAGACCGGGACACACATACAGCCTACTGACATCGATGACTTGCCCCGCCAGGTCGGACGCGATGTTCTTCTGAACCAGGGCGATCTCATCGCCCTTGATGGCAACGTCCATGACCGCATCGATCCCATTTTTTGGATCAATGACGTGCCCGTTTTTTAATAACAGGTCGTATTGTTGGGCGGTAGCAGTGTGGAGGCCAGCGAGCAAAAGGAATAAGGTGCCTACATGCTTCAGCCAGGAGCTTATTTTTTCAAGCCAGGTTTTCATGGGGGAGTGGAGTTATTATTGATTGGGTAATTTACGGGTTTACCGCTTCGGACGCAACCGTTTTTTTTGCTTGACCCGGTCGCTAGCCACCTTTGTGCATGGTCCGGGTCCGGTAGCCATCCAGGAATAAAAAAAGGGGCCGTCTCGCCCCTTTCTCTATGCTTCCTGTTTTTGTTGTATGCCAGCTTCGCCGATGATGTAATGGATGTCTTCGTCCAGGATTTCCTTTTTCAGGTCGGCATGATCCAGAAACACCTTATACACCTTATCGAGGTCCAGTTTGGTAAGCTGATAGCCGATTTTGTGGGCACGGTAAGCAAGCGCCGCTCTACCCGACCGAGCGGTCAGGACAATCATGGATTCGTCCACACCGACCTCGATGGGGTCGATTATTTCGTACGTTTCCCGGTTTTTGATCACGCCATCCTGATGGATTCCCGATGAATGTGCAAAGGCGTTGGTACCCACAATGGCTTTGTTGGGCTGTACCAGCATGCCCATGCGTTCTGCAACCAGCCGGCTAATGGGGTTTAGAAGCTTGGCATTGATGCGGTTGTGTACATTCAATCGGGGGTGTTGCTTCATGATCATGACGACTTCTTCAAGCGCGGTATTGCCGGCCCGCTCGCCAATGCCATTGATGGTACATTCGATTTGCCTGGCCCCGTTCATCACGGCTGCAATGGAATTGGCCGTGGCCAGTCCCAGGTCGTTATGGCAGTGAGCGGAGATTACCACGTTTTCGATGCCCCTGACGTTGTCCACAAGGTATTTTATCTTCGCGCCGTATTCATCCGGCAGGCAGTATCCGGTGGTATCGGGAATGTTCAGCACCGTAGCGCCGGATTTTATTGCCGCTTCGCACACCCGCGCCAGGTATTCGTTGTCGGTACGGCCAGCATCTTCGGCGTAAAATTCCACGTCCTCCACAAATTTTTTGGCATGGGCCACCGCTTCAGCGGCCCATTCCAGGATGCGCTCCCGGTTACTTTTGAATTTGTATTTGATGTGCGAATCGGAGGTGCCGATCCCGGTATGGATGCGGGGTCTTCGGGCATACTTTAAGGCCTCCGCAGCAGTCTCGATATCTTTTTTTACGCCGCGGGAAAGTCCGCAGACGATGGGCTCGGTAACGTGTTTTGAAATTTCTACAACGGACTTGAAATCTCCGGGACTGGAGATCGGAAATCCCGCTTCGATCACATCCACACCCAAGGCTTCCAGGTGTCGGGCTATTTCGATCTTCTGCGGCGTATTCAATTTGCACCCAGGAACTTGCTCCCCGTCCCTGAGCGTGGTGTCAAAGATCATTACGTGATTCTCATCCATGGTGGTTGGTTTTTTTTAGAAGAAACTAATGTAAAACCTTCGCATCGGTCGATAAATTCAATTAACTTTATATGTCCGATACCTGAATGACAATAAATTAGTTTAAAGTATTAATAAACAGGTTTTTATACTAAAAAATGCATGATATCCAATTTTAGAAAAGATTCTTTATTTGACCTGATTGCCAGCCTGGCACCTTCTGAAAAGCGAAATTTCACACTTTTTGCCAGGCGCCTTTCCTCCAATCAGGGAGCTAAATTTTTGCAACTTTTTGAAGCCATGGAAAAAATGGAGACCTACGACGAACGGCAGTTGCTCGAAAAGGTGCCGGTTACAAAAAAGCAGTTGCCCAACATGAAGGCGCACCTGTACAAGCAATTGCTTACCTCGCTGCGCTTGTTGTATGCCGACCGGAACATCGAGTTGCAACTCAACGAACAGATTGATTTTGGGCGTATCTTATTTAACAAGGGGTTGTACATGCAAAGCCTTAAAGTGTTGGACAAAGCGAAGCAAATGGCCAGGGAATATGGGCTGGACACGGTGATGCTTCGGGTGGTGGAAATGGAAAAAGTGATCGAATCCCAGCACATCACTCGCAGTATACGAAACCGCGCAGAGGTGCTCAGTCGGGAGTCTGCTGCCCTCTCGGAAAACGTGGATCTGAAAAACCGCTTTTCCAGCCTTTCGCTCCAATTGTACGGGATCTACCTCAAGACCGGGTACATTAAGGATCGGGAAGGGCAGCTGATGCTGGAACGGTTTTACAAACAAAACATGCCGGCTTTCGACTTGGCGGCACTGGGCTTCTACGAGAAAATGTACCTGTATCAGGCACAGGTATGGTATTTTCACATTATCCAGGACTTTCCGCTATGCTACCGCGCGGCACAGCATTGGGTAGACCTCTTTCATGCCTCCCCACACATGATCAACGTGGCAAGTGGAAACTACCTGAAAGCCTACCACTACTTGCTGGACACCCTTTTTTACCTTGGGTATTACGATCGGTTTTCCCAGGTTTTGGAGGAGTTTCAGGCAAGCCTTGAGAGCAGTGCATTTGTGATGGATGACAATAGCCGAATCCTGGCCTTTTTATACCTGTATTCCAATTTGGTGAACATTCATTTTTTGAAGGGGGAATTTACCCGAGGGGTAGAACAGGTGGTACCGGCCTTGCTGAAGGACATGAAGCCCATTCGAAGTAAGTTGGATGTGCACCACCTCATGGTCTTGCATTACAAAGTAGCCTGTTTGTATTTTGGGCACGGGGATAACGAAAAGACGATTTACTACCTGGACCAGGTGATCCAAAACAATCAGGATGGCCTGCGGGAGGATTTGCAATGCTTTGCGCACATCCTAAAGTTGATAGCCAGCTACGAGGCCGGCAAGGACGAAAAATTGGATGGGCAGATTCGGAACGTGTACCGGTTTTTGATCAAAATGGATGATTTGCATCAGGTACAAAAAGAAATGGTCCGCTTTGTCCGAAACCTAAGCCGGATATACGACCACGAACTGAAAGCGGCGTTTATTGAACTCCGGGAGAAACTAATTGTATACGAGCATCATCCGTACGAAAAACGAGCCTTTTTATACCTGGATATCATTTCCTGGCTGGAGAGCAAAATCGAAAACCGTCCCGTACAGCAGATCATCCGGCAAAAGTTTTTGGAAAAGTCCTTGCTGGAAAAAGAAAAATAGGAGACTGTGAGGAACGATAAAAAAAACTGCCCGGAAAGTTAATTTCCCGGGCAGTCTTAAAAAAGGAACGTATCCGGTAATTAGGCGACGACTTCCTTCTCGATGATGACCTGACCTTTGTAGTACAGTTTGCCATCGAGCCAAAAGGCACGGTGAGGCAAGTGAAATTCGCCGGTGGTAGGACACTGTGCCAGACCGGGCGCGTTTAATTTATAATGCGTTCGTCGCTTGTCTCTTCTGGTTTTGGAAATTTTCCTTTTAGGATGTGCCATATCTATGTGATTTTAGATTATTCGTTATTTTTTAAATTTTTCAATGCTTCCCAGAACGGATTCTGTTCGGCATTACTGGTGTCGTCTTCGTTTCTTTCTTCGCCTGCTTCGTATACAATCCAGCCGTCCTCTTCTTCCTCCTCGTCTCCCTCGATGCGGTGCTCCGGATGGATTTTTTTGGCCGGAATGGCTAAAAGGATAAACTCGTAAATCAACTGAGCCACATTTATGGCCGGAGTATCTTTGGTAATCAAAAAAACTTCCTCATTGATTTCTTTTTCTTCCTCTCCGTATTTGTACAGAATTTTGTGTTGGACCGCAAGTGGCTGGTTAAATTTTTCCAGACTCCTGTCGCAGGTCAGCTCTACCGTACCCTGTACGTCAAAATCGGCTTCGATCAGATTGATACGTTTATCTAGTTTTACATCCACTCGAATGGCAGCTTTATGGACCACCTCTTTGATCACTTCAAAGTGAGCCAAGAATTCCTCACCTATTTCGAAGTGGAATAAATGCTCCCCCTCTTTCAGTCGGATGATGTCAATATCGAAGTTCCTTATGAATTTCATTTTCCGAATTAAGACCGCAAATTTAAGGAATAATTTTTGTTTTCTAAAGTGTAGAGGCTAATTATTTTAATTCTCTGATGCCCAGTCATGTTTACGTTTAATGATGTCGTGAGCCAGGTAGATGGCAGCGCGCATGGAACCCGCTTCGGCGCAATTTTTTCCAGCGATGTTGTAAGCGGTACCGTGGTCCGGACTAGTTCGGATGATTGGCAGCCCTGCGGTGAAGTTGACGCCCGATTCAAACGATACGGTTTTGAAGGGCACCAAACCCTGATCGTGGTACATGGCCAGCACGCCATCAAACTTCTTCTGGTGCATCATGCCAAAAAAGCCATCTGCAGGATAGGGGCCAAAAACCAGGTTGCCTTTGTCCTTAAACTCCTTGACCACTGGTTCGATGATTTCTTGCTCCTCGGAACCCAAAAGCCCGTCCTCGCCTGCATGTGGGTTGACGCCTAATACCGCTATTTTCGGTTTTGCAATCCCAAAATCCTGTTTCAGGGATTTGAGCATGATTTTTAACTTTTCCTTGATCGTGTCCGAATTGATTGAATGAACCACTTCTCTCAGGGGAAGGTGTCCCGTTACAAGGCCGATACGCATGTCTTCCGAAACCATAAACATCAGGCTTTTTCCGAGTTCAAAGGCCTCTGTGAGGTATTCCGTGTGTCCAATAAACGGCGTTTCCTCGCTGTTGATATTGTTTTTGTTTAAAGGAGCGGTGACCAATGCATCCAGGTGACCGGCTTTTAGGTCCACGATCGCCTGATCCAGGGCGGCCAGGGCCATTCTTCCCGCCTCCCGCGTTTCTATACCGGGACTTACCTCGGGCGATTCCTGCACCACGTTGATCACGTTGGTTTTTTTGTGGTGAATTTCTTCAATACTTCTCACCTGCATGAAGTTGAAGTCGTTCATTTCCAGTATTTTCCGGTAGTAGGTAATCGCTTTTCCATGACCGTAAATAACCGGGGTGATCATCTTTTGCAGGCGGCTATCCTGCAGCGCCTTCATGGTTACCTCAGCTCCGATCCCATTGATGTCGCCAATGCTTATGCCTATAACGGGTTTATTTTTTCTTACGTTCATCGTGTTTCAAACCTGTGTGTATACCTATTCAATCCATTCCCGCAAGTTAACCATTTATCCGGAACCAGTGCATTTCGGAAATCCAGGGGAGGGATTTGTCGAGGTTCAGCAGGAAAAACTAGCACCTGGCGTGGTATCTCCCGGAAAAAAGGCCAAAAAGCCGTTGTTTTTCCAAAATCCATCAATAGGAGATGGCTACCCGAAACCGGGGATTGACTGCTTTTAGTTGATCGAAAGCTGCTTTGGACACCTTGATCAAGAGTTTGTTGTTATCGCCCGTATCCGGAAGCACCCCTACCACTCGCGCAAATACCGTAACGTCATTTTCTTCGTTGCGGATGCGCATGATTGTCCCTACGGGGGCGCTGCGGTGGAGTACCAGGTATTTCTTGTGGTTGCCGGTACCAGCAATCACTTCTGCCTGCCCGTTTTCCGAAATGTTTTTAAAGGCAGTGGAGGTGTCGATGCTGGAAGAGGAGCTGGTTCCCCGTTGTGCGGGTGCAGGCTGCGAAGGGGACCGGGTGCTGCTTGGAGCAGCTTCGGCAGTCGGTTCGGAAGGTCCGGGAAGTTGAGTGACCGGGATTTGGGCATTGGTTTCCCGGCCCACTTTCAGGGTTTGGCCGATTCGTAGGTTATTGGAAGAGAGGCCGTTCCACTGAATCAGATCTTCCACCTTCGCATCGTATTTTCTCGCAATAGCGAAGAGCGTTTCTCCCTGCACGACCTCGTGCGAAATCCAGTTGCCAGTACTGGATACAGTAGGTTTGCTCTCGGGGCTAGCTGCCTCGGGTAGCTCCGAACGATTCGGTTCTTTGACCTCCCTCTCGGTTTTCTTTTTTACGTTTTTGTCGGAGGTTTCGGCAGCTGGCGTCACCTGTTCGTTGGTAACAGCCACGGTTTGATCCGCCAGTTCTACCGTTTCCTCAATTTTTTCTTCGGCGACCGGTGCTTCTTTCTTTTCCAGGCCTTTGATAAGCAGCGACTGCCTCACACTTATATCGGTGCCCCGGAGGTTGTTCCATTCCATAAGTTCATTGACGGTTGCCTGGTAGGTTTTGGCAATGGAAAAAAGCGTTTCTCCGGGGAGTACCTGGTGAACTTTGGCTCCTTCCGGGATGGCTTCCTTTTCCACAAACGGTATTCGGATGCGTTGTCCAATTTTTAAGCCGGATTTCAGATTGTCGTTGCTTTGGACGATTTCCCCCACGGGTGTGCCGTAGCGTCGGGAAATTCCAAATAGGGTCTCCTGGGGATCGACCTCGTGGATGATGTAGGATTTATCTCCAACTCGCTCGATACCCACCGAATCAATCGCTGCCAGTTCGCTTCCCTTGCCGGGGATTGCAATACCGATTATCCCCAAAATCAAAATCCAGCACTTCATGTTTAAAAACAGTTTTCTGATAAGAAATTACCAATGTTCATGCAAATTTGATATTTATTTTATCAATTGCAACACCATTTTCGTTCAATGGGAACAATGACGGTTTTTATTGGTATATTCAACGGGAGTTATTAAATCTGGTAATAAATGAAATTCGTAGTTAGTTTATTGTTTTTCGCAAGCGCATTTTTCGTGTCCCTGCTACCGGCCTGGGGGCAAACCGAGGTAACAGCCGATTCGGTCAAGACCGTATATGTTTTTGACATGAAAAGCGATATCGATCCCCGGATGAACCGAAAGGTACGGCTAGCGCTTGAAGAAGCAGCTGAGAAAAATGCTGCGATGATCATTGTACACATGGATACCTACGGTGGCGCGGTTACCGATGCAGACGACATCCGTACGCTGTTTTTGGAGTCCAAGGTGCCGATTCACTCGTTTATCGACAAGGATGCCGCTTCGGCAGGTGCGTTGATTTCCATCGCCTGCGATAGCATCTACATGGCCAGAGGGGGTAGCATTGGTGCGGCCACCGTGGTCATGGGAGGTGGGGGCGAGGCAGCCCCGGACAAATACCAGTCGTACATGCGGTCGATGATGCGTAGTACCGCGGAGGCTCGGGGCAGGGATCCGCAGATTGCGGAAGCAATGGTGGACGAAGACCTGGAGGTGGAGGGCATATCGGAGGCAGGGGAGGTGGTCACGTTCTCCGTATCCGAGGCCATCGCCAATGGTTTTTGTGAAGCGGAAGTGGCTTCAATCGAAGAGATTATAGAACGAAATGGACTGGAAAATTACGAAATCTATCGGTATGCACCCTCGGTAGCCGAAGACATCATTGCCTTTTTCCTGAATCCGGCAGTGAGTGGCTTTTTGATTTTGGTTATTTTTGCGGGGATTTATTTTGAAATTCAGACTCCGGGTATCGGCTTTCCACTGGCCGCCAGTGGCATTGCGGTGGTGCTTTATTTCATTCCTTATTACCTGACCGGGCTGGCCAGCAATCTGGAAGTGGTCATTTTTATTCTGGGTATTATTTTATTGGCCGTGGAAATATTCGTCATTCCCGGCTTCGGGGTGTTTGGCATTCTGGGGATTGTCTGTATTCTGGCGGGTCTCACCATGGGCATGCTTCCCAACGATCAGTTTGATTTTACCTTCGTTAGCTCCGGGAAGCTGTTTACAGCACTCTTGACGGTGATTTTGGCGGCAATTGTTGCTACCGTGTTGATTTTCACCCTAACGCCGAAGGTCAATCAATGGGAAAGTTTCAGTAAGATTTCCCTAGCGAGTACCCAGCAAAAATCAGACGGGTACACCTCTTCGTTTTATAGTAACGACCTGCTTGGAAAACAAGGTATTTCGCATACCCGCTTGATGCCTAGTGGTAAGGTACTCATAGACGATGAGATGTACGATGCCTATTCCCGTGGGGAGTTTATTGACAAGGGAGAAAAAATCCAGGTAATCAGCACCGAAGGTACCTCCATCCGGGTAAAAAAAGTCCAAGCTTAAAGCGGCAGTCTGGAGGATAATCCGGCCAAATCGGGTCTGGGTCCTGAATTTTGTTTATTTTCGGGACCCAAAGAACGCTTTCGAATGAAGAAAATAGTCCAAAGGCTGTATTCCCTCTACGGGTCGCTCGTGTTTATTCTCACCTTTCTGGCCTTGCTGCCGATCTTCGCCTACACCATTGAGGTTTCCGGAGAAAAGTCCCGCGGAAGGAGGATGAACCGAATCTGGTCCAAGGTGTTTTTTGGGATGCTATTCTTCAAGGTACGCATGGAGAATCTACACCATTTCAAAGGGAATGCACCCTATGTGATCGTGGCGAACCACTTCTCCTACCTGGATATTCCGGTGTTGGGTCTTATTCCCTTTGACCTGGTCTTTATTGGCAAGAGTTCCCTGGCACGGGTACCACTTTTCGGATACATGTTTAAACACCTGCACATTGCCGTAGATAGAAACAGCCTAAAGAGTCGCGGGGTTTCCGTTCAAAAAGCAAAAGAAGCACTGGAGCAGGGGAGTAGCGTGGTTTTTTTTCCTGAGGGGGGCATATCCAGTGAGCGCCCTCCGGCCATGGCCCGATTTAAGGATGGGGCGTTTAAAGTGGCGTTGGATAAACAAATTCCGATTATTCCTATCACTTTATCCTACAATCACTTAATTTTGCCAGATGATGGCCGGTTTTTGCTGCGCTACAAGCCGGTGAAAGTAGTCGTCCATCCTCCCCTATCGGTGGAAGGTTTGGGGGCAAAGGATGTGTCCGTTTTGAAGGAAAAATGCTACCACATCATCCAGGAGCAATTGTGGAAAGACAACGCTCCCGTAACTAATAAAATTCATCGTACATGAAGATAGATATTAATTCTTTGAAGAAAATCGCACACCTTGCCCGGTTGGAGTTTGACGAGCGTGGCGCGAAAAAAATGACCCGGGATATGACGCAGATTCTGGATTGGGTAGAAAAGCTGAACGAACTGGATACCTCAGAGGTAGAGCCGCTGATTACCATGTCTTCGGAAGTGAATGTCATGCGTGAAGACAAAGTTGGGGAGCATTTGGACCACGAAAAGGGCCTTAAAAATGCACCGCAACGCGACTCTGATTATTTTCGTGTTCCGAAGGTAATGGAATAATGCATAGGGATGCCTGGGTAAAAGTCATTCAATATCCTGTTTTTTTTATCCTTTTCGGGGCAGGTTTGGGGATTTTGGTGCTGTATTTTGCAGAACTCAGTTCACTTCCGCTTGCAATACGTACGGGCTTTGAGCGCATCGTGGTGCCGCTGGATCAGTTTTTTTCTGGAGTGGATTACCTGTATCTCAACACACAGAACCTGCTTTTACTAGAGCAATATGTATCGGAAGCTCCGCTGTCTTTTCCCGTTGCCACGCAGCTGTTGGGATTACTTTTCTGGGTGCTTCTCCTGGTAGGTGTTTGGTTGCTTACTTTTCTGAAGCGAAACACGTTTTTGGTAGGCGCCGGATTGCTGATTCTTTTGCTGACGGTCAGTGGGGTAAATGGACTCAATATCGGTAGTGTGGGGAGTAAGTGGGGATTAATTCTGGTCCTGCTTTTCTTGCTGTTGCCTGCAGCCCTGATCCATTTTTTCGGTGAATCAATGGCTGCCGGGAGGCGGGCCATCGTTACCGTCGGACTGGGGGCAATCTGCCTGGGGGTATTGATTTATTTTTCTGCCGTTCCCAACCCTACGTTGCTGTTTTCAGAAAACGGCACCCTGATGGCACTGGTTATCGCTGGCGGATTTTTGGTGTATACGGGCAATGTCTTTCTTACTGGTGTCTACCTGTTTCTGGCCCGTTTGAATACCGGTGTTGGGATCAAAATTGCCTGGCATTTTGGGGTTATCTCCAGCCTATACCTGCTACTGATGGGGCTGATGCTACTGGACCTGACCGGTAGTCTAAACGACTGGGCACTGCCACCCTTCCAACTCGTGTTGCTTGTGGTCGGCGCTGTGGGCTACCCCGTCGTCTTGCATAAAATTCGAAACAGTCCGCAGCTTTTCGGTCCGCCCTGGGTGGGTAAGCTGTATTACCTAATCGGTTTTTCGATCTGCCTATTGGTACTTTTCAAGGGAATGGCTACCGCAAATACCCCGATGATCGATTTCTTGAATCACCTCTTCGTCTACAGTCAGCTGGGGTTTGGGCTTTTGTTTTTTCTCTACGTATGGGTAAACTTTTCCGGGATTATCAACAGCGGAAAGGAGATCGACAAAATCGTGTATAAGCCGCCGTTTTTCCCTTTTTTTCACCTTCGTCTGGGTGGGGCAATGAGTTTGTTGATATTCCTGGTATATGCCGATGGGATCATAGCCGTGCAGTTTAGCACGGCATCAACCCAACTGTCGGCGGACTATTACTACGCTAGCAAGCGTCCGGTGGAGGCCACTGCCTTGTACGAGAATGCTTTTGAGCAGTACCGAAGAAACGACAAAGCCCTCCTGGCAGCTGCTCACCTGTACCTGGAGCAAAACCAACCCACCTTGGCGTTGAATACGATGGTACGGAGCTTTGAAGAAAACCCCAGGGTGGTGGATATCGTGTTGCTCGGCCAGCTTCTGGAAAAGCGTGAGCGTACCAACGATGCCATTTTTTACCTGGAGCAAGGCCTGCGCCGGTACCCGGGAAATCCCTACCTGTCAACAAACCTGGCCCTTATTTACCATCGGATAAACCGGCCCCAGGATGCATTGGCCGTGCTAAGAGCGATGGAAGGAGGGGGACCCGTCCAAGCGCTCAATCTCTTGGCCCTGGAAATCAAGGAGAATCAACTCGACGGGATTGACGACTTTTCTACGTATTCCCTAAAGCAACAAATCAATCTACTAGCTTCGTTCAACATGAGAGGAATCCCAGCTCCGGAAAGGGTTTCCCTGGATACGCTTACACAGGCAGGAAATCTGGTCAACCGCGCCTTGTTGCGCAATCAGTTGACAGCGGGCATTGTGGCCGGTTCGGAAGAGGAAATCCGGGATCGCATCGAAGGTCTGCAGGAAGGCGAGTCCTTAACCCTTTCAGAAGAAGAAAGCATTCGGGAGTCCCGCCTGCTTCTGGAGTTTCGGGCAGGAGCGATAAACGAATTAGTGAAGCGGTTGAACGGTATGGCCTTCCGGTTTTCCGGAAATGCCGGATATTACCATGCCTTTGCCGGATGGGTGCTTTCCAGAGAGGGCGATTTTGAAAAAGCGGCCATTGAATGGAAGCAGGCGGCGCTTAAAGGCTATGCCCAGTTTACGTCGGCACACCTGCCTTTCCTGTATTTTGGGGGCATGGAAGAGGAAGCAAGGTTTATTGCCGGTACCCAGCAGCTGGCTTTTCCCGAATGGATGGCGTTTGATTCGGAAGGAAAGCTGTTACCGAACGAGACAGTCACGTTTTTCCGGCTTCGGGCCGAATTACCGAAAATGTTGGGTGCTGAATTGATGCCAGCGATGGAAAAGCTGGAAAATGAAGTTTTTAGGCAGTATTTGGCGCGGGAAATTTTGCTTCGGAAAGGACACTGGTTGAACGAGTTGGATCGAGCGGCATTGCTTGCCGTTGCCGGTGAATCCCAATTCCTTTCGGAGGAAGAGAAATCATTTTTAGCGGATTATGTAAAAAACATCCTGGGTGATTCCCAACCGGAAAGTCAGCAATGGCAGGCTGTGTCCTCGGCAAATGCCTACCTCACTCCGCTGGTCTTAGCTGGTCTGGATAGCCTGACGGACGAGGAGGATCGGTACCGGCACCTTCAGGAAGCCAGTCAATTTAACAAAGACCCCAAGCTTTGGATTGAATTGGTACGATACTGTAGAATTATTGGATTGGATCAATATGCCAGCAGCAACCTTGCCATCATGGCAGGCTGGATAGGACAGGAAGAACTCACCAGGTTGCAGTTGGAACACCTTTAGTTCCATTAATATAATTTAACCAACGGAATTCCTATTTTTATCCATAATCCCCTATCTTCACGTTTTATAATTCATTGTGCAGTATGCCAGAAATCATTAGAACCAAGGAATTGCAAAAAGTTTACCGAATGGGTGCTGAGGAAGTGCATGCATTAAAGTCGGTAAGCATTGAAGTGAACAGGGGAGAGTACGTAGCGTTTATGGGGCCTTCCGGATCCGGGAAATCCACGTTGATGAACATCATTGGGTGCCTGGACACGCCTACTTTCGGGCAATACGTTTTGAATGGAAAAGATGTAAGTGACATGAGTGAAAACGAGCTGGCAGAAATTCGAAACAAAGAAATCGGATTTGTTTTCCAGACCTTTAACCTGTTGCCCCGTGCAACTTGCCTGGATAACGTAGCATTGCCCTTGATTTATGCTGGTTTTAATAAAAAGGACCGGGATGAAAAAGCATTTCTGGCGTTAAAGAGTGTAGGTCTGGACGATCGTATCCATCACAAACCCAACGAACTTTCCGGTGGGCAGCGGCAGCGGGTAGCCATTGCCCGGGCATTGGTCAACAATCCGAGTATTATTTTGGCCGATGAGCCCACAGGAAACCTGGATTCCAAAACCTCCTACGATATCATGGATCTTTTTCATGAATTGCACCAGAAAGGAAATACCATCATCATGGTCACCCACGAAGACGACATTGCGCATTATTCGCATCGGGTAATCCGGTTGCGAGATGGCTTGGTGGAATCAGACGAAGTCAATCCCAATCCCACCGTCGTCGACAAGTCAGCAGTTTAATCCATTTCCATGGAAATCACATGAAGATATATACCAAAACTGGAGATAAAGGAGAAACCTCGCTTCTGGGCGGTACACGGGTGCATAAATCCCATCTACGTATCGACGCTTACGGCACCATCGACGAGCTAAACGCGCAGATGGGACTTTTGAGAGATCAGGAGGTCAACCAAAAGCGAACCGAAAAACTCTATGCCATACAGGATCGACTGTTCGTCATCGGTGCTTTGCTTGCTACTGATCCGGAATTCAAAACCCTTAAGCTACCGACCTTAAAAAAGGAGGATGTTACGTTTCTGGAAGGAGAAATCGATGCCATGGAATCCGGCTTGCCAGAGTTGAAGAACTTTATCATACCGGGCGGGCACCCGGTGGTTTCCTATGCCCACATCGCCCGGACTGTTTGCCGAAGGGCGGAGCGGTCCATCGTGTTATTGGCCGATTCATCGCCCGTAGATCCGTTGATTACCGAGTACGTAAACCGACTATCGGATTACCTTTTTGTTTTGGGCAGGCAACTCGCAAAGGAATTAGCAGTAAACGAAGTCACCTGGCGGCCAGAGAAGTAGAAGATTATGAATAAGACATTAACGATTCGAGTTACGAAAGCCAGCCAGTCCCGGTTGGAAAGCACCAATTTTGATGCGTTGGCTTTTGGTCAAATCATCAGTGATCACATGTTTGTGGCCGAATACGAGGATGGGGCCTGGCAAAATCTGCGGGTAGAGCCCTACGGCCCTATGCAGATCAATCCGGCAAATGCCACCCTTCACTATGGGCAGTCGGTTTTTGAAGGACTGAAAGCGTACCGAAACGAAGCCGGAGAGTTGCTCGTGTTTCGGGGAGACGCAAATCAACGCCGCTTAAACGAATCGGCGGCTCGGATGTGCATTCCGGAAGTTCCCGAGGAGGTTTTCATGGAAGGCATGCGAAAGTTGCTGGAGGTAGACCGGGAATGGGTACCCAGGCAACCTGGCTGTTCCCTGTACATACGCCCCTTTATCTTTGCTGCGGATGATTACCTGGGTATTCGTCCGTCGAGAAAATACACCTTCATGATTCTCACCTCGCCAGTCGGAAAGTATTATGCCAAACCGGTAGCGGTAAAAGTGGAAACCCAGTATGCCCGGGCCATCGAAGGCGGTACCGGCTCGGCCAAGGCGGCTGGGAATTACGCAGGCTCCCTTTTTCCTGCACTTAAAGCCCAGAAAGAGGGGTACGACCAATTGCTCTGGACCGACGGTAAAACCCATCAATACATTGAAGAGAGTGGTACCATGAACGTCATGTTTGTAATCAATGGTACCCTGATTACGGCCCCCACCACGACCGGTACCATCCTGAAGGGAATCACCCGGGATAGCGTGCTGATACTGGCCAGGGAAATGGGATTTCCGGTCGAAGAGCGGTTTCTACCCGTCAGTGAGCTGGAAGAATCCCTGCTTTCCGGTACGCTGGAGGAAGCGTTTGGTACCGGTACGGCCGCAACGGTAGCTTTTATCCACCTCATTAACATTCATGGGAAAGACTATTTATTGCCTGAAAAATCGACCAACGCTTTTTCCGACCGAATTTTGAAAACGCTCGATGACATCAAATACGGCAAGGTAGCGGATGAGCGTGGCTGGATTATGAAATTCTGAAAAGCGCGTCCAATCACACACCACATGCCCGGACGACTTCAGGTTTTGCTAGCGTTTATACTGTCAGGTTTCCTGGGAGGGGAAGTGGCCTATGGCCAAAATTACCTGATCCTGCAGCGGGGTGCCAACGAAAAGACTCGCCTGGTATATGAAGTAGGGGATGAGTTGGTTTACCTGCAGAAGGGCCTGGACTACTACATTCGGGACAACATCCGCGAAATTGGCCAGGATATCCTTATTCTGGAGGAGAATGTATTGTCCTTGGAACAGATAGAAGCCGTCGATATTCGGAACAAAGACGAACGAAACCGCACCCTGGCCAATGTGAGTTTTCTTTCCATGGCCGCTGGAGGTATGCTGCTGCTCGCTGGTGGAATCAATAGCCTGTACTCGGAGGGGCGGCTTAGCTATTCTTCCGAAACCCTTACCACGGCGGGAGGTTTATTGGGAGCGGGTTTGCTCTTTCAGCCCTTGCGGTACAAACGGTTTAAGCTAAAAGGTAGAAATAAAATACAAACCATTCTCCTGGAAACTTCCGGCGAAAAGTAGGTTCATTCGAATCCCAAGTAGGTATTCTGGGTGTAAATGACCAAATTTGCGTGTAATTTTAACCAAAAAATAGAAGCAATTATGACATCAGACCAGTTGAAAGACTTGAAGGCCCGCGTTTCGGCCTTGAGGAGGTACCTTTGACTACGACCGGAAGAAAAAGGAAATAGAAGAATTTGAGGCAATTTCTGCCCAACCTGATTTTTGGAACGAGCCCGACGAAGCGGAAAAGATGATGAAGCAGATTCAGGCCCGGAAATCCTGGACCAATCAGTATGAATCCGTAGATGCGGCCGTTCAGGACCTGGAAGTCTTGTTGGAGTTCTATACGGCTGGGGAGGTATCCGAGGAAGAAATAAAGAAGGATTACCTGAAACAGCTACAGAAGGTGGAGGATCTTGAATTGAAAAAGATGCTCAGTGGAGAGGAGGATCAATTGAATGCCATGCTGGAAATCAATCCGGGTGCAGGCGGAACCGAAAGTAACGACTGGGCTTCTATTTTGCTTCGCATGTACATCATGTGGGGTGAAAAAAACGGCTATAAAGTTCGGGAGGTTGATATGCAGGAAGGCGAGGTAGCGGGTATCAAATCGGCTACGCTTGAGTTTGAGGGACCACTTGCCTATGGCTTTTTAAAATCCGAAAGCGGTGTGCACCGATTGGTGCGGATTTCTCCCTTTGACAGTGGCGGTAGACGGCATACCTCTTTTGCATCGGTGTACGTCTACCCGGTGGTTGACGATACCATTACCATAGAGATCAATCCGGCCGATGTGGAATTTCACACCTCTCGCTCCGGAGGAGCCGGTGGGCAGAACGTAAACAAGGTAGAAACCAAGGTGCAATTGACCCATAAACCTACGGGAATAGTGGTAGTATGCCAGGTGGAACGCTCCCAGCTCGCAAACCGGGAGAAAGCGATGCAAATGCTGAAGTCCCGCCTATACCAGCTGGAAATGGACAAGCGCAACGAAGAACGGGCCAAGGTAGAGTCAGGAAAAATGAAAATTGACTTTGGTTCGCAAATACGAAACTACGTTTTGCATCCCTACAAGCTGGTAAAAGATGCCCGAACGGGCCACGAGACATCCGATGTGCAGACGGTACTGGATGGAGGACTGAATGATTTTATCAAAGCCTTTCTCCTTGCTCAAAGTGAGGAGGAAGCATCCGATAATACCCTATAAAATGGGTTTGTAGTAAAAAGGGGCGATTTGTAAATCGCCCCTTTTTTATTGACCGTATCGTATTCGGTTCGAATGCTAGTTGATCACGATTTCGTCTACCATGAGCCAGGCTTTGCTGCCGGCGGCACCGTGCCATGCGGGCATGCGCTCGACGGGTTTGGCCAGTAGCTTGAGGTGGCGAACGTCTTTGGCGGAGAAGGGAATTTCAAACTGCCGCAGTAGGGAGGGGTCGTCTTTGGCCAGGGGGCTGGGCTGGTAGGTTTTTGCCAGCTTCCAGTTTTGGTCGGGGCTATCCCGGGTCCACAGCTGCACCTGACTGGGGGGGAAAAACCGCGCACCGCCGTTTTGCCAGATGGAGAGGGCCATGGAGTTGATGGTGGTCGGT
>NZ_WIOK01000039.1 GCF_009467825.1 Cyclobacterium xiamenense | reverse complement strand
TGGAACTGGATCTGAAGACAGAGTCCTAAAAAAATAGTGAATTTTCCCTTCGGGGGGCTAGCCCCCCGAAGGGAAGCCAGACAGAGTTGAGCTAACACTACCTTAGTGCCTGGTAATTTCCACTGTTGAGTATTTGCCATTTTGCATTACGGTTGCTTTCCGAGTCTTTCCCAGAAAGTGTCACCACTTCAAAAGACTGTTTCAGTAACTGATAAAGCGCATCAATATGCTCTTTTCTTTCTGTAATGATAACAGCCTTTTTCCCATTATTCAATTCAGTGCTAATGTCCCCAAGTATCAACTTGTTTCTGGCAGAATCGTGAACCAATACCTTTGATAGGTTTTCAAACGGATCTGTTTTTGGATTGAAGGGAATATCTAAAGCCGTTTCCCTTACGATTATTTTTGCCTGCTTGTATTTTTCAATTTCCTGCGGTCTAATGTCTGCAATGATGTCGCCCAAATGGGTAAAAATTATTTTGCCATCATTTCCTTTCCGAAAAGGAGTTGCCGTTAACCCATATTGGTAGTAAGACGGAAAGTTTGAAATGGTATTTCGGAATGTTTCTGCTGGGATATGGTGGCATTCATCAACGATAATAATCCCGAAAGACAGGGCAAATTCATCTGTTTCCTGTTTGTCAAGATACTTACCCAAACTCTGGATCATTGCTACCGTAATCGCTTTTCCGGTTTTGGCATTTCCTTGTCCTATCCTACCAATCTCGTTTTTCGGTATGCCCAGAAAACCCTGAATCCGTTCAACCCATTGTTCCAGCAACTGTTTACGATGCACCACGATCAGAGCAGGTTGCTGTTTTTCAGCAATTATCTTCAACCCGATTACTGTTTTTCCGGAACCTGGAGGTGCGGTAATGACACCAAATTCTTTGCGGGAGGTAACTTCAATTGCGGATTTCTGGTGTGACTTTAGACTGAAATTTGTTGTGAATAAAACAGGATCCTGCTTCTTCCGTTCATCCTGAAATTCGAAATCAATGTTTTGCTGTTTGCAGTACCGGATCAATCTACCTATAAATCCTCTCGGAAGAATTATCTCATGCGTTGTTTCCTCTACAAACCGGAAATACCGCTCGGTTCCCCATGTGTTTCTGCCACTTTTCTTTTTAATGAAATATTCCGAATTGGCAAAATTTAATTCCTCTTTTAGAAAATTGATCAGTTTGGGTGTCATACCTGACCGATTAAGGTGAATTAAATTGTTGAGTTGTATATGCAGCTTACCTGAATCGATGTTGTTTGGGACATGATCGTTCTTTGGGTGGAGTGAATGAAAGATCGTATCAAGATGAGATACAGTCACCCTCTGGATTGACGACAAAAATTCCCATTGATCCTGATATGGGTTAAATTGTTCATCTACAAAACAACTGTTACCTTCTTCCATGGTCGGTTTATATAGTGGCAATGCAATCAAATTGCCTAACTTTTCTCCCGTAAGGAAATCCTGATTGGGGAAAAGTCTGTCGAAGCTGGAACTTTTGTCAAAAACAGAGAAGATACCTGCCTGTTCCAGAAGTGAGATTAAAATTTTACGACTTTTACTTGCAGGATAGGGCTTGTCGAAAAATATCCACACATGACCTCCTTTACCGGAGCGGGATCGTTCCAGATAAGCCGGAATAGTCTGTTCATTGCAAATATTGAGAAATTTACGGCATTCCTCCGCCCATTTCTCTTTATCAAAATCTGCAGCGATAAACCAGGATGTATTTTCCTGTAACAATGGATAAATGCCAATTAATTTATCCCCATTGAAATGCTTTAGAAGTTGCTGATCAGTAAGTGGTAGGTAGGTTTTGTCTTTGTAGTTTTTGAAGGAGCCCCCCTTCATTTTATGGAGCCTATACATGTAGGGGTCATACTGATATGCAGGCATATATCCGCTTTTAATCCTTCCTCCATCGGACTGGGCAGCTTTTTCCCAACGTATAGCAAAGACATCCTCCCTACCTTTGAAGAGGCTTTTGAACAGATTCAGTTTTTCATTTTCTGAATATTGGTTCATCTGTTTCGTTATTTATTTTGTTGGTACCGGGAATGTTATTGAATCCATTTCGAACTTATTTGACCAAAAATTCTGCTTAAGTGCCAAATAACCACCTTATATCTGTCAATTAACCGCCTTCCTTTAACGCTTTGTTAGTATGCCACGACTTATGTTGGATGTGTGAACCTGGGATTGTGAATATAGGTCAAAAAGTTGACTGTTTCAACGAGTGAAATGGGCTTGCGCACGAAGGTCGTTATCCGAAACAAAGTAAGTGGAAAGCCAGTCCCGCCGCTCCGGTGCTATGCCTGGAGAGTTCAGAGCGTTTAATAAAACCTGTATTTTTTTTAGTGAGGAGTCACTAGGTGAAGCCCTGAAGTCTCAGGATTTATTATTTTCCAAAGGATTCTTATAAATACCTTTTCTGATCCTAAATCCATAAGAGTGTGCTTTGGTCTACAGCACAAAATTAGACTCCGTATGATGTCAAAACCAGTGATTTTCCACAATCACCAAAAAGATCACCAATCCAAAAATAGGTCTCGATGGAAAAACGAATGGGTCTCGATTATTCCGCAAAAAATAGGAAAATAGTAAGTAAGATTGGGGGGATACAAAATAAAAAAAGCCCCTAAACGCTAAAATTAGGGGCTTTTCGAAACATTTGATTGACTAAAAGCAGAGGAGGAGGGATTCGAACCTATTTTACAGGTATTTACTGATATTGCTTAAAAAAGCTATTTTAAAAACAATTAGAAGGCATTTTAGATCATAAAGATGAATGGATCGTAATCCAAATCAAAAAAATTAACACCCCAATTAACACCCCAATTGTAATTTTTTTTGTATCTTGCATTGTTGTAAACTGTGAAAAAGATGGCAAAACTTACAATTCGGTTCGAAACCCGACAGGACAAAATGAATCAGGAGGGCTTGGTCCCTATCTCTTGCATGATTTCGGTTTCTCAAAAGAGAAAGCGTATCGCAACAGAAATCAATATTCCACCTTGCAATTGGGATAAATCGAATCAGAAAGCGATTTACCTCAACAAAAAAGTGTATTCAAAACATGCAGGAGCAAGTGCAACATTGTTTCTGATGGAATCGGATATTAATCGTATCAATTCACGCCTGATAAAAATTAAGTCCCAACTTGATTTTATTGAGGATGGATTCAGATTAGCTGACAAGGAATATTCTATCGAAGATATTTATTCAGCATTCAAAAATTCCAATACTGCTACTGGAATAAAAGGTCCTCAAAAACCCACTGAAAGAATTCCGGGTGTCGCTGAATTTATTGATACCTATGTGGAGCGCAACCGGGCCAGCAGAGCTAAGAAGAGTTTAGGCGTGTATAAGCAGTTGAAAAATCACCTGGAAGCATATGAAGCTTGGTCCGGCCGAAGAATTACTTTTGATTTGATTGGCCTTTCATTTTTTGAGGAATTCCAATCATTCCTAATCGAAAAAAGGACAACCCTGAACAATATCACCATTGCCAAACAACTGAGTACCCTGAAAACCTTATTGGGGTATGCCCGGAAGCATGGAATCGAAATGAATCAATCCTACCGGGATTTTACCATCAAACGTCAAAAATTAGAAGTGATCACCCTTTCGGAATCGGAATACAAAGCATTGAAGGAATGTGATTTGAAGGGAGTCAGCAGGCACATAAAAGCCCGGGATATTTTCATTTTCCTTTGTGCGACCAGTATGCGCTATTCCGATTATGCTCAATTCAAGCGAGAACATATCAAAGGCCATACCATCCAGCTAACGATGAAAAAAGGCAGCAAGCCCTGGGAAATCCCACTAAACCCGATTTCCATGGAAATACTGGAAAAATACAGCGATTTAGCCTACCCGCTCCCTAAAATTTCCAACCAAAAGCTATCGAAGTATATCAAGGAGGTATGTGAGGTGGCAAAAATAAATGAACCCGTTGAGATCGTCCGATTTAGGGGAGCCGAAGAACTAAAGCAGGTATTCCCTAAGCATCAACTTGTATCTGCGCACACCGGTAGAAAAACGTTCTGTACGCTGTCCCTGGAGCGTGGTGCATCGGTAGAAACCGTAATGAAGTGGTCTGGTCATGAATCCTATGCCAGTTTCAAACGGTATGTGAACCTGAGCCGTACCCATAGCATCAGCGAAATGGAACGGGTATGGGGTAAAATGGATATTTTGAAAGCGGGTTGAAACAAAAAAGGTGGAATTTTTTATTACTCCCAAGGAGGATATTCATGGGAGTCCAACAGTTATAGCAAATGAAAAATAACGATAATCCTGTTGCAGAAAGGCTCTCAATGTGGGTTCATAGAATCGCCTCTCATTCATTTGTTGATTTTTTGAATGGGAAGCCAAAGATGTTCTTGCAAATGGCCTACCTGATAGCAAATGAAGGGAAAGGAAATCGAGTAGATTGGCATAATTTTGTCGATGGAGTCATTTTAATTTTCACGGATTCTTTGGTCCCGAAAAAGGAAAATAGGCTGAAGGAATTTGATAGGTTGACGAAATCTGGGTTTCGATTGATTGTAGAGTATTTTAAAAATCCTAAATTTCAAGATGCTGTGGTAAACAGAAACCAGATTGGATCAGATGCCATACTGTTTGACGGGCTGAATCAAACTCAGATCAATGCTGAGGTGCTTTCAACATTCCGACAAATTCAAGACATTTTTGTACTCAGTCACAAGGACGTTCAGAAGCTCCGTGAAAGTTTCTTGAATCACAAGAAAGGCCAATATAATTTTTTGCAGGGTAAAACCAATGAACCAATAATCCAAAAAAAGAAATACAAAGATGGTGCTTCAACAAAGAAACTTGCCCTTCTTCTCTATTTCAAAAACGAAAAACCGTACAACCACGATTTCGACAAAATAGCCACGGAATATGGTTACAAAAACGGTAAAAAACTAGCTGATATATTCTCAATCATAACAGAACCAATACGGCGATACAAGAACAGTTCAGAGCTAAGATCCCAAATTCAAAAAAAAAATAGAATTAATGATTACAGGTGGGCCATTGAACGACTTCCAGAGGAAAAGAAAAAAAAGGCAAATGAAGAAATGAAAACTTTAATAGCCTCGCTTTCAGTAGAGGAATAATTTTTTTTCAACCGGTGCCAACCGGTTGCGCATTTACAAACCGAATAATATTTCTGCAAACTAAATCAATTGCAGAAATGAGTATTCAAAACCCCTTCGCAGTCCTTGATGCCAGATTGGCAAATATTGAAGGACTCCTTCTTGACCTTAAACATCCAGAGGAATTAGGAAAAGAAAAAAAAGAAAGAATCATTGTCGACACTGACCAGTTGTTGGCAAAACTCAATGTCACCCGACCGACGCTTGCCAAATGGCGTAAAGAAAATCGAATTCCCTATATCCAGGTAGGATCCGTGGTTCGGTATGATCTGGAAAAGGTATTGGAGGCATTGGAAACCGGAAAAAAGAAGGGAAAATGAATCATTCAATTATTCCTTCCCTTGCCGGTACCAAAACAAAGGAGACCCCTCCATGGGCCAGGTATTACCGAAAATACGAAACCAGCCATTGGTTTCGACAAGACCCTACCGAGCAGGTATTATCGGTATCGCACACCGTGTTCGCGGATGAATTGCAGATCGAATTTTCAGACGATAAGCAAGGGCAGGGCGCCTGCTTTCTCTCATCCCGCAGACAGCATGGGATTTACCGGGTTTTTACGGAATTGAAGCCTACTTACTTTCAAGGGTGGCATTATGGTGGTATGCCCATATTTCAGAAAGGGAAGCCATTGAAACGGTTGATTTTGGTTCGGTTTTGCTCCGATGGACACTGCTTCCGATTGTATGTGCTGGATTCAGAGAGCCCCACAGGACCGGATTTACAGGCCAGAATTACCAGAAAAATTCTGGAAATTCTGAGGTCTATTGATACCGGTCCAACATAGCCTTCCCAGAGCATACTTTAGGTAAGTCAGGACGCTTTTATTGATGTTTTGGCGATCATCTACTTTAATATCCTCTTAATGGCTATAAACGCCGAAAAATGGGCTTAACAAGAAAACGTGACAAATGAAAAAATATCAAATCAATTGGGACAAAAAATCTGACAAACAGCCTTTAAAACAATTGTCAGAAAGAATGCATGAATTCACCTACCGGGACAGACCATTGATCCCCGTATATGCGCGAAACAAACCAAAACGATTCCAGGACCGAACAGCTAATGAGTTAACACAGGCGATTATTCAGTTCTTCCGGCTGCAGGGAGGCATTGCGGAACGGATAAATAGCATGGGTAGGCAGGTAGATAACACCAAAACCTACACGGACCCAATCACCGGTGCAAGACGGTCGATTGGTTCGGTCGAATGGGTTCGCGGTACCTCCACGGAGGGAACCGCGGATATCTCGGCAACGGTATTCGGCCTGTCCGTGAAAGTGGAAGTGAAAATTGGCAATGATCGGCAGAGCGATGCACAGAAGCAGTACCAAAAGCGGATTGAACAGGCAGGAGGCATTTACATCATCGCCAGGTCATTTGACGGCTTTTTGCATGAGTTTTTTAGGGCTATAGATCAATTAATGTGATGGAGCAAAAATATTTCAACTTCCCAATTCAATTGCTGCACGGCTTCTTAATCGACGAGGCTCATTGCGAGCGGTGTCTTCGCAATATTCTCCACTATGCTATTTACCATCGTGCCCGATCTCATGAAAGTGGAGAAATTGGCGATCGAATAAAAGATGCAGCTGATTATTTATCCGTTTGCAATATTACCATTAAAACGATCAAACAACGAGGCGAGCAACTTATGGACTCCATTCCGGAAAGGCCTCCTATGGTTGGGATAGGAACTAAAATATTTTGGGATTTTCGAAATAATGAAAAATCGGATTTTGAGAAAGTATGTCTACTTGCTTTCCTTGCCCTTAAATCAATCAATTTACCCCAACCCTACGGAAAGGCCGATAACAATTTCATGTTTGCGAGGATGGCAGGTTTTCCAGTCAGATTTAAAAATAGGGACTGGCAGAAGGAGTTACCAGAAAAATTGCAGGAATATACCACCCGGTGGAAAACAACAAAAATCATTGAAGAATTGGAATTGAACTGGGGATTGGTCTACTATGCCCATTACACCAGAGGATTTTATTTCTCGTTCTCCATGACGCTTGACGACCTGGTATTGCAAGTTGAAAAAAGGCGAAAATCCAAACGACAAAAAGACTTAAAAATAAAGAAAAAGGAGGCCAGGGAAAGGGTAATCCGGGCACTAAATGGGCAGTGACATCATGAGAACACCAGTGTTACACCATACTGACACCTATAGTAAGGGACAAGTAAAAAAATGATAAAATGGCACTTGTAAATAACAAAATCACGACAATTACCCAACAAATGACTTGCACCTATAGAAAGATTCTCTAGTAAGGTGTTTTAGAAAGCTACTAAAGAAAGGTATTAAAGAAAGGTATTCAAAGATGGTGATTAGTTTTTTTTCTGACATCATTCCATGCTCCATTTCGCATCAACTAAGCGATAGAAGTAAAAAGAAAGAATTAATTGGCATTTCTTAAAAAATCCCGGACACCTGTAACTAAAAAATTAAAATATTCGCTATTTAACCCCATAAGTCATGGCAAAAAAACAGACAATACAGATCGGAAAAGAAACCGTCACACTGACTGATAGAGAAATCCAATTTGCAGACCATTACATCATTTCCAAAAATGCTACCGATGCTGCGATGAAAGCCGGCTATTCAGAAAAATGTGCCGGTCAGCAAGGGTTTGAAAACCTGAAAAAACCTGATATTTTGAACTACATTCGGTTTAAAACCAAACCTATCATGGAGCAGTTGGGTATCACCCAGGAACGTGTACTCCGGGAACTGGCTGCCATTGCATTTTCTGACATCACCGATGTATTCAATTCAGATTGGAGCCTAAAGGAACTGCAGGAAATGGATCCCGAGAAAACTCCTGCTATCAAAAACCTGGAAAAAACAGACCGGGGAGTAAAAGTCCAGCTCCACGACAAACTAGCAGCCCTCCAGCGGCTGTGGGAGTTGGTAAAACCCAATCAGGAGGCCAACGCGTCGGCAAAGGAAAATTTCTTTGCGCAAATAAATGACTATTATTCGAGAAACTGATGAGGAAAGGTAAAGGAATACTACTTGAACTAGATTTTAAAAATGATAGTGGTAACAGACTTATTTTTTTGTCAAACTAACGTAACGTATGATCTGGGCTTCAATTGAGGCAAGAACGGTAAGATGTAAATCTACTGCAAGCTTAATCTCTGATATTTCTCCTTTAGTAGGTAATTTCGATTTCTTGGCAATACTTTCCATTACCGCATCAATTGCAATCCCTGTAATGTTCTTTGGCAGATGTCCGTATAATTTTTGAAGAAGCTTAGCTTCATATTTAGCTGTTTTATTTATGCCTTTTATAATACAAAGAATGTTTGAATCACCAATCGGGAATAATGGATGTGGTATTTCTTCATCTGAATTGTAAATTATTTCTTCGATTTTTTTAGTATTATCACTATCAGGGACTGAATCAAGTATTTCTTTCAAAAATATTAAATTGGCAACCAATTTTTCCTGCATAAGATGTGCGTGTAAGAAAAATTCTTTTTGAGCTTCAACTTTTGGTAAAACCTCCAAAAAGAAATAGAAAATACTTGCTGCGATTAGGGAATAAATTATATTTTCTGAAATCATCCACAATTTAAACCAAAAATCAGAAATAATAATTTTTGGAGCAAAATGGTTAAGAAAAAGCAAATTCAATGAAATTATAAATAGTAGAGCTACCCATCGATTTGAATTAGATAGAAATAAACCAAACCGGGCTGATATTTTTATATCATTTTTTGAATTTGTCATTAATCTATTGGTAAATCACGGGAATTTTGAAAGATTGTAAATGTAGTCCTTTGTTTTGAATTTTACCATGCCGATCGAAATGGTCTCTTAGACTGCTTTGTGGGCAGCTTTTTGCCTACCCGTTTTGTTAGGTTTTCCTCTGGAAGCGCCATGCCGCACAATCGTGATGATCCTATATCCTGGCAACTGGAGGGATGCAGATTGTTGTAATCAACTTTTCTTGTATCGGCTATTCGTTGGGTCAGCGTAATCGGACCATTTAGATAGGCGTCAAGCACATCTTCTCGAAAGATTGTATTGAACGGCTTCATGATCCGTTTCGCTAAGGCTTTTTCCACTACATAGGTGACCACTCGATCTGCCGTTTGGTAAACCATGCCTGAGTATTCATTTCGAAGCCTGTAAATCACTTCAGAGCTGATTCAATGCTTTTGGGGCATATCTACGACTTTGAAGCCCTCATCTTGCTGTTTGAGGATTTTGATAACCTACAGTAAAAAAAGCGTAGTACCGCAGCGTTCCGATTTATCCCATTTTTTTTGTATCATTACCCTGAATTAGACTTGGCATCAAAACCTAAATTTCCTTTTTGCTTTGAAAGGAAAATAACGTGCAACCCTAACGTTTTTTATATTCGATGAGTTTTCAAAAAATCCTGGACAAATACAGAAAAATTGCTTTTTCAGAACAAGACAAAGGAGCCCGTTTCGAACGGTTGATGCAAGCTTATTTACGAACTGATCCGCAGTATGCATATAAATTTAAAAACGTCTGGTTATGGAATGAATTTCCGGGAAAGCTTGATTTAGGTGGCGGGGACACGGGGATTGATTTAGTAGCTCTCACCCATGAGGGGGATTACTGGGCAGTACAATGCAAATGCTTTCAGGAGAATTCAACCATTAACAAGCCTGCAGTGGACAGTTTTCTGTCTACCTCCAGCCGGGAATTCAAGAATGAACAATTTCAAACAACCCGGTTTGCTCACCGGCTTTGGATTTCGACAACCAATAACTGGGGGACAAATGCAGAACAGGCCATTAAGAACCAAAACCCTCCGGTCACTCGGATCAACCTGTTCAATTTGGTGGATTCTCCCGTGGATTGGGAACAACTCGAAAATGGCGTTCATGGAGAGCAGGCCCGCACCCCTAAAAAATCGCTTCGTCCCCACCAGACAGAAGCCCTGGAAAAAGCCCATGCACATTTTCAGCAGCAAGATCGGGGAAAGCTTATTATGGCATGCGGTACCGGTAAAACATTCACTTCACTACGCATAGCTGAACATGAAACCGACGGAAAAGGGTTGATACTTTTCCTGGTCCCTTCCATTGCCCTACTGGGCCAAACGCTTCGGGAATGGAGTGCAGATGCCAACGAACCCATCAATGCCATTGCCATCTGCTCAGATCCGGATATCACCAAACAAAAAAGCAAAAACCAAGATACAGATTCTTTTAGCGTGGTCGATCTGGCCTTTCCGGCATCTACAAATTCAGATTTTATTCTTCATCAGTTTGAACAGATCAAGAAAAATGAACGGCCGGGAATGACGGTGGTGTTTTCAACCTACCAATCAATTGAAGTGATCGCCCGGGCCCAACAGGTCTTGCTTAAAAATGGCTTTCCTGAATTTGATCTCATCATTTGTGATGAGGCCCACAGAACCACTGGTGTTTCCTTGGCAGGTGAAGATGAATCGGCATTTACCAGGGTACACGATGCCAATTTTATCAGGGCAAAAAAGCGTTTATACATGACGGCTACCCCTCGGCTGTATGATGACAACACCAAAAGCAAGGCAGCCCAGGCAGAAGCCATTTTATGCTCCATGGATGATCCGGCATTGTATGGGGAAGAAATATATCGGATTGGGTTTGGTGAAGCTGTAGAAAGGGATTTACTGACCGATTATAAGGTCCTGATTCTGACACTGAATGATAAAGATGTTCCTCCAGCTGTACAGCGCATGATTGCCGATAAGGAAACAGAAATCACCACGGATGATGCATCCAAACTGATAGGCTGCATCAATGCACTTAGCAAACAATTTTTGGGCGATGATGGCAGCACCCGGGAAGCGGATCCTGAACCCATGAAACGTGCAGTCGCTTTCTGCGCCAATATTGCCACTTCTAAAAAAATCACCGCTACGTACAACACGGCCACAGATGCCTATTTAGGTTCGTTACCTGCCGATAAAAAGGAAAAAATGGTAAGTGTAGCCTCCAAACACATGGATGGCACCATGGCTGCACCGGAGCGCGACCAAATGCTCGCCTGGCTAAAAGAAGAAACCGAAGACAATGAATGCCGCATCATTACCAATGTACGTGTGCTCAGTGAAGGGGTAGACGTACCAGGATTGGATTCTGTATTGTTCCTATCTGCAAGAAACTCCCAGGTGGATGTTGTGCAGTCGGTTGGTCGGGTGATGCGCAGGGCTCCTGGGAAAAAATACGGATACATTGTCATACCAGTGGTTGTCCCTGCAGATGTAGAAGCAGACAAAGCACTTGATGACAACGAACGCTACAAAGTGGTTTGGACGGTGCTGAATGCACTTCGCGCACATGATGACCGCTTCAATGCTACGGTAAACAAACTTGAGTTAAATAAGAAAAAGCCCAACAACATCCTGGTTGGACGGCCTGAATATTCATTTGATGAAGACGGGAACCCCCAAGCTTGGAACGAAGATTCAGATGCTTATGAAACTACCAAAGACATCAACCGACAAATGGCCTTACAATTTGAACAATTGCAATCGGTGGTATTTGCACGCATGGTTCAGAAAGTCGGAGATCGTAGATACTGGGAACAATGGGCAAAGGATGTGGCGATTATTGCCGACCGGCAAATTGAACGTATCAAACACCTCATTGAAACCAAAACCGACCAACGCAAGGCATTTGACAATTTTCTGGCTGGCTTGCAGAAAAACATC
This sequence comes from Cyclobacterium xiamenense, assembly GCF_009467825.1. GTDB lineage: Bacteria > Bacteroidota > Bacteroidia > Cytophagales > Cyclobacteriaceae > Cyclobacterium > Cyclobacterium xiamenense. Next base: position 30,938 of record NZ_WIOK01000039.1, on the reverse strand, counting down.
AATCCCAGCATTTCTGAATTGCAGGCGATTGACATGTTGGCGCAGCACATCATTACCAAACCAATTTTTGAAGCTTTGTTTGAAGGGTATTCCTTTGTAAAAAGCAATGCCGTTTCCAATGCTATGCAGGGCATGCTGGAAGCCTTGGAAGGTAAATCGGTAGCCGAAGAATCGGAAACCCTGCAGAAATTTTACAATTCGGTACGTAAACGAGCAGAGGGCATTGACAATGCTGAAGGCAAACAACGTATCATCATTGAATTGTATGACAAGTTCTTTAAAACAGCTTTCCCGAAAATGGTGGAACAGTTGGGTATTGTTTATACACCTGTGGAGGTGGTAGATTTCATCATTCACTCGGTAAATGACATATTGAAGAAGGAATTTGACAGAAGCATTTCGGATGATAACATTCACATACTCGACCCCTTTACCGGAACGGGAACCTTCATTACCCGATTACTTCAGAGTGGATTAATAGATGGAAAAGACCTTGCACGTAAATACAAACACGAACTGCATGCCAATGAAATTGTGCTTCTGGCCTATTATATAGCTGCCGTAAATATTGAAAATGCCTATCACGACCAACTTGCTGGCACCCTGAGCGAAGGCGAAGGGAGCCAATATGAACCTTTTGAAGGCATAGTACTGACTGATACGTTCCAATTGAGTGAAACAGACGAAAGCCAAAAACTTTTCTCCGAAATGTTTCTGCAAAACTCAGCACGAGTAGCCCGACAAAAGAAAGCGCCTTTGCGGGTGATTATGGGTAATCCGCCTTATTCGGTTGGGCAAAAATCTGAGAATGATTTTGCAAAGAATTTAAAATACGAGGAACTCGATAAACGAATTGAGAAAACCTATGCCAAAGGAAGTGCCGCTACGTCTGTAAAAGCTTTATATGACGCTTATATCAAAGCATTTAGATGGAGTTCAGACAGGCTATCCAGAGAAGGGGGTATTGTTTGTTTTGTATCAAATGGAGGGTGGTTAGATGCCAATGGGATGGATGGTTTCCGTAAAGCCTTAGAAACAGAATTTTCGAGTATTTGGGTTTTTAATCTTCGGGGTAATGCAAGAACTCAAGGAGAATTAAGGCAGAAAGAGGCGGGGAACGTTTTTGGTGGCGGTTCGCGAACTCCTATTTCGATTACGCTTTTGGTGAAAAAACCAAATGCCAATAATAATCAGGCAACCATTCATTACCATGATATTGGCGACTACCTAAGCCAGGAACAAAAGTTGGCGATTGTGAAGAAATTCAAGTCGGTTGGGAATACAGAAATGAAATGGAAAGCCTTGCAACCTAATGAACATGGCGATTGGCTGAACCAGCGGAATGATGTATTTGATACTTTTATTCCAATCGCAGCTGATAAAAAATTTGATCCATATACTAAGTCGTACTTTCTTTTTCATTCTCTCGGTTTAAATACTAGTAGAGATGTTTGGTGCTATTCCTTTTCGAAAAAAGAACTTACAATAAATTTGAATGGCTCAATTGAATATTATAATACACAACTTACGAATTTTCAAAAGGCACATTCAGCTAATTCAAGTATCACTGTAGAAGACATCATTGAGTCTGAACAAACCAAAATTAGCTGGGATAGAGGTCTACGCAACCAAATTAAGGCAGGAAAGAAAATCCAATTCAAGAAAGAAAGAATTTATAAAAGCACTTATCGACCGTTTTGTAAGCAGTTTCTGTATTTCGATAGAGACTTCAATGCCATGCTTTATCAAAATGTAAAGCTCTTTCCATCACCAAATATATCGAACCTAGTTATTTGCGTTTCTTGTGTTGGGTCTACAAAAGGATTAGCAGTTTTAATTACTGACCAAATTGCAAACCTTCATTTTAATGGTGATTCCCAATGCTTCCCCCTATACTACTACGAAGAACGTCAAAAGAACAGCCCGAGCCTGTTTGATGTCACAGGAGAAAGCGAATACATCCGCAGGGATGGGGTTTCTGATTTTATCTTGGAGCGGGCAAAGAAGATATATGGAAAAAATGTAGTTAAAGAAGATATTTTCTACTATGTCTACGGAATATTACACAGCCCGGACTACCGCACCGCCTTTGCCAATGATTTAAAGAAAATGCTACCCCGCATTCCTCTGGTAGAAGACGTTCGGGATTTTTGGAAGTTCAGCAAAGCCGGCCGGGCATTGGCCGACTTGCATATCAATTATGAAGATGTACCGTCTTATGAAGGTGTAGAAGTTTCGGGAGATGGCTCAGGCTTTTTCCGGGTTGAAAAAATGCGATTTCCGAAGAAAGGCCAAAAGGATACCATCATTTACAACAGCAAAATTGTGGTTTTCAACATACCGGATAAAGCCTATGAATATGTAGTCAACGGCAAATCCGCCATTGAATGGATCATGGAACGCTACCAGGTAAAAATCGACAAAGCCAGCGGCATCAAAAACGACCCCAATGATTGGGCAGAAGAAGTCGGTAAACCACGCTACATTCTGGATCTACTACTCGGCATTATCAATGTGAGTGTGAAGACTGTGGAGATTGTGGAGGGGTTGCCGAAAATGGAGTTTAAAGCGTAATCAATTCAAATGCGTCGATCCAAAAGAGATTCTCAAGAACGAAATTTGCACCGGCAAGCTGTTTTGGAACAGAAAAGCAGAAGTGATGACGATTTTGAAAAATATATTACCTTCATTTCCTCCGGAGCATTGGCCATTACCGTGACCTTTATTGACAAATTGAGCCCATTAGACCAATCGGTTTTTGTTTGGGTAGTTTTGTTGGGTTGGTTTTTTCTGGCGACTACGCTATTTCTGAATTTGATTTCGCATTACCTTTCAAGTCGGTACAATGAAAAAACAGTCCAGGAAATTGATGAAAATATCTCAACGCTGAATTTGATAAAGAATATTGATAGCCGAAACAAAATAATATCCCGATTGAATTTCAGTTCAATTATTTTGCTCGGGCTAGGTATTCTTTGCATTTTAACTTTTACTGGAATAAACGCGTACCATCATGGCTAAAAAAAATAATCCAACACCGACTACTCGACCGGCCTCCCCAGGCGAAGAACAGAAAGGAAGAACCATACCGCCGCCTGTTAGTCGCCCCAAGCCTCCGTCGAAAAAGTAGAATGCAGCATTGGACTTTTAAATGTAAAAGCGAAGACCTCGAACTGCAACCTAAAATCAAATGAATCGCCAGGTAGGAGTCCTGTCCAATTTGTAGTTTTAGATATTGAAAATGAGCCATTTGGCTCAGATCGGGCTGCTCGATTGTAGCACGTTTTTTTTCAGTTTTGGTTTCTAGAAACTATTTCTCTAAATTCTTTCGCAATTTCTTGACGGTTTTTACTCCCATGTCTACTAGGATCCGATTTGGCTAAGGCATCAATTCCGTAGCTCATTAGATTTGAAATTGTAAGTCCATAAGGTACTTTTAGTTTAAAGAATTCCATATTTGTTGAGACCTGTCTTGCTATAAATTCTATTTGATTTATCTTTAATTCCTTTTGAGAAAATAAGAAGTCAATGTCCCCATCTGGGAGATGAAAATAAAAGTCGAGGATAGCTCTTATATTTTCTTGGTTGCTTGGGTAAATATTGTCGTTGGAGTTAGGAATGAGCATATGTCAGAGTTTGATTTTTAAATATATACTAACGTCCAACTAAAATGAGTATGCGCCACCCCAGTTGCTAGAAGCAGCCAAGTTTCTGGTTCGCATTGATTTTTCAAAAGGCTCAGTTCGCATATTCATTTCAGTGTTTGATGTGGAGAGTTTATTATTCGTCAATTAGTTCCTTACACCTTAAATCGACAATAAATTCAGAGTACACTTTATTATTCAAATATTTTCTCTCATTGCCGATTTTTATTTCCATTTCAATACCATGCATTTCGCAAATGAAATTTGAAAGGAACAGACCAAGACCCGAACCAGATTCAACATCTTCGGCGTTTGAGCTTCGAACACCTCTCTCTGTTAAAGAATTTACTTCTTGATCTGCCGGTCGTGGACCCCAATTTCTTATTCTTATTTGCAAGAGATCTTCAGATTCCAGAAATTTCACATTCACAGCTTCATTTTTTGGAGAATATTTAAGAGCATTTTCTATAAGGAGAAAGGGTAGCAATTCGATTACCTCATTAGCATTGATCCTTTTATAGGAATTGCCATTCAAGTAAAGATTAACCCCCCTGTGTTCTGATTCTACTTTTAAACAGTGGATTACTTTCTCAAATCTCTTAAATAATGGAGTTGGCTTTTTAACATTAGATAGAGCCAAATCCGGATTCAGAATAAAATCATACGTATTGAGCCTTGAAGAAATCAATCTAGATGTAGAATACACATTTAGACCTAGATACTTTATTCGCTGATAGTTCGGATTATAAGCGTTGATTTCCTTGGTTAGAGTCTCAGTTTGTTTTTTCAACTGTTGATTGAGTTTTCTGAGCTCATGAAAGGTGTTATCTAACAATTCTTTATTCTCATTAAGGTCGAATTGTGCTTCAGAAAAATTCTTTAATGTATTGGTTAGGTCTGAGTTCATCTGAATAAAATTCGCAAACTCCTCCTTAATTCGTTTATAACTTTCCTTGCTTAATCTTGGCGAGAAATCCTTTTTATGGATGTTTCTTTGAAGTTTCTTTCTTTCCGATATTTTTTCAACATTAAGTGCTGTCAGAATGAAATCCTTATTGTTGACATTTATCTTTTCAGAAGCAAAGCCGTAAGGACATTGCACTGCTCCTAATTTTTTTGATGCAACAAGGTCGATATAATGGTCCTGACACTTCTTATTGAATACATTCGAGCAGAATCTTGGTAAATCGAAAACGATTCCTGATTTAGGAATCTGTGTTGGACTGACAAGAAATGGAACAGGACTAAAATTCAGTTCTCTCATGGTATCAAAAGTTTGAAGATCAAGCTGGCTGTAAATGATTGAAGAACAGATCGTAAGTCCTGAGGCATTCCTTTAGTTGCACGATTACTCGGGAAGTTTGAAATGTCTTCTTTGTTCAGGAGAATTCTTACATACTCATTTTCAAGTTTTGTTAAATTGAATAACGTTACATCCCTGGAAAGCAGAAAGTCTCTAATTTTATACCATCTTTTGATCGGATCGGTTGAAAGTTTGATGGCCAAATCTAAAGCTTCGATCCATTCATCTTGATCAATGTCCTTTTTGAGTACATTGTCGACAACACTCAAATACGAATTAAATGTAGGGTCATAGCTGTAGCCAGTAAACGCGAAAATCGTTTTAAAAGGATATTTTAGGTTTAGCTCTCTCATTACATGAGCGCCTTCATATTTACTTTTAAACTTTTTACCTACCCCCTTTATATCACACAGAACTACCTCATATGCCAAAAGGGACTCAATTGCCTCTACATCAGGAAAATAGGCGATATTAAATCCGTGAAATTTTAAGTCCTCTAGATATTCGAAAGGCTCGTCATCCACTAGTGCCATCTTAACATCTTTTCGCTCGACGCTTTGTAGCTTCAGTTGGGGCAGATTTAAGTCCAATATGTTCTTAGGTTGTCCAATGTGATAAAACATAATCGAATAGTTTAATTAACCACAACATTTGGATAAAGCGATTTCCTGGATGGACCGCTGCGTGTATTCGGAATATGCCGCCCACCCAATGCCAATATTAATTTGACAAATTAAGGAATTCGGACAAGGAATCAAGCGCATATACCACATTTTTATTTGAATCGGCCAGAATAGAGCTGTGTATTTCGGGGGTGTTAAACCGGTTATGATTTCCAAATACCCGAATCCTACGCAAATTGGTATCCCATTTTACAAACGATTAAAAATGAAATACACCGTCGCTCAGGTATTCTTCGGGATGGTCTGGCACTTTAAAGTGTTAGATGAATTGCGGCATTCGCCTTTTGATTTTCTGCCTGTCCTCCGAAAAGCTAAAATTAACACCCCAATTCACACCCCGCCAAAAAGATAAGATCCTAACTATCTTATTTTAAGCTAGTTAGGATCTATTTATGCAGAGGAGGAGGGATTCGAACCCCCGGAACCTCTCGGTTCAACGGTTTTCAAGACCGCCGCGATCGACCACTCTGCCACTCCTCTAAATTCACCAGGCAATCGGAATTCGTACCCCCAAATGCCCTTGTTTTCCCGCTTCCCAGGAAAAATCCCGGGATTTGGATTGCAAAGGTAGGTCATATTCTAGTTTATACAAATAATTCACCGGGAAAAAATCGGTCGAATAGGCTATTTTTTTCCCGGCTCTTTTGCCTGCCTAACCGCCTTTCGATGCCGGGCCTTGTCCAGGCTGACATTGATCTCAAACCCTACCAATACCAGTATGGAGGTAATCCATAGCCACAACATCACCGCAATCATCGTCCCGATCGACCCGTATAGCTTGTTGTAACTGGCGAAATTGTTTAAGTAAAAGGTGAACAGAAAAAAACCCAGCGTAATCAGCAAGCCAGCCACCACCGATCCGGTGGAGAAAAACTTCCACTTGTCGTGAACCGCGGGTGCAAAGCGGAAAATATAGGCCGTCGCGATCATAAACAGCAGCAACAATACAAAAAAGCGGAAAAAGGCCAGGGAATAGTAGTAAATGGTATTGCTAATAAACTCAAATTCGGAGATTCGAAATAAGAGATCGCTGCCTACCAGCATCACCAACACGGCCCCGCAAATACTCACCACCAACACCAGCACAATGCTCACGGCTATCAGGCGCGTACGGAAGAAACTGCGGTATTCCTTGGTCCGGTACACGGCATTGAAGGCATTCATCATGGAGATTACCCCGTTGGTGGACAGGTAGAGTGCCAAAAAGAAGCCCAGGGAGAGCAAACTCTGGCGGGGCTTGCTGACGATGTCCATGATGGTCGGGGCGGCTTCGTTGTACACGGTCTCGGGCAAAATATCCCGGATAAATAGCAAAATATTTGCTGTGGTCACGCCCGGAAAAAAAAACTGGATAAAGGGAATCGTGTTCAGCAAAAATAAGAGCAAGGGAAACATGGCCACCGTGAAATTAAATGCCATGGCACTGGCGCGTTCGAACACGTCGTCCTTTTGCAGGTGATGGAAAAAGATTTTCCCTACATCGTACAGGTTTTGGTCCGGATTGCCAAAGTGTATCGGCTTTAGCCGTAACGCTTGCTTGTGCAGCTGATCCAGAAACCCATCGATCCGCTTTTTCACGACCGGGACGGATTAGCTGTTTCAAAATACGGCCGTAGCAACTCTACCAAGGGTTCCGGTGGGCGGCAGGGTCGGTGCGTATCCGTTCGCAAAAAGGTCAACAGGGTTTCTCCGGTATGGATGGTTTCCCCCTGTTCGTTCAAAATTTCGTAGTAAAACCGAATGCGTACCCCGGGTATTTCCCGAATGCTGGTACGAATGGTCAGCTGCTCGTCGTATTTTCCGGGCAGTAAAAACCGGCTGTGGTTTTCCAGGACCGGCATCATGATCCCTGAAGCTTCCATTTCCTTGTACGAAAACCCGATGCTCCGCAGGGCTTCCACCCGGGCTACCTCGTAGTAGGTGGCATAATTGCCGTAATAAACGTAGCCCATTTGGTCCGTTTCGGCATACCTGACGCGGAGTTGGTGCTCTTTTGTAAACATTACCGGTAGATTTTTGAGGCGTTGAGTGCTTGCTGGTACCTTCTGGCATTGGCGAGATGCTCCCGTAGGGTCCGGGCAAAGGCATGGTATCCCGAGAAATCTTCCTTTGCGCAAAAATACAGGTAATCGTGTTCCTCGTAATTTAGCACGGCATCGAGGGAACTGATTTCCGGCAAATTGATGGGGCCGGGAGGAAGTCCGGCGTACTTGTAGGTATTGTAGGGACTTTCCACTTCCTTGTGCACGTTCAATACCCGTCGGATACTGAAGTCGCCCAGTGCAAATAGCAGGGTGGGATCGGCTTGCAAGGGCATGTTTCGCTCCAGGCGATTGAGGTATACCCCGGCTACCCGGGGGCGTTCGTCCCGTTTGTTGGTTTCTGCCTGCACGATGGAGGCCAGCGTGGACACTTCCAGGGGGCTCAATGCAAGGCTTTCGGCCTTGGCTTTCCGGGCATCGGTCCAAAACCGGTTGTATTCCCGGTACATGCGATCAAAGAGTTCCAGGGGGCTTAGGTTCCAGTATACCTCGTAAGTATTCGGGATAAACATGGTCATGACCGTCAGGCTGTCAAACCCGTACTTCTCCAGAAAAGCCTGGTCTTGCAGCAGCGGCAAAAAGCTTTCCGGGTCCATTTCCAGCTCGGCCGTAATTTTCTCCGCCAGTTCCTCCGGAAGGCGGATGGTATTGAAGGTGATGTTAACCGGCGTCTGGTTTCCGGAACGGAGCAGGGTGATCAGTTCCCGGTTAGACATTCTGGGTTGTAGGGTGTACTTCCCGGGTTTGACCGCCTGGGGGTAGTCCATCACCTTGGCTACGAAACTGAAGGTAACCACCTCGTTCACAATATTCCGCTGCAGCAGGCTGTCCCGCACGGCATCAAAGGTGCTTCCGGTCGGAATGGTGAAAACTTCCGGTGCATCGCGGTTCACCAGGGTATTGGGCGAAAAAAATGCCTGGTAAAAGTAAAAACTCAGGGAGGTCAGTAAAACGGAAACGGCCACCAATCCTACCAGCAGGTATTTCTTTTTTTTGTCTGTAAGCATGCGTTTTTTTACTTGACCTGCAGGGAACGCCGGGGGAACGCACAGGTCTTGTTTTCGATCTTTTTGACAAATATACTATTAAAACAGGGACTTGTTTTTTTGAATAAATAAAATCCCCTAGAAAAAACCAAGCCTTGCTTTTATATTGGCGATTAAAAGAGTTAAATTTAACTATCTGTTTGGCATCGGCAGTGCCGGTGCCGGGAGAACCTAACCCAGCAAACTGTATGGCGGCAGCCTTTATCAAGCTCTATCCTGAAAATCCGGATCCCCGTAGGATTCGGCAGATCGTGGATATCCTGCGGCAAGGCGGGGTAATCATCTACCCGACGGATACCATTTACGGGATGGGCTGTGATATTTTTAACCAAAAGGCCATTGAACGCATCAGTTTGATCAAAGGAATTAAACCCAAAAAGCAAAATTTTTCGTTTATATGTTACGATCTGAGCAATATTGCCGAGTACACCCGGGCATTGAGTACGCCGGTTTTTAAAATGATGAAGAAAGCCCTGCCCGGTCCGTTTACCTTTATCTTGGAAGCGAACAATAAGGTGCCGAAGCTATTGAACAGTAAGAAAAAGACCGTTGGTATCCGGGTACCCGATCACAGCATACCGCGGACGCTGGTAAAGGAATTGGGGCAGCCCATTCTGACTACCTCCATTCGCGACGAGGATGACGTGATCGAATACAGTACGGATCCGGAGTTGATTTATGAGAAGTACAAGGATTTGGTAGATGTGGTGATTGATGGAGGCTACGGGCAAAACGTGGCGTCCACCGTGATCGATTGTACGGGGGATCAATTAGAAGTTCTCCGCGAAGGACTGGGGGAAATTAACGAAATCGTCTGAGGAAAATACTTTTTCCTTTGCCGAACGTTTAACTTACCCCTAACTTACCACCCATGAATAACCTGTTACCCGGAGTGCTTGCGGATGCTTTGTACCTGCCCGTCCTACCTTATTTTGTGGCGGTCAGGGGGGCAAGGGAAATCGTTCTCGTTGCCGGAGACCAACTGAGTCGGCAATCCTTTGTAAATAAAACAAGGATTCGCCTGGCCAATAAGGTCGAAATGTTGTCGGTACCCGTGTACGGGGTTCGTAAAAAGCAGGCCATCAAGGACCTAGGAATCGATTACGACCAAAAATGGTTAAACGTCCACCTGCGGGGATTGCAAAGTGCGTATGGCAAAGCTCCTTTTTTTGAATATTTTTATTCTGACCTGGAGCGTGTATATTTACAAAAGCATCCCTATTTGCTGGATCTTAACCGGGAATTACTGACACTTTGTCTCAAATTTTTGGGCTGGGATGTCAAATTGCGTGTGGAAGAAGCGCCTGTAGAGGAAGCCCATTTTCGGGACATTAGGGGGCTGATTCACCCTAAAAGGCTGAAAGAGAGGCAAGGAATCTATCACCCGCAGCCGTATCAGCAAATATTTGGCGCAGACTTTGCACCGGATTTGTCGATTGTGGATTTGTTGTTCTGCGAAGGACCCGGTGCCAACCGCATCCTGGACCGTTCAGAAAAAAGTAATTGAACAATATGTAAAACTATTGTGTTTTTAAAACAAATTCGATAACATTAATCAACGATTTGAAATAATACCATAAGAAAGGATATAATGGAAGCAAAATTTTCAAACAGAGTTAAAGAGGTGATCTCCCTCAGCCGCGAAGAAGCGCTGCGATTGGGGCATGATTACATCGGTACAGAGCACCTCTTGTTAGGAATGATTCGTGAAGGGGAAGGTGTAGCTGTTTCCATTCTTAAGAAACTTGGCGTTCCTTTGGACGAGCTGAGAAATTCCGTGGAGCGGGCAGTAAAGGGTACGGCAAATCACAATGTCAAAAATCTCGCCAATATTCCGCTAACCAGGCAATCCGAAAAAGTGTTGAAAATCACCTACCTGGAAGCTAAAATATTTAAAAGCCAACTGATTGGCACCGAACACTTACTACTTTCCATTTTGAGAGACGAAGACAATATTGCCACTCAGATACTTCAGAAATTTGATGCTACCTACGATACTGTAAAGGAAATGCTCGAATTTCAAACGGATCAGTCGCCCCGGTCAGGTACCGAAGCAGACGATTCCGACGAAGAAGGTTCCAAATTATTTGGTTCGTCCAGCGGCTCTTCCGGGAGTTCCAAAGGCAGTGCAGAAAAATCCCGTACCCCGGTATTGGATAATTTCGGCAGAGACCTTACCCGCATGGCGGAAGAGGACAAACTGGACCCCATTATTGGCAGGGAAAAAGAAATCGAGCGCGTTGCGCAGATTCTTTCCCGACGAAAGAAAAACAACCCCATTCTGATCGGTGAGCCCGGTGTTGGTAAGACGGCCATTGCCGAAGGATTGGCGCTACGGATTATCCAGAAGAAGGTGTCCCGGGTGTTGTTCAACAAGCGTGTGGTCACACTGGACCTTGCCTCCCTCGTCGCCGGCACCAAATACCGGGGACAATTTGAGGAACGCATGAAGGCCGTGATGAACGAGTTGGAGAAATCGCCCAATGTAATTTTATTTATCGACGAGTTGCACACCATTGTGGGAGCAGGAGGGGCCAGTGGCTCCCTTGATGCCTCCAATATGTTTAAGCCGGCACTAGCCCGCGGAGAAATTCAATGCATCGGTGCCACCACGCTGGACGAATACCGGCAGTACATCGAAAAAGACGGGGCCCTCGCACGTAGGTTTCAAATGGTGATGGTGGATGCTACCTCGCCGGAGGAAACCATACAAATCCTCGAGAACATCAAGGATAAATACGAGGATCACCACAACGTGAATTATACCGCCGAAGCCATTCAGGCTTGTGTGAACCTATCCGACCGGTACATCTCGGATCGGTTTCTACCGGACAAGGCCATCGATATTCTCGACGAAGCAGGAGCCAGGGTGCACATCAACAATATCCACGTTCCGGAAAACATCCTGAAGTTGGAAGACGAAGTAGAGAAAATCAAGGTAGAAAAAAACCGGGTCGTCAAAAGCCAGAAGTACGAAGAGGCGGCCCAACTGCGGGACAAGGAAAAGAAACTCCTGGAGCAGCTGGAAAATGCCAAGGCCAAATGGGAGGAAGAAAGCAAGACCAAGCGGTATACGGTAGAAGAAGATAACGTGGCCGAAGTCATTGCCATGATGACGGGTATACCTGCCCGTCGAATCGCCCAAAACGAAGGCGCCAAATTGCTCAACATGGGTGAAGAATTAAAGGGCCGGGTAGTTGGACAGGAAGAGGCGATCAAGAAATTAACCAAAGCCATCCAACGTACCCGGGTCGGATTGAAAGATCCCAAGAAGCCTATCGGATCCTTTGTGTTCCTGGGACCCACAGGGGTTGGAAAAACCGAATTGGCCAAAATGCTGGCCACCTATCTGTTTGATAAGGAAGATTCCCTGATCCGGATCGACATGTCGGAGTACATGGAGAAGTTCTCCGTATCCAGATTGGTAGGAGCACCTCCAGGCTATGTAGGCTATGAAGAAGGTGGACAACTTACCGAAAAAGTTCGACGTAAGCCCTATTCCGTGGTCTTGCTCGATGAAATCGAAAAAGCCCACCCGGATGTATTCAACATTTTGTTGCAGGTGCTGGACGATGGCGTCCTGACCGATGGATTGGGTAGACGCGTAGACTTCCGAAACACCATCATCATCATGACCTCCAATATTGGTGTGAGGGACCTGAAAGATTTTGGGGCAGGAATCGGGTTTGCATCCAAAGCCAAAGAAGAGAACATGGACGAAGTGATGAAATCGACCATCCAAAATGCCCTGAAAAAGGCATTTAGTCCGGAGTTTTTAAACCGATTGGATGATGTGGTGGTATTCAATTCCCTAACCAAGGACCACATTCACCAGATTATCGACATCAGTCTCAAAAAACTCTTCACGCGGATTACGGACCTGGGCTATGTCATCGAACTTACCGACAAGGCCAAGGATTTTCTTTCAGAAAAAGGCTACGACAAGCAGTACGGTGCACGGCCACTGAATCGAGCCATACAGAAATACCTGGAAGACGCACTTGCCGAGGAAATTCTCAAAGGAGAACTGTCCGAAGGAGACGTGATCATCGCCGATTACTTGGGCGAAGGTGATGCACTGGAAATCAGCGTCACCAAAAAGGAAAAAGCAGATTAATCCCAGGCTTTATGCTGGGAACTCAAACATACACTAGTGGGGCAGCCTTTCGGGGCTGTCCTTTCCTTTTTTTAGGTAGTTGGAAAACTACCCTGGATTAACTAAAAAAAATGGTGATAGTCAAATTGTTCAAATCGGTTGTTGGTTAAACGCGTAGCGGAATGAGTTTTCTTTTTGAAAAATTGCTTAAGCTTTTTTTTCTGTTTTCGATCATCCCTTTTTTGCTTTCGGAGAAGCTTCAGAAAAAGTACGACCTAAAGCTACACCCCCAGGTAACGTACAGCCTCTTTAGCGGTCCAAAAAAAGTGGGAGAGGTAGAAGAAAAATTCCTTGATGAGACCAGCGGGTTGGCTGTTTCCCGGAAGTTTCCGGAGCTACTTTACCTACACAACGACAGCGGAGGATCGGCGGAAATCTTCTTACTTGATACCCTGGGAAAGTACCGCGGTAGCATCCTCCTGGAAGGGGTTACCAATCGGGATTGGGAAGATCTGGCAATCGGCCCCGGTCCGGTTGACGGTGAATCGTACCTGTACCTGGGGGACATTGGCGATAATTTCGGTGTGCACGAGGAATTGTTTATTTACCGCTTTCCCGAGCCCCCTACCGTCGAGGAAGCGCGTTCGGTACTACCGGAACGAATCAAGTTGAGGTATCCGGACGGTGCCAAGGATGCGGAAACCCTGCTAGTGGATCCCTTGGGGGGTGACCTTTACGTGCTGACGAAACGAGACGCTAGAAACTCGCTGTACAAAGCTGCTGCCGCCGATTTGCAGGATGGGAGTACCGTTGTATTGGAAAAGGTGCTGGAGATGCCTATCACACTCTCGGTAGCCGGGGATATTTCTGCGGACGGCCTTCAGGTAGCCATCAAAAACTATTGGGTGGTCTATTATTGGGAGCGAGACCCCAACCTGACGCTGGAGGAAACGCTAGGCCACCCCGCAAAACTGCTGCCGTACGAACCGGAACCCCAGGGAGAAGCGCTCGCCTTCAGCCCGGATGGCAACAGCTATTTTACGCTCAGCGAAAAGAAGCTGCGGGTGCAGCCGGTGCTGTACCGGTACACCCGGCTGCCGGCGCCTGAATAATCCGACTACAGGCTGTAGTGCCAGCAAACGCAAATGGATGTGCAGCATGATGTGGCCTGTCTATTTCAAAAATGCACCTGCTTTCCGTAAAAACGAGGAGCCAACTTGGTTCGGTCCGGCCAATTCAGGGCATTTCACTCATCTGCAAGCGCAGAACCCCTCCATTTACCAAATCCTGGTGGCGAATGCCTATACCGGTTTCTGGTTTTCCATTGAAGCTTTTTCGTTGAATGTAATACCGGTCGGGACCGTTGTTTTCCGCCCAGATCGTAACCGTTTTTCCGGGGTAGTAGTCCGGGTGGAGGCGGATGACCGCTTTGTCAAAAATCGGGCTTCCCAGTTCGTACAGCGGATTTTCTTCCGTTCCGGCGTTCATCTGAAACAAGCCCAGTTTCATCAGCACGGCCAGGGATCCCATGAGGCCCTGATCTTCGTCTCCGTTGTAGCCCAGATGGGGGCTAAGTGCGGAAAAGGCACGCTCCAGTACTTTCCGGGACCAGTATTGGGTGAGATCGGGACGGTCCAGGTAATTGAACACATAGGCCATTTGCATGGAAGGCTGGTTGCCGTAATTGACGGGAATTCTCCGGTATTCGGGATGCGTTTCCACCGCGTGGGAGGTGCCGGAGGTGAATCCGAGTTTCTCTGCTTCCAGGAATTGCTGCTGTAGTTTTTCCACTGCTTTTTCTTTTCCGCCCATGAGTTCGGCCAGGCCGGGTAAATCATGCGGTACAAACCAGGTAAATTGCGCCCCATTGGCTTCTACAAAACCCTTTCCATAGTCGTAGGGATCATAGGGATCCATCCATTGCCCTTGCATATTTTTGGGCCGCATCCATCCGCTAGCGGGGTCGAAAACGTTCTTGTAGTTTTGCGAGCGCGCTAAAAACAGCTGTGCATCGGCCTCTTTGGACAGGGCTTTGGCCAGTTGGGCCAGTGTCCAGTCCTGAAAGCTGTATTCCAGCGTTTGTCCGGCGCCCTGTTCGTGTCCACCAAACCGGCCTCTTGGGTTGGGGTAGGGGACGTAGCCCATATCGATGTAGTCTTCCACATTTCCTCCCAGGGCGGTGCGGTGCTCGTAGCCGGATTTGCTCATCATTCCTCCCGGGAGGTGGTTTTTCTTCAACCCCTCGTAAGCGGTTTCCACATCAAATCCGCGGATCCCTTTTTGGTACAGGCTGACGAAGAAAGGCGTGGAAGAAGCGCCTGTCATGACATACGTGTAGTTGCCTCCCGAAGGGCCCCTGGGAATCAGCCCGCCGTCTCGGTAGTACTGCAGAAAACTGTTGGCAAATTCCTCGGCAATATCCGGGTAGACCAGTGACCAGAGTACACCTATGGTCCATTGGGCGCCCCAGAAGGAATCGGAATTGAAATGCCGGAAACGGGGATTGCCGGCCTCGTCCAGCGGCAGCTGTCCAATCCGGAAGGTGTCGCCGGTGTGATCGGGATAGGCGCCGTTTACATCGCTGATGGTACGCCGGCCCTGAAGAGCTTTCCACAAATCGGTGTAAAACCGGCGGCGCTGCGTTTCGGTGTTTCCTTCCACCTGTATGCGGCTTAGCAGTTCGTTCCACAGGGCACGAGTATCCTGTTCTACCCGGTCAAAGTCCCAATGCGAGAGTTCCTTTTCCATGTTTTCGCGGGCGTTGTCCGGGTGGGTGTAGGAGATGCTTACCTTCATTTGCAGGGCTTCGCCGTCCAACTCCCCAAAGCCCACAATAATATGGGGGGAATCTGACTGCTCCACCCAGCCGCTAATGGGCCGATCAAATGCCACCTGAAAATGGACGGTGATGGGGTGTGGGCGCCGGGAAGTCGGTTCGTTGGTAACGCTTCCCTGCAAGGTGTGGTCGTCCAGCTTTTTTAAGCGACCCTCCACCATGGCGCTGGGCCCTAACATTCCTCCCAGATGAAACAGGACACCGGACTGTTTTCCAGAGGGAAAGCGGTAGCGGTGCAAACCTACCCGATGGGTAGCGGTGAGCTCTGCGTCGACCTGAAAACGATCCAGGTACACCCGGTGGTAGCCTGCCCGAATCGTTTCCCGATCGTGACTGTAGGGGGAATAGTAGTCAGAAAGCAGGTCTTCGGGTGAAGCGGTATAGCTAACCGGCATGACCGAGACCCCGGAAAGTTGCCAGGCGTGAATATGGCTAAACCCTTTGATGCTGTCGGCATCGTAACGGTAACCACTGTTCCATGCCCCGTCCAATTCGTGGTCCGGGCTCAGGTTGACCATCCCAAAAGGCCGGGTAGCCGAGCTAAAGTAAAACCACCGGGAATTGGCAGCGTCCAACAGGGGGTAGACCTGGTCTACCGGTTCCGGCTCGGGTTTCGACTGAAAACCAAAAAGAGGAAAAAGCGCAAGCAGTACAAACAGGAGGAAACGATTCGAGGTCATGGAGGTGGGGTTACGCAGGGTTTTTGGAAAGTGCCAGCTGCCAGTTCCAGCTGTCACGAAGGGAATCTTCCAGCGTGTATTTGGGATGCCAGTCCAGTTCACGGGTTATTTTTTCAGTATCGGCCCATACTTTTTCCACGTCTCCGGGCCTTCTGGGGCCGATTTTATAATTTAAGGCTTGCTTGCTGACTTTTTCAAACGCCTGAATTACCTCCAGCACGGTATTTCCGGTGCCAGTGCCTACGTTGAACAGGTCGTAGAAGGGTGCGTTTTTTCCGCGGAGATAGCTGATCGCCTTTACATGGGCTTCGGCCAGGTCCATCACGTGAATGTAATCCCGGACACAACTGCCATCGGGGGTGTTGTAATCGTCACCAAACACGGTCAGTTCCTTCCGGATACCCAATCCTGTCTGGGTGACAAAGGGTACCAGATTGGAAGGGACCCCGAGGGGCAACTCCCCAATGTGTGAGGAAGGATGGGCGCCAATGGGATTGAAATACCTCAGCGCAATGGCCGCCAGTTTCGCCTCGCTTTTAACCTGATCGACCAGGATGTCTTCACAGATTTTCTTGGTATTGCCGTACGGACTTTCGGCCACTTTCCGGGGCGTACTTTCCTTGACTGGCAATTCGTCGGGTTGTCCGTAAACGGTGCAAGAGGAAGAGAAAACCAGGTTTTCTACCCCGAATTTTTCCATGGTTTCCAAAAGTACCACTAGGGAAAAGATATTGTTGCCGTAATATTTCAACGGTTTCTGGGTGCTTTCTCCGACCGCCTTGTAGGCAGCAAAATGAATCACCCCGGTAAGCGCATGCTCCGAAAAGATTTTTTCCAGCAAGCTGCGATCGTTGCAATCCCCTTCGTAGCAGGGGATGGATAGGCCGGTGATTTTGGAAAGACCTTCCAGTACGTTTTTTTCGGAATTCGAAAAGTCATCAACGATGATGGGTTGGTAGCCCGCTTCCACCAGGGCTACTGCCGTATGGGAACCGATGTATCCGGCACCTCCCGTAATTAAAATATTTTCCATGATCAAATATAAAGTTTAATTCATTTTGGGGGAAACATTCCCGTGCTTTTTCCGCCCTAATTGGGCTTTTTTATTTAGAGAAAACCGGTTGTAGGAGAATTTCTTTTGTGTTTCCCGATAGATTTCGTAAGTTTGCGAGCTGAAAGGAGGTGTATATATATGATCGTAGTAAACGTTAAAGAAAACGAGTCCATCGAAAAAGCGCTAAAGCGTTTTAAGAAAAAGTTTGACAAAACCGGTGTCATCCGTGAGTTGAGAAGAAGGCAACATTTTGAGAAGCCTTCGATAACCCGACGTACAGAGGTAATTAAAGCCGCCTACAAACAACGAATGCAGGAACAGGAAGGGAAATAAGAAATCCTTTCGTTTTCATAAAATTATTGAGCATATTGGTGTATGAAACCACCGATATGCTTTTTTCATTTATAAATTACCTGGAACACGAAAAGCGGGCCAGCGCGCATACCGTACTGGCCTACACGAAAGATCTGGAGCAGTTCTCCGCATTTTCCGTGGACGCCTTTGGGTTGCAGGGTCCCGAGGAAGCGGGCCACTCCGAAATACGGGCCTGGATGGTGGACTTGATAGAAGAGGGCCTTTCGCCCGCAACTGTCAACCGCAAAATGGCTACCCTGCGGACCTTTTTTAAATTTTTGGTGAAGTCGGGTCGCATCAGCCGTGACCCCACGGTCAAGATTCAATCCCTGAAAAAAGGGAGAACGCTCCCAGCTTTTATACCCGAAAAGGAAGTGGAAGCCCTTTTGGAGGCGGCAAACTACGGATCAGATTTTGACGGGCAGCGCGATCGCATGGTCTTGCAACTCCTGTACCTTACCGGCATGCGTTTGTCGGAGTTGATTGGGCTGCGCTGGCGTGCGGTGGATCTCGAAAGCGGGCAGATCAAGGTACTCGGGAAAGGGAAGAAATACCGAATAATTCCAGTGTCTATACGACTTCAAAAAAATATTCTTGCCTACAAAAAACTATTCGAAGAAACATTTTCATTTGCAGACGGAAATGACTATTTTATCGTTAGAAACAGTAAGGAAGCAGCTTATCCGATGATGATTTACCGAATTGTCAGAAAATACCTCGATCTTTTTATTCAGACCACCCATAGAAGTCCCCACCTTATGCGTCACACTTTTGCCACCCACTTGCTTAATAAAGGAGCCGACCTCAATGCCGTCAAGGACCTGCTGGGGCACTCCAGCCTGGCTGCTACCCAGGTATACACCCATAATTCCATCGAGAAACTGAAGGCTGTGTACGAACAGGCACATCCCAAAGCGTAAATAAAAGTTAAACTTTTAAACAGTGATTATTATGAAATTACAAATGCATTCCATTCATTTCGATGCCGATCAGAAGTTGATCAATTTTATCCAGAAAAAGGCGGATAAACTCGATACGTATTACGATCAGATCATTGACGGAGAAGTTTTTATGAGGCTGGATAAAAATGATAAGAGTGAAAATAAGATCGTAGAAATCAAGTTGAATGTACCCGGAAAGCAACTTTTTGCAAAAAGTCAAAACGATTCCTTCGAAGCAGCAGCAGACGATTCGGTGGAAGCCCTGCGAAGGCAGATCAAAAAATTCAAGGAAAAACTGGTTATCGCCAAGCAATAGCTAACGCATTTTCACAACCAAAAAAGCTGCCCTTGCGCAGCTTTTTTGGTTTCTTGCCGTTTGGTAATACCCTTAGGGGGCAATTCGTTCCACCCAGTAGTATTTTTTGCCCCATTTCCGCTTGGCCTCCGCAGTGTCTCCGCTGAGAATTGCATCCACCATGGCCTGCCAGTACTTTGGGTCCCAGTTCAGGCTGGCCAACTGGCTAGTAAAGGATTCCTTCGGGAGCTGCTCCAGGGTGGGCGCATCACAAATCAGAAACCGATACTGTTCGGGCACCTCGGCCAGGCGGGCAAAGGTTTTCATGGGATAGGCGGTTCCCAGGCCAATTCGGATCTTACTGGCATAATGGGGATGCCCCAAAAAAGCGATCGGGCTGTTTTCCGGGATGGCTGCTTGCTCCAGGTGGGCACGAAGCTGTACCCCCTGATGGGGAATGGACAAGGGATACGAAACCAGCGTAAGGTTAAAAAACACCAACAGAATGGCGGTTCCCAGCACCTGAACCCGATAAGCGGGAAGCTTGAGTTGGAAGGCCAGAAAGAGGCTCAGGAGGCTACCTGCCAGCCACTGCAAGTACAGGTACCAGGGGCTTTCCAGGCCAATCAGTGGCAAAAGGGCTACCAGCAGCAATAGCCAGTTGATGCCCAGAAAAACCCATGCGGCTGCTTTCAGGCCGCGGTGAAGGTTTTTTTCCGGTTGCTTCAGTAGCAGCGCTGCCAGACCCACAGCGGCAAGGGGAGTGACGGGCAGCAGGTACCGTTCGTAAAACGTGGATACCATGCCGGTCATGGCAATGATAGACAAGACCCATACAGCAAGGAAGCCAAAAAAGGCCTTGTTTTCCTGAAAGGTGGCCGCAGCCGTTGTACGTATTCCCTTTAGCGCCGGCAGAAACCAAGGCACAAACAAAACGATCATCAGCAGCAATGCCAACGAGAAATGCCGGGCAATTAGCCAAATCCTGCCCCCAAGACGCATGCCCAGCTGGTCCTCGTAAAAGGAATCCAGGTACACCGGACCGAACCGAAGATACATGGCCACAAACCAAAACAAGCCAACGGCAATGCCGCTCAGCAGGGCGGGTGGATGCAGCAACTTCGGCAGGGAAAGGGCCCTCCAGGGATTCAGCCATAAGTAGGCAAGGGCAATGAGTCCCAACGCGGCCGCAGGCAGGCCCTTTACCTCAAACGCCAGCCCAAGGCTCAGATAAAACAACCATAGGTACCGTTTCGGGGCATCCTCACCGAATCGAAGCAGTCCCGTTACTCCCAGGGCTGCCAGGGTAACAAAAAACGCCAGTAAAATATCCGGAATGGAGCGCGTGCTGCTGAAAACCAGTACCGGATGCGTGGCCGCGATCCAGGCCGACCACTGCGGCAGACGGTTGTCACCGCCGGCCATCCGGGCGATCAGGTATACCAGGGGAATCAAGGCAGCCCCTGCCAGCAAAAACAGCAGTCGGGAGGCCAGGGCGGAAACGCCTACCGTTTCAAATCCCGCCAGTACGGCCCAATAAGTAAGGATGGGTTTCTTGAAACGCAGCTCCCCGTTTCCCAGATAGGTGGTCAGGTAGTCCCCGTTTTGCATCATTTGCAAGGCGGCGTCTGTGTAATACATTTCGTCCGGATAATGCAGATGAAAATCCAGGGCAAACGGTGCGATCAGCAGCAGGAAGGCGATCAGGGGCAAGGAAAAGCCGTTTGTCCAATGCAGCGGTTGTTTCATGAAGTAAAAAAGGAGGTGCGAAAGTAAGAAAAAATACTGCTTTTGGGAAGAAACGCCTTCCCAAAAGCAGGAGTTTCATTAGATTTTTACGCGTTTGCCTTTTTCTGCGGATTTCAAAATGGCTTCCACGATGGCGATGTCCCGCAAGCCTTCTTCTCCGGGTACCAGCGGCGCTTTGTTTTCCAGAATAGCCAGGGCATCGTCGTCCATCTGTTTGGCTTGCTGCCAGGGCACCTGGTAGGGATGATTGATCTCTCCCAATGGGCTTTTTCCTTTCACTCCCGCATAGGCAGAGTAGGGCTGCATTTCAATGTTGCCTTCTGCACATTCAATGGTCAGATAATTCACGCTTTCGGCAAAGCTGGTTTTGATGTCGGCAAAAACACCCCCCGGAAACTCCAGCTTGGCAGTCACCACATCGGCAAGGCCGTCTTTGTAGATGTCCGGACGGGTGGAGATGGCCGATGCCGACACCACCGCGATCGGTTCCATATGGGTGCCCAGGCGGGCTCCTTGTATGGAATATACCCCCATATCGTAAATGACGCCGCCACCCATTTCTTTCTTTTGCTTCCAGTGGTCGGTTCGGTTTTCCCGGTAGCCGGCAGCGCAGTCCACGTAGTTGACGCTCCCCAGTTTGTTTTGTTGCACAATGGAACGGTATTCCTGGGTATTGGGCTCGTGCTGCAGGCGGTAGCCAATGGTCAACTGCACCTTGTTTTTCTTGCAGGCGTCGATCATGCGTTGACATTCCTTGCTGGTCACCGCCATGGGTTTTTCGCACCAGACATGCTTGCCGGCGTTGGCAGCGCGGATGGTGTATTCGGCGTGCATGGAGGGAGGCAGCACCACGTAAACCACGTCTATATCCGGATTGTCCGCGATGCGATCAAAGTTTTCGTAAGTGTAGATGTTTTTCTCGGGTATCTGGTATTTTTCCTTCCAGGCCTCGGCCTTGGATGGGGTGCCGGTGACAACTCCGGCCAGGTAACAATGCTCGGTTTGCTGCAAGGCCGGGGCCAGAAGGTCGGTGCTGTAATAGCCCAACCCTACCAGTGCCACACCGATTTTCTCTTTCCTGGAACGGGCCAGGAGTTGTAGGGGGTTCACCAGGGCAAGGCTGCTGCCAAGCGCCAGGGTCTTTAGGGCATTTCGTCTGGAATGCGTGTTCATTGGGTTTTCTCGTTTGGTTTGATAAAAAAGGGATCTCCAGCGTTTTCTGGTTTTCGTTTTCAATATAAGGAATTTTACCGGCTGCGGCAACAGCTGGAAAAGCCCTGGCAAGGCGGCGGGTTTGGCCTTCGGGAATGTTTTTGCGGCTCCATTTGCCCCCGCTTTCAAAAAACCGTAATTTCGTTGAAATTTTGTTGTATGGCCCAACCAGAGATTTCGGTAGTTGTTACCGTGTTTAACGAAGAAGGAAACATTCCCCCCTTACTGGAAGCAATCTACGCCGCACTGTCTTCCATCGCTTACGAGCTCATCCTGGTGGACGATGGATCGACGGACCGCTCTGTGGAGAAAATGAAGGCCCTCGCCAATGAACACACGCGCGTGCTCATCTTCAACAAGAATTACGGACAGACAACGGCGTTGGCGGCAGGCATCGATCATTCCAACGGGCAGTACATCGTGACCATGGATGGGGACTTGCAAAACGACCCCAGCGATATACCCATGATGCTGGATCTGGCCAAAAACGAAGACTGGGACGTGGTGGCCGGCAGAAGGGCCAACCGGCAGGATGGCTTTGTGCTTCGGAAATTGCCCAGCAAAATGGCCAATTGGCTGATCCGCACCACCACCAAGGTGTACCTGTCCGATTACGGCTGCAGTCTGCGGATCTACAAGGCGCACATTGCCCAAAACATGGGCTTGTACGGAGAATTGCACCGCTTCATTCCGGTGCTTGCACGGCAGGAAGGTGCCCGCATGACGGAAGTGGATGTGAAGCACCATCCGCGCATCCACGGCACCTCCAAATATGGCTTAAGCCGCACCTTCAAAGTGATTGCCGACCTGATCCTGATGCTTTTTTTTCAAAAGTACTTTCAGCGGCCCATCCATATTTTCGGTACGCTGGGCTTGCTCTCGTTTGCCGTTGGTGTATTGGTAAACATTTACCTGCTTATCCTGAAATTGCTGGGAGAGGATATCTGGGGTCGCCCCATACTGTTGGTGGGCTTTATTTTGGTCCTGGGTGGGGTGCAGCTGATTACCACCGGTATCGTGGCCGAAATTATCGTCCGTACCTACTTTGAGTCGCAGAATAAAAAAACGTATACCGTGAAAGCCATTCATCAAGGTGGGCAAAAAACGACTTAAACTTTTCCTTAAAATTCTCCTGACGGGAATTGCCCTGTATGTGGTTTTTAATAAAATCGATACAAAGACCACCTGGCGGGTCATCCAATCGGCACACCCGGGCTGGTTGGCCCTCGCCTGGCTGTTTTTTATCGTATCCAAGGTGTTTAGCGCTTTTCGGTTAAACCGCTATTTTTTTGATATTGGCCTGCACCTGCCCCAATCCAAAAACCTGAAATTGTATGCGATAGGCATGTTTTACAACCTGTTTCTGCCCGGGGGAATCGGTGGAGACGGATACAAGGTGTATTTGCTCAATAAAACTCACGGGGCATCGGTGAAGAAGTTGATCCATTGCGTGCTGCTGGACCGGGGCAATGGCCTGGCCGTGCTGCTTTGGCTGATGTTTGGGCTCATGCTTTTTTTGGACCTGGACTGGAGCCTTCCCATCTCGCCGTTTTGGCTGGGCTTGCTGGCCATGGCCACACTTCCATTCGGCTTTTATTTGGTCATGTATCTTTTTTTTCGCCCGTTTATGTCCTCCATTCCGGTAAGTACCGGCTACTCTTTTTTAAACCAGGTATTGCAGCTGTTCAGCGCCTATTTTCTCCTGGCGGCCCTGGAAGTGGAACACCAATTTGTTACTTACCTCTTTGTCTTTCTGGTTTCGAGCACGGTATCGGTGTTGCCGCTGACCATCGGTGGTGTAGGGGCCAGGGAATTGGTATTTGTGTATGCGCACGATCTGGTGGGCATTGATCGAAACGTCGCCGTTGCCTTTAGCCTGTTGTTTTTCCTGATTACCGTGCTGACCTCGCTGAGTGGGATTTTTTTCAAATTCAAAAAATAGGAATGAAACCTTTCTTAGCTTGGAAGGACGACCTGTGGGGTTGCACGATTTTTGTGTAGCTTAGGCCAGAAAAACCAACCCTAAATCGAATATGTACGAATACGCCTATCCCCGCCCTGCGCTGAGCAGCGATGCGCTGGTACACGATGTGTCGAAAAACCGTGTTTTGCTAATCAAGCGAAAAAACCCTCCGTTTCAAGGCAAATGGGCCCTGCCGGGAGGATTTGTGGAGGAATACGAATTGCCCGAACAGGCCTGTAGGCGGGAGTTGAAGGAGGAAACTGACCTGGATGTGTCGGAAGGGAAAATGGTAGGAGTATTTGGAGAGAAGGGCAGGGATCCCAGAGGCTGGATGGTAAGCGTTGCTTTTTTATTTACCCTTACGCAGCCGGCCACAGCTCGTGCGGGCTCGGATAGTAGCGAGGTGGCCTGGTTTTCGCTCAGCGATCTTCCCGAACTTGCCTTTGACCACCAAAAAATGCTTCAGCAGGCGGGGTTGATTTAAACCATAATCTGTAAACTTTTTTCAGGTCGGGGCTATTTTCGTCTTTAAATCCCCTAGCCCCCTTTGGTATAGGGAGAATTGCTGAAAATCTGATTTTTAGCGAAAATTAAAAATTGTAATCGGGTTGATAGACCGTCAGGCTTTCGGATTCCGTAGAGCCAAACGACTATAATTCCCCATTATCAAGGGGGCAAGGGGGATTTTTTTGTATTTTGACCAGTTTCAGGCCGGGTCACGCACCATTATCCTATATTAGGTTTACTCTTTTTTTCCATTTACCGCATTTTTTGCGTAAGCCTATTTCAGGACGGGGCTATTTTCGTCTTTAAATCCCCCAGCCCCCTTTGGTATAGGGAGAATTGCTGAAAATGTGATTTTTAGCGAAAATTAAAAAATGTAATCGGGTTGATAGACCGTCAGGCTTTTGGATTCCGTAGAGCCAAACGACTATAATTCCCCCTTATCACCTTAGATTTGCTTTAATTGAGATATCAGGCTGATCAGGTATTGGTTAATCGGGCCAACCTAACCTAGGAGGTAGGGAAAATACCCGGCAAAGCTGAAAAGGATGAAATCCCGGTGCAGCGGAAGAACGCGATTGGGATTTTGCCCAAAACGAAAAAAACCTGACCACAAAGGGCCAGGTTTTGATTTTATAATG
Organism: Cyclobacterium xiamenense; assembly: GCF_009467825.1. Taxonomy (GTDB): domain Bacteria; phylum Bacteroidota; class Bacteroidia; order Cytophagales; family Cyclobacteriaceae; genus Cyclobacterium; species Cyclobacterium xiamenense. Next base: position 5,895 of record NZ_WIOK01000039.1, on the reverse strand, counting down.
GTTTGTTAAAGGCAATTAGCCAATGGAAATACGCTTGAAATCCACTACCGTCAGGCCTTTATTGACACTTTCCAGGTATTGGGCGATGGTCTTTCCGGGATCCTTTACAAAGGTCTGGCTAAGCAGGGTGTTTTCCTTGTAAAATTTGTTTAGTTTTCCCAGGGCGATTTTCTCCAGCATGGCTTCGGGTTTGCCTTCCTGCCTTGCCTGCTCTTTGCCTACCTCAATTTCTCGTTCTACGAGCGAAGCATCCACGCCGTCTTTGTCTATCGCGACGGGATTCATGGCCGCAATTTGCATGGCCACGTCCTTTCCGGCATCGGAAACGGCTTCTCCGGACTGGTTAAGGGCTACCAATACACCCAATTTTCCATTGGAATGTATGTAGGGTTCTACGGCCTCTCCGCTAACTATTTCCAGGTGCGAAACTTCAATTTTTTCGCCGATCTTGCCGGTCATTTCGGTGATTTTCTCACCGATGGTAATTCCTTCAAAGGGCAGGGCCATTACCGCATCAATGGAGTCGGCATTGGCGCTAACGGCGGCCTCCAAAATGGCATTGGCAAAGCTTCCAAATTCCTCGTTTTTGGCGACAAAGTCGGTCTCACAGGTGAGGGAGATCAGCGTGCCGGTTTTGCCATCCGCACTGACATGCGTGGCGACCACGCCTTCTTTGGTTTCCCTGTCTGCCCGGGAAGCGGACACTTTCTGTCCTTTTTTTCTCAGGATGTCAATAGCTTTTTCAAAATCCCCTTCTGCTTCGGTTAGGGCTTTTTTACAGTCCATCATCCCGGCGCCGGTCTTTTGTCTCAATTTGTTTACCTCTTGTGCAGTAATAGCCATTGGTCTATGTATTTTTTGTTGATTGAAAATTAGGTGGTGACAGTAAAACAAAAATTGAACACGAGGCCCTTGCCCGTGTCCAATTTTTATTGCGACAATGTCAAAGTGGATTATTCGTTGGTTTCAGCGTCGGCCGCTTTTTTTGCTTCCTCCTCTTCGGAGAGTTTGGCTTCGTCTTTGTCTTTTTTACGTTCAGACAAACCCTCTTCAATGGCTGCACCGAAAGCTTTCACCAGGAGTGAAATGGATTTAAACGCATCGTCATTGGCAGGAATCGGAAAGTCCACCTCGTTGGGGTTGGAGTTGGTATCCACCAATGCGAATACAGGTATGCCAAGCTTTTTGGCCTCGGAGAGCGCAATGTGCTCCCGTTTGATGTCTACGATAAATAGGGCTGCGGGAAGACGGGTAAGGTCAGCGATGCCACCCAGTACGTTTTCCAGTTTGTCCCGTTGGCGGCTGATCATCAACCGCTCTTTTTTAGCCAGGTTGTTGAAGGTTTCGTCCTTGGACATTTTGTCGATGGAGGACATTTTCTTCAGGGACTTTCGGATGGTCGCAAAGTTGGTCATCATGCCGCCTAGCCACCTTTCTGTGACAAAGGGCATTTTGAGCCTTCTGGCTTCCTCGGCTACCAGGTCCTTGGCTTGTTTCTTCGTCGCTACAAACATGACTTTTTTGCCTGAGCGAACGATCTGCTTGATTGCGTTGGATGCTTCTTCAAGGCAAACGAGCGTTTTGTTTAGGTCGATGATATGGATCCCATTCTTCTCCATGAAGATATAGGGTGCCATTCTAGGGTCCCACTTTCTTGTTAAGTGTCCGAAGTGAACACCAGCATCCAGTAAGTCTTTATATTCTATATTGGCCATTTAATAAAATTGTTGTTTTCTAGTTTGTGGAAAGAATGATCCAAATTATCGTTTGGAGAACTGGAATCTTCTTCGTGCTTTTCTTCGTCCTGCTTTTTTACGTTCCACCATTCGGGAATCTCGGGTCAGGAATCCTTCTTTTTTCAACGGTCCGCGGTGCTCTTCGTTGATCTCGCAAAGCGCCCGGGAAATCGCCATGCGGATGGCTTCGGCCTGTCCACTGATTCCTCCTCCGTCTACGTTGATAGTGATGTCGAAGGCTCCGTCTTCGTTGACCAATACCAAGGGTTGCTTCACCACAATTTGGTGCAACTCAAAGGGGAAATACTTGTCCAGTGCCCGTTTGTTAACCGTAATGGCACCGTTTCCGGCCTTCATGTAGATTCTGGCTACCGATTCTTTTCTTCTTCCGATTTTGTTAATTACTTCCATGGATGGCTGGCATTAAAGTTTTACTTCTTTTGGTTGCTGTGCGCTGTGGGGATGTTCTGAACCGGCATATACGTACAGGTTGGTGTACATTTTCCTGCCCAGTCGGTTTTTTGGCAGCATGCCTTTAACGGCTTTTTCTACCAGGGTCCGGGGAGCCTTCTCCATCAGGATTTTTGGGGTAGCGATGCGCTGTCCTCCCGGGTATCCTGTATGACGAACGTACACCTTTTCGTTCCATTTCTTGCCTGTAAGCCTGATTTTCTCGGCGTTGATGACAATCACGTTGTCACCACAGTCCACATGAGGGGTAAAGTTTGGCTTGTGCTTCCCTCTCAACATTTTTGCCACTTCACTCGCAAACCGGCCCAGGATTTGGGATTGGGCATCCACTACCACCCAATTTTTATCCACCGTGGCATCGTTCGCTGATATGGTCTTATAGCTTAAAGTATTCACTGTGTAAACGTTTAATAATTAGCTTGTTAAATACATTTCACCCTCAAAAAGGGACACAAAGATAGAAGTTAATTCCATCAATTGCAAAGGAATCTAAAGTTTACTGCCTTATTTTCACAAGAATACGCTTGTTGGAGAAGCCTTGTCTGGTTTCAGACCTGTCAGGTTTCCAAAACCTGACAGGTCTACTCGCTCGCTAATCCATTTCCTTAAAAAGCGATTCCAAATCCAGCACAAATCCTTCGATGCATGCTGATTTGACGCTATCTCCACTGGTAAATAACCGGGAGGGTACATACTTGTCCGCTTTGAGTGTATACACCAGCAGGGTCTGCTCATTCGGATGAATGATCCAGTATTCCTTCACCCCACTTTCTTCGTAGACTTCGTATTTATATTGGAGTTCCTTTTTGTTATTCCCCGGGGAAAGAATTTCGATGATTAGTTCCGGCGCTCCCAGGCAACCGGCCTCATCCAGTTTTTTTGGATCGCAAATCACACAAATATCCGGCTGCACCACGGTGAAAATTTCTTCGTTCTTCAATGATTTTACCGGTAAGCGCACATCAAAGGGAGCTTCATAGACTTCACAGGGCTTACCTTTTAAGAATTGGTACAATTCGGTGGCTATGTGCAGGGATATTTTTTGGTGCAGCCTTTTGGGAGCGGCATTCATTTTAAAATACCGCCCCTTGATGATTTCCATCCTCTCTTCCAGGTCCCAACGTAGGTAGTCGGCATAGGAATAGGGCCCGTATTCCGCTGCGGGTTCATTTACGCTGTTGGAGCGATTTTCGTCCATGGTTCAATTTACAAATAAAATGGGGGTAATGGAATTTGTTTTTCATCAAAGGTATGAAGTGGAGGTAAAAGGGACCGGGCTGAAATGACTAACCTTTCACGATTGATCCCAGCCGCATATTTTAGGCAGCTCGGATGATATCCGCTTTAATATTAGGAAATCACTTACTCGTTAGGGAAGCTAGAATCCCGGTTACGCCAGTGCAAAACCTGCCAGGTCTCAATCATTTTGTAGGAAAGGATGGGTTGTATGTCTCGATAAACAACGAATATCATCCGGATTTTGATGAAAGTCAATTGAGGTATAAGGTGATTCGATTTGATTTGGAGAAATGAATGGGATAGCTCTGCTCTGTGCAAGTCTTTCTTTCGGGGGCACAGCCCGGTGTGGATAGCTTTTGACACCCCTGAATCTGCGAGTCCAATTGCAAGTTGGGAGATTAAGTTGTTTCCGTTAATGCTTTTGTTCCCTCGTTTTCGAATTTTTAGTTCTGATTGCCTTGATTAGGGCTGCCGAAGGACAATGGTTCTATTTAGTGGTCGCTGATTCTTCTTCCTACTTTTGGGCCTGGAAATACCAAACCTGTAGGCAGGAGATCAAGATAAAAACCCTTCCCCTCGAAATCCCCACACCCTCCTGAGTAAATTCAGGACAGGCTCGCTTTTCTGCCGGCCTTTGCAATTGACTCTTTCCAAGCCGTTTCGTCAAAGATGGTAGCTACTTGTAATAAAGGGATCAAGGTTTTATGAGTTGGATTTGCTACACTAAACTAGATAGAGGAGATAAATTTCCGCCTTGCAGATTTTGGCGTTAAGAAATTCGGACGGAGGGAAGGGAAGGGCAGAGGCATGTTTGACGATGGTTTTGGTTTGTAATTGCCTTTCTTAACGAGCTTTTATTACCAAAACCTGAGGAGTTTGCCTATGCGCGGGGGGCGTCCGTATTTTAGCTAAAAGATGCACAGCGGCGGGGTTTTTGGTTACTTTTTGCCCCCGATTCGCTGGCTGCTCGGGACATGCTCTGAAGCAAAAAGTGACAAAAGTTAAAAACCCAATTGACCGCCGAATTCCTTTTCCAGCCGGGCACCGTACCTTTTTAACACTGGCCTTTTTGAGTTTTGCAAAATGCTATCTAAGCTAATTAGCGGCTTTTGAGAGTAATTGTGATTTCCTTTAGTTAGGTGACCGCTTGAATTACCGGATTAGAAATAGAAAATCCGGTTTTCTGGAGACTCAATTCGCTCCCTTTATCGGTGCACTATCGTAGCCCTGGGTAATCAGAAGGCGCAGCCGGAGTATTTGTAACCGATTGTTCCTGGCATTAGCTTTCCAGCGGTATCCTGGACCCCACTCTTCCGTTAATCCCGCTGCTACTAACTGGTCTTCTCTAATTGCTTGATCAATACCGCAAAATCCTTGGGGTAAGGGGCTTCCGCAGTGATGGGCTCACCGGCCAGGTTTTGAAAACTAATGGAACGGGCGTGTAGGGAAACCCGCTGCATGATGGGACGTTCTTCGGTATCTTTTTTCAGGTTAAACTTCCGCTTGAGCTGGGACAGGTAGAGGGGCTTGCCGCCATACAGCGTATCCCCACATATAGGAGCACCCAGATAGGCCAGGTGTACCCGGATTTGGTGCAACCTGCCGGTGATCGGCTTGCAGGCGATCAGGCTGTGGGTAAAATAGGTTTTTAGGGTTTTGAAGAGCGTTTGCGCCGGTTTTCCCTGTGCCGCAATGCGGGCAATCCCCTTGTTGCTGGCCGTCAGGTTGCGGTCTACCAAAACGCCATCAAGATCGTGAATGCCCTCGGCTACGGCATGGTACACTTTTTCTACGGTACGGTCTTCGAATTGCAGGGCGATGTGCCGGTAGGCTTCGGGGTTTTTGGCAAAGACCAGGCAGCCGGAGGTTTCCTTATCCAGCCGGTGGCAGACCTGCAAGTCTTCCCAATACTCCTTCCCGATGGCAAGCATGTTTTGCGCTTCATGCCGGTCTTCCAACGTAGCGAAGTAGGGAGGTTTGTTGACGATGATGTAATCCTCCGTTTCCAGCAGTATCAGTGATGTAAAGTCTATTTTTTTCATGCCTCCCTATTTCGGCCCAAAGTTCCGAAATTAGCCGGTATAAAAAAACCAAAAGAAAAGAAAGGGGCAGGGTATCACCTGTCGCCTCGTATTTTTCGCAGCGGCCGCAACGGGTTCGCTACGCATGCGGCGGCTTGATTCATTGTGCATCGTACACGCAAAAAACACAAGATACAGAGGCTGGTAAAATTACGTCATCGGTAGAATTAACTTTTTTTAAACGCAGCAATCTGAATGACGGTATTTATTTTTAACTATCTAAAAATCATTATGTAAAAAAATCAAGAGTGATATCAAATAACCTCCCCTATAATACTCCCCATATGTTGGACCAAAAGTATCAGTCGTTAAGTTAACTCATTTATTTGATATTACCTCCTTAGTTGTCTTATTTCCCAAGGGTACCC
>NZ_WIOK01000038.1 GCF_009467825.1 Cyclobacterium xiamenense | reverse complement strand
TAAGACAACATAATTTACCTAAAGTAGGCCGGTTTTCATAAGGAAAATCGGCTTATTTTGTCTCAAGAGGCCATTTTTTTCTTAACTTAATAGCATTGACTACCAGATAAATATGGTAACAGGCTAATTAATATTTGGCTGGCCCAACAAGGACGTCCCGATAACAGTATGAATCCGGTTGAGAAATTATGCTTTATAGGCTCAAGGGGAATGGGGGCCTTAGAGTTTGAACCGGCCCAAATTAAAACAAACAAAAGCAGTTTTTCTCTAGAGCTTGACAGTTTGGTTGATGTAGCAAAAAGGATGCTCAATGAGCGAGAGGCCTTCTTAACCAATATCGGTAAACACGAAGAAAAGGCCATGATGGAGATTTTGAAGATAGGAACCTCAGCAGGCGGTGCCCGCCCTAAGGCGGTAATTGCTTACAACCAAAAAACCAAAGAAGTGCGATCGGGCCAAGGGAACGTGCCCAAGGGGTTTGAACATTGGTTACTAAAATTAGATGGTGTTAGTGGTGAACAATTTGGAGAAAGTTCAGGCTGGGGCCGTGTGGAGTATGCCTATTATTTAATGGCAAAGGAATGCGGAATTACCATTAGCGAATGTGAGCTGCTAGAGGAAAATGGTCGTGCACATTTTATGACCAAACGCTTTGACAGGGAAGGTAATACCAAGCATCATATCCAATCATTGTGTGGCTTACAGCATTACAACTTCAACGATATGGATGGTTACAGCTACGAACAAGTATTTCAAACCATGCGTTTGTTGCGTTTAACCTATCCCGAAGCAGAAGAAATGTTTCGTAGAATGGTGTTTAATGTATTGGCTACCAACTACGATGATCATACCAAAAACTTTTCATTCATCTTAAAAAAAGGTGAAGCTTGGCGATTGGCTCCTGCTTATGATTTGTGTTTCTCATTTGATGCAACCAATCATTGGGTAAACAAGCAAACCTTAAGCGTAAATGGAAAAAGGTTGGCAATAACCAAAGCTGATCTCATGACCATAGCTAAAGACAACAATATTAAGAAGGGAGAAAGAATAATAGATGAAATTAATTTGATCATTAAATCGTGGAATGACTACGCAAAACAAGCAGGCGTTAGAACTGATTTAAAGGAAAGAATACATCAAAACCTGAATATTTTGTAAGAAATGGGGATAGTAGAAAAAATTAAAAATATATTAGGTCAGGATAAGCGTAAGAACTTGGTATTCTATTTTGATGCAGATGGTTCCTTTAAGGATGAATTACAAGAAATTGAAGCATCAGGTATTCAGGTTATTCCGGTAGCTCAAAATTACTTTGAGCTAAAGTATCAGCTCGAAATGGAGCTAAAGGGCAAAGAAATATTTTTATATCATCCATTTCCTAAGCCCAATGAGAAGGAGATCAAAAAATACCCTTTATTAGATTTATTAAAAGCGAATCATGAATTGCGTTTGGATTTTGTTTCAGAATTCATTTCAGAACATGGGCTTCTGGATACTTCAGAGAATAATCGACTTGTAAAACGCTATGAAAAAGTTTTAAAAACCAAAACCAATCAAAAGAAACTGGCTCGTATTTTAGATAGTAGTCATTTCAATAAAGGAAACCTAAAACTGGGCTTAATCTCTATTACGCTCGACGTCCACTCCGTTGCCGATAAAAATAGTTGCATGGGAAAATGCTTGACTCTGGCAACCGATGAAAAGGCTTTTAATAAAGCGGTGAAATCTCTAGTTGAGTTGGAATTGGATCAGGAGGTAATGGGATGGTTTAACTTTTTATTGGACACCAATTGCCAAGACCTTAACCGTGAGAATATAGTAGAACTGGCTCGTAAGGTGAAATATAATGTACTCACTGCATTAATTGATAAACCATTAAAGACAGATAGTTACAATAAATTAAAGCTACAACGCTCTGCGGATATTAACCGCTTGCAATCCTTTTTTCAGGACTGGGAAAACCACCCAAACCTTAAAGATCAGATAGAGCCGGTATTTAATCAACTGGCTGCTGATATTAAAACTTCCAACCTCATGGCTTGGTACGGTAGTGATCATGAGTTTGGCTACTATTCAGAGGACATGCTTACCAGTATGATTAGAGAACTGTACAAAACGGCTCTTGAAAATCCGGTAAAAACCTCCGTTTGGGAGGGTTCTAACAAGCCATATTACTTTAAAAATACAATTTATGTAAGGCAGGGTTCTCAAACACGAACAAGCTCAGGGAAATCAATTTCTGCACTCTTGGACCAACAGGTCGAATCAGAGCAGAGATGGGAGCGGCGGTCGGTATTGGGAGCGTACCTTGATGATTTAGATTTAAGGGAAATTGAAAATTCAATCAGGGCATATAAAAATTATAGTTTCAATGATAATTTCACTTCTCCAGAACAATTTTTGATAAGCCGTGGCTTAATTGTCAATGGCAATATTACCAACGCTTGTATGGTATTGTTTGGCAAAAATCCTACCCAATTCATTCCGCAGTCAATTATCAAATTAGTGGTTCATCCTGGTTCGAAATCTGGTGATAGCTTTAAGGAGAATAAAATTTATAAAGGCAACCTATTTAAAAATGTAAAGGAGATTTTTTCTGATTTTGATATCCACATTGGCAAAGAAAATGTGATTGAAGGTGCTCTTAGAAAAGAAAAAAAGCTGTATCCAGAAAAGGCATTAAGAGAAGGTTTGTTAAATGCGATTGTACACAGAGAGTATGGTGCTATCCAATCTTTTTTAGTCATAGAATTGTTTTCAAACAGACTGGTAATAAGCAACTATGGTGGGCTTCTAAACAATATGACTGTCAGTGATTTAAAATCAGAGCACAACTCTATACTTCGAAATCCTGACATTGCACAAATGTGTTATTATAACCGCTTAATTGAAATGCTGGGAACTGGAACACTCCGTATGATTAGAAATTGCAAAGAAGAAGGTTTCAAGATTCCTAGGTGGAAGAATACAAACAACATTTTAGAATTGTCTTTCCCAGATGTTAAACATCAATATGAGGGAATAACTGAGGGAATAACTGAGGGAATAACAAAGGTTATCGATGAGGGAATAAGTGAGGGATTAATCGAGGGAATAACCGATGGAGTAAAGGAATCAATGATTCAAATAGTTTCATTGATTTTGACTGAAAAAAGCATTAGAGCTTCTGAAATCGCTGAAAAGCTGGACAAGCCTTATAAAACCTTAGAGCGTCATATCTCTCTTCTGAAACAACTTGGAGTTATTGAGTATATAGGTTCAAAGAGAGCCGGAGGCTACAAAGTATCAGAGAGGTTTATAACAAAAAGGGGTGTGTAGAATTAAAAAAAAATAGAGGTTCTTAAAGATTGGGAGATTATGTAGAAGCTACTTGGGCAGATGAAATAGGATCGGGTGTACGCAACATGAACAAGTTTGTAGGGATCTATACCGGTGGCGCTCATCCTGTATTTATCGAAGATGAACCCTTTAAGAGTACTGTTCCGATGCTTCTTCATAAGATGGGTTCAAAATCTGAAGTACTCTTAGGCCTAGCTCAGCTGACAGAAAAGCAACTTGGTGAAGATAGAGTTAAGATACTTCAAGAATTATCCCTGGATTTGAAATTTAAATCGATAGATGATTTGAATGAACTCGCAATTCATTTAGTGAGGACTTAGGCAGAAAAAAGTGGGGAGTTGACAAATATTAGATTATTGATAAACAATGACTTAACGATCGATGAACTCCAAAAAGTGGGAAGTTGGCCGGAAAAAAGTGGGGAGCTCTTAAAAAAACGTGCAAGGATTTTATTGAGCGTCTTATTGCTGACACTTATTCCAATGTCTTTGGAAGAATTAGCAGGTAAGTTAGGTTATAGGAGCAAGGAACGCTTTCGGGACGATTACATAAAACCATTAAAGGACAATAGATTGCTAGGCTACACTCTGGAACAAGCAAACGATCCCAATCAACAGTATGTAATTACAAGTCGCGGAAAACTGTTTATAGGAGGCAGTTCCTTGTGAAAATGAGGGGACCTTTCATTGAAAAGTAATCAAAGAGAGTAAATCAAACAGTCTGATCCTGAAAATGAGGTGGTGAAGCGCATAGGAATGTTTAAGGAAAGGAGTCCGGAGATATTGAAGGTGATATTGGAGAGTTGAAAATTAAAAACTGATGCAAGTACGAAACTTACTCTTATACCAAGTAGCCGAAAAAAAGGTGCAGGTCTCTGTATATTTTGAAAAAGGTACGTTTTGGTTGACTCAAAAAGCGATGTCCATGTTGTTTGGTGTCAAAGTGCCTGCAGTCAGCAAGCATCTTAAAAATATTTTTGATAGTGGAGAGTTGGAAGAGCCTTCAGTTATTTCCATTTTGGAAACAACTGCCGAAGACGGTAAAAACTATGAGACTAAGTTCTACCGCTTAGAAGCCGTATTGGCCGTAGGGTATCGGGTCAATTCTATCCAAGCCACGGACTTTCGCAAATGGGCTACCACCACCCTCAATGAATTTATCATCAAAGGTTTTGTATTGGATGATGAACGCTTGAAGCAAGGCAAAAGCTTTGGTCGGGATTACTTTGATGAATTGCTCGAGCGCATCCGGGAGATCAGAGCCAGCGAAAGACGTTTTTATCAGAAAATCACCGACCTCTATGCCCTCAGCACCGATTACGATAAAGAGAGCCAACAGACCATGGATTTTTTTGCAGCCGTACAAAACAAGCTCCATTGGGCCATTACGGGTAAAACTGCAGCTGAAATCATCTATACCGAAGCAGATGCCACCAAGCTGTACATGGGCTTGAAAACCTGGAAAGCGGCACCAGATGGTAAAATACTGAAAAGCGATGTGGTACTAGCCAAAAATTATTTGGATCATCAACACATCGCAGAATTGAACAGACTAGTGTCGGCTTATTTAGACTTGGCCGAAAACAATGCACAACGCGGTATGGCATTCAATATGCAACAATGGGCTTCTTTTCTCGATCGCTTCTTGGAGCTCTCAGACTATCCAATCTTAAAAGATAAAGGCAAAGTGAGTATGCTGGAAGCCAAACTCAAGGCAGCTGCGGAGTATGATAAGTTTCGGGTGATTCAGGATAAAAATTATGAAAGTGATTTTGATAGGATCATCAAAAAGCTTAAGAAATGAAACTATCCATCCGTTTTTTTGATGACCCTGCCTACCGGACAGGGAGGCGTGAGGTACGGGCCGCTTGGGGTGAGGCTCAGGCTAAGTGGTGGTTTAGTGTGGTGGATGTGGTTGGTATCTTAAACGATGAGCCGGATTATACCAAAGCAGGGAACTATTGGCGCTGGCTCAAAAGGAAATTGCTCAAAGCAGATGTTCAGTTCGTGAGTGGCACTCACAGACTGAAATTAACCGCTGCGGATGGTAAAAAATACCTGACAGACACTTTGGATAGCCATGGGATTAGTGAGCTGGCCAAACATTTCCCTAATAATAGAGCCAGCAAGTTTTTAGACTGGTTTCTCTACAGCGACACCAGCTTGGATGGACAAAGCAAAAAAAAGGCCTATCCCCTTTTTGAAAGTAATCTTATTAATGAATTTGAAGTGCGTACCACCAGGGGTCTTCAAAAAATCCATGCCTATCTGTTTGGTGGCTTGTATGCGTTTGCAGGTCAGATCCGGGAAAAAAGCATCTCCAAAGGCGGCTATCGTTTTGTGTATGCCCAGCACTTAAAGAGCACCTTGCAGCAAATCGATGCCATGCCACAAACCACACTGGAAGAGATCATCTCCAAGTATTCGGAAATGAATAAGGCCCATCCCTCTATGGAAGGTAATGGTAGAAGTACACGAATTTGGCTGGATCTAATCCTGAAAAAACAGCTGAAAAAATGTATGGATTGGAGCAAAATCAAGAAAGGAAACTACATGAATGCCATGGTCATCAGCACAGTGGACAGCGGTGTCTTGATGCACCTGATAGAATCGGCACTAACCTCCGAAATCAATGACCGGGAGATGTTTATGTAAGGAATCGACTATTCCTATTACTATGAAGAATGATCAAGGGAACGCTTGGCTTTGGATAAATTCGATGAGAGAAAGAGAAAAGCAAGAATGATTTGAGCTAATTTTAAAACTAAAATGCAAGCTTGCAAAAGTCTAAAAGGTATTTAAAAAGTAGGAATATCCGCAAAGTCACCAGTAACCCAATAAGTACTTTTTGACAGTTGGTGTCAATTGCTTTAGTACGGGTTTAACTCATTATAAATTAGGTCAAAATAAATGGTTTTGACCATGAACATCATCAATTTCATTAATCGGTTTCCGGACGAGGCTTCCTGTATTGAATACATCAAAGTACAAAGGATGCAGCAAGGAATCATCTGTAAGAAATGTACTGGAATCAAGCATTATTGGCTTGAAAACAAGCTTTCATTTCAATGTGCTTCCTGCGGATTCAGGACCAGTATCAAGAGTGGTACAGTTATGCAGAGCAGTAATCTATCAATCAGGACCTGGATGACGACCATTACTTTCATCACCGCAACCAAGAAAGGGTTCAGTGCATCCGAACTCCAGCGACAGCTGGGAATGAAACGCTATGAACCAGTTTTCAGGATGTACCACAAACTCCGTAAAGTGATGGGGCAACGGGATGAACGGTACAGCCTGGAGGATTTGGTGGAATACGACGAAGCTTTCATGGGAAAGTCTACCAAAGCCAAAATCCGCAGCCAGAGCAAGCGGGGAAGAGGTATATAAAAAGATCAGAAACTTGAAGTACCGCTACATTTCAGACATGGGGATGTATAAGGAAAGGAGTCCGGAGATATTGAAGAGTTGAAAATAAGAACTAATGCAGGTACGAAACTTACTCTTATACCAAGTAGCTGATAAAAAGATGCAGTATTTGGCTGATGAAGGAGTAAAGCACCGAAATCATGAAAGTGCAAGCTTGCAAAAATCGATAGGAAAATCTCTTTTTAGTAGTTTTGCAGCCGGATACCCAAAATTTCGCTTCGTACGGAAGCGCTATCACGACACCCGGCTTGATCCCTCACTATCAACGAAAAACCGATGAAGACTACCTTTATTCACAGCGCAGACTGGCAAATCGGAAAGCCGTTTGCTTCCCTCTCTGACCCAACGAAGCAAGTAAATCTTTCCAACCTCCGACTACAGGCCATCCTGAAAATAGGGGAAATTGCCTCCGAAGAAGGAGTGGATTTTGTCGTAGTTGCGGGAGATCTCTGGGATTCGGTCACTCCTACCAAGGCGCTGGTTTCGGAAACCCTGCAAGCGATCGGAAAAATCCCGGTGCCGGTCTACGTTATCCCGGGAAATCACGACCACGCAGCACCGGGAACCGTTTGGCATCAGGCATATTATCGACAAGAGCAACAAGCACTGGCTCCCAATCTACAGCTCCTACTGGAAGCCAAACCCATCGAATTAGATCAGGCGATCCTTTTGCCCTGCCCCCTCTTGAGAAATAAAGAAAACACGGACCTCAGTCAGTGGCTTCGGGATGCTTCCATTTATACGGGACTGGGAGACAAACCACGGATTGTCCTTGCCCATGGTTCGGTAGCCGATTTTGGAGCAGAGAAATTTGAGGATGAGGAGGAGTTTGGTTCTTCCGCTGCCAACCTATTGGATTTATCCAGACTCCCCCTGGACGATAATTTGGATTACCTTGCCTTGGGAGACTGGCACGGCACGAAAAAAATCAACGATAAAAGCTGGTATTCCGGGACGCCCGAGCCGGATCGCTTTCCAAAAGGAGAGCGGCATGACCAGGGCAATATTCTCCTGGTAACGGCAGAACGGGGAATAATTCCAACAGTTCAGCGACTGAATACTTCCTCTGCTTCCTGGCAGGTTCAATCCTTTCATTTTACCAGCGACACGGCCTTCCCGGAATTTGAATCGGCCATGAATGTATGGGTGGGTAATCGCGTAAATCAGGACTTACTAAAGTTGGAATTGACGGGCAGTCTTGGATTAGAAGCGATGGATAGGCTTCAAAAAAGTCTGGAAACCTATCAGTCACGGCTGATTCGTATCAAACTTGCCAACAGGGTGCTGCTCGAACCCCGAGAGGAGGAGTTGGATCAACTCCGAATCGCCAGTCAAGATCCGTTGATCGCAAGAGTCGCCGATAAGCTAAACTTCATCATTCAAAAAGGCGGAGTAGAAGAAACCGTTGCCCGAGAAGCCTTAAAGCAATTGTATTTCACCAGCAAAGCCCTCTAAGCCATGATTATCCGCACCATTAAAGTGACTAATTTCAAGAAGCATCGCGAGCTATCCTTAGCATTTAATGAAAAGCTCAACTTAATAGGCGGTCCCAATGAAGCAGGAAAGAGCACCATTGCCGAGGCCATTCACGCGGCTTTGTTTTACAAGCATTCCGGCAATTCTCAACAATTACGAGACCTGCAGTCGCTCTACACCCAAGACGGGCCATCGGTTGAATTAGAACTGGATTTTGGCAATACCGCTTATGTAGTAAAAAAGGCATTTTTGAAGGGTGCCGGTTGTACGATTTCCTCAGCCAGTATGCAAACACTGACAGGGGCCAAAGCTGAAGAAAAACTGGATGAATTACTTGCCTCGAGCGCAAATACATCGACACACAGCCAGGCGAAGGGCGAATGGGCCCATCTTTGGGTATGGCAAGGTACATCCGGAGACAACCCAAGTGGGATCATGGCGACACAGCAAGAAAAAATGCTCAACCAACTTCAGGACGCCGGAGTCATGGTAGCGCTAGCATCTGAAAAAGATCAGCGAGTCGCCACTCATTTTTCCACTAAATACCATGCGCTCTTTACAAGCAACGGGAAGTACAAAGCAGGTTCGACCATAAAAACCATTTACGAGCAACTTTCAAAGAGTGAAGAAGATCTTCAAAAGACAAAGGACAAAATCGCGGAGATGGAGGAGGATATCAAAAGCTTTAGCGCTAAATCTGAACAACTCACGCAGCTCAAACAAGACCTAGCGGATATGGGGATAGCGCGAGATACCTATCGCTCTCAAATGGACATGCTCAATCAATTGGAAGTGGCCCTTGCCGAAGAAAAACAAAAACTGGAAAAGCACGCGGAACATGAAAGTGAGCTCCGGGATCGCATCAATACTATCAAAGAATTGCGTGAGGCGATTGTGGCGCTGGAAGATCAGTTGGCTCCTTTAAAAAATGAGTACGAGAAGAAGGAAAACGAATTGAAAGCACTGAAAGCACACATTCAAGAAGCAAAAAACAATCGAAAGGGTCTGGAAGACCAAAAGCAAAAAGAAGCCATCAAAAAAGAGTTTCTACATCTTGTGAACACCATTCATCAGAAGTCCAGTGAGGAGCAGATCGTCAAAAAGTCATTGGATAAGATCAGAAGTCTGGAAAATGAAAAATCAGAATTTCTGAAAAAGCTGGGAAATCTGCCGCAAATAGAAAGAAAAGATTTGGATACCTGGAATGAGCTGGAGGCTAACCTTAGGTCTAAACGGGAGATTTTAAAGTCCATAGCGACAGAAATAGAACTATTGACTTCGAATCATACTCTCTCGATTCAAGGTGAAAAACTGAGCGATAAACGGCTGCTAACGGAAGAAACGATCCTTGAAATCGAAGGAAGCCCCATGCTAAAAATCCTCCCTGGTGGAGGCAAAAGCCTTCAACTAGCAACAGAAGAGGAAAAAAATGCCGGGCAAAAGTTCGAAGATCTTAAACGAAAACTTGGAAAGCAGGATAAGGGGCAAATTGACAAAGTAATAGTCGAACGGGAATATCTGCAAAAACGTATCCAGACAGCAAAAGACAAACTATCAACTTTGAAAAAGGCTGAAGAGGAAGAGCATCAGCTTCAGGAGATTCGCTCTACCCTGTCGCAACTCACGATCAGAAAAGCGAACCTTGTCACAAACGATCAAAGCTTGGACGTATTGAATGAGCAAAATTCGTCCAGGGAACTTCAAGAAGTGGAGGAAATAGTATCAGACCTGGTTCAGAAAATAGACGCGTTAAAAAACCAGATTGATCAGAAGGAAGAATCCTATAACCGGTTAGAAGAAGGTCGAGCGGTAGTTTTTGGGAGATATACTACCAGTCTAGGTACGCTTACTGAAGAAAAAGCCAAACTGAACCTGCTACGGTCGCAAGCCGGAAATACTGACGAACAAATCCAAAAAATACGAGCTGAAAAAGAAGCCGTAGAAAAGGCCTGCGAGCAAGTGAAGGCTTCCATTGAAAAACTTGAACCGGAAAAACTAAGAACAGATTTTGAACGAACTGAGCATGCGATAGGCGCCAAGTCAGCTACGTTACGAGAGTTGGAGTTTTCCGTGGTAAGATTAGAAGAAAAGCTTAAGCTAAGCAATAACGGGGATAGCGATAGCTACCAAAAACTCCAATCTGATTTTGCGAGGCATGAATACCATCAGGCGGTTTTCGAGGGCTATCAAAATGAGGCAAACGCCATCAAGCTGTTGGATGAGCTCTTTAGACAGGAAAAAGACGAATTGACCAAAAATTATGCACAGCCCTTTGCTGAAAAAGTAAAAACGTATCTTTCCTTTATCTTCGGCACGGAGCTGGAAATCGCCGTCAATTCGGATGATCGGGGTCAATTCACTGGCTTGGACATCTATCGAGCAAACTACAGGGATTTAGGCCGATTGGCGTTCGATAAATTAAGTGGAGGAACCAAAGAACAGGTAGCGGCAGCCGTACGACTTGCTATGGCGGAAATTCTGGCTCCTGCTTACGGAGGAAACTTGCCCATAGTCTTTGATGATGCGTTTGGTTTCTCTGATCCAGAACGTCTCAATTCGCTACATAATATGCTATTTCGTGCCTCGGAGAATGGACTACAGGTAATTTTATTGAGTTGTAATTCCAAAGACTACCGAAGCCTGGGGGCCACTGAGCTTGTACTTCAATAGGTGATTGTGAGGTGCCCCACCAATTTGAGGGAGTTGATCATGTTTTAATGGTTGCAATTGCCCCTTACAAGCAAATGGCAACGTATCCGGGTAAACGGTCTTAAATCGAATGGTGCAAATTGATAAAAGCGGTACCAGCACCGCAAGATCGTTGGAAGGGTCAATGGGCCGATAGCCTGTTGCGGACTTCCGGGGCACAGGGATGTCCTTGCTCTAGAAGGTACCAGAGCTATTTTTGTGTCTACCGGCAATTTGGTACCAACTAATTTGTCCTGGTGTACTACCGGGCCTGAAAGCTGAAACGGGGTGGGGTGTTTGTAGGCGGTTACAGGGTCTAATGGAAACATCGTACGTTGCTTATTGACGATACGTACTTGGAAAATACCATGGCAGGTGAGCGCGGTCTGTATCAAAAAATAACCGTTTATTTACCAGGTGCTTTTCGCCATCGGTATTCCGTTCGTTTTTTACTAGTATTCCGCTGTCCCGGGCTCCGGCTTTTGGTTGCGGCAGTGGCTGACATGCACTGGCGGGTAGCGAGTGGGCAGTTTTTTTTAGCAAAAAGCCTACGATAAAAACCATGACGGTCTACCTGATTTCCGATGTCCCTTCCCTGCATTTATGCGAAGTGATTGTGCATACCATGCCGGATTTTTTCCCGGATTCCATTCAGTTTCGCCTGTGGGGCACATTGGAAGATCCCCAGGATATCTGGACCTGGGACAGCTTGTTTGAGGTGGGCAGGCAGGCCAGGCATCAGCTGATGGATCAGGAGGAAGACGCGTATTTTGTTTTTCTCTTTGAGGGATTGAATCTGTACAATTGGTTTTGCGCATTTGATGTACAGCAGCCCCGGGTAGGGTTTGTCCAATGTTCCGGTTGGGAACGACTGGGCGTCGCTTTGCCCAAACAGGCCATTCTGTACCACCTGTTTACCATTCTGACAGCCATGAAGTTTTTTGGGGATGATACATCCGATCCCTACGGGTTTTTTCACGAAAAGAGCATTGGGTGCATGTTTGACCTAACGGAAAAAAAGGACGAAGTCATCCATAAATTGAAAGCGGCCTACATCTGTAAGGCCTGCGTTGAGCAAATTGCAGCGCGGTCTTTCCGGCAGCCGGAAGCCTTGGTTTACCTGAATGGGGTGAAATCGGTGCTGGACTCGGTGCGACAAGCCCTGTTTGGCCTGGAGTTAGGAGCCTACTTTGAGCAACCCCGGCTCAGGCTGACGGTTCTTTACGACCTGTCCATGCTCCTTGAGGTCAACGGCGAGTCGATTCCGTTTTCGGTTGGCAGAGGAAAAGGGGCTGTCCTGTACCGCATGCTGCTCAAGTACAAGAATGGCTTGAGCTACGCAGACCTTGCATTGCCCCGTTACCTGAGTGAATACGTGGATACCTACCACCGTTATTTTGTGAGCAATGCGAGCAAGCAGTACCTGCGAAACCAACTGGAGGAAGAAATCAGCCGGGGCGTTTACAGAAGAAACCTCTACTCGCTGGTTTCCAGAATAAACGATAAAGTGCGGATAGCGTTGGCGCATTTTCCCGAAGTAAGCGATGCGTTGCGCATTCAACGCAGGGGGGCAAGGCTGTTGATACAGCTAGACAGGATGGACGTGCAGGATACTGCTTGATGAAGCGCGACTAACCGGACCGAATATTGGCAGGTCGGGACGTGTTTTTTTCAGGTTCCGGCTTGGTAACTCGCCGAAAGCCGGTGATTGGGACTGTCTTTGACCAGCAAAAGGCCGGTTTTATAAGTCGCGTACAAATGGTTTACAAAAAGTGGCAGTTGAATTCCCTTGGCACCCGACACGATACATTCGATTGAGAATAACGAAAATAGTTGCTACTTTCTAACGGGGAACGGTTGTGTTTCCGAAGATGAACTTAAGTCAGGAAGCTTTTTTCCGTGGCTGCCTTTTTGCGTTTTAAACCCGGGTTGAAATGATACAAGTTTACCTCCTGTCCGATGCAAGCACCGAATCACTTGCCGGTCAAATCGTCGAGTTTTTAGCTCCCTTTTTTGAAGGAACGGCGGAGTTGCGTCGGATAGAGGCAGTGATTCCCTACAGGGAATACTGGACCTGGAAGGATTTGTTTGCCGTAGGCAGGGATTGTAAAGGGGACGCTCAAGTTGGAAACGAAGAGCGCTGCTACCTGTTTCTTGTTGGGGGAAGCAACGAAAACAATTGGTTTGCCTCCTTTGATTCGGACGATCCTTCGGTAGCCTTTGTGCAGTGCTCGGGCTGGGAGCAATTTGACCTACCCGATCCTACGTATGCCGTTGCTTATCATGTGCTTGCCATGGTGACAGCCATGCGCTATTTCTCTTCGAAATCCCCCTCGGAGCGGTATCATTTTCCTAGCATCGGCTGCATGTTTGATTTTACGATTGACAAATCGGAGGTGCTGTTTAAACTTAAATCGGCCGATATCTGTCAAAATTGCGTACAGGAAATCGCCATTACCGCTGGCGATAAGGCCGGAGCAATGGCTTATCTGATGGCCACCAAAGCCAGTATGGAAGCCATCAAGCAGGAACTTTTTCCGGCGGATTGGGGGGAGATCTTTGGGGTGCTTGCCTACGATCTTTGCATCAACGAAGAACTGGACTTTCGGCTTTGCTTTGGGCAGGTGAAGCTCCTGTTGCCCATTTCGAATGGCTATGAAAAGGTTTTTTACCTGATGCTATTGAAATACCGGGAAGGACTCAGCTATCAGCAACTAATGGAGGACGCCAAACTCCAGGAATTTATAGAGATTTACTTTAAGTTCTTTGCAAGTACAGGAAGTTTGGACGAGCTTCGCAAACGGCTGCTTGATGAGAGAAGTACTGGTAAACTAAGAAGCAGGCTGATGACACTCAAGTCCCGGATGGCAAAAAAAATGACACAAGTCCTGAAGAACTATCCCGAAATTCGCGATCAATTGTCGATACGCAACCGAAAGAAGGTGTTCTCTATTTCAGTGAAGCCGACGGCACTGCAGGTCGGTCATGCGGACATAAACAAGTATTTAGGACTTTCGTAAGCGATCTTACCGGAATGGCAAATCATCCAAAAAAAACAAACCAAGAGTCTTTATTACCTGTTATTACGGAGGTAACCGAGACCGCTATTTCAGGAGTTCGTGCGGAAGAGCAGCGGGAAATTGAAATTTTTTGGGTAAAAAAAGGAATAACTGTTTGATTTTTACTAGGGGAAAGTTTACATTTGATGCATGAAAAAATTCGCAGCTACCTACTTTAGCTTCTTTTACTTTTACTTTCGTCCCTACGGCCGAATCGGAGCTGCGTATTGTCTTGAGAAAAAATAACAAAAGATAAACAAACAGGAAGCCCGATTCGAGAGAGTCGGGCTTTTTTATTTAACCTCAAATCAAAATGGAAAATCACTTACAAACGAAAGACTGGGGCTTGGGCCTGGACAGGGAGCACCTCATCATCGCCGGACCTTGTAGTGCGGAGACCCCGGAGCAAATCGAAAAGGTTTGCCTGGACATGAAAGAAGCCAATGCCGTTCCGGACGTATTCCGGGCAGGTATCTGGAAACCAAGAACCCGACCCGGGAGTTTCGAAGGGATCGGCGAGGACGGACTGAAATGGATGGAAATCGTACGCCACCACCTAAACATCCCCATTACCACAGAGGTAGGGAATACGGCACACGTGGAATCTGCACTGAAGCACGGAGTCGATATTCTATGGATAGGCGCCCGTACCACGGTAAACCCCTTTGCTGTACAGGAGATCGCCGATGCCCTGAAAGGAGTGGACATTCCCGTGATGGTAAAAAACCCCATGAATCCAGACCTGGAGCTTTGGAGAGGCGCCCTGGAGCGTTTGCAAGCAGTAGGCGTAAACAAGTTGGCTGCAATTCACCGGGGATTCAGCGACGCCTACGATAAAAAATTCCGAAACAAGCCCAATTGGTCCATGCCAATCCATTTGAAACGACTGTGGAAAGGCATGCAGGTGATCAACGATCCGAGTCACATCGTAGGAAACAGAACAGGGATTCTGGAAACCGCGCAGCGGGCAATCAATTTTGGACTGGATGGCCTGATGATCGAAACGCACCACGACCCGGACAATGCCTGGAGTGATGCCAAGCAGCAGGTGACCCCCCGTCAATTGCGGGAAATCCTGGATCAGATTGATTTCAAGCACACGCTCCAAGCCGAGCATCCTTCCGAAAAACTCCAGGACTTGAGAAATGCCGTAGACCATCTGGATGACCAATTGATGGATTTGTTGGCCGAACGCTTTTCCATCATCGATCAGATCGGGGCCCATAAGCGGGAACACAACCTGACCGTTTTTCAGGCAGATCGCTGGAAGCACGTCATGGATTCACGAACGCAGAAGGGCGTGGAGAAAAACCTTAGCGAGAAGTTTATGAAGGAATTGCTTTATTGCATTCACGAAGAATCCGTAAAACGACAGGAGAAAAAACTCAGAGAAGGATTACCTTCAGGAAAGTCTGTTTGACGGTTAAACCCGTTTTATTCCATCGAAAAGAGAGACCGGTAGCTGCTGTTGGAAGCAGGCCAATGCCGGTGGGATGCCTTTGCCGGTCTGAAAATCTGCAGGCAACTTTTCCATGAATAAGACGGGTTTAATTTTTACCTTTACCAAAAAAATCCAACCTTGGACACACTACTCTTTTCTTCCGATATTTCGCTGGACTTGCCCCGCTACCTAACTACCAAAAAATACTCGAAATTGGGGGTACTTATGGACAGTCAAACCATCAACCATTGCTACCCCATTGTTTCAGCAGCGCTTCCGGAGCATGCCATGCATGCCTTTGAAGCAGGGGAGGTGCATAAAAACCTGGACACCTGCCGGGACATCTGGCAATGGATGACGGATGCTAATTTTGACAGAAAAACCCTTATCCTCAATCTGGGAGGGGGAGTAACCGGAGATATGGGGGGCTTTTGCGCCAGCACCTACAAGCGAGGTATTCGCTTTGTCAATATTCCCACCACGCTACTTTCCCAGGTGGATGCCAGTGTGGGGGGCAAATTGGGCATTGATTTCAATGGATTTAAAAATCACATCGGCGTTTTCAATCAGCCGGAAGGCGTGTTGATTAGCGATGAGTTTTTGCAGACCCTACCCGAAGCCGAATTGCGGTCGGGCTATGCAGAGGTGCTCAAGCATGGACTGATCCGGAACGAGAATTATTTTTACAGTTTAAAAACAGAAAACTGGCAACGCCAGCACTGGAAGGATATCATTGCGGTTTCGGTGGGTATCAAGCGGGAAGTAGTCGACAAAGATCCGAAGGAGGACGGACTGAGAAAAATTCTTAATTTTGGTCATACCATTGGCCACGCCATCGAATCCCATTACCTGGATACCCCGTACCATTTGCTGCATGGCGAAGCCATCGCTATCGGTATGATTACGGAAGCGTATTTGTCCCACAAGTTTTTACGCATGCCCGCCGCGGACCTGGACACCATCCAGCAAAAATTGCTGGCGGTGTTTGGAAAAACCTCCATCGCGGATGCCGATTTCAATGCCATCATCAAGCGTTGTTTTCAGGACAAGAAAAATGATGGAGAGGCCCTGAACTTTTCCTTGTTGAAACGAATCGGGTCCTGCGACTTCAACATCGTCGTTGGAAAAGAAGCTGTGATCGAAGCGCTAGCGTACTACAACAGTTTGGCCGACTGATCACCCTGCCAACAAACTTTAATAGACTGCAATTGCACCATGAATACCATCGAATTACCGGTAAAAAATACCTTTGGTAACATCCGTATCCCCCTTCCTTCTTCCAAGAGCGAAAGTAACCGGGTACTCATCATTGATGCGCTGACCTCCGGCGAAAACCGTCTTTCCAACCTGGCTGAGGCCAGAGATACGCAGACAATGATCCGATTGCTCCGGGAGGATCCAGAGGTGTACGACGTGTTGGATGCCGGCACTACCATGCGTTTCCTGACGGCCTATGCTGCGTTGAATAATAAGAAGAAAATACTGACAGGTACCCCCCGGATGTGCGAGCGACCGATTGGTATCTTGGTGGATGCGTTGCGTGAAATCGGTGCGGATATCGATTACCTAAAGCAGGAAGGATACCCTCCCTTACAGATCAACGGATTTGACGGGCAAAAATCGGCCGAAATAACTATCCGGGGAGATGTGAGCAGTCAGTACATTTCGGCATTGCTCATGAACGCGCCCTTGCTACCGGAGGGCTTGACGCTAAACCTTAGCGGGAAAGTCGGTTCGGTGACCTACATTACCATGACCCTGGAGTTAATGAAAGCGTTTGGCGTACAGGCGCTTTTTGAGGGAAATCGGATTCAGATAGCTCCCCAGCACTACCAGCCCACCTCCTTTTCCGTCGAAAGCGATTGGTCCGGTGCCAGCTATTGGTTTAGCCTGTTGGCAGCTGCCGATTCCGGTGAGTTATTTTTGGAAGGATTGAAGGCGGATAGCCTGCAGGGAGATGCCCGCATTGTCGAAATCATGACCCAGTTGGGTGTAAAAAGCACCTTTGAGCCAGGAGGGGTCCGCTTGCAAAAAACTGCAGTACTTGGGGTACCTGCATTTGATTTTACCCATTGTCCGGACTTGGCCCAAACGGTAGCGGTAACCTGTGCCCTGACGGGCCAAACTTCCGATTTCAGCGGGTTGGAAAGTTTGCGAATCAAGGAAACGGACCGCATCTATGCCTTGCAGCAGGAATTGGCAAAAATTGGAGCGAGACTGGAAGAGCGAAAAAGTGGTATATTTACCCTGGTTCCGGCAAGCGCCATCCCGGACAAGGTAGTAATTGATACGTACGACGATCACCGGATGGCCATGGCATTCATGCCCTTGCTCACGCGGACACAGCTCTGTATCGTGGATCCTTCGGTGGTGAACAAATCGTACCCCAGCTTTTGGAAGCATTGTGAATTACTCGGGCTAACAGTGGTGTATACAGACCAGCGTGGAGGGTGACGGTATCCGAAAGGAACAAGCATCGTGCGGGAAAGGTGGGTTTTAATAAGCTAATAAAACGAACTGGTTTTGAAGAAAAAGTTAAAAATAGCCATACAGGGTGTGCTGGGTTCGTTCCATCACCAGGTGGCACAGCAATATTTTGGTGCGGAGATCGAACCGGTCGGCTACCATACCTTCGAGGAAGTGGCGAAAAGTGTCGAGAACGGCACGGTGGACTACGCCGTAATGGCGATCGAAAACTCCATTGCCGGCGCCATATTGCCCAATTACGATATCATTGACCGGCATCACCTGTACGTGGTGGATGAGCACTACCTGCCCATCTCCCATAATCTCATGGCGCTTCCCGGGCAGCAACTGTCGGATATTCGGGAAGCCAGGTCACACCCCATGGCCCTGCTGCAATGCAAGCAGTTTTTTGCGCAACACCCGGCGATTCGAGCAGTGGATGATGTCGATACAGCTTATGTGGCTAAAATTATCGCAGAGCAGCAACTAACGGGACTGGCCGCGGTAGCCAGCAGCAAAGCCGCCGAGTATTACGGATTGGAAATCCTGGCGAAAGACATACAGACAGTCGCCAATAACTTTACCCGATTCATTATCCTGCAGAAGGAACAACCGGTAAGGGAGGCCTCTCCGTCCAAAGCCAGCCTGAAGATTACCATTCGCAACGAAAAAGGCGCTCTGGCAAAATTACTCACACTGATGAGTGCCTACGACCTGGATCTGACCAAGATTCAATCCATTCCCGTGATGAGTAAACCCTGGGAGTATACTTTTTTTATCGATACCCTGATTGCCGACGAATCCAAATTTGAGGAGGCGTTGGACCTGATTGAGAAGAAGTACGGAACGGTTAAACTATTGGGGGCTTACCAAAACAGAAAAGGATGAAAGGATATTCAGACCGCTTGGGGGAAGTTCAGGAATATTACTTCTCCAAAAAGCTCAAAGAAGTGCAGCAACTTCGGGAAGCTGGAAAGCCCATCATCAATATGGGGATTGGAAGTCCGGATTTGCCTCCCGATCGCCGGGTGACCGAGGCGCTCAAACGGACCGCCGATCTCCCGGACGCGCATGGGTACCAATCCTACCAGGGTATTCCGCGCTTGCGGAAGGCCATGGCTGACTTTTATGCCAGAAATTACGGGGTTCCGCTGGACCCACAATCCGAAATTCTTCCCCTGATGGGGTCGAAGGAAGGCATCATGCACGTTTCGATGGCGTTTTTGAACGAAGGAGATGAAGTGCTGGTTCCCAATCCGGGATATCCCACCTATACCTCGGTGACCCGGCTGCTTCATGCGCATCCCGTCTATTTTGACTTGTTGGAAGGTACGCAGTGGGAGCCCGATTGGGAAGCGCTGGAAAACCGGGACCTTTCGCGGGTGAAGCTGATGTGGGTGAACTATCCCCACATGCCAACCGGAGCGCCCGGGAGCAAAGAACTCTTCGCAAAGCTGCTGAATTTTGTGCGAAGAAACGATATTCTGCTGGTTCACGATAACCCCTACAGTTTTATCCTGAACGAACAGCCCATGAGCATTCTGGAGTTGCCGGAAGCAAAAAACCATGCACTTGAACTGAATTCCCTGAGCAAGACGTTCAACATTCCTGGCTGGAGGGTCGGCATGTTGGCAGGCAGACAGGATTACCTGCAGGCCGTTTTGCGGGTAAAGAGCAACATGGATTCGGGCATGTTTTTGGGTATTCAGGAAGGAGCCATCAGCGCCCTGAGCCTGGATAAATCCTGGATTACATCCACCAATGCCATTTACAAAGCCCGTAAATACCTGGTGTTGGAGATGGCCTCCATGCTGGGTTTGCAGGTAGCTGAAGGTGGGGTAGGAATGTTTGTTTGGGCAAAGGTGCCCTCAGGTACAAAGGCCATCGATCTGGTAGACCGGCTGTTGTACGAAAAGGATATTTTCATCACGCCGGGAGAGATCTTTGGAAGTGGCGGAGCGGCATACGTTCGGTTTTCCCTCTGCGTGGACGAACAACAGATAAAAGAAGCATTGAACAGGTTGGTAAAATACGACTAATATGAAAAAAGTACACATCATCGGGCTGGGACTATTGGGTGGATCCTTTGCGCTTGCATTGAAAAAATCCCGGCCGGACTGGAAACTAACAGGATTCGATAAAAATCCGCTCCATTTGGAGACAGCGCTTCAGATGGGTTTGATTGGAGAAAAACGTGAACGGCCAGATAGTGATACCTCACTGGTGGTCCTGGCTACCCCCGTGGATAGTTTGTATGCCTTGCTGGACCAAACGCTGGGCCAGGTAGGTCCGGACACCCTGGTTATGGATTTTGGTTCCACCAAAGATCAGCTTTGCCGGCAAATGGCCGCTCATCCCAAGCGATCACAATACCTGGCGGTTCATCCCATTGCTGGCACCGAAAATTCCGGCCCTCAGGCTGCTGAAGAGAAACTCTTTGACGGTAAGGTTTTGATCCTATGCGAGATGGAAAAGACTGACGTGCAGCTGAAGGGATTGGCCTACGAGGTCTTTGAGGCGCTCAATATGAAGCTTCGCTTTATGGATCCCGTCGATCATGACTTGCACCTGGCTTTTGTGTCGCACCTTTCGCATGTATCCTCCTTCGTGCTGGGAAAAACGGTTTTGGACAAGACCCGTGATGAAAAAAACATCTTTGACATGGCGGGTAGCGGCTTTGCATCCACCGTGCGCCTCGCCAAAAGTTCCCCGGATATGTGGGCACCTATATTTTTTGAAAACAAAAAAAACGTATTGGAGGCCCTGGACAGCTACCTTGAACACCTGTCCCACTTTCGGAATCTACTGGCACAGGGGGATGCCGAAGGCTTACACCAGGAGATGACCGAAGCCAATAAAATCAGGGATATTTTGGATTTAAGGGATTAATTCCAGGTATAATTTTTCAATTAGATACTAGTATGGTAATTTTTTTGTAGATTTAATAGTATGCAATTGATGATTGATTCAGAATACGGAACCCTTCGGGAGGTTTTGGTGCACCGGCCGGGAAAAGAGATCGACCGGCTGACACCCTACAATAAAAAGTTGCTATTATTTGAAGACGTTCCGTACCTGGAGGAGATGCAACGGGAGCACGATGTGTTTACCACCTTGATTCAGGACTGCTGCGGGGCAAGGGTATATTTTTTCGAGCATTTGCTCTCAGAGATTTTGACCGATAGCCAGCTTTTGCGGCAATTGATGCAAGAAGCCCTGGCCGCATCCCGATTGGATCACCTTACGGAGGATCTGCTCGGCGTATTGTCGGTTTCGGAATGTGTACAGGCTTTGATTTCCGGGATAAAGGTACACGAAGTACGCGGTAAGCTCAGTAGCCGTTCCCTGGCAGACCTGCTGGACGTGGCTTTTTTAATTCCACCCTGTCCCAACCTGTACTTTCAGCGAGATACCGCCGCCATTGTACCTGGAGGGATGCTTTTTTCTGCCATGCGCCTTCCCGAGCGGCAACGAGAGGCGAATATGGTTCGGCTGATTTTTGAAAATCATCCGCTCTTTAAGGAAAGGGTCAAAAAGTGTTACCCGCCAGTAAGCCACAACAATCCCGCCTCACTGGAAGGAGGCGATGTAATCATTTTGAATGAAAAGGCTGTGGCCATCGGATTCTCGGAGCGAACCGAAGAGAAAGCGATTTACCACGTAGCAAAAACGCTAATCTCTTCCGGTAGTATCGATCGGGTGTACGAGGTACACCTGCCCAAGAAGCGTAACTTCATGCACTTGGATACTGTTTTTACCATATTGGACCAAAACAAGGTGCTCACCTATCCGGACGCCATACAATCCGTGCAGAAAATCTCCCTGTATACCCGAAAAGAAGACGGGGGCACCGAGGTGCATATTAAGCGGCATCACGTAAAGGAGCAGCTCCGTGAGATTTTGAAGCGGGAGATTCCTGATTTGGAGGTAATCGGAACCGATAAAGTAAACCAGGAATATGCGCTGCGCGAGCAGTGGTTTGATGGGGCCAATGTGTTTACCATCGCTCCGGGAAAAGTGATTTCCTACAACCGCAACAAGCACACCAATCGGGCGCTGCGGGAGCTTGGAGTAGAGGTACTGGAAATGCCCTCTTCCGAATTATCCAGGGGGCTGGGAGGGCCCCGCTGCATGAGCATGCCGATCAGCAGAAATTCGGCAGGGTAGTTCCAGCCATCTTTTCACGTAACATTCCACTTCTTTTTTCCCTTTCGATCCGCCGGAATCGGCGTTTGGATCAGATTTGGCACAGTAACTCCGTGTATAGGGCCTTTGGTAGAAGGGAAGTGACTGTATGCGTATGTCGGCATTCCTGCGCCGGGCCCGGTACTTTTTGAGCGAATTGGTCAGTTCTTACCCAAAGGATTGCCCGGCAGGTGCGATTAGAAGCTATCAAAGAAGGACCTTCGCCTGGACACTTTCAAGTCGCGTAGAATATTGGATTTTACCCGTATATCGATATTGTAGGAAGTGAACCTGCCAAAAGGTACCCAGTTTACATTCATCTGCCAGCAATGGAGGTCACGGGCGATGCCGATCATGGTTTGGGTGATTCGGGCAGCGGCCACATCGTAGCCGGAATTAAAATTGATTTTCCATTTATCGGAAAGGCTAAGGTCTCCGGAGACGTTTATCGCCTGGGTGATGTTTGTCGTACCCGAAGCGGCTTTATTATAGCTGAGGTTGTAGCTGAAGTTCATGTTCCAGGGTATGGACCAGTCGATGTATTGGCTGGGGTCATTGGCGATGCGATTTATTTCATTTTCGACAAAATCATTCATTTGCCCCCCCTGATTCAGAAATTCGTTGGTGAGTTCGTCCCGAACCTCTGCGGGCGACTGTTCTGTTTTGCTGGGGTTGATGCTGCCATTGAGATTCAGGGAAGCACGACGGATGGTACCGAGGCCTTGTCCGCGTTTCCATGCAAATGCATTCACCCGCCGGGTTACTTGTCGTTCCCCGTTCGTAAAGGTCTGTGTGGCATAAGGGTCAAAATTAGCGCTGAGGTTTACCGATAGCCGTTTGTCAAACAAGGAAGTACGGGTATTGAAATTCACGGGCGCGAGGTTAAACGAATCTACAGCAAAGTTGTAGCTGGTGGACACGTTTAACGTCTGAAGAATGGGTACCTTTTTTGTGTCGACTTCTGCCGTATCGCTTTCCGTACGCACCTTGGCTTCCACCACATTTCGGATGTTGATGCTCAGCGCCTTGGCTTCACCCATAGGGGCTCCACCGTAGATAAACCCCTGGTACCGGGACAGGCGTTGAATCCGCCCATCGCTATTCGTCTGCACTTCCTGGTAGTATCCAAAGCGCGGGTCCGAGAAATCCGGGGTGCTGGTAAAACCAAACGTGGGCTGCATGTGGTGCCGGATGGCTTCAATTTTTGACCCCTTCTTAAAGGTGTAAAATCCGTAAATATTTGTGGCAAGGTTAAATGAGGAGTTGTAATAATTGATTCGATTAAACCCACTTTCCAAGATGCGGTCCAGGCGCTCTTCTGCCGGGTTGTAGTAATAGTTGATCCGGTCCAGGTACCAGATTTCGGTAAAGTTCATGGAGGCGGTTCCGGTAAAAAAGCGGAAGAGGCTGAAGTTAGAGGAAATGGGTACCGTATGCCGGAAACCGTTGTCAGCGTCCCGTAGTAGCTGCGGGAGATTCGCAAAGGTAAAGGGAAGCACATCGGGCGCTGTCGGCTGCCCAAGTTCCTCGACTTGCTGCTGCAGGTCGGGATCCACGCCTAGCTCCGGAGTGATTCGGTTGTTGATCGAGTTTTGTGCATTGAAATTCCAGGCGATGTTTAGGGTTTTCAGGGGTTCGAACCGGATGTTGCGGAACGGGTTTTGCCGGTTCATGTTTACGGCAACGTCTGGAAGCAACAGGTTTACCTCATCGGTTACCTGATTTTGGGAATGACGGAGGTTCGCCGACATGCTAAAGGGCGTGCCGGTGAAGGTTTTGCTGTAGGAAATATTGGAAGAGAAATCCGACTGCTGGTTTTGTTGAAAGTTGCCTGGATTCAGGATGTTATCGTTGTAGGATTTTGTGCCAAAGTTGGCCGATGCAGAAAAGCGGGAATTGCCGCGGGTTTCCGGGTTGTGGTTCCAGCGAAACCAAAAGGCGTCGTATTCCAGGGGTTGCTCGGCTGTTTCCGGGCTTTGAAATTTTTGGTAGTCGATATTCAGCCCTCCCTTGAATCGGTAGCGTTTGTTATAGACGGATGCCGTCTTCAATCCATACCCTCCTTTGGAGAAAATTTCGCCCGTCACCCGGGTGTGTATGTAATCACTGAAAGCAAAATAATACCCGAAGTCTCGCAGGAAAAAGCCGCGTCGTTGTTCTTCGCCATAGGAAGGAAAAATGATGCCGGACGTTTTTTCTTCCGGTGTATCGGGAATGACCCCAAAAGGAAGTCCCAGTGGGGTGGGTATGTTGTTGAAATACAAATTAAACGGTCCGGAAATCACGTGCTTGCCGCGAACGGACTTGATTTTGGAGGAGGAAATATGCCAGTGAGGTTCTACCAAATCGCAGGTGGTATAAAAGCCTTTGTTGAGGTATACCGATCCATCTTTTGTTTTTTTCACCGTTTCTCCGCGAAGCAGGCCTTCGTCCTGTTGGGTGACCACGTCCGAGATGAGGGCTTTTTGGCTTTCGAAATTATAGCGCATGTGCCGGCGAATTTCATAAATGCTGTTGCCTTCCTTGAAGACGGGCGTGCCCTGCACCACCCCTGTACTGTCCTCCAGTCCGGAAGCATACAGTTCTGAATTTTCCCAGTCGATAATGATGTAGTCCGCATCCAAACGAATATTGCCGTATTCAAACCAGGCGCCTTTGTACAAAAACACCTTATTTTGGCGAAAATCGGAAACAATACTGTCTTCGGCGTAATAATTGATCGTGGTGGTGATGTCTCCGATTTCTTGCTGTATCGCAGAATCCAGTTCTTCCGGGGAAATCTGCAGGATGCTGTCGGGAAGGCTGGGGAGCTCGTCCACTTCCTGGATGGGTGTAATCAGCGTATCCGGGGCGGTAAGCTCCCGCTCGGCAGCCCTGCTTTTTCCGGTTTCCTGCCCAAACACTGCCGGCCCAAAAAGCGTACATGTACAAAGGGAAAGAAAAGCGCGGGTAAGATAATGCACCGATTATTTCTGTTTGCTTTAAAAATTTCTAAATTTTGCGTAAAGTTAAGGTTATTAACGTTTATGAAACGAACCAAGTTGAAAAATATTCTTTTAATTTCCCTGCTCTCCCTCACCTTTGTTTTATCGGCGTTTACTGCGGCTGGGGAGAAAAAAACGGAGTTTAAGTTACGCAGGATAGTTATTGACGCGGGTCACGGTGGGAAAGACCCGGGGACGATTGGGAAGACCTCCCGGGAGAAGGACGTGGTATTGGCTCTGGCATTGAAAGTAGGAGGATACGTGGAGGAATTACTCCCGGAAGTGGAAGTCATTTACACACGCACTACCGATAAATTTATTGAGTTGAAGGAGCGAGCCAATATTGCGAACCGCAACCGGGCCGATCTGTTTATCTCTATTCACTGCAATGCGACTACCTCGCCCAGGGTCCATGGTACAGAAACCTTTGTTATGGGAAACAAAAATTTCAATGCAAATTTTGAAATCGTGAAGCGAGAGAATGCAGTAATTCTGTTGGAGGACGATTACCAGGAAAATTACGAGGGTTTTGACCCGCAGTCTCCGGAGTCCTACATGATGTTTAACCTCATGCAAAAAGCGTATTTTGCCAATAGCCTGTCTCTGGCAGAAAAGATAGAAACGGACTTTTCAACCCGGGTCAACCGACACTCCAGAGGGGTGAAGCAAGCACCCTTTTACGTGTTGTGGACCACCAGTATGCCGAGCGTGTTGGTGGAGGCGGGATTTCTGTCCAATAGTAGCGAGGAGCGGTATCTGACCAGTAAAACGGGTCAGACCTACGTGGCTTCCGGCATTTTCAGGGCCATCAAGGCGTACAAAGAGGAAATCGAATCGATTTAGGAGATGGAGGGGTTCGTGTAAGCGCTGTTGAGAGGAAGTTGTGGCGTACCTTTTCGGGAGTTTTAGATAATAATGGTAAATTTAACTCAGCGTACAACGTTAGAAGGATACTAAATGGACGGTCAGTTGACAGATAGAGAATTAGATGCACTGGTTTCCCTGTTGGATGATTCCGACCAGGAGATAAAAGCACATGTGCGGGGAAAAATCATTTCTCTGGGCAACGAGGTCATCCCTTTTTTGGAAAACAAATGGGAGAGTTCGTTCAATCCAGAAGTGCAAAAGGAAATCGAAGAGCTGGTACATGAGTTGCAGATTAATTTGCTACACCAGCGGCTTGCACATTGGAAAAACTCGGAAGAACGGGAACTGCTCGAAGGGCTGTGGATCATCAACACGTATTTGTACCCGGAACTGGAGTACGAACAGTTGAATGCCACCATGCAACAAATTTACTTTCAGGTATGGACCAACTATAAAAACGAACTTTCGGTATACGATAAAATCAAGTTGATTAACAATGTTCTGTTTAATGACTTGAAATTTTCGGCCAACACAAAAAACTTTCATAGTCCGGGTAACAGCATGATCAAGACCGTTTTGGAGACGAGGAAGGGCAACCCCATTAGCCTTTGTTCGGTGTACCTGTTGGTGGCCGGAAAGCTAGGTCTCCCCATTTATGGAGTTAACCTGCCTAATTTGTTTGTACTGACCTATAAATCCGGAAAATTCAACTTTTACATCAATGCGTTCAATAAAGGGCTGATTTTTACGAGGCAGGACATTAACAATTACCTGGAACACCTGAAGATGGACCCTCAGCCCGCCTTTTACGAACCCTGCGAAACGATTGACATCATTCAACGGATGCTGCGGAACCTGGTATTTGCATTTGATAAAATCGGTGAGGTTGACAAAAGCAAGGAAATAAAAAAGCTCTTGACCATCCTGAGTGAAGATTAATGCCTGATCCGGATGGTGCAGCCCACTGCACGGGTTACGGCGGGCCCAGGCCTTCTGCGTTCGAGGATGTCTTGAATGGCATTGTCCAGGTAAGAAACCGAAACGCTTTCTGCAGATTGGGCGTTATTATCAATGGCTCCTTTGTAGGCAATGGAATAGCCCGTGGGACCAGAGGAAATCACGACAGCTTCCGGGATTTTTCCGACACCGCACATGCGCGTAAATTCCTGGTCCGGGTCCATAAGAAAGGGGATGCCTGCGTCCCTGGCCCAGCGAAGTTGTTGCATTTGTTCCTGGGATTCTGCTTCCATCCAGGAGTGTGGGTTCACCAGCGCAAACACCAGGTGATTGCTTCCATATTTTTGATGAAGGGCCAAAATTCTGTCTTCATACAATTTGGCATAGGGGCAGTTCAAGCTGGTAAATACAAATACCATGGTTTTTGCCGTACTGTGTTTGGATGTAGAAAACGGTTGCCCGGTGAAGGCATCTACCAACTCCAGATTGGTTATTTTTTGCCCGTAGACCGCACAGGTCCAAAGAAAGAACACAATAAAACACCCACCGTAGCGCATGGCACAAGCTGTCTGTTTAGCTAACAAAGATAGAAAAAATCACCACACGGTATAGGTAAGAATCACATCATTTTCCGAAATGACTTGTACAGCATAGTGGTGGTCCGCAAAATCGGTTCCGTATATTCTTCCCTTGATTACCGTATCCGTAGCGGTAAAGGGTTGCAACAGGATGTTTTGCCGCAGGCTGATTCCCTTTCTTCCCTGGCATTTAAAGATGGTTTCCTTTACCGACCAGGCCAGGGAATAGAGAAAAGGATCATTTCCTAAAAAGTCCATTTCTTTACGATCCAGGTATTTGGGTCCCAGGGGCACGGTTTTCTCCCTGACCCGCTCCAAATCGATTCCTACGGGCATTTCTTTGTGGTAAATTGCTGCTGCCAGGTCCCCATGGTGGGTGAGTGATACAAAGCCGAAACCATCCATTGCATGGGACTTTCCATGAGAATCCTTGTAAAATCCCGGGTAGGGAAGTTGGATACTTTCCAGAGCGGCTTTAATAGCCAATCGTGCACCTTTCCATTCCATTCGTTTCCTTGGATGACTGATCGTCGCCAAAGAAAGTTTTTCACGAAAGCTTAAAAAGTCAATGGGGAGGGTATCGGATTCATGAATATTGTTTACAGCAAAAGCAGATAAAGGGTTAATTTTTTCTATTTTTGTTTGCATGGTTACTCAAAATGAGCTGGGTGATTCAAGTAAGTTGCAATATATGGTAAAAATTCAAGTAAATAAACTGAACACGTTACGCGGTCACAACCATTCGATTTATGCACTTTCCGGCGGGGTTTCTGCCCATCACTTTTATACCGGCTCAGGGGATGGGATGGTGGTAGCCTGGGACCTTCGCCAACCCAAAGACGGGGTATTACTTGCCAAATTACCTAATTCTGTTTATGCGTTGGCCGTTGATAAAAAGCGAAACCTGCTTTTTATTGGGCAGAATTTTGAAGGGATACACGCAATTGACCTGGATACCAAAAAGGAAGTGTGGTCGCTAAAAATCACTTCCAATGCCATTTTTGATTTGAAGGTGATTGGCGATCTACTCCTTGTGGCTACAGGAGATGGGGTGCTGGTAGTGGTGAATATCGAAGAAAAGTCTCTGGTAAGGCATTTGAAGATTAGCGAAAAATCCCTTCGCGTCTTGTCAGTAGACCCTTTTCGTCAACAATTCAGTGTAGGAGCCAGTGATAATCAGGTAAAAGTATTTGCCTGGCAGGATTGGAAGCCCGTGGCGCTACTCGAAGGACACAGCAATTCGGTATTCGCGCTTGGTTATTCTCCAGACGGCAAAACCCTGATCAGTGGGGGGCGGGATGCGCTGTTGAAATTTTGGGACACTACCGATTTCAGCCAGCAGTCCAGCGTCGCCGCGCACATGTATGCCATCAATTACCTATCTTTTCGGGAAGACGGAAGGTTTTTTGTAACTTGTAGCATGGACAAATCAATAAAGCTTTGGGATGCCTCGGAATTCAAATTGCTGAAGGTAATCGATAAAGCCAGACATGCGGGGCATGGTACGTCGATTAATAAAATAATCTGGACCGCTTACAACGATCAGGTGGTCGCCGTCAGTGATGACCGTACCGTATCGGTCTGGGATATACACATTAATCATTGAAGCTCGCCAGTTATTCACCGGATTTAACCACAGAGAAATGAAAATAACACCCTTGGATATTCGCCAAAAGACCTTTGAAAAAAATTTCAGGGGTTATGACAAAGAGGAAGTAACGGCATTTTTGAGCTATCTTTCCCAGGAATGGGAAAAACTGGTGGAAGAAAAGAATGCCCTCAAGGCGAGGTACGAACAAGCCGAGAAGGAGGCATCCAAACTTAGGGAAGTCGAACAATCCCTTTTTAAAACCCTTAAAACTGCGGAAGATACCGGAGCGAGCATCATTGAGCAGGCCAATAAAACTGCCGAACTCATCCTCAAAGAAGCCCAGATGAATGCAGATGCATTGCATGCGGAGTCGAAAACCAAAGCGCGAAACATGGTGGATCAGGCAGAATCACAGGCCAAAACGATCATTGAAGACCTAAAAGAAGACGTGCAATTGTTAGTCGATAATTACGAGAAACTGCAGGCGCAACGGGACTATCTATTGAAAAACCTAAAAAAGACCGCGAGCGAAACCCTGGAGAATGTAAAAGCTGTACAGGAGGGGTTTTCCGAAATCGACGCCGGGGCTCATACCCGAATGGTCAAAGATTTGCAGCGAAAAGATTCCTTTTATGCTTCCCTGAGCAGGGAGCCAAAAAAGGCATTCCGCCAGGAATCGGATGAGGCAGCTTCAGACACGACTTATACCTGGCAACAACCCCTGTCAGCCGAGTCCTCCACTGACCTACCGCCGGAGATCGGTCTTGATGATAAACAAGCGCCCTCCCCTGACATTCAGGCAGAAGCTTCGGATCACCCGAGCGAAAAAAAGCCGGAAGAAAGTCCGGGAAAAAAACAATCCGGATCATTTTTTGATCAATTTGACTGATGGGCAAGGTATCTTTGGAGGGCATTGAATTTCATGCCTATCATGGCGTTTTTTCAGAAGAAAAAAAATTAGGGAACCGTTTTACTGTAGATTTGCACGTGGAAACGGACTTTCGGCAGGCCATGCTACACGATGATCTGAAAAAAACCGTGGACTATTACAAGTTGTATCAGATAGCAAAGGCGCACATGCAGGTTCCTGTCAAATTATTGGAACACCTGGCACACCTGATGATTCAGGATATTTTAAAGGTTTACCCGGACACCGCCCATATCTGCGTCGTAATAAAAAAGCACAATCCCGCCATAGGTGGCGTGGTGAATTACTCAGTGGTGGAGGTAAATTACCCCCAGGATTACAGCTGAAACGGGTACCTCATGTATTCCAGGAATCAGGCAAGCAAGCTTACACAGGAGTTTTGGACGGTATTTGGCGCGTACATGAAGCCCGTTCCCTCGGCGGATGGCGGCCGGGTAAATTGGCAAAACTACCGAACCGGCGTACGTCATTTGTACTTTCGAATGCAAGCAGACAGATCGAGGGCTTCTATTTCCATCGAAATCCAGCATCCGGACCCTCTGTTGGGAGAATTGTATTTTGAGCAATTACAGGCCCTTCGACCGCTATTCCAAAACGAACTTGGAGAATCCTGGGTATGGCTGTCGGCCCCGTCGAATGAGACGTCCATTTCGGAATATTCGGTTAGGAAAGAATTGGAGGGAGTAAACGTCCTGAACCGGGAGCATTGGCCGCGGATTATTTCTTTTTTAAAGCCACGGATGATTGCGTTGGATGGGTTTTGGTCTCAGGCAAAGTATGGTTTTGAGGGATTGTGCTGAGCCGCACGAAAAGCGTCCAATCAAAAAGGACTCAGGCATCGTGCCGCTTCGGGATGTTGGGATTGCTGAAGACGAAGCCACGGGCCTCGTTACTTTCGTGGAAATCTACTTGCATGCCCATCAGAAACATCACGTGTTTCTTTTCGATCAAGACCATTAGTCCCTCTACGTCAAATTGCTGGTCACCCTCCTTTTGCTGGTCAAAACCCAACGCATAGGAAACTCCCCCACACCCGCCGCCTTTGACGCCAACCCGCAGTGCATAATTTTCGGGGATATTTTTGGTGTTAATGATATTTCTTATTTCCTCCAATGCTTTGGAAGTGATATTGACCGGTATCTGCATGTACAAAAAAGGTCCTGTGTTGAAGAATGGTTCAAAATTAGGAGAGAAAAGCCTTTTGGCATAGCATAAATTGACATTATTTTAGATATTGTACCGCAAACACATTTTCGATGGAATACTTGATACAACTTTTGAGCATCGTTCTTCCTGCCGGTCTGGTTATCTATGGGATGTTTATCATTACGGTATCATTTTTGAAGAAGGAGAAAGAAATGAAGTGGGTAGACATCAAAACCAAGAACACCGAATTGTTACTCCCACTTCGGTTACAGGCGGCGGAACGGTTGTGCTTGCTAATGGAGCGTATTTCTCCCAATAATTTGATTCGAAGGATCAATGAACCGGGGTTTACGGCGGGAGAACTGCACAGTAGATTGGTAGAAGAAATACGGAATGAATTCAATCACAACCTTTCCCAGCAGGTCTATTTTTCGGATGAAACCTGGGAATCGGTGCGGACGGCTGTAGAGCAGACACTTTCGCTGATCAATCGGTCCTATCAGCAAGTGGATGGAAACGAAAAAAGCCTGGACCTGGCGAAGACAATTTTCCAGCTATCGCTGGAACAAGAACAGGACATTGTCGTCCTTGCGCTAAAGCGAATTAAGGACGAAGTCCGCATCTATTACTAAAACCCGTACCATACCAATCGTAGCAATTAGGCATGAACAGAGACAAACAAGAGCACGGCTTCTTCGAGAAGGCAAAGTCGATTTACCTGAACCGGGCCATGCACATCGCGGCGACGGAGGAAAAGTTACGTTATTTGCTGGAAAAAGCCAGCCTCAAGTGGAAAGAGCTTTCCCAAAATCCCACCTTTGCCCAGGTGAAATACCAGGTGGAAGTTTTTATCCGGATGATTCGGGCCCACGTAAATAAGCAATATTCCGGGCTCTCTAATCGTTCCCTGGGATTGCTGGTTCTCGGCTTATTTTATTTTGCTTTGCCAACAGATTTGGTTCCGGATTTTATACCTTTCGTCGGCTACGTTGATGACATTACGGTGTTATTGGCCATTTTCAAAAGTCTTCAATCCGATATTGAGCGGTTTCTGGATTGGGAAAGGGAAAGGCAGCTATGACTAAGGTAGCACTGGTAGCCGGCTCATCCGGTCTGGTAGGCATGCAACTGCTCCACCAGCTCTTCCAAAACCCGGACTACGATTGGGTGATTTCCTTTGGTAGACGCGACTTGGCCCTAAAGCACGCCAAATTTGTTCAGGTGACCGTAGACTTTAACCGGTTAGAAAAAGTGAATCTACAAGAATCCATCCGCTTACAAAATACTAGCGGTCAGTTTCAGCCCCTTATTAAAAGCCTGGAGACTGAGGAGGCAACGCTATCTGCATTCTGCTCCCTGGGTACCACCATTAAAAATGCTGGGTCAAAGGAAAAATTCTTTCAGGTAGACCATGATTTCGTGATTGGTTTTGCACGCATGGTGCTGCATTTTGGCGCAAAACGATTTTTCTATGTCAGCGCGCTTGGAGCGGATGCTGGCTCTGGAGTTTTTTACAACAAGGTAAAAGGAGTCGTCGAAAACGACCTAAAACGAATGGATTTTACTTATCTGGGCATTTTTCAGCCTTCCCTGCTCCTGGGAGAGCGTAGTGAAAATCGCCTTGGGGAGGAAGTGGGAAAAGTTTTGATGAAGGGGCTTACATTTTTGGGACTGTTCAAAAAATACAAGCCCATTTATGGGTCCCAGGTGGCCAGGGCCATGGTTGTAAAGGATCGGGAGCCAACCCTTTCCGGAAATGAAACCATTCCCTCTTCCGAAATGCACGAAATGAGCTCATGATTGCAGTGATTCAGCGCGTTTCCGAGGCAGCTGTGGCGATTTCGGGGCAGGAGAAAGCCTCGATCGGGACCGGTTTGCTAATTCTGCTGGGCATCGAAGATGCCGATACAAGGGAAGACCTGGACTGGATCAGTCGGAAAATCGTACACATGCGAGTTTTTCCTGATGAGGCTGGCGTCATGAACAAAAGCCTGCTGGACGTGGCGGGAGAGTTGCTGCTTATCAGTCAGTTTACCCTACATGCAAGCACAAAAAAAGGAAATAGACCCTCCTATATTAAAGCAGCAAAACCTGACGTGGCGATTCCGCTCTACGAAGCCTGTATTGACGAATTATCCCAACAGCTTGGGAAGCCGGTAAAATGTGGAGTTTTTGGCGCCAACATGCAGGTATCGTTGATAAATGACGGCCCGGTAACCATTATCATTGATTCCAAAAATAAGGTCTAGCATCCAAACCGACGCGTTGGGAGTCCTGCGCCGGGAAAAATCGATTAAAACCGTGTAGAAGTAATGGAAGAAAATCGGATTACTACCGAAAAAGCCTCTGAAGATTTTTTAGTAATTGAACAGGCTACGGTCATGTATTCGGGCAAAGCGCTCTTTCGGCAATTGGATTTCAGAATAAGAAAGGGAGAGTCCTGGGTGATAGCAGGCGGTTCAGGAAAGGAGCGGACGGCATTTCTGGAAACGCTTTTGGGCCGTACATCCCTGGTGGCAGGACGGATTGCCAGACCCTTTGCGGAAAGTTATCAAAAAGCCCAAAGCCAGCGAGGTGAAATCAATAGTTTCCGGGATCTAATTGCTTTTGTGTCGCAGGAATACACCTTTCGAAATAAATCCAGTCAGCAAAACTTTTACTACCAGCAGCGTTTCAATAGTTCGGAATCCGAGGATACAGAAACAGTGGGCAGGTACCTGGCACAGGTGGAAGTAAAAGCGACCGGTCCCTGGACCCTGGATCGGGTGGTTGGGCTTTTTGGGCTTCAGGAGCTCCGGGAGAAATCCCTGATCAAATTATCGAATGGAGAAACCAGGAGACTGGCACTGGCCATGGCCTTACGTAAAAACCCCCGGTTGTTTTTAATGGACATGCCCCTTACGGGACTGGATGTAAAAACCCGCCAACAGTTCGACGAAATACTACAGGTAATCATTCAATCTGGCATACAAGTGGTCCTGACAAGCACTGCAGATGAGGTTCCTCCTTCCATCAGTCGTTTTGGCTGGTTGGGTCAGGGAAGGCTGGAGGTCGTCACCGACCGCAAACGTTTACTTGCGAAGGAAGAGACCTTGCGCATGCAGGGTGAAAGCGCCTTTGATGCGTTTGAGGGATTGTTGAAAAAAGTTTTTTTCAAGTCAGGGATTCGCGAAGTAATAGCGATGCGTGAGGTAGGTATAAGGTACCAGGACAAGTTGCTACTGGATCGAATCAACTGGCGGGTGGGTCCGGGAGAGCGCTGGTTGATTCGGGGTCACAACGGGGCGGGTAAATCCACGCTTATCAGTTTGGTTTTGGGAGAGAATCCGCAAGCCTATGCCAACGATATCGTACTATTTGATCGGAAGCGGGGTACAGGGGAAAGTATCTGGGAGATCAAGAAGCCCACTGGGTTTGTTTCACCGGAGCTGGGTCGTTAT
The DNA here is from genome assembly GCF_009467825.1 of Cyclobacterium xiamenense. Taxonomy (GTDB): domain Bacteria; phylum Bacteroidota; class Bacteroidia; order Cytophagales; family Cyclobacteriaceae; genus Cyclobacterium; species Cyclobacterium xiamenense. The sequence goes on along the minus strand of NZ_WIOK01000038.1, from coordinate 10,699 downwards.
TTCCCATCCAATCAGACCTGTAAAAAGGTGGTGTTGTCGGGATTGTTTGACACCATGGGCCTGTTCAAAAAAACCGATCCATCGCAGGAAGCCCTGGCAGACGCATGGTTGGCCGCGTTTCAGTTGGATCACCTGGCATCGGTAAATTTTCATCGCGTCAGCTTGGATGAGCAACGGTTTTGCCTGTTGGCCCGAGCGATGATCAAATGTCCCCAGCTCTTGGTTTTGGATGAAGCGTCCCAAGGCATGGACGAGGCACAGCGGGTACGATTTCGGCAAACCATTTCTTACTTTTGTGAAAATACAGGCATGTCGCTGTTATTTGTGAGCCACTACGATGCGGACGTTCCGGAAAGCGTAGACCGGGTTCTCGAATTAAACCAAGGAAAAATTACGTACCAAAACTAAAGCAAATGACCTTAGCAGAAGCACAAAAAAAAGTCGATGCCTGGATCAATTCCACAGGTGTTCGGTATTTCAATGAACTTACGAATATGGCCATTTTGACAGAAGAAGTGGGAGAGGTAGCCCGTATCATGGCCAGAAAATACGGAGAACAGTCGTTTAAGGAAAGCGACCGGGACAAGGATCTTGGGGACGAAATGGCCGATGTGCTGTGGGTACTCATTTGTCTGGCAAACCAGACCGGGGTGGATTTGACTCAGGCGCTGGAAAAAAATTTTGAGAAAAAAACACTTCGGGATAAAGACCGACACCTATCGAATAAGAAATTAAAACCCTGATTGGAAACGTACGATTCGAAGGAGGGGTAAGAAATAAAAAAAAAGCCGGACGATGTGGACGTCCGGCTTTTTTGTTTGCCATCAGGTGGCCTGTTATTGTTATTGAACAATGAGTTTGACCTTTTTGACCCAGTTTCCTCCATCCGAAACGGTCACCACGTACACGCCGGATTGCATACCCGCCAAAGGCAGCGTATAGGATCCGTAGCCATCGGAAGCAGCTTTCGGATCGATGCTTTTCACCAAAGCTCCGGAAGTACTTTGAATGTAGATTTCGCGCACGCTCACATCCTGACCAATGGACAAGGTGGTTTGGTAGGTGGCAGGATTCGGATAGACCTTGGTGTCTAAGGTCTGCGTGATTCCCCCCTCCTGGGTTGACTGCATGGTTCCGTCGGTCGCAAGCCGCAGATTAGACGAGGAGGAACTTCCCTCGGGAATTACCGCAATACCGGCTACCGTGGCATTGTTAATGCTCGCATTCATGGATATAGTCAACATGCCGTCCCCTACGTTGATGGAAGTAAAGGTCAGGGTCGTGGGATTATTCCCATTTTCACGGAAAATATCAAAATTCGACTTTACACGATTCCCTTCGATGGATATATCAAAAACCCGATTGCCCGCTTTTGCTGTCGGACCGAAGGATCCGAACCACAATTCATTGTGGTAGGTGATCACCGTATACGTTCCGTTTTGCACGGGTATGCTGTATTCCAGATTTCGAGAAAATCTTTCCGTAAGGAATAGATCAGACCCATTGACTGTGTAATTTGCGTTGATGTTTGATGGGCTGAAGTAGTTGGTTTTACGATCTCCCATGTGCAGTTGACCATTATAGGTCTTGTCGTCGAACGTTCCGGCATTAAGAAATACGGGCTGCTGGCTATTCGCTGGAGTCGTTCCCGTGCTGCGGGCCTTTCCGATATACAATCCGGAGATGCTTACATCGCCACTACTTGCCGAAAGGGCAAGCTCCAGGAACCCATCCGTAACTTCAATGTTATTGAAAGTAAGGACCGTAGGCATGTTCCCGTTTTCGGAGAAGATGTCGAAATCATCCTTCTTTAATTCCCCCTCAATGGAGATGTCAAAGACCCGATTTCCACTCGCAGCCGCAGGCCCAAACGTACCAAACCAGAGCTCATTGTGGTACGTTTTGACCTGGTAGGTGCCATTTTCCACCGGTATGCGGACGTTCATGTTCTTGGCATACCGTTCCGTTTGAAACAATGCCTCTCCAGGTACCGTGAAGTTGAAGTTAGGAGAGAAACCAGTAAAATACGTGGTCTTGTAATCCGAGACAAACACCTTTCCGTCAAAACTGATATCGTCTCGGCTTCCGGTATTAATCATCAGGTAATCATCGTATCCAGGTTGCTTAGAAATACCTGAATTAGCCGTATCATCGGAGGGAATAGTTATGGGAGTTTCACTGACGACAATCCCCGATACAGTTGCGTTGTTTATGGAGGCAGTAAAGTTAATTGTTAAGATCCCATCCGTTACCGTTGTTCCCTCGAAGGCAAGTACAAGAGGTTGATTTCCGTTCTCTTTAAACAAATCCAGATCTTCTTTCACTGTATTGTTTTCGATACGAATATCAAAAACACGCTGTCCCTCTTGTGCAGTAGGCCCTTGATTTCCGAACCAGACCTCGTTGTGTAGCGTGTACACATAATAGGTCCCATTAGGAACCGGTATCGAATACGTAAAGCTTTGTCCGTGTCGCTCTGTCTGGAATAGGGGATGGGTACTGGCGTTACTTTCGGAAAAAGTATCAGACGTGCTGAAGAAGTTGTTGGTTGCATTCTCTCCCGCAAAGGATAATCCGTTCCAGATGGTAGCTTCTCCGGTACCTACATTGAGGAAGTACGACGAGGAAGAATTTTCCGGGCTACTACTTGTAGCAGATACCGAAAAGCTGACAACGGGAGAAGTGGACTGCAGCCCGTTGTCTGCGACCGCAACGGCAGATAGATTGTACGAGCCTTGAGGAACATTTTCCCAGGCCAATTGATAGGGAGATGCGTTTGCTGTGCCTAATTTGGTGGATCCGTTGAAAAAATCAACACGGGAAATCGCTGCATTCTGAACCGAAGCACTTGCTTCAAGTAGGATCGTCGCTCCCTGTTGAGCAGTTTGATTACTTTCTGGTTTGACCAGCGTGACGGTTGGCTCAGACGGGTCTTGTTCGATTACCCCGCTGCCTGTCTTTAGCATCAATAAAGACGAGTAGGGAGGGATGGTTTGGGTGGTGGATAAAAGTTCATTGAGCAAACCCACAAAGCCTCCGGATGCAGAAAAACTCCGTTCCGATTTGGTAGGATTTTTCTCAAAGAGCACCTTTTCCTCAGGACGTATGACGGAAGCCTCTACTTCGTAAAACTCGAGATTGTCCATCCAAACTGTGCCGGCCTCACCCGTGCCTATTTCCATCACTAGTCGGGAATTTTCTGCATCAGAGAGCGATTGAATCAGCACTTCGTTTTCGCCTCGTTGCCAGGTTACTCCGACGTTATGTCTCAACGAAAGTTCGAACCAGGGAGAACCCGATTGGCGCAAAAAGAAAGCGATGGGAATATTTTTATCGGCAACTGCGCTAAATTTCAGCAAATAGTAGCTTCCCCTTTTAAGGGATCCCGTACTCATCACTGTTTGGCTTGTACCGGTAGTGCTGATCTTAAGTGAACCACCATCCAATCTCCCATTATCCCAGGACGTAGAACAGTCGCTACAGGTGATCATGTTTGCATTCTGGTTAAAGGAGCCGTTGGAATACCGGGTGGACCCTACTTGTTTTGTCACAGTGTACATATCCTCCAGTTGCGTACCGGTTTTCGAGTTCCAGTCCTTACTATACGCGCGTTGCCATCCTCTTAGATCAAAGAATTTGCTCGTTTCGTTACTGGAGTTCATATTGTATCGGACCCGAAACCGGTAATTGTCAGAAAAAGGGGCCGAATACTGGTTGTTGTTGAAATTTGCCAATTGCGCCACATCATCAAACAGGGTGTAGATGTGCACAAAATCTTGGGAGGCATCCTTGGCCAGCAGTTTGTTGTTTTCGATGGTGGTGTTGGTGAGGGGGTTTCCCATGAGGTCATTTCGTAGGAAGATCAGGTTGTCGGAGTCATACACCGTATTGTTGATGACGCGGATGTTGTTGGTGTTGTGGAGGTAAATTCCCTTTGAGGTGATATGTGCCACGGTATTTCCCGATACCTCCACGTCGGTCACATTGTCATCCAGGTAAATTCCTTCTGCCTGAGGTTTGTCTACGAAGTTACGGATGCGTGTACCTTCTCGCACACCCACTCCATTGATGATAATGTTGTTGGTGATTTTTCTATTTTTGTGGTTATCGAATCTCCCCTGATAGGAATAAATACCTCCTCCGTCATTTTTTGTATAACAAAAGCCATCGATAAAATTATACCTGACATGGGTATCGTCCCCGCCAAAACGAATACCAATGTATCCACTTCTTTTAATCTCATTGTATTCGATCAGGTTGTTGTCTCCATCTGAGAATATCGCTAGTCCGACCCCGTCGCCGCTCCGACCATGTCCAGGAAACATATACGTATTTTGAATCGAGTTTCCGCGTATGATGGCGTCGTCCGAAATCTTAAGATTCATCCCTACATTATTGGCATAGTTCACCGCAGAGTTTTCAATCACTAAGTTTGATACGCCCGCAAAAAAGACGCCGTCTTCCCCGGAAACGTCAATTTTGCAATTCGATAGTTTTATGTCATTCCCTCCTTCGAATTGAAAAGCATTTCGGTTTGCACCTTTGAAATGCAAATTTTCAAACACAAGGTGACGTGCCTGACCGGTCTTTTCGACGATAAAATCCAGGGTGCTTGCTTCCACTCGGGTATTGCCCGGATTGGACCCAAAATACACCCGCATTTTCCTGGTTGAGGGATTGTAATACCATTCTCCGTAGCGATCCAGCGTACCTGGGTGGTTCTGGATAAAATACCCGTAACCAGCCTGTGGCTCGTAGCGGGTTTCCGGATTGGATGCGAAGTTTAGGGTACTTCCGGAATGGGAAGTGATGGTGTGCCGGTCGGTAATCCAGAAAACTTTTCGCAACACAACCTCCGCCCCTGTCCAGTTGGGACTGGAGGATAACTGATAGTCGGTGATCGAGCGGCCGCCTGAGTGGTCTTCATAGGTAAGGTAGCCTTTGTTAGAGGCGTTAGAATTGGGAAAACGGCCCATTTCCTGAGGATTGTCGTTGATGGTAACCATGTTCACCTGTTTTCCGGGAAGACGGTTATCAGACGCCTCGTAAACACCATTCCCTACAGATTGCCAATTGGAGAGCCGTACAAAGGTGGTTAGGATCGGGTCGGCTCCGGAACCGTAGGCGCCAAATGTAATGGGAGCGCCTGAATTCCCTGACCGATTCAGGCGAATGGTGCCATAGAACGTATCTCCTCTACGAAAAAAAACCTTATCACCAGGACTGAGGCTCGACATGATGGCATTCAATTTATTAATTGATTTCCAGGGAGTGGCTGCATTCCGAGCTTGGGAAAAGCTTCGAGAATCATCTCCTATTTCGCTGGAGAAGTAATAATTGGCCGCATGTAGAGGCAATCCGGCCAAAAACATCGTGCAACACAGGATTAATCGGTATAAAACTGTATTCATGTAAATGTTAATTTAGTTGGTGTTTGTATGTACTAGGTTTTATTTTTTTTACATAATGATCCTATGCATTTTTACCATTCGGAAAAATGCATAGGATTTTTACTTAGTTTGAAATAATCCATCAAACTCCATCAAAAATCTCCCCTACGATAATGTGATTATTTATTGCTTGGATACTGAATTATGAATAGCCAATTGGGTAATTAAGTTGGTTTATTTCAGCCTCAAGCACTTAAAATTCGTGCCAAAGGTAAGGATTGTTTTTTATGGAATATCCCATCCCTCCTGTGCACTGCTACTTTGGGTTAACCGAAAACAAGGATAAATTGTTTTGTACCTAATTTTCAGCGCCTAATAATAAGAAAAATGTATTTAAAATACTACGAGTCCTTCGAGAAAATTTAAATTTTGAAATTCCCGGGAGGAATAGCTGTGTACAAAAGGAGTCGTTTTTTGGAAATTTCACCCCCACTGTGTATACTTTCTACACAGTTAATCAAACGGGTAGAATAGCGTCTCCACATGTAATGTACCCCTCGTCCAGCGCGATTCCATTTTGGCCAAACAAGACCTTTTTCCCCAGTTTCCGGTACCTGGACAGGGTATACAGTGGCTCTCGATTTTTTGTTCCCCGTTGTTGGTCTACCGTAGTCATCACACAACGGGCACAGGGCTTCGTGATTTTAAAAGGTACCGACCCTAGGAAAAATTGGTCCCAGCCGTCTTCAACATAAGCAGGGCCTCCGGTGAATACCATATTCGGGCGAAAGCGGTCCATGGGTACAGGAGTATCGAGGCGTTTATTTAGGTCGTCCAAAGAAGACTGGCCGATGATAAGAAAGGGCATGCTATCGGCAAATCCTACGTGCTCTTGGTTGACCTGGTATTTCTTTTTTAGCCAGCGTTTATGGCTGGAACTCATTTTTACCAGTTTGCAGGACGTATGGAGCATGTCCGAAAACCATTCGTCGGCAGCGGGGTCTACCTCCAGGGCATCGACCGAATCGTCCCAGATGCGGACCTCCAGCAACCGGCCCGTATCGGCAGAGAAGGGAATGTGTAGGCCAGAACCTTTCTGCAGTTTGTGCGTGAGGTATAGACCATCTTCTGACAGAGAGACCTGAAGCAAAGCCATGTGGGGGAGGCTTCGCTGGCTCATAAACGTTCCCTGCGCATCCACTAACATCCATTGACGGTCGTGCTGGAGGCCAGATTGGTGAACCTTACTGCCGGAAAGGGAAATGCCTCCCAGGGATTTAATGGGGTAAATGTACAGCCCGGAAAGGGTAATTTTCATAAGTAAGACAGATTGAAACCGCCGAGAAGCAGTGAACTGGGTCGGTTAAATTACGGATAAATGCTGACAAATCGAATCCGAAAGCTGTCACAAATTATGACAATGTGGCATTAATTAGCCCATTCATCCACTTGGCACATTGGTTGTTGTTCTTGTTTTCGTAACACATACGAAAACGATAAAATAAATATAATTATGGGAAAAATTATTGGTATAGACTTGGGTACGACCAACTCTTGCGTCGCCGTAATGGAAGGTAGTGAGCCCGTGGTCATTCAAAACAGTGAAGGTAGAAGGACAACCCCTTCTATCGTGGCATTTTTGGACAACGGAAATGGAGAAAGGAAAGTGGGGGATCCTGCCAAAAGGCAGGCCATTACAAACCCGTCAAATACCATTTCTTCTGTGAAACGATTCATGGGAAAAAAGTTTTCCGAAATTTCGGAAGAACGTAAACATGCGTCCTACAAAGTGGATCAGGGTTCCAATGATACCGTGGCCATTAAAATCGGCGATCGGTCTTACACCCCACAGGAGCTATCTGCGATGATTCTTCAGAAGATGAAGTCCACGGCAGAAGATTTCCTGGGGCAGGAAGTGACCGAGGCGGTAATTACCGTGCCGGCTTATTTCAACGATTCGGAACGGCAGGCTACCAAAGAAGCGGGTCAAATTGCCGGTCTTGACGTAAAACGAATCATCAACGAACCAACAGCCGCGGCCCTTGCCTATGGACTGGATAAGAAAAACCAGGACATGAAAATTGCCGTGTATGACCTGGGTGGAGGTACCTTTGATATATCCGTTCTGGAATTGGGCGATGGTGTATTCGAAGTGAAATCAACCAATGGCGATGTGCATCTGGGAGGCGATGATTTTGATCAGGTAATCATTAACTGGCTAGCCGACGAGTTTAAAGCAGAAGAGGAGATCGATCTGAGAAAGGATCCCATGGCCCTACAGCGATTGAAGGAAGCCGCAGAAAAAGCGAAGATTGAGCTTTCCAGTTCATCCAGTACCGAGATCAACCTGCCGTACATTACCGCCACACAATCTGGTCCAAAGCACTTGGTTCGCAACCTTTCGCGAGCAAAATTTGAGCAGCTTTCCGATGATCTGGTGCGACGATCCATGGATCCCGTACGGAAAGCCATCAAAGATGCCGGCCTTTCTCCCTCCGATATAGACGAGGTGATCCTGGTTGGTGGCTCTACCCGAATCCCGAAAATTCAGGAAGAGGTTGAAAAGTATTTCGGCAAGAAACCTTCGAAAGGGGTAAATCCGGACGAAGTTGTGGCCATAGGAGCTGCCATACAAGGTGGTGTGCTGACAGGAGAAGTAAAAGACGTATTGCTTCTGGACGTAACGCCGCTATCTCTCGGGATAGAGACCATGGGGGGTGTGTTTACGAAATTGATCGAATCCAATACCACCATTCCTACCAAAAAGTCCGAAGTTTTCTCCACCGCTGCCGACAATCAGCCTGCCGTAGATATCCACGTGCTACAAGGAGAACGGTCCATGGCCAAGGACAACCGGGCCATCGGTAGGTTCCAGTTGACGGATATTCCACCGGCCCCGCGGGGTGTACCTCAAATTGAGGTGACCTTCGATATTGATGCCAACGGAATTCTAAATGTGTCTGCAAAAGACAAGGGAACCGGCAAAGAGCAAAAAATCAAAATTGAAGCTTCTTCCGGACTCTCTCAGGAGGAAATCGATCGAATGAAGAAAGAGGCTGAGGCCAATGCGGCCACAGATAAGGCGGAGAAGGAAAAGATCGACAAGATCAACCAGGCAGACAGCCTTATCTTCCAAACCGAGAAGCAGTTGAAGGAATTTGGAGACAAGCTGTCCGATAGTAATAAATCGGCAGTAAATGAAGCCTTGGAAAAACTGAAAGCGGCTCACCAAAGTCAGGATATTGCGGCCATTGATGCTGGAATGGAAGCCTTGAATACCGCCTGGACTGCGGCCTCTCAAGAGATGTACAACGCATCTCAGGGTGCAGAAGGCGGTGCCGCCCAAGGTGGCCCCACCGGAGACGCCTCCACATCGGATTCCGCTTCCGGAGATGGCGTATCCGATGTCGACTACGAAGAAGTAAATGAAGAAGATAAAAAATAAGCATTCTTCCATCAATTTGTAACCAATAAAATAATGGCGTCTTCACCGGGTGGAGATGCCATTATTTTTACACTACACGGTACTATATCCTCTTGCTAATCACAAACCAATATGCAACTGACCTCTGAAAATAAGTTAAAGAAGCTCCTTATCGTGGGCGACCGCCTGTTGATCAAGCTAAAGAAACCGGATCAAAAAACATCCAGTGGGCTATACCTGCCGCCCGGAGTTCGGGAAAAAGAAAAAGTACAGCAGGGGTACATCATGAAAGCAGGTCCGGGATACCCCATTCCCCTGCCTGTAGCGGAAGAAGAACCCTGGAAGGACCATGCAGAAAATGTAAAATACATCCCTTTGCAAGCGAAAGAAGGCGATTTGGCTGTTTTTCTTATGAACGGGGCCTTTGAGGTCATTTACGAGGGAGAAAAGTATTACATCGTTCCTCAAAACGCCATTTTGATGCTGGAACGAGAGGAAGATTTGTAATTTTATTCTTCTTATCCTGATTTTAAGCCACAGTAGGTCCTCCTACGGTGGCTTTTTTGTTTTTTTTCATTTTTTTCACTCGTTTATGTGTAAATTGATACTATAATGTAAAAATAGTAAATTTTGTGTAGTTAAATATTAACAAAAAATAATACTGATTTATAAGCTTGTAACTCCCGAAATTCAACTGTATCCTTGGTATATGATTATTTTTTTAATTTTATTTATATCTAACAATACCCCTGAAATTTTCTTTATATGTGCAGTAAAGTTCACATGTGGTAAAAAAAATAACCAAAAATAAATTTTTTTTTGCAAATTTGATAAATATAGGGTAATATTGAAACCATAAATGACACCCTAGTTATTTTGAAATTAAATTTCGAATTACCTCTAGTTTAAAAGTTAACCTTAATTATCAAAATCATGAGAAAAATCAACATTCCAACTTTAATGAAAGGCATTATCGCATTTTCATTGTTTTTTGTCGTAGCTGTAGGTACAGCAACCGCTCAGAGTGAAACATCTGACAAGTTTGACTTCACAATCACCGTCAATTCTGATCAGTTTTTCGGTTTCTATCCATTCTTTGCCGGATCCTACGCGGTCAGTGAAACCTCTGCGTTTACGTTCTATGGCATCCTTTGGTCCGGAGGTACAGGAGGTGTACAGGGATCCGGCGGTGGCTGGGGTAACTGGACCGAATTCGGTGTAGGTATGAACTTCGATGTAGCCGATGGATTGAGCGTCAATCCGCAAATCGGTGTTACCGGTGGTAACTTGCTGTCTTCAGGCACAGCTGGACCCAGTATTTTCGGGGATGGTATTGTTCCTAACCTGACCATTGGTTTGGATAAGGCAAAAACAGAAGGCGAGATCTATTTCGGACTGTACTCTCCGCTTCGAAACGAGGCGCCTACTGGCGGAACAACCCTGGCTTACATCCACTATTGGACCAACTTCGGTGTGAAGGCTTCCGATTTCTTTTCCCTCGGCCTTCATTACGAACACCTGATCAACTCCGGTGGATCTAACGTATCCGAATCCACAGACGTTTATCAGTGGTTAGGCCCCTACATCCAGTTTGCAGATCCTAATGGAAAAGCGTTCGCGCGACTGTCTGCTGGTGGCGACCTGGTAGAAGGAAACGATTCGTTCTTTAAAGTTACTACCGGTCTTAGCTTCTAATACCGAAAAAGAAAAAGCCATAAAAAAAGGAGACTGATTACCGGTCTCCTTTTTTTAGGGCTTCTTTCTGAATCCCTAAAAAACTGATATTCAATGAATTAAATAGAGGTAATTTAATTTAAAAACCCCGAAAATAGTCACTTTTAGGCTTTTTCCGGGGTTTTCTTTTTTGTATTTTAACGTTGCTAAA